>BMSM01000011.1 GCA_014649155.1 Streptomyces griseoviridis | reverse complement strand
TCATCGCCGGCCGGGTGAACGCCTCGGCCAGGAAGATCACGTCCGGGTCGGCGCCGTTGACCTCGCCGATGACCCGCTCCCAGAACACCACCGGCTTGGTGTGCGGGTTGTCGACGCGGAAGATCCGCACCCCGTGGTCCATCCAGTGCCGCAGCACCCGGACGGTCTCCGCGACCAGGCCGTCCATGTCGGCGTCGAAGGCGATCGGGTAGATGTCCTGGTACTTCTTCGGCGGGTTCTCGGCGTACGCGATGCTGCCGTCGATCCGGTGGTGGAACCACTCGGGGTGCTTGTCCACCCAGGGATGGTCGGGGGAGCACTGGAGCGCGAAGTCCAGGGCCACCTCCAGGCCCAGGTCACCGGCCCGGCGGACGAACGCGTCGAAGTCGTCGATCGTGCCGAGGTCCGGGTGGACCGCGTCGTGGCCGCCCTCGTGGGAGCCGATCGCCCAGGGCACCCCGGGGTCGTCCGGTCCGGCGGAGAGCGTGTTGTTGGGGCCCTTGCGGTGGGTGGTGCCGATGGGGTGGATCGGCGGGAGGTAGACCACGTCGAAGCCCATCGCGGCGATGGCCGGGAGCCGGCGGGCGGCGGTGCGGAACGTGCCGTGGGGACGCTCGGGGGTGCCCTCCGAACGGGGGAAGAACTCGTACCACGACCCGTACAGCGCCCGCTCCCGCTCCACCAGCAGCGGCAACGGCTCGCAGGAGGTGACCAGTTCGCGCAGCGGATACCGGGCGAGCACCGCGTCCACCTCGGGCGTCAGCGCCGCCGCCAGCCGGGAAGCGGCCGGGCGGGTCTCGTCCCGCAGCGCCTCGGCGGCGGCCAGCACCGCGCGCCGGCCGGCATCCTCGGGCACCTGGACCGCGGCCCGTTCGTACAGCCGGGCGCCCTCCGCCAGGACCAGGGCGGTGTCGAGGCCGGCCGGGATCTTGACGCGCGCGTGGTGCCGCCAGGTGGTGACCGGGTCGCTCCACGCCTCGACGGCGTACGTCCACCGGCCGGGCTCCCCGGCGGTGACGTCCGCGCCCCAGCGGTCGGTGCCGGGGGCGAGTTCACGCATCGGCGTCCACGGGCCGGGGCGGCCCTCGGGGTCGCGCAGGACGACGTTGGCGGCGACCGCGTCGTGTCCCTCGCGGAACACCGTGGCCGACACCCGGAACGTTTCTCCGGTCACGGCCTTGGCGGGCCGGCGTCCCTGCTGCACCAGGGGACGGACGTCCAGTACGGGAATGCGCCCGACGGCCGGTGAGCCGCCGGAGGGGGACGGCGCGGCGCCGCGGGGTGGTGCGGTGCCGTGCGCGGTGGGGGGTGGTGACGAGTGGTGCGTGGCGGGCATGACCGCTCCTGTCCGCGTCAACGTGGGTGGGCGGATGACTGTGGGGAGGTGGGTCGCGCGGGGTCCCTGCCGGACGTGTACCGCAGGAGCCTTCCCACACTCTTCGGGTGGGCAATCCGGCCCTTTGTTAACTACTCACGCGTACCTCTCCGCACAAGTGCGCCCCGTAGCCGCCCCGTAGCCACACGGACACCGTGCCGTCGTGCTGCCGTCCGGGGGCGCGACGCCCGGGGCAGCAGCCTCTCGTACGGGACGAAGGCCCACAAGACGTCCCGCGGGGGCGGAATCGGTCACTCCGGGTCGGTGCGGTCGCCGCCCCGGCGCATCGCACCGGCGGACGAGTGCCCCCAACTCCTGCCTCGAACCGGGAGATCCGCCCTATGATCGGCACAGAGTGCGGTGACAAGTGTGGGGGAGCGGGCATGGAGTCGTACGCCGAGCGGCCGACCGACGCGGAGGCGGCCGGGGAACTGGAGTTCCTCGTGCTGGACGACGCACCGGGCGAGACCCGGGACAAATCATTCGGCCGGCGCGGCGAGGACGACGGCGGCCGGGTGCGCCGCCGCACCTTCAGGCCCGCCGACCTCAACGCCCAGCTCGCCCGCACCCTGAACGGCCTGCGCGAAGCGCTCGACGGCCTCCAGGCGGCCGGCCCCGACGGCTGGGGCATCGACCAGGTCCAGGTCTCCTGCCAGCTCACCGCCTCCGGTCAGTTCGTCGTCCTCGGCGTCGGCGGCCAGGCCCAGCGCACGGGAGCCATCCAGCTGACCCTGACCCCGCGGCCCGCCGACGGTGCGCACTGACCCGGGCGCACCGGACGGGAGGGACCGGCGGTTCCGCGCGCTGCTGGTAGGCGTGGACGGCTACGTCGACCCCGCCTTCCGTTCGATGCCGTTCATCACCACCGAACTGCGGGTGCTCGCGGAGACTCTGGAGAACGCCGGGTACCAGGAGGCGGCCGTCCTGGAGGCCGGCGACCTGCACGGCCAGGCGATCGAGGACGAGATCGAGCGGTTCGTGCGCAAGGCCGCCCCCGGTGACCACCTGCTCCTGCTGCTCTCCGGCCACGGCTTCCACACCGACGGCTCCGACTACCTGGTGACCGGCCCGGCCCGGTACGACTCCCTGCGCTTCCGGGACCACTGCCTGCGCATCGAGTTCGGTTCCTTCCTCATGAACTCGGACGCCGCCCAGCTCGTCGTCGCCGTCGACGCCTGCCGGGACCCGTTCGAGACGTTCACCAAGTCCGTGGGCGACACGCTCTCCTACGGCAAGGGAAGCACCGGCTACGAGGACACCGACGACCCCGGCCGCCCCCGGTACGCGCACGTCTACGCCTGCGCCCGCTACGGCACCGCCGGCTACGGCCGGGAGCCCGGACCGGCCGCCGGGGAGCGCACCGGCGCCGGGGAGGACCCGGACGGCTTCTCGTACTTCACCCGGGCGCTCACCGAACTGGCCGGGGACAGGACGGCACCCGGCGCGCTCGCCGCGCTCGAACCCGTCCTCGACGACCGCCTGCGCGCCATCGCCGCCGGCGACCGCGGCCACTCCGACCAGTGCGTCCAGGTCACCTACGCCACCGGCGAGGACGGCCTGCTCCTCTTCCCCTGCCACGACTCCCGCACCGGACGGCCGGTCGGCGAGCACCCCTGGCAGAAGGCGGCCCTCGACCACGAGGCCTGGCTGCGGGTGCGCGCCGGGAACCTCACCGAGGAGGAGAAGGGCCGGGCCGTCGCCCAGGTCCGGGACGGCGTGGCCCGGCTGGTCGGGCTGTGGGGGCACGAGACCGACACCTCCGACGCCTGGCTCGCCGCCCACGGGGACATCTGGCGGCCCTCGGGGTGCGAGCAGCGGATGGGCCTCTGCGTCGGGACCGTGCTGCGCGGCGCCCCCGCCCTCAGCCTCACCGAGGCCGCGCTCCTGGTCCTCGGCCCCTACCTGTACACGGCGTTCGGTACCCGCCTCGCCCACCTGGCCGGGCCGCTGCGCCCCTGGACCCTCGCCGACGGCCCGCCCGCGGAGGAGAGCTGCGGCTTCGCCACCCGGGGGGCCTTCGAGCGGTACGGCAACGGGCACCTGGCGCTCCAGGACCGGGAGCGCCGGGCCCGGGAGCGCGGCGACGAGGACGGGGCCCGCGCGGTCGCCTGGTGGCTGGCCCGGCAGTGGCTGCTGCGGCTGCCCGGCACCCGGGACGCCGTACGCCGGTCGGGACTGGCCGGGCTGGAGAATCTGCCCGGCGGGCCCGAGTTCGAGCCGGAACTCGTCCGCCAGGTGCTCAGCCCCGCCCGGCTCGGGAGACTGGCCGGGCTCATCGGCCTGGACCTGGAACGGGCGGGCACCGAGGAACCGGACACCGTCGCCGCCCAGCTCGCCGCCGAGCACACCGTGGACTGGGACCGGGTCGGCACCCTGCTCACCGTCGCCCACCACATGGCCGTCGACCCGGTGCTGCTGCCCCCGCTGGTCGCCGAGCACCTCGGCATCAGCAAACCGGTGGACGGGGCGGCCTTCCGGGAGACGCTGCG
Organism: Streptomyces griseoviridis; assembly: GCA_014649155.1. Classification (GTDB taxonomy): domain Bacteria; phylum Actinomycetota; class Actinomycetes; order Streptomycetales; family Streptomycetaceae; genus Streptomyces; species Streptomyces griseoviridis. The sequence goes on along the minus strand of BMSM01000011.1, from coordinate 235,882 downwards.
CAGACTCGCCTGGCAGCCGGACGGCGCGCGGCGGGTGCTCTCCGCCGAGTGCCCGCACCAGGCCGTCGAACTGGCCCTCCGCGAGCACACCGAGACCCTCGACCGGACGGTGCGCGCCGTGCTGGCCCGCTCGGACGACGCCCGCCCGGCGGTCCGGGGCATCCCGGCCGGCTTCGGCTCCGGCAAGGTCGTCCCCGGCCTGCGCCCCGACGGCCGCCCCCTCTACGAGGCCGCCGACGTCCGGTTCCGGCTCGACGGCGACCGGGTCCGCGACCTGCTCATGGGCGAGCAGCTCTACCGGGACCGCACCCTCGCGCTGCGCGAGCTGTACCAGAACGCCCTGGACGCCTGCCGCTACCGGCGGGCCCGCACCGAGCTGTGGAACCGCAGGAACCCCGGCGAACGCGACGACTGGAAGGGCGAGATCGTCTTCACCCAGGGACGGGAGAACGGCCGCCCCTACATCGAGTGCCACGACAACGGCATCGGCATGGGCCACCACGAACTGCGCCGTCTGTTCGCCTTCGCGGGCAGCCGCTTCGTGGAGCAGCGGGAGTTCCTCGACGAGTGGGCCCAGTGGGACGCGGAGGGCATCGCGTTCCATCCGAACAGCCGGTTCGGCGTCGGGGTGCTCAGCTACTTCATGCTCGCCGACGAGATCCGGGTCACCACCACCCGCCTCGGCCGCGACCTGCGCGCCGGTGAACGCCTCACCGTGCACATCGACGGCCCCGGCGCGCTCTTCAGCGTCCGCTCGGACCGGTCGGCCCTGCGGGCGGGCACCAGGGTCCGGCTGTACCTCCGGGACTCCGAGGACACCGTCTCCTGCGGGGAGGTGCTGCGGCGGACCCTGTGGGTGTCGGAGTTCGCGGTACGGGTGGAGGAGGAGGGGGAGGAGGGGTTGTCGTGGGCGCCGGGGGAGTTGTCGCCGTACGTCCGTTCCGGCCGGCCCTCCGAGGAGCCGCAGCGCATGCGGGGCGAACCGGTCCCGGCCCAGTACGCGGGGGACGGCGTCTGGTGGTTGTCCGGGCAGGGCGCGGTACTGGCGGACGGCCTGTGGGCCGGTGTGCCCCGGTTCGGCTGCGTGGTCGACCTGACCGGCGAGCACGCTCCTCGGCTGAGCCTGGACCGGACCACCATCCTGGACGATCACGAGGAGTACCTGACCGGCCTCCTCACGGAGAAGATCCCGGTGCTGTTCGCCGAGGGCGGGCGGGTGCTGTCGCTGGAGTGGCTGGACGCGTTGACGGTCGGTGAATGGGTCGGTCCGAACCGTGCGCTGCGCCGCACCGAACCGACCGCGGTGCGTCAGGGCCTGCTGGCCGACCGGATCGCGGACCAGGCCGTGGCCCGCGGCCACCGGTTCTCCTTCCGCACCGACGAGGGCGCCGACGTGTCCGTGGACACCGCCGCGGTGGGGTGCTGTCCGGCCGACCGGTGGCTGGTGGAGCGCTTCGGCAAGCCGGCCCGTCCCCACGTGGTCACGACCGAGTATTCCGCTTTCACCGAGTGGCGTGCCAGGGTGTGGGCCGCCGCCGACCCCGGATGCGGGGTGCTGCCGCGAAGCGATGCCTTCCGGGACGCCCGGCCCACGGACGACCAGATCCTCCAGAGCGTCGACGCCGGTGACGCGGGCGTACCGCTCGGCATGCTGCTCGGAGCGGCTCACGAGACCGGCCTGCCCCTCGCTTATGTGAGCGAGCGGCTGCGCCTCATGGGAGTCCGGACGCCCGACCGGACGATCCTCGAACGCCTGCGCGAGGCCGAGCGTCGGGACCCTGGCGTGCCGGACCTGCTGCGGAAGGTGCTCAGCCGCGACCGGGACGGTGTCGGACCGTGGCTGGGCCCGCAGGACGAAGTGTCCGTCGACCATCTGCGCCTCGGCGGCGGAGACCCCCGTGCCCTCGCGCGTCTGGTCCGTACGCTCGGGTTCCGGGTGCCGGACGACGACGAGTTCGACCGGCCGCGCCGCACGGGGGACGCCTGGCCGCCGCGTCCCGAGGACCTGCCCCGGCTGGTGCTCCGGGAAGGACTGGAGTACGACGGCGCCGATCTGGCACGGGACCGGCCCGTCCCCCTGGCCCATCTGGTCATCGCGGCAAAGGCGTTCCCCGGTCAGGCCGACCGGATCGCCGCGACCCTCGTCGCCGCGGGCCACCGGCTGCCGGAGGGTGCCGTCCCCGAGCACGCCGACGGCACCGATCTCGCGCTCCTCGCCTGGGAACACGACGGCCGGCCGCCGCGGTACCCGGTGTCCGACGCCGCCGTGCCCCTGTACCGCCTGCTCGCGGTCGCCCGGCGCCGGGAGATCGGCCCGGAAACCCTCGTGGAACGGGCGAGGATGCTCGGCCTCCGGCCGCCGGAGCTGCCGCCCCCCGCCGAGCGGGAGCTGTACACCCGGCTGGCCGAGGACCTGGCGACCCGGATCGCCGGCGGCCTGGGCCCCCTGGTGCCCGTCCACGTGCTGCTCGACATCGCGTGGGAGTACGGCATGTCGGACCACGAGACGGCCCGGCGCCTCCGCCTTCTCGGAGCCGATGTGCACCGGCTGGAGGACCACCCGGCCCGGCCCGAGAACTACAGCGACCTGATCCTCATGAGCCAGGACCTCGACGGCACCGATCCCTGGCTCGATCCGGCCCACCAGGTCCCGTGGCACCACGTCCTGCGGGCCGAGGTCGAGCGCAAGACACCGCAGACGGAGGTGATCGAGCGCCTCACCCGGCACGGCTACGACGTGGCCCCCGAACCGCCGCCGGGGGACTGGATGCGGGGCGACGACCGGGAACTGATACGCGCCGTCGGCAATCACCGGGAGCCGCACGGTGCCGGCACCGGCGTCCCCCTCACCACCGTCCTCCACACCGCGCACACCCTCCGCCGCACCCCCACCGACATCGCCCGCCGCCTCCGGCAGCTCGGCCACACCCTTCCCGGCGACCTCGAATTCACCGACCCCGCCACGCGCTGATGCGCCCCTGCCAACTCCCGGGTAACGGCTACCGTCGACTGTGACGACGAGGGCGCACAGCGTGGTGCGGCCCTCTTCCGCGCACGTGTGACGAGGTGGAATGTGAAGGCGATCCGTCGACTGACCGTCCGTCCCGTTCTTCCCGATCCCCTACGACCCCTCAGCGACCTGGCCCGCAACCTGCGCTGGTCCTGGCACGCGGAGACGCGCGACCTGTTCCGGTCCGTCGACCCGGAGTGCTGGGCGGCGTCGGGCCGCGACCCGGTGCGGCTGCTCGGCACCGTCCCGGCCGCCCGGCTGGCCGAACTCGCCGAGGACCGCCGCTTCCTGCGCCGCCTCACCGCGGCCGCCGACGACCTCGACCACTATCTGACCGGCGACCGCTGGTACCAGGCGCAGCCCGGCGGGCTGCCCGCCGCCGTCGCCTACTTCTCGCCCGAGTTCGGCATCACCGCCGCCCTGCCGCAGTACTCCGGCGGCCTCGGCATCCTGGCCGGCGACCACCTGAAGGCCGCCAGTGACCTCGGGGTGCCGCTGATCGGCGTCGGCCTGCTCTACCGGCACGGGTACTTCCGCCAGTCCCTCACCCGGGACGGCTGGCAGCAGGAGCACTATCCCGTCCTCGACCCCAACGAACTGCCGCTCGGCCTGCTGAAGGAGGCCGACGGCACCCCCGCCCAGGTCCGCCTCGCGCTGCCCGGCGGCAAGGAACTGCGCGCCCGGCTCTGGCTGGCCCGGGTCGGCCGGGTCCCGCTGCTGCTCCTCGACTCCGACGTCGAGGAGAACGACCTCGGCGAACGCGGCGTCACCGACCGGCTCTACGGCGGCGGCAGCGAGCACCGGCTCCTCCAGGAGATGCTCCTCGGCATAGGAGGGGTCAGGGCGGTACGGACGTACTGCCGGCTCACCGGACACGCCGCGCCCGAGGTCTTCCACACCAACGAGGGACACGCCGGCTTCCTCGGCCTGGAGCGCATCGCCGAGCTGTGCGCCGCGGGGTCCGAGTTCGACTCGGCCCTCGAAGCGGTCCGCGCCGGGACCGTCTTCACCACCCACACCCCCGTTCCGGCCGGCATCGACCGCTTCGACCGCGACCTGGTCGCCCGCCACCTCGGCCCCGGCGCCGAACTGCCCGGCATCGACGTCGAGCGCGTGCTGCGCCTCGGCGCGGAGACCTACCCGGGCGGCGAACCCGACCTGTTCAACATGGCCGTGATGGGCCTGCGCCTCGCCCAGCGCGCCAACGGCGTCTCCACCCTGCACGGCGGGGTCAGCCGGGAGATGTTCTCCGGCCTGTGGCCCGGCTTCGACGCCGACGAGGTGCCGATCACCTCCGTCACCAACGGGGTGCACGCGCCGACCTGGGTCGCCCCGGAGGTGTTCCGGCTCGGGGCCCGGCAGATCGGCGTGCAGCGCGCCGAGGACGCGCTGACCGTCGGCGGCTCCGACCGCTGGGACTCGGTCGCCGACATCCCCGACGCGGACATCTGGGAGCTGCGCCGCACCCTGCGCGAACAGCTCGTCACCGAGGTACGGGACCGGCTGCGGGCCTCCTGGCGGCAGCGCGGCGCCGGCACGGCCGAACTGGGCTGGGTCGACGACGTCCTCGACCCCGACGTCCTCACCATCGGATTCGCGCGGCGCGTCCCGTCGTACAAGCGGCTGACGCTGATGCTGCGCGACCGGGAGCGGCTGACGGAGCTGCTGCTGCACCCCGAGCGGCCGGTGCAGATCGTCGTCGCGGGCAAGGCGCACCCGGCCGACGACGGCGGCAAGCGGCTCATCCAGGAACTGGTCCGGTTCGCCGACGACCCCCGCGTGCGCCACCGCATCGTCTTCCTTCCCGACTACGGCATGGCGATGGCGCAGAAGCTCTACCCGGGCTGCGACATCTGGCTGAACAACCCGCTGCGGCCCCTGGAGGCGTGCGGCACCTCCGGGATGAAGGCCGCCCTCAACGGCTGCCTCAACCTCTCCGTCCTGGACGGCTGGTGGGAGGAGTGGTTCCAGCCGGACTTCGGCTGGGCCATCCCCACCGCGGACGGCGCCGGGACCGACCCGGACCGGCGCGACGACATAGAGGCCGCCGCCCTCTACGACCTGCTGGAGCAGCGGATCACACCGCGTTTCTACGAACGCGGCCACAGCGGGCTGCCCGACCGCTGGATCGAGATGGTCCGCCGCACGCTGAGCCTGCTCGGCCCCAAGGTGCTGGCGGGGCGGATGGTCCGGGAGTACGTGGAGCGGCTGTACACGCCGGCCGCCGCCGCCCACCGCGCGATGGACCCGGACGCCGCGCGCGGCCTCGCCGAGTGGAAGGCGCGGGTCCGGGCCGCCTGGCACCGGGTGAGCGTCGACCACGTCGAGACCACCGCCGCCACCGCCACCGCGGAACTCGGCTCCACGCTCGGCCTGCGGGTCCGCGTCGACCTCGGCGAACTCGCCCCGGACGACGTGGAGGTGCAGGCGGTCTCCGGACGGGTCGACGCCGAGGACCGCATCACCGGCGCGACGACCGTCCCGCTGAAACCGGCGGGCGGCCCCGACCTGGAGGGCCGCTGGTCCTACGAGGGCCCGCTCGCCCTGGACCGCACCGGACCCTTCGGCTACACGGTCCGCATCCTGCCCGCGCACCCGCTGCTGGCCTCCGCCGCGGAACTCGGCCTGGTCACCGAACCGTCGGACGAACTGGTCGCGGCGGCGGGGCTGCTGCTGCGCTGACCCCGCGCGGGCCGGCGGCTCAGTCCTCGGCCGCCGGCCCGCACAGGTCGCGCAGCACCTTGCCGCACCGCCGCGCGTACGCGTGCTGCAGACCGCGGGCCGCCACACCGCCCGCCTTGGTGTACCACTTCGCCGGGCGGCTGTAGGCGGTCACCGTCAGCCAGACCGTGCCGTCCCCGGTGCGGTCCACGACGAAGGACTCCTCGCCGCACTCCGGGTGACCGGGCAGCGTCCCGTACGCCCACCCCGCGAGCCGGGGTTCCTCCACCGTCCACACCACCCGGCACGGCGCCTTGATCATCCCGGCGAGGGTGACGGTGACGTCGACCCCGGGCGCGGCGCGCTCCGCCCCGGCGTCCAGGCCGACGCCGACCGCCCGGTGCAACTCCCAGGTCAGCAGCGCCTCGGCGGCCCTGCGGAAGACCGGTTCCCCCTCTCCCAGACGGGTGCGCACATGCAGGGAGTGGAACCCCGGCGGACAGGGGCCCGGCCCGCGGGTCGCGCCGACGGCGTCGTACGTGAAGGACATGGGCACCAAGACTAGGGGCGGTACGGGCCAGGACCTACCGGGACCGGCGGACGTCAGGCGTCCCCGTGCCAGGAGTGCCACAGCGCCGCGTACGCCCCGCCGGCCGCGACCAGCTCGTCGTGCGTGCCCAGCTCGGTGAGCCGGCCGCCCTCCATCACCGCCACCCGGTCCGCGTCGTGCGCGGTGTGCAGCCGGTGCGCGATCGCGATGACCGTACGGCCGCGCAGTACGGCGGCGAGGGCGCGCTCGGTGTGCCGGGCGGTGGCCGGGTCCAGCAGGGCCGTGGCCTCGTCCAGGACCAGGGTGTGCGGGTCGGCCAGCACCACCCGGGCCAGGGCGAGCCGCTGGGCCCGCGAGCCGTCCGGGCGGTGGCCGTGCGGGCCGCCCAGCTCGGTGCCGAGGCCGTCGGGCAGCTCCCGCACCCACGCCGCGGCGCCGACCGCCGTGAGCGCGGCCCACAGCTCCTCGTCGGTGGCGCCCGGTTCGGCGATCAGGAGGTTGTCCCGGACCGTGCCGAGGAAGACGTGGTGTTCCTGGGTGACCAGGACGACCTGGCGGCGCAGCCGCTCCGGGCCGAGGCCGTGCACCGGCACCCCGCCCACCGTCACCGCGCCGGCGGACGGCGCGTCGATGCCCGCCAGCAGCCGGCTCAGCGTCGACTTGCCCGCGCCGGACGGCCCGACCACCGCCAGCCGCTCACCCGGCCGCACGGTCAGGTCCACCCCGCGCAGCACCTCCCCGCCCCGGTCGTAGGAGTAGCGCGCCCCGCGCACCTCGATCAGGTCGCCCGCCGGGTCCTGGCCGCCGTCCGGCACGGCGCGCGGCGCCCCTGCCAGGCCCTCCACCCGGGCGAAGGAGGCACCCCCGGCCTGGAGTTGCTCGACCCGTATCAGCACCTCGTCGAGCGGCCCGGCGAGCTGCTGGAGGTACACCGCGCACGCCACCACCGTGCCGACGCTCACCGACCCGCGCGCGTGCAGCAGCCCGCCGGCCAGCAGCACGGCCGCCACCGGCAGGACGTAGGAGAACTCCACCACCGGGAAGAACACCGACCGCAGGAAGAGCGTGTGGAACCGGGTCCGCCGGGACACCTCCAGCGCCTCACGGCTCGCGGTGACCCGACGCCCGGCCAGCCCGAACGCCTCCACCGTGCGGGCACCGGACACCGTGGCCGCGAGCACCTCGGCGATGCCCGAAGTGGCCGCGCCCTCGGCGAGATAGCCGGCGCGCGCCCGGCGCAGGTACCAGCGCAGCGCGGACCGGATCGGCAGCAGGGCCAGCACGCCGGCCACCCCGAGCAGCGGGTCCAGGACGAACACCGCGACGAGGAGGAACAGCGCCTGCGCCGCGTTGACCAGCAGCTGCGGTCCGGCGTCGCGCAGGGTGGTGCCGACGGTGGTCACGTCGGCCGTGCCGCGCGTCGTCAGAGTCGCTCTCCCGGCCCTGCAACCGCCCCATCAGCGGCCCCAGCAGCACGCCGAGCAGCGGCACGCCGATCAGCACCACCAGGGCGAGCCGGGCCGACACCGACAGCATCAGGGCACCGACCACCGCGTAGGCGACGACCGCGCCGATGCCCGGCCCGACCGCCGTCAGGCACTGGCTGACGGTCTGCACGTCCCCGACCCCGATGGTGACCACCTCGCCGGTCGCCACCTGTCCGCGCAGCGCGGCCCCGAGCCGGGCCGCGTGCCCCACGACGAGCTTGACGGTACGGAAGTTGGCGTCCATCCGGACCCGGGTCATCGTGCGGTGGCGCAGCGTCCCCAGGCAGGCGTTGAGCGCCCCCGCCGCGGCCAGCGCGCCCGTCCAGCCCGCCAGCGCGCCCGCGTCGCCGGGTTCGAGCCCGTGGTCGACCGCGCGGGCCATCAGGTACGGGGTGGCCGCCAGGAGCACCATCCACGCGCTGGAGAGCAGCGCCGCGACCGTGCACCGGCCCCGCTGCCGGGCCACCAGCCACAGCAGGTACCGCCAGCCGCCCCGGCGGTCGGGCGTGCCGGGGTCCTCGTACGCGTCGATCACGGACGCCTCCCGGGCGGCGCGCTCACGCCAGGCTCTCCCGCCACGCCCGGTGCAGGTCCGCGAAGCGGCCGGTGCCGGCGGTCAGGTCGGCGGGCGAGCCGTCCTCCACGATCCGGCCGCCCTCCATGACCAGGACCCGGTCGGCGATCTCCACGGTGGACAGGCGGTGGGCGATCACCACCGCCGTGCGGCCCTTCAGGACCGTGCCCATCGCCCGCTGCACCGCCCGTTCGCCGGGGATGTCCAGGGAGCTGGTCGCCTCGTCGAGGATGAGGACGGCGGGGTCGGCCAGCAGGGCGCGGGCGAAGGAGACCAGCTGGCGCTGGCCGGCGGAGATCCGGCCGCCGCGCTTGCGGACGTCGGTGTCGTAGCCGTCGGGCAGGGCGGCGACGAAGTCGTGGGCGCCGATCGCCTTCGCGGCCCGCTCGATCTCCTCCCGGGTCGCCTCGGGGCGGCCGAGGGCGATGTTGTCGGCGACCGTGCCGGAGAACAGGAACGCCTCCTGTGTCACCATCACCACCCCGCGCCGCAGCTCCGGCACGGCGAGGTCGCGCAGGTCGGTGCCGTCGAGCAGGACCCGGCCCGCGGTCGGGTCGTAGAACCGGGCCAGCAGCTTGGCCAGGGTGGACTTGCCGGCGCCGGTCGAGCCGACGACCGCGACGGTCTGCCCGGCGGGGATCGTCAGGTCGAAGCGGGGCAGGACCTCGCCGCCGGTGCGGTAGCCGAAGGCGACGCCGTCGAAGACGACCTCGCGGCCGGGGAGGTCGGAGGCGAGGGGCGGGAGTTCCCTGGGGACCGACGGCTCCGGGACGGTCGGGACCTGGGCGAGCAGGCCGGCGATCTTCTCCAGGGAGGCCGCCGCCGACTGGTACGAGTTCAGGAACATGCCGAGCCGGTCGATCGGGTCGTACAGGCGTCGCAGGTACAGCACCGCCGCCGCGAGCACACCGAGGGCCAGGGTGCCGTCCGCGACCCGGTAGGCGCCCCACAGCACCAGGCCGGCGACGGCCGTGTTGGCGACCAGCCGGGAGCCGGTGACGTAGCGGGCCATCTCCAGCAGGGCGTCGCCGTTGGCGCGTTCGTGGCGGTGGTTGAGGACCGCGAAGCCGGCGTCGTTCACCGCCTCGCGGCGGAAGGCGCGGACCGGGCGGATGCCGTTCATCGTCTCCACGAACCTCACGATCACCGCCGCGATCGCCGTGGACCGCCGCCCGTACGCCTGCCCCGCCCGGCGGCGGTAGGAGCGCACCAGCAGGTACAGCGGCCCGAACGAGGCGACCGCGACGGCGCCGAGGCCCAGGTCGAGCCAGAGCAGCATCGCCGAGATGTAGACGAAGGACAGCACGACCGTGACGAGTTCCTGGAGGCCCTCGCTGAGCAGTTCGCGCAGCGACTCCACGTCGGTGGTGGAGCGGGAGATCAGCCGGCCCGAGGTGTAGCGCTCGTGGAAGTCGACGCTGAGCGCCTGGGCGTGCCGGAAGATCCGGCCGCGCAGGTCGAGCAGCACGTCCTGGTTGACGCGGGCCGCCGCGCGGATGAAGGCGTACTGGAGCGCGCCCCCGGCCAGCGCGCACAGCAGGTACCCGGCGCCGACCGCGATCAGCGGCCCGTGGTCGCCGTCGCGCAGCGCGGGCACGGCGCGGTCGAGGGCGTACGCCACCAGCAGCGGGCCGGCCTGCACGGCCGCCTGCTGGAGCAGGAGCAGCAGGGAGGTGACGGCGACCCGGGCGCGCATCGGCGCCAGCAGGGAGCGCAGCAGGGCGGCCGTGGCGCCGGGCGGGGCGGGCAGGACGTCGCGGTCGAAGGAGTCGTCCGGGGCGGGCGGCCGGCCGTCGGGGCCGTCCGTGTCCGGTGCGGTGGTGGCGGGCGCCGTCATCGGTCGTCTTCCTCCCCTGCCCCTGACATCAGATGGGCGTACTCGGCGTGGGTGCGCAGCAGTTCCTGGTGGGTGCCCACGGCGGTGATCCGGCCGCCGGAGAGCAGGGCCACCCGGTCGGCGAGCAGCACGGTGGAGGGCCGGTGGGCCACGATCAGCGCGGTGGTGTCCGCCAGCACCCGGCGCAGCGCGGCCTCCACCGCCGCCTCGGTGTGCACGTCCAGCGCGGACAGCGGGTCGTCCAGGACGAGGAACCTGGGGCGGCCGACGACCGCGCGGGCCAGCGCGAGGCGCTGGCGCTGGCCGCCGGACAGGCTCAGGCCCTGCTCGCCGACCTGGGTGGCGGTGCCCTCGGGCAGGGTGTGCGCGAAGTCGGCGTGGGCGATGGACAGGGCCCGCGCCAGCTCGGCGTCACCGGCGTCGTCGCCCGCGCCCATCAGCACGTTCTCCCCGACGCTCGCGGAGAACAGCGTCGGCTCCTCGAAGGCGACGGCGACCAGCGACCGCAGCTGCTGGCGGGGCAGGGCGGTGATGTCGGTGCCGTCCAGGGTGATCCGGCCGGCGGTCACCTCGTGCAGCCGGGGGACCAGCGCGGTCAGCGTCGTCTTGCCGCTGCCGGTCGCGCCGACCAGGGCCAGGGACTCGCCGGTGCGGATGTGCAGGTCGACACCGTCCAGGACGGGCGGGGTACCGGGGGGCGCGTCGGGGTAGCGGAAGCGGACCTGGTGGAAGCGGAGGCCGTCGGCGCGACCGGTGCCGGCGGTGCGGGCGCCGGTGCGGGGGCGGGTGCCGGGACCGGCAGCGGGGGCGCCGGTGCCGGGGCGGTCGGTGCGCGGGCCGGTGGCGCGCGGTGCCGCCCCGACGGCGCGGGGATCCGCGACCGCGTCGGACTCCGGCTCCTCGTCCATCACCTCGAAGTACCGTTCCGTCGCCGTCGCCGCCTCCTGGCTCATCGCCAGCAGGAAGCCGATGGACTCGATCGGCCAGCGCAGCGCCAGCGCCGTCGACAGGAACGCCACCAGCGTCCCCGCCGACAGCTCCCCGTCCGCGACCTGCACCGACCCCACCACCAGCGCGGCGGCCACGGCCACTTCGGGCAGCGTCACGATGACCGCCCAGATGGCGGCGAGCAGCCGCGCCTTGTGCAGTTCCGTGCCGCGCAGCGTCCGCGACAGCTCGTGGAAGGCCCGCGCCTGACTGCGGTGGCGCCCGAAGCCCTTGACGATCCGGATGCCGAGGACGCTCTCCTCCACCACCGTGGTCAGGTCCCCGACCTGGTCCTGGGCGCGGCGGGCGATGGCGGAGTACTTCGTCTCGAAGACCGACAGGGTGAGGACGAGCGGCACCGCGGGACCCAGGATCACCAGCCCCAGCGTCCAGTCCTGCGCCAGCATGATGACCACGCCGACCAGGATCGTCACCCCGTTGACCAGGAGGAACGTCAGCGGGAAGGCGAGGAACATCCGCAGCAGCATCAGGTCCGTCGTCCCCCGGGACAGCAACTGCCCCGAGGGCCAGCGGTCGTGGAAGGAGACCGGCAGCCGCTGAAGCCGCCGGTACAGCGCCGCCCGCATCTCCGCCTCGACGTGCGACAGCGGCCGGGCCACCAGCCACCGCCGCAGCCCGAACAGCAGCGCCTCCGCGACACCGAGCAGCAGCAGGTACAGCGCCCCGAGCCACACCCCCGCCGGGTCCCGGTCGGTGACCGGCCCGTCCACCATCCACTTCAGCACCAGCGGGATCACCAGGGCCACGCAGGAGGCGAGGACCGCGGTGAACGCGGCGGTGAACAGCCGCGCCCGCACGGGCCGTACGAACGGCCACAGCCGCAGCAGCGTCCGCACGGCGGACCGGTCCGTGGTGTCGGTGGCGGTTACAGGTGTCGTGGTCATCAGCAGCGAGCCTACGGAACGCCACTGACACTGCCCATCGGGTTTCCGGCGCCGCGGGGGTCGTACCGGGGGCGTACCGGGGCATGCCCCCGGTACGCCCCCGGAGCACGTCAGGCCGCCGAGTACGGCAGCAGCGTGCCGTCCACCTTCTCCCAGGCCGCCTTCAGCTCCGCCAGCAGCTCCGGCCGGTCGGCGGCGCGGTCGGCCTGCTCGCGGACGTCCTCGGCGAGGTGGAACAGGTGGTCCTTGCCGTCGGCGTCCCGGAAGTACTTCCAGTCGCCGCGCCTGAGCGCCCGGTTGCCCCGCACCCGCCAGAACAGGTCCCGCTCGGGCAGCTCCTCGCCGCGCAGCAGGTACCCGGCGAGGCTGTGCCCGTCGAGCGGGTACGCCGGGTCGGGGCGGGCGCCGGCCAGCTCCAGCAGGGTCGCCGTCCAGTCGGGGGAGTACACCGGCTCGTGGCTGACCTGGCGGGCGTCGACGGCGGCCGGCCAGCGCAGGATCGTCGGCACCCGGATGCCGCCCTCCAGCAGCTCGGACTTGGCGCCGCTCAGCGGCCACTGGTACGAGAACCGCTCGCCGCCGTTGTCGCTGGCGAAGACGACGAGCGTGTCGTCCTCCTGGCCGGAGCGGCGCAGCGCGGTGAGGACCTCGCCGACCGAGGCGTCCAGGCTCTCCACCATCTCCGTGTACTTCGCCACCGAGCCGCCGTCGCCGTGCAGCAGCGCGCCCACCCCGCCCCCGGCGCGGATCTCCGCGGCGATCCGGGCGCCGGTCTCCGCGTCGTCCTCGGTCAGCCACGGCCAGTGCGGGGTGGTGAAGTTGAGGTTCAGCAGCCAGGGCGCGTGGTGGTCGCGGGAGACGTATTCGACGGCCCGCTCGGTCAGCACGGTCGTGTAGTAGCGCAGGTCCTTGTACTCCGCGTCGCCCTCGTAGAGGTCGTACTCGCCGAGCTGGCCGAGCTTGGAGAAGTACTCCAGAGCGCCGCCGAAGTTGCCGAAGAACTCGTCCCAGCCGGACCGGGTGGGGCTGTAGTCCGGCAGGAATCCGCAGTGCCACTTGCCGATCAGGGCGGTGGCGTACCCGGCCTTCTTCAGCAGCGAGGCGAGGGTGGGGTGGCCGGGCTCCAGGCCCTGGGTGCGGTTGCCGATGGGCTCGGCCAGACCGCCCCTGGTCCGCCCCGGGTGACGGCCGGTGTAGAGGCTGAAGCGGGTGGGGGAGCAGGTCGCGGAGCCGGAGTAGGCGTCGGTGAACCGCACGCCCCGGGCGGCCAGCCGGTCCAGGTTCGGGGTCCTGATGTGCGGGGCGCCGTACGAGGACAGGTCCGCCCAGCCGAGGTCGTCGCCGAGGATGAACAGGATGTTCGGGCGTCTGCGGGGACGGCCGGCGCCACGGGCCCGGAACGGGCGCTCGGCGGGCACGGCGGCCCCGGCGGACGGGGCGGACGCGGCGGCGACGGCCGTCACCGCCCCGCCGCCGACCAGACCACCGAAGACACGACGCGATATTTCGGGCATGCGGGACCCCAAGGGAGTGGAAGGAACCGTGGAGGGGGGTGTGACCAGCACGTTTCCAGCCGCCGCCGAAGCCGGTCAAGGAAAGCGCCGACGCGTTCACGAGGTCGTAAGAAACCCGGCGCCGGGTACGGTCCTCAGCCGGCCACCCGCAGCAGCAGCACCGTCCGCCCCGCCACCGTGATCTCCGCGCCCGCCGGATGCGAGGTCCCCGGCGCGGCGTCCTGCTCCTCCCGCCCGGTGTCCGCCACCACCTCGTACCGCTCGGCCCAGGGCGCCGCCGGCAGCGTGAAGCCCACCGGCCGCTCCCCGGCGTGCAGGACGGCCAGGAAGCTGTCGTCGACGATCGGCGCGCCCCGCTCGTCCCGGCCCGGGATGTCCCGCCCGGACAGGTACATGCCGAGGGTGGCGGCGGGCGCGTACCAGTCCCGTTCCGTCATCTCGGTGCCCCGGGGCGTGAACCAGGCCAGGTCGCGCAGGCCGTCGGCGGTCTGCGGCCGGCCGGAGAAGAAGGCCCGGCGGCGCAGCACCGGGTGGGCGTGGCGCAGCGCGATCAGCCGGGCGGTCAGGTCGGCCAGGCCCCGCCAGCCGGGGTCGTCGAGCAGGGACCAGTCCACCCAGCCGATCTCGTTGTCCTGGCAGTAGGCGTTGTTGTTGCCGCCCTGGGTGCGGCCCATCTCGTCCCCGGCGACCAGCATCGGCACCCCCGTGGAGAGCAGCAGCGTGGTCAGCAGGTTGCGCGTCTGGCGCCGCCGCAGCGCCCGTATGCCCTCGTCGGCCGTCTCGCCCTCCGTCCCGCAGTTCCAGGCCCGGTTGTCGTCCGTGCCGTCCCGGTTGCCCTCGCCGTTGGCCTCGTTGTGCTTGCGTTCGTAACTGACCAGGTCGCGCAGGGTGAAGCCGTCGTGCGCGGTGATGAAGTTGACCGAGGCGTAGGGCCGCCGGCCGCCCCAGGCGTACAGGTCGCTCGACCCGGAGAGCCGGTAGCCCATCTCCCTCACGTCGGGCAGCGCGTGCCGCCAGAAGTCCCGCACCGCGTTCCGGTACCGGTCGTTCCACTCCGTCCACAGCGGCGGGAAGGCGCCCACCTGGTAGCCGCCCGAGCCCACGTCCCAGGGCTCGGCGATCAGCTTCACCCGGCGCAGCACCGGGTCCTGAGCGATCACCGCGAGGAACGGGGAGAGCATGTCGACGTCGTGCATCGAGCGGGCCAGCGCCGCCGCCAGGTCGAAGCGGAAGCCGTCGACGCCCATCTCCGTCACCCAGTAGCGCAGCGAGTCCGTGATCAGGCGCAGGACGTGCGGCCGGACCACGTGCAGGGTGTTGCCGCAGCCGGTGTAGTCGGCGTACCGGCGGGCGTCCGGCTGGAGGCGGTAGTAGCCGCGGTTGTCGATGCCCTTCAGGGAGAGCGTCGGGCCCAGCTCACCGGCCTCGGCGGTGTGGTTGTAGACCACGTCCAGGATCACCTCTATGCCGGCCGCGTGCAGTGCCCGCACCATCCGCTTGAACTCGCCGACCTGCTCGCCCCGGGTGCCGGAGGCGGCGTAGGCGGCGTGCGGGGCGAAATAGCCGATGGAGTTGTACCCCCAGTAGTTCGACAGGCCGCGCTCCAGCAGATGGCTCTCGTGGGCGAACTGGTGGACCGGCAGCAGCTCCACCGCCGTGACGCCGAGGCGCACCAGGTGCCCGATCGCCGCCGGGTGGGCCAGCCCGGCGTAGGTGCCGCGCAGTTCCGGCGGGATGCCGGGGTGCCGCCGGGTGAAGCCGCGTACGTGGAGTTCGTAGATGACCGAGTCCGCCCAGGGCGTCTTGGGCCGGTGGTCGTCCGCCCAATCGTCGTCGTCGTGGACGACGACGCCCTTCGGGACGTACGGCGCCGAGTCCCGGTCGTCGCGGACGGTGTCGGCGACATGCTGCTCCGGCCAGTCCCGGACGTGCCCGTACACCTGCGGCGGCAGCCGGAAGTCGCCGTCGACCGCGCGGGCGTAGGGGTCCAGGAGCAGCTTCGCCGGGTTCCAGCGGGCGCCGGTCCACGGGTCCCAGCGGCCGTGCACCCGGTAGCCGTAGCGCTGGCCGGGGCGGACGCCGGGCACGAAACCGTGCCAGATCTCGTGCGTCAGCTCGGTCAGCCGCACCCGCCGCTCCGCCCCGCGCTCGTCGAAGAGGCACAGGTCGACCGCCTCCGCGCCGCCCGCCCACAGCGCGAAGTTGGTGCCCGTCACCCCGTCAGGGCCGGTCCGGAACCGGGCCCCGAGCGGCACCGCCGTACCCGGCCACGCGGACCCGGCGCACGGCGGCACGGCGGCCCGCCGTACGCCGTTCGCCACGGCGGCGGCCCGCCCGTCCTCGGCGGCCCGCTTCCCGGCCACCGCCTCCCGCTCGGCTGCGCTGGACACCTGGCGGCCTCCCACGGCTCGTGGGACGACGGGCGCGGACGGGAGAAGAACGGGCGTACGGCGTCCCGGCCGCACGCCCCCGTGGCGTCGTCCTCCCCTCTTCTCTTCCCACCCGGTGGCTCGCACTCACGTTTCCCCAGGGCGGACCGGTCGTTACGGGTGGATGTGAGGCACGTACACGGGCGCGCACGGCGCGCGGGGGCCCTGCTGGCCGCCGTACTGACAGGGACCGGACTGCTGGCCGCCAGCGCCGGCTGCTCCCCGGCAGGCACCGGGCTCGGCGGGATGTTCGGCAAGCCGCCCGGCCGCGAGGAGGGCATCCGCATCGCTCCCGACGACGGCGACCGGGACGTCCGCCCGGGGCGGAAGCTGTCGGTCCGGGTGGCCGAGGGGCGGCTGGAGTCGGTGCGGGTGGTCCGGTCGCAGGACGCGCGGGACACCCCCGTGCCCGGCCGGGTCTCCGCCGACGGCCGGAGCTGGGAGCCGGACGAGAAACGCCTCGCGCTCGCCGCGAAGTACACCGTCGACGCCGTCGCCCTGGACGGCGACGGGCGCCGCTCGGCCCGCCACGCGACCTTCACCACCCGCGTCCCCGAGGAGCGGTTCATCGGCTACGTCGCCCCGGAGAACCGGTCCACCGTGGGCACCGGCATGATCGTCTCCCTGGAGTTCAGCCGGGAGATCACCGACCGCGCCGCCGTGGAACGCGCCGTCCGGGTCACCTCCGAGCCGGCCGTCGACATCCGCCCCCACTGGTTCGGCCGGGACCGCCTCGACTTCCGCCCCCGCCACTACTGGCGGCCCGGCACCGAGGTCACCGTCGACCTGCGGCTGCGGGACGTCGAGGGCGCGCCCGGGGTGTACGGCCTCCAGCACAAGACGGTCACCTTCACCGTCGGCCGCAGCCAGGTCTCCGAGGTCGACGCGGCCCGCAAGACCATGGAGGTGCGCCGCGACGGCGAACTGGTCGCCACCGTCCCGGTCACCGCGGGCGGCGGCAGGAACACCACGTACAACGGCAAGATGGTCGTCACCGAGATGCTCGACGTGACCCGGATGGACGGCCGCACGGTCGGCTTCGGCGGCGAGTACGACATCCCGGACGTGCCGCACGCCATGCGGCTGACCGAGTCCGGCACCTTCCTGCACGGCAACTACTGGGCGCCGAAGGACGTCTTCGGCCGGACCAACGTCAGTCACGGCTGTGTCGGCCTGCGCGACGTCAAGGGCGGTGGCGCGGACACCCCGGCCGGCTGGTTCTTCGACCGCAGCCTCGTCGGGGACGTCGTCGAGGTGGTGCACAGCGAGGACCGCACGGTCGCCCCGGACAACGGGCTCGGCGGCTGGAACATGAGCTGGAAGGCATGGCGGGCGGGCAGCGCGGTGCGGTGATCCACCCACCGGGCCCGACTCGGTACACAACAGTGACAAACGACCTCTCCAACCCCTCGCTGGCCTGCGGTTACGATGCGCCGGTGCGCGTCGGCGCACACGGGGTGCGGGCCGCGACCGGCCCGGCGAGGGGAGAACGACTTGAACGGGCGTCCGATATCGGGGGCATCGGCATGGGGGCGCGGCGGCAGGAGACTGCCGGCGCTGGCGGCCGGGGCGCTGTTGCTGGCGGTGACCGCGTGCGGCGGGGGAGGGTCGGACCCCGGGTCCGGCGAGGCGAAGGCCAAGGAGCCGGGGGCCGTGCGGAGCGAGCAGTCGGAGGCGGTCGTCAGCATCACGCCCGCCAACGGCGCCGAGTCGGTCGACACCAGCGGGGCGCTGAAGGTCGGTGTCGCCGGGGGCAGGCTGACCGAGGTCGTCGTGAAGGACGGTGACGGGAAGCGGGTCGACGGGAAGATATCCGGGGACGGCGTCTCCTGGACGCCGTCCTCCCACCTGGCAGCCTCCACCGCGTACACGGTGCACGCGGTCGCCAAGGACGCCGCGGGCCGCACCGCCGCCGAGGACTCCCGCTTCACCACCCTGACGCCGAAGAACACCTTCATCGGCACCTTCACCCCCGAGGACGGCTCGACCGTCGGCGTCGGAATGCCCTTCTCGCTCCGCTTCACCCGGGGCATCACCCACCCCGAGGACGTCGAGCGGGCCATCAGTATCAAGACCGAGCCGGCCGTCGACGTCGAGGGCCACTGGTTCGGCAACGACCGCCTCGACTTCCGCCCGGAGAAGTACTGGAAGGCCGGCACCAAGGTCACTGTCGACCTGAACCTGAACGGCGTCGAGGGCCGCGACGGCGTCTACGGCGAGCAGGCCAAGAAGATCTCCTTCACCATCGGCCGCAGCCAGGTCTCCGTCGTCGACGCCGAGAAGCTCACCATGGAGGTGCGGCGGGACGGCCGGACCATCAAGACCGTCCCCGTCACCACCGGCGCCCCGGGCTACGAGACCTGGAACGGCCAGATGGTCATCAGCGAGAAGCTCTCGGTGACCCGGATGAACGGCGAGACGGTCGGCTACGGCGGCGAGTACGACATCAAGGACGTGCCGCACGCCATGCGCCTGACCACCTCCGGCACCTTCATCCACGGCAACTACTGGGGCGGCGACGCCTTCGGCAACCGCAACGCCAGCCACGGCTGCGTCGGCCTGCGCGACACGCAGGGCGGCTGGGACGAGGACGCGCCGGGCGCCTGGTTCTTCGCGAACTCGATGATCGGGGACGTGGTGGTCGTGAAGAACAGCGACGACGCCACGGTGGCCCCGGACAACGGCTTCAACGGCTGGAACATGTCCTGGGACAAGTGGAAGGCGTAGCCCTTATCCCACCGGGTTAATGCCCGTTAACCTGCGGGCATGACAGTGACCCTCGAAGTCGCGGACGGCGTCGGCACGCTGCGCCTGGACCGGCCGCCGATGAACGCCCTGGACGTCGCCACCCAGGACCGGATCAAGGAACTCGCCGAGGAGGCCGCCCACCGCACGGACGTCCGCGCGGTGGTGGTCTACGGCGGTGAGAAGGTGTTCGCGGCCGGCGCGGACATCAAGGAGATGCGGGCCATGGACCACACGGCGATGATCCTGCGGGCCCGCGCCCTCCAGGACTCCTTCACCGCCGTCGCCCGCATTCCCAAGCCGGTGGTCGCAGCCGTCACCGGGTACGCGCTCGGCGGCGGCTGCGAACTCGCCCTCTGCGCCGACTTCCGCGTCGCCGGCGACAACGCGAAGCTCGGCCAGCCGGAGATCCTGCTCGGCCTGATCCCCGGCGCCGGCGGCACCCAGCGGCTGGCCCGGCTGATCGGCCCCTCCAGGGCCAAGGACCTGATCTTCACGGGCCGCCAGGTCGGGGCCGACGAGGCGCTGGCCCTCGGCCTGGTGGACCGCGTCGTCCCGGCCGCCGAGGTCTACGAGCAGGCCCGTGCCTGGGCCGCCGCGCTGGCCCGGGGCCCGGCGCTCGCCCTGCGCGCCGCCAAGGAGTCGGTCGACACCGGGCTGGAGACGGACCTCGACACCGGGCTCGCCGTCGAACGGAACTGGTTCGCGGGCCTGTTCGCCACGGAGGACCGCGAGCGCGGGATGCGCAGCTTCGTCGAGGAGGGGCCCGGCCGGGCGAAGTTCCTCTGAACGAGTGGCCGTTGACGCGGCGTACCGGCCGGGTCCCTCGTTGGAGCGGTTTATGACAGGCTTAAGGCAACCTTAAGCCTGTCGGGCCGACGAGGGCCGGCGGGCACCCCTGCTCGAACCGTCCGCCCAGTTCACGCGGTGATTTTCGATTCTCGATCTGCCACTGGCATATGCCGATCACCCCTCGCGCACCCCGGCCCGCACGGCGGCGCATTCCCCCGGAACGGCCCCGGAGCCCGCCGGGGGCGGCCATGATGGGGGCATGGCGGGGCTGGAGGACACGGGGCAGCCACGGGGAGCCGGACGTGCGACCGTTGCGCGCTGGTCGCCGGCGGTCGAGGACGAACACGCCCTCAGAGCAATGGAGTTGTACGGCAATCCCACGGAGGGCGAGGTTCCGCTCCCGTCCAGGCCGGAGTCCGCGGCCACCGCCCGCCGGCTCGCCCAGGTCGTCGTCCTGCGCGAGTGGCGGCTGAGTCCCAAGTTCGCCGAGGACACCGTCCTCCTCGTCTCCGAGCTGGTCGGCAACGCCGTACGGCACACCGGCGCCCGCGTCTTCGGCCTGCGCATGCGCCGCCGCCCCGGCTGGGCCCGCGTCGAGGTCCGTGACCCCTCCCGGGGGCTGCCCTGCCTGATCCCGGTCCAGCCGCTCGACCTCAGCGGGCGCGGCCTGTTCCTCGTCGACACGCTGGCCGACCGCTGGGGCGTCGACCTGCTGCCGCGCGGCAAGACGACGTGGTTCGAGATGCGCGTGGGCGACCGGTAGCGACCCCGGTCCTAGCGTGAAGTCCTGGCCCGCCGCAGGGAGTTCGCCGGACACGCCACCCACGGGTGACATTCCGTGCGCGGCCCGTCCGGGGCCGCGATCCTGCCCGTCATGATCATCCATCGTCTGCGGCGCCGTGCCACCGCCGCCGTCCTCTCCCTCGCCGCCGTCCTCGCCACGTCGGCCGCCACGGTCCCCACGAGCGCCGCCACGGCCGCGCCCGCCGCCCGCGCCGCCGCCCCGTCCTGCCCCGTCTTCGACGACAAGCTCAAGGCCGCCGCCGACCGCCGCGCCGACGTCGGCCGCATCACCCCCGAGCCCGTCTGGCGCACCACCTGCGGCACCCTCTACCGCAGCGACGGCCGCGGCCCCGACGTCATCTTCGAGCAGGGCTTCCACCCCAAGGACGTCGAGAACGGCCAGTACGACATCGAGAGCTACGTCCTCGTCAACCAGCCCTCCCCGTACGTGTCGACCTCCTACGACCACGACCTGTACAAGACCTGGTACAAGTCCGGCTGGAACTACTACATCGACGCACCCGGCGGCATCGACGTCAACAAGACCATCGGCGACACCCACCGGTGGGCCGACCAGGTCGAGGTCGCCTTCCCCGGCGGCGTCGACCGCGGTTACGTCATCGGCGTCTGCCCGGTCGACAAGAAGACCAAGACCGAGATCATGGACGAGTGCCGGAGCAACCCGCACTACCGCCCCTGGCACTGAGGCCCGCGGGCCGGAACGTTAATCTGACCTGCGTCAGTACGACGAGCAGAGCACAGGATGAGGGGCGGATCGGTGGCGGACATCGAGGAAGCACGCAGGCAGTTCGACCGGATCGACGCGGACGGCGACGGCCGCATCACCCCGGCCGAGTTCAAGACCGCCCTGGCGCAGGGCGGCGACTGGAACGTGACCGAGTCCGTCGCGGAGGCGATCATCAAGAGCCGCGACCTGAACGGCGACAAGCTGCTCTCGTTCGACGAGTTCTGGGCCTTCCTGAACAAGTGACCCGCGCGGGACGGGACGCCCGGTACGGACAGCACCGGGCGTCCCCGGCCCCCGGCGAACCCCTCTCCGGGCGGAACCGACGGACCCGTTCGGGCGTACCGAGGAATAGCCACCGCGGTGGACCGGTTACCGATCCCCGACAGCGTTCTCGTACGCACGGCGTTCCACGACCCCGAAAGGCCAGGCGAGTCGGACGATGAAGATCGGCATCATCGGAGCGGGCAACATCGGCGGCAACCTCACCCGGCGGCTCACCGCCCTCGGCCACGAGGTGCGGGTCGCCAACTCCCGCGGCCCGCACACCCTCACGGCCCTCGCCGAGGAGACCGGCGCGACACCCGTCCCGGTCGAGGAGGCGGCCCGCGGCGCGGAGATCGCGGTGGTCACCGTCCCGCTGAAGGCGGTCCCGGACCTGCCCTCCGGCCTGTTCGCCGAGGCCGCCGAGGACCTGGCGGTCATCGACACCGGCAACTACTACCCGCGGCAGCGCGACGGCCGGATCGCCGGCATCGAGGACGAGGGGCTCACCGAGAGCCGCTGGACCGAACGCCACCTCGGCCACCCGGTGATCAAGGCATTCAACGGCACCTACGCCCAGGACATCCTGGACCGCCCCCGCCCGACGGGCGACCCCGGCCGGATGGCCCTCCCGGTGGCCGGCGACGACGAGACGGCCAAGGCGAAGGTCCGGGCCCTCATCGACGACCTGGGCTTCGACACGGTCGACGCGGGCGGCCTCGACGACTCCTGGCGCCAGCAGCCGGGCACCCCGGTCTACGGCCTGCGCGGCGGCGTCGACGCGGTCACGAAGGCACTGACGGAGGCGTCACCGGAGCGCCCGGCGGACTTCCGGGGCTGAGCCCGCTCAGTCCTTTTGCGCCCACTTCTTCAGCGCGGCCCTGCTCTCGAAGTCGGCCACGTTCTTGTCCAGCGGCTCGGACGTGTACTGGTGGAAGCGCCATGTGGCCTTGATGCGGGGCTTACCCGCCGTCACGTAGTCGGCGATCCAGAGGGCGTCGCCGGCGTAGGACGTGGTGTCGACGTTCAGCCAGAAGTCGCGGTTGCAGTAGAGGATGATCCGGTGGTCGGGGCGCAGTGCCTTGAGCTTCTTGATGAAGCGGTCCTTCTCCGCGTTGCTCGCGTAGCCGCCGTCGCCGGTGCGCTCCCAGTCGACGGCGAGGATGTCACCGGCCCTGTCGGGGGCCTTGGCGACGAAGTATTCGGCCTGGGCGGTCAGGTTGCCCGGCCACAGGAAGTGGTAGAAGCCGACGACGAGACCGGCGTCGCGTCCCCGCTCGGTCTGGGCGGACAGCTTGGGATTGGTGTACGAACGGCCCTCCGTCGCCTTGATGAAGACGAAGGAGAGGCCGTCCGTGTCATAGGCGTCGGACTGGTATGCGCTGACGTCGATGCCGCGCAGCATGGGGACCCCCTGGGGTGCGGTTGTAACCCAAGTGCTCACAGGACATGGGATGGTGTTATGCCCTGTGGCGGCGCCGGTACGCCGGGCGTGCGGAAGCGCGGACTCCGGTGGTGGTGGACGCCGGTCGGATCAGGCGGCGGGGACCGCCGGGGCGTGCGGCTCCCCGCCGGCCGCTGCGGTCTCGCCCTCGTCCAGGGAGACGTCCTTGGTCTCCTTGCCGAGGAGGAGCGCGATCAGCGTCAGCACCGCCATCGAGGAGAGGTAGACGCCGACCAGCCAGGGCGAGCCGTCGCCGGCCTCCCAGAGCGCCACCGCGATGAACGGGGCGACGGCCGCGCCGAGGATCGAACTGACGTTGTACGAGATGCCCGAGCCGGTGTAGCGGACGCTGGTCGGGAAGAGTTCCGGCAGCAGCGCGCCCATCGGGCCGAAGGTCATGCCCATCAGGGTGAAGCCGAGGACCAGCCAGAGGACCACGCCGAGGGTGCCGAGGCCGATCAGCGGAACCCAGACCAGTCCGAAGACGATGATGCCGGCGGTGACGCAAATCAGGGTGGAGCGGCGGCCGTACCGGTCGGCGAGCGGGCCGGAGACCAGGGTGAACACGGCGAAGAAGAGCACGCCGAAGATCATCATCAGGACGAAGGCGGTGTAGCTGTAACCGAGGCCCGGCACGGCGGCGTCCTTCGCGGTGCGGCCGTAGCTGAGCGAGAACGTGGTCATGAGGTAGAAGAGCACGTACGTCGCCAGCATGAAGAAGGTGCCGAGGACCAGCTGCTTCCAGTGGCCCCGCACGACCGTGGCCAGCGGCAGCTTGCGGACCTTCCCGGTCTCCCGCGTCCTGGCGAACACCGCCGACTCCACCAGCCGGGACCGCACCCACAGGCCGATGGCGACCATCACCGCGGAGAACAGGAACGGGATGCGCCAGCCCCAGCTCGTGAACGCGTCGGAGGGCTGGGTGGGGTCGGCGCCGGCCGTGGACGGCAGGACCGCGCCGATGATCAGGAACAGGCCGTTGCCGATGATGAAGCCGAGCGGGGCGCCGAGCTGCGGGAAGGTGCCGTACAGGGCGCGCTTGCCCTTGGGGGCGTTCTCGGTGGCGACCAGGGCGGCGCCGCTCCACTCGCCGCCGAGCGCGAAGCCCTGGGCGAGCCGCATCAGGACGAGGAGCGCGGTGGCGACCCAGCCGGCCTGCGCGTAGGTGGGCAGGGCGCCGATGAGGAACGTGGCGATGCCCATGGTCAGCAGCGAGATCACCAGCGTCTTCTTGCGGCCGAGCCGGTCCCCGAGGTGTCCGAAGAAGACGGCGCCGACGGGGCGGGCGACCATCGCGGCGCCGAAGACCGCGAAGGAGGAGAGCAGGGCCGTGGTCGGGTCGCTGCTCGGGAAGAAGAGTGCGGGGAAGACCAGCACCGCCGCGGTCGCGTAGATGTAGAAGTCGTAGAACTCGATCGTCGTGCCGATGAGGCTGGCGATGAGGACACGGGAGCGCGGATTGACGGGGGTCTGGGCCGGGCCGGTTGCTGGTGCGGGCATGTCCTGGTCTTTCACGTGCGAAAGTGTGTGCCCGGCAACGATCCCAGGCGTCTTACGCCCTGGAAAGTGGATATCAGCATGTAAGACGCGGGTGAGCGGGACGCCGGCCGCGCGGCGGGGCCGGCGGTGGCTCAGGCGGGCCGCTCGGCCGTCTGGGTGCGGGGCCAGGGCAGGCCGTGCAGGCGCTCGATGCCGGAGTTGAAACGCCGCAGGTAACCCGCGAAGGCCGCGATGTCCTCCTCCGGCCAGTCCGCCATGATGCGGTCCAGGCTGCCGACGAGGAAGGCCCGCTCCTCGTCGAGGCGGCGCTCGCCCTCCTCGGTGATGCGGAACTTGCGCGCCAGACCGCCGTCGGGGTCGGGGATGCGCTCGACCAGGCCGGCCCGCATGGCGGCGGCGGTCTGCCGGTTGAGGGTCGAGGCGTCGAGGCCGAAGGCGTCGCCGAGCTGGCCGATCGACATCGGGCCCTGGGTGCGGATGCGGCTGAGCAGGATGTAGGCGCTGCGGTCCAGCCGGCGGGTCCGCCGGCCCTTGTGCAGATGCATGTAGCGGCTCAGCAGCATCTGCTCGAACTCGACCTGGCCCGTGGCCCTGTCCGCGGTGTTCACGTGCCCTCTTCTCTGCGGTGCGGCTGCGCTGCGGCTGGTGGCGTGTCTCCGGTGCGCCCCCCGAATCCCATCATATGTAGCCAGCATGACATGTGGCAGATGCATGTGATGTGTAGGATGCACGATGCGTCTCCGCGGAGATGCCGTTCCCCGTCGGCCGCGCATGCCTCCGCTCACCCGCCATGCCTCCGTATGACCTTCGTATGCCTCCGTATGACTTCGTATGACCACGTGAAGGAGCCCCACATGGACGGCCCCCGGCCGACCCCTCGCTCAGGCGCCGCCGTCGCCACCCTCGCGCTGGCCGGCACGGTCGCCGCGATCATGCAGACCCTGGTGACCCCGCTGATCGCCGAGATGCCGCAGATTTTGGGCACCACGCCGTCGAACGCGGCCTGGGTGGTCACGGTCACGCTCCTCGTCGCGGGCGTGTGCGTCCCCGTCTCCGGGCGGCTCGGAGACCTGATGGGCAAGCGGCGGATGCTGCTCGTCTGTGCGGTGCCCCTGGTCGTCGGCTCGGTGGTGTGCGCCCTCGCCTCGTCCGTCGTACCGATGATCGTCGGCCGTGGCCTTCAGGGCATGGGCATGGGCATGGTGCCGCTCGGCATCGCGCTGCTGCGGGACGTGGTCCCCGCCGAGAAGCTGTCCGGCTCCATCGCCCTGGTCAGCGCCTCCATGGGGATCGGCGGCGCGATCGGCCTGCCGCTGGCCGCGGCCGTCGCGCAGTACGCGGACTGGCGGGTGCTGTTCTGGGGTTCGGCCGCGCTGGCCCTGGCGATCGGTGTGCTGATCTTCGTCTTCGTCCCGGACGTGCCGGCCGGCGCGAAGGGGCAGCGCTTCGACGCGCCGGGCGCCGTCGGTCTCGCCATCGGCCTGGTCTCGCTGCTGCTGGCGATCTCCAAGGGCGGCGACTGGGGCTGGACCTCGGGCACCACCCTGGGCCTGTTCGCGCTCGCCGTCGTCGCCCTCGCCGTCTGGGGCCGGTACGAACTGCGCACCCGGGAGCCGCTGGTCGACCTGCGCACCACCGCCCGCCCCCGGGTGCTGTTCACCAACGCCTCGTCGATCCTCATCGGCGTCGGCATGTACGCCTTCATGCTGATCGCCCCGCAACTGCTCCAGTTCCCCGAGGCCACCGGGTACGGCCTGGGCCAGTCGATGCTGGCGGCCGGCCTGTACCTGGCGCCCGGCGGCGTGATGATGATGCTGGTCTCCCCGCTCGGCGGAAAGCTGATCAACGCCCGCGGCCCGAAGTTCACCCTCATCTGCGGCGCGCTCGTCATCGCCGTCGGCTACGGGGTGGCCCTGCCGCTCATGGGGACCGCCTGGGGCCTGATGGTCGCCGGGATCGTCATCAACAGCGGTGTCGCCCTCGCCTACGGAGCGATGCCCGCGCTGATCATGAGCGCCGTACCGCTCTCCGAGACCGCCGCCGCCAACGGCTTCAACGCCCTGATGCGCTCGCTCGGCACCACCATCGGCTCGGCGGTGATCGGCGTGGTCCTGGCGCAGATGACGGTCACGATGGGCGGCCACACCCTTGCCTCCGAGGACGGCTTCCGCACCGGTCTGCTCATCGGCTGCGGCGTGGCCGTGGTCTCCGCCGCCGTCGCCCTGCTCATCCCCGCGGTACGCACCGCGGGCGGCGACCCGGAGAAGGCCGGGGCCCCGGCGGACCCGGCCCCGGCTCGGGCCTGACGGGCCCCGTCCGGCGGGCAGCCGGGGGTCAGGCCCGTCCGCAGAGGCCGAGCGAGGCGCGGACCAGGGCCAGGCCCTCCGTCCTCCAGCGGTCCCGGTCGGGCATCCGGTCCGCGCGGCGCCAGCGCCAGGCCGCGAACATGGCCCAGTCCACGGCACGGCACCGGTGCAGGAGGTCCGGGTCGGTCCCCGCGTAGTGCTCCGCCACACCGTCGGGAGCGTGGGCGAGGTCGAACTCGACCGGCCCGCGGCAGCACGTGGCGAGGTCCACGAAGAGCGGCCCCCGCTCGGTGGCGAGGAGATTGCCCTCGTGCGGCTCGCCGTGCAGCAGCTGGTCGCGGGACCGGTCCGCGCCGATGGCGGCGCTCACCTCGCCCAGGGTGCGGGCGAGGAGGTCCCGGTCGGCGTCGGACAGGTCGGGTGACCGCTCCCGGTCGGTCACCTCCCGCAGCGCGCGGGCGGCCCGGTCGGTGAAGTGGGGCGCGTCCAGCTCGACCCGGCGCAGGGCGGCGTGCTGCCGCATGAGCACGTCCGCGTACGCGGCCGGCGTGATCTGCGCCGCCACCGGCGCGTAGTAGATCCACAGCGAGACGGCGAATCCGTCCCGTACGTACACGCGGGGTTCGCCCCGGGGGTCCAGCCCGCCCACCGGGGCGTCGACGGCCGCCAGCCGGCGGGCCACCTCGACCTCGAACGCGGAGTCGGCCAGCTGCCCCGGCGGCGCGACCCGGGCCAGCACGTCGCACGGGAGCAGGCGCAGCGCCACCCGGTCCGAGTCGTGGACGACGACCACGTCGTCCACGCGCAGCCCCAGCTCCGTGGCGGTCGCGCGGGCCGCCTCGACGGCCCGGCGCAGTTCCGCAGGCTCCACGTGATCCTCCTCAGCACTCGATGATGTTGACCGCCAGCCCGCCCCGCGCCGTCTCCTTGTACTTCACGGACATGTCGGCGCCGGTCTCCTTCATGGTCTTGATGACCTTGTCCAGGGACACCTTGTGCGAACCGTCGCCGCGCATCGCCATCCGGGCCGCCGTGACCGCCTTCACCGCCGCCATGCCGTTGCGCTCGATGCAGGGGATCTGGACGAGGCCGCCGACCGGGTCACAGGTGAGGCCGAGGTTGTGCTCCATGCCGATCTCGGCCGCGTTCTCCACCTGCTCGGGCGATCCGCCGAGCACCTCGGCCAACGCGCCCGCCGCCATCGAGCAGGCGGAGCCGACCTCGCCCTGGCAGCCGACCTCGGCGCCGGAGATCGAGGCGTTCTCCTTGAACAGCATGCCGATCGCGCCGGCCGCGAGCAGGAAGCGGACCACGCCCTCCTCGTCGGCGCCCGGCACGAAGTTCATGTAGTAGTGCAGGACCGCCGGGATGATGCCCGCCGCGCCGTTGGTGGGGGCGGTGACGACCCGGCCGCCGGCCGCGTTCTCCTCGTTCACGGCCATGGCGTACAGGGTGATCCACTCCATGGCCAGCGCCCGCGCGTCGCCCTCGGAGCGGAGCTTGCGCGCGGTGGTGGCGGCGCGGCGGCGGACCTTGAGGCCGCCGGGCAGGATGCCCTCGCGGGACATGCCGCGCTCCACGCACGCCCGCATCACCCGCCAGATCTCCAGCAGACCGGCGCGGATCTCGTCCTCGGTTCGCCAGGCGCGCTCGTTCTCCAGCATCAGGGCGGAGATGGACAGGCCGGTCTCGCGGGTCAGACGCAGCAGCTCGTCCCCCGTGCGGAAGGGGTACTTCAGCACGGTGTCGTCGAGCTTGATGCGGTCCGCGCCGACCGCGTCCTCGTCGACGACGAAGCCGCCGCCCACCGAGTAGTACGTCTTGGCCAGCAGCTCCGTGCCCGCCGCGTCGTACGCCCACAGGGTCATGCCGTTGGCGTGGTACGGGAGGGTCTCGCGCCGGTGCAGGACCAGGTCCGCGTCGAAGTCGAACGGGATCTCGTGCTCGCCGAGGAGGTGCAGCCGGCCGTCGGCCTTGATCCGCTCCACCCGGGCGTCGGCCGACTCGACGTCCACCGTGCGCGGGGAGTCGCCCTCCAGGCCGAGCAGCACCGCCTTGGGGGTGCCGTGGCCGTGGCCGGTGGCGCCGAGGGAGCCGTACAGCTCCGCGCGGACCGAGGCGACGGAGCCGAGCAGGCCCTCGTTGCCCAGCCGGCGGGCGAAGATGCGGGCCGCGCGCATCGGGCCGACCGTGTGCGAGCTCGACGGCCCGATGCCGATCGAGAACAGGTCGAAGACCGAGATGGCCACGGAAGACTCCTCAAAGCGGGGGTGGTGCGGGGAGGGAAGGGGGCGCCGTCCGCTGGTGGCGGGCCCGGCGCCCCGAGGGGTGCCCGTCCCGGGCCGGTGGTGCGGCCCGGGACGGCGGGTGCGGCCCCGGGCCGCCGGTTCGGCCCGGGTACGGCGGCTGCGGTCCCGGACTACCGGTCCAGCCCGGGGTACAGCGGGTGCTTGTCGGCCAGGGCGGTGACCCGGGCCTTCAGCGCGTCGGCGTCGTAGGACGGCTTCAGCGCCTCGGCGATCACGTCCGCGACCTCGGTGAAGTCCTCGGCGGTGAAGCCGCGGGTCGCCAGGGCCGGGGTGCCGATGCGCAGCCCGGAGGTCACCATCGGCGGACGCGGGTCGTTCGGGACGGCATTGCGGTTGACCGTGATGCCGATCTCGTGGAGCCGGTCCTCGGCCTGCTGCCCGTCCAGCTCCGAGTCGCGCAGGTCGACCAGGACCAGGTGGACGTCGGTGCCGCCGGTCAGGACCGAGACACCCGCCGCCTTCGCGTCATCCCGCACCAGGCGCTCGGCCAGGACGCGGGCGCCCTCCAGCGTACGACGCTGGCGCTCCCTGAACTCCTCGCCGGCCGCGATCTTGAAGGCGACCGCCTTGGCGGCGATCACATGCTCCAGCGGACCGCCCTGCTGACCTGGGAAGACCGCGGAGTTGATCTTCTTGGCCAGCTCGGCCGTGGAGAGGATCACACCGCCGCGGGGGCCGCCCAGCGTCTTGTGCGTGGTCGTGGTGACGACATGGGCGTGCGGCACCGGGTTGGGGTGCAGGCCCGCCGCGACCAGACCGGCGAAGTGCGCCATGTCGACCATCAGGTACGCGCCGACCTCGTCCGCGATCCGGCGGAACGCGGCGAAGTCCAGCTGCCGGGGGTACGCCGACCAGCCGGCCACGATCAGCTTCGGCTTCTTCTCCTTGGCGAGGCGCTCCACCTCGGCCAGGTCGACCAGGCCGTCGTCGCCCACGTGGTACGGGACGACGTCGTACAGCTTGCCGGAGAAGTTGATCTTCATGCCGTGGGTCAGGTGCCCGCCGTGGGCGAGGTCCAGGCCCATGATCGTGTCGCCGGGCTTCAGCAGCGCGAACATCGCCGCGGCGTTGGCCTGGGCGCCGGAGTGCGGCTGCACATTGGCGTGCTCGGCGCCGAACAGCGCCTTGATCCGGTCGATCGCGATCCGCTCGACCACGTCGACGTGCTCGCAGCCGCCGTAGTAGCGGCGGCCGGGGTAGCCCTCGGCGTACTTGTTGGTCAGGACCGAGCCCTGGGCCTCCATCACCGCGACGGGCGCGAAGTTCTCGGAGGCGATCATCTCCAGGGTGGACTGCTGGCGGCGCAGCTCGGCGTCGACGGCGGCGGCGACGTCGGGGTCCAGTGCGTGCAGCGGGGTGTCGAGAAGGTTCATCGTCCGCGGTCCTCAGCCGGCCGAGAAGGCCGTGTACTCGTCGGCGGAGAGCAGGTCGCCCGGTTCGTCCGCGACCCGCACCTTGAACAGCCAGCCGCCCTCGAAGGGCGCGGAGTTCACCAGCGACGGGTCGTCCACGACGTCCTCGTTCACCTCGGTGACCTCGCCGGAGACGGGGGAGTACAGGTCGGAGACCGACTTGGTCGACTCCAGCTCGCCGCAGGTCTCGCCCGCGGTCACGGCCGCGCCGACCTCGGGGAGCTGGACGAAGACGACGTCGCCGAGGGCGTTGGCCGCGTGCTCGGTGATGCCGACCGTCGAGACGCCGTCCTCGGCGGCCGACAGCCACTCGTGCTCCTTGCTGTAGCGGAGCTGCTGGGGGTTGTTGCTCATGGCCTGAATTCTCCTGTATGCGGGGGTGCGGTGGTGGACGTGGTGGGGACGTGGTGGCGGTCGGAAGGCCGCCGGGGCCGCTTCGGGCGTCTCCGGGGGCCGCCCCTCATGTTCCCGGGGCTGCTTCCGGGGGCGGCTTCTGGCCTACTTCTGGCGCTTGTAGAACGGCAGCGCCACGACCTCGTAGGGCTCGTGGCTGCCCCGGATGTCGACGCCGACCCCGGGCGTGCCCGGTGCCGCGTGCGCCGCGTCGACGTACGCCATGGCGATCGGCCTGCCCAGCGTGGGGGAGGGGGCGCCGGAGGTGACCTCACCGATCACCCGGCCGTCCGCGACCACCGGGTACCCGGCGCGCGGCACCCGGCGGCCCTCGGCGACCAGGCCGGCCAGGACGCGCGGCGGGGCCTGCTCGGCCCGCGCGGCGGCCTCGGCCAGCGCGGCCCGGCCCACGAAGTCGCCGTCCTTCTCGAACTTCACCACCCGGCCGAGCCCGGCGTCGAAGGGCGTCAGCGAGGTCGTCAGCTCATGGCCGTACAGCGGCATGCCGGCCTCCAGGCGGAGCGTGTCCCGGCAGGACAGGCCGCAGGGGACGAGACCGGCCGCCGCGCCCGCCTCGGTCAGCGCCTGCCACAGCCGCTCCGCGTCCGCCGGGGCGACGAACAGCTCGAAGCCGTCCTCGCCGGTGTAACCGGTGCGCGCGATCAGGGCGGGGACACCGGCGACCGTGCCGGGCAGGCCCGCGTAGTACTTCAGCCCGTCCAGGTCGGCGTCGGTGAGGCCCTTGAGGATGCCCGGGGACCGCGGCCCCTGCACGGCGAGCAGCGCGTAGGCGTCCCGGTCGTCGCGGACCTCGGTGTCGAAGCCGGCCGCCCGCTCGGTGAGGGCGTCCAGCACCACCTGGGCGTTGGAGGCGTTGGCGACCACCAGGTACTCGGTGTCGGCCAGCCGGTAGACGATCAGGTCGTCCAGGATGCCGCCGTCCGCCCGGCAGATCATGGTGTAGCGGGCGCGGCCCGGCTTGACGGTGCCGATGCTGCCGACCAGGGCGAAGTCCAGCAGGGCGGCCGCCTGCGGGCCGGTGACGGTGATCTCGCCCATGTGCGAGAGGTCGAAGAGGCCGGCGCGGGTGCGCACGGCGGTGTGCTCGTCGCGCTCGGAGCCGTAGCGCAGCGGCATGTCCCAGCCGGCGAAGTCGGTCATCGTGGCGCCGAGCGCGCGGTGGACGGCGTCCAGCGCCGTACGGCGGGGTGCGGTACTGCTCATCGGTCGGTCGTCTCCCAGGACAGGACGGCAGGGCGAGGAAGGCCCTCCCCATCTGTCATCGGTACCTGAGAGGTTCGCCGTGACCACACGCGCCACCGGACGTACCGGTCGTGGTCAGGACTTGCACCTTGGGTGGGACCGCCCGACGGCGGCCCGCTTTTCAGATGTGCCTCGCCCGCGCGGTGACGGTGCCTGAGAGATTCAAGGGAGGAACTTGCTCCTTCGGCGCCCCGGCGACGGCCGGGGACTCTCCCGCGCGGATTCAAACGGCCGGTATGCAGTTGGCGCGGCCACAGTAGCACCGGCCCCGGCGACACCCCCGACGCCCGCCCCGCGCACCCCTGCGCCCGCCCGGTCCACCCTCTGCGCCGGGCTCGCGCGCCCCTGACGTCCGCCCCCCGCACCCCCGCGCCCCGAGGTCCGCCCCACCCCCTCCGGGATCCGCCCGCGCCACCGCGCGGCCGGCATCTGTGACCGGCTTGTGGCAGGAAGTGCACCAAAACGCGAGACCACCGCATTACCTTCTCTTTACACTCGACGGGGAGGGGAACTCGTGAACCGCCCCAGGGGAGGACGATCACGGTGAACAGGACCACGGCATACGCCACGACCGCGGGACTCGCGCTGCCCGCGCCGCACCCCGCCCCGGCCCGGGAGGCGTGCGCCGAGCGGCCCGCACCCGTCGTCCGCGACCTGCGCGGCCGCGCGGGTCACAGCCCGCACGCCCTGCTCTTCGGCCCGCAGGACCTCGTCGCCGTCACCGGCCTGCCCGGCAGCGGCAAGTCGACCCTGATGCGCCGCACCGTGCGCGGCACCCGCATCGACTCCCAGGACACCCGCGACCGCTGGGACCGGCGCGTGCCGCGCCTGCTGCCGTACGCCGTCTACCGCCCGCTCGTCCGCCTCGCCCACTACGCCGGTCTGCGCCGCGCCCTGCGCTCCGGCGCCGGCGTCGTCGTGCACGACTGCGGCACCCAGACCTGGGTCCGGCGCTGGCTGGCCCACGAGGCCCGGCGGCGCGGCGGCACCCTGCACCTGCTGCTGCTCGACGTGGAGGCCGAGCAGGCCCTGGAAGGCCAGCGCGAGCGCGGCCGGGGCGTCTCGAAGTACGCGTTCCTGCGCCACCGCGCCGCCACCACCCGGCTGCTGCGCGCGGCGGAGCGGGGCGACCTGCCGCCCGGCTGCGCGGCCGCGGTGCTGCTGGACCGGGCGGCGGCCGACACCCTGCGCCGGATCGGTTTCACCGGCTGACCGCCGGATCGGCTTCACCGGCTGACCGCCGGATGGGCTTCACCGGCTGACCGCCGGATGGGCTTCACCGGCTGACCGCCGGATGGGCTTCACCGGCTGACCGCCGGATGGGCTTCACCGGATGGGCTTCACCTGCTGACCGCCGGACCGGTCGCCCCCGGGGCCGTCCGGGTTAGCCTTTTCAGCCGACAGCAGCGGTCCCACACAGGCGGTAGGCAGATGGACTTCCCGGCGGCGGGTTTCCCCGCGGACTTCCCGGCGCAGGCGCACCCCCACCCGCACGGCGGATGGCCCGGCAATGAACTGGAGGAGGTGCTCTCCGCCGCCCTCGGCGTGCCGGGCGCCGGCGGCCGGATAGTCGAGGTCCTCGGCCGCAGCTTCCTCTGGATTCCGCTGCCCAACGGCGGCGGTCCGCACAGCGGCCCCCTGGACCTGCCCACCCTGGAGATCGACGGCCAGGCGTACGTCCCGGTGTTCAGCTCCGAGGAGCAGTTCCGCCAGGCCGCCGGCGCGCACATGGCGTACACCATCGCGCCCGCCGTGGAGTTCGCCCGCGGTCTGCCCCCGCAGGTCGGCATCGCCGTCAACCCGGACGGTGTCGTCGGCATCCCGCTGCCGCCGCCCGCCGTGGCCGAGCTGTGCCGGGCCGGGCGCGGCCCGCTGGACGGCCCCGCCGGCGGCGGCCGGGTCCGCCTCTTCGAACCCGACTGGCAGGACGACCCGGTGGACTTCCTGGCCGCAGCGTCCGCGGAGTTCGCCGCGACCGGCGTGGTCCGCACCGCCCGCCGCTGCCTCGCCGCCATCGAGACCGCCGACCCGGTCATGTTCGTCGGCGTCGAACTGACCCGCTTCGAGGGCGACGCCCGCGCCGTCCCGCTGGACGCCCTCGGCCGCGCCCTCGGCCGCGTCCCGGTCAAGTGGCCGGTCAACCTGGTCCTCCTGGAAGCGGCCGACGACCCCGTCTGCCACTGGCTGCGCGAACGGGTCCGCCCGTTCTACCAGGGGAACCCCTAGTCGCCGCCGGGGGAAGCGCCCGGAAGGGGCGCGGGGAACGGCGCGCCGAGCCACGGCGCTCCGGCACCCGCGGACGGACGAGAACCCCCGAGCCGGAAGGCGCCCCCTGTCGGCGGAGCCGCCTAAGCTGGACCCCAACCACGCACGCTTCCCGAGAGGTCGGTAACACGTGAGCGCGAGCGGTACCGCCGCAGCCGGGCAGATCGAGCACATGCTGCGCCAGGTGACGCCCGGCCGCTACGACGCCTACGAGTCGCTGCTGCGCGCCCTCGCGGCCCCCGCCTCCGGCCAGGTCTGGATGCTGCTCTGGCACGGCCAGGCCGGCTCCCCGGACGCCCAGTACGGGAAGATGGAGGTCGACGGCCACGGCTACGCCCCCTGCGTCACCTCCGCCCAGGAGCTGTCCGCCAGCGGCTGGAACCGCTCCTACGAGGTCGTCGACGGACTGGAGGTCGCCCGCGCCCTCTACCCCGACCGCTACGGCCTCTGGCTCAACCCGCACGCCCCCGGCGGCGGCGTCGGCATCCCCTGGCTCGACCTGCGCCGCATCGCCGGCGGCCTGGACCGCCAGCCCGCCGGCCCCCTGCGGCTGTCCGAACCGGCCGTCGAGATCCCGCAGTTCTACGCGCTGCTCACGCAGAACGCCCACCGCACCCCGGTCGTCCGCTCGCTGCGCCGCGCCTGGGTGCAGCCGGCCCTCGGCGCGCCGTACCTCGCCATCGGCCTCGACGTCTACGACACCTCCCCGCC
Source organism: Streptomyces griseoviridis (assembly GCA_014649155.1). Taxonomy (GTDB): domain Bacteria; phylum Actinomycetota; class Actinomycetes; order Streptomycetales; family Streptomycetaceae; genus Streptomyces; species Streptomyces griseoviridis. Next base: position 200,996 of record BMSM01000011.1, on the reverse strand, counting down.
GGCCGTCGGCGCGGTGCGCGCGATGATGCGGAGCTCGGTCGGCGCGATGCCCGAGGGCCTGCCGGTGTCCACCGTGGCGATGTCGGACGCCCTGGACCCGGTCGCCATGTGGCTGCGCGCCAACGCCCGCCCGTTCTACGACCGGGAGGCGCACGCGGCCCCGGGCCAGGCCCCCGCGCAGGCTCCGGTGAGCGGCTACGGCTATCCTCCGGCGGGCGGCCGCCACTGACAGCGGAATGATTGATTCCGCTGCGTGTCGGAGTGATCTCCGCGCGTAGAGCAAAGGGGGTAGGTCCCCTTCTGTCCCAGGTGCCCCAACTCGTCCGCGTCCGCTCGGTGTTACCCGGCGTCCGGATAACGGAAACCCTCAAACAGCATCACGGTTGCGCATCCATTCACCGTCAGGTCTGGCTACAGATCACCCAGGCGTTGAAGACTCCCGCACCAGGGGCCTTCGCCCCATGTGTACGACGGACTGATCACGCCGCCACCGCGGCAAGTGCGGGCCGGCTACCGCCGGTTGAGAGGGGTCCCTGCCAGATGACGGCACCATTGCACGAGCCGACCGCGGAAGCGGCCCCGAGTGCGGCCGAGGAAGCGGCGGTTGCCGGCGCCGAGTCGAAGTCGGTACAGGGGCGATCCCTGGGCCGCATCGCCTGGGAGCGCCTGAAACGGGACAAGCTCGCCCTCACGGGCGCCGTCGTGGTGCTCCTGCTCGTCGCGGTCGCGCTGCTCGCGCCGGTCATCACGAGCCTGCTCGGACAGGACCCCAACGAGTACCACGAGGACCTGATCGACCCGCTGTTCGGCACCCCCGTGGGGTCGCTCGGCGGCATCAGCGGCGACCACCTGCTCGGCGTCGAGCCGGTCAACGGACGCGACATCCTCGCCCGCATCCTCTACGGCGCCCGCATCTCCTTGCTGGTCGGTTTCCTCTCCGCCGTCGTGGCCGTCATCTTCGGAACGGTGTTCGGCGTCCTGGCGGGCTTCTTCGGCGGCTGGGTGGACTCCCTGATCAGCCGGGTGATGGACGGCCTGCTGGCCTTCCCGCAGCTGCTCTTCATCATCGCGCTGGTCTCCGTGATGCCCAACGACATGCTGGGCCTGCACGGAACCGGCGTGCGCGTCTTCGTGATGATCCTGGTCATCGGCTTCTTCGGATGGCCGTACATCGGACGCGTGGTGCGCGGCCAGACGCTCTCGATGCGTGAGCGCGAGTACGTCGAGGCCGCACGTTCCCTGGGCGCGGGGCGGTTCTACATCCTGTTCAAGGAACTGCTGCCCAACCTGGTCGCGCCCATCATCGTCTACACGACGATGATGATCCCCACCAACATCCTCACCGAGGCGGCCCTCAGCTTCCTGGGCGTGGGTGTCAAGCCGCCCACGGCCTCGTGGGGGCAGATGCTGTCGAGCGCGATCGAGTACTACGAGTCGGACCCCATGTACATGGTGGTCCCCGGCGTGGCGATCTTCATCACCGTGCTCGCCTTCAACCTCTTCGGCGACGGCGTGCGCGACGCGCTGGACCCGAAGGGCTCCCGCTGAACTCCCGCACGGCACAAGCGTCCCGTGGCTCCTGCACGGGGTCTCTCATCTAATCCGGAGGATCCGAGATCGTGACTACCCAACGCACCTCAGGGCGGCGTAAGCGGGCTGCGGCCGCTGCCGCAGTGGTCGCCGCGCTGCTGACCACGGCGGCGTGCGGCGGCGGTGACAGCGACGACGGGGGATCGAAGAACGGCGCGGCCGGCTTCGACGCCGCGAACAACAAGGTCGCCCAGGCCTCGCTGGCCAAGAAGGGCGGCACGCTGAAGTTCGGCGGCGCCCAGGACGCCGACTCGTGGGACACCACGCGCGGCTACTACGGCTTCATGTGGAACTTCTCCCGCTACTACAGCCGCCAGCTCGTCACGAACAAGACGGAAGCGGGTGCCGCCGGCGCCGGGGTCACCCCGGACCTCGCGACCTCGACCGCCGAGGTCTCCGAGGACGGCAAGACGTACACGTACAAGCTGCGTGACGGCATCACCTGGGAGGACGGCAAGCCGATCACCTCCCAGGACGTCAAGTACGGCATCGAGCGCGTCTGGGCGCAGGACGTGCTGTCCGGCGGTCCGACGTACCTCAAGGAGGTGCTCGACCCCAAGGACGAGTACCCGGGTCCGTACAAGGACAAGTCCAAGGACAAGCTCGGCCTGAAGGCGATCGAGACGCCGGACGAGAAGACCATCGTCTTCAAGCTCCCGAAGGCCAACTCGGACTTCGAGGAGATGCTGGCGCTCACCTCCGCCTCCCCGGTCCGCCAGGACAAGGACACCAAGTCCAAGTACGGTCTGCACCCGTTCTCCTCCGGCCCGTACAAGTTCGAGTCCTACACCCCGGGCAAGGACCTCACCCTGGTCCGCAACACCGAGTGGAAGCAGGCCTCGGACCCGGTCCGCAAGGCCTACCCGGACAAGATCACCGTCGAGTTCTTCTCGGACGCCAACCAGCTCGACCAGCGCCTGCTCAACGGCGACATCGACCTGGACATCAACCAGACCGGCATGTCGCCGCAGGGCCGCACCACGGCGCTGAAGCAGCACAAGGCCAACCTGGACAACCCGGTCTCCGGCTACATCCGCTACGCGGTCTTCCCGCAGAGCGTGAAGCCGTTCGACAAGCTCGAGTGCCGCAAGGCCGTCATCCTCGGCGCCGACCACGTCTCGCTGCAGACCGCGCGCGGCGGCCCGGTCGCCGGCGGTGACATCGGCACCAACATGCTGCCGCCGTCCGTCCCGGGCGCCGAGGGCCAGCAGTACGACCCGTACAAGCTCGCCGGCGACAACAAGAAGGGCAACGTCGAGGAGGCCAAGGCGGCGCTCAAGGCCTGCGGCCAGCCCAACGGCTTCAAGACGACCATCGCGGTCCGCAACAACAAGCCGGTCGAGGTCGCCACGGCGCAGTCCCTCCAGGCGTCGCTGAAGAAGGTCGGCATCACCGCCGAGATCGACCAGTACGACGGTTCGCAGACCGCCGGCATCATCGGCAGCCCCGAGAACGTGAAGAAGAAGAACTACGGCATCATCATCATGGGCTGGGGCCCGGACTTCCCGTCCGTCCAGGGTTACGGTCTGCCGCTGTGGAGCAGCGACTACATCCTGGAGAGCGGTAACAACAACTACGCGCTCATCAAGGACAAGGAGATCGACGGCCTCTTCGACGAGTACGTCGACACGCTGGACGACGCCGGCAAGGCCAAGATCGCCACGGAGATCAACCACAAGGTGATGGAGGGCGCGTACTACCTGCCCTTCGTCTTCGAGAAGTTCGTGAACTGGCGCTCCAGCCGCCTGGCGAACGTGTACACCACCGACGGCTACAGCGGTATGTACGACTTCGTCAACCTCGGCCTGAAGTCCGCGAAGTAACCGGTAAACACCCGCCGTACGGCACGAAAGGCAGGTGAAGGCCGGCGCGGCGCGATCGCGGGCCCCCGGAAGACCTCCGGGGCCCGCGGTCCCGCAGCGGGCCGATCGCTGTGCTCGCTTACCTCTTCAGGCGGCTGTTCGCCGCCGCAGTGATGCTCGTGGTCATCATCATGGTGGTCTTCGGCATCTTCTTCCTCGTCCCCAAGTGGGCGGGCGTCGACATCGCCTCGAGCTTCGTGGGCAAGCAGGCCGACCCGGCCGCCGTCGAGGCGGTGCGCCAGAAGCTGGGCCTGAGCGACCCGATCTACTCCCAGGTCTGGGAGTTCTTCAAGGGCATCTTCGCCGGCCGCACCTACGCGGGCGGCGGCGACGTCACGCACTGCGCCGCCCCCTGCTTCGGATACTCCTTCCGCAGCGAACAGGCCATCTGGCCGGTGCTGACCGACCGCTTCCCGGTGACCCTCGCCCTGGCGCTCGGCGCGGCCGTGCTGTGGCTCGTCCTCGGCATGGCGGCCGGTGTGCTCTCAGCGCTGAAGCGGGGCAGCTTCTGGGACCGCGGCGCGATGGTCGTGGCCCTGGCGGGTGTCTCCCTGCCCGTGTACTTCACCGGTATGGCCAGCCTGGCGGTCTTCGCGTTCGGGCTCGACTGGCTCGACGCCCGGTACGTGCCCCTGACGGACAGCTTCACCGGCTGGTTCGGCGGCCTGATCCTGCCGTGGATCACCCTGGCGTTCCTCTACGCCGCGATGTACGCGCGGATCACCCGCGCCACGATGCTGGAGATCCTCGGCGAGGACTACATCCGCACCGCCCGCGCCAAGGGCCTGCGGGAGCAGACCGTCATCGGCAAGCACGCCATGCGCTCCACGATGACGCCGATCCTGACCATGCTGGGCATGGACCTCGGCGCGCTCATCGGCGGGGCCATCCTCACCGAGACCACGTTCAACCTGCCCGGCCTCGGCCAGGCCGTGCTCAACGCGATCAAGAACCAGGACCTGCCCGTCATCCTGGGCGTCACCCTGATCACTTCCCTCGCGGTGCTCATCGCCAACCTCGTGGTGGACGTGCTGTACGCCGTGATCGACCCCCGAGTGAGGCTCGCATGACCGACCTCAGCAAGAGCGGAGCCGCGGTGGGCGAGCCCACCGGCACCTCTCCCGCGCCGACCGCCTTCCTCGAAGTACGCGACCTGAAGGTGCACTTCCCGACCGACGACGGCCTGGTCAAGTCGGTCGACGGGCTCACCTTCCAGCTGGAGAAGGGCAAGACCCTCGGCATCGTCGGCGAGTCCGGCTCCGGCAAGTCCGTCACCTCGCTCGGCATCATGGGCCTGCACACCGCCGGCCAGTACGGCAAGCGCAAGGCGCAGATCTCCGGCGAGATCTGGCTGGACGGCACCGAGCTGCTCTCCGCCGACCCCGAAGAGGTCCGCAAGCTGCGCGGCCGCCAGATGGCGATGATCTTCCAGGACCCGCTCTCCGCGCTGCACCCGTACTACACGATCGGCCAGCAGATCGTGGAGGCGTACCGCATCCACCACCCGGTGGACAAGAAGACCGCCAGGCGCCGTGCGGTGGAGATGCTCGACCGGGTCGGCATCCCGCAGCCGGACAAGCGGGTGGACAGCTACCCGCACGAGTTCTCCGGCGGCATGCGCCAGCGCGCGATGATCGCGATGTCGCTGGTCAACAACCCCGAGCTGCTGATCGCCGACGAGCCGACCACCGCCCTGGACGTCACCGTCCAGGCGCAGATCCTGGACCTCATCCGGGACCTCCAGAAGGAGTTCGGCTCCGCCGTCATCGTCATCACCCACGACCTCGGCGTCGTCGCCGAACTCGCCGACGACCTGCTGGTGATGTACGGCGGCCGGTGCATCGAGCGCGGCCCCGCCGAGAAGGTGTTCTACGAGCCCCGCCACCCCTACACCTGGGGCCTGCTCGGCTCGATGCCGCGCCTCGACCGCGACCAGCAGGAGCGGCTGATCCCGGTCAAGGGATCGCCGCCCTCGCTCATCAACATCCCGTCCGGCTGCGCCTTCAACCCGCGCTGCCCGTACGCCGACGTGCCCAAGGACAACGTCACCCGCACGGTCCGCCCCGAGCTGACCGAGATCGGCAGCAAGCACTGGGCCGCCTGCCACATGACGCAGGAGCAGCGGGAGCGTATCTGGACCGAAGAGATTGCGCCGAAGCTGTGAGCGACAAGGCAGACGACAAAGCGGTGAACATCCCCGCGCAGAGCGAGGGCACGGTGATCACCAAGGGCGACGCCGCCCCCGGCGAGACCCTGCTGAAGGTGACCGGGCTCCAGAAGCACTTCCCGATCAAGAAGGGCCTGCTCCAGCGGCAGGTCGGCGCGGTCCGCGCGGTCGACGGCCTCGACTTCGAGGTGAAGTCCGGCGAGACCCTCGGCGTGGTCGGCGAGTCCGGCTGCGGCAAGTCGACCATGGGCCGGCTGATCACCCGGCTCCTCGAACCGACCGCCGGCACGGTGGAGTTCGAGGGCACGGACATCACGCACCTCGGCGTGGGCGGCATGCGCCCGCTGCGCCGGGACATGCAGATGATCTTCCAGGACCCGTACTCGTCGCTGAACCCGCGCCACACCATCGGCACGATCGTCAGCGCCCCCTTCCGGCTCCAGGGCGTGGAACCCGAGGGCGGGGTGAAGAAGGAGGTCCAGCGGCTGCTGTCGGTGGTCGGGCTCAGCCCCGAGCACTACAACCGCTACCCGCACGAGTTCTCCGGCGGCCAGCGCCAGCGCATCGGCATCGCCCGCGCCCTCGCGCTCAGCCCCAAGCTGGTCGTGGCCGACGAACCGGTCTCCGCGCTGGACGTCTCCATCCAGGCCCAGGTCGTCAACCTGCTCGACGACCTCCAGCGGGAGCTGGGCCTGACATACGTCATCATCGCGCACGACCTGTCCGTCGTCCGGCACGTCTCGGACCGGATCGCGGTGATGTACCTCGGCAAGATCGTCGAGCTGGCCGACCGCGAACAGCTCTACAAGTCGCCGATGCACCCGTACACCAAGGCGCTGCTGTCGGCCGTCCCGATCCCGGACCCGGCCCGCCGCGGCGCCAAGAGCGAGCGCATCCTGCTCAAGGGCGACGTGCCCTCGCCGATCTCCCCGCCGGCCGGGTGCCGTTTCCACACCCGCTGCTGGAAGGCGACGGAGATCTGCCGGACCACCGAGCCGCCGCTGGCGGAGCTGCGGCCGGGACAGCAGGTCGCCTGCCACCACCCGGAGAACTTCGCGGACCAGGCCCCGCAGGACGTGGTCCTGCTCTCCGACGCCAAGGAGGCGGCGGAGCTGGTCTCCGAGGAGGCGCTGGCCGCGTCGGCCGAGACCTCGGCGGCGGTGGCCGCGGAGGTCGAGTCCGGCGGCCCGGACACCGAGGCGTCGAAGGACGGCGCCGCGAAGACCGCGCCCGGGGCGGCGGAGGACGGCGCCGCGAAGACCGCGCCCGAGGCGGCGGAGGGCACCGCGGAGGAGAAGTGACCCCCGCGGGGACGCCGTGGTCCCCCGGAGGACCCCGCGGCGGATCCCGCCGCAGACCGGGCCCCCGCCTTCGTTCGCAAGGCGGGGGCCCGCGTGCGGGTGAGAATGACGGGGTGTACCAGCAACTGTTCACCCCGTCCGTCCAGCACACGCTCGATCTGATCGGCATCTTCGTCTTCGCGATCTCCGGCGCGCTGCTGGCCGTCCGCAAGAACTTCGACGTGTTCGGCATCGCCGTCCTCGCCGAGGTCACCGCGCTGGGCGGCGGGCTCTTCCGGGACCTGGTGATCGGCGCCGTACCGCCCGCGGCCTTCACCGACCTGGGCTATTTCGTCACCCCGCTGCTCGCCACCGTGCTGGTCTTCTTCCTCCACCCGCACGTCGAACGCCTCCAGGCCGGCGTCAACGTCTTCGACGCGGCCGGCCTCGGCCTGTTCTGCGTCGCCGGGACGACCAAGGCGTACGACTACGGACTCGGCCTGACCGCCTCCGCCTGTCTCGGACTCGCCACCGCGGTCGGCGGCGGTGTGCTGCGCGACGTGCTGGCCAACGAGGTGCCCTCGCTGCTGCGCTGGGACCGCGATCTGTACGCCGTCCCCGCGATCGTCGGCGCCGCCATGGTCGCCCTGTGCATCCGCTTCGACGCCCTCACGCCGCTCACCAGCGGTCTCGCGGTGGTCACCGCGTTCGTGCTGCGGCTGTGCGCGATGCGGTTCCACTGGCGGGCCCCGCGGGCGTGGAACCGGCGCTCCACGGTGCTGGAGACCGAGTGAGGGCACGGTCACGGTCCGGGGAGCGGACGAAAGCTACCGCTTAGTAGGCCCCTGTTGTACCGTGCAGCCATGCCAGAAGCAGCCTCCGCACCGGCCGCACGGGCCACCGTCGGCGCCGGCGAGTTCGACCGGGACACCGCCCTCACCCGCCGCGAACCGGGCGTCTACGCCATCGACCTCTCCGCCGACTGGACGATCTTCGGCGTGGTCAACGGCGGATTCCTGCTGGCGGTCCTCGGCCGCGCGCTCGCCGACGCCCTCCCGCACCCCGACCCCTTCACCCTCTCGGCGCACTACCTCACCGCCTCCCGCCCCGGCCCGGCCCTCGTCCGCACCGAGACCGTCCGCACCGGCCGCACCCTCTCCACCGGCCAGGCCTCCCTCTTCCAGTACGACGACGAGGGCAACGAGGTCGAACGCATCCGTGTCCTCGCCTCCTACGGCGACCTCGACACCCTGCCGGACGACGTCCACACCTCCGCCGAGCCGCCCGCCATGCCGCCGATCGAGGAGTGCTTCGGCCCCGAGGACGGGCCCGCGCCGGTCGCCGGCGGCTCCGCCTTCGCCGACCGGCTGCTGCTCAAGCTGGACCCGGCGACGCTGGGCTGGGCGCTCGGCAAGCCCTCCGGCAAGGGTGAGATGCGGGCCTGGTTCGGGCTGGCCGACGGCCGCGACACCGACCCCCTCGCGCTGCTGCTCGCGGTCGACGCGCTGCCGCCGACCGCCTTCGAGCTGGGCCTCGCGGGCTGGGTGCCCACGGTGGAGCTGACCGCGCACGTGCGGTGCCGCCCGGCGCCGGGCCCGGTCCGGGTCTCCGTCACCACCCGCAACCTCGCCGGCGGCTTCCTGGAGGAGGACGCCGAGGTGTGGGACAGCGCGGGCCGGCTGGTGGCGCAGTCCCGGCAACTGGCCCGGGTCAAACGGGGCTGACGCCTCCCAAGTGCTCAGGCCGCCGTCCAGTGCCGGCGGCCGACACTGATCAGGCGCAGGCGGCGGGTGGCGGTCTCGGCCACCCGCCGCCGTTCGCCGTCCGGGGCGTCCAGCGTCTCCAGGAACTGGGAGGCCGTGATCAGCATCTGGTCGACGTAGAGGCCCGCCAGCATCAGCAGGTCGTCGTCGTGCCACCCCGCCGACTGCGGGTCCTTGGCCAGCTCGGCCCGCACCTCCTCGGTGAAACGGCCGAGCTGCTCCTGTATCGCCGCCCGCACCGGCTGCACCCCGCCGTGCCGCTCCCGCGCGATGAACCGGACGTGGGAGGGGTACTCCCGTACGTGACCCTCGATCAACTCCACAGCGCGGGCGATGCGTTCCCCGCTGTCGCCGTCCGGCGTCACGGTGGTCCGGATCATCGGGTGCAGCCTGCCGAGCGCCTCCTCGACCAGTGCGACCCCGAGGTCGGCGGTGGAGGGGAAGTGCCGGTAGAAGGCGGTGGGCGCCACCCCCACCGCGCGGGTGACCTCACGCAGTCCCAGGCTGCTCAGGCTCTGCTCCTCCAGCAGTTCGAGCGCCGCGTCCAGGAGCGCCTGCCGGGTGCGCTGCTTCTGGGCCTGCCGGACGCCGAGGGTGTGACTCATGCCATGCAGTTAACAACTGTTCTCCGGAATTGAAAAGTCTTGGCGCGCGTTAGACTGGGTAGTCAGTGAACGAGTGTTACTACAACCGTTCACCGAATCTCGGGAACCTGGGGAGTGGACCTCATGCTGTTTCTCGTCGCCGCGCTGCTGCTGTTCGGCGTCGTCCTGGGCACCGTCGCCCACGCGCCGCTCGGCCTCTCCGCCGTCGCCGCCCTCGTCATCGCCGCCTGGCTCGGCGTCTTCGCCCTCCGCGAGCGGCACCGCCGCCGGAGCACCTCCGCCCGCTGACGCCCGCCCGGCCCACCGACGCACCGTCCCACGACGTACAGCAGGGAGATCACCATGCAGCTCACCGCACCGGCCGCCCGCCGCACCGGCCTGAGGGACGCCGACGGCATGGCCGTCGCCTCCTTCGTCCTGGGCCTGCTCGGCCTCCTGGTCCTCAACATCGTCCTCGGGCCGGTCGCCATCGTGCTCGCCGCCGCCGCCCTGTGGCGCGGCACCGCCCGGCGCGGCCGGGCCTTCCTCGGCCTCGGCCTGGGCGTCGCCGACCTGCTCGTCCTCGCCGCGCTCGTGCAGGCCGACCAGACGGTCTCCTGGAGCCTGTGAGCCGCCGTCCCCCCGGGGGCCTGCCGGGGGCGCCCCGTAGAATCGGCGGCACCATGGCTTACCTCGACCACGCCGCGACCACCCCGATGCTTCCCGAGGCGGTCGAGGCGCTCACCGCGCACCTCGGCGCCACGGGCAACGCCTCCTCCCTGCACGCGTCCGGCCGCCGTGCCCGGCGCACCGTCGAGGAGGCCCGCGAGACCCTCGCCGAGGCGCTGGGCGCCCGCCCCAGCGAGGTGGTGTTCACCGCCGGCGGCACCGAGGCCGACAACCTCGCCGTCAAGGGCCTGTACTGGGCCCGCCGCGACGCCGACCCGGCCCGCACCCGGGTCCTGGCCAGCCCCGTCGAGCACCACGCCGTCCTCGACGCCGTGCACTGGCTCGGCGAGCACGAGGGCGCGACCGTCGAGTACCTGCCCGTCGACGCCCACGGCCGGGTCCGCCCCGAGGCCCTGCGCGAGGCCATCGCCCGTGACCCCGGCGACGTGGCCCTCGCCACCGTCATGTGGGCGAACAACGAGATCGGCACGGTCATGCCGGTCCGTGAACTCGCCGACGTCGCCGCCGAGTTCGGCGTTCCGCTGCACGCCGACGCGGTCCAGGCCGTCGGCCAGCTCCCGGTCGACTTCGCCGCCTCCGGGCTCGCCGCGATGACGGTCTCCGGCCACAAGATCGGCGGCCCCTACGGCATCGGCGCGCTGCTCCTCGGCCGCGAGCACACCCCCGTCCCCGTCCTGCACGGCGGCGGGCAGGAACGCCACGTCCGCTCCGGCACCCTCGACGTCCCCGCCATCGCCTCCTTCGCCGTCGCCGGCCGCCTCGCCGCCGAACGGCACGAAAGCTTCGCCCGCGAGATCGGCGCCCTGCGCGACAGCCTGGTCGAGGCGGTGCGTACGGCGGTTCCGGACGCGCTCCTCGGCGGCGACCCGGCGCCCGGCGGCCGGCTCCCGGCCAACGCGCACTTCACCTTCCCCGGCTGCGAGGGCGACTCCCTGCTGCTCCTGCTGGACGCCCAGGGCATCGAGTGCTCCACCGGCTCCGCCTGCACCGCGGGCGTCGCCCAGCCCAGCCACGTCCTGCTCGCCACCGGCACCGACCCCGACCTGGCCCGCGGCACCCTGCGCTTCTCCCTGGGCCACACCTCCACCGAGGCCGACGTCGAGGCCCTCGCCAAGGCGATCGGCCCGGCGGTGCGGCGGGCCCGCGCGGCGGGACTGACGTAGGGCCCGCCGGTCACACCGAGGAGCTGTCCGCGGACCTGCCCGTCCCGTCGGACGGCGAGGCGGAGGACGAGCCGGAGGGCGACTCCGACGGCAGGGCCGTCTTCGCCCGCCGCACCAGCTTCAGATACCGGTCCCAGTCCCAGTGCGGCCCCGGATCGGTGTGGTCGGTGCCCGGCACCTCGACATGGCCGATGATGTGCTTCCGGTCGACGGGTATCCCGTAACGGGCGCAGATCCCCGCGGTCAGCCGCGCCGACGCCGCGTACATCGCGTCCGTGAAGTCCTGCGGCCGGTCCACGAACCCCGCGTGCTCGATGCCGACACTGCGCTCGTTGTACGCCCGGTTGCCCGCGTGGTAGGCCACGTCCAGCTCGCGGATCATCTGTGTGATCCGCCCGTCCTGCCCCACGACGTAGTGCGCGGCGGCCTGGTGCCCCGGGTCCTGGAAGGCCCGCACCGCGCCCTCGAAGCTGCCCTGCGTGACATGGACGATCACCATGTCTATGGAGTAGTCCTCGGGCCGGTCCGCGCGCCGCCAGTTCGCGTCCGACGCCGCCACCCAGCGGGCGCCCCGGTAGTCGACCTCCCCGTCCTCGCGGGGCCGCTCCACGCCCGGCACCCGCCACCACAGGCGGCCCAGCTCGTCGCGGGCCAGCACCGCGGTGCCCACGGCCGTCACCGCGCCACCGACGAGCAGCGCGCGTCTGCCGATGCGCCGGTCGGTGTCCTTCGGTGATCCGCTCGTGGATCGGCTGTTCGCCTCCATGTGACCGAGAACGCATATCCGCGCGCTCCGGTTCCCCGGCCACCCGTACTCTGGAAGGGTTATGACTGACGACACCCCGCAGCGCACCCGCCGCCCTCTCCGTGTCCTCGCCGCCATGTCCGGCGGGGTCGACTCCGCCGTCGCCGCCGCCCGCGCCGCCGAAGCCGGGCACGACGTGACCGGCGTCCACCTCGCGCTCTCCGCGAACCCCCAGTCCTTCCGCACGGGCGCGCGGGGCTGCTGCACCATCGAGGACTCCCGCGACGCCCGCCGCGCCGCGGACGTCATCGGCATCCCGTTCTACGTCTGGGACCTCGCCGACCGCTTCCGGGAGGACGTCGTCGAGGACTTCGTCGCCGAGTACGAGGCCGGCCGCACGCCGAACCCGTGCCTGCGCTGCAACGAGAAGATCAAGTTCGCCGCGCTCCTCGACAAGGCGCTCGCCCTCGGCTTCGACGCGGTCTGCACCGGCCACTACGCCCGCGTGATCGTGCGCGAGGACGGCGTCCGCGAGCTGCACCGCGCCTCCGACCAGGCCAAGGACCAGTCGTACGTCCTCGGCGTCCTGGACGACCGGCAGCTCGCCCACGCGATGTTCCCCCTCGGCGACACCGTCACCACCAAGGCGGAGATCCGCGCCGAGGCCGAGCGGCGGGGCCTGGCCGTCGCCAAGAAGCCCGACTCGCACGACATCTGCTTCATCGCCGACGGCGACACCCAGGGCTTCCTCGCCGACCGCCTCGGCCGCGCCGAGGGCGACATCGTCGACGAGTCCGGCAACCGCCTCGGCACTCACGAGGGCGCCTACGGCTTCACCATCGGCCAGCGCAAGGGCCTGCGCATCGGCACCCCCGCCCCCGACGGCAAGCCGCGCTACGTCCTCGACATCTCCCCGGTCACCAACACGGTGACCGTCGGCCCCGCCGACGCCCTCGACGTCGGCGCGCTGCGCGCGATCAAGCCCCGCTGGTGCGGCGCCGCCCCCACCGGCCCCGGCACCTACACGGCCCAGCTCCGCGCCCACGGCGAGGAGACACCGGTCCGCGCCGAGGTCGTCGACGGCTCCCTGGAGGTCGTCTTCGCGGAGCCGGTCCGCGGCGTGGCCCCCGGCCAGGCGATCGTGCTGTACGACGGCACCCGCGTGGTGGGCTCGGCGACCATCGCCGCCACCGTCCGGGCGACGGCCGGGGCGGCCTGAGCGCCGGCCCGGGCACACCCGCTCAGGTCAGCCGCCGAAGAACTCCGCCAGCGCCGGCGCCAGGACCCCCGGTTCCACCATGTGGCTCTGTCCCGCGAGTTCCGCGTACCGGCCGTCCGGGACCGTCTCCGCGATCTCCCGGGCCGCCGCGCGCATCGCCGGGGCGCCCGCGCCGCCCGCCAGGGCCAGCACCGGGACGCCGATCCCGGCCAGCGCCTCGCGCGGTGGACGCCCGTCGCCCAGGACGGCGTCGTCGTACGCCAGGCTCGGCGCGACCGACTCCAGGCCCGCCCACATGGGCGACCGGCGGGCGCCCCGGATCATCTCCTCGCCGAGGCCGGTGAGCCGCAGGAACAGCTCCACCGCGTCCCCGCGCCGGCCGTCGCGCAGCGCCTGCGTCAGCCGCTCGGTGTACTCCGCGCGGGCCGCCGCGTCCGCGTCGTCCAGGGCGTACGGCACCTCGTAGACGGCCGCCCGGCGCACCGGCAGCCCGGCCGCCGCCGCCCGCAGCACCAGCGCGCCGCCGGACGAGATGCCGTACAGGGACGCCTCGCCGCCCAGCACCTCGATCAGCGCCGCCAGGTCCTCGACCTCCCGGTCGACGGCGTAGGGCGGTGTGTCCCCGCTCCCGCCGCGGCCCCGGCGGTCGTACACCAGGACCTCGAAGCGGTCCGAGAGCGCGGCCGCCAGGGGCGCCAGGGTGGCGCCCGTCGAGAGGGCGCCGCTGACCAGGATCACGGCCGGGCCCCGGCCGGTGCGGGTGTGGGCGAGGGGCGTGCCGTCGCGTGACTGTGTCGTCTCCATGCCTGAGCAGCTTGCCCCCACCGGGCACGGTCAGGCCGTCACGACACCTCGACGTCGTAGAAGCACAGGTGGTCCTTGATCGCCTGTACCTCCTCCTTGGGGTCCGGGTACGCCCAGACGGAGTCCGGCGCGTCCGGCAGCGACCAGTAGACCGCGTCGCCCTTGAACGGGCAGTGGGTGGTCGTACGGGACGGGGTCAGCAGGTCGACCCGGACGTCCAGGGCCGGGAGGTAGTAGCGGTCGGGGCAGCCCGTCTCCTTCAGGAGCAGCGCCTCGTCGCTCTCCGCCAGGACCTGTCCCTCGCGCGTCACGCGCACGTGCCGGTCGGTGGGTTCCACGGTGATGCGGTGTCCGGTGGTCACGATCGTCCTCCTCCTCGGGCCGGCGGTGTCCTCGTGACAGCACGCCGCGAAAGCGACTTCTTCCCCGGCGGGGCGGCGCCGTACCGTTGCCGCCATGAACATCTGCGTCTTCCTCTCCGCCGCCGACCTCGACGAGCGCTACACGCGCCCCGCGAAGGAGTTCGCCGCTCTGCTCGGCAAGGGCGGGCACACGCTCGTGTGGGGCGGCTCGGACGTCGGCCTGATGAAGGTGGTCGCGGACGGTGTGCAGGAGGCCGGCGGACGGCTCTGCGGGGTCTCCGTGACCTTCCTCGCGGCCACCGCGCGCGAGGGCGTCGAGGAGATGGTCATCGCCTCCGACCTGGCCGAGCGCAAGCGGCTGCTGCTGGAGAAGTCCGACGCCGTGGTGATCATGGTGGGCGGCACCGGCACCCTGGACGAGGCCACCGAGATCCTGGAGCTGAAGAAGCACGGGCACACCGACAAGCCGGTCGTCCTGCTCAACACCGCGGGCTTCTACGACGGGCTCAAGGAGCAGTTCCGCCGGATGGAGGACGAGGGGTTCCTGCCGCGGCCCCTGGCCGAGCTGGTGTTCTTCGCCGAGGAGCCGGTCGGCGCGCTCGCCTACCTGGAGGAGAGCCGGGGCGTCGCGTGAGCCGGCGGTGACGTGCCGGCGGGGCGCCGGGCACGGCACCAGGGGTGCGAGCATGGCGGCATGGCAACACATGTGATCACCGGAGCCGGCTCCGGCATCGGCGCGGCCGTCGCCCGCCGCCTCCACGCGCGCGGGGACGAGATCGTGCTCCACGCGCGCGACGCGGGCCGCGCCAAGGAACTGGCCGCCGCGCTCCCCGGCGCCCGCACCCTCGTCGGCGACCTCGCCGACCCCGACAAGCTGTCCTGGGCGCTGTCCCACCAGACCCTGCCCGACCGCGTCGACTCCCTGCTGCACATCGCGGGCGTCGTCGACCTCGGCCCGGTCGGGGAGCTGACCCCGAAGACCTGGCACCACCAGCTCGACGTCAACCTGGTCGCGCCCGCCGAGCTGACCCGGCTGCTGCTGCCCCAGCTCCGCGCCGCCCAGGGCCAGGTGGTCTTCGTCAACTCGGGCTCCGGCCTGAACGCGCACGCCGAGTGGGCCGCCTACGCCGCGTCCAAGCACGGCCTGAAGGCCCTCGCCGACGCGCTGCGCCAGGAGGAGCACGGCAACGGCGTCCGGGTCACCTCCGTCTACCCCGGCCGCACCGCCAGCCCCATGCAGGCCAAGGTGCACCAGCAGGAGGGCAAGGAGTACGACCCGGCGCGCTGGATCGACCCCGAATCGGTCGCCACGACGATCGTCATGGCCCTGGACCTGCCCCGGGACGCCGAGGTCAACGACCTGACGGTGCGCCCCGGGCGGTGATCGGCACGCGGAACGTTCCGTAGGCTGCTCCGGTGAGCGAAAACAGCCAGACCGGGTTCGGTCCCGCCACCGGCATCGGGTCCCTGCCGGGGCAGGACGCGCGTGAGGCCGTCAAGACCGTCACCGGCACCTTCGAGGACTTCCCGTTCCTGCCCGAGCTGCCCGCCCGCGGGCCCGGCGCCGACATGATCGGCCGCACCGCCGGGATGCTCGTCGAGCTGTACGCGCGCGTGGAGCCCAGCGGCTGGCGGCTCGGGGACCGGCCGGGCCGGGACACCCGGCGGGCCCGGGCCTGGCTGCGCGAGGACCTCGACGCCCTGGAGGAGTTCACCCAGGGCTACGAGGGCCCGCTGAAGGTCCAGGCCGTCGGCCCCTGGACGCTGGCCGCCGCGCTGGAACTGCGGAGCGGCGAGGCGGTGCTCTCCGACGCCGGGGCCTGCCGCGACCTCGCCGCCTCCCTCGCCGAGGGACTGCGCCAGCACCTCGCCGAGGTCGCCCGCCGCATCCCCGGCGCGGACGTCGTCCTCCAGCTCGACGAGCCGTCCCTCACCGCCGTCCTGCGCGGCCGGGTCAGGACCGCCAGCGGCTACCGCACCCACCGTGCCGTCGACCGGCAGGTGGTCGAGGCCGCCCTCCGCGACGTCCTCGGCGTGCACGGCGGCGGCCCGGCCGTGGTCCACTCCTGCGCGCCGGACGTCCCCTTCGCCCTGCTGCGCCGGGCCGGCGCGCGCGCCATCTCCCTCGACTTCTCCCTGCTCACCGAGCGTGACGACGAGGTGATCGGGGAAGCGGTGGAGGGCGGCACCCGGCTGTTCGCCGGTGTCGTGCCGTCCGCCGACGGCCCGTTGTCAGACCCTGCCGGTAGCGTCATGGGTGTCAGGACGCTGTGGCGCAGGCTGGGGCTGCATCCGGGGCTTCTCGCGGACGCGGTCACGGTCACTCCGACGTGCGGACTCGAGGGCGCGTCCCCCGAGTACGCGCGGCGGGCCCTCGCCCACTGCGTCCGGGCGGCGAGATCCCTCGCGGACGACCCAGAGTAACGGGAGGACATACACGGTGGCCGGCGACAAGCAGGCGGAGACGACGAGCGTGCCCGCCGAGGCACGGGAGAAGCACGCGCAGCTCGCTGAGCGGATCGAGGAGCACCGCTTCCGGTACTACGTGAAGGACGCCCCCGTCATCAGCGACGCGGACTTCGACCGGCTGCTGCGCTCCCTGGAGGCGCTGGAGGAGGAGTACCCGCCGCTGCGCACCCCCCAGTCCCCGACCCAGAAGGTCGCGGGCTCCTACGAGACGGAGTTCACGGCCGTCGAGCACCGCTCGCGCATGCTCTCCCTGGACAACACGTTCAACGAGGAGGAGCTGTCCGCCTGGGCCGAGCGCCTCCACAAGGAGCTGGGCGACCAGGAGTTCCACTACCTGTGTGAGCTGAAGGTCGACGGCCTCGCCGTCAACCTCACCTACGAGCACGGCCGTCTGGTCCGCGCCGCCACCCGCGGCGACGGCCGCACCGGCGAGGACATCACGCCCAACGTGCGCACCATCGCCGACATCCCCGAGCGTCTGACCGGCGACCGCGTCCCCGATCTCGTGGAGATCCGCGGCGAGGTCTACTTCCCGATGGAGAAGTTCGAGGAGCTGAACCGCCGCCTCGTCGAGGCCGGCGACAAGCCCTTCGCCAATCCGCGCAACGCGGCGGCCGGTTCGCTCCGCCAGAAGGACCCCCGTGTCACCGCCACCCGCCCGCTGCACATGGTGGTGCACGGCATCGGCGTCCTGGAGGGCTACTCCGGCCTGACCCGCCTCTCCGAGGCGTACGGCCTGCTCAAGGAGTGGGGCCTGCCCACCTCCCCGTACAACCGGGCGGTCGGGACCCTCGCCGAAGTCCACGAGTTCATCTCCTACTACGGCGAGAACCGGCACTCCGTGGTGCACGAGATCGACGGCGTCGTCGTCAAGCTCGACGAGATCCGCCTCCAGGGCCGGCTCGGCTCCACCGCCCGCGCCCCCCGCTGGGCCATCGCCTACAAGTACGCGCCGGAAGAGGTCAACACCAAGCTCGTGGACATCAAGGTCGGCGTCGGCCGCACCGGCCGGGTCACGCCGTACGCCCAGGTCGAGCCGGTCACCGTGGCCGGCAGCGAGGTGGAGTTCGCCACGCTGCACAACCAGGAGGTCGTCAAGGCCAAGGGCGTCCTCATCGGGGACACCGTGGTGCTGCGCAAGGCCGGTGACGTCATCCCGGAGATCCTCGGCCCGGTCGCCGACCTGCGGGACGGCAGCGAGCGGGAGTTCGTGATGCCCGCCGAGTGCCCCGAGTGCGGGACGCCGCTGCGGCCCATGAAGGAGGGCGACATCGACCTCCGCTGCCCCAACGCGCGGACCTGCCCCGCCCAGTTGCGCGGCCGGCTCTCCTATCTCGCGGGCCGGGAGTGCCTGGACATCGAGCACTTCGGCGACGTCGCCGCCGCGGCGCTGACCCAGCCGCTGGAGCCGGCCGAGCCGCCGCTGCGGGACGAGGGCGACCTGTTCGACCTCACGGTGGAGAAGCTGCTGCCCATCAAGGCGTACGTCCTCGATCCGGACAGCGGACTGCCCAAGCGCGACCCCCGGACCGGCGAGGAGAAGGTCGTCACCGTCTTCGCCAACCAGAAGGGCGAGCCGAAGAAGAACACCCTCGCGCTGCTGAAGAACATCGAGGACGCCAAGGACCGCCCCCTGGCCCGCTTCCTCAACGGCCTCTCCATCCGGCACGTCGGCCCGGTCGCCGCCCAGGAACTCGCCCGGCAGTTCCGCTCCCTGGACCGCGTCGAGCAGGCGAGCGAGGAGGAGCTGGCGGCCACCGACGGGGTCGGACCGATCATCGCCGCCTCCCTCAAGGAGTGGTTCGCCGAGGACTGGCACCGCGAGATCGTCCGCAAGTGGAAGGCGGCCGGCGTCCCCCTGGAGGAGCGGTCGACGGGCGAGGACGAGGGGCCGCGCCCGCTCGAAGGACTCACCGTCGTCGTCACCGGCACCCTCGACCGCTTCACCCGGGACGGCGCCAAGGAGGCCCTGCAGAGCCGGGGCGCCAAGGTCACCGGCTCGGTGTCGAAGAAGACCTCGTTCGTCGTCGTGGGCGACAACCCCGGGTCCAAGTACGACAAGGCGATGCAGCTGAAGGTCCCGGTGCTCGACGAGGACGGTTTCGACCTTCTGCTCGAACAGGGGCCCGAAGCCGCCGCGGAGGTCGCGCTTTCGGCTGAGGAATAGCGGTTGAAGGCCACCCGTTCGGCGCATACCAGATGCATAAGGGTGGCCTGGGCGCAATCGGGCAACCGTCGACGACCGGTGCCCGTGGAAGCCTTCTGCGGCCTACTGTTGGGACGTGCGCCTGCCGTGCCCCGCCACGGCCGGGGCATCCCCGTGCTCCGCAGGAGGCGGGAAACGGACTTTCCCACGCGGAGCCGTCGATGCCCGTCGGACGTCGATGCCGGACACCGGGCCGCGTGGCGTGGGCACCGCCGGCTGTGAGAGGGACGGGAATGGAACCGACCGAGAGCGCCGCCCCGGGCTCGCGGCTGCGCCGCCTGCTGGACGCGGCGCGCGCCGGCCGGTGGGCCGCGGGGCCTTCGGAGGGCGGCGGCGCCGGGCCGGGCACCGCCGGTGCCGCGCCGGCCGGCCGGGGTGCCGCCCGCCCGGCCGCCGGCCCCGGCCACGGTCTGTCCGGTGCCGGCTCGGACGCCGAACGGCACCAGTCCTGGCCGACGTTGCCCGCCGTGGTGGTCGCGGCGGCCGGGTTCGTCCTGGGCGCCGGGTTCTACCGGGCGTTCACCGGCGGGCACGCGCTCTTCCCGTCCGGCGCGGCCGGCTGGTCCCTGGCCGTGCTCACCGGCATCGTCGTCGGCCACCTCGTGCTGCTCGGCCGCGCCCGCTGGTGGGGCGGCACCGGCTCCGGCGCCGCCCTCACCCTCGCCGTCCTGCTGCTCTACGGCTGGGTCCCGGCCGGCCTGGTCAGCCTCACCGTCGTCGTCCTGGTCGGCGCCGCCCGCCGGGGCCGCGGCCGGCAGGGCGTGCTGCACGGCGCGGTGGACCTGCTCGGCATCGCCGCGGGCGCCGCCCTGCTCGGCGCCTGCGGCTCGGCGCCGTCCGTCGAGCACCCCTGGGACCCGGCCACCTGGACACCCGCCACGGCCCCCCAGGTGATCCTGGTCGCCGTCGCCTACCTCGCCGTCACCCGCACCCTGCTCTGGTACCTGCACACGCCCCGCCCCGGCCTGCCCACCATCGCCCGCACGGCGCTGGCCAGACAGGGCCTGGTCGCGATCGCCCTGCTCGGCATCGCGCCGCTGATCTGCGTGGTCGCCTTCGCGCAGCCGGTGCTGCTGCCGCTGTTCGCCATCCCGCTGATCGCCCTCGACTCCACCCTGCGGATCGCCCGCGCCCGCGCCGAGGAGCAGTTGCGCGACCCGCTGACCGGGCTGCCCAACCGGCAGTGGCTCCAGGAGCGCATCTGGACCGCGCTGGACGACGCCGAGCGCATCGGCGTCCGCACCGCCCTGATGCTGATCGACCTCGACCGGTTCCGCTCGGTCAACGACACCCTTGGCCACCTGGCCGGCGACCGGCTGCTCCTCCAGATCGCCGACCGGCTGCGGGCGGCGCTGCCGCGCGGGGCGGAGGCCGCGCGGCTCGGCGGTGACGAGTTCGCCGTCCTGCTGCCGGTCGCCGACTCCACGACGTCCGCGACCCGGGTCGCCCGCGGCCTGGTCGGCGCCCTCAGCTCCCCGCTCGACCTGGACGGCCTCACCCTCGTCCTGGAGGCCAGCGCGGGCGTCGCCGTCTTCCCCGACCACGGCCAGGACGCCGAGGGGCTGCTGCGCCGCGCCGACGTGGCGATGTACCAGGCGAAGCGGGACCGGACGGGCGTGGAGGTCTACGAGTCCAAGCGGGACTCCAACACCCCCGACCGGCTCGGCCTGCTGGGCGACCTGCGCCGCGCCCTGGACACGGGCGACGTGGAGCTGCACTACCAGCCCAAGGTCCGTTTCGACGGGCAGGTGGCCGGCCTGGAGGCGCTGGTGCGGTGGGTGCACCCGGAGCGCGGCAAGGTGCCGCCGGACGAGTTCATAGCGATCGCCGAGTCCTCCGGGCTGATGCCGCATCTGACGGAGTACGTGCTGGAGACGGCGCTGGCCCAGGTCGCCCGGTGGCGGGCGCAGGGCCTGTTCGTGCCGGTCGCGGTCAATGTCTCGCCGCGTGACGTGCACACCCCGGGCTTCGCCGGTTCGGTCGCCGCGCGGCTGGCCCGGCACGGCGTCCCGGCGGGCGCGCTCCAGCTGGAGATCACGGAACACGTCCTGCTGGAGGACCCGCAGCGGGCCGCCGACACCCTCGCCGGGCTGACCGGGCACGGCGTGAAGATGTCCCTGGACGACTTCGGCACGGGGTACTCCTCCCTCGTCCATCTGCGCAAGCTGCCGGTCAGCGAGCTGAAGATCGACCGTTCCTTCGTGGCGCGGCTGGCCGTCGACACCGAGGACGCGGAGATCGTGCGCTGCACGGTCGACCTCGCGCACTCGCTGGGACTGCTGGTCGTCGCCGAGGGCGTCGAGGACGACGAGACCTGGGAGCGGCTGCGGGATCTCGGCTGCGACGCCGTACAGGGGTGGCTGGTCGCCGCGGCGATGCCGCCGGACGAGACGACGGCCTGGCTGCGGGCGCGGGGGTCCAGGGGCTGGCAGCGGCCGGCCGCCGCCCTTCCGGCGGCCGTGGAGGAGTAGGGCGGTCCGGTTCGTCGCCGGGGGGCGGGTGCCGTCGTGGCCGGTCCCGCGGTCGCCCGTGTGCCTCCGGGCGCTTACGCCGCTCCCGCCGCGAAGCGGCCGGTCAGCAGCGCCAGCCGGCGGTCGTGGGCCTCTTCCGGGAGCCGTCCGCTGCGCATCAGCGTCACCAGGCCGTGCAGACCGGCCCAGTACGTCTCGGTGAGCAGCCCGGGGTCGTCGCCCTCCGCCGCGGCCGGGGCCACTGCCCGGGACAGTTCCTCGAAGCCCGCCCGCAGCGCGGCCGGTGCCTCCGGCGTCGCGAACGGCAGCCCCACCGTGAGCGTGAACATGGCGTCGTACAGGGCGGGCCGGCGCCTCGCGAACGCCGTGTACGCCTCGCCCACGGCCGTGAGTGCCGCCCGGCCCGGCGGAACCGCCGTACCGGCCGCCCGCAGCTCCGCGGCCAGTTCCGCGAACCCCTCCACCGCGACCGCCGCCATGATGGCGTCCTTGCCCTTGAAGTGGCTGTAGAGGACCGGCTGGCTGTACTCGATCTCGGCCGCCAGGCGCCGCGTGGTGACCGCGTCCCACCCCTCGGCCTCGGCCAGTTCCCGCGCGGCGGCGACGATCAGCCGCTCCCGCTCCGCTCGTTCGCGCTCCCGGCGCGTCTGGATCGACATGACCGGAATGCTAGCAGCGCTAGACATTCTTTCGCTGCACGCTCTATCGTCGCTACATCATCTAGCAGCGCTAGCAAGGGGGAAGTCCATGACCGTGACCGCCTACACCCTGGCCGTCGTCCTCGACCTCTTCATCCTGTTCATCGGGGCCCGCTTCCTGCTCCGGCCCCGGCCCGCCGCCGCCGGGTACGGCGTGCCCGCCAAGGCCGACGGCGACCCCGCCTACCTGTCCGTCAAGGGGCTCAGGGACCTCACCTACGGCGTGCTGGGCCTGGCGCTGCTGGTCTTCGCCGGCGCCCGCGCCGAGGCGTGGTTCATGCTCGCCGTGGTGATCGTGCCGCTCGGCGACACGCTCGTCGTCCTGCGCCACGGCGGCACCAGGGCCGTGGCCTTCGGCATCCACTTCGCCACCGCGGTCACCGTCCTGATCAGCGCGGCGCTGCTGTTCGCCGTCTGAGGGGGAAACCGTTTAACGGGCGAAGGGCGCCGCCCCATAGGATTGGGCGACATACCGGAACACCCACTCTCACCCCAGAGGAACGCTGCATGCCTGGCATCACGCGCGAGGAGGTCGCCCACCTCGCCCGGCTGGCGCGTCTGGAGCTGAAGCCCGAAGAGCTCGATCACTTCGCGGGACAGCTGGACGACATCATCGGCGCGGTCGCCCGCGTCAGCGAGGTCGCCGACCAAGACGTACCGCCGACCTCGCACCCGCTCCCGCTGACCAATGTCATGCGGCCGGACGAGGTCCGTCCGTCGCTCACGCCCGAGCAGGCGCTCTCCGGCGCCCCGGCCCAGGAGCAGCAGCGTTTCAAGGTGCCGCAGATCCTGGGGGAGGAGTAACCGCCATGAGCGACATCATCAAGCTCACCGCCGCAGAGATCGCCGCGAAGATCGCCTCCGGCGAGCTGACGGCCGTCGAGGTCACCGAGGCCCACCTCGCCCGCATCGAGGCCGTCGACGAGAAGGTCCACGCCTTCCTGCACGTCGACCGCGAGGGCGCTCTCGCCCAGGCCCGCGCCGTGGACGAGAAGCGCGCGCGGGGGGAGAAGCTCGGCCCGCTGGCCGGCGTCCCCCTCGCGCTGAAGGACATCTTCACCACCGAGGGCATCCCCACCACCGTCGGCTCCAAGATGCTGGAGGGCTGGATCCCGCCCTACGACGCCACGGTCACCAGGAAGCTCAAGGCCGCCGACGTCGTCATCCTCGGCAAGACCAACATGGACGAGTTCGCCATGGGGTCCTCCACCGAGAACAGCGCCTACGGCCCGACCGGCAACCCCTGGGACCTCACCCGCGTCCCCGGCGGATCCGGCGGCGGTTCCTCCGCCGCGCTCGCCGCCTTCCAGGCGCCGCTGGCCATCGGCACCGACACCGGCGGCTCCATCCGCCAGCCCGCGGCCGTCACCGGCACGGTCGGCGTCAAGCCGACGTACGGCGGCGTCTCCCGCTACGGCATGGTGGCGTTCTCCTCCTCCCTCGACCAGGGCGGCCCCTGCGCCCGTACGGTCCTGGACGCGGCCCTGCTGCACGAGGTGATCGCCGGGCACGACCCGATGGACTCCACCTCCGTCGACGCGCCGGTCCCGCCGGTCGTCGAGGCCGCCCGCAACGGCTCGGTCGCCGGGATGCGGGTCGGCGTCGTCAAGCAGTTCCGCGGCGAGGGCTACCAGGCCGGCGTCATCCAGCGGTTCGACGAGTCCGTCGCACTGCTGAGGGAACTGGGCGCCGAGATCGTCGAGCTGGACTGCCCGTCCTTCGACCTCGCCCTGTCGGCGTACTACCTGATCGCGCCGTCCGAGTGCTCCTCCAACCTCGCCCGCTTCGACGGCCTGCGCTACGGCCTGCGGACCGGCGACGACGGCACGCACTCGGCCGAGGCGGTCACCTCCCTGACCCGAGAGGCCGGCTTCGGCCCCGAGGTCAAGCGCCGCATCATGCTGGGCACGTACGCCCTGTCCAGCGGGTACTACGACGCGTACTACGGCTCCGCACAGAAGGTCCGTACGCTCATCACCCGCGACTTCGAGAAGGCGTTCGAGCAGGTCGACGTGATCGTCTCCCCGACGACCCCGACCACCGCCTTCCCGATCGGCGAGCGCGCCGACGACCCGATGGCGATGTACCTCGCCGACCTGTGCACCATCCCCACCAACCTCGCGGGCAACGCCGCCATGTCGCTGCCCTGCGGCCTGGCGCCGGAGGACAACCTGCCGGTGGGCCTGCAGATCATCGCCCCCGCCCTGAAGGACGACCGGCTGTACAAGGTCGGCGCCGCCGTCGAGGCCGCCTTCGTGGAAAAGTGGGGCCACCCGCTGCTTGAGGAGGCTCCGTCGCTGTGAGCAAGCTGTCGAAGGCCAAGGGCTTCAAGAAGTCCAAGAACGGCCTGTACCTGTCCATGGCCACCACCGCGTTCGGCGCGCTCAGCGTCGCCAAGCAGGCGAAGCTCGCCCGCGCCGAGAGCGACACGCTCCGGCTCGTCGACGCCGCCGTGTCCGCCGCCGCCATCGTCACCGGCCTCGCCATCCTCTACCGCGAGCTGAAGCGGCTGGGCGACGACGACGTCCTGCTGGGCTGAGAGGGAAGTAGCACCGTGACCACCACGACCGACCTGGTGTCGTACGAGGACGCACTCGCGTCGTACGACCCCGTCATGGGCCTTGAGGTCCATGTCGAACTCGGCACCAAGACCAAGATGTTCTGCGGCTGTTCGACCGCGCTCGGCGCCGACCCGAACACCCAGACCTGCCCGGTCTGCCTCGGCATGCCCGGCGCGCTCCCGGTCGTCAACGCGACCGGCGTCGAGTCCGCGATCAGGATCGGCCTCGCGCTGAACTGCTCCATCGCCGAGTGGTGCCGCTTCGCCCGGAAGAACTACTTCTATCCGGACATGCCGAAGAACTTCCAGACCTCCCAGTACGACGAGCCCATCGCCTTCGACGGCTACCTCGACGTCCAGCTGGAGGACGGCGAGACCTTCCGGGTGCAGATCGAGCGCGCCCACATGGAGGAGGACACCGGCAAGTCGACGCACGTCGGCGGCGCCACGGGCCGTATCCACGGCGCGTCCCACTCGCTGCTGGACTACAACCGGGCCGGCATCCCGCTCATCGAGATCGTCACCAAGCCGATCGAGGGCGCCGGGGAGCGCGCGCCGGAGGTCGCGCGGGCGTACGTCCGCGAGCTGCGCGAGGTCATCCGCGCCCTCGGCGTCTCCGAGGCCCGCATGGAGATGGGCCAGATGCGCTGCGACGTGAACCTGTCGCTGCGCCCGCACGGCCAGGAGAAGTTCGGCACGCGGTCCGAGACGAAGAACGTCAACTCGCTGCGGTCCGTGGAGCGCGCGGCCCGCTTCGAGATCCAGCGGCACGCGGCCGTGCTCTCCTCCGGCGGCACGATCGTCCAGGAGACCCGCCACTTCCACGAGGACACCGGGTCCACGACCTCGGGCCGCGTGAAGGAGGAGGCCGAGGACTACCGGTACTTCCCGGAGCCCGACCTGGTGCCCGTGGCGCCCGCCCGCGAGTGGGTCGAGGAGATCCGCGCCTCCCTGCCCGAGCTGCCGCTGGTGCGCCGCAACCGGCTCCGCGAGGAGTGGGGCATCTCCGGCACCGACATGCAGGCCATCCTCAACGCCGGCGCGCTCGACCCGATCGTCGCCACCATCGAGGCCGGGGCGGACGCGGCGTCCGCCCGCAAGTGGTGGATGGGCGAGCTGGCCCGCAGCGCCAACGAGTCGCAGAAGGCGCTGGACGAGCTGGCCATCACGCCCGCGCAGGTGGCCCGGGTGACCGAGCTGGTGGCGAAGGGCGACCTCAACGACAAGCTGGCCCGCCAGGTCATCGAGGGCGTCCTCGCCGGCGAGGGCACGCCGGACGAGGTCGTCGACAAGCGCGGCCTGAAGGTCGTGTCGGACGAGGGCGCCCTGTCGGCCGCCGTGGACGAGGCGATCGCCGGCAACGCCGGCATCGTCGCCAAGATCCAGTCCGGCAAGGTCGCCGCGGCCGGCGCGCTGGTCGGCGCGGTCATGAAGGCGACGCGCGGCCAGGCGGACGCGGCCCGCGTGAAGGAACTGATCCTCCAGAAGCTGGGGGTCGAGGAGGGCTGAGTCACTCCTCGCGGAGGAAGGGGGGCACGCCGGGCACGGCGTGCCCCCCTTCCTGTCCACCGGCGCGGGGAGACCCTCGGCGGCGACAGCCACACCGTGATCCGGCACCCAGGTGATCCCCGGCTGCCCCGGATCGGCGCCGGACCTCCCGAGTGCCGCGCCGCGCATGAGAGGCTCACCGCAGACGTGAACAGCGTGTGGGAGAAGGAGCCGGACCGGGATGTACGCGATATCGCTGGGTGACGACGGAGCCGAACTGCGCCCCCTGGAACCCTGGCACGCCGACGAGTTCCTCGCCCACATCGGTCGCGGCCGGGACTTCATCACCCGGTTCATCCCGTTCGGCACCCAGGTCACCGACACCGCCTCCGCGCGGGCCCAGCTCACCGCGTACGCGAACAAGCGGGCCGCCGACAGCGGCTCCCTGCACGGGCTGTGGCTCGGCGGCGAGCTGGTCGGCGGACTGATGTTCCGGACCTTCGACGCCGCCACCGGCGTCTGCGAGATCGGCTGCTGGCTGGAACCGGCGGCCACCGGCAAGGGCCTGGTCACCCGCGGCGCCCGGACCCTGATCGACTGGGCCTTCGACGAGCGCGGCATGCACCGCGTGGAGTGGTACGCGGCCGTCACCAACACGGCCAGCGTCAACACGGCCCGGCGGCTCGGCATGACCCGCGAGGGCGTGCTCCGCGAGCACTACCCGTACCGTGGGGTGCGCCAGGACATCGAGATATGGGCGGTGCTCGCGCCCGAGTGGCGGGCGGCACGTGCGCGTACCTCTCACAACGATCATTAAGGGACCTCTCAGAGAGCGTCCGTACGGTGCGAGACATGGGAACGAAGACAGTGGACGAGACCGGCGCCGCGACCAAGGCGGACGAGGACAGGGCGGCCGTCTCCGGCGCCGACGAGGCACCGGAGACGCCGCGGGCCGCGGACGCGGGGACGGCGAAGGACGCGAGCCCCGTCGAGGACGGCGAGGCGGCCGCCGAGGACGGTGCCGCCGCCGGGCCGGGCCCCACCGGTGTCGGCCAGGGCGCGGGTGCGGTGGTCTCCGCCGGGCTCGGCGTCGTGTCGCTGACCGGGAGCTGGGTGGGCACCGTGGCGTCCGCCCGCGAGTCGCTGGTCGGCCAGCTGTCGACCTCCTCGTCCTCCGACGTGGCCACGCTGATCGAGAAGGGCTACGGCAACGCCTGGCAGGCCACCGCGCTCTGGGGCGGCGTGTTCGCCCTGGTCGCGCTCATCGTCGGCGTCGTCGTGCTGGCCCGGCCCGCGTTCGGCGCGCCCGGCCGCCCGCAGGCCCCGTGGATCAAGTCGGTGAGCTGGGCGGGCGTCGCGCTGGGCGTGATCGGCCTGCTCCTCGCCGTCCTGAAGTACACCGACGTCCTGCTGGGCCTGCCCTCGGCGAGCTGAGCGCACGGGACCCTCGTGAGGGGCCGCACGGGCGACTGTGGGGCCCCTCACGTGCGTCCGGACCTCCGCGGACCGGCCGGGCGGGACGTACGCTGGGGACACCGGCCGAGGAGGTCATGTGTTCAACGCTTTCGACGAACTGTTCGCACCCGGCCGCAAGCACACCCGGGACGAACAGAACCGGCTGGAACTGACCCGGGAGGACGTCGGTGACGGCGACCCCGGGCACGGGCCGATAGACCTCACCTCCGGCAAGGTCGTCGTCCGGCCGCCCGGACGGCCGGAGTCCGACCCCGAGTCCGACGCCGACCCCGAGTCCGACGCCGACCCCGAGCCCGGCGAGGACGGCGCGGCCTAACTCACCTTCAGCTCCAGGATCCGGTCGTCACCCTTCGCCGGGCCGCCCCGGCCGTCGGTGTTGCTGGTCACCAGCCAGAGCCGGCCGGCACCCGCCGCGACGACCGTGCGCAGCCGGCCGTACTCGCCCGTGAGGAAGGACTGCGGTTCGGCCGCCGCCTCGGTGCCCTTCAGCGGCACGCGCCACAGCCGCTCGCCCTTCAGCCCCGCCATCCACACCGACCCCTCGGCGTACGCGATGCCGCTGGGGGACGCCTCGTCGGTGCCCCACTGGGCGACCGGGTCCCGGTAGGAGCCGTCGTCCGAGCGGCCCTCCGCCTCGGGCCAGCCGTAGTTGCCGCCCGGCGTGATCGCGTTCAGCTCGTCCCAGGTGTCCTGGCCGAACTCCGCGGCGAACAGGTGCCGCGACCCGTCCCAGGCCAGCCCCTGCACATTGCGGTGGCCGTAGGAGTACACGGGGGAGTCCGGGAAGGGGTTGCCGGGCGCGGGGTCGCCCTCCGGGGTCAGCCGCAGGATCTTGCCGCCGAGGGACTCCCTGTCCTGGGACAGACCGGTGTCGCCGCTCTCGCCGGTGCCCACATACAGCAGCTTGTCCGGGCCGAAGGCGATCCGGCCGCCGTTGTGGACGAACCCCTTGGGGATGCCCTTGAACACCGTGTCCGGGGCGCCGAGCTGCTCGCCGGCCGGCCGGTCCGCGTCGTGGAGCATGCGAACGATCCGGTTGTCCGAGGCGGAGGTGAAGTAGGCGTAGACCGTGCGGTCGGCGGCGTAACTGGGGGAGAGCGCGATGCCGAGCAGGCCGCCCTCCCCGGCCGGGGACACCCCGGGTACCTCGCCCAGCTCCGTCTTCTTCCCCGTCGCGGGGTCGACCCGGGTGATCGTGCCCTCGTCGCGGGAGGCGACGAGCAGGCCGCCGTCCGGGAGCGGGGCGAGGCCCCAGGGGCTGTCCAGGCCGGTGGCGACCGTACGGACCACCTCGGCCGAGCCCTTCGCGGGCGCGGCCCGCTCGGCGGACTCGGACGACGGGGACGACGGGGACGCCGTGGCCGTACGGCCCGGGGTGGCCCGCTCGTTCCAGCCCGCCGGACCGTCACCGTCCCCGTCGCCGGAGGAGCAGCCGGCCGCCAGCAGCAGCACGGCACAGGTCAGCACGGCCGGTACGGCGCGACGTCGCACGATGACGGTCCCTTCGACGCGGTGGGTTCCCTCTGACGAACCCCGCTCGTGCCCCACAGGTTCCCGCGCGGACGATCCCGTACGCCCGCTGGCTACTCCCAGGAGCCCAGCGCCCTCGGCAGCGCCGCCACCTCCGCCAGGTCCCCGGGCGTCAGCCGCAGCCGCGCCGCGCCGGCGTTCTGGGTCACCCAGCGCTCCTGCTTGGTGCCCGGCACCGGGACCACGTGCGGGCCCTGCGCCAGCACCCAGGCCAGCGCCACCGCCGCGGGCGTGACCCCCTCGCCGTGCCGGGCCGCGATCCGGCGCAGACCGGCCACGATCGGCTGGTTGGCGGCCATCATCTCGGCGGTGAACCGGGGGTGCCGGGCCCGCGGGTCGTCCGGTTCGAAACCCTCGCCGGGACGCAGGGTGCCGGTCAGGAAACCGTTGCCCAGCGGCATCGCCGCCAGGAAACCCACCCCGCGCGCCGCGCACCACGGCAGCAGCGCCCACAGCGCCTCCGGCGACCATACGGACAGCTCCGCCTCGACCGCGCTCACCGGGAACACCTGCTGCACCCGCTCCAGTTGCCGGATCGTCGCGTCGTGCAGGCCGGTCCCGGTCCGCCGCGCCGACCGGGCGCCCACCGCGCACAGCCCCAGCGCCCGGACCTTCCCGGCCCGCACCAGCTCCGCCATCGCGCCCCAGGTCTCCTCCACGGGGACCTCGGGGTCGGCCCGGTGCAGCTGGTAGAGGTCGATCACGTCGGTCTGGAGGCGGCGCAGGGACGCGTCGCAGGCCCGCTTCACATACCCGGGGCGGCCGTTGGCCACGATGTGCTGGTCGCCGACGAGCAGCCCCACCTTCGTCGACACGAAGGCGTCGGCCCGCCGTTCCTTCAACACCCGCCCCAGCAGCAGCTCGTTGGTGAACGGGCCGTACATGTCCGCGGTGTCCAGCAGGGAGCAGCCCAGGTCCAGCGCCCGGTGCACCGCCCTGAGCGACTCGTCGCCGCGCTGCCGGGACGTGCTGTACGCCCAGTTCATCGGCATGCACCCGAGTCCGACGGCCCCCACCGCGAGTGCCGGCGCGCCGATCGTCCTGCGCTCCACGTGGTCGTGACCCTCCCTCCTGTGGCCACCCCAACCTAACCTCTGCCGTTCCTGGCCCCTGACATAGCCTCCTGACCATGACTGCTGAGGTATGGCTGCCCATCCGGCCGGACGAGATAGACGGGCTCCCCGAGGGTCCCCGGTACCTGTTCTGGGACGGAGGTGACGACGGTGACCAGGACTTCCCCGGCGACCCCGCACGGTGCGCCGTCTACGTCGTGCCGTACATGAAGCCGCACCCGGTGCGGGTCAGGCCGCTGGAGCACCTCGGCGGCGTCCAGGTCGTCCAGACGCTCACCGCGGGCGTCGACGACGTCATGGGACGGCTGGACGCGCTCCCGCCCGGCGTCCGCCTCTGCAACGCGCGCGGCGTCCACGAGGCCAGCACCGCAGAACTGGCCCTCACCCTGACACTGGCCGCGCTGCGCGGCGTCCCCGACTTCGTGCGCGCCCAGGACAAGGGGGAGTGGCTGGGCGGATTCCGGCCGGCGCTCGCCGACAGGAACGTGCTGATCGTCGGGTACGGCGCGATCGGCGCGGCGACCGAGGACCGGCTCGTGCCCTTCGAGGTGGCGCGGGTGGCACGGGTCGCGCGCTCCGCGCGCACGACGGCGCGCGGTCCGGTGCATCCACTCGCCGAACTGCCCGCCCTGCTCCCGGAGGCGGACGTCGTCATCCTCTGCACGCCGCTCACCGAGGAGACCCGGCACTTGGTGGACGCCGGGTTCCTGGCCCGGATGAAGGACGGCGCCCTGCTGGTCAACGTGGCCCGGGGCCCGGTGGTCGACACCGAGGCGCTGCTGGCCGAGACGCGGCGCGGCCGGATCACCGCCGCCCTCGACGTCACCGACCCCGAGCCGCTGCCGGCGGGCCATCCCCTGTGGCAGGCGCCGGGCGTGCTGATCAGCCCGCACGTCGGCGGCCCGACCTCCGCCTTCCTGCCGCGCGCCAAGCGGCTGGTGACCGACCAGCTGACCCGGTTCGTGAACGGCGAGCCGCTGCGCAACGTGATACTGACGACGGGCGCTTCCGGCGCGTGACCCCGGGCGCCGCGCGCAACCGGCGCGTTTTCCATGCCGGTTCGGTACGGGCGGCGCACTCGTCGCGACGACGGCGCGATCCGCTTCGGGCACCCTCCGCGTTCCTTCGGGAGCGGTGGGTACCCGCATATTCCCTGGTCGTCACGGAGCGTAGAGAACCTATGTCCCTGAGTGACGATACTGGTGTATCGTCCCGACAGGGGTTGCGCCGCGCACCGTTCGGCGCCGGGGACGGACATGGAGACTGTGAGGGGGGCGACGGGCGATGCACGGCCTTTGGACCCACGATCCGACGCGGCGGAGCCGCCGTCGACGGCCCTGGTGCACGGCGGCGAGCGGCCGGGGCGGGCACGGCCACCTCGGCCGGCCCGGCGGCCATCACCACCACTGCCGGCACCAGCACGACCATCACCAGCACGGCCGGCGCCATCCCGGCCACCACCAGCGCGGGCACGGCGGCCGACCCGGCCCCGTCGACCCGGCGCACCGGGACCCGCGGGACCCGGGCGCGGCGCGGACCGGGAGGCCCTGGTGATGCCGCCTCCTCCCGCGCCCGTCCTGGACGGCGCCCTGCGCTCCCGGCCCGCGCCCGCGCCGCGGTCCGCCCGGCCGCCCGCCGTCACCGGCGGCAGACTGGCCGGCCGGCTGGTGCTGGCCCTGGTCTGCGCGGCCTACGCCATCGGCTCCGCGCTCGGCTGGGGCTCCCCCCGACTCGCCCTGTTCATGGGCGACTTCGGACTGGCCGCCGCGGCCGCCGCCGCGGCCGTCTCCTGCTTCCTCTACGCCCGCAGCCCCGGCATCCGCTTCCGGCCCGCCTGGCTGCTGTTCGCCCTCTCCTCGGCCATGGCGTCCGCGGGCAACGTGGTCTGGGGGTGGTACGAGGTCGTCCTGCGGCAGCCCGTGCCCAGCCCCAGCTACGCCGACCTGTTCTTCCTCTGCTTCGCGCCGCCCGCCATCGTCGGCCTGCTGGTGTTCGCCAAGCGGCCGGTGACCCGGGCAGGCTGGGTCTGCCTCGGCCTCGACGCCTGGCTGATCGGCGGCTCGCTGCTCACCCTGGCCTGGAGCCTCGCGCTCGCCCAGGCCGCCAAGGTCG
Source organism: Streptomyces griseoviridis (assembly GCA_014649155.1). GTDB lineage: Bacteria > Actinomycetota > Actinomycetes > Streptomycetales > Streptomycetaceae > Streptomyces > Streptomyces griseoviridis. The sequence goes on along the minus strand of BMSM01000011.1, from coordinate 168,684 downwards.
ACGGCTCCAGCGTGGCGCACACCGCGCTCTCCCTGGCGTACCCGCTGCTCGACATCGCCCTGATCAGCATCGTGCTCGCGCTGCACTTCCGGCGCGCACCGGTGTACCGGTGCGCGGTCAACACCGCGATCGGCGCGCTCGCCCTGACGGTGATGTGCGACGCCCTGTTCACCTCGCCGCTGCTGCACGCCGACTACCGCTCGGGCCAGCTGCTCGACGCGGGCTGGTTCGCCGGCTCGCTGCTCCTCGCGTACGCGCCCTGGGCCGCGCCCCGGCAGCACGGTGACGACGACGGCCCGGCGGGCGCCGACAGATACCCGCTCCCGGCCCGCGGACACCTCCTGGGGCACCCCGGCGCCGCCCACCACCCGGCGTTCGCGCCGGGCGGCGAGCACAGCCGCTACTCCGCCGCCCGGCCCATCGCCGGATCGCTGGCCGCCCTCACGCCCTACCTCGCCGCGGCCGTCTGCACCCTGAGCATCCTCTACAACGTGCTCAACGGGCACAGCGTCGACCGCGTCGTCCTGCTCACCGGCGGCACGGTCGTCCTCGCCCTCGTCGTGCGCCAGGGCATCATGCTGCTCGACAACATCACCCTCACCCAGGAACTGGCCCAGAAGGAGAACCACTTCCGCTCCCTGGTGCAGGGCTCCAGCGACGTCATCATGATCGCCGCGCCCAACGGCATCCTGCGCTACGTCTCCCCGGCCGCCGCCGGGGTCTACGGCCGCCCCGCCGAGGAACTCGTCGGCGGTGAGCTGGCCGACCTCATCCACCCCGAGGACCTCGGCTGCGTGGTGCACGAGGTGCGCCGCTTCCTCGCCGCCAGTCCCGCGGAGGAGCCCACCACCCGCATCGAATGCCGCTTCCGCTCCGGCGACGGCGGCTGGCTCAACGTCGAGTCCACCGTCAACCGCCACCACGGCGGCCTCATCTTCAACAGCCGTGACGTCACCGAGCGCGTCCGCCTCCAGGCACAGCTCCAGCACAACGCGGAGCACGACCCGCTCACCGACCTGCCCAACCGCGCCCTGTTCACCAAGCGCGTCCAGCAGGCCCTGTCCGGCCGCCGCGCCTCCGACCGGGGCGCCGCCCTGCGCGGCACCGCCGTCCTCTTCATCGACCTCGACGGCTTCAAGGCCGTCAACGACACCATCGGGCACCAGGCCGGGGACGAACTCCTCGTCCAGGCCGCCCGCAGACTCCACGAGGCGGTCCGCCAGGGCGACACCGCCTCCCGGCTGGGCGGCGACGAGTTCGCGGCCCTGATCGTCGGGGACGGCACCCGGGACCGGGCCGCCCGCGAGGGACACATCCTGGAGCTCGCCGACCGCCTCAGGCTGACCCTCTCCCAGCCCTATCTCATCGACGGCAACGACGTCAGGGTCAACGCCTCCATCGGCGTCGCCTTCGCCGAGCCCGGCCTCGGCGCGGGCGAGCTGCTGCGCAACGCCGACCTGGCGATGTACCGGGCCAAGGCGGGCGGCAAGGGCCGCGTCGAGCTGTACAAGCCGCAGATGCAGCAGGACGTCGTCCGCAAGGCCGAGCTGGCGACCCGGCTGCGGGCCGCGCTGCACGACGGGGAGTTCGCGCTGCTGCACCAGCCCGTGGTCTCCCTGGAGGACGGCCGGATCACGTCGGTCTGCGCCCAGGCGCGCTGGCGCTCCTCGCAGGGCGTCCTGTTCACCCCCGCCGAGTTCGTGCGGGTCACCGACGACGCCGACCGGACCGCCGAGCTGGACCGGTGGATGATCCAGAAGGCCGTCGAGCAGGCGGCGGACCGGGCGGCGGCGGGCGCCGGCGCCCCCGTGGCCGTCCGCGTCGGCGCCCGCCGGCTGCTGGACCGCTCGATGCCCCTCGGCTCGGTGGAGGCCCTGCTGACCCGCTACGGGCTGCCGCCGGGCTCCCTGGTGATCGAGCTGGCCGATATCGAACCCCGGGTCCCGATGGACGAACTGGAGCGCCGCCTGGGCGCGCTGCGGCGGGCGGGCGTCCGTATCGCGCTCGACGGCTTCGGCAGCGGCCACGCGGCCGTCCCGGCGCTGCGCCGGCTCCCCGTCGACATCCTCAAGCTCGACCGGAGCATGGTCGAGGGCGTCGTGGAGTCCGCGCGGCTGCACAAGATCACCAGGGGGCTGCTGCGGATCGCCGCCGACCTCGGGCTGACGTCCGTGGCCGACGGGGTGGACCTGCCCGAACAGGTCGTCGCGCTGCGCGCGATGGGCTGCACCCACGGACAGGGCATGGCGTTCTGCGGACCGCTCGACGAGCACCGGCTGCGCCGGGCGCTCGCCGGCGGGCGGTTCCCCGTGCCGCACGGCCCGGCCGAGCCCGCGTTCGCGGGAGCCGGACCCGTCGGCGCGGGCTGTGCGACGGGCCCCGCAGGGGGGCTCGCCGCGGGGGTCAACGGGACCGTCGGCACCGGTCTCACCAGCCAGGTATCCGGCGGCGTACCGGCCGTTCTCGGAGGTGGCACGGCACTGCGCTCACATAATGAGACTCCCGTCCCACCCACTTGACAGTGAGTGCGTGCCGGGGGGAGGGTCAGTTCCATGCGCACCCGAATTCTCGTACTTGGTCAGCGCGTCGGCTGAAGCTGGTGACGTCCGGGCGATCCGGAACTCCCAGCGACCCACACCCGGCGCGCTCCCCTCGCTTGCCTTTCGGCACGAGGGGTTTTTTGTTGCACAGGCACCTGCCGCCCCGCGGTCACAGACCGCGCGAACCACGCCAAAACCCTCAGCATCGAGAAGAGAATGCCGATGACCGAGCAGGCCACCGGGGCCCCTCACCCGCAGCCGCGGCCCCGATCCGGAGGACAGTCCGCACCCGAGCAGGTCACGGGCGCGCAGTCCCTCATCCGCTCCCTCGAGGAGGTCGGGGCCGACACGGTATTCGGCATTCCCGGTGGCTGCATCCTTCCGGCGTACGACCCGCTGATGGACTCCACCCGCGTCCGCCACGTCCTGGTCCGCCACGAGCAGGGCGCGGGCCACGCCGCCGAGGGGTACGCGCTCGCCACCGGCAAGGTCGGTGTCTGCATGGCGACCTCGGGACCCGGCGCGACCAACCTGGTCACCCCGATCGCCGACGCCCACATGGACTCGGTGCCGCTGGTCGCGATCACCGGCCAGGTCGCCTCCAAGGCGATCGGCACGGACGCCTTCCAGGAGGCGGACATCGTCGGCATCACCATGCCGATCACCAAGCACAACTGGCTGGTCACCAACGCCGACGACATCCCGCGCGTCATCGCGCAGGCCTTCCACGTCGCCTCCACCGGCCGCCCCGGCCCGGTCCTGGTCGACATCGCCAAGGACGCCCTCCAGGCGAGGACCACGTTCTCCTGGCCGCCCGTCATGGACCTGCCCGGCTACCGCCCGGTGACCAAGCCGCACGCCAAGCAGATCCGCGAGGCCGCCAAGCTGGTCACCGCCGCCAGGCGGCCCGTCCTCTACGTCGGCGGCGGCGTCCTCAAGGCCGGTGCCACCGCCGAGCTGAAGGTCCTCGCCGAGCTGACCGGCGCCCCCGTCACCACCACCCTGATGGCACTGGGCGCCTTCCCGGACACCCACCCGCAGCACCTGGGCATGCCCGGCATGCACGGTTCGGTCGCCGCCGTCACCGCGCTCCAGAAGGCCGACCTGATCGTCGCCCTCGGCGCCCGCTTCGACGACCGCGTCACCGGCAGGCTGGACAGCTTCGCCCCGCACGCCAAGATCGTGCACGCCGACATCGACCCGGCCGAGATCGGCAAGAACCGCGCCGCCGACGTGCCGATCGTCGGGGACGCCCGCGAGGTCATCGCCGACCTGGTCCAGGCCGTGCAGAAGGAGCACAGCGAGGGCCAGCGCGGCGACTACGAGGCGTGGTGGAAGGACCTGAACCGCTGGCGCGAGACCTACCCGCTCGGCTACGACCAGCCCGAGGACGGCTCGCTCTCCCCGCAGCAGGTGATCGAGCGCATCGGACAGCTCGCCCCCGAGGGCACGATCTTCACCGCGGGCGTCGGCCAGCACCAGATGTGGGCCGCCCACTTCATCCAGTACGACAAGCCCGCCACCTGGCTGAACTCCGGCGGCGCCGGGACCATGGGCTACGCCGTCCCGGCCGCCATGGGAGCCAAGGCCGGTGAGCCCGACCGGACGGTCTGGGCGATCGACGGCGACGGCTGCTTCCAGATGACCAATCAGGAACTGACCACCTGCGCCCTGAACAACATCCCGATCAAGGTCGCGGTCATCAACAACGGCGCGCTCGGCATGGTCCGCCAGTGGCAGACCCTCTTCTACAACCAGCGCTACTCCAACACCGTGCTGCACTCCGGCCCCGACGACGTCAACCCGGCGGCCCGCGGCACCCGCGTCCCCGACTTCGTGAAGCTCGCGGAGGCCATGGGCTGCTACGCGATCCGCTGCGAGGACCCCGCCGACCTCGACAAGGTCATCGAGGAGGCGAACTCGATCAACGACCGCCCGGTCGTGGTGGACTTCATCGTCCACGAGGACGCGATGGTCTGGCCGATGGTCGCCGCCGGCACCTCCAACGACACGATCATGGCCGCCCGGGACGTCCGCCCCGACTTCGGCGACAGCGAAGACGACTGAGCGAGAGAGACCAAGAGACCATGTCCAAGCACACGCTCTCCGTCCTGGTGGAGAACACCCCCGGCATCCTCGCCCGGATCGCCGCCCTGTTCTCCCGCCGCGGCTTCAACATCGACTCGCTCGCCGTCGGCGTCACCGAACACCCCGACATCTCCCGCATCACCATCGTCGTGGGAGTGGAGGACCTGCCCCTGGAGCAGGTCACCAAGCAGCTCAACAAGCTGGTCAACGTGCTGAAGATCGTCGAGCTGGAGCCGGCGCAGGCCGTGCAGCGCGAACTCGTCCTGGTGAAGGTGCGCGCCGACAACGAGACGCGCTCCCAGATCGTCGAGATCGTCCAGCTGTTCCGCGCCAAGACCGTCGACGTCTCCCCGGACGCCGTCACCATCGAGGCGACCGGCAGCGGCGAGAAGCTCTCCGCCATGCTCAGGATGCTGGAACCGTACGGCATCAAGGAGCTGGTCCAGTCCGGCACGATCGCCATCGGCCGCGGCGCCCGTTCGATCACGGACCGCTCGCTGCGCGCCCTCGACCGGTCGGCGTAACCCCCGGGACGCGGGCGGGCGCCCGTATTCCGAGACCCCGAACCTTCCCTTCCCCTCACCGGCATACGGTGGGACGCGACACCTGCACACAAGGAGAGAACCCAAAGTGGCCGAGCTGTTCTACGACGCCGACGCCGACCTGTCCATCATCCAGGGCCGCAAGGTCGCGGTCATCGGGTACGGCAGCCAGGGCCACGCCCACGCGCTGTCCCTGCGCGACTCGGGTGTCGACGTGCGCGTCGGTCTGCACGAGGGCTCCAAGTCCAAGGCCAAGGCCGAGGAGCAGGGCCTGCGCGTGGTGAGCCCCGCGGAGGCCGCCGCCGAGGCCGACGTCATCATGATCCTCGTCCCGGACCCGATCCAGGCCCAGGTCTACGAGGAGCACATCAAGGACAACCTGAAGGACGGCGACGCGCTGTTCTTCGGCCACGGCCTGAACATCCGCTACGGCTTCATCAAGCCCCCGGCCGGTGTGGACGTCTGCATGGTCGCCCCCAAGGGCCCGGGCCACCTGGTGCGCCGCCAGTACGAGGAGGGCCGCGGCGTTCCCTGCATCGCCGCCGTCGAGCAGGACGCCACCGGCAACGCCTTCGCGCTGGCCCTGTCCTACGCCAAGGGCATCGGCGGCACCCGCGCCGGCGTCATCAAGACGACCTTCACCGAGGAGACCGAGACCGACCTCTTCGGTGAGCAGGCCGTCCTCTGCGGTGGCACCGCGGCCCTGGTGAAGGCGGGCTTCGAGACGCTGACCGAGGCCGGCTACCAGCCGGAGATCGCCTACTTCGAGTGCCTGCACGAGCTGAAGCTGATCGTGGACCTCATGTACGAGGGCGGCCTGGAGAAGATGCGCTGGTCGATCTCCGAGACCGCCGAGTGGGGCGACTACGTCACCGGCCCGCGGATCATCACCGACGCCACCAAGGCCGAGATGAAGAAGGTCCTCGCCGAGATCCAGGACGGCACCTTCGCCAAGAACTGGATGGACGAGTACCACGGCGGTCTGAAGAAGTACAACGAGTACAAGAAGCAGGACTCCGAGCACCTGCTGGAGACCACCGGCAAGGAGCTGCGCAAGCTCATGAGCTGGGTCGACGAGGAGGCGTAAGCCTCGGCCGACGGGGCCGGAGCGCATGCTCCGGCCCCGTTGTCCGACCCGTCCAGCCACGGACGGGTGATCCTTCCGCAGCGGCGTAAGACGACGCCCTCGGCGCCACTACACTGCTGCACTACATACGCGTCAGGCCCACAGCGTCGTGCGTCTTCCACGCGGCTAGCCAACCTCCACCGCCTGCGGCCGTCGGGACGGCCGTCCGCATTGGACTTGTGAGGACTCACGTGAGCTCGAAACCTGTCGTACTCATCGCTGAAGAGCTGTCGCCCGCGACCGTGGACGCGCTTGGCCCGGACTTCGAGATCCGCCACTGCAACGGCGCCGACCGAGCCGAACTGCTCCCCGCCATCGCCGACGTGGACGCCATCCTGGTCCGCTCGGCCACCAAGGTCGACGCCGAGGCCATCGCCGCCGCGAACAAGCTGAAGGTCGTCGCCCGCGCCGGCGTGGGCCTGGACAACGTGGACGTCTCCGCCGCCACCAAGGCCGGCGTGATGGTCGTCAACGCCCCGACCTCCAACATCGTCACCGCCGCCGAGCTGGCCTGCGGCCTGATCATCGCCACCGCCCGCAACATCCCGCAGGCCAACGCGGCGCTGAAGAACGGCGAGTGGAAGCGCAGCAAGTACACCGGTGTCGAGCTGGCCGAGAAGACCCTCGGCGTGGTCGGCCTCGGCCGCATCGGCGCGCTGGTCGCCCAGCGCATGTCCGCCTTCGGCATGAAGGTCGTCGCCTACGACCCCTACGTGCAGCCCGCGCGGGCCGCGCAGATGGGCGTCAAGGTCCTGTCGCTGGACGAGCTGCTGGAGGTCTCCGACTTCATCACCGTCCACCTGCCGAAGACCCCCGAGACCCTCGGCCTGATCGGTGACGAGGCGCTGCGCAAGGTCAAGCCGAGTGTCCGCATCGTCAACGCCGCGCGCGGCGGCATCGTCGACGAGGAGGCGCTGTACTCGGCGCTGAAGGAGGGCCGGGTCGCCGGCGCCGGCCTCGACGTGTACGCCAAGGAGCCCTGCACGGACTCCCCCCTGTTCGAGTTCGACCAGGTCGTCGCCACCCCGCACCTCGGCGCCTCCACCGACGAGGCGCAGGAGAAGGCCGGCATCGCCGTCGCCAGGTCGGTCCGCCTCGCCCTCGCCGGTGAGCTGGTCCCGGACGCGGTCAACGTCCAGGGCGGCGTCATCGCCGAGGACGTCAAGCCGGGCCTGCCGCTCGCCGAGAACCTCGGCCGCATCTTCACCGCCCTCGCCGGCGAGGTCGCCGTCCGCCTGGACGTCGAGGTCTACGGCGAGATCACCCAGCACGACGTGAAGGTGCTGGAGCTGTCCGCCCTCAAGGGTGTCTTCGAGGACGTGGTCGAGGAGACCGTCTCCTACGTCAACGCCCCGCTGTTCGCCCAGGAGCGCGGCGTCGAGGTCCGGCTGACCACCAGCTCGGAGTCGGCGGAGCACCGCAACGTCGTCACCGTGCGCGGCACCCTCGCCAGCGGCGAGGAGGTGGCGGTCTCCGGCACGCTGGCCGGCCCCAAGCACCTCCAGAAGATCGTCGCCGTCGGCGAGTACGACGTGGACCTGGCCCTCGCCGACCACATGGCCGTCCTGCGCTACGAGGACCGTCCCGGTGTCGTCGGCACGGTCGGCCGCATCCTCGGCGAGGCGGGCATCAACATCGCCGGCATGCAGGTCGCCCGCGCGGCGGTCGGCGGCGAGGCGCTCGCGGTGCTGACGGTGGACGACACGGTGGGCGCCGCGGTGCTGGGTGAGGTCGCGGCGGAGATCGGGGCGACGTCGGCCCGATCGGTCAACCTGGTCTGAGGTGACCGCCGGTCCGGGGCCGCCGTCCCCGGACCCCCGCACCGGCCCTGGACGGGCCGCGTTGTCACACGCCGGACGGGCTGAGTCGCTCAGCCCGTCCGGCGTTCTCGCGTCTCAGCGTCCGTACCGCCGGGAACACCGCCGCCAGCAGCAGGAGCGCCCCCGCCCCCGCCCCCGCCTCCGCCGCGCCCCGCTGGTGAACGCGAGGACCGCGCCGGACGGGGAGCGGCTCGCCGAGGGGCTGCGCCGGGTGATCGAGGCCGCCCGCGCTACAGGCGGTGCGCCTTGAGCGCCATGTGCAGCAGCAGCCGGTCCTCACCGTCGTCCAGGTCCAGACCGGTGAGCTGTTCGACGCGGGAGAGGCGGTAGTAGAGGGTCTGGCGGTGGATGCCCAGTTCCGCCGCCGTACGGCCGGCCTGCCCGGCCCGGTCGAGGTAGACCTCGGCGGTGCGGGCCAGCTCCCGGTGGGCCGGGGAGAGCAGCGCCCGTGCGGCGGGGTCCCGGGCGACCGCGGCGGGCAGGGCCGTCAGCAGGCGGTACGGGCCGATCGACGCCCACTCGGCGACCGGTGCGAACCGGGCCTCAGCGAGGGCCGCGCGGGCCGCCGCCCGCGCCTCACGCCAGGCCGTGCCCAGCTCCGCGAGGCCGGTCCGGGCGGCGGCGACCCCGGCGGCCGGGGCGGGGGCGGCGTCGCCGGCCAGCCCCCCGGCCCGCTCCAGCAGGCGGCCCGCCGCGGCGAGGGCCGGGGCCGGCACGTCCACCGAACGCAGCCGGACCAGCAGCGCCAGCGCCCGGCCCGCCGCGCCCCACGGCACCGTGCACAGCGCCGTCGCCCCCGGCACCGTACGGACCGAGGGGGTGTCGTCCGGGTCGGCGGAGGGCCAGGGGGCGACGCAGACCACCGTGTGCGGGACGTCGGCGCGCGGGCCCAGGACGGCGCGCAGTTCGGCGACGGCCATGTCCCGCTGCCAGCCCCGCTCGGCGGTGAGCACGGCCCGCAGCTCCCGGCCGATGTCGGCGCCGTGCCGGGCCTCGTCGGCGAGCAGCGCCCCGATCCGGGTGGTGACCGCCATCGCGGCGGTGAGCTGCCGCGCGGTCGGCCCGGGATCGGTGTCGAGGAGCCATACGTAGCCCAGCGCCACCCCTCGGTGGCGTACCGGCAGACAGATCCGGCCCCGGTGCACCCCCGCCTCCGGTGTCGGCGGGATGCGGACCGGGCGGGTGGCGCGGGTGATGCCGAACCCCTCGAACCAGGCGCGGACCGCCGGGGTGGAGCGCCGGGTCAGGATCGACCGGGCGCGCACCGGGTCCAGGGCCGAGGCGTCGAGGTCGCCCTCGCTGTCGTAGGCGCCGAAGGCGATCAGCTCGAAATCCCGGTTCTCCAGGGTGGCGGGCGCTCCCAGCAGCTCCGAGATCTCGTCCACCAGCTCCTGGTAGTCACCTCTGGAATCCGACGTCACACCGGGCATTCTGCCCCATCCCGGCACCCCCTTCATACATCTGTCTGAGATAACCGGCACGGATGCGTGACAGCTGTCGATGGCCCAGGATCGGAGCCGTCCTTAGGTTTCACGGTGGCAGAGCCTGGTTTTTCGGTAAGTGGAGGTGCCCCGTGCTGGGTCCCGTGATTCTCGCCGCGTCGCGCAGCGACCGCATGCGCCGCCTCGTCTCGGCGGCCCCGGTGACCAAGCAGGTCGTCGACCGCTTCATCCCCGGCGAGGACGTCGACGAGATCGTCCCGATCGTCCGGGACCTCACGGCCAAGGGCCTGGAGCTGACGATGGACGTCGTCGGCGAGGACATCACCACCCCCGAGCAGGCCGCCGCCGCCCGCGACGCCTACCTGGAGCTGATCGACCGGCTCAAGCCGCTGGAGCTGGGCTCGCGGGCGGAGATGTCCGTGAAGCTGTCCATGTTCGGGCAGGCACTGGACGGCGGCCACGAACTGGCGCTCGCCAACGTCCGCCCGGTGGTCGAGGCGGCGGCCGGGATCGGCACCACGGTCACGCTCGACGCCGAGGACCACACCACCCTCGACTCGATGTTCGCCATCCACGAGGAGCTGCGGAAGGACTTCCCGGAGACCGGCTGCGTCATCCAGGCGTACCTGTTCCGCACGGAGGCCGACGCGCGCCGGCTCGCCGCGGCCGGCTCTCGCGTACGGTTGGTGAAGGGCGCCTACAAGGAGCCCGCCGAGGTCGCCTACCAGGACAAGCACGAGATCGACAAGGCGTACGTCCGCGTCCTGCGCACGCTGATGGAGGGCGACGGCTACCCGATGGTCGGGTCCCACGACCCGCGCCTGATCGCCATCGCCCAGGAGCTGGCGCACCGCGCCGGGCGCAAGCCCGACGAGTACGAGTTCCAGATGCTGTACGGCATCCGCGGCGAGGAGCACCTGCGGCTGGCCGCCGAGGGCCACCGCATGCGCGTCTACACCGCCTACGGCACCGACTGGTACGGCTACTTCATGCGCCGCCTGGCGGAGAAGCCGGCCAACCTCCGGTTCTTCGCCCGGTCCATGGTCACCAAGGGCTGACCCGCACCCGCTCGCACACGTTCAACTCAAGGAGTCACGAACACCATGGACGCTGTGACCCAGGTCCCCACCCCCGTCAACGAGCCGGTGCACGGCTACGCCCCCGGTTCGCCCGAGCGCGCCCGTCTGGAGGCCAAGCTCAAGGAGCTGGCCGAGAACCCCATCGACCTCGTCTGCACCATCGGCGGCGAGAAGCGGATGGGCGGCGGCGACCGCTTCGACGTCGTGCAGCCGCACAACCACAAGGCCCGCCTGGGCACGTACGCCAACGCCACCCGGCAGGACGCCCGGGACGCGATCGACGCCGCCCTCGCCGCCGCGCCGGCCTGGCGCGCGATGTCCTTCGACGACCGCGCGGCGATCATCCTGCGCGCCGCCGAGCTGCTCTCCGGCCCGTGGCGCGAGACGCTGGCCGCCTCCACCATGCTGGGCCAGTCCAAGACCGCGCAGCAGGCCGAGATCGACACGCCCTGCGAGCTGGTCGACTTCTGGCGGTTCAACGTCTCCTACGCCCGCCAGATCCTGGCCGAGCAGCCCCCGGCCAACGCGCCGGGCGTGTGGAACCGCCTGGACCACCGCCCGCTGGAGGGCTTCGTCTACGCGATCACGCCGTTCAACTTCACGGCGATCGCCGCCAACCTGCCCACCGCGCCCGCCCTCATGGGCAACGTGGTGGTCTGGAAGCCGTCCCCGACGCAGACCCACGCCGCCGTGCTGATGATGGAGCTGCTGGAGGAGGCCGGTCTCCCCAAGGGCGTCATCAACCTGGTCACCGGTGACGGCCTGGAGGTCTCCGAGGTCGCCCTGAACCACCGCGACCTGGCCGGCATCCACTTCACCGGCTCGACCAAGACCTTCCAGCACCTGTGGAAGACGGTCGGCAACAACATCGAGAAGTACCGCACCTACCCGCGCCTGGTCGGCGAGACCGGCGGCAAGGACTTCGTCGTCGCCCACCCGAGCGCCGACCGCGCGGTGCTGAAGACCGCCCTGACCCGCGGCGCCTTCGAGTACCAGGGCCAGAAGTGCTCCGCCACCTCCCGCGCGTACATCCCGGCGTCGATCTGGAACGACGGCTTCAAGGAGGAGTTCGCGGCGGAGATCGACGGCATCACCATGGGTGACGTCACCGACCTGTCGAACTTCATCGGAGCCGTCATCGACGAGCGCGCCTTCGCCAAGAACAAGGCCGCGATCGAGCGGGCGCGCGAGGACGCCTCCTGCACGATCGTCGCGGGCGGCTCCTACGACGACTCGGTCGGCTACTTCGTCCGCCCGACCGTCATCGAGTGCACCGACCCGGAGAACGAGGTGTTCACCACCGAGTACTTCGGCCCGATCCTCGCCGTGTACGTGTACGACGACGAGAAGTACGACGAGATGCTGACGCAGATGGAGTCGGTGTCCGACTACGCGCTCACCGGCTCGGTCATCGCGGGCGACCGCGCGGCGGCGGCGTACACGATGGAGAAGCTGCGCTACGCGGCCGGCAACTTCTACATCAACGACAAGTCGACCGGTGCCGTCGTCGGCCAGCAGCCCTTCGGCGGCGGCCGGGCCTCCGGCACCAACGACAAGGCCGGCGCCCCGCAGAACCTGATGCGCTGGACGCTGACCCGCGCCATCAAGGAGTCGCTGGTCTCCCCGACCGACTACCGCTACCCGCACATGGGCTGATCCGCGGCGGGCGCACGCCCCCGCCCCGACCCCGGACGGGCCAGGTCTCCCCCCGGCCTGGCCCGTCCGGCCTTCTCACGGCCGGGGCAGCCGGTACAGCACGCTGCGGCGCAGCGGCCCCGCCGGGACGGTCGGGTCGTCGAAGTCGTCCGCCGGGTCGTACGTCATGCCCAGGCGGCGCATCACCGCCCGCGAGCGCTCGTTGCCGGGCACGGTCACGGCGAGGATCTCCGGCAGGTCCAGCTCGGTGAAGCCGAACTCCACCACCGCGCGGGCCGCCTCCGTCGCGTAGCCGTGCCCCCAGGCGGCGCGGGCCAGCCGCCAGCCCGCCTCGACGCCGGTGAACGGCTGCCCCTCCTCCACCGGGTCCAGGCCGGCCATGCCGATGAACTCCCCGGTGCCGCGCACCTCGACCGCCCAGAAGCTCCAGCCGCGCGCGTCCAGGCCGGCCTGGAACCGGGCGGCCGCGGCGTCGGTGTCCTCCCGGCTCGGCATGCCGGGCAGATGGCGGCGCACCTCCGGGTCGGTGTTGAGCGCGTGCCACGGGGCCAGGTCGCTCCCGCGCCAGGAGCGGAGCAGCAGACGGGCGGTGCGCAGTTCGGTCATGCGGTCACCGTAGACGGGCGGCGGCGGTGGAAATCCCAGGTCGCGGCGGTGTGACGTACTCCACCGTCTCAGATAGTAGGAAGTCCGAGTAATTGTGGAGACAGGCGCGGGTCACTCCCTTAGCTTTGTAGGAGCCGAACGTCTCGCTGGATCCAGCGAAGGGCGGTCGTGAGCCGGGCCCCGCGCAGGCAATCCCTGCGGTCCGCCGCTCCCCGCCCCTTCCGGCCCGTCGTATTCCTCCCGTGTGACGAAGGAGTCGATCCCCCATGGCCGAGACGACCGTCCGCCGCCGAGTCCGTCACGTCTCCCGTACCGACGACACCGACCGGAAGAACGCAGCCGCCGCCCTCCAGCGCGCCCTCGACCGCCGGGACAACGGCGGCGCCACCGGGCACTGAGCCCCTCGCCTCACCGCCCGCGCCGCACCTCGAAGTGGTCGACGCGGGTGCCGTCCGGGGCCAGCGCCGAGATCCTGAGTCTCGGCGCGGCGCCCGCCTCCGCCTCCACCCGGAGGAAGGAGAAACCGCGGTAGCGCACCCGTGACCAGGCGACCGTCTCCGTCCTGCGGCCGCCCGAGCGGGTCCAGCGGAAGCTGTCGACCGGCTTGTCGGCGGGCTCGTACCCCGGGTCGCGCCCCTCGTGGCGCTCCGGCGCGCCCGCCGGGAAGCCGTACAGTTCCCGGCCGCCGCCGCCCGCGGTGACGTACACCGTCCCGTCCCGGGTGGGGTCGGTGGTCGCGCCGGCCGGCACCGGCCGGCCCACCTCGCCGTTCCTGATCGCGTCCGTGCGCTCGTAGACGTGGTTGTGCCCGTTGATCACCAGGTCCACCTGGTGGCGGGCGAAGAGCGGTACCCACTCGGCGCGCACCCCGCCGTCCGAGGCGTGCGTCGACGTGGAATACGCGCAGTGGTGGAAGAAGACCACGACGAACTCCACCTCGGGCGCCGCCCGCAGCTCCGCCAGCGTCCGCGCCAGCCAGCGTGTCTGCCGGCCCTCCGTGACGCCGAGGTTGGCCCGCATCTCGTAGGAGACGTCGTTGGCGTCGAGGGCGACGACACCGACGTTGCCGTAGGTGAAGGAGTACACCCCCGGGGCGGTGCGCGGGTCGAAGCCGCTGTCCGGCAGGGAGAAGCGGGCGAGCTGGCCGCCGTAGCCGTCCGGTGAGTACCACGCCTCCATGTCGTGGTTGCCGGTCGTCACCATCCACGGCACCGTCCGCGCCGCCGGTTCGGTCTGCCGCAGGAACAGGTCCCACCGGGTGGCGTCGTACAGGTCGGTCCTCTCGCCGCGGCCCTTGTCGTCGGCGTAGCAGATGTCGCCGGCGTGCAGGTGGAACGCCGGGTCCTGGCGGAGCAGGAGGCGGTTGTTGGCGACCGCCTCGGTGCCGACGCCCTGGTCGCCGAAGGCGGTGAAGACGAAGCGCTCCGGGGCCGCGGGGGCGGTGCGGAAGGAGGCGATGGTGGCGCGGTGGTCCGGCGCGGCCGGGTCGAAGCCCTCGTGGCCGACGCCGTAGTAGTACGTGGTGCCGGGGCGCAGGCCGTCCAGGGCCGCGTGCACGTAGTACTGCTCGACCGCCGGGTGGGCGTCGCCCAGCGCGGGCGTGCTCAGGGCGCGGACCTCGGCCCCGGTCCGGCGGCCCAGGTCGTCGGGCCGGAGCCCGACCCGGACGAAGGGCCGGCGCACCGCCAGCGGCACCTGCCACGAGATCCGCAGCTGCCGCCGTGGGTCCGCGCCGAACGCCAGATGCCGGCCGAACGGCACCACCGCCGCCCCGGAGACCGTCGCGGCCGGCGCCGGAGCCGGTGCGGCGGTCCGCGCGCCGCCGCCCGAACAGCCGGTCAGCAGCCCGCTCGCCACCGCCCCCGCCGTCACCAGCGTCCGGCGCCGGGACAGCCGGGTGCGCAGGTACGCGTACTGCTCCGCCATGCTCAGGCGGCGTGCCAGGTCCGGCCGGATGCCGAAGTCGGGGATCTCCATGCCGCCAGTGATTCCCCGCGCGGACCGGCCCCCGCGCCGCGCACGGGTGAACACGGGCCGACGGATGCGTGCCGCCTGTCCGCATGGCGGACGCCCTGTGTCATCCCATGGGACGCGGAGTAGGGTGCCCGTCATGGCTCGCAGCATCGATCTCGCAGTGATTCCCGGCGACGGCATCGGTCAGGAGGTCGTGGCCGAAGGGCTGAAGGTCCTCTCCGCTGTCCTCCCGCAGGACGTGAAGCTGGAGACCAAGGAGTACGACTTCGGCGCCCGGCGCTACCACGCCACCGGTGAGACCCTCACCGACGCCGACCTCGACGCGCTGAAGGGGCACGACGCGATCCTGCTCGGCGCCATCGGCGACCCGTCGGTGCCGTCCGGCGTCCTGGAGCGCGGCTTCCTGCTCAAGCTCCGCTTCGCCTTCGACCACCACGTCAACCTGCGGCCCAGCAAGCTGCTCCCCGGTGTGCGGACCCCGCTGGCCGGCGAGCCGCAGATCGACTTCGTGGTCGTCCGCGAGGGCACCGAGGGCCCCTACACGGGCAACGGCGGCACCATCCGCAAGGGCACCGAGCACGAGGTCGCCACCGAGGTCTCCGTGAACACCGCCTTCGGTGTCGAGCGCGTGGTCCGGGACGCCTTCGCCCGCGCCCAGGCCCGCCCCCGCAAGAAGCTCGCGCTGATCCACAAGAACAACGTGCTCACCTTCGCGGGCCACCTGTGGACCGACGTCTTCAACCGGGTGGCCGCGGAGTTCCCCGAGGTCACCACCGAGTACATGCACGTCGACGCGGCGACCATCTACCTGGTCACCCAGCCCGAGCGGTTCGACGTCATCGTCACCGACAACCTCTTCGGTGACATCATCACCGACCTCGCCGCGGCCGTCTCCGGCGGCATCGGCGTCGCCGCCAGCGGGAACATCAACCCGTCCGGCGCGTACCCCTCGATGTTCGAGCCGGTCCACGGCTCCGCGCCCGACATCGCCGGCCAGGGCAAGGCCGACCCCAGCGCCACCGTGCTCTCCGTCGCCCTGCTGCTGCGCCACCTCGGCTACGAGGCCGAGGCCACCCGGATCGAGGAGGCGGTCGCGGCCGACCTCGGCGAACGCGCCGGGCAGCCCGAGCGCACCACCTCCGAGATCGGTGACGCCCTCGCCGTACGAGTAGCCGGCTGACCGGGCCGCGCACTCGAACCTGAACCATTCGAAGCCGCCGGGTCCGGAAAACAAGGCACCCGGCGGCTTTCACCTGTCCCCGCCGGGTGCGACCATCGAACCCGGGCCGCATTCACCCCGTTTCATCCGTCCCGGAACCGCGCGCGATAATCGAACGCGGGGCCGCGACATGAGGGAATGCTCGGACGTCCTAGCACTGGCCACTGGCAGTACGGGCGTGAACGCGGCTCGTCACGACAACCGGTGAAGGACAACCATTCATGACCACGCCCACGATCGAGCTCAAGCCCTCCGCCAGCCCGCTGTCCGCCGCCGAGCGCGACGCGATACTGGCCGCCCCGGGGTTCGGCCGCCACTTCACCGACCACATGGTGACGATCAAGTGGACCGAGGGCCGCGGCTGGCACGACGGCCAGCTCGTGCCCTACGCCCCGCTCTCCCTCGACCCGGCCACCATGGTCCTGCACTACGCGCAGGAGATCTTCGAGGGTCTGAAGGCGTACCGACGCCCCGACGGGTCCGTCGCGACCTTCCGACCCGAGAAGAACGCGCAGCGCTTCCAGGCGTCCTCGCGCCGGCTCGGCATGCCGGAACTGCCGGTGGAGACCTTCATCGAGGCGTGCGACGCGCTGGTGCGGCAGGACCGGGCCTGGGTCCCGGCGCACGGCGGTGAGGAATCCCTCTACCTGCGCCCCTTCATGATCGCCACCGAGGTCGGGCTCGGCGTCAAGCCGGCCAACGAGTACCTGTTCCTGGTCATCGCCTCCCCGGCCGGCGCCTACTTCCCCGGCGGTGTGAAGCCGGTCTCCATCTGGGTCTCCGAGGACCGCGTCCGCGCCGTCCCCGGCGGCATGGGCGACGCCAAGACCGGCGGCAACTACGCGGCCTCCCTGCTCGCCCAGGCCGAGGCCGCCGCCAAGGGCTGCGACCAGGTCTGCTACCTCGACGCCATCGAGCGCACCTGGGTCGAGGAGCTGGGCGGCATGAACCTGTACTTCGTGTACGGCGACAAGATCGTCACCCCGGCGCTCACGGGTTCCATCCTGGAGGGCGTCACCCGTGACTCCCTGCTCACCGTCGCCCGCGACCTCGGCTACGAGGCCGAGGAGGGCCGGATCTCCGTCGACCAGTGGCAGCGCGACGCCGAGAACGGCACCCTCACCGAGGTCTTCGCCTGCGGCACCGCCGCCGTGATCACCCCGGTCGGCACGGTCAAGCGGGCCGGTGCCGAGTGGCAGCAGAGCGGCGGCGAGCCCGGCGAGGTCACCGTCCGCCTCCGCAAGGCGCTCCTGGACATCCAGCGCGGCACCGCCGAGGACACCCACGGCTGGATGCACACGCTGGTCTGAGCCACCCCGCCTCCGTCCGCCGAGGGCCGCCCCGGGACACCGCGTCCGGGGCGGCCCTTTTGAGTGGCACTCAAATCAGTTCCCCAGGCCCCTTGGCCTGCACACGTCCTGCGTTTAGAGTGCTGCTCAAACGTTAGGAGGCGTCCCGCCGTGCGACTCACCCCGACCGAACGAGACCGGCTGCTGCTGTTCTCGGCCGCCGAACTGGCCCGTGCCCGCAAGGCGCGCGGCCTGCGGCTGAACGTGCCGGAGGCGACCGCGCTCATCGCCGACACCGTCTGCGAGGCGGCCCGGGACGGCGCCCGGCTGGCCGAGGCGGTGGCGCGGGCCCGGTCGGTGCTCGGGCCCGACGACGTCCTGCCGGGCGTCGCCGACGTGGTCACCGAGGTGCACGTCGAGGCCGTCTTCGACGACGGCTCCCGGCTCGCGATCGTCTCCGAGCCGATCGCCGCCCAGCCGGCCGGCGGCGGGGCGGCGATCGGCGGGGCGGGGCGGGAGGCGCCGGGCGCTCTGCTGCCGGGGCCGGAGCACGACGAGCCCGCGGCGGCGGTGCGGCTGCCGGTCGTCAACACCGCGTCCGTGCCCGTCTCGGTCACCTCCCACTTCCACTTCTTCGAGGCCAACCCGCGGCTCGACTTCGACCGGGAGCGGGCGTACGGCATGCGGCTCGCCGTCCCCGCCGGGTCCTCGGTCCGCTTCGGGCCGGGCGAGCGGGTCGAGGCCGGGCTCGTCCCGATCGGCGGCGCCCGTGTCGCCATCGGCTTCGCCGGGCTGGTCGACGGGCCGCTGGACGCGCCGGGCGCCCGCGCGGAGGCCCTGCGCCGGGCAGCCGCCTGCGGCTACCTGGGGGTACGGGCCGAGGAGGCGGGCCGATGAGCCGCCCCGGGGGACACCCCGTCGAGGCGCGGCGGCTCACCCCGTACGAGTACGCCGCCACCCACGGCCCCCGGGCCGGCGACCGCCTCCGCCTCGGTGACTCGGGGCTGGTGGTCCGGGTCGAGTCCGACGCGCAGCGCCACGGCGACGAGTTCCTGGCGGGGTTCGGCAAGACCGCCCGGGACGGGCTGCACCTGAAGGCGGCGGCCGTCCGTGACACCTGTGACGTGGTGATCAGCAACGTCGTCGTGATCGACGCCGTGCAGGGCGTGCGCAAGGTCTCCATCGGCGTCCGCGAGGGCCGCATCCACGCGATCGGCCGGGCCGGCAACCCCGACACCCTCGACGGCGTCGACGTGGTCGTCGGCACCGGCACCACCATCGTCTCCGGTGAGGGCCTGATCGCCACCGCCGGTGCCGTCGACACCCACGTCCACCTGCTCTCCCCGCGCGTCATGGAGGCGTCGCTCGCGTCCGGCGTCACCACGGTCATCGGCCAGGAGTTCGGGCCGGTGTGGGGCGTCGGTGTCAACTCGCCCTGGGCGCTGCGGCGGGCGTTCGCGGCGTTCGACGCCTGGCCGGTGAACATCGGCTTCCTCGGCCGGGGCTCCTCCTCCGACCCCGGTCCGCTGACCGAGGCCCTCGCCGAGGGCGGCGCCTGCGGATTCAAGGTGCACGAGGACATGGGCGCCCACACCCGCGCCCTGGACACCGCCCTGCGCGTCGCCGAGGACCACGACGTGCAGGTCGCCCTGCACAGCGACGGCCTGAACGAGTGCCTGTCGGTGGAGGACACCCTCAGGGTGCTGGAGGGCCGCACCATCCACGCCTTCCACATAGAGGGCTGCGGCGGCGGACACGTCCCGAACGTCCTGAAGATGGCCGGGGTGCCCCACGTCATCGGCTCCTCCACCAACCCCACCCTGCCCTTCGGCCGGGACGCCGTCGCCGAGCACTACGGCATGATCGTCTCCGTCCACGACCTCAAGACCGACCTGCCGGGCGACGCCGCCATGGCCCGCGACCGCGTCCGCGCCTCCACGATGGGCGCCGAGGACGTGCTGCACGACCTGGGCGCGATCGGCATCACCTCCTCCGACGCGCAGGGAATGGGGCGGGCCGGCGAGACCGTGCGCCGCACCTTCGCCCTGGCCGGGAAGATGAAGGCCGAGACCGGCGCGGACGGCGACGACGACAACGAGCGCGTCCTGCGGTACATCGCCAAGCTGACGATCAACCCGGCGATCGCGCACGGACTCGCCCACGAGGTCGGCTCCGTCGAGGTCGGCAAGCTCGCCGACCTCGTGCTGTGGCGCCCCGAGTACTTCGGCGCCAAACCGCAGCTCGTCCTCAAGTCCGGCTTCCCGGCGTACGGCGTCACCGGTGACCCCAACGCGGCCACCGACACCTGCGAACCCCTCGTCCTCGGACCGCAGTTCGGCGCGCACGGCGCGACGCCCGCCGAGATCTCGGTGGCCTTCGTCGCGCGGGCCGCCCTCGACCGGGGCGGCGACCTGATGCCGACCCGCCGCCGCCGGGTCGCCGTGCGCGGCACCCGGGGGATCGGCCCGGCCGACCTGTGCCGCAACTCCCGTACCGGACAGGTCGACGTCGACCCGCGCACCGGACTGGTCACCCTCGACGGCGAACCGCTCCGCTCGGCGCCGGCCGACTCCGTCTCCCTCAACCGCCTGTACTTCCTCTAGCCCGCCCGTACTTCCCCAGGACCGCCGATGACCTACCGCATGCCCCCCGAGTGGGCCCCGCACGAACGCACCTGGATGGCCTGGCCCGGCCCCAACCCGACCTTCGCGACCGCCGGGGAACTGGCCGCGGCCCGGACCGCCTGGGCGCGGGTCGCCCGTGCCGTGCGCCGCTTCGAGCCGGTGACGGTGGTGCACGGTCCCGGCCAGCGGGACTCCGCGCGCGCCCTGCTCGGCCCGGACATCGACCTGGTGGAGCGCCCGCTCGACGACGCGTGGATGCGGGACATCGGACCGACCTTCGTCACCGACGGCGCGGGCGGACTGGCCGCCGTGGACTGGGTGTTCAACGGCTGGGGCGCGCAGGAGTGGGCCCGCTGGGAGCACGACGCGCAGATCGCCCGGCAGATCGCGGACCTCGCCGGGGTACCGGTGCTGAGCAGCGCACTTGTCAACGAGGGCGGCGGCCTGCACGTCGACGGCGAGGGCACCGTCCTGCTCACCGAGACCGTCCAGCTCGGCCCCGCCCGCAACCCCGGCTGGACCCGCGAGCGCGTCGAGGCGGAGGTCCACACCCGGCTCGGCACCCGCAAGGCCATCTGGCTCCCGCACGGCCTGACCGGTGACTACGGCACGTACGGCACCCAGGGCCATGTCGACATCGTCGCCGCCTTCGCCGGGCCGGGCACCGTCCTCGTCCACACCCAGCGCGACCCCGCCCACCCCGACCACGCCCGCTCGCTCACCTACCTGGAGATCCTCCGCGCCGAGACGGACGCCGCGGGCCGCCCCCTGGAGGTCGTGGAGGTCCCCGCCCCCACCGTCCTCAAGGACGAGGACGGGGACTGGGTCGACTACTCCTACATCAACCACTACCTCTGCAACGGCGGTGTCGTCCTCTGCGCCTTCGACGACCCGCACGACGAGGTGGCCGCGGACCTCTTCCGCCGGCTCTTCCCCGACCGCGCGGTGGTGCCGGTGGACGCCCGTACGATCTTCGGAAGCGGTGGCGGCATCCACTGCATCACACAGCAGCAGCCCAAGGTCTGAAGGATCTGGAGGAGCCCGGGATGGCTGGTGGGCGCAGACAGGCCCCGCCGCGCGAGGACGTCCTCGCCACCGCCATGGCGATGATCGCCGAACGCGGTCTGGAGCGGCTCACCATGGCGGCGCTCGGCCGCGAGGTCGGCATGAGCAGCGGCCACCTCCTCTACTACTTCCGCACCAAGGACGAGCTGCTGCTGCGCACCCTGGAGTGGAGCGAGAGCCGCCTCGGCGCCGAGCGCGCCCGGCTGCTCGCCGCGCCCGCGCCCGCGCGCGACCGCCTCGACTCCTACGTCTCCCTCTACGTCCCCGGCGGCCACCGCGACCCGCACTGGACGCTGTGGATGGAGGTCTGGAACCGTTCGCGCGACGCCGCCGACGACGCCCGCGACCGGCAGGCCGCCATCGAGGGCGCCTGGCACCGCGACCTGGCCGCCCTGCTCGCGGAGGGCGTCTCCCGCGGCGAGTTCCGGCCCGTCGACCCCGACCGCTTCGCCACCCGGCTGCGCGCCCTGCTCGACGGCTTCTCCGTCAACGTCGCCGTCGGACTGCGCGGCAGCGACCGGGCCACCGCGCTCGGCCACGTACGGGAGTTCCTGGCCGAGACCCTGCTCGCATCCTGAGACGGACGGTGAGCGCGGGGACGCGTTGTGCCAGACTGCCCCCGTGCTCTCGTTCGCCACGATTATTGGCAGCAGGCGCGCCGGTCCGCAGTGACCGCCACGTACGACCACGTACGGGCGGACACCGTCGTCCTCGACCCGCGCGCAGACCTCTCGCACCCGCGAGGGGTTTTTCTGTTTCCTGGCCCACCCCCAGCCGGGAGAGGAGCGCGAGGGATCATAGACGGACGGTGGAGCCGGTCATTCCGGTTGACCGCATCCCCTACAGGAGCCTTGAAGATCATGACCGCATCCAGCGAGCTCGACGATTCGTTCCACGTCTTCGACACCACCCTGCGCGACGGCGCGCAGCGCGAGGGCATCAGCCTGACCGTCGCGGACAAGCTCGCCATCGCGCGCCACCTCGACGACTACGGCGTGGGCTTCATCGAGGGCGGCTGGCCCGGCGCGAACCCGCGGGACACCGAGTTCTTCGTCCGGGCCCGCACGGAGATCGACTTCCGGCACGCCCGGCTCGTCGCCTTCGGCTCCACGCGTCGGGCGGGCGCGAAGGCGGCCGAGGACCCGCAGGTCAAGGCGCTGCTGGACTCGGGTGCCGAGGTGATCTGCCTGGTCGCCAAGTCGCACGACCGGCACGTCGAACTCGCCCTGCGCACCACCCTCGACGAGAACCTGGAGATGATCCGGGACACCGTCTCCCACCTGCGCGAGCAGGGCCGCCGGGTCTTCCTGGACTGCGAGCACTTCTTCGACGGCTACCGCGCCAACCCCGAGTACGCCAAGGCGGTCGTCCGTACGGCCGCCGAGGCCGGCGCCGACGTCGTCATCCTCTGCGACACCAACGGCGGCATGCTGCCCGCGCAGATCGGCGCCGTGGTCGCCACCGTGCTCGCCGACACCGGCGCCCGGCTCGGCATCCACGCCCAGGACGACACCGGCTGCGCGGTCGCCAACACCCTCGCCGCCGTCGACGCGGGCGCCACGCACGTGCAGTGCACCGCCAATGGGTACGGCGAGCGCGTCGGCAACGCCAACCTCTTCCCCGTGGTCGCCGCGCTGGAGCTGAAGTACGGCAAGAAGGTGCTCCCCGAGGGCCGGCTCCGCGAGACCACCCGGATCTCGCACGCCATCGCCGAAGTCGTCAACCTCACCCCCTCCACGCACCAGCCCTACGTCGGTGTCTCCGCGTTCGCGCACAAGGCCGGGCTGCACGCCTCCGCCATCAAGGTCGACCCGGACCTGTACCAGCACACCGACCCCGCGCTGGTCGGCAACAGCATGCGGATGCTGGTCTCCGACATGGCCGGCCGGGCCTCCATCGAGCTGAAGGGCAAGGAACTCGGCGTCGACCTCGGCGGCGACCGGGAACTGGTCGGCCGGGTCGTGGAGCGGGTCAAGGAGCGTGAGCTGAAGGGCTACACGTACGAGGCCGCCGACGCCTCCTTCGAGCTGCTGCTGCGGGCCGAGGTCGCGGGGTCCCGGCTGACGTACTTCTCCGTCGAGTCCTGGCGGGCGATCGTCGAGGACCGGCCCGACGGGACCCACGCCAATGAGGCCACGGTGAAGCTGTGGGCCAAGGGCGAGCGGATCGTCGCCACGGCGGAGGGCAACGGCCCCGTCAACGCGCTGGACCGGGCGCTGCGGGTCGCCCTGGAGCGGATCTACCCTCAGCTCGCCAAGCTGGAGCTGGTCGACTACAAGGTCCGCATCCTGGAGGGCGTGCACGGCACCCAGTCCACGACCCGGGTGCTGATCAACACCTCGGACGGCTCGGGCGAGTGGTCGACGGTCGGGGTCGCGGAGAACGTCATCGCGGCGTCGTGGCAGGCGCTGGAGGACGCGTACACGTACGGGCTGCTGCGGGCGGGGGTCGAGCCCGCCGAGTGACTACCGACGGGCGGCCGTTTCTGTTCGACTTCCGTTCGGTTTGGGCTGGTTTTTGAGGTACGTTCGATGTATGAGGACCGCACTGGCGCGCACACTCGTCCGCCTTCTGATCGTGCCGGTCGTCGCCGTACTGGCGGCGCTGACGGTGGGTGCGTCGGGGGCGCACGCGGCCACGGATGTGTCCGAGATCGCCCAGGCCCTGCGGGAGAGCCCTGTCTACGTGGACCCGGCCGCCTCCGACCAGCTCTCCGAGGCGGACGCGGAGGCGCTCGCCGACAAGATCGAGGACGCGGACAAGCCGGTCTTCGTCGCGGTCCTGCCGGCGGACCAGCCGACGACGAATCTGTTCCAGAACCTGCGCACCGAGACCGGGGTGACCGGGCTGTACGGCATCCGGCTCGGTGACCGGTTCGACGCGCGTGCCGACAGCAGTGTCATGAGTCAGCAGGGCGTGGCGAACCTGGTGTCCGCGGTCCAGGGCGCGGGGGACGCGAAGGCGCAGCTCAACGACTTCGTGGACGACGCGCTGCGGAACACGGGCGGCGCCGCGCCCAACGGCTGGAGCGACGGCGGGGGCGGGGGCGGCGTGCCGGTGGGCGGGCTGATCGCCACGGGCGCGGTCGTGGCCGTGGGTGGTGCGGGTGTCTACGCGCTATCGCGGCGCAACCGGCGGCGGCACGAACAGGAGCAGCGGGCCGCGCTGGAGAAGCTGCGGGTGGTGGTGGACGAGGACATCACCGCGTTCGGTGAGGAACTGGACCGGCTGGACTTCAGCCCCGGCGAGCCGGGCGCGGACGACGCGATGCGGGCCGACTACGAACGGGCGCTGGACGCCTACGACCGGTCGAAGACGCTGATGGCGGACGCGCGGCGGCCGGAGGACGTACGGGCGGTGACGCAGGCGGTGGAGGACGGGCGGTTCTCCCTGGCGCTGCTCGCCGCGCGACGGGAGGGCAGGCCGTTGCCGGAGCGCCGGCCGCCGTGCTTCTTCGATCCCCGGCACGGTCCTTCGGTGGCCGACGTGGCCTGGACCCCGGCGGGCGGGGCCACGCGGGAGGTGCCGGTGTGCGCGGCGGACCGGGCGCGGCTGGCGGACGGGCTCGATCCCGTGGTGCGGGAGGTCGACACCGAGTACGGGCGGCGGCCCTACTGGGAGGCGGGTCCGGCGTACGGGCCGTGGGCCGGCGGGTACTTCGGCGGCGGCATCCTGCCCGGCCTGCTGGTCGGGACGATGCTCGGGGGCATGATGGCGGGGCCGGCGTACGGGGCGGACTACGGGTCCGGGTACGGGGACTTCGGCGGCGGCTTCGAGGGCGGTGACGTCTCCGGCGCGGACTTCAACTCCGACGACTTCGGCGGCGGGTTCGGCGGCGGGGACTTCGGCGGGGGCGGCGGGAACATGGGCGGCGGAGGGGACTTCGGCGGAGGCTTCTGAGACGCCGGTCAGATCAGAGGGAGAAAGCCGGCCCAGGCGGATGTGGAGACGCTGAGTATCGGTCCAGCGGGGTTCTTGGAGTCTCGGACGTGGATGACGGTGGGGGCGGCAGCTACTTCCACGCAGTTGCCACCCTCGTCGCTGCTGTATGTCGACTTGCGCCAGGTGTAGGCGAGTTCCACGCAGTCACCGCCCTCGCTCCCGCTGTAGCTGGACTTGAACCATGTCAGGTCGGCTGCGGTGTTCATGTGACTCCTAGCAGTCCCTTCAGAAGGCGCACGCTCTCGCCCGGGGAGAGAGCCTGTGACCGCAGCATTCCATACTTGTGGTGATAATCGCTGGCCTCCTCCGGGTCATTGATGAGGAAGCTCGCACGCTGCACTTCCAGGTAGACGAGGCGCTCGTGGTCGGGCGTCTCCAACAAGACCATGGGGCCGTCGAGACCGGCATGTGGTGTGCGCTCCATGGGCATCACCTGAAAGCTCATGTGCACCGGCTCGGTGTACTCCAAGATCTGGCGGATCTGCTCCCGCATCACCTCCGGCCCGCCGACTTCCCTGCGCAGGATGCTCTCCTCCAGGATGAAGTGCCCCACGGGCGGCCGGTCCCGCTTCCAGATCAGCTGCCGCTCCATGCGTGCGCTCACCCACTGCTCGGCCGTCTCGCTGCCGAGGGCCGGATACCTGTAGTCGAAGACGGCACGGCAGTAATCCCGCGTCTGCAGCAGCCCCGGAACCACAAGACTCTGGTACGAGAGGATGCTGGTCGCCTCCTGCTCGTGATCGACCAGACCCTGCGCGAACTGGACGATCTTCTCCCGCACCGGCATCTTCTCGACCAGGACCTTCAGGACGCCACCCGTCTCCAGCAGGTCGTCGAACTGCTCGGCCCGGTCCGGCTGGAGGGCCAGACGGCCCTGCTCGATGGAGCGGACCGTGTCCACGTGCAGGCTCGCCAGCTCCGCGAACTGCTCCTGCGTGAGGCCCCGTTGCTTGCGGTAGTGGGCGACCACCGCGCCGACCGCGTGCCACGATCCGACCTTCTTGGGCTTCCTCGCCACCTGCATGGCTGGTCCTTTCCCCCGCGCGTACCCGAAGTCGTCGTACCGAGGTCGTAGTCATCAGAACTACGACCTCACTCACTGCCCCACTCTAGTGACCCACAGTGACACTGGGCTCGTGAACCCGGAATCCCAAGCTCCCCTTGCCCGTGGGCGTTCTACCGGCGCGACCGCAGGTCGGTCCGGCACGCCCGCGCGTACGCCTCCGCAGCCCTTGATGAGTGGGGCCTGTCCGCCCGGCGGGACGACGTCCTGCTCTGTGTCTGTGAACTGGCCACCAACGCCCTGCTCCACGGCGTCCCCCCGGGCCGGGGCTTCGCGCTGGGGCTGCTGCTCCACCCGGACGGGGTCCTCCGCGTCGAGGTGCATGACAGCGGTGAGGGTGAGGTGCGCCCCCCTGACCCGGCGCCGGAGGGCGAGGGCGGACGGGGGCTGCTGCTCGTCAGCGTGCTCGCGGACAAGTGGGGGGCCGGTCCACGGAACCCCGGGAAGATCGTGTGGGCGGAGTTCGGGACGGGCGGTCCGCGCGGTGGACGATGACGACGGCGGCCAGACCGGCCGCCAGGCCGACCGCGGTGGTGGCGCCGAAGTGCTCGCCGAACATCAGGGCGCCCCAGACGGCCGTCACCGGGGCCATGAGGAACATCAGGGTGTTGACCCGGGTGACCCCGAAGCGGCGCAGGATCAGCCAGTACAGGCCGTACCCGCCGAAGGTCGGCAGCACCACCAGCCAGGCGGTCGCCAGCCAGAAGGACGGGGCGGCGGGCGGGGCCGCGGTGCCGGTGCCGAGGGCCAGGGCGGAGAAGAGGACGGCGCTGGTCAGGCAGTGGACGGTCAGGGCGGCGCGGGGGGCGGGCGGCGTGGGTGAGCGGCGCTCCAGGAAGGTGGCGGCGACCAGGGACAGCATGCCGAGGAAGGGGACGAGGTAGGCCCAGGCGGGCACGCCCCCGCCGGCCGAGCCGGCGTCCGCCAGCGTGACCACGGCCACGCCGGCCAGGCCCAGGCAGAGGCCGAGCCACTGGCGCCGGGAGACGTACTGCCGCAGCAGCGGTCCGGCGAGCGCGCCGGCCACCAGCGGCTGGACCCCGTCGATGAGGGCGGTGGTGCCGCTGGAGACACCGAGCTGGATGGCGTAGTAGACGCTGAGCAGGTAGCCGCTCTGGGAGAGCGCGCCGACGGCCGCCTGGCGGGCGATGTCCCGGACCGTCAGCGCGCGCCACACGGTGCGCGACGCGACGGCCGCGACGACGAGCAGCACCACCGCCAGGGGCAGGAAGCGCCACATCAGGATCGTCGTCGCGGGGGCCGTGTCCGCGCCGAGCCGCGCGCCGATGAAGCCGGAACTCCAGCACAGGACGAAGGCGACCGGGAGAAGGGCGGCGGTCATGCGGATCATCCCCAGAGGAGTAGACAGATCTGTTTACTGGGTCGGGTGTCCACTATACAGATCGGTATACTTGGGGACATGGAGCTGACTGGTGGGCGGGTGCGGATGACACCGGGGGCGCGGCGGGTGGTCGAGGCCGCCGAGCGGCTGTTCTACGCGCACGGCATCCACGCGGTGGGGGTGGACCTGATCGCGGCCGAGGCCGGGGTGACGAAGAAGACGCTCTACGACCGGTTCGGGTCGAAGGAGCAGATCGTGGTCGAGTACCTCGCCGGGCGGGACGAGCGGTGGCGGGCGTTCCTCGCCGAGCGGCTGGAGCGGCTGGAGAGGCCGGCGGCGGAGGCGCGGGTGCTCGCCGTCTTCGACGCCTCCCGGGAGTGGTCCGGGGAGTTCGGGGCGAAGGGGTGCGCCATGGTCAACGCCCATGCCGAGATCAGCGACCCCGGCCACCCCGCGTACGCGGTCATCGCCGCGCAGAAGACGTGGATGCTGGAGCTGTTCACCGGGCTCGTGCGGGAAGCCGGCGCCGAGGACGCGGACAGCACGGCGCGCGCCCTCATGCTGCTGCACGAGGGCGCGTTGGTGGCGCACGGCCTGGGGATGTTCCCCGACCCGTTCGCAGCCGCCCGCGACCAGGCGCGGGCGCTGCTCGGCGGCGTCAGGCGTTCTTGATCGCGGAGATGTCGAAGACCAGCTTGATCTTGTCGGAGACCAGCACGCCACCCGTCTCCAGGGCCGCGTTCCAGGTCAGGCCCCACTCGGAGCGCTTGATCTCGGCCTTGCCCTCGAAGCCCACGCGGTCGTTGCCGAAGGGGTCCTTGGCGGCGCCGTTGAACTCCAGGTCGATGGAGAGCGGCCGGGTGGTGCCGAGGACCGTCAGGTCGCCGGTGATCCGGTAGTCGTCGCCGCCGAGGGACTCCGCCGAGGTGGAGCGGAAGGTCATCGTCGGGAACTCGTCCGTCTTGAAGAAGTCGGCGCTCTTGAGGTGGCCGTCGCGGTCGGCGTTGCCGGTGTCGATGCTGTCCATCGTCACGTCCAGGGTGGCGGTGGATTTGGCCGGGTCCGAACCGTCCAGGTGCAGCGATCCGCTGAACTCGCGGAACTGCCCCTTCACGTTGGTGACCATGGCGTGCCGCGCGACGAAGCCGATGGTGGTGTGCGCCGGGTCGAGGGTGTAGTCGCCGGTCAGGGCGGCGAGCTGCGGGTTCGTGGGCGTGCTCATGGGAGTCTCCTCGGGGACGGGGGCGGCTCGCGCCGTCCCTTCGTTGAATCTTCAATGACCTCTAACGGTGATGACCGTAGACCTATTCCGCCCCGATTCCAAGACCGGGGGCGGGACATCGCGCCGTGATTCACTCCGGTGGAGTCGGATGTCGCCCGCCGTACCGCCGCCCGGCGCACGCCGGGGCATCCGAGGGTGCCGGTGCACCGGGCCGACGCGTCACCTTCCCCGGCCGCGGGGGAGCTGGTAGACGGCATCCCATGACCCCGCCGTCCGCCCCCTCCCGCCGCGCCCTCCTCCTCGCCGCCGCCCTCACCGCGGTGCCCGCCGCCCGCGCGCGGGCCGCGGACGGCGACCCCTACGACGCCCTGCGCCGGCGCTGGCTCGACCTCGCCCTCGGCACCGGCTACGACCCCGCCGCCGAGCCGTACGCCGGCCGCCTCGCCGAGACCGGCGCCCGCGCCCGCGCGCACCTGGCCGGCATGGCCCCCGGCCCCGCCTCGCTCTGGCCCGGCCACCCCTTCGACCCGCCCGCCGGGATCACCGCGAGCTACGGCCGGCTGTGGACCATGGCCCAGGCGTACGTCCAGCCGGGCACCGGCTCCACCGGCGACGGCACGCTCCTCGCGGGCGTCCTGCGCGGCCTCGACCACCTCGCCGCCACCGTCTACCACCCCGGCACCACCCGGTACGGCAACTGGTGGGAATGGCAGATCGGCAGCCCCCGCCTGCTCACCGACGTCACCGCCGCCCTCCACGACCACCTCGGCGCCGACCGGATCGCCGCCGCCTGCGCGGCCGTCGACCACTTCGTGCCGGACGCCATGCTGGGGGAGTACACCGGCACCTCCACCGGCGCCAACCGCGTCGACCTGTGCCGCTCGGTCGCCCTGCGCGGCATCCTCGGCCGCGCCCCGCAGAAGATCGCCCTGGCCCGCGACGCCCTCTCCCCGGTCTTCCCGTACGTCACCGAGGGCGACGGCCTCCACGCGGACGGCTCGTTCGTGCAGCACACCTGGGTCGCGTACTCGGGGACGTACGGGCAGGTCCTGCTCGACGGGCTCGGCCGGCTGCTCACCCTGCTCGCCGGGTCCGCGTGGGAGGTGCGCGACCCGAACCGGCAGATCGTCCTCGACAGCGTCGAGCACGCCTGGGCGCCGCTGATCCACGACGGACTGGTCGTCGACTGCGTCAGCGGACGGGCCATCAGCCGGGGCCTGTCCACCGGCGACGGGGCCGTCCTGCGCGGCGACCACTACCACGGGCAGCAGCTCATCGCCGCGATCGCCGTCCTCGCGGGCGCCGCGAGCCCGGCCGAGCGGGACCGCTGGCACGCGCTGATCAAGGGCTGGATCGCCCGGGACACCGTCTCCCCGGTCCTCACCGCGCCCCAGTTCACCGTCGCCGACCTGGCCCGGCTGCGCGCCGTCGCGGACACTCCCGGCGACCCCGCGCCCGAACCCCTCGGCCACCGCCTCTTCCCCGGCATGGACCGGGCGGTCCACCGCCGCCCCCGCTTCACCGCCGCGCTCTCCATGGCCAGCGACCGCATCGCCCACTACGAGTGCGGCAACGGCGAGAACCCGCGCGGCTGGCACACCGGCGCCGGCTGGCTCTCCTGGTGGCCCACCGGGCGCCACGGCGGCCAGGCCGCCCAGGCCGCCCAGTACACCGACTGGTACTGGCCCACCGTCGACTGGTACCGCCTCCCCGGCACCACGGTCTCCACCCGCCGCCTCGCCGACCGGGCGGGCGGCGAGTGGGGCGAGCCCAAGCCCGACGTCCGGTGGGTCGGCGGCACCACCGACGGGGAGTACGCGGCCGTCGGGCAGCACCTGAAGGGCCTCGGCTCCACCCTCGACGCCCGCAAGTCCTGGTTCTTCCTCGACGACACCGTGGTCTGCCTCGGCGCCGGGATCACCTGCGCCGACGGCGTCCCCGTCGAGACGGTCGTCGACAACCGCAACCTCGGCGCGGACGGCACCGCCGCCCTCACCCGGGGCCCCGGCTGGGCGCACCTGGAGGGTCACGGCGGCTGGCTCGTCCTGGACGGGGCCGCGCTGCACACCCTGCGCGAGGACCGCACCGGCGCCTGGTCCGACATCGGCACCGGCTCCCCCGAGCGCCGCACCCGCCGCTGGCAGACCCTCTGGCTGGACCACGGCACCGACCCGGCCGGCGCCACCTACGCCTACGTCCTGCTGCCCGGCGCCGGCCGCGCGGACGTCGCCCGCCGCGCCGCCGGCCGGCCCGGCCTGACGGTCCTCGCCAACGACGCCGGCTGCCAGGCCGTGAGCGTCCCCGCGCTGGGCCTGACCGCGGCCACCTTCTGGCGGGCCGGTACGGTGGGACCGCTCACCGCCGGCGCCGGGGCGAGCGTGCTGGTCCGCCGCCGGGGCCGTACGGTCACCTTCCACATCGGCGAACCGACCCGTACGGGCGAACCCCTGGACATCGTCTGGGACCACCCGGTGGGCGCCCCCGTCCGGGCCGACGAGACGGTGGAGATCCTCGCCACGGGCCGCCGTCTGCGGCTGCGCGTCACTCCGGGGACGGTATGCGCATCGCACGGATGTGAGATGACTCTCAGGTGACGCCTTTGTGCGACCCCTACAACAAGGTGCCCCCCTGAGCAGTCGAAACGGCTGCATGCCCTGCCGGTTCTGTTCAAGAGCACCAGGAAAACCCGTCCGAGACTGTGAGGAGTCGACGGCGTGCTTTCCTCGGCGCGCTTCGTAAGGTCACTACATGACCGTTTTGGATGAGGCGCCGGGTGAGTCGACGGGCGAGCCCGCGGACGCGCGCGGCCGGGTGGCGGAGCTGCACGAGATCCGTGCGCGGGCGCTGGCCGGACCGAGCGAGAAGGCCACGGCGGCGCAGCACGCCAAGGGCAAGCTGACGGCACGCGAGCGGATCGACCTGCTGCTGGACCCGGGCACCTTCCGCGAGGTCGAGCAGCTGCGCCGGCACCGGGCGACCGGCTTCGGCCTGGAGGCGAAGCGGCCCCACACGGACGGCGTGATCACCGGCTGGGGGACGGTCGAGGGCCGCACGGTCTTCGTCTACGCGCACGACTTCCGGATCTTCGGCGGCGCGCTCGGCGAGGCCCACGCCACCAAGATCCACAAGATCATGGACATGGCCATCGCGGCCGGCGCGCCCCTGGTCTCCCTGAACGACGGCGCCGGCGCCCGCATCCAGGAGGGCGTCTCCGCCCTCGCCGGGTACGGCGGCATCTTCCAGCGCAACACCAAGGCGTCCGGCGTCATCCCGCAGATCAGCGTGATGCTCGGCCCCTGCGCGGGCGGCGCGGCCTACAGCCCCGCCCTCACCGACTTCGTGTTCATGGTCCGCGACACCTCGCAGATGTTCATCACCGGCCCGGACGTGGTCAAGGCGGTGACGGGCGAGGAGATCACCCAGAACGGCCTGGGCGGCGCGGACGTGCACGCCGAGACCTCGGGCGTCTGCCACTTCGCCTACGACGACGAGGAGACCTGCCTCGCCGAGGTCCGCTACCTCCTCTCCCTCCTCCCGCAGAACAACCGGGAGAACCCGCCGCGCACCGAGTCCGCCGATCCCGTCGACCGGCGCTCCGACGTCCTGCTCGACCTGGTCCCGGCGGACGGCAACCGGCCGTACGACATGACCAAGGTCATCGAGGAGATCGTCGACGACGGCGAGTACCTGGAGGTCCACGAGCGCTGGGCACGCAACATCATCTGCGCGCTGGCCCGCCTCGACGGCCAGGTCGTCGGCATCGTCGCCAACCAGCCGCAGGTGCTGGCCGGCGTCCTGGACATCGAGGCCAGCGAAAAAGCTGCGCGTTTCGTCCAGATGTGTGACGCTTTTAACATCCCGATCGTCACCTTCCTGGACGTCCCCGGCTTCCTTCCGGGCGTCGACCAGGAGCACGGCGGGATCATCCGGCACGGAGCGAAGCTGCTGTACGCGTACTGCAACGCCACCGTGCCGCGGATCTCCCTGATCCTGCGCAAGGCGTACGGAGGTGCCTACATCGTCATGGACTCCCAGTCGATCGGCGCCGACCTGACCTACGCCTGGCCGACCAACGAGATCGCCGTCATGGGCGCGGAGGGCGCCGCGGGCGTCATCTTCCGGCGGCAGATCGCCACGGCGGAGGACCCCGAGGCGATGCGGCAGAAGATGGTCAAGGAGTACAAGTCCGAGTTGATGCATCCGTACTACGCGGCCGAGCGCGGCCTCGTGGACGACGTGATCGACCCCGCGGAGACCCGCGAGGTGCTCGTCAGCTCGCTGGCCATGCTCCAGACCAAGCACGCCGACCTGCCCTCCCGCAAGCACGGCAACCCCCCGCAGTGACCCCGAGGAGCCTGACGTATGTCCATGCCTGACATCCGTGTCGAGAAGGGCCATGCCGGGCCCGAGGAAGTCGCCGCCATCACGGCCGTCCTGATGGCCCGCGCGGCGGCCCACCCCGCCGAGAGCGCGCCGTCCCGCGGCGGCAGCGTCCGAGCCCACTGGCGCCGCCTGGAACGAGAGCCGGGCTTCCGCGCCCCGCACAGCTGGCGCTGAGTACGACGAAGGGCCCCTCCGCCGAGGAGGGGCCCTTCGTCATGCCCTCAGGGGAACGGCCCCAGGGGCGCGGGGGAACTGCGCGACCGGCCACAGCCCACCCGCACCCGGAGACCTACCGCAACCGCGCCATCAGCGCGTGCTCGACCAGCGTGATGAGGGCACTCTTCGCATCGGCCCGGTGCCGCGCGTCGGTCGTGATGATCGGGGTGTCGGGCCCGATCTGGAGGGCCTCGCGCACCTCGTCGGGCTGGTACGGCTGCTGCCCGTCGAACCCGTTCAGCGCGATCACGAACGGCAGCCCGCTGTTCTCGAAGTAGTCGACCGCCGGGAAGCAGTCCGCCAGCCGCCGCGTGTCGACCAGCACGATCGCGCCGATGGCGCCGCGCACGAGGTCGTCCCACATGAACCAGAAGCGGTCCTGGCCGGGCGTGCCGAAGAGGTAGAGGATCAGGTCCTGGTCGAGGGTGATGCGGCCGAAGTCCATGGCGACCGTGGTGGTCGTCTTGTCCCCGGTGTGGGTGAGGTCGTCGATCCCCGCTGACGCGGATGTCATGACGGCCTCGGTGCGCAGCGGGTTGATCTCCGAGACGGCGCCGACGAACGTGGTCTTGCCCACGCCGAAGCCGCCTGCCACCACGATCTTCGCGGACGTGGTGGAGCGGGAAGGCCCTCCGCTAGAGCTTGCGAAGTCCACTGAGCACCCTTTCGAGCAGTGTCACGTCTGGCTGGCCGCCGGCGCTTTCGTCGCCGCCGGGCTGATGGATGGCGACCAGTCCCGCCTCCGCCAAGTCGGCGACGAGAATCCTGGCCACACCGAGAGGGATGGTCAGCAGGGCCGAGATCTCGGCCACCGACTTGATCTCCCGGCAGAGTTGGCAGATCCGCTGATGCTCGGGCAACTGGCCCTGCATCTGGTGCGGCTGCGCGGTGGTGTGCACCAGCGCCTCGATGGCGAGCTGGTAGCGGGGGCGGGTCCGGCCGCCGGTCATGGCGTACGGACGCACCAGGGGGTTGTTCGCCGCCCCTGCGGGCGCGGGCTCAGGGGCGCGGCGCTGCGGCTGCACGGGCTGGATGCGCGGGGCCTGCGGCTGGTCGTACGGCGAAGGGCCGGGGCCCTGCGGCGCGTACGGCTGCCGGTGGCTGGGCGTGGAGGGGAAGCCGTACGGGTTCGCACCGTCGCCGTGGCCCTGTGCGGGGCCGTACGACCAGTTGCCCGATGACGGACCGCCTGGGGGTGTTGCCACTTTCTCCTCCTCCGACTGTGCCTGGCACCCGACGCTGTGGAGCCGCGTCCCGAAACCTTACGGCCCCGGGACGCCAAAACGCACCGTCTGCCCGTTAGTTGAGAAGGCTCCCCTGAAGCTCGGCGCGCAGGTCCGGTGTCAGGACCGTACCGGCACGGTCGACCAGCAGGGCCATCTCGTACCCAATGAGACCGATGTCCGCTTCGGGGTGTGCGAGAACCGCGAGCGAGGAACCGTCGGAAATGGACATGATGAAGAGGAATCCCCGCTCCATCTCCACAACCGTCTGGTTCACGTGGCCGCCCTCGAAGATGCGCGACGCACCCGCGGTCAGCGAGGTCAGGCCGGAGGCGACGGCCGCGAGCTGGTCGGCGCGGTCGCGCGGGAAGCCTTCGGACATCGCCAGAAGGAGTCCGTCGGCGGAGACCACCACCGTGTGGGACACCCCCGGGGTGTTGTCCACGAAGTTGGTGATCAACCAGTTCAGGTTCTGTGCCGCCTGGCTCATCGGGCTCACACTAACGCTCCTGGTCGTAGGTGCTGTCAGGACCACCGGGACGGGTCCCCGGGGCCTGGCCGTTGTTCGTTTCACTGCCCGCGTTGCGGCCTCGCTCGACGCCGCGCCGCAGGTTGCTCAGCCTGCCCCGGACATCCTCCGGGGCGCGGGAGACCTGGGGGCCTCCCTGAGGGGTGGTCTCGGCGGCTCCCTCGACCAGGTTGGCCTTCGGCACCCGCCGCGGCAGGCCCGAGGAGGTCACCCCGCCCGCCTTCGGCTGCTTCAGCCGCGAAGCCTGCTGCCAGCGCTCGTCGTTGGCCGACCGCCAGCTGCCCTCGCCGCGGCCCTCGCCCTCGGGGGCGGACGCCGGCGACTCCGGGGACGCGCGGTGCGCGCCGCCCGCGGCGGAACCGCGGCGCGGGAGCCCGGCGTCGGTCAGCTCGTGGGCGGCGGACGGAGCCGGCCCCGGACGGTCGAAGCCTACGCGGTCGGCTTCGCCCACGTCGGTGGCCTGCGCGGGCTGCGCATCGGGGGTCTGAGCAGGGTACTGGGCCGGGTAGCCGTTCTGGTAGCCGTCCTGCCGCGGCCAGTCGTCCTGGACCCCGCCGCCGCGCACCGGACGCTCCGGCAGACCGGCCTCCGTGTACCCGGCCTGCGGGTAACCGGCGTCGGGGGAGGTGCCGTAGGCGTCGCCCTGCGGCAGACCGCCGTCCGGCGCGTAGTACCCCTCGCCGTACGCCGCCGGCTGCTGGGCCGGGTCGTACGCGGGCTGCTCCTGGCCGGGGTACGGCGTCTGCTGGGTCTGCCGGCTCTGCTGGTCGTAACCCTGGTCGTACCCCTGCGGGTAGCCCTGGTCGTACCCCTGCCGCGCCCCCGCGTACGGGTCCTGGTACGGCGCCGGCTGGCCGTCGGCGGGCTGCTGCCCGGTGCCGGGCTGGGCCTGGGACTCCCGTGCGGCGCGGCGCTCCTCGCGCATCAGGGAGCGGCCGACCGGGTCCAGGCCGCGGATGTCGTCGGGGACCTCCGCGTACCGGCTGTCGTCGAAGCCCAGCTCGGCGGCGGTGCGCAGCGGCTGTTGCTGCTGCCCGCCGAAGTTCTCGCCCTGGAACTGCTGCTCGGGGATGATCTGCGAGACGGTGAAGTCGTCGCGCTGCACCGGGGTCTCGCCGCCGCCGCCGTGCGTGATGGCGTCCGGGAGCATGACCAGCGAGGTGGTGCCGGCCTGCTCGCCGGAGGGGCGGAGCTGGACCCGGATGCCGTGCCGGTCGGAGAGCCGGCCGACCACGAACAGGCCCATGCGCTGGGAGATCGCGGCGTCCACGGTCGGCGGGTTGGCCAGCTTGTGGTTGATGTCGGCGAAGTCCTCGGCGGTCAGGCCGATGCCCTTGTCGTGGATCTCGATCATCACGCGGCCGTCGGGCAGCCGGGTCGCGGTGACCCGGACCTTGGTCTGCGGGGAGGAGAACGTGGTGGCGTTCTCCAGCAGCTCGGCCAGCAGGTGGACGAGGTCGGTGACGGCGCGGCCGTGGATCTCGGCCTCCGGCACCCCCGACAGCTCGATGCGCTCGTACTGCTCCACCTCGGAGGAGGCGGCGCGCAGCACGTCGACCAGCGGGACCGGCTGGTCCCAGCGGCGGCCGGGCTCCTCGCCGGCGAGGACGAGGAGGTTCTCGCCGTTGCGCCGCATGCGGGTCGCCAGGTGGTCCAGGCGGAAGAGGCTCTCCAGCTGGTCCGGGTCGGCCTCGTTGTTCTCCAGGTCGGTGATGAGGGTCAGCTGGCCCTCGATCAGCGACTGGTTGCGGCGCGAGAGATTGGTGAAGATCGCGTTGATGTTGCCCCGCAGCAGGGCCTGCTCGGAGGCGAGCCGGACCGCCTCGCGGTGCACCTGGTCGAAGGCGCGGGCGACCTCGCCGATCTCGTCGGTGGTGGTGATCGGGATGGGCGTCACACGGGTGTCGACGCGGCCGGGGTCGGTACGGGAGAGCTGGTCGACCAGCATCGGCAGCCGCTGCTCGGCGACGCCGAAGGCCGCGTTGCGCAGCTGGCGCATGTTGCGGCTCATCTGCCGGGCGACCATGCCGGCCAGGATGAACGCGGCGAGCAGCGCGATCACCACGATGGCGCCGGTGATGTAGGCGTCCTGCTCGGCGTCGTCGGCGATGGCGGACGCCTCGCTCACGGCCTTGTCGGCCATGTCCGACTCGATCGCGCGGTAGGCGTCGAACTTGAGGGTGTTCACCGCCCACCAGTTGGCCGGCGTGATGCCCTGCTGGGCGAGGGCGGCGCGGGCCGAGGCGTCGGTGGAGTCGAGCTGGGCCAGCTCGGAGACCATCGTGGTCGGGTCGGTCGGCGGTGCCACGTAGTCCGGGTCCTTGGCCGCGGCCTCCTTGGCGAGCGCCGCGCCGTCCGCCGTGATCCGCGCCTCGGCGTCCTCCAGCTTCTTGGCGTCCGCCTCGGTGCCGCCGCCGATGTACTCCTCGACGGCGATCTTCTCCAGGTAGGCGTAGGAGGAGAGCGCGACGCGCTGGCTGGCCAGGTGGCTGGGCTCCGGGCCCGGCTTGGTCAGCATGTGCATGCCGATGGAGCGTTCCAGCGAGAGCGACGCCTTGGTCAGGCCGATCGCGTAGACGGTACGGCCGTAGGAGGTGATGTTGCCGGTGCCCAGGCCGAGTTCGTTGGCGAACTCCATCAGCGGGTGGGCGACGGCGACGTAGCCCTCCTCGGTCTGCACGCCCTTGAGCTTGGCGGTGTACGCCGCGGCGCGCAGCGTCTGGAGGTCGGGCTCGACCTCGCGGAACTGCTCCAGCCGGCGTTCGAGCCCCGCCTTGGCCGGCATGTTCCGGGCCGCCGCGTCGAAGGCGTCGGCCGCCCGGTCGGTGGCCTTGCGCGCCTCGGTGACGGCCTCGTCGTCGTCCTTGCCCTGGAGCAGCGGGGCGGCGGAGACGTCCCGCTCGTTGTAGAGGGCGTTGGCGTAGGTGAGGGAGGACTGGACCAGCTTCGCGGTGCTCTCGGCGTCCTCGGCGTCCTGCCAGGTGTCGATCGAGCCCTTCACCTGGAAGCCGCCCATCACGAGGCCGACCAGGACGGGTATGAGCAGGATGGCGTTGAGGCGCGTGCGCACCCGCCAGTTGCGGGGCGAGAGCCGGCCGCCGCTCGGCGCCGGGGCGGGCGTGGGGTGCGGACCGGGCACGGGGGCGGGCGCCGCTGTGCGCGGCGGCGGGGTGAAGTTGCCCCGGGCCGACGACGGCTCGGGACTGTTCTTGCTTCGCCTCACTCGACCAACAACCTCTCGGCGGTCGGCACCTGACTCGTGCCGCATCGTCTCAGAACCCAGTACGTCTCCTACTCATCACGTACGTATTACTGATGAGTACGTCCATGACCATTGGGCAGTTCTGGCATTCCAGCACGACGACCAGCGCTCTTCCAAACAGTGTGACGGGACGATTACCTGTGATGTAAGCCCCAGATAAAACGGTCATAAAGAGCGAGGGGCGTCAAAAGCCGGAACGTTCGTGCGCACAGTGAGACCGGATGTGCGCGACGCGTGGCCGTGTCACCCGATTCCTCTGCCGAAACGTTATGAACGCCGGAGCCGGTCGTGTGCAAGGACACAACCGGCTCCAGCGGGCCTACGGCAACTTCCGTATGCCGTTGTCGACTTGATCGTTACCGCAACCGGGCCATCAGCGCGTGCTCGACCAGGGTGATCAGCGCGGACTTGGCGTCCGCCCGGTGCCGGGCGTCGGTCGTGATGATCGGGGTGTCGGGCCCGATCTGGAGGGCCTCGCGCACCTCGTCGGGCTGGTACGGCTGCTGCCCGTCGAACCCGTTGAGGGCCACGACGAAGGGGAGCCCGCTGTTCTCGAAGTAGTCGACGGCCGGGAAGCAGTCGGCGAGCCGGCGGGTGTCGACCAGCACCACCGCGCCGATGGCGCCGCGCACGAGGTCGTCCCACATGAACCAGAAGCGGTCCTGGCCGGGCGTGCCGAAGAGGTAGAGGATCAGGTCCTGGTCGAGGGTGATGCGGCCGAAGTCCATGGCGACCGTGGTGGTCGTCTTGTCCCCGGTGTGGGTCAGGTCGTCGATGCCCGCGCTGGCGGACGTCATGACGGCCTCGGTGCGCAGCGGGTTGATCTCGGAGACGGCGCCGACGAACGTGGTCTTGCCCACGCCGAAGCCGCCGGCCACCACGATCTTGGCGGAGGTCGTCGCCCGACCCCCGTCAGAGCTTGCGAAGTCCACTGAGCACCCTTTCGAGCAGTGTCACGTCCGGCGCGCCGCCGTTGTTCTCGTCGCCGCCCGGCTGATGGATGGCGACCAGGCCCGCCTCCGCGAGGTCGGCGACCAGGATCCTGGCGACGCCCAGCGGCATGGCCAGCAGGGCCGACACCTCGGCCACCGACTTGACCTCACGGCACAGGTGGCAGATGCGCTGGTGCTCCGGGAGCAGCCCCATCAGCGCTGCCGGGTCGGCCGTCGTGCTGATCAGCGCCTCGATGGCGAGCTGATAGCGGGGCCGGGTCCGGCCGCCGGTCATCGCGTACGGACGTACCAGCGGCTGGTCGCCCTCGTCCTCGTACGGTTCCGCGTACGGATCATGAGAGGCGGTGGGCGGGGTCATGGGTCCTCCGGGCGGGGCGGCATGTCGATAAGTCAAGCCGTCTGGGGTGGCCGGTGGGGGGATTGTGGCGGCCGGACGGTGATTTGGTGAGACGGGTGGTGCCGGGGCCGATCAGTGGAGCAGACTTCCTTGGAGTTCGGCGCGCAGGTCGGGGGTGAGTACCGCGCCCGCGCGGTCGACCAGGAGCGCCATCTCGTAGCCGACCAGGCCGATGTCGCACTCCGGGTGGGCGAGCACCGCCAGGGACGAGCCGTCCGAGACGGACATGAGGAAGAGGAACCCGCGTTCCATCTCCACGACCGTCTGCGCCACGTTGCCGCCCTCGAAGATCCGGGAGGCCCCGGCCGTGAGTGAGGTCAGCCCCGAGGCGACGGCCGCGAGCTGGTCGGCGCGGTCGCGCGGGAAGCCTTCGGACATCGCCAGAAGGAGTCCGTCGGCGGACACGACGACGGTGTGGGACACCCCGGGGGTGTTGTCCACGAAATTCGTGATCAACCAGTTGAGGTTCTGTGCCGCCTGGCTCATCGGGCTCAACTAACGCTCCTGCTGGTGAGTGGGCCTCGGGAAGTTGCCGGTCTGGCCGCTTCCCGCCTGACGGCCCTGTGCGATACCCCGACGGAGATTGGTCAGCCGGCCGCGTACCTCGTCGGGTGCGCGCGAGACCTGCGGACCGCTCTGGTGAGTCTGCTGCTGAGCCGTGCCCGGGACGAGGTTCGCCCGGGGCACCCGGCGCGGCAGGCCGGAGGTGGTGATGCCGCCCGCGGCCGGCTGCCGGACACGCTCGGCCTGCCGGACCAGCTCGTCGTTGGGCGAGCTGCGCCAGGAAGAGGCGACGGGACGCTGGGGGGCCGCGGGCTGCGGCGCCTCCGGGGACTGCCGCTGCTCCGGGGCCTCGGCGGCCTCGGCCCGCAGCCGCTCCCGCCGTTCCCCGCGGAACCAGTTGGTCTCCAGCGTGTCGAACAGCGGCGTACGGCCGTCACCCGGGCCGGTGGCCGGGGGCAGCGCCTCCGGTTCCTGGCGCGCGGCGCGCTGCGGCAGCGGGCCGCCGAAGTCGCCGCCGGGCTGCGGCCGCTCGAACTGGCCGGTCGCGGCCGGGTTCTGGCGGTCGTAGGCGTCGGGACCGGCCTGGCCCCGCTGGTCGTACTGGCCGGCGGGCGCCAGGTACTGACCGGTGCCGGAGGGGTCCCGCTGGTCGTACTGGCCCGGCCGGGACAGGTCCTGGCGGTCGTAGCCCTGGGACGCGTACGCGTCCTCGGGGGCCTGGCCCCGCTGGTCGTACTGGCCGGCGGGGACCGGGTACTGACCGGTGCCGGAGGGGTCGCGCTGGTCGTACCGGCCGGTGCCGGCCTGGCCCTGCTGGTCGTAGTGACCGGGACCCGCCTGGCCCCGCTGGTCGTACCCGGCCGGCTCCTGGGGGCGGCCCGGCAGACCGTGCTGCCCGGTGGAGCCGTCGTCGTAACCCTGCGCCGGGGCGTACCGGCCCTGGTCGGCCGGAGCGGCCGGCGTGCCGAAGACGTCGGACCGGACGAAGCCGCCGTTGTCCTGGGCCCCGTTCTGGCCGCCGGGGCGGCCGAAGCGGTCCCCGGGGGCGTCGAAGTCGGGGCGGGCGAACTCGGAGGTGGTGGCGGGGTTCTCGCGCTCGTCGAACCGGCCGATCACCGGCATCTCGGCGGTCGCCGCCGGGCCCTGCCGGTCGTCGACGCGGGGGACCGGCGCGGTCCGGGCGACGTCCGGCTCCTCGTGGCCGCGCGGGGCGTCCAGCGAGGCGCGGTCCACGGCCGGCCGGGCGTTCTCGTCGCTCCAGCTCGGCACGCGGGGCTGCGGGGTGCCGCCGGGCAGCTCGGCCCGGGGTCCGCCGCGTGGCGGCAGCTGCGGACGACGGCCCTGTCCGGCGTCGCCGCCGGAGCCGCCCTTGCGGTGCCCGCGCTGCGGGGCCGCCGGCCCCTGCTGGCGGTTCTGCCCGTCCTCGGGGGAGGGGCCGCCGCCGAAGACGTCCTGGCCCTGCGGCGCGTCGAGGCCCGCGGCCTGGAGGCCCTGCGGGACGCCCGGCACCTGGCCGGCACCCGCGCCCGCCGGGGCCGGACGGCCCTGCGGGGACTGGTGCTGCGGGGACTGCTGGGGCTGGGGGGACTGCGGTCCGCGCGCGCCGCCCGGAGCGCCGGAGCCGCCCGGCCCGCCGGGGCGTCCGCCGTCCCGGCCGGGGAGCGCGGCCCGCGGGCCCGCTCCGGTGGCGAGCCGTCCGGCACCGGGGGCACCCGCGCCGGGCACGCCGCCGCCGGGACCGCCCTGACCACCGCCCGTCCGCCGGGCCGCCGCGGCACCGGCCGCGGCCTGCGCGGCGGCGGGACCGCCCACGCCGGGCTGACCGGGCTTGCCCTGCGGCTTGCGGCCGCCCTGGGCGACATCGACGGGCAGCATGACCAGCGCGGTCGTACCACCGGAGTCGGACGGGCGGAGCTGGATGCGGATGCCGTGCCGCTGCGACAGCCGGCCGACCACGAACAGGCCCATGCGACGGGAGACGGAGACGTCCACGGTCGGCGGCGAGGCCAGCCGCTCGTTGATCGCCGCGAGGTCCTCGGGGGAGAGGCCGATGCCGGTGTCGTGGATCTCGATCAGGACCCGGCCGTCGGGCAGCGCGTGACCGGTGACCTTGACCTTGGTCTGCGGGGAGGAGAACGAGGTCGCGTTCTCCAGCAGCTCGGCGAGCAGGTGCACGAGGTCGTTGACGACCCGGCCGGCCACCTCGGTGGTCGGCACCGAGGCCAGCTCGATCCGCTCGTACTGCTCCACCTCGGAGGCGGCGGCGCGGAGCACGTCGACCAGCGGGACCGGCCGGGTCCAGCGCCGGCCGGGCTCCTCACCGGCGAGGACGAGGAGGTTCTCACCGTTGCGGCGCATACGCGTCGCCAGGTGGTCCAGCTTGAACAGCGAGGAGAGCTGGTCCGGGTCGGCCTCGCGGGACTCCAGTTCGGAGATGAGCGAGAGCTGACGCTGGATGAGGCCCTGGGAGCGGCGCGAGAGGTTGGTGAACATCGCGTTGACGTTGCCCCGCAGCAGGGCCTGCTCGGCGGCGAGGCGGACCGCCTCGCGGTGCACGTCGTCGAAGGCCGCGGCCACCTTGCCGATCTCGTCCCGGGAGTGCACACCGACCGACTCCACGGAGGTGTCCACGTCCTGCGGGTCCGACTCGGAGAGCTGCTTGACCAGCTCGGGCAGGCGGTCGGAGGCGACCTTGGTGGCGGTCTCCTCCAGGCGGCGCAGCGAGCGGATCATGGAGCGGGCCACGACGAACGCGCCGACCAGCGAGACGCCGAGCACGATCAGGATCAGCGCGCCGGAGAGGATCGCCTCCCGCTCCGACTCGCTGCGCAGCTCGCGCGCCTTCTGCTCCATGTCCTCGAGCAGCGTGTGCTCGATCTTGGTCATCTGCTCGATCTTGGTCGAGCTGTCGTCCAGCCAGTCCTGGTAGGACTGCTTCTCCATCTCCTTGATGGCGTCCTGCTGGGCCAGGACCCGGCCGGCGTACTTGTCCGCCGACTCGATGGTCGGGTTGCCCTCCTGGATGGGCTGGAGCAGCTCGTCCGCGTCGTCCCCGTAGATGCTGGTGAAGCTCAGCAGCTCGGACGCCTGGCTGTCGGACGCCGCCTGGGCGTACAGCCGGTCGTTCTCGGAGAGGTCACCGGGCGTGGTGTTGCTCGCGGGCAGCGCCGCCGCGATCACGGCGCGCTGGACCGAGGCGTACTCCTTGGCGGAGGAGAACGCGGCCAGCGCACGGGTGCGCTGGATCATGTCGGGGTTGCTGGTCGCCTCGGCCATGTCCTGGGAGAGGTCCAGGAGGCTGGTGATCAGCCGGTGGTAGGCGTCGACGGTCTGCGTCGAGTTGTCCTGCGACTCGTAGGCCGAGTTGCGGATCTTGCTCAGGTTGTTGAGCTGGCTGGCGAGACCGACGACGGTGTCGCGGACGCCCAGCAGGTTGCCGTCCTTGCTCGCCGCGTCGATGTCCTCGGAGCCGTCGAGGAAGGTGGCCAGGGCCCGGTCGGTCTTCTCCCGGTCGCCCTTCACCGCGGTCGCGCTGGAGGTCGAGTGGTGCGCCAGCGGACCGGCGGACTTGTCGCGCTCCTCCTGGAGGGCGGCGGCCAGCTCGGTGGCGCGGGCGGTCATCTCGGTCAGCAGCTTCATGTTGTCGAGCTGCTGGATGTCGTCCATGGACTGGGTGATGCGCAGGGCGCCCAGTGAGGTGGCCGCGACCACCGGGAGCGCCAGCAGCGACACCAGTCGGGTGGAGATCCGCCAGTTGCGCAGCGCCATGCGCGACCCCGGCCCGCTCGGCCCCTTGGGCGGTTTCGCCGCGGGCGCCTGGCTCTCCGCGGCGGGCGCCGCCGACGGTCCGCCGCGGCCGGTGCGCTCGCCGCCGGCACCGGACGCGGCCGGGCCCGGGGCAGCCTTTTGGGCGTGCTGGGCGTGCTGGGGAGAGGAGCTGCCTGTCATGGGGCCAGTCCCACCCTGCGGCTCCGGCTCCGCCGAAGCGCTGCCATCCCTCTTGAAACGTCCCTGCACTAGCGTCGCAACCTCTGGACCAGGCGCCCCACCGCGTGAACGGCGGGGCACGGTGTCGGCGTCTTGGGAGCGCCCTGAATACGCCCCCTGATGGTCGTGAGTAACCGGCGCCGGCTCCCCCTCTCGCCGCCACGCGGCGCTTCGCTGCGCCCCCTGTGCCGGCTCGATCCCGCGGCGGTCCGTGGAATTCCAGCACAGTGCAGGATCTCCAACAAGGGCCATGGGACAGCCCGTGACCGGCGTGACAGCTTGTGAGGGCCGGATCACCGGACGTAGAGAGTGCTCGGTGGCAAAACGGACGTATGGCCACGAGTCATCGGTCCGTGACGGGTGTCCCAGTCGCCATGATCAGGAGCGGAATGGGCGCTTCAAGGGGACAATGTCCGTTTCATGGTCACCGGGTGCCGGCCTGCTTTGACCGCTTTGCCCCTTGCTCAGTGAGCAAACTCACACGGAGATCATGAGTCCTCCACGGCTCCGCCGGGAATGGCGTGCATAGCCTGAGGCTTTACAGAGAAGGCAAATCCGACAACCCGCGCCCCCGTGAGGCCCGTTCGACGGCCCGC
This sequence comes from Streptomyces griseoviridis, assembly GCA_014649155.1. Taxonomy (GTDB): domain Bacteria; phylum Actinomycetota; class Actinomycetes; order Streptomycetales; family Streptomycetaceae; genus Streptomyces; species Streptomyces griseoviridis. The sequence goes on along the minus strand of BMSM01000011.1, from coordinate 123,995 downwards.
CCGGCGCCCGCACCCGACGAGGCTCGTACGACCGTGAAGACGACGATGATGTTCCACAAGATCGCCAACCCGCGCCGCACCACGCTGGTCCACCTGAAGGACGCCGGCGAACTGCAGGCGGCGGAGCGCCCGGAGCACCCCGTCGAGCTGCCGGCCCAGACGGCCAACCCCAAGCGCACGATCCTCATGGAGATCCCCGCCTCGGCCAAGGCGCCCGCCGAGTAGCACGCGCCGCCGCCGCGCGGAAGCGCCGCGCGAGGCGCGGCCCCCTTGCCGCGTTAGCCTGGAGCGTCAGACTCCAGCCGTATCAGTCAAGGGGCCAAGCAACCCGTGCGCATCGCCAGGTTCTCCATCGACGGGAACGTCGCCTTCGGCGCGGTCGAGGGCGACCAGCCGGACCAGCTCGTCCTCGACATCATCAAGGGCATCCCCTTCGCGGACTTCGAGCTGTCCGGCACGAAGGTCCCGCTGAGCAAGGTCCGGCTGCTGCCGCCGGTGCTCCCCAACAAGGTCGTCGCCTTCGGCCGCAACTACGCCGAGCACGCCCGGGAACTGGGCAACGAGGTGCCGGACGCGCCGTTCGCCTTCTTCAAGCCGTCCACCTCGGTCATCGGCTCCGGCGACCAGATCCAGTACCCCTCCTTCTCGCAGGAGCTGCACCACGAGGCCGAACTGGCCGTGGTCATCGGCCGCATGTGCCGCGAGGTCCCGCGCGACCGGGTCGCGGACGTCATCCTCGGCTTCACCTGCGCCAACGACATCACCGCCCGCGACGTCCAGCGCCGCGAGAAGCAGTGGGCCCGCGCCAAGGGCTTCGACACCTCCTGCCCGCTGGGCCCCTGGGTGGAGACGGACATCGACCTCGCCCGCGCCGCCGACCTGACCATCCAGCTCACCGTCAACGGACAGCAGCGTCAGCTCGGCCGCACCAGCGAGATGATCCACTCCATCGAGGACCTGGTCGTCAACGTCACCGAGGCGATGACCCTGCTCCCCGGCGACGTGATCCTCACCGGCACCCCGGCCGGGGTCGGCCCCCTGAACGTCGGCGACGAGGTCGCCGTCACCATCGAAGGCATCGGCACTCTCACCAACAAGGTTGTCAAGCGTGGCTAGCGCACCCGGCTCCCCCGTACGCGTCCGTTTCTGTCCCTCGCCCACCGGTAACCCCCACGTGGGCCTGGTCCGCACCGCCCTGTTCAACTGGGCCTTCGCGCGCCACCACCAGGGCAGCGGTGCTCGTTTCGTGTTCCGCATCGAGGACACCGACGCCGCCCGCGACAGCGAGGAGTCCTACCACCAGCTCCTGGACTCCATGCGCTGGCTCGGCTTCGACTGGGACGAGGGCCCCGAGGTCGGCGGCCCGCACGCCCCGTACCGCCAGTCGCAGCGCATGGACCTCTACAAGGAGATCGCCCAGAAGCTCCTGGACGCCGGCCACGCCTACCGCTGCTACTGCTCCCAGGAGGAGCTGGACACCCGCCGCGAGGCCGCCCGCGCCGCCGGCCGGCCCTCCGGCTACGACGGCCACTGCCGCGACCTCACCGCCGCGCAGATCGAGGAGTACGAGGCCCAGGGCCGCACGCCCATCGTCCGCTTCCGGATGCCGGACGAGACGATCACCTTCACCGACCTGGTCCGCGGCGAGCTGACCTTCACCCCGGAGAACGTCCCGGACTACGGCATCGTCCGCGCCAACGGCGCCCCGCTGTACACGCTGGTCAACCCGGTCGACGACGCCCTGATGGAGATCACCCACGTCCTGCGCGGCGAGGACCTGCTCTCCTCCACCCCGCGCCAGATCGCCCTCTACAAGGCGCTGATCGAGCTGGGCGTCGCCAAGGAGATCCCCGCCTTCGGCCACCTGCCGTACGTGATGGGCGAAGGCAACAAGAAGCTCTCCAAGCGCGACCCGCAGTCCTCCCTGAACCTCTACCGGGAGCGCGGCTTCCTCCCCGAGGGTCTGCTCAACTACCTCTCCCTGCTCGGCTGGTCCCTCTCGGCCGATCAGGACATCTTCACCATCGACGAGATGGTCGCCGCCTTCGACGTCAAGGACGTCAACCCCAACCCGGCGCGCTTCGACCTCAAGAAGTGCGAGGCGATCAACGGCGACCACATCCGCATGCTGGAGGTGAAGGACTTCGCCGAGCGCTGCCGTCCCTGGCTGAAGGCCCCCGTCGCCCCCTGGGCCCCGGAGGACTTCGACGAGACCAAGTGGCAGGCGATCGCCCCGCACGCGCAGACCCGCCTGAAGGTGCTCTCCGAGATCACCGACAACGTCGACTTCCTGTTCCTCCCTGAGCCGGTCTTCGACGAGGCGAGCTGGACCAAGGCGATGAAGGAGGGCTCCGACGCCCTGCTGCGCACCGCCCGCGAGAAGCTGGACGCGGCGGACTGGAGCTCCCCGGAGTCCCTCAAGGAAGCCGTCCTGGCCGCCGGCGAGGCCCACGGTCTCAAGCTCGGCAAGGCCCAGGCGCCGGTCCGCGTCGCCGTCACCGGCCGCACGGTCGGCCTGCCGCTCTTCGAGTCCCTGGAGGTCCTGGGCAAGGAGAAGGCGCTGACCAGGATCGACGCGGCGCTCGCGCGACTGGCCGGGTAGCCCGCCCGGCAAGGGGCAGCCCACCGTGACGTTCCGGTGTGCTGCCCCTTCGCCGTACCCCCGGGTACCGTCGAGGACATGACGATCGAAGCCGTGGTCTGGGACGTCGACGACACCCTCTTCGACTACACCACCGCGGACCGCGAGGGCCTGCGCGCCCATCTCGTGGCCGAGCGGCTGCTCGACCGGCACGGGAGCGCCGAGGAGGCCCTCGCCCACTGGCGGACGATCACCGACGCCCAGTGGGCCCGGTTCGCGGCCGGCGAGGTGGACTTCCTCACCCAGCGGCGCGACCGCACCCGCGTCTTCCTGGACCGCCCGGAGCTGACCGACGCCGAGGCCGACGACTGGTTCGACCGGTACCTCGTCCACTACGAGGCCGCCTGGTCGCTCTTCCCCGACGTCCTGCCCGTGCTGGACACCCTGGCGGCCACCCACCGGCACGCCGTCCTCTCCAACTCCAGCCTCACCGTCCAGGACCGCAAGCTGCGCGTCCTCGGCGTCCACGACCGCTTCGAGGCCGTCCTCTGCGCCGCCGAGCTGGGCGTCTCCAAGCCCGCCGCCGACGCCTTCCTGGCGGCCTGCGACGCCCTCGCCCTCGCCCCGCACCAGGTCGCCTACGTGGGTGACCACCCGGAGATCGACGGCCGGGGTGCCGCCGAGGCCGGACTGCTGTCGGTCTGGATCGACCGGGGCGGCGCGTACGCGACCGTCGACCCGCCGGCCGGCCCGCGCCGCATCGCGTCCCTCGCGGAACTCCCCTCGGTCCTCGGCGCCGATACTCGTTTTGGAGCCCCGTCCACCTTCGGGTAATGTTCTTCCTGCGCCGCCGGGGAACGGGCCGAAAGGCCGGAGCCGGAAGCGTAGAACTAGAACAAGATCCCCGGCACGGGGCTTGCGTTCCAGTGGCCTATGGTGTAATTGGCAGCACGACTGATTCTGGTTCAGTTAGTCTTGGTTCGAGTCCAGGTAGGCCAGCTCGCAGAGCTCATCTGCGTCGCGGAGACCATCCGCAAAGCCCCCGTTGTGTAGCGGCCTAGCACGCTGCCCTCTCAAGGCAGTAGCGCCGGTTCGAATCCGGTCGGGGGTACGGTGATCCACTTCATGGTGATCGCTAGGGCCCCCGTTGTGTAGCGGCCTAGCACGCCGCCCTCTCAAGGCGGTAGCGCCGGTTCGAATCCGGTCGGGGGTACTGTCTGGTCTAAACCACATTGGTCTATGGTGTAATTGGCAGCACGACTGATTCTGGTTCAGTTAGTCTTGGTTCGAGTCCAGGTAGACCAGCTCGGACCTGCGGAAACGCAGGCTCCACGCCCCCGTTGTGTAGCGGCCTAGCACGCCGCCCTCTCAAGGCGGTAGCGCCGGTTCGAATCCGGTCGGGGGTACAGAACGAATGGCTCCCCGCCGCAGCGGAAACGCTGCGGCGGGGAGCCATTTCGCTGTAGCGCGGGTGCGGGTCCGTCGTGGTCGATCGCGCAGTTCCCCGCGCCCCTTTCCGGGGCGTCGCACTCAGGTCGGCCGCGGCGCTGGGGCCGACCTTCGCGGCGTCGTCAGCTGGAGCGGCGCAGGGCCTCCGAGAGGCGGCCGGCGGCGTCGATGACGGCCTGGGCGTGCATCCGGCCCGGGTGGCGGCTGAGGCGCTCGATGGGGCCGGAGACGGAGACGGCGGCCACCACGCGGTTGGACGGGCCGCGCACCGGCGCCGAGACCGAGGCGACACCCGGCTCGCGCTCCCCGATGGACTGGGCCCAGCCCCGGCGTCGTACGCCCGACAGGGCCGTCGCCGTGAAACGGGCGCCCTGGAGGCCGCGGTGCAGGCGCTCCGGCTCCTCCCAGGCCATCAGGATCTGCGCGGAGGACCCCGCCTTCATCGTGAGCGTGGAGCCGACCGGGACCGTGTCCCGCAGGCCGGACAGCCGCTCCGCCGCGGCGACGCAGATGCGCATGTCGCCCTGGCGGCGGTAGAGCTGGGCGCTCTCGCCCGTCACGTCACGGAGGTGGGTGAGCACCGGGCCCGCCGTCGCCAGCAGCCGGTCCTCGCCGGCCGCCGCGGCCAGCTCGGCCAGGCGCGGGCCGAGGATGAAACGACCCTGCATGTCCCGCGCCACCATGCGGTGGTGCTCCAGCGCCACGGCCAGCCGGTGGGCCGTGGGTCGTGCCAGTCCGGTGGCAGCGACCAACCCAGCGAGGGTGGCCGGACCGGACTCCAGAGCGCTCAGGACGAGGGCCGCCTTGTCCAGAACGCCGACGCCGCTACTGTTGTCCATGCAACGATACTCGCGTCTCACTCTGTGAAACGCAAGTTCAATTTTCCGTGGAACGCGCCACTCTGGAAGACACCAAGTCACAACGGCCCGTGACGTAAGGGCCTGGTGGCGGCTGCCCGGAACCGGGGCGTCGGGCGCCGCCTCCTCAAGATCTCTAGTTGGGCCGGCGAGCCGTCGCCGGCCGGAGGGAAAGCGATGGGTAGGACACTCGCGGAGAAGGTCTGGGACGACCATGTCGTCCGGCGCGCCGAGGGCGAGCCCGACCTCCTCTTCATCGATCTGCACCTGCTGCACGAGGTGACCAGCCCACAGGCCTTCGACGGCCTCCGCAAGAGCGGGCGCACGGTGCGCCGGCTCGACCTGACCATCGCCACCGAGGACCACAACACCCCGACCCTCGACATCGACAAGCCCATCGCCGACCCGGTCTCCCGGGTCCAGCTGGAGACGCTGCGCAAGAACGCCGCCGAGTTCGGCGTCCGGCTGCACTCGCTGGGCGACGTCGAGCAGGGCGTCGTGCACGTCGTGGGCCCGCAGCTCGGCCTGACGCAGCCCGGCACCACCGTGGTCTGCGGTGACTCGCACACCTCGACGCACGGCGCGTTCGGCGCGCTGGCGTTCGGCATCGGCACCTCCCAGGTCGAGCACGTGCTGGCCACCCAGACGCTGCCGATGGCCCGCCCCAAGACGATGGCGATCACCGTCAGGGGCGAGCTGCCCGACGGCGTCACCGCCAAGGACCTCATCCTGGCGGTCATCGCGAAGATCGGCACCGGGGGCGGCCAGGGCTACATCCTGGAGTACCGCGGCGAGGCCATCGAGAAGCTCTCGATGGAGGCCCGCATGACCATCTGCAACATGTCGATCGAGGCCGGCGCCCGCGCGGGCATGATCGCCCCCGACGAGACCACGTTCGCCTACCTCAAGGGCCGCCCGCACGCCCCCGAGGGCGCGGACTGGGACGCGGCGCTGGAGTACTGGAAGACGCTGAGGACGGACCCGGACGCCGAGTTCGACGCCGAGGTCGTCATCGAGGCCGCCGAGCTGTCGCCGTTCGTCACCTGGGGCACCAACCCGGGTCAGGGCGCGCCGCTCTCCGCCGCCGTCCCCGACCCGGCCTCCTACGAGGACGCCTCGGAGCGCCTCGCCGCCGAAAAGGCCCTGGAGTACATGGGGTTGGAGGCCGGTCAGCCGCTGCGTTCCATCAAGGTGGACACCGTCTTCGTGGGGTCCTGCACCAACGGCCGCATCGAGGACCTGCGCGCCGCCGCCGAGATCGTCAAGGGCCGCAAAGTCGCCGACGGCGTACGGATGCTGGTCGTCCCCGGCTCCGCGCGGGTCGGTCTCCAGGCCGTCTCCGAGGGCCTGGACGTCGTCTTCAAGGAGGCCGGGGCCGAATGGCGGCACGCGGGCTGCTCGATGTGCCTGGGCATGAACCCCGACCAGCTCGCCCCCGGTGAGCGCTCCGCCTCCACCTCCAACCGCAACTTCGAGGGCCGGCAGGGCAAGGGCGGGCGTACCCACCTGGTGTCCCCGCAGGTCGCCGCCGCGACGGCCGTCACGGGGCACCTGTCCTCCCCGGCCGACCTCGCCGCCGCCGACGCCCTCACGCCCGCTGGAGTCTGATCAGCCATGGAAGCATTCACCATCCACACCGGCCGGGCCGTCCCGCTGCGCCGCAGCAACGTCGACACCGACCAGATCATCCCCGCCCACTGGCTCAAGAAGGTGACCAGGGACGGGTTCGAGGACGGGCTGTTCGAGGCCTGGCGCAAGGACGGGACGTTCGTCCTCAACCAGCCCGAGCGCAAGGGCGCCACCGTCCTGGTGGCCGGCCCCGACTTCGGTACCGGCTCCTCCCGCGAGCACGCCGTCTGGGCGCTCCAGAACTACGGCTTCAAGACGGTGATCTCCTCCCGCTTCGCCGACATCTTCCGCGGCAACTCGCTGAAGAACGGCCTGCTCACGGTGGTCATCGACCAGAAGATCGTGGACGCGCTGTGGGAGCTGACGGAGCGGGACCCGCAGGCCGAGATCACGGTCGACCTCCAGGCCCGCGAGGTGCGGGCCGAGGGCATCACCGCCTCCTTCGAGCTGGACGAGAACTCCCGCTGGCGGCTGCTGAACGGGCTGGACGACATCTCCCTCACGCTCCAGAACGAGGAGGACATCGCCGCGTACGAGGCGAAGCGTCCGTCCTTCAAGCCGAGCACCGTCCAGGTCTGACCCCGCCCCGGGCCCCATAGCCCCACGGGCCCGGCACGAGGTCGACTTTCGGCCACCCCCGCACACCCCCCGTACCCCCGATCGGACCGATCGGGGGTACGGCTGTGTCCGGGCCCGGACGGGGCGCGGCGACGCCGTAACTTCCCACGTTACGCAGGTGGTTGACGGGGTAGGTGGGTCGTGGACGCACGGTCGGGAATGGTGCCGGAAGGGGCGTGGGAGACCACAGTTGCCCCCTGCGCAGGCGACAACTCGCCCCAGATGGCACAATCTGTGCATGGAACACGACGGCCAACTCCAGCTCTATACGGCGGTCGCGTCCCGGCTCAAGGAAGCGCACACAAGGGTGCGCGCACTGCAAGTCCCGGAGGGCGTACGGATGGCGCTGACCCGGAAGCTGCTGGTCATTACGGCCGCGGCCAAACACGATCTCGCCGGTGCGGCAAGGCGTCTGGAGCGGTTCACCGAGGATCTCGACGAAGGTCGGTATCCGGACGGGCGGCGCTGAACAGGCCGGGACAGCCGAGTCCGTTGCGGCACAAGGGTGATTAGCCCGTTTCGTGTTTGATTTGCGGTATATATCTGCCTAACGTGCGAAAAAGCTTGAACATTCTCGTTCTGGCGAGGTCTCCGAAGGGGAAGACGTGAACAAGGCGCAGCTCGTAGAAGCGATTGCCGACAAGATGGGCGGGCGGCAGCAGGCCGCCGACGCCGTCGACGCGGTCCTGGACGCCATCGTCCGCGCGGTCGTCGCGGGCGACCGGGTCTCGGTCACCGGATTCGGTTCCTTCGAGAAGGTCGACCGTCCGGCTCGCTATGCCCGTAACCCCCAGACGGGCGAGCGGGTTCGGGTCAAGAAGACCTCCGTGCCGCGCTTCCGTGCCGGTCAGGGCTTCAAGGACCTGGTCAGCGGGTCCAAGAAGCTGCCGAAGAACGACATCGCGGTCAAGAAGGCCCCCAAGGGCAGCCTCTCGGGCCCGCCGCCCACCATCGCCAAGGCCGCCGGCAAGAAGGCCGCGGCGAAGAAGACCACGGCCGCGGCGACCAAGAAGGCCACCGCCGCCAAGAAGACCACGGGCGCGGCGAAGAAGACGACGGCCGCGGCGACCAAGAAGGCCACCCCCGCGAAGACCGCCGCCAAGAAGGCCCCCGCGAAGAAGGCGACCGCCACCACGGCGAAGAAGGCCACCGCCCAGAAGGCGCCCGCGAAGAAGGCCACCGCCAAGAAGGCCCCGGCCAAGAAGTCCACCGCGCGCAAGACCACCGCCAAGAAGGCCACCGCCCGCAAGAAGTAACAGGCGCCGGCCCCCGGGGGCACTCACACGCCGGGCCGGACTCCCTCGGGAGTCCGGCCCGCGGTCCGTCCCGGGACGCCGGCTACAGCGTCTGCAGCGTCACCAGCGTGATCCGCAGGCCCTCGCTTGCCCCGGCGGCCCCCTCGGTCTCGATCCGCACCCGCTGCCCGGGACGCAGCAGCCGAAGGCCGCCCGCGTCGAACGCCGCCGCGTCGAAGGGCACCGGGGTGCCGTCGTCCAGCAGTACCTGTCCGCTGCGGCTGTCGGGGTCGTACGTGTAAGCGGTCGCCTGCATACGGGCAGCCTACTGCTCCGCGATCAGCAGCCGCGCGACGGCGGCGGCCGTGCGCGGACCCACCCCCAGCGCCAGCGCCGCCCGCAGATCCGCCCCGGTGTCGACGTCCTGCCGTACGGAATCCACCGCCGCGAGACGCAATTCCACCGCGCCCGACGTGCGGTGCGCGCGGCGGGAACCCGGGCCGAAGAAAGGGCGCAGTTCCCGGCCGGGGGCGGCGGCCAGCAGGGTCGTCCCGGTCGCCGCCGCGTCCGGGAGGAAAGCGCGCGGGAATTCCGCGGCGTTTTCCAGGACCCGGGTCAATTCCGTCGGCCGCAGTGCCGGGAGATCGGCGTTCAGCGCCGCCACCGGAGCGTGCGGACGTACGGCCCGTACGGCCGCCACCGCGTGCGCCAGGGCCGCGTTGAGGCCGCCGCCCGGCTCGTCCGCGACGACCCGGGCGCCGAGCGCGGCCAGCTCCCGACCCGCCCGGGGGTCGTCCGTGACGACTGCCACATCGGCCACCGCCGGACCGGCCAGCGCCGCCGCCACGGTGTCCAGGGCGAACGCCAGCGCCAGGTCCGGACGTACCGCGTCGTCCGCCGTGTCCGACAGCCTGCTCTTCGCTCGGGCCAAGGTCTTCACGGGCACGACCAAGCTCCACTGCACAGGCGAACCGTCCCTCTCTTGTCGCGCTCATTGTCACCCGGGGGCTCCGGGCGCCGGATGGGCGGGGCGTACCGTGTCCTCGACAGACCGGCGGCCCGGGGCGACACTTGTGCGGCTCCCCTGGCCCCGCCCAGGCCCTAGAGGAAGGTGTCCGCGTGCCCCGCCGCAGAATCGGCTTCTGGTACCGCTTGGCCGCGGTGATCTGCAAACCGCCGCTGGTGATACTGCTCAAGCGAGACTGGCGGGGAATGGAGAACATTCCGGCCGAGGGTGGATTTATCACCGCCGTGAACCACAATTCGTACATCGATCCCCTCGGATACGCGCACTACCAGTACAACACCGGACGCGTTCCTCGTTTCCTCGCCAAGAGCGGCCTTTTCAGGCAGGGATTCGTCGGCGCCGCCATGCGCGGCACCGGGCAGATCCCCGTCTACCGGGAGAGCACGGACGCGCTCAGCGCCTTCCGGGCCGCCATCGACGCCGTGGAGCGCGGAGAGTGCGTGGCCTTCTACCCCGAGGGCACCCTCACCCGCGACCCCGACGGCTGGCCCATGACCGCCAAGACCGGCGCCGCCCGCGTCGCCCTGCAGACCCGGTGCCCGGTGATCCCGGTCGCCCAGTGGGGCTGCAACGAACTCCTGCCGCCGTACGCCAGGAAGCCGCGCCTCCTGCCCCGCAAGACCCACCGCGTGCAGGCCGGCCCGCCCGTCGACCTCTCCCGGTTCTACGGCAAGGAGATGACCGCGGAGGTGCTGAAGGAGGCCACCGAGGTGATCATGGCCGCCGTCACCCGCCAGCTGGAGGAGATCCGCGGCGAGAAGGCACCCGACACGCCCTACGACCCGCGCCGCGAGCGGATCGAGCAGCGGCTCCGCACCCAGGCGCAGACGCGCCGGACGCACGGCAAACAGGCAGAAGGACAAGGCACGTGATCAAGCCCGTCAAGGCGGCCGTCTTCGGCACCGGGTCCTGGGGCACCGCGTTCGGCGTCATCCTCGCCGACGCCGGCTGCGACGTCACCCTGTGGGCCCGGCGCCCCGAGCTGGCCGACGCGGTCAACTCCACCCGCGCCAACCCGGACTACCTGCCGGGCGTCGAACTCCCCGAGAACATCCGGGCCACCGCCGACCCGGCCGAGGCCGCGGCCGGCGCCGACTTCACCGTCCTCGCGATCCCCTCCCAGACGGCCCGCGCCAACCTCGCCGCGTGGCGCCCGCTGCTCGCGCCCGACACCGTGCTGGTCTCCCTGATGAAGGGCGTCGAACTCGGCTCCGCGATGCGGATGAGCGAGGTCATCGAGGACGTCACCGAGGTGGGCGCCGACCGCGTCGCCGTGGTCACCGGACCCAACCTGGCCCGGGAGATCGCCGCGCGGATGCCCGCCGCGGCCGTCGTCGCCTGCACCGACGAGGCCGTCGCCCGGCGGCTCCAGGCCGCCTGCCACACCCCGTACTTCCGCCCGTACACCAACACCGACGTCATCGGCTGCGAACTCGGCGGCGCGGTGAAGAACGTGATCGGGCTGGCCGTCGGCATCGCGGACGGCATGGGCCTCGGCGACAACGCCAAGGGCTCCCTCATCACCCGCGGCCTCGCCGAGACGACCCGGCTCGGCGTCGCGCTCGGCGCCGACCCGCTGACCTTCTCCGGACTCGCGGGCCTCGGCGACCTGGTGGCGACCTGCTCCTCGCCGCTGTCCCGGAACCACACCTTCGGCACCAACCTCGGCAGGGGCATGACCCTGGAGGAGACCATCGCGGCCACCCAGCAGACCGCCGAGGGCGTCAAGTCCTGCGAGTCGGTGCTGGATCTGGCCCGCCGGCACGAGGTCGACATGCCGATCACCGAGACGGTCTTCGAGATCGTGCACGAGGGCAAGCCCCCGGTGGTCGCCGTCAAGGAGCTGATGTCGCGCAGCGCGAAGCCCGAACGACGCTGAGCCACCCTCGCTCGTTTGCCCGGGGCGGACGCTGTGACGCCGCCCAGGGGGCGGGTACTCTCAACGCGATATGAGCACCGAGAACCTCCCCCAGAGCCCCGAGCAGCCGCCGCGCAAGCCGCGGGTGGCCGTCGTGTTCGGCGGGCGCAGCTCCGAACACGGGATCTCCGTGGTGACCGCCGGCGCCGTCCTCGCCGCCATCGACCGGACGAAGTACGACGTCCTGCCGATCGGCATCACCACCGACGGCCGCTGGGCGCTCACCGCGGACGAGCCCGAACGCATGGCGATCACCGGCCGCCGCACTCCCAGCGTGGAGCAGCTCGCCGACTCGGTGGAGGGCGCCGTGGTGCTCTCCGTCGATCCCGCCAGCCGTGAGGTCGTCTACAGCGAACCGGGCTCGGTGCCCAAGGTCCTCGGCGAGGTCGATGTCGTCTTCCCCGTCCTGCACGGCCCCTACGGCGAGGACGGCACCCTCCAGGGCCTGCTGGAGCTGTCCGGTGTGCCCTATGTCGGCTCGGGTGTGCTCGCCTCGGCGGTCGGCCAGGACAAGGACTACATGAAGCGGGTGTTCACCTCCTTCGGGCTCAAGGTCGGCCCGTACATGGTGATCCGGCCCCGCGAGTGGGAGCGGGACGCCCCCGCCGCCCGGCAGAGAATCGTCGACTTCGCCGGCGAGCACGGCTGGCCGCTGTTCGTGAAGCCCGCCCGCGCGGGTTCCTCGATCGGCATCACCAAGGTCGACGGCCTCTCCGGGCTCGACGAGGCGATCGCCGAGGCCCGCCGGCACGACCCGAAGATCCTGGTCGAGGCCGCGCTCACGGGCCGCGAGATCGAGTGCGGGGTGCTGGAGTTCGAGGACGGCCCGCGGGCCTCCGTACCCGCCGAGATCCCCCCGCCGAGCGCGCACGCCTACTACGACTTCGAGGCCAAGTACATCGACTCCACGCCCGGTCTGGTGCCCGCGCCGCTCACCGACGAGGAGACGGCCGAGGTGCGGCGGCTCGCGGTCGAGGCGTTCGAGGCGGCGTCCTGCGAGGGACTGGTCCGCGCGGACTTCTTCCTCACCGAGGACGGCGAGTTCGTCATCAACGAGATCAACACCCTGCCCGGCTTCACGCCGATCTCGATGTACCCGCAGATGTGGCAGGCCAGCGGGGTCTCCTACCCCGAACTGGTGGACCGCCTGGTGCAGGCCGCGCTGAACCGGCCGACGGGACTGCGCTGACCGCGGGGGCGGGTCAGAGGGCGATCCCTTCGGGGATCGCCTTTTTCACGGCCGCGGCCAGGTCGATCAGCACGCTGGAGCTGTCCCGGCCCGCGGGCACGGTGACCTCGACGTACGCCTCCCGGTTGGCGGTGGTGAACCGGTACGCCCCGTCGTCCTCCTTCTCCATCAGCCAGTCCACGCCGTTCACCCCGCCGGCCACCGCGTCCGCGTCCCGGCCCTCGGCCACCTCGGGGTCGGCCATCTTCGGCGGCCGTTCGACACCGCAGCGCAGTATGATCAGCGGGTTTCCCCAGCCCGCCGTCAGCTTCGAGGCGGGCTCGGGGTCCTTGCGGCTCAGGCCGTCCACCTTCGGCGGCACGGCCTCGTCCAGGTCCTCGCAGAGCGCGACCACCTTCGCGTCCGGGCTGGGAACCGCCGCCGAGGGCCCGTCGTCCGTCGCGGAGCAGCCCGCGACGGCGGTCAGCAGGACGAGCAGGGGCAGACCGAGGAGCCGGTGACGCGAGGAGTTCACCGGCACAGGGTAGACGGGGACTACAGATGGACGACCGGGCAGGTCAGGGTGCGGGTGATGCCGTCCACTTTCTGGACCTCGGCGACCACCATGCGGCCCAGCTCGTCGACGGTGTCGGCCTGCGCCCGCACGATCACGTCGTACGGCCCGGTCACGTCCTCGGCCTGGATCACCCCCGGCAGTCTGCTGATCGTGCCGGCGACGGACGACGCCTTGCCGACCTCCGTCTGGATCAGGATGTACGCCTGTACCACGGAACCTCCAGGGCGGCCACGAGGATCATGTGGGGAAAAGGAACGCCACGGTATCGCGTCGTCCGGCGCCACGGGGAGACCCGCGTGGCACGGCCCCGCGTGCCGGAGCACCCCGGGCACCCTGGTACACACAGACGACGCGCGACCGGGCACGGACCGGGACGGAAGGGGAGTAGGGCATGAAGGGCACTGTTGGTGAGCTCGGGGAGTTCGGGCTCATCAGGGAGCTCACCTCCCGTCTCACCACCACCCCGGCGGTCCGGATCGGCCCCGGCGACGACGCCGCGGTGGTCGCCGCGCCCGACCGGCGGGTGGTGGCCACCACCGACATACTCGTGGAGGGCCGGCACTTCCGCCGTGACTGGTCCACCGCCTACGACGTCGGCCGCAAGGCCGCCGCCCAGAACCTCGCCGACATCGCCGCCATGGGGGCCGTGCCGACCGCGCTGCTGCTCGGCCTGGTCGTCCCCGCCGAATGCCCCGTGACCTGGCCGACCGAGCTGATGGACGGGCTGCGCGACGAGTGCCAGGTCGCCGGTGCCGCCGTGGTCGGCGGTGACGTGGTGGGCGGCGACACCATCACCGTGTCCGTCACCGCCCTCGGCGACCTGCGCGGCCAGGAACCGGTGACCCGGGCCGGCGCCCGCCCCGGCGACCTGGTCGCGGTGATCGGCTGGCTCGGCTGGTCCGCGGCCGGGTTCGCCGTGCTCTCCCGGGGGTTCCGCTCGCCGCGCGCCTTCGTGGAGGCCCACCGGCGGCCGGAGCCGCCGTACCACGCGGGGCCGGCCGCCGCCGGGCTCGGGGCGAGCGCGATGTGCGACGTCAGCGACGGGCTGATCGCGGACCTCGGGCACATCGCGGAGGCCAGCAAGGTCCGCATCGACATCCGCTCCGCGCAGATCGACATCCCGTCCCAGATGAACGACATCGGCCAGGCCGTCGGCGTCGACCCGCTCCAGTGGGTGCTGACCGGGGGAGAGGACCACGCGATCGTGGCGACCTTCCCGCCGGACGTGAAGCTGCCCGCCCGCTGGAAGGTCATCGGCGAGGTCCTGCACCCCTCGGCGCTGCCCCAGGTCACCGTCGACGGGGCGCCCTGGACCAGCAGCGGCGGCTGGGACCACTTCGGCGGGGAGATCGAGGGATGAGCGCGCCGCCCAGGGTCCTCACGGTCGCCGGCTCCGACTCCGGCGGCGGCGCCGGCGTGCAGGCCGACCTGAAGACGATGCTCGCGCTCGGCACCCACGGGATGAGCGTGCTCACCGCGGTGACCGCGCAGAACTCCCTCGGGGTGCAGGGCGCCTGGGAACTGCCCGCCGAGGCGGTCCGGGCGCAGTACCGCAGCGTCGTCGACGACATCGGCGTCCAGGCGGTCAAGACCGGCATGCTGGCCTCGGCGGAACTGGTCGAGACCGTCGCCGAGCTGATCTCCGGCACGGACGCCCCCGCGGTGGTCGACCCGGTCGGCGTCTCCAAGCACGGGGACGCGCTGCTGGCCGCCTCCGCCCTGGACTCCGTACGCACCAGGCTGCTGCCGGTCGCCACCGTCGCCACCCCGAACCTGGACGAGGTGGCGCAGATCACCGGCGTGCAGGTCACGGCGGAGGGCGATCTGCGCCGGGCCGCCGGGGCGCTGCTGGAGTTCGGGCCGCGCTGGGCGCTGATCAAGGGCGGGCACCTGCCGGGGGAAGCGGTCGATCTGCTCACCGACGGCTCGGAGGAGCACTGGCTGCGCGCCCCGCGCCACGACAACCGGCACACCCACGGCACCGGCTGCACCCTCGCCTCGGCGATCGCCGCGCACCTGGCGCACGGCCTGTCCGTGCCGGCGGCGGTGACGGCGGCCAAGGAGTACGTCACCGGGGCGATCGCGGCCGGGTTCCCGCTCGGCGGAGGGATCGGGCCGGTGGATCACGGGTGGGCGCTGCGGCGCCGGACCTGAGGGCGTACGGCGAAAAGCCGGCCCACCGTGAGGTGGACCGGCTTTTCGCAGCGAACCGACAGTGGCCGCGCGCTGGTGCTGAGCGTCAGCGCGAGACCTTGCCGGCCTTGATGCACGAGGTGCAAGCGTTCACGCGCTTCGGCGTCCCGCCGACCACGGTACGCACACGCTGGATGTTCGGGTTCCAGCGACGGGGCGTACGGCGGTGCGAGTGCGAGATGTTGTTGCCGAAGCCCGGCCCCTTGCCGCAGACGTCGCAGTTGGCAGCCACGGGTCACTCCAAAGACTTCAGATGCACTTACGGTTGACCCCGGCATGCCGGGGTCGAGAACTCGGGGCTTCCGGGGAAGCGGCCGCGATCTGAGTGGCGTTGCCAGGGGGGAATGGCCCGATCAGGATCGGGCAACCGGAGCAGCATACAACGACTGCGTCCGTACAACGAAACTACCATGGCAGCTCAGGGGCCCTGTCCCCGGCTCCGTCCCGGCCCTCTTCCGGTGGGCGCCACGCCCGGGGTCTACGCTGCGTGCCACGTCCAGCAGCTCAGGGAGGCGCAGGTGCCGCAGAGGTTCTTCGACGCCCCGGCGGTGCGCGTCTGGTGCGGTCGGGCGCTGAGCGCGCTGGGACGGGCGCGCGAGGAGATCGACGCGATCAACGTCTATCCGGTCGCGGACGGGGACACCGGCACCAATCTGTACCTGACGCTGGAATCGGCGGCGGCGGCCGTGGAGGCCGTCTTCTCGGGGCACGAGGCCGGCCACACCGGCACCGCTCCCTCGCTCGCCGAGGCGATACGGGCGATGGCGCACGGCGCGCTGATCGGCGCGCGCGGCAACTCGGGGACGATCCTGGCGCAGCTGCTGCGCGGCATGGCCCAGGTGCTGGCGGCGGAGGAGCGGGGCGAGCGGGACACCGGGGGACCGGGGCTGCGGCGCGCCCTGCGGCACGCGGCCGACTCCGCCCGGCAGGCCGTCGCCCACCCCGTCGAGGGCACCGTCCTCACCGTGGCCTCGGCCGCCGCCGACGCGGCCGGCCGCGTCGAGGGCGGCTGCGACGCCGTGGCCCGGGCCGCCTACGAGGGTGCCCGCACGGCGCTCGCCGCGACCCCGGGGCAACTGCCCGCCCTGGAGCGGGCCGGTGTGGTCGACGCCGGCGGACACGGCCTGGTCACGGTGCTCGGGGCCCTCGTGGAGACGCTCACCGGGGAGACGGCCCCGGCGCTCCCGGCCGAGGCCGAAGTGGAGCACGCGCGCGTACCGGAGGAAGCGGCGGAGGGCGCGGACGCCGGCGAGTGCCCGCCCGGCGAGGGCGGCCCCGCCTTCGAGGTGATCTACCTCCTGGAGGCCGGGGAACCGGCCGTGGCCCGGCTGCGGCGGCGGCTGGACGCCCTCGGCGACTCCCTGGTGGTGGTCGGCGGCGACGGGCTGTGGAACGTCCACGTGCACGTGGACGACGCCGGGGCCGCCGTCGAGGCGGGCGTCGAGGCGGGCCGGCCGTACCGCATCCGCATCACCCACTTCGGGCAGGGCGACGCGCACACCGGCGGCGCCGGGCGCCCGCCCCGCGAAAGGGTCCAGCGGGCCGTGGTGGCCGTCGTGCCCGGAGAGGGGCTGGCCGGGCTCTGCGCGGAGGCCGGGGCCACCACCGTGCTGGCCCGCCCCGGGGAGCCGCCCGCCAGCGCCGAACTGGCCGAGGCGGTCCGTCGCGCCCACGCGCGCGAGGTCGTACTGCTGCCCAACGACGCCGAACTGCGCCAGACCGCCGCCGCGGCCGCCGACCAGGCCCGGCAGGCCGGGGTCCGGGTCGCCCTCATCCCCACCCGCTCCGCGGTGCAGGGCATCGCCGCGCTCGCCGTGCACGAGCCCGGCCGGCGCTTCGACGAGGACGTGGTGGCCATGACCTCCGCGGCCGGCGCCACCCGCTACGCCGAGGTCACCGTCGCCGAACGCCAGTCGTGGACCACGGCCGGCATCTGCCAGGCCGGCGACGTCCTCGGACTGGTCGACGGGGACGTCGCGGTGATCGGCTCCGACGTGGCGGCCACCGCCCGGGCCGTCCTGGACCGGATGCTCGCGGCCGGCGGCGAACTGGTCACCCTGGTCCTGGGCGACGACGCCCCCGAGGACATCGCCGACCGCCTGCGGACGCGGGTCAGGGAGGCGTACCTCGCCGTGGACACGGTGGTCTACCGGGGCGGGCGGCAGGGCTCGCTGCTGCTCATCGGCGTGGAGTAGGGCGCTCACCGGGCCTTCTCCCGGCCGTCCCGGGCTTTCTCCCGGCCGTCTCGAACTTTCTCCCGGCCGTCCCCGGAGCTTTCTCCCGGCCTTCCCCGGGCCGCGCGCGGCCATTGTCAGTGGCGTGGTGTGCAATGGATCTCGTGCCCGCATCGCAAGAACCGCTGCATCAGTCCCTGAAGTCGGTGCTCGGCCCCGCCACCGCGAAGGTGATGGCCGAGCACCTCGGCCTGCACACCGTCGGCGACCTCCTCCACCACTATCCGCGCAGATACGAGGAGCGCGGCCAGCTCACCCACCTCGCCGACCTCCCCATGGACGAGCACGTCACGGTGGTCGCCCAGGTCGCCGACGCCCGCCTGCACACCTTCGCCTCGTCGAAGGCCCCGCGCGGCAAGGGCCAGCGGCTGGAGGTGACGATCACCGACGGCAGCGGCCGGCTGCAACTGGTCTTCTTCGGGAACGGCGTCCACAAGCCCCACAAGGAACTCCTGCCGGGCACCCGCGCGATGTTCTCCGGCAAGGTCTCCGTCTTCAACCGGAAACTGCAACTGGCCCACCCCGCCTACGAACTGCTGCGCGGCGACAGCGAGGAGACGGTGGAGAGCTGGGCCGGCGCCCTCATCCCGCTCTACCCCGCCACCGCCAAACTGGAGTCCTGGAAGCTCGCCAAGGCGATCCAGACGGTGCTGCCCGCCGCCCAGGAGGCCGTCGACCCGCTCCCCGGGTCACTGCGCGAGGGACGCGGCCTGGTCTCCCTCCCCGAGGCCCTGCTCAAGATCCACCGCCCGCACACCCAGGCCGACGTCGCCGCCGCGCGCGCCCGCCTGAAGTGGGACGAGGCGTTCGTCCTCCAGGTCGCCCTCGCCCGCCGCCGCCACGCCGAGACCCAGCTCGCCGCCGTCCCCCGCAGGCCCCGGCCCGACGGCCTGCTGACCGCCTTCGACGACCGCCTGCCCTTCACCCTCACCGAGGGCCAGCGGAAGGTCTCCCGCGAGATCTTCGACGACCTCGCCACCGACCACCCGATGCACCGGCTCCTCCAGGGCGAGGTCGGTTCGGGAAAGACACTGGTGGCCCTGCGCGCCATGCTCGCCGTCGTGGACGCCGGGGGACAGGCGGCGATGCTCGCGCCCACCGAGGTGCTGGCCCAGCAGCACCACCGGTCGGTCGTGGAGATGATGGGCGAGCTGGCCGAAGGCGGCATGCTGGGCGGCACCGAGCACGCCACCAAGGTCGTGCTGCTGACCGGCTCGATGGGCACCGCCGCCCGCCGCCGGGCCATGCTCGACCTGGCCACCGGCGAGGCCGGCATCGTCATCGGCACCCACGCGCTCATCGAGGACAAGGTCCAGTTCCACGACCTGGGCCTGGTCGTCGTCGACGAGCAGCACCGGTTCGGCGTCGAGCAGCGCGACGCCCTGCGCGGCAAGGGCAAGCAGCCGCCCCACCTCCTCGTCATGACCGCCACGCCCATTCCGCGCACGGTCGCCATGACCGTCTTCGGCGACCTGGAGACCTCCGTCCTGGACCAGCTCCCCGCGGGCCGCTCACCCATCGCCAGCCATGTCGTCCCGGCCGCCGACAAACCCCACTTCCTCGCCCGCGCCTGGGAACGGGTCCGCGAGGAGGTGGAGAACGGCCACCAGGCCTACGTCGTCTGCCCCCGCATCGGCGACGAGGAGGACGCCCCCAGGAAGGGCAAGGGCACGCCCCGGGACGACGGGGACAGACGCCCGCCGCTCGCCGTCCTCGACCTCGCCGACCAGCTCGCCAAGGGCCCGCTCAGCGGGCTCACGGTCGAGGTGCTGCACGGCCGTATGCACCCCGACGACAAGGACGCCGTCATGCGCCGCTACGCCGCGGGCGACACCGACGTCCTGGTCGCCACCACCGTCATCGAGGTCGGGGTCAACGTGCCCAACGCCACCGCCATGGTGATCATGGACGCGGACCGCTTCGGCGTCTCCCAGCTCCACCAGCTGCGCGGCCGGGTCGGCCGCGGCTCCGCGCCCGGACTCTGCCTGCTGGTCACCGAGATGCCGGAGGCGAGCGCGGCCCGCCGGCGGCTCGACGCCGTCGCCTCCACCCTGGACGGCTTCGAGCTGTCCCGCATCGACCTCGAACAGCGCCGCGAGGGCGACGTCCTCGGCCAGGCCCAGTCCGGCGCCCGCACCTCCCTGCGGGTCCTGGCCGTCATCGAGGACGAGGAGATCATCGCGGAGGCGAGACAGGAGGCGGCGGCGCTGGTGGCGGCCGACCCGGAACTGACGACCCTCCCCGGCCTGCGCACGGCCCTGGACGCCCTCTTGGACGAGGAGCGGGAGCAGTACCTGGAAAAGGGGTGACGGCGGTTTCCCCGGAGGCGCGGCGCACCGCGCGACCAGCCACACTGAAACCGTCAGCCGCCAACCACCAAGGACCACACATGACCCGCGTGATCGCCGGCGAAGCCGGCGGACGCCGCCTCGCAGTGCCGCCGGGCAACAGCACCCGCCCCACCTCCGACCGCGCCCGCGAGGGCCTCTTCTCCACTTGGCAGTCCCTGCTGGGCGGCCCGCTCGACGGCGAACGGGTCCTCGACCTGTACGCCGGCTCCGGCGCCGTCGGCCTGGAGGCCCTCTCCCGGGGCGCGGGCCACGTCCTCCTCGTGGAGGCCGACGCCCGCGCCGCCCGTACCGTCCGGGACAACGCCAGGACCGTCGGTCTCCCCGGCGCCGAGGTCCGCGCCGGCAAGGCCAGGCAGATCGTCCAGGCCCCGCCGGACGACCCGTACGACCTGGTCTTCCTCGATCCCCCGTACGCCGTCTCCGACGACGATCTTCGGGAGATCCTGCTCACACTCCGTACGCAGGGGTGGCTCGCGGACGAAGCCCTCGTCACCGTGGAGCGCAGCACCAGAGGCGGGGAGTTCCGGTGGCCGGAGGGTTTCGACGCGCTCCGGTCCCGTCGCTACGGCGAGGGAACGTTTTGGTACGGTCGCGCCGCCTCCACGTGCGAAGACGCACGATGACCGGACTCGAGAGCGAGGGATCGCAAGTGCGCCGCGCCGTCTGTCCCGGGTCGTTCGACCCGATCACCAACGGACATCTGGACATCATCGCCCGGGCCTCCAGGCTGTACGACGAGGTCTATGTCGCCGTGATGATCAACCAGTCCAAGAAGGGCCTGTTCGCGATCGAGGAGCGCATCGACCTCATCGGCCGGGTCACCGCCGAGTACGGCAACGTCCGCGTCGAGTCCTTCCACGGCCTCCTCGTCGACTTCTGCAAGGAGCGCGAGATCCCGGCCATCGTCAAGGGCCTGCGCGCGGTCAGCGACTTCGACTACGAACTCCAGATGGCCCAGATGAACAACGGCCTCTCCGGCGTGGAGACCCTCTTCATGCCCACCAACCCCACCTACAGCTTCCTGTCGTCCTCGCTGGTCAAGGAGGTCGCCACCTGGGGCGGCGACGTCTCCCACCTGGTGCCCCCGCTGGTCCACGACGCCCTCGCGGACCGGCTCCGCCGGAACTGACCCCGCCCCCGGGGCCGGTACCACCGCACCCGGATTCCGGCGGGCGCCCCGGAGCCGTACAGTCGTCCCGTCCGTCTCCAACACCAGCTGTAGAGAGTGGCGAGCACACGGTGGACGTGCAGAAGAAGCTCGACGAGATCGTCTCCACGGTCTCCGGCGCCCGATCCATGCCCATGTCGGCCTCGTGCGTGGTCAACCGCGCCGAACTGCTCGCCCTGCTGGAAGAGGTGCGCGCCGCGCTGCCCGGCTCCCTCGCGCAGGCCCAGGAGCTGATCGGCGACCGCGAGCAGATGGTCGAGCAGGCCCGCCAGGAGGCGACGCGGATCATCGAGAGCGCGCACGCCGAGCGCGGCTCCCTCATCTCCGACATGGAGGTCGTCCGCCGCTCCCAGGCCGAGGCCGACCGCATCCTCGCCGAGGCCCGCCGCGAGGCCGAGGAGATCCGCGCCGAGGCCGACGACTACGTCGACTCCAAGCTCGCCAACTTCGAGGTGGTCCTCACCAAGACGCTCGGCTCGGTCGGCCGGGGCCGCGAGAAGCTCCTCGGCACCGGCCCGGGCACCGACGAGAACGGCTACGAGGACGAGGACGCCCCCGAGCGCAGCCACGACCCGGAGACCCTGCGCCGCGACGCCGACGCCTACGTCGACGTCAAGCTCGGCGCCTTCGAGGCCGTCCTGGCCAAGACCCTGGAGGCGGTCGGCCGCGGCCGGCAGAAGCTGCACGGCCGGATCGCCACCGACGACCTCGGCGCCCTCGCCGACGACACCACCACCCGCCGGCACTCCAGCGACGCCGACTACCTCGCCGACCTGGCCGCCCTCGCCGACAGCGACGCCGCCGCCGAGCAGGCCCGCCGGCAGGACTACGCCGACCAGCAGCAGCCGGCCGCGGCCCAGGCGGTCCCCGACGACCAGACCGCGTACGGCTACGCCCAGCAGCCCGACCCGTACGGCGGCTACCCGCAGCAGCCCGACCCGTACGCCGGGCAGCAGGACGCCTACGGCTACCAGGCCGACCCCTACGGCTACCAGGGCTACGTCCCCCAGCAGGCGTCCTACGACGCCCAGCAGCCCGCGTACGACGCGCAGCAGGGCTACGCCCCCGAGCAGTCGCAGCAGTCGCAGGCGCTGGACGAGACCAGCCTGTTCGACACCAGCATGATCAGCGCCGAGCAGCTCAGGGCCTACGAACAGGGCCGGGGGCTGTAGTCCCGCCCGGCCCCGGGCCGGATTGGGCCGTGGGCGGAAGGTCCAGTACCCTGGTTCTTCGGTCGTGTGTAGCCACGCGATCAGCGCTGCCCGCACCACCAGGGGCGGTGCCCCCTCGGTAACACTCAGTACCCCGCTCGAAGATCGAAAGTTGGAATGGCTCTGAACGCCCGCCTCGACCACCGCAACCCCCTCGTGTTCGACACGCACGAGCTGGGACGGCGGCCCGGTGCGCTGCAGCGCCTGTCCCGCACGGTCGACGCTCCCCAGGACCTCGGTATCGCGGGAGTCATCGGAGTGCCGGAAGGCGCCCCGGTGGAGCTGGACCTCCGCCTGGAGTCGGTCATGGAAGGGGTGCTCGTCACGGGCACCGCCCGTGCCGCCGCCAAGGGGGAGTGCGTAAGGTGTCTGGAGCCGGTCGAGCTCGAGCTCGAAGCGGACTTCCAGGAACTCTTCTCGTACCCTGACGCCGACGACCGGGGCCGCGTGATCGCGGAACCGGGCGACGACGCCGAGGACGACGAGGAGAGGTTCTTCCTCGAGGACGGCCTGTTCGACCTCGAACCCGTGCTGCGTGATGCGGTGGTGCTCGCACTGCCGATGCAGCCGGTGTGCCAGGAAGACTGCCCGGGACTGTGCGCCGAGTGCGGCGTGCGCCTGGCGGACGACCCGGACCACCACCATGACGCCGTCGACATCCGTTGGGCGGCTTTGCAGGGACTCGCCGGTTCACTCGGAGACGGCGAGAAGGACGAGATCAGCGGCGCCGAAGCGGAAGCGGGCGTCGACGAGAAGCAGGAGAAGTAGCCGTGGCTGTTCCGAAGCGGAAGATGTCGCGCAGCAACACGCGCCACCGCCGGTCGCAGTGGAAGGCTGCGGTCCCCACCCTGGTTGCGTGTGAGCGCTGCCACGAGCCCAAGCAGCAGCACATCGCGTGCCCGTCGTGCGGCACCTACAACAAGCGCCAGGTCCTCGAGGTCTGAGCGGCTGGTGAGAGGCACTGTGTCCACGCCGAAGAAGAACTCTGCGGAGCACCAGGCCTCGTCCCACACGCTTCTGGAAGGGCGGCTCGGCTACAAGGTCGAGTCCGCCCTTCTGGTGCGTGCGCTGACCCACCGTTCCTACGCGTACGAGAACGGCGGTCTGCCGACGAACGAGCGGCTGGAGTTCCTCGGGGACTCCGTGCTCGGTCTCGTCGTCACCGACACGCTGTACCGCATCCACCCCGACCTGCCCGAAGGCCAGCTGGCCAAGCTGCGGGCCGCGGTGGTCAACTCGCGTGCGCTGGCGGAGGTCGGTCGCGGCCTGGAACTGGGCTCCTTCATCCGGCTGGGCCGCGGTGAAGAGGGCACGGGCGGCCGGGACAAGGCATCCATCCTCGCCGACACCCTCGAAGCGGTGATCGGCGCGGTCTATCTCGACCAGGGCCTGGACGCGGCGGCGGAGCTGGTGCACCGCCTGTTCGACCCCCTGATCGAAAAGTCCTCCAACCTCGGTGCCGGCCTGGACTGGAAGACCAGTCTCCAGGAGCTGACCGCGACCGAAGGGCTCGGCGTCCCCGAGTACCTGGTCACGGAGACCGGCCCCGACCATGAGAAGACCTTCACTGCTGCCGCCCGCGTCGGAGGCGTCTCGTACGGCACCGGCACCGGCCGCAGCAAGAAGGAAGCGGAGCAGCAGGCCGCGGAATCCGCGTGGCGGTCCATCCGGGCCGCGGCGGACGAGCGCGCCCGGGAGGCGGCCGAGGCCGCCGCCGCGCAGGAGGAGAGCGCCGACGTGTCGTCGGCCTCCGCCTGATCCGCTTCGACCGGCACAGCAGGACCCGAGCGCCCGCCCCGTCCCCGGGGCCGGGCGCTCGGTTCGTCACACCGTCACGGGGGAGCGCATGCCCGAGTTGCCCGAGGTCGAGGTCGTCCGGCGCGGACTGGAACGGTGGGTCGCCCACCGGACCGTCGCCGACGCCGAGGTCCTGCACCCCCGCGCCGTACGCCGGCACCCGGCCGGCGGCGACGACTTCGCCCGCCGGCTCCAGGGGTACCGCGTCGGCGTGCCCAGCCGGCGCGGCAAGTACCTGTGGCTGCCGCTGGCCGACAGCGGCCAGGCGGTCCTGGCCCACCTCGGCATGAGCGGCCAGCTGCTGGTCCAGCCGCACGAGGCGCCCGCCGAGAAGCACCTGCGCGTCCGGGTCCGCTTCGCCGACGCCCTCGGCACCGAGCTGCGCTTCGTCGACCAGCGCACCTTCGGCGGACTCTCGCTGCACGACACCTCGCCCGACGGACTGCCCGACGTCATCGCGCACATCGCCCGCGACCCCCTCGACCCGCTCTTCGACGACGAGGCGTTCCACCGGGCGCTGCGCCGCAAGCGCACCACCGTCAAACGGGCCCTGCTCGACCAGTCCCTGATCAGCGGCGTCGGCAACATCTACGCCGACGAGGCCCTGTGGCGCTCCCGCCTGCACTACGACCGACCGACGGCTGCCCTCACCCGGCCCCGCACCGCCGAACTCCTCGGGCACATCAGGGACGTCATGAACGCCGCCCTCGCCGTGGGCGGCACCAGTTTCGACAGCCTGTACGTCAACGTCAACGGGGAGTCCGGCTACTTCGACCGCTCACTGGACGCGTACGGCCGCGAGGGACTGCCCTGCCGGAGGTGCGCCACCCCGATGCGCCGCCGGCCGTGGATGAACCGGTCCAGCTACTACTGCCCCCGGTGCCAGCGCCCGCCGCGCGTCACGCCGTAGCGGACCGCCCGGCGGGGGTCCGCGCGGCGTCGTAGCGCTCGCGGGCCGCCAGCACCTCGTCCATGCTGCCTTCGAGGTACTCGATGAGGGCGACCAGCCGCCGGGCGGTCTCCCGGCCCAGCGCGGTCAGCTCGTAGTCGACGCGGGGCGGGTTGGTCGGCTGGGCCTCGCGGTGCACCAGGCCGTCGCGCTCCAGCGCGTGCAGGGTCTGGGCGAGCATCTTCTCGCTGACGCCGTCCACCCGGCGGCGCAGCTCGTTGAAGCGGAAGGACCCGTGGGAGAGGGCGCCGAGGGTGAGCGCGCCCCAGCGCCCGGTGACATGCTCCAGCGTCGCCCGCGACGGGCAGCCCCGGGAGAACACGTCGTACGGAAGGTCCCGCCCCTGCGGGCACTCCTGCGAGGTCGACATGCCCTCCAGGTTACGCCCGCGCCGCGCCACCCGTCAGGCGGCGCCGCCCCGGGGAAAGCGGGCTAGTTCTAGTAGCCGAAGTCCTGCGTCCACCAAGGGCCGCCGGAGCCGAAGTGGACGCCGACGCCCAGGGTCTTGAAGTCGCAGTTCAGTATGTTCGCCCGGTGGCCCTCGCTGTTCATCCAGGCGTCCATCACCGCGGCGGCGTCCGCCTGGCCGCGGGCTATGTTCTCGCCGCCGAGACCGGATATCCCGGCCGCCTCCGCGCGGTCCCACGGAGTGGCGCCGCTGGGGTCGGTGTGGTCGAAGAAGCCCTGCGCGGCCATGGCCGCGCTGAAGTCCTCGGCGAGGCCGGTCAGCGCGCTGTCGGCGGCGAGCGGGGTGCAGCCGACCTTGGCCCGCTCGGCGTTGACGAGCCGGAGCACCTCCGCCTCGGCGGCGGCCTCCCCGGACACCGCGACGGTCCCGCCGGACGGCTGCCCGGTCTTCTCCGGCTCCTCGGTCACCGTCCGCGACGGAGCGGGCGCCGCCTTCTCGCTCGGGGGCGCCGAGGTCTTCTTCCGCTCGGCGGGGGTCCTCGACGGCGTGGGCGAGGCGGACGCGGAGGGCTTCCCGGAGGCGGACGCGGAGGCGCTGGGGGAGGAGGGCGAGGCCGAACGGCCGGTACCGGACCCGGCGGACTCCTCGCCGCCGACCGCGCCCGAGGTGCCGCCCTGCCCGCTGGGGGTGTTGGCCGGCGAGTCCGCCGCCCGCACGGTGTCGCCGCCGCCCTGGCCCTGGCCGACGCGCAGGCCGTCCAGGCCGGGCACCGCGCCGGTGGCCACCGCCACCGCGCCGAGCGCCACGGCGGCCGAGACGCCGAGCAGTCCCGTACGGACCGGGACGGACGCCGCCTTCTTCCGCCGGCGCCTGCGGGACCCCGCGGGCCGGGGCGCGCCCCCGGCCCGCGCGGAGCCCTCGGGGCCGGCCGCGTCCTCCGGGCCGGCGCCGAACAGGTAGGCGTCGCTCCGGGCCCGGACGTCGGCGTACGCCTCGGGGTTCGGATAGGGCGCGGTCCCTCTGACGGGCGTGTCCCCCGGGGAGGCCAGCGGGTCGTGGTCCTGTGCCCCGGTGCCACCCGGCTGGGCGGCACCGGGGACGCGGCCGGCGGCGGAGCGTCGGTGGCGTCCCATGTACTGGCCTTCCTCGTCCTCGCGGTCGACTCGTCTTCTCGTCTTCGAGGCCGACGCCTGATGCGATCGGCGTCTTCGGCGGTCAACGTCTCTTGATCAATACGAAACTCACACGATCGAGTGAGTTTCGTATGAGATTCATTGGATCGGGACGGTACCGCATGGCGCTGGGGGAGGGTGTGACCATCGGGACATCGGCCCGTTAGGTTGCGGTCATGAGCGAGGATGTACGGCTGGTCGCCTGGGTGCGCGGACGCGTCCAGGGCGTGGGTTTCCGCTGGTTCACCCGGGCGCGCGCCCTGGAGCTGGGCGGCCTGAGTGGTTTTGCTCTCAATCTGGGCGACGGACGCGTCCAGGTGGTCGCGGAGGGGCCCCGGGAGCGGTGCGAGGGGCTCCTGGACTGGCTGCGCGGCGCCGACACGCCCGGCCGCGTGGACGGTGTCACCGAGATCTGGGACACACCCCGCGGCGGCTACGACGGCTTCGCCATCCGCTGACCCCGCCCCTCCGGGTGGCACCCGGGGGACCCGTGCGACCGCCCTGTGGGAGCCGCCCGGAGGGTAAAGAAGCAGGTGGTTGCCGAGAATCGCTTGCCATGGGCGGCTCCGCACGGCAGGATCAGCGCCACGCCCCCAGGGGCCCGCAGAGGTCGAAGCGCCGCCGTTCCGAGGCCGCGCTCCCCGGGTCGTGCGTCGATACGGGGCGTGATCGTGTTGACCGTCAAACTTTTTGGTGAGACTCTGAAAGCCCCGCGCACCTTAGCTGTTTGGCATGGTTGAACGGCAGCAAAAACGCATATGCCAAGCACCGCGGGTGCGAATCCCTCACGACCCACACCGCATCGGTCGGTCACTCATTGTGGAGGACCATCCATCATGGCAAAGGCGCTTCTCGGTTACGTCGGCGGCTCCGACCCGCGACTCCTCGCCGAGATGCGACGGCTCCAGCAGCGTGTCCAGGACCTGGAATCGGAGCTCGTACGAATCCAGGCGGAGAACGACGCACTGGCAGCTGCCGCGTCCCACGACAGGATCATGGAGAGCGTTGACGCACACCAGGCGGAGCCTGCGCTCACCTGATCACTGCCACCGCACCACGACACAGCACGGGCAGCGGTTGGCTGCCCGTACGACCGCCAGGTTGCTCAGAGTTGCAAGGGACGCTTCGGCGTCCCTTCTTTCTTGCCCTCCCGCGTCGTCGCGCCGCTCTCCCCCGCGACCTTTCACCTTCTTCAACGTCTGATGTGCCCTGCGCGTTCAGTGGTGAAACCGCGGGCGCCTCGGCGTTCATGGAGTGGGACGGACCCGGGAGGTAATGTCGGGCGGCGTGCACCTGAAGGCCCTGACCCTGCGCGGGTTCAAGTCGTTCGCCTCCGCGACCACGCTCCGGTTCGAGCCGGGGATCACCTGCGTCGTCGGACCCAACGGCTCGGGCAAGTCCAATGTGGTGGACGCGCTCAGCTGGGTCATGGGCGAACAGGGCGCCAAGTCGCTGCGCGGCGGCAAGATGGAGGACGTCATCTTCGCCGGCACCACCGGCCGCCCGCCGCTCGGCCGGGCCGAGGTGTCCCTGACCATCGACAACTCCGACCGGGCGCTGCCCATCGAGTACGCCGAGGTCACCATCACGCGGATCATGTTCCGCAACGGCGGCAGCGAGTACCAGATCAACGGCGACACCTGCCGCCTCCTCGACATCCAGGAACTCCTCTCCGACTCCGGCATCGGCCGCGAGATGCACGTCATCGTCGGCCAGGGCCAGCTCGACTCCGTCCTGCACGCCGACCCCATGGGCCGCCGCGCCTTCATCGAGGAGGCGGCCGGCGTCCTCAAGCACCGCAAGCGCAAGGAGAAGGCGCTGCGGAAGCTGGACGCGATGAGGGCCAACCTCGCCCGTGTGCAGGACCTCACCGACGAACTGCGCCGCCAGCTCAAACCGCTCGGCCGGCAGGCCGCCGTCGCCCGCCGGGCCGCCGTCATCCAGGCCGACCTGCGCGACGCCCGGCTGCGCCTCCTCGCCGACGACCTCGTACGGCTGCGGGAGGCACTCGCCGCCGAGATCGCCGACGAGGCCGCCCTGAAGGAACGCAAGGAGGCCGCCGAGGAGGACCTCCGCCGGGCGCTGCGCCGTGAGGCGCTGCTGGAGGACGAGGTGCGCCGGCTCGCCCCGCGCCTGACGCGCGCCCAGCAGACCTGGTACGAGCTGTCCCAGCTCGCCGAACGGGTGCGCGGCACCGTCTCGCTCGCCGAGGCCCGGGTCAAGAGCGCCACCTCGGCGCCCGAGGAGGAACGGCGCGGCCGGGACCCGGAGGACCTGGAACGCGAGGCCGCCCGGGTCCGCGAGCAGGAGGCCGAGCTGGAGGCCGCCCTGGAAGCGGCCCGGCGCGCCCTGGAGGACACCGTCGCCCACCGCG
Source organism: Streptomyces griseoviridis (assembly GCA_014649155.1). Taxonomy (GTDB): domain Bacteria; phylum Actinomycetota; class Actinomycetes; order Streptomycetales; family Streptomycetaceae; genus Streptomyces; species Streptomyces griseoviridis. Next base: position 95,078 of record BMSM01000011.1, on the reverse strand, counting down.
CCGAGCTCGAACGCGAGCTGGCCGCGGAGGAACGCCGCCTCAAGGACGCCGCCCGCGCCCTCGCCGACCGCCGCGAGGGCCTCGCCCGGCTCAGCGGCCAGGTCGGCGCCGCCCGCTCCCGGGCCGCCGCCGCGCAGGCGGAGATAGAACGGCTCACCGCGACCCGGGACGAGTCCCGGGAACGCGCCGCCGCCGCCCAGGAGGAGTACGAGGCGCTCCAGGCGGAGGTCGACGGACTCGACGCCGGCGACCACGAACTCGCCGCACGGCACGAGACGGCCAAGCGGGAGCTGGCCGGGGCCGAGTCCGCCCTGAACGCCGCCCGCGAGGCGACCGGCGCGGCCGAACGCACCCGCGCCGCTACCCGGGCCCGGCACGACGCCCTGGCACTGGGCCTGCGCCGCAAGGACGGCACCGGCGCGCTGCTCGCCGCCCGCGACCGGCTGACCGGGCTGCTCGGCCCGGCCGCCGGTCTGCTCACCGTCACACCGGGCCACGAGGTTCCGCTCGCCGCCGCGTTCGGCGCCGCCGCCGACGCCCTCGCCGTGTCCTCCCCGGCCGCCGCCGCCGACGCCCTGCGCCTGCTGCGCAAGCAGGACGCCGGGCGGGCCGCGCTGCTGATCGCCGGCGCCGCCGAGGACGTACCGCACGCTTCCCGGGGCGACGGGCCGCCGTACGCCGCCGAGCTGGTGCGGGGGCCGGCGGAGCTGATGCCCGCCGTACGGCGGCTGCTGCGCGGGATCGTCGTCGTGGAGACGCTGGAGGACGCCGAGGAGCTCGTGTACGCGCGGCCCGGACTGACCGCCGTCACCGCCGAGGGCGACCTGCTCGGCGCGCACCTCGCGCAGGGCGGTTCGGCCGGGGCGCCCAGCCTCATCGAGGTACAGGCCTCCGTCGACCAGGCCGCCGCCGAGCTGGCGGAGCTGGACGTGCGGTGCGCGGAGCTGGCGAGCGCCCAGGAGGCCGCCGGGGAGCGGCGCCGGGAGTGCGCCGCGCTCGTCGAGGAACTGGGGGAGCGGCGCCGGGCCGCCGACCGGGAGAAGTCGGCCGTCGCCCAGCAGCTCGGCCGGCTCGCCGGACAGGCCCGGGGCGCGGCCGGCGAGGCGGAACGCGCCGCCGCGGCGGCCGACCGGGCGCAGGAGGCACTGGACAGGGCCCTGACGGAAGTGGAGGAACTCACCGAGCGGCTGGCCGTCGCCGAGGAGATGCCGGTCGACGAGGAACCCGACACCTCCCGCCGGGACCGGCTCGCCGCCGACGGGGCCAACGCACGGCAGACCGAGATGGAGGCCCGCCTCCAGGCCCGTACGCACGAGGAACGGGTCAGGGCCCTGGCCGGCCGGGCCGACTCGCTGGACCGCGCCGCCCGCGCCGAACGCGAGGCACGCGCGCGTGCCGAGCAGCGGCGCGCCCGGCTGCGCGATGAGGCGTCCGTCGCCGGGGCCGTCGCCTCGGGCGCCCGCCAGCTGCTGGCGCACGTCGAGGTCTCCCTCGCCCGCGCCGAGCGGGAGCGGGCCGCCGCGGAGGAGGCGAGGGCACGGCACGAGCGGGAGCTGGAAGCGGCCCGGACCGCGGGCCGTGACCTCAAGGCCGAGCTCGACAAACTCACGGATTCAGTTCACCGGGGTGAGGTACTCGGCGCCGAGAAACGGCTGCGGATCGAGCAGCTGGAGACCAAGGCGCTGGAGGAACTCGGTGTGGAACCGACAGCACTGGTGGACGAGTACGGGCCGCACCAGGCGGTGCCGCCCTCGCCCCCCGCCCAGGGCGAGGAACTCCCCGACGACCCGGACCACCCGCGCAACCGGCCCCGGCCGTACCGGCGGGACGAGCAGGAGAAGCGGCTGAAGGCCGCCGAGCGGGCCTACCAGCAGCTCGGCAAGGTCAATCCGCTGGCGCTGGAGGAGTTCGCGGCGCTGGAGGAGCGGCACCAGTTCCTCAGCGAGCAGCTGGCGGACCTGAAGAAGACCCGCACCGATCTGCTCCAGGTCGTCAAGGAGGTCGACGAGCGCGTCGAGCAGGTCTTCACCGAGGCCTTCCGGGACACCGCCCGAGAGTTCGAGGGTGTGTTCGGCCGCCTGTTCCCCGGCGGCGAGGGCCGGCTGGTGCTGACCGACCCCGGCAACATGCTCACCACGGGCGTGGACGTCGAGGCCAGGCCGCCGGGCAAGAAGGTCAAGCGGCTGTCGCTGCTCTCCGGCGGGGAGCGTTCGCTGACCGCGGTGGCGCTGCTCGTGTCCATCTTCAAGGCGCGGCCGAGCCCGTTCTACGTCATGGACGAGGTCGAGGCGGCGCTGGACGACACCAACCTGCAACGGCTGATCCGGATCATGCAGGAACTCCAGGAAGCGTCCCAGCTGATCGTGATCACGCATCAGAAGCGGACGATGGAGGTCGCCGACGCGCTGTACGGCGTGTCCATGCAGGGTGACGGCGTGTCGAAGGTCATCAGCCAGCGACTGCGGTAGGCCGAGCCCTCATTACCTTCAAGAAGTGAATGCTCCTGATCTTTCCTCCCTCGCCATCCTTCGCTTGTTTCGGGGTAGAACGTCTCGTAGCTCACACCTACTGTCCTATTGACTTCGAAACTTGAAGGCATAGTCTCTGCAACGTTGCTTTTACCTTCAGGAACCTTCCGACGGTCCTCGAAGGGTGATCCACCCCGGCAGCGTTGCCGGTGGCCCGAGGAGTACACGTGACCAGCACCGCTGAGGCACCCAAGTCAGGAGCCAGAACGGCTCACCCCGATCATCTCGGGCACGTCATCTTCATCGCGGCGGCGGCCGCGATGGGCGGTTTCCTCTTCGGCTACGACAGCTCCGTCATCAACGGCGCCGTCGAGGCCATCCGGGACCGCTACGACGTCGGTTCAGCGCTGCTGGCCCAGGTCATCGCGATCGCGCTGATCGGCTGTGCCATCGGCGCGGCCACCGCCGGCCGCATCGCCGACCGCATCGGCCGCATCCGCTGCATGCAGATCGCCGCCGTCCTGTTCACCGTCAGCGCCATCGGCTCGGCGCTGCCGTTCGCGCTGTGGGACCTGGCCATGTGGCGGGTCATCGGCGGCTTCGCCATCGGCATGGCCTCGGTGATCGGCCCGGCCTACATCGCCGAGGTCTCCCCGCCCGCCTACCGCGGCCGGCTCGGCTCCTTCCAGCAGGCCGCGATCGTCGTCGGCATCGCGGTGTCGCAGCTGGTCAACTGGGGTCTGCTGAACGCGGCCGGCGGTGACCAGCGCGGTGAGCTGATGGGCCTGGAGGCCTGGCAGGTCATGCTCGGCGTCATGGTGATCCCGGCCGTCCTCTACGGCCTGCTGTCCTTCGCCATCCCCGAGTCGCCCCGCTTCCTGATCTCGGTCGGCAAGCGCGACAAGGCCCGCAAGATCCTCGAAGAGGTCGAGGGCACCAACGTCGACTTCGACGCGCGCATCAACGAGATCGAGACGGCGATGCACCGGGAGGAGAAGGCCAGCTTCAAGGAACTCCTCGGCGGCAGCTTCTTCTTCAAGCCGATCGTCTGGATCGGTATCGGCCTGTCGGTCTTCCAGCAGTTCGTCGGCATCAACGTCGCGTTCTACTACTCCTCGACGCTGTGGCAGTCGGTCGGCGTCGACCCCACCGACTCGTTCTTCTACTCCTTCACGACGTCGATCATCAACATCATCGGCACCGTGATCGCGATGATCTTCGTGGACCGGGTCGGCCGCAAGCCGCTCGCCATCATCGGCTCCGTCGGCATGGTCGTCGGCCTGGCGCTGGAGGCCTGGGCGTTCTCCGCCCACCTGGTCGACGGCAAGCTCCCGGCCACCCAGGGCTGGGTCGCCCTGATCGCCGCCCACGTCTTCGTCCTCTTCTTCGCCCTGTCCTGGGGTGTCATCGTCTGGGTCATGCTCGGCGAGATGTTCCCCAACCGGCTCCGCGCCGCCGCGCTGGGCGTGGCCGCCTGCGCGCAGTGGATCGCCAACTGGGCCATCACGGCGAGCTTCCCGTCGCTGGCCGACTGGAACCTCTCCGGCACGTACGTGATCTACACGGTGTTCGCCGCGCTCTCCATCCCCTTCGTCCTGAAGTTCGTCAAGGAGACGAAGGGCAAGGCCCTGGAGGAAATGGGCTGACCGCCCTCCCCGAGTTCGAGGAGAAGGGCCAAGTCCCCGCTGCCCCTCTCCTCGTGCCGTACCGCCGCCCCCGTCCCGGTTCCCGCCGGGACGGGGGCGGCGGTTCTTCGGAGGCGAAGGCTGGTCCGGAGGGCCGCATCGACGGCCCCGGACGCCGGGTCCGCGTCCGGGCCCGCCCGCGGGGCACGCGCTCGGTGGCGTCAGGGGCCCGGCACCGACGTGTCGGCCGGCCTCTTTCCGACCGGCGCGGTCGCTGCCGGGCCCCAGGAACGCGCCCCGGACCGGACATCGGCCCGCGCCCGCCCTCCCCGGCCGACGGGGACGCGCCCCCGCCAGGGGTCTCGGGTCACCGTTCACGGGCACCGTCCGCGGCCAGGGGTCTCGGGGCACTGTTCACGGGCACCGTCCGCGGCCAGGGGTCTCGGGGCACTGTTCACGGGCACCGTCCGCAGCCAGGGGTCTCCGGTCACCGTTCACGGGCACCGTCCGCGGCCCCGGTCGGCATCGGGCCCGCCCGCGTCGTGCGAGAGCGACGGGTGCGGGGAGAGGGGCGCGGAGGAAAGGGGCCGTCAGGCGCTCGGCGGCTCGGGCTCCTCGGTCCGGGGCCGCGCCGGCGGGACCGCCGGCTTGGGCAGGGTCAGGTACAGGAGGCCGGAGAGCAGGACCGTCGCCACCCAGCCGAGGCCGTACTCCCCGACCACGTTGTTGCCGGCCAGCGGGCCGGTGAACCAGTCCGACGTGGTGAACAGCAGGCCCGCCGCCAGCCCCGCCGCCCAGGCGGCCACCGCGGCGGGGGAGAAGCCTCCCCGGTACCAGTAGGCACTGCTCCGGGTCGTGTCGGCCAGGGCCGTCCCGTCGTACTCCCGGCGCCGCAGCATGTCCGCGCCGAACACGCCGACCCACGCGGAGAAGGCGACCGCCAGCAGCGACAGGAACGCGGTGAAGGAGCCGAGGAAGCTGGTCGCGGCCAGCATCAGCACCCCGCCGAGGACCAGCGAGATCACCGCGTTCACCGAGACCGCCCAGTGGCGCGGCACCCGGAAGCCGAGGGTCTGCGCGGTGAACCCCGCCGAGTACATCGACATCGCGTTGATCAGCAGCATGCCGATCAGCGCGATCAGCAGGTACGGCACCGCGATCCAGGTCGGCAGAATCTCACCCAGGAAGGACACCGGGTCGGCGGCGGAGGCCAGGTCGGGCGTGGAGACCGCCATCACCGAGCCCATCAGGACCATCGGCAGCACGACGATGCCCGCGCCGCCGACCGTCACCCCCACGATCCCCTTCGCGGACGCCGTACGCGGCAGATAGCGCGTGAAGTCAGGCGCGGTCGGGATCCAGCTGACGCCGCCCGCCGCGATCAGCCCGACACCCGTGACCATCGCGGCCACCGTCCCCGCGGGCCGCCCGAACACCGCCGACCAGTCGGTCTCCGCGACCAGATACCCGAGCACCAGCACCGAGAAGGCGCCGAAGAGGTAGGCCGCGTACGTGTTGCACTTCCGTACGGCGTTGATGCCCAGCCCCGAGATCACGAACGTCGCGGCCACGAAGGCCAGCAGCGTCACGATGTCCCAGGCCGCGTCGGCCCGTACGCCGAAGAGGATGTCGAGGACCGAGAGCAGCGCGTACGCGCCGGTCACCGCGTTGATCGTCTCCCAGCCCCAGCGGGCCACCCAGATCAGGGCGCCCGGCAGCAGATTGCCCCGCTGCCCGAACACCGCCCGGGACAGCGCCATCCCCGGCGCCCCGCCCCGCTTCCCGGCGATGCCGACCAGCCCCACCAGCCCGTACGAGACGACGGGCGCGCACACCCCCACCACCACCGCCTGCCAGAAGCCGAGCCGGTAGGCGACGACCAGGCTCGCGCCCATCGTCAGCAGCAGCACGCTGATGTTGGCGCCGACCCAGGTCGGGAAGAGCCCGCGGACGCGGGCGGTGCGCTCGTGGTCCGGCACCTGCTCGATGCCGCGGGTCTCCAGGGCGCCGTCGGTCGCGGCGGCGGTTTCGCTCATGTGGGGGGTCCGTGCCTCGAAGGGCCCGTGCCTCGTGGGGGAGGGCGGGCGGCGGTCGGGGTTCTACGCGCGTCGCTGCGGGCCCCGCCATCGTACTTTGCTCCCATCGCGCCCCTCCAGTGACCTTTGTCCCTTGGAGGAAGTGCCGGACGGGGTGTGCCGCGGGTCCCTGACCGGCGGGGGCCATGACTGATACTGGAGCCGTTATGGACATCCTCATCCTTGCTGTAGTCATCGCCGTGGTCGTGATCGGCGCGCTCAGCGGGCTGGTCGTGGGCAGCCGCCGCAAGAAGCAGCTGCCGAAGCCGCCGCCCGCCGCCCCCGACATCACCGCCCCTCCGGCCGAACCGCACGTCGGCGAAGAGGCCGAGACACCGCGCGACGAAACGCGCCGGACGATAGAGGAGGTCGACCTCCCGGACGGCGGCGGCGCCACCGTCGCCGAGCCGCCCGTCGTCGAAGAGCTCGAAGTACCCCGCCTCGAGGTGCCCGAGCCCACCGCCGGCCGCCTGGTCCGGCTCCGCTCCCGCCTCTCCCGTTCGCAGAACGCGCTGGGCAAGGGCCTGCTCACGCTGCTCTCCCGAGAGCACCTCGACGAGGAGACCTGGGAGGAGATCGAGGACACCCTGCTCACCGCCGACGTCGGCGTGCAGCCCACCACGGAACTGGTGGACCGGCTGCGCGAGCGCGTCCGCGTCCTCGGCACCCGCACCCCCGAGGAACTGCGCACCCTGCTGCGCGAGGAGCTGATCACGCTGGTCGGCCCCGAGATGGACCGCGTGGTCAGGACCGAGCCCGCCACCGGCAAGCCCGGCATCGTCATGGTCGTGGGGGTCAACGGCACCGGCAAGACCACCACCACCGGCAAGCTCGCCCGGGTCCTGGTCGCCGACGGCCGCAGTGTCGTCCTGGGCGCAGCCGACACCTTCCGCGCAGCTGCCGCCGACCAGCTCCAGACCTGGGGCGAGCGGGTCGGTGCCCACACCGTGCGCGGCCCCGAGGGCGGCGACCCCGCCTCCGTCGCCTTCGACGCGGTCAAGGAGGGCAAGGAGATCGGCTCCGACGTCGTCCTCATCGACACCGCCGGCCGGCTCCACACCAAGACCGGCCTCATGGACGAGCTGGGCAAGGTCAAGCGGGTCGTGGAGAAGCACGCGCCGCTGGACGAGGTGCTGCTCGTGCTCGACGCCACCACCGGCCAGAACGGCCTCATCCAGGCCCGGGTCTTCGCCGAGGTCGTCGACATCACCGGCATCGTGCTCACCAAGCTCGACGGCACCGCCAAGGGCGGCATCGTGATCGCCGTGCAGCGGGAGCTGGGCGTGCCGGTGAAGCTGATCGGCCTGGGCGAGGGCGCCGACGACCTGGCGCCGTTCGAGCCGGAGGCGTTCGTCGACGCGCTGATCGGTGACTGAACCGGCTCCCCGCAGCCGCACGCCGGAAGCGCCCGCCCCCAGCACCGGGGGACGGGCGCTTCCGGCATCTCACACGGAGGCCGTGCCCGCGACCGCCGCGGAGGTCATGCCCGTCACCGCAACGGGATCACGCCCGTGACCGGAACGGGGGCTGTGCCCATGACCGGTCCCGGGGTCGCGCTCGCGACCGGCACCGGGGCTGCGTCCATGACCGGCACCGGGGCTGCGTCCGTGACTGGAACGGGGGCTGTGCCCATGACCGCTCCCGGGGTCGCGCTCGCGACCGCCACCGGGGCTGCGTCCATGACCGGCACCGGGGCTGCGCCCGTGACCGGAACGGGAGCCGTGCCCATGACCGGCCCCGGGGTCGCGCCCGCAGCCGGCACCGGGCTGCGCCCGTGACCGGAACGGCGGGCTACGCCCGTGACCGGTGCGCCACGTACGCCAGGGTGCCCAGCAGAAGTCGCGCCTCGGGGGGCCGTGTCGCCGAGTCCAGGCCCGGCGGGCGCAGCCAGCGCGCCGGGCCCCGGCCGCCGTGGTCGGAGGGCGGGGCGGTGATGTACCTGCCCCGGCCGAGGCCCCGCAGGTCGAGGGCGGACGGGGCGTCCCAGCCCATCCGGTAGAGCAGCCGGGGCAGCTCGGCGGCGGCGCCGACGGCGACGAAGAAGTGGGCGCGGCCCTGCGGGGTCGCGGTGACCGGGCCGACCGGCAGCCCCATGCGCTCCAGCCGGGCCAACGCCCGGCAGCCCACCGACTCCGCCACCTCGATCACGTCGAAGCTCCGGCCCACCGGCAGCAGCACCGAGGCCCCCGGGAACCCCGCCCACGCCTCGGTCACCTCGTCCAGCGTCGACCCGGCGGGCACCTCCGGCGCGAAGTCCAGCGGGTGCGCGCCCGGCGCCCGGCAGTCGGCGCGCCCGCAGGAGCAGACGCCCTCGGCGGCCCGCGCCCCCGGCACCACGTCCCACCCCCACAGACCGGTGAACTCGGCCACGGCGGTGCACTCCGAGGAGCGGCCGCGGCGCCGAGCGACGGTCCGGAGGTCACGCATTCCCCGACTGCTGCCGATCGTGAAGCCCATGCCCCCTCCAACGGGTCGGGCGCACCGCTGGTTACGAAACGGACGCGCGCCGTGACTCTCTGTACCCCACCTCCCCAGCGCCGGACGTTTCAGACGGCGTCTGGAAGCACGCAGGGTGGTGCACTCGACGCCGCACGCCCCTGACGCACGCCGTTGCATCCGTTCCCGGGTGGCCTGCGTCAAGTGAATCGTGAGGTCGCCACCGGGAGTTCACGCGAAGGGGTGGCGAATCGTGGCGTTTGCCGAATCGCCATGGCCGCGTGCGTGATCGTAGGATTACTTTGTGTGCATGCTGCCTGGGGGCACATGCGCCGGTGCCTATGCCGGAGGCAAGTCGGCTTTCCGTTCGAAGAGTGACAACTGTGGGACGGACGGTCCGAACACCGGCATTCTGGTAAGGCTTGGCGCACTCGGCGACAGGCGGTCTTGAAGGAATGGGGGCGTTCCCGTGAGCGGCAACGGCGGTGGCGGAACGGGCGCTGGGCACCCCGGACCCCCAGGACCCACCGAGAAGCGCCCCAACGAGCTGCTCACCTCCTGGTTCGTGCGCAGCGGCTGGTCCAAGGGCGAGCTGGCCCGGCAGGTCAACCGCCGGGCCCGCAGGCTCGGCGCCAGCCACATCTCCACGGACACCTCCCGCGTCCGCCGCTGGCTGGACGGCGAGAACCCCCGCGAGCCGATCCCCCGCATCCTGTCCGAGCTGTTCTCCGAGCGCTTCGGCGTCGCCGTCTCCGCCGAGGACCTGGGCCTGCGCGCCTCCCGCCCCACGCCCTCCGCTACCGGCGTCGACCTGCCCTGGACCGGCCCGCAGACGGTGGCCCTGCTCAGCGAGTTCTCGCGCAGCGACCTCATGCTGGCGCGCCGCGGCTTCCTCGGGACCTCGCTGGCCCTCTCCGCGGGCCCGTCCCTCATCGAGCCCATGCAGCGCTGGCTCGTGCCCAACCAGCCCGCCGCCGCCCCGGAACCCGAACCGGCCGCGGGCCGCGCCCGCGGCCGGCTCTCCAAGCCCGAGCTGGACCTGCTGGAGACCACCACCGTCATGTTCCGCCGCTGGGACGCCCAGTGCGGCGGCGGCCTGCGCCGCAAGGCCGTCGTCGGCCAGCTCCACGAGGTGACCGACCTCCTCCAGGAACCCCAGCCGGGCGCCACCCGCGCCACGCTGTTCAAGGTCGCCGCCGAGCTGGCCGAACTGGCCGGCTGGATGTCGTACGACGTCGGGCTCCAGCCCACCGCGCAGAAGTACTTCGTGCTCGCGCTGCACGCCGCCAAGGAGGCCGGTGACCGGCCGCTCGGCTCGTACATCCTCTCCAGCATGAGCCGCCAGATGATCCACCTCGGCCGGCCCGACGACGCGCTGGAACTGATCCACCTCGCCCAGTACGGCAGCCGGGACTGCGCGAGCCCGCGCACCCAGTCCATGCTGTATGCGATGGAGGCCCGCGCCTACGCCAACATGGGGCAGCCCGGCCGGACCAAGCGGGCCGTGCGGATGGCCGAGGACATCTTCGCCGAGGCCGACGAGTGGGACGAGCCGGACCCCGACTGGATCCGCTTCTTCTCCGAGGCCGAACTGCACGGCGAGAACAGCCACTCCTACCGCGACCTCGCCTACGTCGCCGGCCGCAGCCCCGCCTACGCCTCGCTCGCCGAACCCCTGATGAAACAGGCCGTCGACCTCTTCGCCGAGGACGACGAGCACCAGCGGTCCTACGCCCTCAACCTGATCGGACTGGCCACCGTGCACCTGCTGCGCCGCGAGCCCGAGCAGAGCGCGGCCCTCGCCACCGACGCCATCGGCATCGCCAAGAAGGTCCGCTCCGAACGCGTCAACACCCGCATCCGCAAGACCGTCGACACGGCCGTACGCGACTTCGGCGGACTGGCCGAGGTCGTCGACCTCACCGACCTGCTCGCCAAGGAGCTGCCCGAGACCGCCGAAGCCGTCTGACCCCCGAAGACCCCGGCCGCGGCCGGCCCTCCCGAACCGCCCGACTCGGCTCCCCCATGCCAGGTCACCGGAGGGCCGCCGCGGCCGGCCCGCGGCAGGTTGCGCCACGATAACGATCGGGCGCGGCGAGATCAGGCAGTTCACCGGCACGTAACACGCACGACCTCTTCGTCACGGCGGCGAAACAACGAGGGGCGCCCACCGAAACCGCGCTGCGCCAATCTCATGGCGCATAACCGGCCCACCCCTCATTCCGCCCAGGCTTCGCCCGCACGGGGCCGTACCAACGACGAGGAGACGCCGATGGCACCAGCCATCACCCTTGCCGCAGAGGCGCCCACGCTCTCTGCCGCCAACACAGGGTTCATGCTCATCTGTTCCGCCCTGGTGATGCTCATGACCCCCGCCCTGGCCTTCTTCTACGGAGGCATGGTCCGGGTCAAGAGCACCCTGAACATGCTGATGATGAGCTTCATCAGCCTCGGCATCGTCACCGTCCTGTGGGTGCTCTACGGCTTCTCCATGGCGTTCGGCACGGACTCCGGCTCGCTCATCGGCTGGAACTCCGACTGGGTGGGTCTGAGCAACATCGGCCTCACCGAACTCTGGGACGGCTACACGATCCCGGTCTTCGTCTTCCTGGTCTTCCAGATGATGTTCGCGATCCTCACGCCCGCCCTGATCAGCGGCGCCCTCGCGGACCGCGTCAAGTTCACCGCCTGGGCGCTTTTCGTCGCCCTGTGGGTCACCGTCGTCTACTTCCCGGTCGCGCACTGGGTCTGGGGCGCCGGCGGCTGGGCCTTCGAGCTGGGCGTCATCGACTTCGCCGGCGGTACGGCCGTGCACATCAACGCCGGTGCCGCGGCCCTCGGCGTCATCCTCGTCATCGGCAAGCGCGTCGGCTTCAAGCGGGACCCGATGCGCCCGCACAGCCTGCCGCTGGTCATGCTCGGCGCCGGGCTCCTCTGGTTCGGCTGGTTCGGCTTCAACGCCGGCTCCTGGCTCGGCAACGACGACGGCGTCGGCGCGCTGATGTTCGTCAACACCCAGGTCGCCACCGGCGCCGCCGTCCTCGGCTGGCTCGCCTACGAGAAGATCCGGCACGGCGCCTTCACCACCCTCGGCGCCGCCTCCGGCGCGGTCTCCGGCCTGGTCGCCATCACCCCGGCGGGCGGCGCCGTCTCCCCGCTCGGCGCCATCGCCATCGGCCTGATCGCCGGCGTCGTCTGCGCCATGGCCGTCGGACTGAAGTACAAGTTCGGCTATGACGACTCCCTCGACGTCGTCGGCGTCCACATGGTCGGCGGCATCCTCGGCTCGCTGCTCATCGGCTTCTTCGCCACCGGCAAGGGCCAGTCCGACGTCGCGGGCCTCTTCTACGGCGGCGGCCTGGACCAGCTCTGGAAGCAGTGCGCCGGCGTCTTCGGCGTCCTCGCCTACTCCCTGGTGGTCTCCGCCGTCCTCGCCTTCCTCCTCGACAGGACCATCGGCATGCGGGTGTCCGAGGACGTCGAGGTGGCCGGTATCGACCAGGCCGAGCACGCCGAGACCGCATACGACTTCAGCGGAGCCGGCGGCGGCGCCGCCCGCACCGGCACCCTGCCCGCCACCCCCGTCGCCGGCGCCCAGAGCAAGAAGGTGGACGCATGAAGCTCATCACCGCCGTCGTCAAGCCGCACCGGCTCGACGAGATCAAGGAAGCCCTCCAGACCTTCGGCGTGCACGGCCTGACCGTCACCGAGGCCAGCGGCTACGGCCGCCAGCGCGGACACACCGAGGTCTACCGGGGCGCCGAGTACACCGTCGACCTCGTCCCCAAGATCCGCATCGAGGTGCTGGTCGAGGACGACGACGCCGAACAGCTCATCGAGGTCGTCGTCAAGGCGGCCCGCACCGGCAAGATCGGTGACGGCAAGGTGTGGTCGATCCCGGTCGACACCGCCGTCCGGGTCCGCACCGGCGAGCGCGGCCCGGACGCGCTCTGACACGACGGACGAACAGGAGTCGCTGGGTGACACGCACGGACGTGACGACGACAGAAGCAGAGGACTCGGGACCCAGCGGCTACGCGGCGGCCCGGCTGCGCCTCCTCACCGAGGGGGCGCGGTCCGGGCCGCCGCGCCGTTCCGCCCTCTCCGCACTGACGGACGAATGGCTCACCGGCCTCTTCGACACCGCGGCCGGCGAACTGGGCCTGCGGGGCGTGTCCCTGGTCGCGGTCGGCGGATACGGCCGCGGCGAGCTGTCCCCGCGCAGCGACCTCGACCTGCTCCTGCTGCACGACGGCCACGACGACAAGGCGGTCGCCGCGCTCGCCGACCGCCTCTGGTACCCCGTCTGGGACCTCGGCCTCGCCCTCGACCACTCGGTCCGCACCCCCGCCGAGGCCCGCCGGACCGCGGGCGAGGACCTCAAGGTCCACCTCGGTCTCCTCGACGCCCGCCACCTCGCCGGCGACCTCGGCCAGACCGCCGCGCTGCGCACCACCGTCCTCGCCGACTGGCGCAACCAGGCACCCAAGCGCCTCCCCGCACTCCAGGAACTCTGCGCCGAACGCGCCGAACGCCAGGGCGAACTGCAGTACCTCCTCGAACCCGACCTCAAGGAGGCCCGCGGCGGACTGCGCGACGCCACCGCCCTGCGCGCCGTCGCCGCCTCCTGGCTCGCCGACGCCCCCCGCGAGGGCCTCGCCGCCGCCCGCCGCCTCCTCCTCGACGTCCGCGACGCCCTCCACCTCGTCACCGGCCGCGCCACCGACCGGCTCGCCCTCCAGGAACAGGACCAGGTCGCCGCCGAACTCGGCCTCCTCGACGCCGACACCCTGCTCCGCCAGGTCTACGAGTCCGCCCGCCTCGTCTCCTACGCCAGCGACGTCACCTGGCGCGAGGTCGGACGCGTCCTGCGGGCCCGGTCGGTACGGCCCCGGCTGCGCGCCATGCTCGGCGGCGGCAAACCGGCCCCCGAACGCTCCCCGCTCGCCGAGGGCGTCGTCGAACAGGACGGCGAGGTGGTGCTCGCCCGCGCCGCACGCCCCGAACGCGACCCCGTCCTCCCGCTGCGCGCCGCGGCCGCCGCCGCGCAGGCCGGACTCCCGCTCTCCCTGCACGCCGTGCGCCGCCTCGCCGCCACCGTGCGCCCCCTGCCCACGCCCTGGCCCGCCGAGGCCCGCGAACAGCTCGTCACCCTGCTCGGCTCCGGCCGGCCCACCGTCGAGGTCTGGGAAGCCCTGGAGGCCGAGGGACTGGTCACCCGGCTGCTGCCCGACTGGGAGCGGGTGCGCTGCCGCCCGCAGCGCAACGCCGTGCACGTCTGGACCGTCGACCGGCACCTCATCGAGACCGCGGTGCGCGCCGCCGCGTTCACCCGCCGCGTCCACCGCCCCGACCTGCTGCTCGTCGCCGCCCTGCTGCACGACATCGGCAAGGGCTGGCCCGGCGACCACTCGGTGGCCGGCGAGATCATCGCCAAGGACGTCGCCGTCCGCATCGGCTTCGACCCCGCCGACGCCGCCGTCCTCGCCACCCTCGTACGCCACCACCTGCTGCTCGTCGACACCGCCACCCGGCGCGACCTGGACGACCCGGCCACCGTACGGGCGGTCGCCGAGGCGGTCGGCACCCAGAGCACCCTGGAACTGCTGCACGCCCTCACCGAGGCCGACGCCCTGGCCACCGGCCCCGCCGCCTGGTCCGCCTGGCGCGGCTCGCTCGTCGCCGACCTGGTCAAACGGGTCTCCGCGGTGCTCTCCGGGGACCCCCTGGAGGACCCGGAGGCCGCCGCGCCCACCGCCGAGCAGGAACGGCTCGCCCTGGAAGCCTTCCGCACGGGCGGGCCGGTCCTGGCCCTGCGCGCCCAGACGGAACCTCCCGCCGAGGCGCCCGCGCAGGCGCCGGGCGAGCAGGAACCGCTCGGCGTGGAGCTGCTGATCGCCGTACCCGACCAGGCGGGCGTGCTCCCCGCCGTCGCCGGGGTCCTCGCCGTGCACCGCCTCACCGTCCGCACCGCCGAACTGCGCGCCCTGCCGCTGCCGGACGGCGTCGACGGCTCCGCCCTGCTCCTCGACTGGCGGGTCGCCGCCGAGTACGGCTCGCTGCCGCAGGCCGCCCGGCTCCGCGCCGACCTGGTCCGCGCCCTGGACGGCTCCCTGGACATCGCCGCCCGCCTCGCCGAACGCGACGCCGCCTACCCGCGGCGCCGGGGCGTGGTCGCGCCCCCGCCCCGGGTGACGGTCGCCCCGGCCGCGTCCCGCTCCGCGACCGTGTTCGAGGTCCGCGCCCAGGACGCGCCGGGTCTGCTGTTCCGGATCGGCCGGGCGCTGGAGGAGGCGGGCGTACGGGTGCGCAGCGCACACGTCTCGACGCTGGGCGCCAACGCCGTCGACGCGTTCTACGTGACGCCGGCCGAGGGCGGACCGCTGCCGCGGGAGGAAGCGGTGTCGGTGGCGCGGACGCTGGAGGAGATGCTCCGGGGGTGACCCCGCACCGCCCCGCCCGCTCACTCGTCCGGTGGGTGGGGACGATTTGCTCGTCAGGACGGATACCCTGGAGGGCAGCCCGAAACGCCCCCGACTCCGAGGACCGACGCCGCCGTGTTCGATACACTCTCCGATCGCCTCTCAGCGACTTTCAAGAGCCTGCGCGGCAAGGGGCGGTTGTCCGAGGCGGACATCGACGCCACGGCCCGCGAGATCCGCATCGCGCTCCTCGAGGCCGACGTCGCCCTCCCGGTGGTCCGCGCGTTCATCAAGAACGTCAAGGAGCGCGCGCTCGGCGCCGAGGTCTCCAAGGCACTCAACCCCGCCCAGCAGGTCCTCAAGATCGTCAACGAGGAACTGGTCACCATCCTCGGCGGCGAGACCCGGCGCCTGCGGTTCGCCAAGAACCCGCCGACCGTGATCATGCTGGCCGGCCTCCAGGGCGCGGGCAAGACCACCCTCGCCGGCAAGCTCGGCCGGTGGCTGAAGGAGCAGGGGCACTCCCCGCTGCTGGTCGCCTGCGACCTCCAGCGCCCCAACGCCGTCAACCAGCTCAGCGTCGTCGCCGAGCGGGCCGGCGTCGCCGTCTACGCCCCCGAGCCGGGCAACGGCGTCGGCGACCCGGTCAAGGTCGCCAAGGACTCCATCGAGTTCGCCAAGGCCAAGGTCCACGACATCGTCATCGTCGACACCGCCGGCCGCCTCGGCATCGACGCCGAGCTGATGCGGCAGGCCGCCGACATCCGCGACGCCGTCTCGCCCGACGAGATCCTCTTCGTCGTCGACGCGATGATCGGCCAGGACGCGGTCAACACCGCCGAGGCGTTCCGCGACGGCGTCGGCTTCGACGGTGTCGTCCTCTCCAAGCTCGACGGCGACGCCCGCGGCGGCGCCGCCCTGTCGATCGCCTCGGTGACCGGCAAGCCGATCATGTTCGCCTCCAACGGCGAGAAGCTCGACGACTTCGACGCCTTCCACCCGGACCGGATGGCCTCCCGCATCCTCGACATGGGTGACCTGCTCACCCTGATCGAGCAGGCGGAGAAGACGTTCAGCCAGGAAGAGGCCGAGAAAATGGCCTCCAAGCTGGCGTCGAAGAAGGGCCAGGACTTCACCCTGGACGACTTCCTCGCCCAGATGGAGCAGGTCCGCAAGATGGGCAGCATCTCCAAGCTGCTCGGCATGCTGCCCGGCATGGGCCAGATCAAGGACCAGATCAACAACCTGGACGAGCGGGACGTCGACCGCACCGCCGCGATCATCAAGTCGATGACTCCGGGCGAGCGCCAGGACCCGACGATCATCAACGGCTCGCGGCGCGCCCGTATCGCCAAGGGCTCCGGCGTCGACGTCAGCGCCGTGAAGAACCTGGTCGAGCGGTTCTTCGAGGCCCGCAAGATGATGTCCCGCATGGCCCAGGGCGGCGGCATGCCCGGGATGCCGGGCATCCCCGGCATGGGCGGCGGCCCCGGCCGGCAGAAGAAGCAGCAGAAGAAGGCCAAGGGCAAGCAGCGCTCCGGCAACCCGATGAAGCGCAAGCAGCAGGAGCAGGAGGAGGCCGCCCGCCGCGCCGCCGCCGCGCAGAACGGCGGCGCGTTCAACCTGCCGCAGCAGGGCGGCCAGGACTTCGAGCTGCCCGACGAGTTCAAGAAGTTCATGGGCTGACGGATTCCCCGTCGGCACGTCACCGGGGGCGCCCCTCGCACGGGGGCGCCCCCGGTGACGTACACGCGACTGCGGGCGTGGTCTTCCTGTCGTAACGTCCGGATATGACCCATCCCGCTCCGCCGCGCAAGGCCCCCGAGCCGCCCTGGCGCACCGAGGGCACGCCCGACGAGCAGCCCGGGCCGCCCGCGGGCGGACGCCGGCCGCGCGGCGGCTGGTGGAGCCTGGTCCTCACCGCGCTCGTCGTCTACCTCATCGCCAACCTCGTACTGTCCTTCTTCGACGGCGGCGACGAGCCGACGATCTCCTACACGGAGTTCAGCAAGCAGGTCGACGACGGCAACGTCAGCAAGATCTACGCCAAGGGCGACGCCATCCAGGGCCAGCTCAAGAAGGCCCGGGACAACCCCGAGGGCGACGGGACCTACACCAAGTTCCAGACCGAACGGCCCACGTTCGCGGACGACCGGCTATGGGCGGACCTGACCAAGAACGGTGTCACGGTGACCGCCGAACCGGTCGTCCAGCACCGCAGCTTCCTCGCCAACCTGCTGATCTCCCTCGCGCCGATGCTGCTCCTGGTCGTGCTGTGGGTGGTCATCGCCCGGCGGATGCGGGGCGCGCTGGGCGGCGGCGCGGGCGGCATGCTGGGCCGCAAGGCACCGCCGAAACCGGTGGAACTGGAACCGGGCAAGCAGCGCACCACCTTCGCGGACGTGGCCGGGATCGACGAGGTCGAGGGCGAGCTGAACGACGTCGTCGACTTCCTGAAGCACCCCGACGCCTACCGCCGCCTCGGCGCCAAGATGCCCCGCGGCGTACTGCTGTCCGGGCCGCCCGGCACCGGCAAGACGCTGCTCGCACGCGCCGTCGCGGGGGAGGCGGGCGTGCCGTTCTTCTCCGCCTCCGCCTCCGAGTTCATCGAGATGATCGTCGGCGTGGGCGCCTCCCGGGTGCGGGAACTGTTCGCCGAGGCCCGCAAGGTGGCCCCGTCGATCATCTTCATCGACGAGATCGACACCATCGGCCGGGCCCGCTCCGGCGGCTCCGGCGTCGGCGGTCACGACGAACGCGAACAGACCCTCAACCAGATCCTCACCGAGATGGACGGCTTCTCCGGCGCCGAGGGCGTCGTCGTCATCGCCGCCACCAACCGCGCCGACATCCTCGACCCCGCACTGACCCGCCCCGGCCGCTTCGACCGCGTCGTCACCGTCTCCCCGCCCGACCGGGGCGGCCGGGCGGCCATCCTGCGCATCCACACCCGCGAGATCCCGCTCGCCGACGACGTCGACCTCGAACAGCTCGCCGCCACCACCCCGGGCATGACCGGCGCCGAACTCGCCAACCTCGCCAACGAGGCCGCCCTGCTCGCCGTCAAGCGCCGCCAGGACCGGGTCACGGCCGCCGACCTCTCCGACGCCCTGGAGAAGGTGCAGCTCGGCGCGGAACGCCCCCTGGTGATGCCCGAGGAGGAACGCCGGCGCACCGCCTACCACGAGAGCGGGCACGCCCTGCTCGGCATGCTGCAACCGGGCGCCGACCCCGTCCGCAAGATCACCATCGTGCCCCGCGGCCGCGCGCTGGGCGTCACGCTGTCCACCCCGGACGCCGACCGGTACGCGTACACCGAGGAGTACCTGCGCGGCCGCATCATCGGCGCGCTCGGCGGCATGGCGGCCGAACACGTCGTCTACGGCGTCGTCACCACCGGCTCCGAGAGCGACCTCGAACAGGTCACCCGGCTCGCCCGCGGCATGGTCGGCCGCTGGGGCATGAGCGAACGGGTCGGCCGGCTCTCCGCCCTCCCCGACGACGCCCAGCAGGCGTACGGCCTGGCCGCCGCCCCCGGCACCCTGGACGCCATCGACGCCGAGATGCGACGGATCGTCGACGCCTGCTACGAGGAGGCGTGCCGCAAGCTGCGCGAGCACCGCGGCCGGCTCGACGCCCTCGCCGGGGCGCTGCTCGACGGCGAGACCCTCGACGAGGCCGACGCCTACCGCATCGCCGGCGTCACCCGGCTCCGCGTGGACACCCCGCGACCCTGAGCGCCGGGTCCGCGACGTCCCTCCGTCCGCCCGGAGGGCGGCTCACGCGGCGTCCGGCGCGTGCTCCCGCCGTGCCGGAGGCAGTCCCTCGCCGGGCGTGCCCCGGACTGCGTCCGGCACGGCGAGAGGGCGTGCCAGGCATCGCGGGAGGGACTTCGCGGACACGACCTGGCCCGGGAGCGCCCCGGGGCGGTGCGCCCGGCCCGGCTCAGGGCACGCGCGCGATCAGGTACCGGAAGACGTTCGGCATCCACACCGTGCCGTCCGGCCGCCGGTGCGGATGCAGCGCCTCGGTGACCTCCTTGTCCACCTGGGCCCGGTCGGTCGCGCCGATGGCCGCGTCGAACAGCCCGGTCGACAGCAGACCGCGGACCGCGCTGTCCACGTCGGCGTACCCGAAGGGGCAGGCCACCCGGCCCGAGCCGTCCGGCCGCAGCCCGGCCCGCCCGGCGACCTCCTCCAGGTCGTCGCGGTGCGCGGGACGCCAGCCGCGCGGACCGCGCAGCGGCTCGGCGAGCCGGGCGGCCACCCGCAGCACGGACGTCGTGGCGCACCGCTCCGGCGGTCCCCAGCCGGCCAGCACCACGGCCGCCCCGCGCCCGGCGAACGGCACCGCCTCGGCGAGCAGCTCACCCAGGCCCTCCGCGTCACCCGCGCGGCACCCGACCGGCTCGAAGACCGTCACCAGGCCGAACGCCGGTACGCGCGCGTGCCGCAGATCCCGCGGTGAGCCCTCGACGATCCGGGCCGCCGCGGCCGGCCGCGCGTCCCCCGACCGCGGGAGCAGCCGCTCGCGCGCGAGGTCCAGCCGCTCCGCGCAGCCGGTGTCCACACCGGTGACCACCGCGCCCCGGGAGGCCGCCATGAGCAGCGCGAGCCCGGAACCGCAGCCCAGCCCCAGCAACCGGGTGCCGGGCCCCACACCGAGCCGTGCGTAGACGGCCTCGTAGAGCGGTACGAGCATCCGCTCCTGGATCTCGGACCAGTCACGCGCGCGTGAGCCTTCCACGCGGGGTCGCGCACCCGCGCGAGGCAGGTTCTGCCGCACGAGCGTAGGAGTCATAGGTAAGCGCCCCAATCGCCGAGTAGTGCCGCTGTGCCGATGCGTCGCCCCCGTGAGTCGCGCTCGCTCTCCCCCCGTATGCCAGGTAACTCCCGGCCCGCCGTGGCGTCCAGTGGTAGGGGGCCCCGATCGGCCCGATCCCCGGGGAAGTGGCGAGAATTCACATTCCGGTAACCGGCGCCCGTACCGGGCACGGCTTCCGGTAACCGGCGCGGTACCGGGCACGGGCCGGGCGAGGCGGCCGGGGCGGTGCCGGGCGCCGGGCACCGACCCGGTAACGTCCTGTGCGTCGCGCGCCTGCGGGGTGGCGTCCCCCTCCGTCGCAGGGCGGCCGAAAGGGCACTTGCGCCCGCGCGCACCCCACGCACACCGGCGCCCGGACAGGGGCTACGCGCCGACACGTACGGTGGCCTACGCACCACCTTGCGGTGAGCTGTGAGGCTTCTCCGCAGATCAGCGCACCCGCCCTCGTCGGGACGCATCAACGGAAACTGACGGGTACGAGCAAAATATTTGGGATGCCCCGGAATAGGAACACAGGGGCACCTCGGCTCGTTGTCATTACGTGAGCACGACACCACCTGTTCTCGCCGCAGAGCTGGCGCAGGCGTGGGCCGATATTCAGCGGCACCACCCCGAGCTGCCCGATCTTGCCGCCCCCGAGTCCCTGATCGGAGAGTCCTCGTCCGCCTGCGGGCACGAACTCTCCTTCGAACGACTGCTCCATGAGGCAGTCCACGGCATCGCCGCGGCGCGCGGCGTCCGCGACACATCCCGCGCCGGCCGGTACCACAACCGGCGATTCCTCGCGATCGCCGAGGAGCTGGGCCTGGACCACCCCGAGGAACCGCATCCCAGCAGCGGTTTCTCCCTGGTCACGCTGACTCCCGACGCCAAGCGCCGCTACCGCCCGACCATCGAGCGCCTCCAGCGCGCCCTGAAGGCGCACACCGCGGCGACCGCGACCGACTCCGTCCGCACCTTCCGCGGCCCGGCCGCCCGGCACGGCTCCTCCGGCGGCGGCGTACGGGTCAAGGCGGTCTGCGACTGCGGGCGCAACGTACGGGTCGTCCCCTCCGTACTGGCCCAGGCCCCGATCGTGTGCGGCGGCTGCGGCAAGCCGTTCCGGATCCCGGAGGTGGTGGGCGCGGCGGCCGGCTGAACCCCGTACGGCCGCTTCCGGCCCGGCACCCCCGGCCGGAAGCGGCCCTCGGGGTGTGGCACAATGGCTAGCTGTACTCGACAGCCGCACAGGACCCCTCTCTCCTCCGGCTGACGCGTCCGTCGGGCACTCGGGTACCGCAACCCCACGCGGCATCTCCGCCGTGCCCAACCCACGTCAATTCCAGGAGAACCCACTCCCGTGGCAGTCAAGATCAAGCTGAAGCGTCTGGGCAAGATCCGTTCGCCTCACTACCGCATCGTCGTCGCCGACTCCCGCACCCGCCGTGACGGCCGTGCGATCGAGGAGATCGGCAAGTACCACCCGACGTACAACCCGTCGGTGATGGAGGTCGACGCCGAGCGCGTGGCGTACTGGCTCGGTGTCGGCGCCCAGCCGACCGAGCCCGTGCTCGCCATCCTGAAGAAGACCGGCGACTGGCAGAAGTTCAAGGGCGAGCCCGCCCCGGCGCCGCTGCTCCAGCCGGCCGAGAAGGCGGCCCGTCCGTCCTTCGAGGCGCTCGGTGGCGACGACGAGGGCAAGGGTGAGGCCATCACCCAGAAGAAGAAGGCCGACAAGAAGGACGACGCCGCGGCCGAGTCCTCCTCGTCCGAGGCCTGAGCATGCTCGAGGAGGCTCTCGAGCACCTCGTGAAGGGCATCGTCGACAACCCCGACGATGTGCAGGTGGCCTCGCGCACCCTGCGTCGCGGTCGTGTGCTCGAGGTCCGGGTCCACCCGGACGACCTCGGCAAGGTGATCGGCCGCAACGGCCGCACCGCACGCGCCCTGCGCACCGTCGTGGGCGCCATCGGCGGTCGCGGCATCCGCGTCGACCTCGTCGACGTGGACCACGTCCGCTGACGTCACGCAGCACCGGCTCGGGCCGGGGAGGGCCACTGGGCTCTCCCCGGCCCGCAGTCGTATCCGGCCATCACCAGTCGAATCCGACATCGGGAGAACAAGCACAGTGCAGCTGGTAGTCGCTCGCATCGGCCGTGCCCATGGCATCAAGGGCGAGGTCACCGTGGAGGTCCGCACCGACGAACCGGAGCTGCGGCTCGCACCCGGCGCCGTCCTGGCCACCGACCCCGCCGCCACCGGGCCGCTCACCATCGCCACCGGCCGCGTCCACAGCGGCCGGCTCCTGCTGCGCTTCGAGGGCGTCACCGACCGCACCGGCGCCGAGGCACTGCGCAACACCCTCCTCATCGCCGACGTCGACCCCGACGAGCTGCCCGAGGAGGAGGACGAGTACTACGACCACCAGCTGATGGACCTCGACGTGGTCCTCGCCGACGGCACCGAGGTCGGCCGGATCACCGAGATCTCCCACCTGCCCACCCAGGACCTCTTCGTCGTCGAACGGCCCGACGGCAGCGAGGTGTACGTGCCGTTCGTCTCCGAGATCGTCACCGAGATCGACCTGGAGCAGCAGCGCGCCGTCATCGACCCGCCGCCCGGACTGATCGACGACCGCGCCGAGATCGCCTCCGCACGCGAGGAAGAAGCCTGATGAGGCTCGACGTCGTCACGATCTTCCCCGAGTACCTGGAACCGCTCAACGTCTCCCTGGTCGGCAAGGCACGATCCCGCGGACAGCTCGACGTCCACGTCCACGACCTGCGCACCTGGACGTACGACCGGCACAGCACCGTCGACGACACCCCCTACGGCGGCGGCCCCGGCATGGTGATGAAGACCGATCCCTGGGGCGAGGCGCTGGACACCGTCCTGGCCGACGGCTACGAGACCGGCTCCCACGCGCCCGCCCTCATCGTGCCCACGCCCAGCGGCCGGCCCTTCACCCAGGAACTCGCCGTCCACCTCTCCGAGCGCCCCTGGCTCCTCTTCACCCCCGCCCGCTACGAGGGCATCGACCGCCGCGTCATCGACGAGTACGCGACCCGGATGGACGTCTACGAGGTCTCCATCGGCGACTACGTGCTGGCCGGCGGCGAGGCCGCCGTCCTGGTCGTCACCGAGGCCGTCGCCCGGCTGCTGCCCGGCGTCCTCGGCAACGCCGAGTCCCACCGGGACGACTCCTTCGCGCCCGGCGCCATGGCCGGCCTCCTCGAAGGCCCCGTCTACACCAAGCCCCCGCACTGGCGCGGACGCGAGATCCCGGACGTCCTGCTCAGCGGCCACCACGGCAGGATCGCCCGCTGGCGCCGCGACGAGGCCCTCAAGCGCACCACCACCCACCGGCCCGACCTGATCGAGGGCGCGGACCCCGCGGGCTTCGACAAGAAGGACCGGGAGATGCTCTCCATCCTGGGCTGGGAACCGGACCCCGCCGGGAAACCGTACGGCCGATTTTGGCGCAGGACACCCGGCGTGGAAGAATAGGCGGCTGTTGTGCGCCCGGCCGGCGTGCGCCCCTGCCACAGGGGGAGACGACGCCCGCCCGGCCCGCACGGCACTCACTCATCGAACACCTAGTTTCCGCTGATGACCTGTGGCATCAGCGAGGAAAGCAGACGAAATGTCCCACCTGCTCGACACCGTCGACGCCGCGTCGCTGCGCAGCGACATCCCCGCCTTCCGCCCGGGCGACACGGTCAACGTGCACGTCCGCGTCATCGAGGGCAACCGCTCCCGCGTGCAGCAGTTCAAGGGCGTCGTCATCCGCCGCCAGGGCTCCGGCGTGCGCGAGACCTTCACGGTCCGCAAGGTCTCCTTCTCCGTCGGCGTCGAGCGCACCTTCCCGGTGCACACCCCGATCGTGGAGAAGATCGAGCTCGTCACCCGCGGTGACGTCCGTCGCGCCAAGCTGTACTACCTCCGTGAGCTGCGCGGCAAGGCCGCGAAGATCAAGGAGAAGCGCGACAGCTGAGTCGCCTCGGGACCTCACGACGAGGTTCGCGCCGAGATCCACATCGGAGCCGGATAGCATCGGGCTCCGATATGGACGACGAAGCACAGCAGACGGAGCGCGACCGCTCCTCCCGCCCCTCCGGCCCCGGGTCACCCCCGGAACCGGAGCCCCGGGAGGGACGGTCGCGTTCCGCGTATCCGGGCGCGGTCGCCGCGTGGATCCCCGGCGGCTGGATCACCGTGACCCTGCTGGTCCTCCTGCTGTTCCTGCTGCTGCTCTCCGCCTTCGTGATCCAGCCCTTCCGCATCCCCAGCGGCTCCATGGAGCGCGGGCTGAGGGTCGGCGACCGGGTCGTCGTGAACAAGGTGGCGTACCGTTTCGGTGCCGGACCGCGGCGGGGCGACATCGTGGTGTTCGACGGCACCGGCACCTGGGGGGACGGTGACTACATCAAACGGGTCGTGGGGGTCGGAGGGGACCACGTGACCTGCTGCGACGACGAGGGGAGGGTCCAGGTGAACGGACGGCCGGTGGACGAGTCGGCGTTCCTGTACCCGGGCGACAGCCCCTCCACCGTCGCCTTCGACGTCGTGGTGCCGGCCGGCACCCTCTTCGTCCTCGGCGACCACCGCGCCGACTCCAGCGACTCCCGCGACCACCTCGGCTCGCCCGGCGGCGGCATGGTCCCGGTGGACGACGTGGTCGGCCGCGCCGACTGGATCGTCTGGCCCTTCGGCCACGCCACCGTCCTGGACCGGCCCGGCGCCTACGCGTCCGTACCCGCCGCGAAGGGCGCGAAGGACGCCAAGCACGCGAAGGACGCGGATGGGTAGCCGCGGCAAACCCCGGGGCACGCCCAGCAGCCCCGCGGAGAACCTCCTGCCGACCGGGTCACGGCGTACCGCAGGACCCGCCGGCGGCGCCTCCGGACGCGGACGCACCCGCGCGGAGCGGCGCAGACTCCAGCGCAAGGTCAAACGGCGCCGGCGGCGCGGCGCCGTCAAGGAGATACCCCTCCTCATCGGCGTCGCCGTGGTGATCGCCCTCGTACTGAAGACGTTCCTCGTGCAGGCGTTCGTGATCCCGTCGGGCTCGATGGAGCAGACGATCCGGATCGGCGACCGGGTCCTGGTGGACAAGCTCACCCCCTGGTTCGGCTCCGAACCGCAGCGCGGCGACGTCGTCGTCTTCCGCGACCCCGGCGGCTGGCTCCAGGACGAACAGCCCACCGGCGGCGGAGACGACCCCGTCGTCGTCAAACAGGTCAAGGAAGCACTCGTCTTCATCGGCCTGCTCCCCTCCGACGACGAGAAGGACCTGATCAAGAGGGTCGTCGGGGTCGGCGGCGACCGGGTCGAGTGCTGCGACACCCAGGGCCGCGTCACCGTCAACGGCACCCCCCTGGAAGAGGACTACCTCAACCCCGGGGACGTCCCCTCCGAGACCCGGTTCGACGTGACCGTCCCGCAGGGCCGGCTGTGGGTGATGGGCGACCACCGCTCCAACTCCGCGGACTCCCGCTACCACCAGGACACCGACTTCGGCACCGTCTCCGAGGACGAGGTGGTCGGCCGCGCCATGGTGATCGCCTGGCCGTTCGGACACTGGACCACCCTGAACGAGCCGGACACCTACGCCTCCGTGGCCGACCCGGGCGCCACGGCGTCCGCCGCCCCGGCCCCGTCGCATAGTGTGGCCCCCGAAGATTCGAACGAGATGATCCAGCTCCCGATCCCTGCGGAACTCCCGCTCGTTATGGGAGTGGTGGGCCTGCGCCGTTCGAGGGGCAGGCGGCGGCACGGAGTAAGGAGATGGCGTGGGGGATGTGGCGGTGGGCGCACGGTCCGGGCACGACGGCGAGGAGGGCCCCGGGCGCCCGGTGGACGCGGCCGGCCCGGCCGTGAACGGCGCCCCGGCCCCCGGGAGTGACGCCGGGACGGACCGGGAACGGGGCCGGGACGGAGACGGCGCGATGACAGGCGGACCCGACGGCCCCGGCGGCCCGGACGGAACAGACGGCCGGCGGCCGGGGGGCGCACCGCCCCCGCCCGCCCGGCCGGCGAGGAAACAGCGCTCCTTCTGGAAGGAACTGCCCCTTCTGATCGGCATCGCGCTCGTGCTCGCGCTGCTGATCAAGACCTTCCTGGTGCAGGCCTTCTCCATCCCGTCCGCGTCGATGCAGAACACGCTCACCATCAACGACCGCGTCCTCGTCGACAAGCTCACGCCCTGGTTCGGCTCCGAACCCGGGCGCGGCGAGATCGTCGTCTTCCACGACCCGGCCGACTGGCTGGCCGGCGAGCCGACGGCCCAGCCCAACGCCCTCCAGAAAGTCCTCAGCTGGGTCGGCCTGATGCCGTCCGCGGAGGAGAAGGACCTCATCAAGCGCGTCATCGGCGTCGGCGGCGACACCGTCGAGTGCAACGGCACCGGACCCCTCAAGGTCAACGGCAAGGCCCTGGACGAGGCGTCGTACGTCTACCAGGGCAACACCCCGTGCAGCGTCGACGACCAGGGCGGCCAGTTCAAGGTCAAGGTCCCCGAGGGCTACCTCTGGGTCATGGGCGACCACCGGCAGAACTCCCGGGACTCCCGCTACAACCAGGCCGACAAGAACAACGGCATGGTCCCGGTCAAGGAAGTCATCGGCCGCGCGATCGTCGTCGCCTGGCCGGTCAACCACTGGAGCACGCTGCCCGTCCCGGACACCTTCGACCAGGCCGGACTGAACGACCAGGCGTCGGCCGCCGGCGCCCTGTCCGTGGCACCCCAGGGACTGGCCCTCGCCGGTGCCGTGCCGTTCGTGCTGTGGCGGCGCCGGCGGAACCCGGCGGTGGGCACGCGCTGAGCGGGATGGGTTCGCGGGGCGGTGCCTTCGCGCGTACGGGTCCACGCCTTCGCCATCGCCTCTGCCTTCGCCTTCGCGAGTACGGGGGCCGATGCCGGCGTCGGGGTCGCGGAGGTTCGGTGCGGCCGTCGGTGGCGGGACCGCCGCGTGATCTCCGGGCCGATGAGGGCTGACCAGGCAGGGTGACGCCCGGTAAGGTGCGGCCTCATGGGTGGCGAGAGCACGACTGGTACGGCCCCGCGCGGGCGCGGCGCGACCACCGGACCGGCGGCCGGCCGGACCGCCCGGCGGCTGTCCGGGCTCGCCGTCGCCCTCGGCATGGTGCTGTTCCTCGGCGGATTCGCCTGGGGCGCCGTGCTCTACCGGCCGTACACCGTGCCGACCGACTCCATGACCCCGACCATCGGCGCCGGCGACCGGATACTCGCCCAGCGCGTCGACGGCGCCGACGTGCGCCGCGGTGACGTCGTCGTCTTCAAGGACGCCGCCTGGGCCGACGCACCCATGGTCAAGCGCGTCGTCGCGGTCGGCGGCGACACCGTCTCCTGCTGCGAGGATGGCAAGCTCGAGGTCAACGGCAAGGAGATCGACGAGCCGTACCTGCCCGCCGGGAAAGCGGCCGAGGCCAGCGGCTTCGCCGGCGTCACCGTCCCCGAGGGCCGCCTCTTCCTGCTCGGCGACGAGCGCCGCACCTCACTGGACTCCACCGCCCACCTGACCGACGCGGCCGGCGGCACGGTGGCCCGCTCCGCCGTGGACGCCCGCGTCGACGCCGTCGTCTGGCCCCTGGACGGCATGCTGCCCCGCCCGTCCGGCTTCGCGGAACTCGGCGCCCTGTCCTCCCCCGGCCCCCTGCGGCTCCTCGTCCGGGCCGTGGTCGCCGGCGTCGTCCTGATCCTGGGCGGAGCCGCCTACGCACCCCTGGCCGAGCGGGCCGCGCGCACCCGCGCCCGGAAGGGGGCCACCGGTGTCCGCTGAGACGGCACGGGCGGACGAGGACGGCCGCGCCGACCGCCCGGACAGGACCGGCGGGCCGGA
The DNA here is from genome assembly GCA_014649155.1 of Streptomyces griseoviridis. Taxonomy (GTDB): domain Bacteria; phylum Actinomycetota; class Actinomycetes; order Streptomycetales; family Streptomycetaceae; genus Streptomyces; species Streptomyces griseoviridis. The sequence continues at coordinate 67,387 of BMSM01000011.1, read as the reverse complement.
CGCGCACGGCGAGACGGACGGGCCGGCCGCGTTCGGCGGGCCGGACGGACTCCGCAAGGTCGCCCGGGTCGTCCTGCTCGACCCCGAGGACCGCATCCTGCTGCTCCACGGCCACGAACCGGACGACCCGGCCGACGACTGGTGGTTCACCCCGGGCGGCGGCGTCGAAGGCGACGAGACCCGCGAGGAGGCCGCCCGCAGGGAACTCACCGAGGAGACCGGCATCACCGAGATCGACCTCGGGCCCGTACTGTGGCGGCGCCGCTGCTCCTTCCCGTTCGCCGGCCGCCGCTGGGACCAGGACGAGTGGTACTACCTGGCCCGCACCACCCGGACCGAGACCGCGCCCACCGCCCTGACCGAGCTGGAGCGGCGCAGTGTGGCCGGAGCACGCTGGTGGACCTGCGGGGAACTGGCCCGGGCCCGTGAGACGGTGTATCCGACCAGACTCGCCGAGCTGCTGCGCACGCTGCTCGACGAGGGTCCACCGGCCGGGCCGGTGACCCTTGACACCGAAATCGTCTAGCGGCTCACGGACCTGGCGCACAATGGTGGGATCGCACGGCTGAAGGGGAACATGCCATGAGCGCCGAGGACCTCGAGAAGTACGAGACCGAGATGGAGCTGAAGCTCTACCGGGAGTACCGAGACGTCGTCGGTCTGTTCAAATACGTGATCGAGACCGAGCGGCGCTTCTATCTGACCAACGACTACGAGATGCAGGTGCACTCGGTCCAGGGTGAGGTGTTCTTCGAGGTGTCCATGGCGGACGCCTGGGTCTGGGACATGTACCGGCCGGCTCGTTTCGTGAAACAGGTCAGGGTTCTCACGTTCAAGGACGTGAACATCGAGGAGCTGAACAAGAACGACCTGGAGCTCCCCGGCGGATGAGCCGGCCCGGTGCCGGCCCGCCCACGAACTCACCCGCAAGAGTGACGGGGTTATCCACAACCGGTGAGTAGTCCACCGCGGCCGACGCGACCGGCCGGCCTGCGTGACCGTGAGCGCCGGAGGTGGTGCCCACATGAACGCACGAAGCGCCATGGGCAAGTACGGCGAGACCCTCGCCGCCCGCAGGCTGGCCGAAGCCGGAATGACCGTCCTGGAGCGCAACTGGCGCTGCGGCAGGACCGGCGAGATCGACATCGTCGCCCAGGACGGCGACACCCTCGTCGTCTGCGAGGTCAAGACCCGCAGGGCAGGTCCGTTCGAGCACCCGATGGCCGCGGTGACCCCGGAGAAGGCCGAGCGGCTCCGTGACCTCGCCCAGCGCTGGACCCAGACCCACGGCGGAACACCGCCCGGCGGTGTCCGCATCGACCTCGTCGGCGTGCTCCTGCCGCGACGCGGCGCACCCGTCGTGGAACACGCGCGGGGGGTGGCGTGATGGCGTTCGCCCGCACCTGCTCGGTGGCCCTCGCCGGAGTCGAAGGAGTCGTCGTCGAGGTCCAGGCCGACCTGGAACCCGGCGTCGCGGCCTTCACCCTGGTCGGCCTGCCCGACAAGAGCCTCACCGAGAGCCGGGACCGGGTCAGGGCCGCCGTGGTCAACTCCGGCGTGCAGTGGCCGCAGAAGAAACTGACCGTGGGCCTCAGCCCGGCATCCGTGCCCAAGAGCGGCAGCGGCTTCGACATGGCCGTCGCCGCGGCCGTCCTCGGCGCAGCCGAGCGGATCGACCCCCGGGTGCTCGCCGACATCGTCATGATCGGGGAACTCGGCCTCGACGGCCGGGTACGGCCCGTACGGGGCATCCTCCCGGCGGTGCTGGCCGCAGCCGACGCCGGATACGAACAGGTGGTCGTGCCCGAGAGCGCCGCCGCCGAGGCGTCCCTGGTGCCCGGCGTCTCCGTGCTCGGCGTCCGCAGCCTGCGCCAGCTCATCGCCGTACTCGCCGACGAACCCGTACCCGAAGAGGAACCCGACCAGCAGGGCCGTCCCGACCCACTGCTGGCCGGACTGCGGGTCCCCGGCACCGGCGCGGCCACCGGCATGCCCGGCGCGGCCGCCTACGACCCCGGACACGACCTCGCCGACGTCGTGGGCCAGCCGGCGGCCCGCACAGCCGCCGAGGTCGCCGCGGCCGGCGGCCACCACCTGTTCCTGGAAGGCCCGCCCGGCGCCGGCAAGACCATGCTCGCCGAGCGGCTGCCCGCCCTCCTGCCCCGGCTCACCCGCCAGGAATCCCTGGAGGTCACGGCCGTGCACTCGGTCGCCGGCCTGCTGCCCCCCGGCAGGCCCCTCATCGACACCGCCCCCTACTGCGCACCCCACCACTCCGCGACCATGCAGTCACTGGTCGGCGGCGGCCCCGGCATCGCGCGACCCGGAGCCGTCTCCCTCTCCCACCGAGGCGTCCTCTTCCTGGACGAGACCCCGGAATTCAGCGGCCAGGCCCTCGACGCCCTCCGGCAGCCACTGGAGAACGGCCACGTCGTCATCGCACGCAGCGCCGGCGTCGTCCGCTTCCCCGCCCGGTTCCTGATGGTCCTCGCCGCCAACCCCTGCCCGTGCGGACGCTTCTCCCTGAGGGACCACCTCTGCGAGTGCTCACCCGCCGCGATCCGCCGCTACCAGTCCCGGCTCTCCGGCCCCCTGCTCGACCGCGTCGACCTCCGGGTCGAGGTCGACCGCGTCACCCGCACCGAACTGGCCGCCTGCGGCACACCCGGCGAATCCACCGCCACCGTCGCCGACCGGGTGCGCGCGGCACGGGAACGCGCCGCCGCCCGGCTCGCCGGCACCCCCTGGCGCACCAACAGCGAAATCCCCGGACGCGAACTGCGCAGCCGCTGGTACGCCGTACCGGGCGCACTCGACGAAGCCGAACGCAGCCTCGACCGCGGCGCCCTCACCGCCCGCGGCCTCGACCGGGTGCTGCGCGTCGCCTGGACCGTCGCCGACCTCACCGGCCACGACCGGCCGGACGCCGGGGACGTCGCCCTGGCCTTGCACCTGCGCACCGGGGTACCGCGCGGCACGCCCATGACGATCGGGGCGATGACGTGAGCGCGGAGGAGGAGAAGGGCGGCCCGGCGGCCCAGGCGCCGACCCGGGCACCGACCGGGCCGGACGGCGCGGGGCGACTCGGGGGAGCGCGGGGGTGGACCGGGGGAGAGGCGGGGCGGACCGAGGAAGAAGCAGGGCGGACCGAGGAAGAGGCGGACGAGGCGCTGCTCGACCGCGTCTTCCTCACCCGCGTCATCGAACCCGGCGACGAGACCGGCGGGCGGTGGATCAGGGAACACGGCACACGAGAGGTGGTCCGCCGGCTGACCTGCGACGGACCCCCGCCGCCGGGCACGACCGAGCGGCGCTGGGCCGGACTGCGAGCCCGCGCCGAGCGGGCCGACCCCGTCCGGGACCTGGACACCGCGCGGGCCGCGGGCGTGCGGTTCGTGGCACCGGGCAGCCCCGAATGGCCCGGACAGCTCGACGACCTGGGGGACGCCCGGCCCCTCGGGCTGTGGGTCCGCGGCCGGCCCAGCCTGCGGATGTGGGCCCTGAGATCCGTCGCCCTGGTCGGCGCCCGCGCCTGCACCGCGTACGGGGCGCACATGGCGGCCGGACTCGCCGCCGACCTCGCCGAGCGCGGCTGGGTCGTGGTCTCCGGCGGCGCCTACGGGGTGGACGGCGCCGCCCACCGGGGCGCCCTCGGAGCCGGCGGGGCCACCGTCGCCGTCCTCGCCTGCGGCGTCGACCGGCCCTACCCCCGCTGCCACACCGAGCTGATCAGGAGAATCGCGGACCAGGGCCTGGTGGTCGGGGAACTGCCACCCGGCGAGCACCCGACACCGAGCAGGTTCATCCTCCGCAACCGGGTGATCGCCGCGCTGACCCGCGGCACGGCCGTCGTGGAGGCCGCCCACCGCAGCGGCTCCCTCGTCACCGCACGGGCCGCCCGCCGCCTGGGCCGGCACGTGATGGGCGTGCCCGGCCCGGCCACCAGCGCCCTCTCCGCCGGAGTCCACGAACTGCTGCGCGCCGACGCCGTCCTCGTCACCGACGCCGCGGAGATCGTCGAGCTGGTCGGCGACATCGGCGAACTGGCCCCGGACCGGCGCGGCCCCGTCCTCCCCACCGACCTCCTCGAACCCGGCGCCCGGCAGGTCCTGGCAGCCCTGCCGGGGCGCGGCAGCGCGACACCCGCCGGGATCGCACGCCGCGCACAGACCTCACAGGACGACGCCATCGCGAGGCTGTACGAGCTTCGAGCACTCGGTTACGTCGAACGACACGACGACGGCTGGAAGTTGACACGCCAGGCGATGATCTCGACCCGCACGGCCCACGACCCATGCTGACCGAGCGTGTTCGGCCGTCCGGGGGAACCCCTACGCCCTTGGGAATTCCCGCAGTTGAGGTATTCGAGTGATCACACAGAGCGATCGGCGGGTATCGGGAGAGCGTCCGACGGAACGTATCTGCGCACCCTTCGACGCCCTCTCTTCGCACACCGCGACAGTCCAGTCACGCTACGCTCACGAAGACCCCCGTGAAGACCCCGCGCAGACAGGCACCATCCAGACACCGGACCGACAGTCCGCAGACGGCACCAGAACACGGCAGAACGGCACAAGGCGACGAATGCCCCAGCACACCTCCGGGCCCGGACGGGCGGCGGTCCCCCCAGCCGCCCGCGACGGTGGCAGCGTGCGGCCGCCCGCCCCCTCGACGCTCGACGAGCTGTGGCGGTCGTACAAGACGACGGGGGACGAACGGCTGCGGGAACAGCTGATCCTGCACTACTCGCCCCTGGTGAAGTACGTGGCGGGCCGGGTGAGCGTGGGTCTGCCGCCCAACGTCGAACAGGCGGACTTCGTGTCGTCCGGAGTGTTCGGGCTGATCGACGCGATCGAGAAGTTCGACCTCGGCCGCGAGATCAAGTTCGAGACGTACGCGATCACCCGCATCCGGGGCGCCATGATCGACGAACTGCGGGCCCTGGACTGGATCCCGCGCTCCGTCCGGCAGAAGGCCCGCAGCGTGGAACGCGCCTACGCCACCCTGGAGGCACGCCTGCGCCGTACCCCCACGGAAGGGGAGGTCGCCGACGAGATGGGCATCGCCGTCGAGGAACTGCACGCGGTCTTCAGCCAGTTGTCCCTGGCCAACGTGGTGGCGCTGGAAGAACTGCTGCACGCCGGCGGAGACGGCGGCGGTGACCGGCTCAGCCTCATGGACACCCTGGAGGACACCGCCGCCGACAATCCGGTGGAGGTGGCCGAGGACCGGGAACTGCGCCGCTTCCTCGCCCGCGCGATCAACACCCTCCCGGAACGCGAGAAGACCGTCGTCACGCTCTACTACTACGAAGGACTCACCCTGGCCGAGATCGGCCACGTGCTCGGGGTGACCGAGAGCCGGGTCAGCCAGATCCACACCAAGTCCGTACTGCAACTGCGGGCGAAGCTGGCCGGATTCGGACGCTGACCCCCGTCCCGCCGACCGAGGCCCGCCGGGGCGCCGAGGAGCCGTCCCGGACAGCCGTCCCGGGACGGCGTCTCCCGTCCGGGGCGACGCGTCCGTACAGTGGTTGACGTGCCAAGGATTCGAGCGGCCTCTGTGGCCGAGCACCGGTCGATGCAGCGTGCCGCCCTGCTGGACGCGGCACGCTCCCTGCTGTCCGAAGGCGGGACGGAGGCACTGACCTTCCCCGCCCTCGCCGAGCGGACGGGCCTCGCGCGGTCCTCCGTGTACGAGTACTTCCGGTCGCGCGCCGCGGTCGTGGAAGAACTCTGCGCGGTCGACTTCCCGGTCTGGGCGGCCGAGGTGGAAGCCGCCATGGCCGCGGCCGACCGGCCGGAGGACCAGGTCGAAGCCTACGTACGCAAGCAACTGGAACTGGTCGGCGACCGGCGGCACCGCGCCGTCGTCGCCATCTCCGCCAGCGAGCTGGACGCCGGCGCCCGGGAGAAGATCCGGGCCGCCCACGGCGGACTGGTGGCCATGATCGTCGAAGCGCTCGGAGCCATGGGACACGACCAGCCACGGCTGGCGGCGATGCTGCTCCAGGGCGTCGTCGACGCGGCGGTACGGCGGATCGAACTGGGCGCGGCGGAGGACCCGACCGTGATCACCGAGGCGGTGGTGTCGATGGTGCTGCGGGGGGTGGGGGGCTGAGGGAGGCGGGACCGGGCGTCGGGGAGCTTCCTCGGGGGAGGGTCCCTCCCCCTCCCCCTCCCCCCACCCACCCCTCCCCGCCACCCGCCCCACCCCAGCCGTCAGCGCACAGGCCCGCCCCGCCACCCCTCCCGGTCACCCCGAACCGGCCGTCCGCACCGCCCGCCGGCCGTCCAGCGGCCGTCCGCACCGTCCGCCGGCCGTTCCCACCCCCTACCGGGCGTCTCCCCCCCTCCTCCCACTTCTCACACCCGCTCCGGCCGCCCCCCGTCATGGCAGTGGAACCCCCAGCACCGGCAGCAGCCGGGGTGGGGCGCCCCCGAGGAGCCAGGGCGGGAGCAGGGACAGGGGGTTCAGGTAGGCGCTGCCGCTGCGCAGGCCCCAGTGGAGGCAGCCGTCCGGGCAGTGGGCGGCGGAGGGCTCCAGGGTGCCGACCCGGGTGCCGGGGTTCACCGTGTCGCCCTTCCGGACGGAGGCCCGTACCGGCTCGTAGGTCGTGCGCAGGGGCGGGTCGGTGCCCGTGTCCGCCAGTTCCACCGAGATCACGCCCCGGCCCGCCACCCGGCCGGCGAAGGTCACCCGGCCCGCCGCCACCGCCCGTACCGCCGTCCCCGGCGCGGCGGCCAGGTCCACTCCGCGGTGGCCCGGTCCGTAGGGCGTCGCCGGTGGGGACCAGCCCCGCAGGACGGTGGGCCGTCCCGCGAGCGGCCAGGTCCGGGCGACGGCCGGGACCAGCGGGTCGGAGGCCGCGGCCGGCCGTGGCGGGGGGTGTGGCGGCACGGGGGCCGGGATGAGCGCCGGCAGCAGCGCGGCCGGCACCAGCAGCGCCGGCCAGGCGCGCACTCGTATCCCGGTGCGGCGCCGTGCCGCGCGGCGCCGGTGCGGTTCCGTACGTGACGGTCGTCGTCGTGGCTGTTCTCGCATGGGGGAACCGTGCCGCGGAGGGGCCTGTGCCTGCTCGGGGCTGTGGACAACTCGCGGGTTGTGGATATCGGCGTCACCCGGTGCTCTCCGGGTCCCGTACACTTCTGGTGGCGACCCGGGTCACCGGGTCGACTTCGCACGCCCCGGCGCGAGACAGCACCACGTCTTGCGTCAGCGCCCCTCGGTCCTCAGTGGCACGGCGCAAGCGGGCGTCAGGCGCGGGAGCCGTCCGGTTCCCGCGGCACAACCGAGAACTTCAAGGAGATACGGCCATGGCCGTCGTCACGATGCGGGAGCTGCTGGAGAGCGGCGTCCACTTCGGTCACCAGACCCGTCGCTGGAACCCGAAGATGAAGCGCTTCATCTTCACCGAGCGCAACGGCATCTACATCATCGACCTGCTCCAGTCGCTGTCGTACATCGACCGCGCCTACGAGTTCGTCAAGGAGACCGTCGCCCACGGCGGCACGGTCATGTTCGTCGGCACGAAGAAGCAGGCGCAGGAGGCCATCGCCGAGCAGGCCACCCGCGTCGGCATGCCCTACGTCAACCAGCGCTGGCTGGGCGGCATGCTCACCAACTTCTCGACCGTCTACAAGCGTCTGCAGCGCCTCAAGGAGCTCGAGCAGATCGACTTCGAGGACGTCGCCGCGTCCGGTCTGACCAAGAAGGAGCTTCTCGTGCTCTCGCGCGAGAAGGCCAAGCTGGAGAAGACCCTCGGTGGTATCCGCGAGATGTCCAAGGTTCCCAGCGCCGTCTGGATCGTGGACACCAAGAAGGAGCACATCGCCGTTGGTGAGGCCCGGAAGCTGAACATTCCGGTCGTCGCGATCCTCGACACCAACTGCGACCCCGACGAGGTCGACTACAAGATCCCGGGCAACGACGACGCGATCCGCTCCGTCACCCTGCTCACCCGTGTGATCGCGGACGCGGTCGCCGAGGGCCTCATCGCCCGCTCCGGTGTCGCCACCGAGGGCAAGGGCGAGAAGGCCGCGGGCGAGCCGCTGGCCGAGTGGGAGCGCGACCTGCTCGAGGGCGAGAAGAAGGCCGAGGAGACCCCGGCCGCCGCCGAGGCCGAGGCCGAGAAGCCCGCCGAGGCCCCCGCCGCCGAGGAGGCGCCGGCTGCCGAGGCCGCCGCCGAGGCTCCGGCCGCCGAGGCCCCCGCCGCGGACGCCGAGCAGGCCTGACCCCTCACACCCTTCGGGTTCTGGACGGCGGGGGCCCACGAAGCCCCCGCCGTTTCGGCCCGTAGATCTTCAGACTTCGAGAGAGATTCCTGAATCATGGCGAACTACACCGCCGCCGACGTCAAGAAGCTCCGTGAGCTCACGGGCGCCGGCATGATGGACTGCAAGAAGGCGCTGGACGAGGCCGAGGGCAACGTCGAGAAGGCCGTCGAGGCGCTCCGCATCAAGGGCCAGAAGGGCGTCGCCAAGCGCGAGGGCCGCTCCGCCGAGAACGGCGCCGTGGTCTCGATCATCGCCGACGACAACTCCTCCGGTGTCATCGTCGAGCTGAAGTGCGAGACGGACTTCGTCGCCAAGGGCGAGAAGTTCCAGGCCGTCGCCACCACGATCGCCGAGCACGTCGCCAAGACCTCCCCGGCCGACCTCGACGCGCTGCTCGCCTCCGAGATCGAGGCCGGCAAGACCGTCCAGGCGTACGTCGACGAGGCCAACGCCAACCTCGGCGAGAAGATCGTCCTGGACCGCTTCGCGCAGTTCGCCGACGGCTACGTCACCGCCTACATGCACCGCACGATGCCCGACCTGCCCCCGCAGATCGGTGTCCTCGTCGAGCTCGACAAGCCGAACGCCGAGATCGCCAAGGGCGTCGCCCAGCACATCGCCGCCTTCGCGCCGAAGTACCTCTCCAAGGAGGACGTGCCGGCCGAGGTCGTCGAGTCCGAGCGTCGCATCGCCGAGGAGACCACCCGCGCCGAGGGCAAGCCCGAGGCCGCCCTGCCGAAGATCGTCGAGGGCCGCCTCAACGGCTTCTTCAAGGACGCCACGCTCCTCGGCCAGCCGTACGCGCTGGACAACAAGAAGTCCGTCCAGAAGGTCCTGGACGAGGCCGGTGTCACCCTGAAGCGCTTCTCGCGCATCAAGGTCGGCATCTGAGTCCGCACCGCGACGGACACCCGGCCCCGGTAGGGTCGGCAGCAGTCGTCCGCGCACCCGCGCGTCGCGGACGACAGCAGATCTGACGAGGAGGCCATTGCCGCGCAGGGATGAGAACCACCCCCCGGCAATGGCCTCCTTCGTATGTGTGACCCACGTAAAAGAGGCGAGATCTCCATGACCACCAAGGCCGAGAAGAGCGACGACGGCAAAGTAAGCGGCCGGTTTCTGCTGAAGCTGTCCGGAGAGGCCTTCTCCGGCGGCGGGGGCCTGGGCGTCGACCCCGACGTGGTGCACGCCATCGCGCGCGAGATCGCGGCCGTCGTCCGGGACGGCGCGCAGATCGCGATCGTCATCGGCGGCGGGAACTTCTTCCGCGGCGCCGAACTGCAGGTGCGCGGCATGGACCGGGCCCGCTCCGACTACATGGGCATGCTCGGCACCGTCATGAACTGCCTCGCCCTCCAGGACTTCCTGGAGAAGGAGGGCGTCGACTGCCGCGTGCAGACCGCCATCACCATGGGCCAGGTCGCCGAGCCCTACATCCCGCTGCGCGCCGTGCGCCACCTGGAGAAGGGGCGCGTGGTCATCTTCGGCGCCGGCATGGGCATGCCGTACTTCTCCACCGACACCACCGCCGCGCAGCGCGCCCTGGAGATCGACGCCGAGGCGCTGCTGATGGGCAAGAACGGCGTGGACGGGGTCTACGACTCCGACCCGAAGACCAACCCGGACGCGGTGAAGTTCGACGCCCTCGGGTACGGCGAGGTCATCACCCGGGACCTGAAGGTCGCCGACGCCACGGCGGTCACGCTCTGCCGTGACAACAAGCTGCCCATCGTGGTCTTCGAGCTCCTGAAGGAGGGCAATATCGCCCGCGCCGTCAAGGGTGAGAAGATCGGCACGCTCGTGGGGGACCAGAACAGCCGTGACTGACCCCCTGGCCGGGGGATGGACAATGTCCTGCCGGTCGGGAACCGTGCAGGAAGAAGACGCGACGCAGCCGGCCGCCACCCCTCGCGGGGAACAGCGGCCGGGCCTACTCAAGACACGCAGGAGCAAGTGGTGATCGAAGAGAGCCTCCTCGAAGCCGAGGAGAAGATGGAGAAGGCCGTCGTGGTCGCCAAGGAGGACTTCGCCGCGATCCGCACCGGCCGTGCGCACCCGGCGATGTTCAACAAGATCGTGGCCGACTACTACGGCGCGCCGACGCCGATCAATCAGCTGGCCTCGTTCTCCGTGCCCGAGCCGCGGATGGCCGTGGTCACGCCGTTCGACAAGACCGCCCTGCGCAACATCGAGCAGGCGATCCGTGACTCCGACCTCGGTGTCAACCCGAGCAACGACGGCAACATCATCCGCGTGACGTTCCCCGAACTGACCGAGGAGCGCCGCCGCGAGTACATCAAGGTCGCCAGGAGCAAGGGCGAGGACGCCAAGGTCTCCATCCGTTCCGTGCGCCGCAAGGCCAAGGACGCCATCGACAAGCTCGTCAAGGACGGCGAGGTCGGCGAGGACGAGGGCCGCCGCGCGGAGAAGGAACTCGACGACACCACCGCGAAGTACGTCGCCCAGGTGGACGAGCTCCTCAAGCACAAGGAAGCGGAGCTGCTCGAGGTCTGATGAACGACTCTTCCTGGGGGGCGCCGCCACAAGCCGGGTACTGGGGCCCGTCCGAGCAGGGACCTGTCCAGGGGGCTGCCCCGGCGGGTCCCGCGTACGATGCGCCGTACGCGCAGCAGACTCGCCCCATGCCCATCGTGCCCGACGTACCCGACTTCGGCGGAGACCAGGATGAGGGGCGGGGGGCCGCTCCGCGGGGCGGACCCCCGTTCCGAGACGAGACCTCGCCGGCGCGGCCGCAGCCGTACGCGGCCGTGCCGGGGAATCCGGAGCCCATGCACGACGCCCCGCAGCCGGCGCCCCCGCCGCAGAAGAAGACCGCGGGGCGCGACCTGGGTGCCGCCATAGGGGTCGGGGTCGGGCTCGGCGTGGTCATCATCGCGTCGCTGTTCGTGGTCAAGGCCGTCTTCGTCGGCGTGATCGTCGTCGCCGTCGTGGTCGGGCTGTGGGAGCTGACCAAGCGGCTGGAGGAGCGCAAGGGCATCCGCGCGCCGCTCGTCCCGCTCGCGGTCGGCGGTGCGGCCATGATCGTCGCCGGTTACGCGCGGGGCGCCGACGGGGCGTGGGTCGCCATGGCGCTGACGGCGCTCGCGGTCCTCGTCTGGCGGATGGCACAGCCGCCGCAGGACTACCTGCGGGACGTCACGGCGGGCGTCTTCGCCGCGTTCTACGTGCCGTTCCTGGCCACGTTCGTCGCCATGATGCTGGCCGCGGACGACGGGCCGTGGCGGGTGCTGGTCTTCCTGATACTGACCGTCGTCAGCGACACCGGCGCGTACGCCGTCGGCTGGCGCTTCGGCAAGAAGAAGCTCGCCCCGAGGATCAGCCCCGGCAAGACCCGCGAGGGCCTGGTCGGCGCGGTGACGTTCGCGATGGCCGCCGGCGCGCTGTGCACGCAGTTCCTCATCGACGACGGCGCCTGGTGGCAGGGCCTCCTCCTGGGCCTGGCCGTCGCCGTCAGCGCCACGCTGGGCGACCTCGGCGAGTCGATGATCAAGCGCGACCTCGGCATCAAGGACATGGGCACCCTGCTCCCGGGCCACGGCGGCATCATGGACCGCCTGGACTCCCTGCTGCCGACGGCACCGGTGGTCTGGCTCCTGCTGGTGATCTTCGTGGGGTCGGGCTGACCGTCCCCAGCGCTCGACGGGCCCCGTCCTCCTGCAAGGACGGGGCCCGACGCCGTCCGTCTACCCTGCGGTGCATGACTGATCTCTTGGAGCACGGGCCGGTCGACGACCCGGCGTACGAGGACGCCTACCGCACCTGGCGGTCCTCGCTGACGACGCTGCTCGCGGACGCCGCACTGCTGGCGCAGTGGCAGGAGCGCCGCTACCGGTTCGCCCACCGGGTGGCGGCCCTGCTGACCGGCGCCGGCGAAGGCGGCTCCGCCGTGATCGGCCCGGTGCTGTACGGGGTGTTCGCCTCCGGGGCAGGGCTCTGTTACGTGGGCCAGACCCAGGAGGCCGAGCGCCGGCTTCGAGACCTTCCCGTGGGCGAGAGCCACCACCTGGCCAACACGGTGCCGCCCGAGGTGTGGGAGAGGGTGGTGGTGATCCGCTGGCCGCTGCTGCTCCCCGCAGCCCCGGAGGCCGAGCAGGCGGCGGTCGAGCGGATGGGCCTCGACGTGTGCGGCCTGGCGCTGGAGCACACGCTGCAGGTGGCGACGGCTCCGCCACTGAACAGCCGCCGTCGCCGGACGTCCGGTGACTGGCAGCCGCGTGATCTCGCCCGCAGCCGTTCCCGTGGCGCCGTCCATGCGCAGCACATACCGGAACTGGCCCGGCTCGCCCTCGGTGCCTGGCAGGCACTCGCCCGCACCGAACCCCCGACCGGTCCGGCGGTCGTGGATGACCGGGTCGGCCGGGTGGTGTTCCCGACGGCCCTGCACGAACCGTCCCGCGACGACCAGGGGTCTCCTCGCGCCCCGGGGCACGGGATTTGATCTGCGACACTGGTAAGGCCATGCCTAAGCCCGGAGAACTCATCTTTGTCGCGCCGCGCGGAGCCAAGAAGCCGCCGCGGCATCTCGCCGATCTTTCGCCCGCCGAGCGCAAGGAGGCGGTCGTCGCGGCCGGTGAGAAGGCGTTCCGGGCGAAGCAGCTGTCGCAGCACTACTTCGCGCGGTACGCGCACGAGCCGGAGCAGTGGACCGACATCCCCGCCGGTTCGCGGGAGCGGCTGCGCGACGCGCTGCTGCCCGAGCTGATGACCGTCGTGCGGCACCTGGCGACCGACGAGGGCACCACCCGCAAGACGCTGTGGCGGCTGTTCGACGGGACGCTGGTCGAGTCGGTGCTCATGCGGTACCCGGACCGGGTGACCATGTGCATCAGCTCCCAGGCGGGCTGCGGGATGAACTGCCCGTTCTGCGCCACCGGGCAGGCCGGCCTCGACCGGAACCTGTCGACCGCGGAGATCGTGCACCAGATCGTCGACGGCATGCGGGCGCTCAGGGACGGGGAGGTCCCCGGCGGGCCGGCCCGGCTCAGCAACATCGTGTTCATGGGGATGGGCGAGCCGCTCGCCAACTACAACCGGGTCGTCGGCGCCATCCGGCGGCTCACCGACCCCGAGCCCGACGGCCTCGGGCTGTCGCAGCGGGGGATCACCGTGTCGACGGTCGGGCTCGTCCCGGCCATCCACCGGTTCGCCGACGAGGGCTTCAAGTGCCGGCTCGCGATCTCCCTGCACGCCCCCGACGACGAGCTGCGCGACACCCTCGTGCCGGTCAACACCCGGTGGAAGGTGCGCGAGGTGCTCGACGCCGGACTGGAGTACGCGGCCAGGTCCGGGCGCCGGCTCTCCATCGAGTACGCCCTCATCCGCGACATCAACGACCAGGCGTGGCGCGGTGACCGGCTCGGGCGGCTGCTCAGGGGCAAGCCCGTGCACGTCAACCTCATCCCGCTCAACCCGACGCCCGGCTCCAAGTGGACCGCCTCGCGGCCCGAGGACGAGAAGGCGTTCGTGGAGGCGATCGCCGCCCACGGCGTGCCGGTGACCATCCGGGACACGCGCGGGCAGGAGATCGACGGGGCGTGTGGCCAGCTCGCCGCCAGCGAGCGGTAACCTGACCGACGTAAGAACACATCTTCATATTCCGACAGGGGAGCGCCACAGCGCTGAGAGTGCGGCACCGGCCGCAGACCCTCCGAACCTGGCCCAGGTCATTCTGGGTAGGGAGATCGGTCACCACTCGAGCTGTTGCGCCCTGCCCGGCACCCCGCGAGGGGCTCCGGGCAGGGCCGCGTCTTCTCCTGGACGTCCCAGGAGGAATCAGTGAGCATCACCAAGAAGGGCATGGCCGCCGCGGTCGTCGGACTGGGCCTGGTCGCCGTGTCCGCGTGCGGGTCCTCGTCCGGCGACGAGACGGCCGGGGACAGCGGAACCGTCACCCTGGTCAGCCACGACTCGTGGGCCGCGTCGAAGAACGTCATCGCCGCCTTCGAGAAGAGCTCCGGCTACAAGGTCAGGGTCCTGGAGGACGGCGACGCCGGGCAGGCCGTCAACAAGGCCGTCCTCACCAAGGACAACCCCCAGGGCGACGTCCTCTTCGGCGTCGACAACACCCTGCTCTCCCGCGCCCTCGACAACGGCCTGTTCCAGCCGTACGCGGCGAAGGGACTGGACGGCATCGACCGGCGCTACCGGCTCGACGACCGGAACCGGGTCACGCCCGTCGACTACGGCGACATCTGCGTCAACTACGACAAGGCCTACTTCGCCGAGCACAAGCTCGACCCGCCGAAGACCTTCGCGGACCTCGCGGAGCCCGCGTACAAGGACCTGCTGGTCACCGAGAACGCCGGGACCTCCTCGCCCGGCCTCGGCTTCCTGCTCGGCACCGCCGCCGCGTACGGCGACGGGGGCTGGGAGGCGTACTGGAAGAAGCTCAAGGCCAACGGGGTGAAGGTGGTCGACGGCTGGGAGCAGGCGTACAACGAGGAGTTCTCCGGGTCGGCCGGCGGCAGGAAGACCGGCGGTGACCGGCCGCTCGTCGTCTCCTACGCCTCCTCACCGCCCGTCGAGGTCGTCTACGCCGACCCGCAGCCCGACACCGCGCCCACCGGCGTCGCCACGGGCACCTGCTTCCGGCAGACCGAGTTCGCGGGCCTGCTGAGCAATGCCAGGAACCCCGAGGGCGGCAAGGCGCTCCTCGACTTCCTGATCAGCAGGACGTTCCAGGAGGACATGCCGCTGAACATGTTCGTCAACCCGGTGCTCGGCGACGCGAAGCTGCCCGCCGTGTACACCGCCAACATGCCGGACGTCACCGATCCGGAGACCATGGACCCGGCGAAGATCGCCGCACACCGTGACGACTGGGTCAAGTCGTGGACCTCGCTCGTACTGAAGTAGCCGCCCGGCGGCGGGCGGGCGCCGCGCGGCTCGGCCTGGTCGCCGGGCCCGTGGCGTTCTTCGCCGTCTTCTTCGCCTACCCGGTCGCCGCGATCGTCGCCCGGGGACTGAAGGACGGCGACGGCTGGCACCTCGGGCGGATCACCGAGGTGGCCGCCTCCGCCGACGTACGGCACGTGCTGTGGTTCACCACCTGGCAGGCGCTCGCCTCCACCGCCCTCACCCTGCTGATCGCCCTCCCCGCCGCGTACGTCTTCGCCCGCCTCGACTTCCCCGGCAAGCAGGTGCTGCGGGCCGTGGTCACCGTGCCGTTCGTGCTGCCGACCGTGGTGGTCGGCACGGCGTTCCTGGCCCTGGTCGGCCGGGGCGGGCTGCTGGACGACCTGTGGGGCGTACGGCTGGACACGACCGTGTGGGCGATCCTGCTCGCGCACGTCTTCTTCAACTACGCCGTCGTCGTCCGCACCGTCGGCGGCCTGTGGGCGCAGCTCGACCCCCGGCAGGAGGAGGCCGCGCGGATGCTCGGCGCGTCGCCCTTCCGGGCCTGGCGGCGGGTCACCCTGCCGGCGCTCGCACCCGCCGTGGCCGCCGCCGCGCTGATGGTGTTCCTGTTCACCTTCACCTCCTTCGGCGTCGTGCAGATCCTCGGCGGACCCACCTTCGCCACCCTGGAGGTGGAGATCTACCGGCAGACCTCCCAGCTCTTCGACCTCGGCACCGCGGCGGTGCTGACCCTGGTCCAGTTCGCCGCGGTCGCCGCGATCCTCGCCGTGCACGCCGCGACCGTACGGCGGCGGGAGACCGCGCTGAGACTGGTCGACGCGGCGGCGACCGCGCGCCGGCCGCGCGGCGGCGGGCAGTGGGCGCTGCTGGGCGGAGTGCTGCTCACCGTGCCGGTGCTGATCCTGCTGCCGCTGGCCGTGCTGGTACAGCGGTCCTTCGGGGACGGCGGGTTCGGCTACTACCGGGCGCTCACCCGTGAGGACGGCGGCACGTTCCTCGTCCCGCCGATCGACGCCGTCGGCACCTCGCTGACGTACGCCCTCGCCGCGACCGGGATCGCCGTGCTGATCGGCGGGCTCGCGGCCGCGGCGCTGGCCCGGCGGGACGCGGGCCGGCTGGTGCGGGGCTTCGACGCGCTGCTGATGCTGCCGCTCGGGGTGTCCGCGGTGACCGTCGGCTTCGGGTTCCTGATCGCGCTGGACGAGCCGCCGCTGGACCTGCGCTCCTCCTGGGTCCTGGTGCCGCTCGCGCAGGCACTGGTCGGGGTCCCCTTCGTCGTACGGACCATGCTGCCGGTGCTGCGGGCGGTGGACGGACGGCTGCGGGAGGCGGCGGCCGTGCTCGGCGCGTCGCCGTGGCGGGTCTGGCGGGAGGTGGACCTGCCGCTGGTGCGGCGGGCACTGCTCGTCGCGGCCGGCTTCGCCTTCGCGGTGTCGCTGGGCGAGTTCGGGGCGACGGTGTTCATCGCGCGGCCCGACAACCCGACGCTGCCGGTGGCCGTGGCCCGGCTGCTGGGCCGGCCGGGGGACATGAACTACGGCCAGGCGATGGCCCTTTCGACGATTCTGATGATCGTGTGCGCGGTGGCGCTGCTGGTGCTGGAGCGGCTGCGGACCGACCGGAGCGGGGAGTTCTGAGGATGCTGAGCCTGGAACGGGCGACCGTCCGCTTCGGCGGCCGGGCCGTGCTCGACGCCGTCGACCTCACGGTCGCCGAGCACGAGGTGGTGTGCGTCCTCGGACCCAGCGGCAGCGGCAAGTCGACACTGCTGCGGACGGTCGCCGGACTCCAGCCGCTGGACGCCGGACGGGTGCTGCTCGACGGCCGGGACCAGACCGGGGTGCCCGCGCACCGGCGGGAGGTCGGCCTGATGTTCCAGGACCATCAGCTCTTCCCGCAGCGGGACGTCGCCGGGAACGTCGCCTTCGGACCCCGCATCCGGGGCGCGTCCCGCGGGGAACAGCGGGCGCGGGTCGCGGAGCTGCTGGAGCTGGTCGGGCTGCCCGGCGCCGGACGGCGGTCGGTGGCCGCGCTCTCCGGCGGCGAGCAGCAGCGGGTCGCCCTCGCGCGGGCGCTGGCCCCCCGGCCCCGGCTGCTCATGCTGGACGAGCCGCTCGGCCAGCTCGACCGCTCGCTGCGGGAACGGCTGGTGGTGGAGTTGCGGGAGCTGTTCGGCCGGCTGGGCACCACGGTGCTCGCCGTGACCCACGACCAGGGCGAGGCGTTCGCGCTGGCCGACCGGGTCGTGGTGATGCGGGACGGGCGGATCGCCCAGCAGGGCACACCGTCCGAGGTGTGGCAGCGGCCCGCCGACGCGTTCGTCGCCCGGTTCCTCGGCTTCGACAACGTCGTCGAGGCGACCGTCGCCGGGGACGCCGCCGACACCCCCTGGGGCAAGCTGCCGGTCCCGGCGGGCAGCCCGCAGGGCACCCGGCCGGTGCTGGTCCGCCCGGCCGGCGTCCGGCTCGTCGCCCCCGGCGAGGGCCTGCGCTGCACGGTCGCCGCCCGCACCTTCAAGGGCACCCACGTCGCCGTGCGCCTGCGCCCCGAGGGCGACGCGCCCCCGCTGGAGGCGGCCTGCGTGCTGCGGGACGCGCCGGAGGCCGGGGAGCGGGTCGGCGTGGAGTTCGACGGGGCGGACGTGGTCGTGCTCGGGTGAGCGTTCCGCCGGGAGCGGACGCTGCCGCGCCGGGTGACCCGCTGCTCGTAGGGTGAGCGCATGACGACGCCGCTCGCGCACGACCGCTACTGCGACGAAATCCTCGCCCAGGCAGAGAAGTTCAGGGCGTTGCCGGCCGCCGGCGCCGACCCCGGGGCCCGGGTGCCGACCTGCCCGGACTGGACGCTGGAGGACCTGGTCCGGCACGTGGGCCGGGCGCTGCGCTGGACGGAGCACATCGTCCGCACCCGCGCCACCGCCGAGATCCCCATGGACCAGGTGCCCGGCGTCGAAGGCCCCGAGGAGCGCGGGGACGCCGACGCGCTGGCCCGGTGGCTGGAGGAGTCCGCCTCGGTGGTCGCCGGCGCGCTGCGGGCGGCCGGCCCCGACGCGTACGCCTGGTCCTGGGCGGGCCGGCACGACGCCGGGTTCTGGGCCCGCCGGATGTGCCACGAACTGGTCGTCCACGGCGCCGACGCGGCGCTCGCGGCGGGCCGCGCCCCCGAGCCGGTCGCACCCGACGTGGCGGCCGACGCGCTGGAGGAGTGGCTGGAGATCGTGCGGTTCGTGCAGCGGGCCCTGCCGGACGGGCCGGCGAAGGACCTGCGGGCCCCCGGCCGCACCATCCACCTGCACGCCACCGACACCGACCCCGCCCTGAACGCCGAATGGGTCATCGAACTGCCCGACGCGGGCATCACCTGGCGCCGGGGCCACGAGAAGGCGACGGTCGCGCTGCGCGGCCCGCTCACCTCCGTGCTGCTCGTCCTCTACCGGCGGCTGCCGCTGGACACCCCCGAGGTGCAGGTCCTCGGCGACCGCGCGGTGCTGGAGTTCTGGCTGGAGAAGGCGAGCTTCGGCTGACACGGCGACGGCCCGCCCCCGGGAAGGGGACGGGCCGCCGCACCGGCCGCCGACGGATCGCCGGCCGGTACTGCCGACGGATCGTCAGCCGTTGCTCCTCGCGCCACGGCGGCGCATGCCGAAGAACACCGCGCCACCGCCGACGACGACCAGGGCCGCCGCGACACCGGCGATCAGACCGGTGTTGGAGTTGGCACCGGTCTCGGCGAGGTTGGAGTCACCGGCCGCCGGGGACGGGGCGTTCTCCCCGGTGTCCGTCGCCGGAACGGTGGACTCGCTCGCGGAGGCCGCCGGCGTCGACGGAGCCGGGGCCGGGGTCTCGGACTCCTCCTCCGCCGGGGTGGAGGACGATTCGGACGGGGTCGGCGTCGGAGTCGGGGACTCCTCCTCCTCGCCGCCGCCGCAGGCGGTGGCCGGGGTGGTGACGCCGCCCTTGATGTCCTCGTCCACGTACGGCTTCGCCAGCACGTGGACGCGGTACGTGGTGCTGGGCTTCCAGTCCTCGGCGAAGGTGATGGTGGTGCCCTCGCGGGAACCCTCCACCTCCTGCGAACCGACCTCGACCTCGCCGCCGTCGGTCTGGCGGAAGACGGTCACCGTGGCCTTGACGCCGGCGGCGTCGACATCGGTGACCGTGATGACACCCTTGTCGCCGTCGCACGAGGCGGCGGCGGAGAACTCGCCGATGTTGCAGGCGAGCGCGTTGCCTGCGGCGCCGATGGCGAGGGCGGCCGTGGCGGTCGCCACGCCGAGGGCGCGGACGCTGCGGCGGGAGGCCGCGCTTCTGAGTATGGGCAGGGGCACGTTGGTCCTTTACAGGATGCGCGGATGCGGGGGGTTCACCCGGGGCCGGTGCACACACTTTCGTGACACTGCGGTCCCAGGAGACTCACAGGTCTATTGGTATTGCCCGACCGGTGTCAACGCACATGTCGGGTAAGGGCGTTGACTTTGCCCTCTTATTAACCTCGGATAAGTTTCAGCGCCGCCGGCGCGTCATCGATCCGGTCGACCAGAGTGATCCGCGCCTCCATCGACCGGCCCCGCGCCAGCGCCCGCAGCAGCGGCCACGCCGGCAGCCGCTCCGTCCAGTGCGCCTCGTCCACCAGCACCATGGGCGTGGGCTCACCGCGCGAACCGTAGTAGTTCGGCGTCGCGTTGTCGAAGATCTCCTGTACGGTCCCGGCGGCGCCCGGCAGGAACACCACACCGGCGCCGGACCGGGCCAGCAGCCCGTCCTCGCGGGTGGCGTTGGCGAAGTACTTCGCTATGTGCGAGGCGAACGCGTTCGGCGGCTCGTGGCCGTAGAACCAGGTCGGGATGCCGACCGAGGAACCACCGCCCGGCCAGCGCTCACGCACTTCGAAGGCGGCGCGCGCCCACGCGCCGACCGACGGCGTGAAGGACGGCGCCTTCGCGAGCAGCAGCAGCGCCTCGTCCAGCATGGCGTCCCCGAACGGGGCCGCGTAGGCGCCGAGGTTGGCCGCCTCCATGGCGCCGGGGCCGCCGCCGGTGGCCACGGTGAACCCGGCGCGGGCCAGCTCCCGGCCGAGGCGCGCGGCACCGGCGTACTCCTCGGTGCCGCGGGCCATCGCGTGACCGCCCATGACGCCCACCACCCGCGCCCCGGCGAGGAGTTCGTCGGTGGCGTCGGAGACGGAGTCGTCGTGCACGGCGCGCAGCATGGAGGCGAAGACGTCACCGTCCGCCTTGGTCCGCTGGAACCAGGCGTAGGCCAGGGCGTCCGGGGTCGCCTCGTACCCCTCGGCGAGGGAGGCGTACAGCTCGCCGGGCGAGTAGACGGCCGCGCGGTAGGGGTCGAAGGGCAGCCCCGGCACCGGCGGGAACACCAGTGCCCCGGCGGCCCGTACGGCGGTGGCGGCCTCCTCGGCCATCGGGCAGCCGAGGAAGACGGCGCCGGTGGCGTCGACGCCGAGCAGCACCTCCGTACGGGCCGTCAGGTCGACGGCCTGGACCCGGCGGTGGGCGAGGCTCCCCTCACGGGCGAGGACCTCGTCGAACTCGGCGAGGGACTCGATCTCCCGGTCGTGGGCTGCGTGATACGGCTGAGCGGGCGTCGCTATGTCATCCACCCGCTCATGCTAGGCGCGCCCCGCTGTCAGCCCTGCACCGCCGCCGGGTCCATCCAGACGACCTCCCAGGTGTGGCCGTCCACGTCGTCGAAGGCACGGCCGTACATGAAGCCGTGGTCCTGGGTCTCGCCGGTGACCGAGCCGCCGGCCGCGACCGCCTTCTCCACCAGCTCGTCCACCTTCTCGCGGCTCTCGGCGCTCAGCGCGAGCAGCACCTCGCTGTGCTTGCGGGAGTCGACGATGTCCTTCTGCGTGAACTGCCGGTACTTCGCCGGGGTGTGCAGCATGACCACGATGGTGTCGCTGAGCGGGATCGAGGCGGTGCTGTCATCGCTGAACTGGGCGTTGATCGTGTACCCCAGCTCGGTGAAGAACCTCTTCGACGCGTCCAGGTCGGTGGTGGCCAGGTTCACGAAGATCATCTGCTGGTACATGGGGCCTCTCCCGTATCGGTGTCATGCCGTTCGCAGGAGTAGACCGGGGGGCGGGCCGCAACTCATCGCCGGTCGGCGAGCTTTCTCGATGTTTCTCACGAGTCTTCCGGCGAGGCTCCTCGCGGGGTGTCTCACGAGCGGGCCAGCGGCAGTGCCGCCAGCTGCGCCACGGCGAGGGTCAGCGGGCCGAACACGGCCGGCAGGACCGCCGCGCGCAGGACGGCCGCGCCGCGCAGCACACCGGCCGGCGCCCCCAGGCGCAGCAGCGCGGCCGTGGCGGCGGCGCGGGCCTGTTTGGCCTCGACGGCCGTGGTGAGCAGGGTGGCCACCGCGCAGCCCGCCACGAGGACGGCGCCGAGCGTCCGCAGCGGGCCGAACGACGCCGCGTCGGCCCCGTGCGCCGAGGCCGCCGCGTACGCCGCCGAGGCCACCGCGCAGACCACGCCGAGGGGCCGGCCGATGCGCTGCGCCTCCGCCATGAGGACCCGGCCGGCCAGCAGGCGCACGGCACCGGGCCGCACCGCCTGGAGCAGGCGCCCGCACAGGTGGGTGAGGCCGGGTCCGGCGAGGGCCAGGCCGAGGGCGGTCAGCGCCCAGCCGGACAGGACGCCGGCGGACGTGCCGCCGGAGCGGTCCGCCATGGTCGTCTCCATCGCCAGCCCGGCGGCCAGCACGGCGACGCCCCAGGGCAGGGAGCCGGTGGCCGGGCGGGAGCCGGGCGAGGCCACCGGGGCCGCGCCGTCGGCCAGGGCGGGGACGAGGGCCGCCTCCCCCAGGGCGGTGGCCGTGGCGCCGGGGGTCGGAATGGCGGCCGTGGCGCCGGGGGTGTGTCCGGACGTGCCGTCGCCGCTCTGGCCGGAGGCCGCGGCGGTGGTGCCGGAAAGGGTGGCGGCGGTGGCGGCGGTGGCGGTGCCGGGCGTGCCGGCCCCCGCCCGGCCGGAGGCGGCGGCGCGGGCCGTGGCCCGGCGGGCGCCGAAGCGGCCGTACGCACCGAAGGTCTCCCGGGCCGCCAGGCCGTACGCCCCGAAGCGCCCGTACCGGCGCCCGGTGCCGGCCGTCGGCGCGGTCCGGGCCGCCTCGCGCGGGCGCAGGGAGAGCGCCACCGACGCCGACGCCGCCGCCGGGACCAGGGCCAGCAGCGTCAGGACCGCCGGGAGCGGCAGCGGCAGGCCCACGGCGAGGGCACCGGCGGCCGGGCCGGCGGCGGGCCTGCCGGTCAGGTCGCCGCGCAGCAGGAGGAAGAGCAGCAGCGCCAGCAGGGAGCCGAGGGCGCAGGACGCGGCCGTGGTGGCCGCCGAGACGGCCCGCAGCCGGCCGGGGCCGAGGCCGGCCGCGAAGAGCCCGCCGCGCGGCCGGGTGCCCGGGTCCGTCCGGGCCACCGCGAGGGCCAGGTACACGGTGGCGGCGAGCGGGGCCGCGCACCAGGCGAGGCGGAGCGCGGAACCGCCGGCGCCGGCCGGGTGGGCCAGCGCGTGGCCGAGGGCGCACAGCAGCAGGAAGCCGGTGCCCGCCGACGCGGCCACGACCAGCAGGCGGCGCAGCTGGACGGCGGGACGGGCGGCGCGGGTCAGGCGGAGAGCGAGCACGCGGGCCGGCCCTCCGTTCCGGCGGAACCCGCGGGCTCCGCTCCCTCGGCGGGCCCGGCCGGTCCGGCGACCGGGGGCAGGTGCAGGGTCCGCACCCGGCGGCCGTCCAGCAGCGTCACCGTACGGTCGGCGAGGCCGGCGCGGCGCGGTCCGGCGCAGGCGAGGACGACGGTGACACCGTGCGAGCGGGCCGCCGCGGTGAGCGTGCGCAGCACCTGGGCGCTCTCGGCCCGGTGCAGCGGGGCCGTCGGCTCGTCGGCGAACAGCACCGAGGGGACGACGGTGAGCGCGCGGGCGATGCAGACCCGCTGCCGCTCGGAGTGCCGCAGCTCGTGGGGGCGCGAGCGCGCCCGGCCGTCGACGTCGAGGCGTTCCAGCCACTCCAGGGCGGCCCGCCGGGCGCGGCGCCGGCCGGTGCCGCGCAGCATCAGCGGCAGCGCGGCGTTCTCCCAGATGGTCAGCTCCGGGACGAGCACCGGGACCGGGTCGATCCAGCCGAACCGGTGGCGGCGCAGCCGCGCACGGGCGAGCGCGCCCAGCGTGTGCACGGCGACACCGTCGAACCACACCTCGCCGCGCTGCGGCCGGTCCAGCCCCGCCAGGCACCGCAGCAGCGAGGTCTTGCCGCTGCCGCGCGGGCCGGTCACGGCGAGGACCTCGCCCTCACGGACACCGAGGGAGACACCCTGGAGCGCGGGGGAGCCGTCGTGGTGCTGGAAGTGCAGGGCGCTTGCCCGGAGCACGTCGTTGTCCGGCGGGGCCACCATGGGCGTACACCTCGTTCTGATCCGTATCCCCGCCGCCCGTCCCCCTTCCGGGCGAGCGAGGGCGGGGCCCATCGGTCAGTGGCACGCTAGGGACTCGGCGGAGCCGGGCCGGACAGCACGCGGCCCCGGGCCGCCGTTTCTCACTCGAACGGTCGGCACCGGGGCCGTTGATCAGGAAGTCGTGAGGTCAGCCGATCACAGCTTCGTCCACGCCTCCGTGAGCGTCGCGCGCAGGATCTGCTCGATCTCGTCGAACGTCTCCTGGTTCGAGATCAGCGGCGGGGCGAGCTGGACGACCGGGTCGCCGCGGTCGTCGGCACGGCAGTACAGGCCGTTGTCGAAGAGGGCCTTCGACAGGAAGCCGTACAGGACGCGCTCGGTCTCCTCGTCGTCGAAGGACTCCTTGGTGTTCTTGTCCTTCACCAGCTCGATGCCGTAGAAGAAGCCGTTGCCGCGGACGTCGCCGACGATCGGGAGGTCGAGGAGCTTCTCCAGGGTGGCGCGGAAGGCGCCCTCGTGGTCGAGGACGTGCTGGTTGAGGCCCTCGCGCTCGAACAGGTCGAGGTTGGCGAGGCCGACCGCCGCGGAGACCGGGTGGCCGCCGAAGGTGTAGCCGTGCAGGAAGGTGTTGTCGCCCCGGTAGAACGGCTCGGCCAGGCGGTCGGAGATGATGCAGGCGCCGATCGGGGAGTAGCCCGAGGTCATGCCCTTGGCGCAGGTGATCATGTCCGGGACGTAGCCGAACTTGTCGCAGGCGAACGTCGTGCCCAGGCGGCCGAAGGCGCAGATGACCTCGTCCGACACGAGCAGCACGTCGTACCGGTCGCAGATCTCGCGCACCCGCTGGAAGTAGCCGGGCGGGGGCGGGAAGCAGCCGCCCGCGTTCTGCACCGGCTCCAGGAAGACGGCGGCGACCGTGTCCGGGCCCTCGAAGAGGATCTGCTGCTCGATCTGGTCGGCGGCCCAGCGGCCGAAGGCCTCCGGGTCGTCGCCGAAGAGCGGGGCACGGTAGATGTTGGTGTTCGGCACCTTGTGCGCGCCCGGCACGAGCGGCTCGAAGGGGGCCTTCAGGGCGGGCAGGCCGGTGATGGACAGGGCGCCCTGCGGGGTGCCGTGGTAGGCCACCGCGCGGGAGATCACCTTGTGCTTGGTGGGCTTGCCGACCAGCTTGAAGTACTGCTTGGCCAGCTTCCACGCGGTCTCCACGGCCTCGCCGCCGCCGGTGGTGAAGAAGACCTTGTTCAGGTCACCGGGGGCCTCGTGGGCGAGGCGCTCGGCCAGCTCGACGGCCTTCGGGTGGGCGTAGGACCACACCGGGAAGAACGCCAGCTCCTGCGCCTGCTTCATCGCGGTCTCGGCCAGCTCGGTCCGGCCGTGCCCGGCCTGCACCACGAAGAGGCCGGCGAGGCCGTCGAGGTAGCGCTTGCCCTTGTCGTCGTAGATGTGGGTGCCCTCGCCACGGACGATGGTGGGGACGGGCGCGTTCTCGTAC
The DNA here is from genome assembly GCA_014649155.1 of Streptomyces griseoviridis. GTDB lineage: Bacteria > Actinomycetota > Actinomycetes > Streptomycetales > Streptomycetaceae > Streptomyces > Streptomyces griseoviridis. The sequence continues at coordinate 42,337 of BMSM01000011.1, read as the reverse complement.
GACGACATGCGGGTGAAGTGCATCCACAGGTGGTCGTACGCGGTCCTGCTGAGGTCCTTGTCGGTGCTCACGGTTATCGGGTTCCCCACATGTAGGTCTGCTTCTTGAGCTTCAGGTAGACGAAGCTCTCGGTGGAGCGCACGCCGGGGACGGCCCGGATGCGTCGGTTGATGACGTCCAGGAGGTGGTCGTCGTCCTCGCAGACGATCTCCACCATCAGGTCGAAGGAGCCCGCGGTCATCACGACGTACTCGCACTCGGACATCGCGGCCAGCGCGTCGGCGACCGACTCCACGTCGCCCTCGACGTTGACACCGACCATCGCCTGGCGGCGGAAGCCCACGGTGAGCGGGTCCGTCACGGCGACGATCTGCATCACGCCCTGGTCGAGCAGCTTCTGCACGCGCTGGCGCACGGCCGCCTCGGACAGGCCGACGGCCTTGCCGATGGCGGCGTACGGCCGGCGGCCGTCCTCCTGGAGCTGCTCGACGATCGCGAGGGAGACGGCGTCCAACTGGGGGGTGCCGCTCCGGGACTCGCGGGAGCCCTTCTGGTCTGCGCTTCGACTGGCCACGGCTTCACTGTGCACGACGGATCGACGGTTTCGCAAGGTCGGTTCGATGAAATCCGTTGTCCTTGCGCTCATAGTCTGCGGATTTCGCAACTTCGCGGGGCGCGGGGGTGTTGAAAACGTCAGTCGTCCGACTAGGGTGGGTGTCTCAGTCTTTGGACATCCACGACTTGGAGGGCCGGCAGTGAGCACCGAACTGCGTCGTCTGCGCAATTACATCGACGGGGAGTTCCGGGACGCCGCCGACGGACGGACCACCGAGGTGGTCAACCCCGCCACCGGCGAGGCGTACGCGACCGCGCCGCTGTCCGGGCAGGCGGACGTGGACGCCGCGATGGCGGCCGCCGCGGCGGCCTTCCCGGCGTGGCGGGACACCACCCCGGCCGAGCGGCAGAAGGCCCTGCTGAAGATCGCGGACGCCTTCGAGGAGCGGGCCGAGGAGCTCATCGCGGCGGAGGTGGAGAACACGGGCAAGCCGGTCGGGCTGACCCGCACCGAGGAGATCCCGCCGATGGTCGACCAGATCCGCTTCTTCGCCGGTGCGGCGCGGATGCTGGAGGGGCGCGGCGCCGGCGAGTACATGGAGGGGCTGACCTCCTTCGTGCGCCGCGAGCCGATCGGTGTCTGCGCGCAGGTCGCGCCGTGGAACTACCCGATGATGATGGCGGTGTGGAAGTTCGCCCCGGCGCTCGCGGCCGGCAACACGGTGGTGCTCAAGCCCTCCGACACCACCCCGGCCTCCACCGTCCTGATCGCCGAGATCATCGGCTCGGTGCTGCCCAAGGGCGTCTTCAACGTCCTCTGCGGCGACCGTGACACCGGCCGCCTGATGGTCGAGCACCCGACGCCCGCGATGGCCTCCATCACCGGTTCGGTGCGGGCCGGCATGTCGGTCGCCGAGTCGGCGTCGAAGGACCTCAAGCGGGTCCACCTGGAGCTGGGCGGCAAGGCGCCGGTCGTGGTCTTCGACGACGTCGACATCGCCAAGGCCGTCGAGGACATCTCCGTGGCGGGTTTCTTCAACGCCGGGCAGGACTGTACGGCGGCCACCCGGGTGCTGGTGCAGGAGTCGATCCACGACGAGTTCGTCGCCGCGCTCGCCAGGGCCGCGTCCGAGACGAAGACCGGGCAGCCGGACGACGAGGACGTGCTCTACGGGCCGCTGAACAACCCCGACCAGCTCAAGCAGGTCGCCGGGTTCATCGAGCGGCTGCCCGCCCACGCCAAGGTCGAGGCCGGCGGCCACCGGGTCGGCGACAAGGGGTACTTCTACGCGCCGACCGTCGTCTCGGGCCTGAAGCAGGACGACGAGATCGTGCAGCGGGAGGTCTTCGGACCGGTCATCACCGTGCAGTCCTTCCGGGACGAGGAGCAGGCGGTGGAGTGGGCCAACGGCGTGGAGTACGCGCTGGCCTCCTCGGTGTGGACCAAGGACCACGGGAGGGCCATGCGGCTGTCCCGGCGGCTGGACTTCGGCTGCGTGTGGATCAACACGCACATCCCGCTGGTCGCCGAGATGCCGCACGGCGGGTTCAAGAAGTCCGGCTACGGCAAGGACCTGTCCGCGTACGGCTTCGACGACTACACGCGGATCAAGCACGTGATGACGTCGCTGGACGTCTGACGGGCGGGTGCCCGTTCCGAGGGGGGCCGGTGGACCCGGCGTCCCGCGGAACGGGCCGTGCCGGGCGTCACCCGGCCGGCTCGGCGCCCGGGCCGGCCGGAGCGCGGTGCTCGGTTGAAGGGTGAACCTGCGGCGTGTCGCCGTGCGCCCGGTCCCGGCTACCGCTCCGCGGAGGCGGCCACGCGTCCCTTCGTGAGCGTCCGCCCGCGCACCGCGCACAGGACGTCGACGCGGTTGGTGGTGATCGAGTCGACGCCCAGGCCGATCAGCCGGCGCATGGAGCGGCCGGTGTCGGGTGTCCACACCGACAGCGCGTACCCGTCGCCGTGGACCCGCTCGGCCAGCGCCCGGTCCACCAGCCCGAAACGGTAGTTGAGCCAGCGCGGCCGGACCGCGGCCAGCAGCGCGGGACGCGGCGGGGCCACCGTCGTCCAGGTCAGCGCGATCTCGGCGGCCGGGTCGGCCGCGCGGACCGCGAGCATGGCGGCGGCGCCCGCGCAGTAGTACGCGCGGTCACCGGCGCCGCACCCGCGCACCACCTCCACGATCCGGCGCACCGCCCGGTCGCCGGGCGCACCGGGCAGGTCCAGCATCACCCGGTGCCCCTCGGTCGCGGCCAGCGCCTCGGCCAGCGTCGGCACCCCGCCGTCCGTCAGCTCCCGCACCTCGGCGGCCGACAGCGCCGCCACCGGCCGGTCCCGCTCCCACAGCCGCGTCAGCGTCGCGTCGTGCAGCAGCACGGGCACCCCGTCCCGGGTCAGCCGTACGTCGATCTCCACCGCGTCGGCGCCGTGGCGCAGCGCGGAACGCAGCGAGCCGAGCGTGTTCTCGCGGACGCGGTACGGGTCGCCCCGGTGCGCGACGGCGGTCACGGGGGCCGTGGGGGAGGGGACCGCGGTGGTCGGGCCGGTCGGGCCGGTCGGGCCGGTCGGGTCGGTCGGGTCGGTCGGGTCGGTCATGGGGGCGGGGTCTCCGGATCTCGCGGGCGGCGGTGGCTCAGCGGGTGAGCCAGGCCGTGGTGTAGGCGTCGATCTCGTCCGCGATACGGGCCTGGCCCGGCGCGTCGAGGAAGGACGCGCGCACCGCGTTCTTCGCCAGGTCGGCCAGGCCGCGCTCGTCCAGGTCCAGCAGCCGGGCGGCGACCGCGTACTCGTTGTTCAGGTCGGTGCCGAACATCGGCGGGTCGTCGGAGTTGACCGTCACCAGCACCCCGGCGCGCACGAACTCCCTGATCGGGTGCTCGTCCAGGGAGCGGACCGCGCGGGTGGCGATGTTGGAGGTCGGGCACACCTCCAGCGGGACGCGGTGCTCGGCGAGGTGGGCGAGGAGCTTCGGGTCCTGGGCGGAACTGGTGCCGTGCCCGATGCGTTCGGCGCGCAGGTGGGTCAGCGCGTCCCAGACCGTCTCCGGGCCGGTGGTCTCGCCGGCGTGCGGCACCGAGCGCAGCCCGGCGGCGATCGCCCGGTCGAAGTACGGCTTGAACTGCGGGCGGGGCACGCCGATCTCCGGGCCGCCCAGCCCGAAGGAGACCAGTCCCTCGGGGCGGACGCGGTCGTCGGTGGCGAGCCTGGTGGTCTCCTCGGCAGCCTCCAGACCGGCCTCGCCGGGAATGTCGAAGCACCAGCGCAGTACGGTCCCGAACTCCGCCTCCGCCGCCTTGCGGGCGTCCTCGATCGCCTCCATGAAGCCGTGCTCGTCGATGCCGCGCCGGGTGGAGGAGAAGGGGGTGAGGGTCAGCTCGGCGTACCGGACCTGCTGGCGGGCCAGTTCCCGGGCCACCTCGTACGTCAGCAGCCGGACGTCCTCCGGGGTGCGGATGAGGTCGACCACGGACAGGTACACCTGGATGAAGTGGGCGAAGTCCGTGAACGTGAAGTAGTCGACCAGGGCCTCGGGGTCGCTGGGGACCGCGGAGTCGGGGTGGCGGGCGGCCAGTTCGGCGACGATCCGGGGGGAGGCGGAGCCCACGTGGTGGACGTGCAGCTCGGCCTTGGGGAGCCCGGCGATGAAGGCACGCAGATCGCGGGGGACACCGGGCGCGACGAGGTGCTCCGGGTTCTCCGGGCGTCCGGTGGGCGCGGAGTGCTCACGGCGCTCGCCGTGTGCGATGTGCTCGGTCAAGGGGTCCTCCCCACAACGGGGCGCCCGCCGGCCGGATGGGGCCGGCGGGGCGCGGGTGATCGGCTGATCGGTGACTCGGGGTCATCGTAGGCCGGGGGCCCGCCGAGCTGGGACCCGCCGTAGCATGACGGCACGTTTCGAACAGAGGGGGACCCGCGCATGTCCGACGACGCGCAGACGCCGGAAGCCGGTGCGCACCGACCGGGGCCCGCGCCGTCCGGGGCGGGGGGCGAGGACGCGGTGGGTACCGGGATGCCCGGGGTCGGGCAGATACCGGCGGGTCCCCGGCTGACCGAGGGGTCGACGGCACGGGAGGCCGGGGAAAGCTCCGGTGGCGCGGCGGGCCCGGGGGCCGGGGCCGGGCGGGTGCCGACGGGGCCCCGGCTGACCAAGGGACCTGCGGGCCCGGGGCAGGGTTCAGGTGGCGCGGCGGGTCAGGGACTCGCCAAGGGTCCGGCGAGCCAGGGAGCCGGGGAAGGCTCCGGTGGCACGGCGGACCGGGCGCCCCGCGAGGGTTCCGGCGGCGGGCTGTGGCCGCCGCCCGTCAACGAGGGCCCCGGCGCTTCCGACGGCGCCACGCAGGTCGTCGTGCCCGAGGCCGTCGCGGACGCCGTACCGGAGACGCCCCCGGCCGCGTGGCCCGCGCCGTCCGTGCCCGAGGCCGACCACCAGACGGTCACCTCCATACCCACCCTGGGCGACCAGGCCGCTGCCTCGGCCGTACCGCCCGCCTCCGCGACCGTACCCACGCCGGGTGGGCCCGCCCCCTCGGCGTCCACGCTCCCGCCCGCCCGGCCCGCCCCCTCCGCGTCCACGCCACCGCCCGCCCAGCCCTGGGCGGCACCGTCCGCCACCCCGGTCGGCCCGGGCGGCGCGGGCACCGCCGATCCCTTCGCCCCGCCGGGCAGCGGCACCGGGGCTCCCGCCGTCCCCGCCAATCCCTTCGCCCCGCCGAGTGCGGGGACCCCGGCCGGTGGCGTCCCCGCCAATCCCTTCGCCCCGCCGAGTGCGGGGACCCCGGCCGGTGGCGTCCCCGCCAACCCCTTCGCCCCGCCCGGTCCCGCCGCCCCGGCCCCGCACGGGCACGCCGTGCCGCCGCCGCCCCTCGCCCCCGACGGGCCCGGCCGGGTCCCCTACGGCTACCCCGGTACCCCCGCGTACGGGTATCCCGGGCACGCCGGCGGCTACGGCGGCGGCCCGCAGCCGTACGGCTCGTACGGCTGGGCGGGGGCGGGGCCGGTGCCGCCCCGGAACGGGATGGGCACCGCCGGTCTCGTCCTCGGCATCATCGCGGCCGTCGGCTTCTGCATGTGGCCGGTCGCCATCCTGGCCGGCCTCCTCGGCGTCATCTTCGGCGTGGTCGGCCGGGTGCGGGCCCGCAAGGGCGAGGCCACCAACTCCGGGCAGGCGCTGGCCGGCATCATCTGCGGGGCGTTCGGCCTCGCCCTGGCCCTCGGCCTCGGCATCCTGCTGATCGTGAACGCCTAGTCCCCCCCCGGGGGCTTGCCCCGGTCGATGCCGTCGTGCCGTGCGCCCGGCCCCTCACACCGCCCCGCGCAGCACCCCCCGTGCCGCCATCAGCGCGAAGCCGAGCAGATTGGGCCCCCGCCACCGCTCCGGGTCGGTGGCCGCCGGGTCGTCCGCGGCGCGGCCGATGCCCCACACCCGGTCCACGGGACTGGCCTCCACCAGGACCCGCTCGCCCGTGCCCAGCAGGAAGGCCCGCAGCGCCGCGTCGGACGCGAACTTGTGCGCGCTGCCCTCGACGACGATCCGGAACCTCTCCCGCTCCCACACCTCCTCGTCGAATCCCCGCACCAGCCGCCCGGCCTTCTTCGCCTCGGCCGGATGCTCCGCCGCCAGCACCCGGCGCTCCGCCTCCGCGTCCCGGAACAGACGGGCCTTGGCCGCCATCATCCAGTGCTCGGCGGTCGCGTACTCCACCCCGTCCACCGTGAACGGCGACGGCCACCACTGGCTCAGACAGCCCGCGCCGATCCTGCCGTCCGGCGGCGGCCGGTGCCCCCAGAAGAAGAGGTACCTCACCCGCGTCCCCGCCCGTACCGCCGCGAGCACCGCCTCCCTGCTGTCCGGCACCGCGGCCCCCGTTCCCGCCGCCGTCTCCCCTCCCGCCACAGCCCCCGTTCCCGCCGCTGCCGTCATGCTCGTCCGCGCCTTCACTCCCACCCCGTCCTCTCCCGTCCTCTCCCGTCCTCTCCCGTCCTCTCCCGTGCCCTCCCGTGCTCTGCCCCCATGCACGCCACTGTGGCACGCACCACTGACACTCCGTCCCGGCTTTTCCACGGTCACTCGACACTCGGTCGACAGATTCCGTCGCGTAACCAAAAGGCAACAACGGAATCACTTGTTGGAGGTGGGAGGCTCTGTCAGGATCGGCACTCCCATCGAGTTCGAGCCACGCCGGACCCCGTCACGGGGACACCGAGGAGAGCCGACATGCACCGACCGGACCACCGTCGGGACCCCCACCGGGACCCCCGTCCGGGCACGGCCCAGCAGGACCGTTTCCCCGCCGCGGACCGCTTCGCGGACGGCGCCCAGTACATCGCGGGCCGCCTCGCGTGCGGCACCTCCGGCCGTACGCACACCGTCGTCGACCCGGCGACCGGCGCCGGGGTCCTCACGTACGAACTGGCCGGGACGGACGACGTGGACGCCGCCGTCGCCGCCGCCCGCGCCGCCTTCCCCGGCTGGGCGGGCGCCACCCCGGGCGAACGCTCCGACGCCCTGCACCGGTTCGCCGCCGTCCTCGGCGCCCAGGCCGAGGACCTGGCCCGCGCCGAGTCCCTCCAGTGCGGCAAACCCCTCAAGCTGACCCGCGAGTTCGACGTGCCGGGGACCGTCGACAACACGGCGTTCTTCGCGGGCGCCGCCCGCCACCTCCAGGGACAGTCGGCCGGCGAGTACTCCGGCGACCACACCTCGTACGTGCGGCGCGAGCCCATCGGTGTCGTCGGCTCGATCGCCCCCTGGAACTACCCGCTCCAGATGGCCGCCTGGAAGATCCTCCCGGCGATCGCCGCGGGCAACACCATCGTGCTCAAGCCCGCCGAACTCACCCCGCTCACCTCGCTGATGTTCGCACGGGCGGCGACCGAGGCGGGCCTGCCGGACGGGGTGGTCAACATCGTGACCGGCGCCGGACGCGAGGCCGGTGAGCACCTCGTCGGGCACCCCGACGTCGCCATGACCTCCTTCACGGGCTCCACCGCCGTCGGCCGGCGCGTCGCCGGCATCGCCACCGCCACCGTCAAGCGCCTCCACCTCGAACTCGGCGGCAAGGCCCCGTTCGTGGTCTTCGACGACGCCGACCTGGAGGCCGCCGCGCACGGCGCGGTCGCGGGCGCCCTCATCAACACCGGCCAGGACTGCACCGCCGCCACCCGCGCGTATGTGCAGCGCCCGCTGTACGAGGCCTTCGTGGAGCGGACCGCCGCCCTCATGGAGACCGTCCGGCTCGGCGACCCCTTCGCCCCCGGCACCGACCTCGGGCCGCTGGTCAGCCACGCCCAGCGGGACCGGGTCGCCGGGTTCGTCGACCGGGCGCGCGGCTACGCGCGGGTGGTGACCGGCGGCGAGGCGCCCGGCGGCGACCTGAAGGACGGCGCCTACTACCGGCCCACCCTCATCACCGGCGCCGCCCACGACAGCGAGGCCGTGCAGTCCGAGATCTTCGGCCCGGTGCTGGTCGTGCTGCCCTTCGACACCGACGACGAGGGCATCCGGCTCGCCAACGACACCCCGTACGGACTCGCGGCCTCCGCCTGGAGCCGGGACGTCTACCGCGCGCACCGCGCCACCCGCGAGATCAAGGCCGGGTGCGTGTGGGTCAACGACCACATCCCGATCATCAGCGAGATGCCGCACGGCGGGTACCGGGCGTCCGGCTTCGGCAAGGACATGTCCATGTACTCGTTCGAGGAGTACACCCAGCTCAAGCATGTCATGTTCGACAACACCGCGGTCGCCGCGAAGGACTGGCACCGCACCGTCTTCGGGGACCGGTAGTACCGGTAGCCGTCACCGCAGGCCGCCGACCACGGCCGACCGCAGCCGAAAGGGCACCCCACGTATGGAGCAGTACGAGCCCGACCGTCTCACCCCGGTCCAGCTGGCCGCCGTACGGCGCAGTGCGCGCGGCGGCCGGGCCGCCCTGACCCGCCGCTCGCTGCTGCGCGCCTCGGCCGCGGGCGCGCTCACGGCCGGCGGCGCCGCCGCGCTCGGCGCCTGCGGCATCCCCGCCGCCGGCCGCACCGAGGGCGGCACCTCCGCGACGGACCACTCGGCGAAGGAGAAGAGGCTCGCCTTCTCCAACTGGACCGAGTACATGGACGTCGACGACAGCGGGAAGACCCACCCGACCCTGGACGCGTTCACCGCGCGCACGGGCATCAAGGTCACCTACACCGAGGACATCAACGACAACAACGAGTTCTTCGGCAAGATCAAGCCCCAGCTCGCCGCCGGACAGGACACCGGGCGGGACCTGATCGTCCTCACCGACTGGCTCGCCGCGCGCCTCATCCGCCTCGGCTGGGCGCAGAAGCTCGACCCGTCGAACCTGCCGCACGCCTTCGCCAACCTCTCGCCCCAGTTCCGCACCCCCGACTGGGACCCCGGCCGTGCCTACTCCTACCCCTGGCAGGGCATCTCCACCGTCATCGCCTACAACAGGAAGGCGCTGGACGGCATCGAGGTCACGACCCTCTCCGACCTGTTGGACCACCCGAAGCTCAAGGGCCGCGTCGGTCTGCTGACCGAGATGCGCGACACCATGGGCATGGCCCTGCTCGACATGGGCAAGGACCCCGGCCGGTTCACCGACGACGACTACGACGCCGCCGTCGCCCGCCTCCAGCGGGCCGTCGACAAGGGCCAGATCCGCCGCTTCACCGGCAACGACTACACCTCCGACCTCAGCAAGGGCGACTTCGCCGCCTGCCTCGCCTGGGCCGGCGACGTCGTCCAGCTCAAGGCGGACAACCCCGACGTCGACTTCCTCATACCGGACAGCGGCTACCTCACCTCCAGCGACAACCTGCTGGTCCCCAGCAAAGCCCGGCACAAGACCAACGCCGAACGGCTCATCGACCACTACTACGAGCCGAAGGCCGCCGCCGAACTCGCCGCCTACATCAACTACGTCTGCCCCGTCGACGGAGTGAAGGACGAACTGGCGAAGATCGACCCGGACGCGGCGGCGAATCCGCTGATCCTCCCTGACCAGGCCATGCAGGCCAAGTCCCGCTCCTTCCGCTCGCTCAGCGCGAAGGAAGAGACGGACTACGAGGCCAAGTTCGCGAAGCTCACTGGGGCGTGACCACGATGACCGACGACCACGGCGGCGACGTCCGCCTCACCGGCATAGCCAAGACCTACGGCTCCTTCACCGCCGTGCACCCGCTCGACCTGACCGTCCCGCAGGGCTCCTTCTTCGCCCTGCTCGGCGCCTCCGGCTGCGGCAAGACCACCACCCTGCGCATGATCGCCGGACTGGAGGAACCCTCCGCCGGGACCGTGCGCCTCGGCGACCAGGACGTCACCCGCCTCCCCCCGTACAAGCGGCCGGTGAACACCGTCTTCCAGTCGTACGCCCTCTTCCCGCACCTCGACGTCTTCGAGAACGTCGCCTTCGGACTGCGCCGCCGTGGTATCAGGAGCGTGAAACGGCAGGTCGGCGAGATGCTCGACCTCGTCCAGCTCGGGGAGCAGGCCCGGAAGAAGCCCCACCGGCTCTCCGGCGGCCAGCAGCAGCGCGTCGCCGTCGCCCGCGCGCTGATCAACCACCCCAAGGTGCTGCTCCTCGACGAACCGCTCGGCGCCCTCGACCTCAAGCTGCGCCGCCAGATGCAACTGGAGCTCAAGCGCATCCAGACCGAGGTCGGCATCACCTTCGTGCACGTCACCCACGACCAAGAGGAGGCCATGACCATGGCCGACACGGTCGCCGTGATGAACGCCGGCCGTGTCGAACAGCTCGGCACCCCCGCCGGCCTGTACGAGAACCCGCGCACCACCTTCGTCGCCAACTTCCTCGGCACCTCCAACTTCATCGAGGCCGGGGTGGACGGCCGCAGCGGCGCGGACCTCGTGGTGAAGGCGGGCGGCGGCAGGCTCACCCTCCCCGCCGACCGGTGCGGCACCGCCCCGGCCCCCGGCGGCACGATCCTGGTCGGTGTCCGCCCGGAGAAGATCGCCCTCACCCCCGCCGCCGACGCCGGCGCGGTCCCCGAGGGCCGCAACCGCATCACCGGCACCATCAGGGACGCCAGTTTCCTCGGTGTCTCCACGCAGTACGTCATCGACAGCCCGGTCTGCCGCGACTTCGCGGTCTACGTCCAGAACGTCGAACGGGACCCCCGGCTGGTGCCCGGCGCCGAGGTCGTCCTGCACTGGAGCCCCGCCCACACCTTCGGCCTGGACGCCGCCCAGGACGCCGAGGCGGGCGTGGAAGAGGCCGCCTGATGACCGCCACCCTCACCGAGGCGCCCCCGACCGCGCCGGCGGCGGGCGAACCCCCACGCCGCCGCGGCCGCCTCACCCCGTACTGGCTGCTGCTCCCCGGCATCCTCTGGCTGATCGTCTTCTTCGCGCTGCCGATGATCTACCAGGCGTCCACCTCCGTGCAGACCGGCTCCCTGGAAGAGGGTTACAAGGTCACCTGGCACGTCGCCACCTACTGGGACGCCCTGTCCGCGTACTGGCCGCAGTTCCTGCGCTCGGTCGCCTACGCCGCCGCCGCGACCGTGCTCTGCCTGCTGCTCGGCTACCCGCTGGCGTATCTGATCGCCTTCCGCGCGGGGCGCTGGCGGAACCTGATCATGATCCTGGTGATCGCGCCGTTCTTCACCAGCTTCCTGATCCGCACCCTCGCCTGGAAGACGATCCTGGCGGACGGCGGCCCGGTCGTCGGCGCCCTGAACACCCTGCACGTCCTGGACGTCACGAGCTGGCTCGGCTGGACGGCCGGCGACCGGGTGCTCGCCACCCCGCTCGCGGTGGTCTGCGGTCTGACGTACAACTTCCTGCCGTTCATGATCCTGCCGCTGTACACCTCCCTGGAGCGGATCGACGGGCGGCTGCACGAGGCCGCCGGGGACCTGTACGCCACGCCCTTCACGACCTTCCGGAAGGTCACCTTCCCGCTGTCGACGCCGGGCGTGGTCTCCGGCACCCTGCTGACCTTCATCCCGGCCACCGGCGACTACGTCAACGCCGACCTGCTCGGCTCCACCGACACCCGTATGGTCGGCAATGTCATCCAGACCCAGTTCCTGCGGGTCCTGGACTATCCGACGGCCGCCGCGCTCTCCTTCATCCTGATGGCCGCGATCCTCGTCATGGTCACGCTCTACATCCGTAAATCCGGCACGGAGGACCTGGTGTGATGACGCCCTTCGTCACCTGGCTCAAGCGCAATCTGGTCGTCCTCGCCGGACTGCTGACGCTCGCCTATCTCCTGCTGCCGAACATCGTCGTCACGGTGTTCTCCTTCAACCGGCCGGCCGGCCGTTTCAATTACGAATGGCAGGAATTCTCGACGGACGCCTGGCAGGACCCGTGCGGAGTCGCCGACCTGTGCGGCTCCCTCACCCTCAGCCTCCGGATCGCCTTCTGGGCGACGCTCGGCGCGACCGCGCTGGGCACCGCGATCGCCTTCGCGCTGGTCCGCTACCGCTTCCGGGCGCGCGGCGCCGTCAACTCGCTGATCTTCCTGCCGATGGCGATGCCGGAGGTCGTCATGGCCGCCTCGCTGCTCACCCTGTTCCTCAACATGGGCGCGCGGCTCGGTTTCTGGACGATCCTCATCGCCCACATCATGTTCTGCCTGAGTTTCGTCGTGACGGCCGTGAAGGCCCGCGTCATGTCGATGGACCCCACACTGGAACAGGCCGCCCAGGACCTCTACGCCGGCCCTTTCCAGACCTTCCTCCGGGTCACCCTGCCCATCGCCGCCCCCGGCATAGCGGCCGGGGCGCTGCTGGCCTTCGCGCTCTCCTTCGACGATTTCATCATCACCAATTTCAACGCGGGCTCGACCGTCACCTTCCCCATGTTCGTCTGGGGCTCGGCACAGCGCGGCACGCCCGTACAGATCAACGTCATCGGGACGGCCATGTTCGCCGTCGCCGTCCTGCTCGTCCTCGTCTCGATGGCCGCCGGCCGTCGCCGGACCCGACCGAAAGCATGATTCCGTAGGGAGTTGACATCATGGCCCCGAGCGCCATGACCCGTTGGACCACGTCTCTTTCCGACGCCCAGCCGGTGCCGTACTGGCTGGACGACCCCGGCCGCCCCCGCGCCGAGTCCGCCCTCACCGGTGCCGAGACCTGCGACCTGCTGGTCGTCGGCGGCGGCTACAGCGGGCTGTGGACCGCGCTGCTCGCCAAGGAACGCGACCCCGGCCGGGACGTCGTCCTGGTGGAGGGCCGGGAGACGGGCTGGGCCGCCTCCGGCCGCAACGGCGGCTTCTGCGCCGCCTCCCTCACCCACGGCCTGGCCAACGGACTCGCCCGCTGGCCCGGCGAGATCCACACGCTGGAGGAGCTGGGCGCCCGCAACCTCGACGCCATCGAGGAGGCCGTCACCCGGTACTCCCTGGACTGCGACTTCGAGCGCACCGGCGAGATCGACCTCGCCACCGAGCCCTACCAGGAACGCGAACTGAGGGACTGGTACGAGGAGATCCACCGCGCGGGCCTCGCCGACGGCATCACGTACCTCGACGCCGACGCCGTACGGGAACAGGTCGCCTCCCCCACCTTCCGGGCCGGCCTGTACGACCGCCGGGGCGTCGCCCTGCTCAACCCCGCGCGGCTCGCCTGGGGCCTGAAGCGGGCCTGCCTCGCCCTCGGCGTCCGGGTCTACGAGCACACCCCCGCGCTCACCCTCCGGCCGTACGGCACCGGGATGGCCGTCCGCACCCCGTACGGCTCGGTCCGCGCCCGCGCGGTCGCCCTCGGCACCAACGTCTTCCCCAGCCTGGTCCGCCGGACCCGCGCCTACACCGTCCCCGTCTACGACTACGCCCTGATGACCGAGCCGCTCACCGAGGCGCAGCTCGCCTCGGTCGGCTGGCGGGGCCGCCAGGGCCTGGCCGACAGCGCCAACCAGTTCCACTACTTCCGGCTCTCCGCCGACAACCGCGTCCTGTGGGGCGGCTACGACGCGGTCCACCACTACGGCGGCCGGGTCCGCGCCGAGTACGACGACCGGCCCGCGACCCACGCGAGGCTCGCCGCGCACTTCTTCACCTGCTTCCCGCAGCTGGAGGGCGTCCGCTTCACCCACGCCTGGGGCGGGGCCATCGACACCTGCTCCCGCTTCTCGGCGTTCTTCGGCACCGCCCACCGGGGCCGGGTCGCCTACGCCGCCGGGTACACCGGCCTCGGCGTCGGCGCGACCCGGTTCGGCGCCGAGGTGATGCTCGACCTGCTGGCGGGGGAGCGGACCGAGCGGACCGAGCTGGAGATGGTCCGCCGCAAGCCGCTGCCGTTCCCGCCCGAGCCGTTCGCCTGGACCGGGATCGCGCTGACCAAGTGGTCGCTGGCCCGCGCGGACGCCCACGACGGCCGGCGCAACCTGTGGCTGCGGACGCTGGACCGGTTCGGGCTCGGCTTCGACAGCTAGGGCCGGTCGTTCGGATCACGCCGCGGACGCGGGGCCTGGCGCGCACCTGCCGCGTTGACGTCACTCGCCGACCCTCCGCGTCGACTCCCTCCTCCGCCTCGCATCCGCACGCACCAGGCCCCGCTCACCGGCGTTAGGAAGACGCAGCCGATTCCCCGCGACCTGATCCGAACGACAGGCCCTGGTCCGTGCCCGGCACGCGGGGGAGTGCGCGCCGGTGGCCCCGGCTGTGACCCGCTTCACCCCCGCGGGGTGCCGCGACCCGCGTAATGCCCGGCGGGTGACCGCCCTCTCTCCCGTGACGCACCCGCGTCCACGAAGAGAAGAGGGAGGTCTTCACATGCCTGGGGCGAAGACGGCGGCGGAGTGGCTGGCAGCTGTGGCACCGGACCCGGAGGTCTGCCGTCTGGAGTGGGAGCGCAACCCCTTGGGGACCGCCCTGCTGCCGGCCGGGCGGGCCTGGGACGTCCTCATCCTGCCGGGCCGGCTCGGCTACCCCACCCTCGACGTCCTGACCCGGGTCCTGGACCGGCCCGGCCCGGTGCTCGCCGACTTCGGCGACGCCCGCGTCGGGTTCCTGGTGCCGCCGGGCACCGCGGCGCGCTGGCTGGGCACCGGGGTGCGCACGGCCGGGGCCGGCACCTGGATCGTCGTGCCCCACCCCGGCCGGCTCCCGTCCGGCGGTGTGCGCTGGCTGATCCCGCCGGACGGCTCCGGCACCCTCACCGACCCGGCCCTGCTGGAACTGGCGATGCACGAGGCGGTGGCCGGGCCGGCGGGAGGGGAGGGGCGCTGGAGGGGGTAGAGGCGGGCGGACCTCGCCTCAGCGGGGCCCGCGGTCCTCGCGTCGGCGGGGGCGGCGGTGGCCGGGCAGCAGCCGCAGGCCGCACAGGCCCGCGCCGAACAGGCACCAGCTGGCCGCGACATCCAGCGGCCAGTGGTAGCCCCGCCGGACCAGCCCGTAGGAGACGGCGAGGACGAGGACCGTACCGGCCAGGACGAGCCACCGGCGGGCGGCGGCCGGGCGCAGCAGGGGCAGCAGCACCACCACCGCCGCGCCGTAGGCGACGACGGCGGTGGCGGTGTGGCCCGAAGGGAAGTAACCGGTGCCCGGCGCCACCGCCGGGGTGCCGGGCCGGCCGGTCCAGAGCTTGAGCGGCACCACCAGCGCCGGGACCAGGGCCATCAGGACCGCGCCGGCCACGGGCGGCAGCCACCACCGGGGCCGGCCGGCGGCCCGTCCGCGCCAGGCCGCCCAGCCCAGCGCCACGCCGAGGACGGGCACCGCCACCGGGATGTTGCCGAGGTCGGAGAGCCGCTCGGAGAACCGGTCCGGGCGGACCAGGGCCCGGCTCAGCCGCTCGTCCGCCCCGATCAGCGGCCCGTCCACGCGCACCTGCCAGGTGAGCACCGCGAAGAGCGCCAGCAGCAGGCAGGGCAGGAGGAGGAAGAGGGACGGCCGCCCCGGAACAGGGGGGGTGGTTCCGGGGCGGCCGTTCGGACCGGAACGTCGCCCGCCCCGGGGGGTCTGGGGCGTGCGACCGTCCGATCGGTGAGGAGACCCGGAGCCGGAGGCTCCGGTGGTGTGCGCGAGGGCACGACCAGGCCGTAGCTGGGGAGGCCCCGGCCTGGAGTCGCCCGCAGTTCCCTGCGGACGGGGTGTATCTCTCATCTGCGTAGAACCTACGTCAGGGGGTGGGCCGGCGACAGGGACATCGGCGTCCTGCCATCCACCCCGCACACCTTCTTCACACGCTCTGCCGCTCGCGGGAGCAGGCGAGCGGCGGACGGCTCGGATGCGCGGGGCGGGCCGGGCCCGGCGGGACCCGGCGGGGACCTCAGACGCCGGCGAAGGCCTGCTCGATGATGTCGAGGCCCTCGTTCAGCAGCTCCTCGCCGATGACCAGCGGCGGCAGGAAGCGGAGCACGTTGCCGTAGGTGCCGCAGGTCAGGACCACCAGGCCGGCGGTGTGGCAGGCCTTGGCGAGCGCGGCGGCCGCCTCCGGGGCCGGCTCCTTCGTCGTACGGTCCTTGACCAGCTCCACGGCGATCATCGCGCCGCGGCCCCGGACGTCGCCGATGACGTCGAACTTCTCGGCCATGGCGGTGAGGCGTGTCTTCATGACCTCCTCGATGCGCCGGGCGGCGGCGTTGAGGTCCAGCTCCTTCATCGTCTCGATGGCGCCGAGCGCGCCCGCGCAGGCCACCGGGTTGCCACCGTAGGTGCCGCCGAGGCCGCCCGCGTGGGCGGCGTCCATGATCTCGGCGCGGCCGGTGACGGCGGCCAGCGGCAGGCCGCCCGCGATGCCCTTGGCGGTGGTGATCAGGTCGGGGACGATGCCCTCGTCCTCGCAGGCGAACCACTGGCCGGTGCGGCAGAAGCCGGACTGGATCTCGTCGGCTACGAAGACGATGCCGTGGTCGGCGGCGAACTGCCGGATCGCCGGCAGGAAGCCCTTGGCCGGCTCGATGAAGCCGCCCTCGCCGAGCACCGGCTCGATGATGACCGCGGCGACGTTCTCCGCGCCGACCTGCTTGGAGATCTGGTCGATCGCCTGCGCGGCGGCCTCCGGGCCGGCGTTCTCCGGGCCGGTCGGCCAGCGGTAGCCGTAGGCGACCGGGACGCGGTACACCTCGGGCGCGAACGGCCCGAAGCCGTGCTTGTACGGCATGTTCTTCGCGGTCAGCGCCATGGTGAGGTTGGTCCGGCCGTGGTAGCCGTGGTCGAAGACGACCACCGCCTGCCGCTTGGTGTACGCGCGGGCGATCTTGACGGCGTTCTCGACGGCCTCGGCGCCGCTGTTGAACAGCGCCGACTTCTTGGCGTGGTCGCCCGGCGTCAGCTCGGCCAGCGCCTCGGCGACGGCGACGTACCCCTCGTACGGCGTCACCATGAAACAGGTGTGGGTGAAGTCGGCGAGCTGCGCGGACGCCCTGCGGACGACGGCCTCGGCGGAGGCGCCGACGCTGGTCACGGCGATGCCGGAACCGAAGTCGATCAGGCGGTTGCCGTCGACGTCCTCGATGATGCCGCCGCCGGCGCGGGTGACGAAGACCGGCAGCGTGGAGCCCACGCCCCGCGCCACCGCGGCGCTGCGGCGAGCCTGGAGCTCCTGCGACTTCGGTCCGGGGACGGCGGTGACGAGACGGCGCTCCTGCGGAAGTGCGGTCATGCGGGGCTCCTGGTGGGTTTTGCGGACGCTTGCGTTCTTTTCCCGCAGGCTAGGTGCGGACGGCGGAGCGGGGCATGCTCCATGTGGGCGGTGTCGGCCGGTCCGATTGTCCGCGGTGGACAGACCCCTGTCCCACCCCGGCCGCACCCACCCGGCCGCGTAAGCGGTGAACGCCCGTGCGGGGGCGTTAGATTGGCCCGCGACGACGGACGGAACGGCTGGTCAGGGGGCAGGGCGATGGATGGCGACGGGAAGCGGGAGACGTGGGCTGATCCGGTGCCGCCCCCGATGCCGCCGACGCGGCCCGCGGCACCGCCTCCGCCGCCCGGCGCACCGCCCTTCCCCGGGGGGCAGCCCCCCGTGCCGGGTGCCCCGCCGCCCGCGTCCGCCGCGCCGGGCGTGCCCCCGCAGGTGCCCCGGTCGGCGGCGTCCTCCGTCGCCGCCTGGTTCGACGCCGAACGGCCCGCCGCCCGGCCGGGGATCTGGCGGTACGGGTACCGCCCGCTCAAGGCGGCCGAGGAGAAGCTCGCCCCGGTGACGGTTGTCGGCATGCTCGTCCCGCTCGTCCTGGCGCTCGGGGTGTGGTCGTTCTGGCGGCGCGGCGTCGTCCCGTGGCAGTTCGTGCTGCTGCGCATGTTCACCCCGGACGACTGGTGGTGGGGCGGCACGAAGGCCACGCCCAAACCGGTCGAGGGCCAGACGGTGGTGCTGCCCGGTGAGCACGCCGCGCTCGCCTACGACGGTCTCTTCTTCGTCGTCCTCGTCGTCGCGGTGGCCGTGCTGGGCAGCTGGCCCGCCATCGTCCGCCACTACGTGGGCCGCCGGCCGCAGCCGGCCCGGGCCCTGGTCTCCCTCCTCCTCGCCCTGGTCGTGCTCAGCTTCGTCTTCCCCGAGGCGTTCCCGGTGGGCTGGGACCCGGTGCCGGTCGTGGGTCCGTTGCTCTCCCTGACCGTGCTGGTCAGCGGCGGTTACGACCTGATGGCCTCGCAGCTCTACACCGACGCCCTGTACACGGTCGTCACCCTGCTCGTGCTGTGGCCGTTCGCCCGGCTCGGCGGCTGGCTGCCGTACGCGCGCCGGCTGCTCGCCGCCCGCCGCCCCGCCGAGGACGCCGGCCCCCACGCCCCGGAGCGCCCCCGCTCCCAGTGGCCCGCCCTGCGCGACAGCGGCCAGCACGAGGCCGCCGAACTGCTCACCGCCGAGGTCGCCGGCGGGCGGATGAACGATGTCGACTGCACCCGCGTCGAGCACGCCTTCCACGACGCCCGTGGCGGAGCAGGCCTCGCCGCGTTCCGCGACACCGTGCTGCGGTACGGCGGCGCCGCCTGGACCCACCCGTCCGGCGCCCGAGACCTGCCCCACCGCGCCGCCCGCCACGACCTGCTCGCCGGCCAGGTCCGCATCGGTCGCTGGACGGCGGGCGAGCGCGCCCCCCAGCCCTACCACGACGCCGGGGCGGCCCTCGGCCCCGAGGTGCTCGGCACCTCCCTGCTGGCCGTCGGCCCCTCCGGGTCCGGCAAGACCCGCGCCCTCGTCGAACCGGTCACCGAGGCCCTGGCCCTCCAGGCGCTCACCGGACGCGTCGCCGTCGTCGCCGTCTCCGCACCCGGCCGTCCCCTCGGCCCGGACGGCTCCTTCGACGTGATCGTGCGCGTCGGCGACCCCTCTTCCACACACGACCTCGACCCGTACGCGGAGTCCGACGACCCCGACGAGGCCGCCGCCCTCCTCGCCGAGGCGCTGACCGGCGACCTCGACCCGGCCGGCGGGCCGGGCGCCGCCACCGCGCTGGCACAGCTGCTCGGCCCCTTCCGCGCGGTGCACGGCCGCTTCCCGGCCCTTCCGGAGCTGCGCGAACTGCTGGAGGGTGACACGGGGGCGCTGACCGCGCTGCGGGAGACGCTCACCGCGAGCGGTGACGACGTCATGGTCCGCGAACTCGACGCCCGCTTGCGGCAGACCGGCACGCCCGGCGACCCGGGCCGGGCCCTCGCCGACCGGCTCGGCCTGCTGAACCGTCCGGTCTTCGCGGACTTCTTCGGTGGGGGCGGCGCCACCCGGCCGTTCTCCCTGCGGGCCGTCGCCCACCACCCGCTGCGGGTGCGGATCGACCTGCCCGAGCACGGCCACGAGGAAGCCGGCCGGCTGATCACCCGGCTGGTCATGGCCCAGTTCCACGCCGTCGTCCAGCAGAGCGGGCGCCCCCACTTCGCCTGCCTGGTGCTGGACGACGCGACGGGCACGGTCACCGCCGGCTCGGTCCGCCGCATCCAGCGGCTGCGCGGCCAGAACGCGGGTGTGCTGCTCACGCTGCGCACCGTCGCCGACGTCCCCGAGGCCCTGCACGGGCCGCTGTACGGCGCGGTCGGCTGCCGGATGGCCTTCTGCGGCGTCACCACCTGGGACGGCAGCCGGTTCGCGCAGGCCTGGGGCACCGAGTGGGTGGAGACCACCGAGGTCGCCAAGCACACCGTCTTCGCCGACCAGCCGATGACCCGCGCCGTGCACGCCCTGCGCAAACTGGTCACCGGCAAGGCGGTGACCACGGACGCGGTGACCGTGAAGCAGGTCGAGCGTGAGCGCTGGTCCGCGTCCGAGTTGGCGCACGGGGTGCCGGCCGGGCATGCCGTGTTGTCGCTGACCACCGTCACGGGGGAGCACGCGCCGCCGCTGCTGGTGGATCTGCGGGGCTGAGCGTCCCGGCGGGGGCGGGGCGACCGTACAGTGAGTAAGAATCGATGGAGGCCGTTCATACGCGGCGGCCAAATCATCGCCGGTTGCCCATCCACCCCCGCGGAGCTGACGGACCCATGCCCCCGACCCTCGCCTCGCTGGTCCACCACACCGCGCTGAAGCTCACCGTGCGGGCGGGCGGGGACCGGCTGGACGCGCCCGTGCGCTGGGCGCACGCCAGCGAGCTGGCCGACCCCGTGCCCTACATGGAGGGCGGGGAGCTGCTGCTGATCACCGCGCTGAAGTTGGACGCCGAGGACCCGGAGGCGATGCGCCGGTATGTGAAGCGGCTGGCCGGCGCGGGGGTCGTCGGGCTCGGTTTCGCCGTCGGGGTGCACTACGAGGACATCCCGGACGCCCTCGTCGACGCCGCCGAGCAGGAGGGGCTGCCGCTCATCGAGGTGCCGCGCCGCACCCCGTTCCTCGCCATCAGCAAGGCCGTCTCCGCCGCGATCGCCGCCGAGCAGTACCGGGCGGTGACCGACGGGTTCGCCGCCCAGCGCGAATTGACCAAGCGGGCCCTCGACGACGGGCCCGAGGGGCTGCTGGCCGTGCTGGCCGGGCAGGTCGACGGGTGGGCGGCGCTCTACGACGCCTCCGGCGAGGTGGTGGCCGCGGCACCCGAGTGGGCCGGCCGCCGCGCCGCGCGCCTCACCGCCGACGTACGCCGGCTGCGGGAGCGGCCCGCCCCCGCCTCCGCGGTGGTCGGCGACGGGGAGACCGACCGGGTCGAGCTGCACTCCCTCGGCACCTCCCGCCGCCCCCGCGCCGCCCTCGCCGTCGGCACCGCCGCCCCCCTCGGCACCGCCGAGCGCTACGCCCTGCACTCCGCCGTCGCGCTGCTGACCCTGACCACGGAGCGCTCCCGCTCCCTGCACGCCGCCGAGCAGCGCATCGGCACGGCCGTCCTCGCCATGCTGCTGGCCGGCGAACCCGACCACGCCAGGGCCGTCGCCGGCGACCTCTACGGTGCGCTGCTCGACGCGCCGTTCCGGCTGGTCGTCGCCGAGTCCGCCACCGCCGGCGGCGCGGCGCCCGGTGCCCTCGCCGAGGTCGTGGAGGCGGCGGCGGCCCGGGCCGGCGAGGCGGTCCTCGTCGTACCGCAGGGGGAGCGGCTGGTGGTGCTGGCCGCCGACGCGGGCGCGGCGGTCACCGCCTGTGCCGACTACGCGGCGGCCCAGGAGGCCGGCCGCACCCTGCCCGACGCCCCGGCCGGCGGCGCGGCGGAGCCCTGGGTCGCCGGACTGTCGGAGCCGTCCGGGCCGGCCGGTGCCACGGCCGCGTACCGGCAGGCCGAACAGGCGCTGTCGGTGGCCCGGCGGCGCGGCCGGGTCTGCGTGGAACACGAGCGGGTCGCGGCCGGCTCGGTGCTGCCGCTGCTCGCCGACGACGCGGTGCGCGCCTTCGCCGACGGCCTGCTGCGGGCGCTGCGGGAGCACGACGCGACCGGCCGCGGCGACCTGGTCGCCAGCCTGCGGGCGTGGCTGTCCCGGCACGGCCAGT
This sequence comes from Streptomyces griseoviridis, assembly GCA_014649155.1. Classification (GTDB taxonomy): domain Bacteria; phylum Actinomycetota; class Actinomycetes; order Streptomycetales; family Streptomycetaceae; genus Streptomyces; species Streptomyces griseoviridis. The sequence goes on along the minus strand of BMSM01000011.1, from coordinate 20,961 downwards.
GGGACGCCGCCGCCGCCGACCTCGGCGTCCACCGGCACACTCTGCGCTACCGGATGCGGCGCGTGGAGGAGATCCTCGGCCGTTCCCTGGACGACCCGGACGTGCGGATGGAACTGTGGCTCGCCCTCAAGGCGACCGCCCGCTGAGAGAGCCCGGCCGCGTCACCGGCCTCCCCGGACCGCGCACCTGGGCCCGGACGCGCACCTGTGCCGTCCCGTCCTACCGTCAGACCGTCCCGTCCTACCGTCGGGCCCTTCCGGCGTACCGCCAGGCCGTTCCGTCCTACCGTCGGGCCGTTCCGGCGTACCCCCAGGCCGTCCCGTCCTACCGTCGGGCCGTTCCGGCGTACCCCCAGGCCGCCCCGTCCTACCGTCAGGCCGTTCCGGCGTACCGCCAAGCCGTTCCGTCCTACCGCCAGGCCCTTCCGTCGTACCCCCAGGCCGTCCCGTCCTACCCCCAGGCCATTCCGTCGTACTGCCGGGCCGTACTGCTACACCCCGGACAAACGCCCTCCCCCCGCCCCGCCCCTACCGTGGACCCTGCATTCCACGTACACCCCGAACGGGAAGGGCCGGAACCCGACATGACCGCACCCCACGCCTTCTGGCTCGCCGGCCGCCAGGCCACCGGCGAGGACACCTTCGACGTCACCTCACCGTGGGACGGCCGGACCGTCGCCGCGGTGAGCGTCCCCACCGACACGCAGGTCGAGGAGGCCGTGGCCGCCGCGCACGCCGTACGGGACGCGTTCGCCGCCACCCCCGCGCACGTCCGCGCCGCCGCCCTCGACCACGTCGCCCGGCGCCTCGCGGAGCGCGCCGAGGAGATCGCGCGGCTCATCTCCGCCGAGAACGGCAAGCCGGTCAAGTGGGCGCGCGGCGAGGTCGGCCGGGCGGTCTCCGTCTTCCGGTTCGCGTCCGAGGAGGCCCGCCGGTTCAACGGCGGCGAGGCCCAGCGCCTGGACACCGACGCGGGCGGCCAGGGCCGGCTCGCTCTCACCCGCCGCTTCCCGAAGGGTGCCGTGCTCGGCATCGCGCCGTTCAACTTCCCGCTGAACCTGTGCGCCCACAAGATTGCCCCCGCGATCGCCGCCGGCGCCCCGATCATCCTCAAGCCGGCCCCGGCCACCCCCCTGTCCGCCCTGGTCCTCGGCGAACTGCTCGCCGAGACCGAGCTGCCCGCCGGGTCCTGGAGCGTCCTGCCGGTCCCCAACGACCGCATGCCCGCCCTCGTCCAGGACGAGCGGCTGCCGGTCATCTCCTTCACGGGCTCCGAGCGGGTCGGCTACGCGATCATGGACTCGGTACCGCGCAAGCACTGCACGCTGGAGCTGGGCGGCAACGGCGCGGCCGTGGTGCTGGCCGACTGGTCGAGCGACGAGGACCTGGACCTGGCCGCGGCCCGCATCGCGACCTTCTCCAACTACCAGGGCGGCCAGTCCTGCATCTCCGTGCAGCGGGTCATCGTCGACGCCGCCGTCCACGACCGGCTGCTGCCGCGCATCGTCGCCGCCGTCGAGGCCCAGGTCACCGGCGACCCGGCCGACGACAAGACCGACGTCGGCCCGCTGGTCAGCGAGGACGCGGCGCGGCGGGTCGAGTCCTGGGTGGCGGAGGCCGTCGGGGCCGGCGCCACGCTGCGCACCGGCGGCGAGCGGGACGGGGCCTCGTACGCGCCGACCGTCCTCACCGACCTCCCGGCCGGCACCACCCTCGCCCGCGAGGAGGTCTTCGGACCCGTCCTCAGCGTGCAGAAGGTGCACGGCGAGGCCGAGGCGTTCGCCGCCGTCAACGACTCCAAGTACGGCCTCCAGGCGGGCGTCTTCACCCACGACCTCCAGGCCGCCTTCCGCGCCCACCGCGCCCTGGAGGTCGGCGGCGTCGTCATCGGCGACGTCCCCTCCTACCGCGCCGACCAGATGCCGTACGGCGGCGCCAAGCAGTCCGGCGTGGGCCGCGAGGGCGTGCGGTTCGCGATGGAGGACTACACCTACGAGCGGGTGCTGGTGCTCACCGGCCTCGCCCTCTGACGGCGACGGCGGGCGGGCGGCGGCCCGGACCCCCTTCCCGGGGGTCCGGGCCGCCGCCCGTTCCGGCCCTACCCGGCGAAGCCGATGCGCGCCAGCCGCACCGCCCCCCGCAGCCCGACCCGCAGGTCGTGCACGCCCTCGGCGGCCAGGCCGGTGGTGAGGGTGACGTAGTCGTACGGTCCCGCCGTGGGCGTCTCCGTCGACAGCACGGCCCGCGCCGGGCCGCCGTCCAGGGCCAGTTCCACCGTGCCCTCGCCCGCGACCGCGACGGTCACGGAGGCGATGCCGGAGCCGAAGTCGCAGGCCCGGAAGAGGAGTTCCCCAAACGTGCCCGCCGCCGGCGTCACCGCGTCCCCGGACGTCCTGGCCCGGTCCACGATCTCCGTGCCGCTCTGCTCGTCGAAGTCGGCCGCCTCAAGACCGCGTTCGCGCACCGGGCGCGGCGCCCCGGGCTCCCCGGCGAGGACGACCGTCGTGGACAGCCGGACGTCCTCGCTGGAGGCGCCGGCCAGCAGCTCGTACGGCCCCGGCTCCACCCGCCACCGGCCGTGCGCCACGTCCCAGAACGCGAGCGCGTCCAACGGGACCTCGAAGGCCACCTCCGCCGTCGCGCCCGGCGCCAGGGTGAGCCGGCGGTGGGCGAGCAGCTCGCGGCGCGGACGCGGCACGGACGGCTCACCGGCCCGCCCGTACAGCTGGGCCACCTCGTCGGCGGTGACCCCGCCGGTGTTGGTGACCGTGAAGGAGACCCGGACCGCCGACTCCCCGACGCGGGCGGCGAAATCCGCGTAGGCGAACGACGCGTACGACAGGCCGTGCCCGAACGGGAACAGCGGCGTCCCCTCGAAGTACTGGTACGTCTGCCGGGAGCCGATCACGTCGTAGTCGAGCAGACGGGGCAGGTCCCGGTCGTCGGCGTACCAGGTCTGCGGCAGCCGCCCGGCGGGGGAGACGTCCCCGGCGAGCACCCGGGCCAGGGCGGTGCCGGCCGCCTGGCCGCCGTGCGCGGTCCACAGCACCGCCGGCAGCGGCCCGGCGTCGACCGCGTAGGGGTAGGACGACACCAGCGCCAGCACCGTGTCGGGGTTGGCGTCCCGGGCGGCGCGCAGCAGCCGTTCCTGCTGGCCGGCGAGGCGCAGGGTGGTGCGGTCCTCGGTCTCCCGGCCGTTGATGTGCGGGTCGTTGCCCGCCACCACCAGCACCACGTCGGCGCGCGCGGCGGCCCGCGCCACCGCGTCCTCGCCGCGCTCGGTGACGACCACCTCGAAGACCGACCCCGGCTCCTCGGCAACCTTCACGCCCCCGGCGGTAACGGAGACATGGCGGCCCGTGCCCAGATGCCTCAGGAGGTGACCGTCCCCGTGCGGCTCCAGCCGGAACGTCTCCCGCACCACCCAGCCCCCCGGCTGGTCCGCCGAGGCGCGGACGTACCCGTCCTCGGCGACCGACAGGTACCGCCCGTCCGGCGCGCGCAGCGTCAGCACGCCCCCGCCCCAGTCGACCAGGGCGAGTTCGGTGCCGTCGGCGTCCGTGGCCAGCGGCGGCAGATCGGTGCGGCCGGCCAGCAGCGCGGGGTCGAGAGCGGCCTCGGCACCGGCCGCGGGGGCGTCCTCGACGGCCGGCAGCACGTGCAGGAACGCTCCGTCGGCGGTGCGCAGCCGGACCCGGTCCACGCCCTCGGCGAACTCCACCCGCTCGGCGCCGAACCGCTCGTACAGGCCCTCCAGCGGGGTGACCCGGTGCAGCAGCGAGCCGCTGTACCAGTCGAGCTTGCACTCGTCGGCGAGGAGCCCGACCACGGCGAGGCGGATGCCGGGGGCCAGCGGCAGCAGGCCGCGGTCGTTCTTCAGCAGCACCACGGCCTGCTCGGCCGCCTCCCGGGCGAGCGCCCGGTGCTCCGGGGTGTCGTAGGCGCCCGCCTCCTCGTGACCGTCGAACTCGCCGAGCCGGAAGCGGACCGAGAGCTGGCGGCGCACCGCCGTGTCGACGTCGGCCTCGGTCAGCAGCCCGCCCTCCAGCGCGCCGCGCACCCGGGCGGTGATCTTCGTCGGGTCGGTGCCGTGGTCGGTGAAGCTGTCGACCCCGGCCTTCAGCGCGGCGGCCGTCGCCTCCTCGTGGGTGTCGAAGTAGTGCTCGGAGTCGACCAGGTTGGAGGGGGCGCCCGCGTCCGAGCAGACCAGCAGCTCCTCACCGGTCCAGGTGCGCAGGTGCTCGGCGAGGTACGGGGAGACGTGGTTGGGACGGCCGTTGACCAGGTTGTAGGCCGGCATCACCCCGGCCGTCGCGCCCGCCTCGACCGTCGCCCGGAAGGCCCGCAGGTCGTACTCGTGCAGGACGCGCGGGCGGACCGAGGAGGACGCGGTGTCCCGGTCGGTCTCGTTGTTGTGGGCGAGCCAGTGCTTGAGCACCGGGGCGGTCCGCCAGTAGATCGGATGACTGCCGCGCAGGCCGCGGGTGTAGGCGGTGGCGAGGGCCGAGGTCAGTCGGGGGTCCTCGGAGTAGCCCTCCTCGTTGCGGCCCCACAGGGGGTGGCGCAGCAGATTGACGACCGGGGCCCAGACGTTGAGGCCGACCCGGTCGTCGCGGGCGCGCATCGCGCGGACCTCCGCGGCGACGGCCTCGCCGACGCGGCGCACCAGCTCCTCGTTCCAGGTGGCGCCGAGGCCCACGGCCTGCGGGAACACCGTCGCCGGGCCCATCCAGGCCACACCGTGCAGGGCCTCCTGTCCGGTGCGGAAGGGGGCGACGCCCAGACGGTCGACGCCGGGCGCGAACTGGTGCAGAAATCCGATCTTCTCGTCGAGCGTGAGCCGCGACAGCAGGTCGTCGACGCGCTGCGCGACCGGTGTCTGCGGGTCGCGGAAAGGCGGTGTGGGCGGCGTGGGTGCGGTCACGTGGGATTCCCCTTGCGATGTGCGGCGATGCGCTTTCGAAGCGCTTCGATGCTCAGTCGGCGGCAGCCGGGTGTCAAGACGCGGCGGGGCATCCCGTACGCCGTCGAGGCCCCTGCGAGGGGACGGGGACAGGCGGCGCGCGGCACCGCACACATCCGAGGAATCTTGGGAACGAGTCTTGTGCCGCCCCTTGGGTTCACTTAACCTCGCTGCAACATCGAAGCGCTTCGACGCACTTCGGACGTACTCCGGCGTACACGGACCTGTCCCGACGTACGCCGACCGGTGAGCACCGCCTCCCGCACCGCCTCCCGCACCTCCGCACCGCCTCCGCACCGCTCCGGATCCACCCGCCCCACCCCCAGCTCAGCGAGTTCCACTCAAGACACCGCAGCCGACGGCCACCGCCGGGTGTCCTGGTGCGCCATGAAGGGTTGACGCAATGACGCCGAACGCCGCCTCCGCCGCCTCCGCGCCGAGCCGGAGAAGTTTCCTCGCCTCCTCGGCGGTCGCCGCCGCCGCGGTCGCGGGCGGAATGCCCCTGCTCAGCGCCTGCGGCGCGGCCGACAGCGGGTCCCGCGAGGGCACCACCTCCGGCAAGGACGCCAAGAAGCTGCTGCCGGCGTACGTGGCCAGCGACGTGGTGACCCCGGACATCCCGTCCAGGAACGGGTCGGCGGTCGGCTTCACCGGCAAGCTCGCCCCGGCCGACCTGAAGACCTCGGTGCCGAAGAAGCTCGGCAAGGGCGGCAAGGTGACGATCATGTCGCCGTTCTGGGGCTCCCCGCCCAAGTCGGACAACGCCTACTACCGGGCGATGAACGACATGATCGGCGTCGACATCCAGTGGCAGAACCAGGACGGCAACACCTACGAGCAGAAGCTCGGCGCGGTCCTCGCCTCCAGCGACGTCCCCGACGTCGTCGTGGTCCCGAGCTGGAACCTGAACGGCAAGATACCCAGCGCGATCATCTCCAAGTTCGCCGACCTCGGCCCCTACCTGTCCGGCGACGGCGTCAAGGACTACCCGAACCTCGCCGCCGTCCCCACCGACGCCTGGCAGCGCTCGATCTTCGGCGGCAGGCTCCTCGGCCTGCCCCAGCCGCAGCCGTACGTCACCGGACTCGTCCCCCTCTACCGGCAGGACGTCTTCGAGAAGGAGGGGTACGAGGTCCCCACCTCCTGCGACGAGTTCATGGCGCTGGCCAAGGACATCACCGACGCCAAGGCCAAGCGCTGGGCCTGCCTGGACATGAAGTGGACCGCCTTCCAGGCGTTCGGCGTGCTCTCCGCCAACGAGAAGCCGCTCGGCTGGAACCTGGTCGACGGCAAGATGATCTGCCGCTTCGAGACCGACGAGTACCTCGAAGCCCTGGAGTGGACCCGCAAGCTGTTCGCCGCCGGCGTCGTCCACCCCGACGCCGAACTGGGCAAGAGCCAGGCCACCGACCCCGGGCCGAAGTTCGCCAAGGGCGAGTTCCTCATGTACGTCCAGAACATCAGCCAGTGGTGGAGCCGCACCGCCGAACAGGCGACCCAGAACCCCGAGTTCAAGATCTGGGGCATGGACGTCTTCGGCCACGACGGCGGCGACCCCGTGCTCTGGGCCGAACAGCCCGCCGGCATCTGGGCCTTCGTCAACAAGAAGGCGTCCGAGTCGGTGATCAGGGACGTGCTGGCCGCCGCCAACGTCACGGCGGCCCCGTACGGCACCAAGGAGTACATGGCCACCAACTACGGTGTCGAGGGCACCCACTACACCGTCAAGGACGGCGTCCCCACCAAGACCGACCAGGGCAACATCGACGTGATGAACGCCTACGTCATGCTGGCCGGCCCCGCCCCGACCGTCGCCCACCCCGACTTCCCCGAGGTCGCCAGGGGACAGGTCGAGTGGCAGCAGCGGATGGGCGCCTTCACCCGGAAGTCCTCCTTCTACGGCATGCAGGTCACCGAGCCCTCCCGGTACACCAACCTCTCCAGCGACTTCGAGCAGATGGAGGACGACTTCGTCCGGGGCCGCAAGAAGATGAGCGAGGTCCAGCAGGCCGTCTCGGAGTGGCGCAGCAAGGGCGGCGACAAGCTCCGCGACTGGTACAAGAAGCTGCTCGACGAGAACGGCTCGGCGGCGAGCTGACCGGCGCGGGCGAGGCGAGGAGAACGGCCGTGTCGAACAGCACGGTGCCTCGGAGCGGGACCGAGGCCCAGAAGAAGTCCCCGGCGGCGCCCGACGGCACCACCGGCCCCGAGAAGACCCCCTCCGGGAAAGTGAGCCTGCGCCTGCGCTTCAGACGCGACCGCGTCCTGCTGCTGATGACGCTGCCGGCCGTGCTGCTGCTCCTGGTCTTCAACTACTTGCCGATCCTCGGCAACGTCGTCGCCTTCCAGGAGTACGACCCCTACGTCAGCGACAACGGCATCGTCTCCATCCTGCACAGCCCCTGGGTGGGCCTGGAGAACTTCGAGCGGATCTTCGCGGACTCCGACTTCTGGAACGCCGTCCGGAACACGCTGATCCTCTTCTTCTTCCAGCTCGTCCTCTTCTTCCCGGTCCCGATCCTGCTCGCGCTGCTCATCAACAGCGTGGTCCGGCCCCGGGTCCGGGCGGTCTCCCAGGCCATCCTCTACCTGCCGCACTTCTTCTCCTGGGTGCTGGTCGTCGCCGTCTTCCAGCAGCTCTTCGGCGGCGCCGGCATCTTCTCCCAGCTGCTGCGCGAGCACGGGTACGACGGCCTGGACTTCATGACCGACCCGGACACCTTCGCCCTGCTGATCACCGCGCAGAGCGTGTGGAAGGACGCCGGCTGGGGGATCATCGTCTTCCTCGCCGCGCTCGCCTCGGTCAGCCCCGACCTGTACGAGGCCGCCGCGATGGACGGCGCGAGCCGCCGGCGCCGCATGTGGCACGTCACCCTGCCCGCGCTGCGCCCGGTGATCGCCCTGCTGCTGGTGCTCCGCGTCGGCGACGCGCTCACCGTCGGCTTCGAACAGATCCTGCTGCAACGCGACATGGTCGGGCCGGGCGCGGCCGAGGTGCTGGACACCTTCGTGTGGTGGAACGGCGTACGCAACCAGGACTTCGGCTACGCGGCGGCCGCCGGACTCGTCAAGGGCGTGGTCAGCCTCGGCCTGGTCCTCGCCGCGAACAAGGTGGCCCATCTCATGGGCGAGCAGGGGGTGTACAAGAAGTGACCGCGGTCATCGAGAAGACGACCCGGGGCCGCTGGTCGGCCCCGCCCCGGCCGGCCTGGGAGGAGAAGCCCGGCCCGGCCGGGGTCGCGGGCAAGGGCCTCGCCCTGACCCTGGCCTGCCTCGCCATCCTCTTCCCCCTCTGGATCGTCGTCGTCACCAGCCTGTCGTCGCGGAAGACCATCGACGAGGCCGGCGGCCTGGTGATGATCCCGAAGGACGTCACCTTCGTCGCCTACCGGGAACTCCTCGGCGGCGGCCAGGTGACCCGCGCCGCGCTGGTCAGCATCGGCATCACCCTCGTCGGCACGCTGTTCTCGATGGCGGTGTCGGTGCTGTGCGCCTACGGCCTGTCCCGCACCGGCTCCTTCGGCCACCGCTGGATCCTCATGCTGCTGCTGGCCACCATGTTCTTCAGCGCCGGCCTCATCCCGACGTACCTGCTGGTGCAGTCCCTCGGGCTGACCGACACCTATCTCGCGCTGATCCTGCCGAGCGCCCTCAGCGTCTTCAACATCCTGGTGCTGCGCGGCTTCTTCATGGGCATCTCGCAGGAACTCATCGACAGCGCCCGCATCGACGGCGCCGGCGACTTCCGCATCCTGTGGCGGATCGTCATGCCGCTCTCCCGCGCGGTCCTCGCGGTGATCACCCTGTTCTACGCCGTCGGCTACTGGAGCGCCTGGTTCAACGCCTCCCTCTACCTGAACGACCAGGACATGATGCCGTTGCAGAACGTCATGATCCAGCTCGTGCAGAAGCAGGAGGCGCCGGTCGGCCTCGGCCAGGCGATCAAGACGGGGGAGCTGTCCGGACTGGCCGTGCAGATGGCCGTGATGGTGATGGCGCTGCTGCCGGTCGCCGTGCTGTCGCCCTTCGTCCAGCGGCACTTCAAGAAGGGCATGCTGACCGGGGCGGTGAAGGGGTGAGCCCCGGCCTCGCCACCGTCACCCGGGGCCGTCTGCTGTTCGGCGGCGACTACAACCCCGAGCAGTGGCCGGAGGAGACCTGGCAGGAGGACGTACGCCTCATGCGGGAGGCCGGCGTCACCTCCGTCACCGTCGGCGTCTTCTCCTGGTCCCGGCTCGAACCCCGGCCCGGCGTCTTCGACTTCGGCTGGCTCGACCGGGTCATGGACCTGCTGCACGCCCACGGCGTCGGTGTCGTCCTCGCCACCCCGACCGCCTCGCCCCCGCCCTGGCTGGGCCGGCTGCACCCGGACACCCTGCCCGTCGACGAGGACGGGCGCACCGAGTTCTGGGGCGGCCGGCAGCACTTCTCGCACTCCAGCGCCGTCTACCGGCGGCACGCCGCCACCGTCACCGAGGCCCTCGCCGCCCGCTACGCCGGGCACCCCGCGCTGACCATGTGGCACATCAACAACGAGTACTGCACCTACGACCACGGCGACGAGGCCGCCGCCCGCTTCCGCACCTGGCTCAAGCGCCGCCACGGCACCCTCGACGCCCTCAACACCGCCTGGGGCACCGCCTTCTGGAGCCAGGGCTACGGCGACTGGCAGGAGATCCTGCCGCCGCGCCGCACCCACTACCTCAAGAACCCCGCCCAGGTGCTGGACTTCCGGCGCTTCACCTCCGACATGCTCCTGGAGTGCTTCACCGCCGAGCGCGACATCGTCCGCCGGCACACCCCGCACCTGCCGGTCACCACCAACTTCATGCCGCTCTTCTTCGGCCAGGACGGCTGGCGCTGGGCCGAGGAGGAGGACGTCGTCTCCGTCGACCTCTACCCGGACCCGCGCGACCCCCTCGGCGGCCAGGAGGGCGCCCTCGTCCAGGACCTCACCCGCTCCCAGGCCGGCGGCGGCCCCTGGATGGTCATGGAACAGGCGACCGGCGCGGTCGGCTGGCGCGACGTCGACCGGCCCAAGCCGCGCGGCCTCGACCGGCTCTGGTCGCTCCAGGCCGTCGCCCGCGGCGCGGACGCCGTCTGCTACTTCCAGTGGCGGCAGTCCCGGCAGGGCGCCGAGAAGTTCCACTCCGCGATGGTCGGCCACGCCGGTCCCGAGGGCCGTGTCTTCCAGGAGGTCAAGCGCATCGGCGCCGCCCTCGCCGCCCTCGCCCCGCACGTCACCGGCGCCCGGGTCACCGCCGACGTCGCCGTCCTGCACGACTGGCACTCCTGGTGGGCCGGCACCCAGCAGGCCCGCCCCTTCGACCGGGCCGACCTGCCCGTCGTCCTGCGCGCCTGGCACCGCGCCCTGTGGGAGGCCCACCTCACCACCGACTTCGCCCACCCCGAGCACGACCTGAGCCGCTACCGGCTGGTCGTCGTCCCGCAGCTCTACCTCCTCACCGACACCGCCGTCGACAACCTCCTCTCCTACGTCCACGGCGGCGGCACCCTCGTCTGCGGCTTCCTCACCGGCGTCGCCGACCAGGACGACCGGGTCCGCCCCGGCGCCCTGGACGCCCGCCTGCGCGCCCTCTTCGGCATCCGCACCCTGCACGCCTGGTGGCCTCTGGCCGACGGGGAGCGCGTCGGCTGCGACGGCTTCGACGGCACCCTGTGGTCGGAGGAGCTGGAACCCGACGGCACCGCCGAGGAGACCGTCCCCTACCGGGGCGGCGAACTGGACGGCCTGCCCGCCGTCCTCGGCAAGGGCCGCGCCTGGTACGTCTCCACCCTGCCCGTCCCCGAGGCGCTGCGCGGGCTGCTCGCGGGCATCGCCGCCGACGCCGGTGTGCGCCCGGTGCTGGACCGCGTCCCGCCGGGCGTCGAGGCGGTCCGCCGCGGCGATCTGCTCTTCCTCCTCCACCACGGCCGCGACCCGGTGACCGTCGACGTCCCCGGCACCCACCGCGACCTGCTGACCGGGGAGACGCTCACCGGCCGCGCCGAGCTGGGCCGGTACGGCGTCCGGGTGCTGCGGGCGGAGCCCGCGTGAGCACCGGCCCGGTCCACGGCACCTGGGAGCCCGCCCCCGCCGCCCGCTGGGAGGACGCCTTCCTCACCGGCAACGGCCACCACGGCGCCCTCGTCCTCGGCGACCCGTACGACGACCGGGTCGTCGTCACCCACCACACCCTGGTCCGCCCCAACGGCGGCGAGCACGCCCGCCCCCCGGAACTGGCCACCGCCCTGCCCGACGTCCGCCGGCGCCTGCTGGCCGGGGACACCACCGCCGCCGAGGAGTTCACCGACCACCGCCCGCTGCAATGGGTGCAGCCCTTCCACCCCGGCTTCCAGCTCCGGCTGCGCCGTCCGCCCGGCCCCGCCGCCCCCTACCGGCGGAGCGTCGACTTCACCACCGGCGAGACCACCGCCACCGCCGGCGACTGGACCAGCCGCGTCTTCGTCTCCCGCGCCGACGACGTGATCGTCCAGCAGGTCACCGACCCCGACCTCACCCTCGACCTCGCCCTGGACCACCGCCTGCCCGGCGTGCCCGCCCGACTCGGCGTCGGCCACGGCGCCGTCCGCACCCCCGAGGGCGCCGTGCTCAGCCTGCGCGCCCGCTACCCCGGCAGCGACCGCGCCTACACCGGCGTCACCGTCGCCGCCGTCACCGGCGGCAGCGCCGCGATCGCCACCCCGGGGCTGCGCGTCGAGCACGCCCGGACCCTGCTGCTCCTGACCCGGGTGCACCGGCACCCGGGGGAGTGGGACGTGCACGCCGAGTCCCGCGCCCTGCGCGACCTGCTGACCGAGCGGACCTACGACGACCTCCTCGCCCGCCACCTCGACCGGCACCGCACGGCCTACACCCGGGTCACCCTCGACCTCGCCGCCGACCCGGCCGACCGCGCCCTGCCCGGCTCCGCGCTCCTCGCCCGCCCCGGCAGCCCGGCCCTGCCGGAACGCCTCTTCGCCGCCGGCCGCTACCACCTGCTCTCCGCCTCCGGCCTGCTCCCGCCCCGCCTCACCGGCCTGTGGACCGGCGACTGGGACACCGCCTGGTCCGGCGCCTTCACCACCAACGCCAACCTCAACCTCCAGACCGCCTCCGCCGCGGCCGCCGCCCTCCCCGAGGTCACCGAGGCGCACGCCGCCCTGGTCCACGGCCAGCGCGAGCACTGGCGGGAGAACGCCCGCGCCCTCTTCGGCGCCCGGGGGATCGTCGCCCCCTCCCACACCGACGGCGAGAACGGGCACACGTACCACTTCAGCCGCGAGTACCCCCTGCACCTGTGGACGGCCGGCGCCGACTGGCTGCTCAAACCCCTCGTCGACCACGACGAGACCCACGGCACCCGCGACCCCCGCACCGCCGAGGCCCTCGCCGAAGTCGCCCTGTTCTACGAGGACTTCCTCACCGGGACCGAGGACGGCCACCTTGTCGTCGTCCCCTCCTACTCGCCGGAGAACCGCCCCGCCAACGCCGGCTGGGGCACGGTCGACGCGGCCATGGACCTCTCCGCCGCCCGGCACGCCCTGCGCACCGCCGCCGCCTACCACCCCGAGCACGCCGACCGCTGGCGCGCGCTCGCCGACCGGCTGCCCCCGCACCGGATCAACGCCGACGGCGCGCTCGCCGAGTGGGCCCGCCCCGGCCTCGACGACACCTACGACCACCGCCACCTCAGCCACCTCTACGGCGTCTGGCCGCTGGAGGAGATCACCCCGTACGACACCCCCGAGCTGGCCGCCGCCGCGCACCGTGCCCTGGAACTGCGCGGCGCCGAGAACGACTCGGCCCACGGCCACCTGCACCACGCCCTGGTCGCGGCCCGGCTGGGCGACGGCGACCGGGTCGCCCACGCCCTCGACGCGGTGCTCGGCGGCGACTACTTCCACGCCTCCCTGATGAGCGCGCACTACCCGCGCCGCGACGTCTACAACGCCGACGCGGCGCACACCCTGCCCGCCGTGCTCATCGAGATGCTGGCGCAGTCCACCCCGGGACGCCTGGTGCTGCTGCCCGCGCTGCCCGCCGCCCTCCCCGCCGGCCGGCTGAGCGGCGTGCGCACCCGGTTCGGCGCCACGCTCGACCTCACCTGGGCCCCCGGGGGCGCCACCGCCGTCCTCCGTCCCGGCCGCACCGCGCACATCGAACTGCGGACCCCCTCCGGCACCGAGCCGCTCGACCTCACCGCCGGGGAAGACCGCGTCCTCCACCTGGAGGCCCGGTGACCGCACGATCCCCCCACCCATGGAAGGACGACCATGGCACTCCGCACCCCCCGCAGGCTGACCACGGCCCTGCTGGCCCCCGCGCTCGCCCTCGGCGCCGCCGTCGGCCTCGCCGCCGCCCCCGCCCAGGCCGCCGTCTGGAACACCTGCGACCAGTGGGGCAACACCACCCTGAACGGCTACACCCTCTACAACAACATCTGGGGCTCCGGCGCCGGCAGCCAGTGCGTCTGGGCCGACTCCGGCACCAACTGGGGTGTGTGGGCCGACCACCCCGACACCGGCGGCATCAAGTCGTACCCGAACAGCAAGAAGGTGATCAACAAGCCGATCACCTCGCTGACCTCGCTCAGCAGCAGCTACAACGTCACCGTCCCGGCGTCCGGCGCGTACAACACCTCGTACGACATCTGGGACACCGACTACGACTACGAGATCATGCTCTGGGTCAACCACAACGGCGCCGTCGGCCCGCTCGGCACCTCCCAGGGCAGCGTCACCCTCGGCGGCCACACCTGGAACGTCTACAAGGGCAACAACGGGGCCAACGAGGTGTACAGCTTCCTGCGCACCTCCGACTCCACCGCCGGCACCGTGAACATCCTCCCGGTCCTGAAGTGGATCAAGGACACCAAGGGCTGGATGGGCAACGAGACCATCGGCGACGTGCAGTTCGGCTACGAGATCACCTCGTCGGCCGGCGGTCTCGACTTCGTCACCAACAACCTGACGGTCAGCGGCGGCTGAGCGCCGGGCACACCGGGGTCAGGGGCCGGCCCAGCCCGGGGCCGGCCCCGAACTCGCCCGGACCGTCAGCTCCGGCGGCAGCAGCACCACCTCGTCGCTGCCCCGCCCGCCGAGCTTGGCGACCAGCTGCTCGACGGCGTGCCGCCCCATCTCCTGCGCGGGCACGGCGACCGACGTCAGCCGCACCGACGCCTGCGTGGCGACCTGCTCGGGGCAGACCGCCACCACCGACACGTCCTCGGGCACCGCCCGCCCCTGCTGCCGCAGCAGCGCGAGCAGCGGCTCCACCGCCGCCTCGTTCTGCACGACGAACCCCGAGGTGCCGGGCCGCTCGTCGAAGATCCGGGACAGCGTCAGCGCCATCGCGTCGTACCCGCCCTCGCACGGCCGGTGCAGCAGCCGCAGCCCCAGCTCAAGCGCCCGCCCGCGCAGCCCCTGAAGCGTCCGCTCGGCGAACCCGGTGTGCCGCTCGTAGACCCCGGGCGCCTCCCCTATGACAGCGATGTCACGATGCCCCAGCGAGGCCAGGTGCTCCACGCACAGCGCGCCGGTCGCCCGGAAGTCGAGGTCGACACAGGTCAGCCCGGAGGTGTCGGCGGGCAGCCCGATCAGCACCGACGGCCGGTCCGTGCCGCGCAGCAACGGCAGCCGCTCGTCGCGCAGTTCGACGTCCATGACGATCATCGCGTCCGCCAGCCCGCTGCCGGTGACCCGGCGCACCGCGTCCGGACCCTCCTCGCCGGTGAGCAGCAGGACGTCGTAGCCGTGGGCGCGCGCGGTGGTGGCGACCGCGATGGCGATCTCCATCATCACCGGCACGTACATGTCGGTGCGCAGCGGGATCATCAGCGCGATGATGTTGGAGCGGCTGCTGGCCAGGGCGCGGGCACCGGCGTTGGGGTGGTAGCCCAGCGTCCGGATGCTCTCCTCGACCCGCTGCCGGGTGGTGGTGGAGATGGACCGCTTGCCGCTGAGGACATAGCTCACCGTGCTCGCCGACACTCCGGCGTGCTGGGCGACCTCGGCGAGGGTGACCATCCGGCTCTCCAAAGGGTGTGAAGCGCTTCGACAGACGCGTATGACGGGCGGCAGCGGGGCGAGGGTGGTCCGACAGTAGCCCCAGCGGAGGTGGGTGTCCATACTCCGTCGAAGCGCTTCGACAGGCCGGCCGAGACCCGCGTAC
Source organism: Streptomyces griseoviridis (assembly GCA_014649155.1). Lineage (GTDB taxonomy): Bacteria > Actinomycetota > Actinomycetes > Streptomycetales > Streptomycetaceae > Streptomyces > Streptomyces griseoviridis. The sequence continues at coordinate 5,825 of BMSM01000011.1, read as the reverse complement.
GCCCCCCGCGCTTCTCGGCCGAACGGCCGTACGAAGGGTGGCCGGGGTGCCCGGGATCGGGTACCAACGATCGGGTAGCACCGATGAGTACGCACATCCCCGATCCGTGCCGATACGCGGCGAGGTGACCCTCATGTCCGCACCAGCCACCCCCTCTTCGTCCTCTTCGTCCTCTTCGTCCTCCCCTTCGTCCGCTTCCCCCGCCTCCCGGCCCGCCGTCACCGAGCGGGAGGCCCGGCAGGTGGCGGAGGACGCCCGGCAGCGCGACTGGCGCAGGCCCAGCTTCGCCAAGGAGCTGTTCCTCGGCCGCTTCCGTCTCGACCTCATCCACCCCCACCCGCTCCCGGACGACGAGGCGAGCCGCCGCGGCGAGGCGTTCCTCGCCCAGCTCCGCGACTTCTGCGAGACCCGGATCGACGGCGCGGCCATCGAGCGGGACGCCCGCATCCCCGACGACGTCATCACCGGGCTGAAGGAACTGGGCGCCTTCGGCATGAAGATCGACACCAGGTACGGCGGCCTCGGCCTGACCCAGGTGTACTACAACAAGGCCCTCGCCCTGGTCGGTTCCGCGAACCCCGCGATCGGCGCGCTGCTCTCCGCCCACCAGTCGATCGGCGTGCCGCAGCCGCTGAAGATGTTCGGCACCCAGGAACAGAAGGACGCCTTCCTGCCGCGCTGCGCCCGCACCGACATCTCCGCGTTCCTGCTGACCGAACCGGACGTCGGGTCCGATCCGGCCCGCCTCGCCACCACCGCCGTCCCCGACGGCGACGACTACGTGCTGGACGGCGTGAAGCTGTGGACCACCAACGGGGTCGTCGCCGACCTGCTCGTCGTCATGGCCCGCGTCCCGAGGTCGGAGGGGCACAAGGGCGGCATCACCGCCTTCGTCGTGGAGAGCGCCGCCGAGGGCGTCACCGTCGAGCACCGCAACGCCTTCATGGGCCTGCGCGGCCTGGAGAACGGCGTCACCCGCCTCCACCGGGTCCGCGTCCCCGCCGCCCACCGCATCGGCCCCGAGGGCGCCGGCCTCAAGATCGCCCTCACCACCCTCAACACCGGCCGCCTCTCGCTGCCCGCGATGTGTGTCGGCGCCGGCAAGTGGTGTCTGAAGATCGCCCGCGAGTGGTCGGCCGCCCGCGAGCAGTGGGGCAAGCCGGTCGCCCTGCACGAGGCGGTCGGCGCCAAGATCTCCTTCATCGCCGCCACCACCTTCGCTCTCGAAGCCGTCCTCGACCTCTCCTCCCAGATGGCCGACGAGGACCGCAACGACATCCGCATCGAGGCCGCCCTCGCCAAGCTCTACGGCTCCGAGATGGCCTGGCTGATGGCGGACGAACTGGTCCAGATCCGCGGCGGGCGCGGCTTCGAGACCGCCGCATCCCTCGCCGCCCGCGGCGAACGCGCGGTCCCCGCCGAGCAGCTCCTGCGCGACCTGCGCATCAACCGCATCTTCGAGGGCTCCACCGAGATCATGCACCTGCTCATCGCGCGCGAGGCCGTCGACGCCCACCTGTCGGTCGCGGGCGACCTGATCGACCCGGAGAAGTCCCTGTCCGACAAGGCGCGGGCGGGTGCCCGGGCCGGCGCCTTCTACGCCGGGTGGCTCCCGAAACTGATCGCAGGACCCGGCCAGCTCCCGACCTCCTACGGCGACTTCAAGCACGAGGTCGACCTCTCGCCGCACCTGCGGTACGTGGAGCGCACCGCCCGCCGGCTCGCCCGCTCCACCTTCTACGCCATGTCCCGCTGGCAGGGCCGGATGGAGACCAGGCAGGGCTTCCTCGGCCGGATCGTGGACATCGGCGCCGAACTCTTCGCCATGTCCGCCGCCTGCGTCCGCGCCGAGCTCCTCCGCTCCCGCGGCGAGCACGGCCGCGAGGCGTACCAGCTCGCCGACGCCTTCTGCCGCCAGGCCCGCCTCCGCGTCGAGGAACTCTTCGGCCGCCTGTGGTCCAACACCGACGGTCTCGACCGCACGGTGGTCAAGGGCGTCCTGTCCGGTACCTATGCATGGCTGGAACACGGCATCGTCGACCCCTCCGGCGACGGCCCGTGGATCGCCGACGCCACCCCCGGCGCCAGTACGAGAACGAACGTCCACCGTCCCATCAGGTGAGATCCACCTGGGCGTCGCCCCGGGCGGACACCGCGCCACCCGCCCGAGGGACGCGCTGTCCTCCCGGACAGCCGTTGAGGCAACAATGGGGGGATGACCGACAGCCCTGCCCCCCTCGCCGACCCGCACCTCGTCCACGACCCCCTCGCGGGAGACGGCGCGAAGGACGTGGTGATCCTCGGCTCCACCGGGTCGATCGGGACCCAGGCCATCGACCTCGTCCTGCGCAACCCGGACCGCTTCCGGGTCACCGCCCTGTCCGCCCACGGCGGCCGGGTGGCGCTCCTCGCCGAGCAGGCGTACCGGCTGCGGGTGCGCACCGTCGCCGTGGCCCGCGAGGACGTCGTCCCGGCGCTGCGGGAAGCCCTGCGGGCCCGGTACGGCACGGGGGAGCCGCTCCCCGAGATCCTCGCCGGACCCGACGCCGCCACGCAGGCCGCCGCCTCCGACTGCCACACCGTCCTCAACGGCATCACCGGTTCCATCGGCCTCGCCCCCACCCTCGCCGCCCTGGAGGCGGGCCGCACCCTCGCGCTCGCCAACAAGGAGTCGCTCATCGTGGGCGGCCCGCTGGTCAAGGCCCTCGCCAAGCCCGGACAGATCATCCCCGTCGACTCCGAGCACGCCGCCCTCTTCCAGGCCGTCGCCGCCGGCACCCGCGCCGACGTGCGCAGACTGGTCGTCACCGCCTCCGGCGGCCCGTTCCGCGGCCGGACCCGGGAGCAGCTCGCCGCCGTCACCGTCGAGGACGCCCTCGCGCATCCCACCTGGGCCATGGGCCCGGTCATCACCATCAACTCCGCGACCCTCGTCAACAAGGGCCTGGAGGTCATCGAGGCCCACCTCCTCTACGACATCCCCTTCGACCGCATCGAGGTCGTCGTCCACCCCCAGTCCTACGTCCACTCCATGGTCGAGTTCACCGACGGCTCCACGCTCGCCCAGGCCACGCCCCCCGACATGCGCGGCCCCATCGCCATCGGCCTCGGCTGGCCCGAGCGGGTACCGGACGCCGCTCCCGCCTTCGACTGGAGCACGGCGTCCACCTGGGAGTTCTTCCCGCTCGACAACGAGGCGTTCCCCGCGGTGAACCTGGCCCGCCGGGTCGGGCAGCTCGCGGGCACGGCCCCGGCGGTGTTCAATGCGGCCAACGAGGAGTGCGTCGAGGCCTTCCGCGCCGGGACGCTGTCCTACCTCGGCATCATGGAGACCGTCACCCGGGTGGTCGACGAGCACGGCACCCCGTCCACGGGAACTTCCCTGACCGTCGCGGACGTCCTCGAAGCGGAGACCTGGGCGCGCACCCGGGCCCGGGAACTGGCGGCACAAGCGGCGGAGGCCCGTGCATGACGACCCTGATGTTCATCCTCGGCATAGTCGTCTTCGCGGTCGGCCTGCTGTTCTCCATCGCCTGGCACGAGCTGGGCCACCTGTCCTGGGCCAAGCTGTTCGGCATCCGGGTGCCGCAGTACATGGTCGGTTTCGGCCCGACCCTCTTCTCCCGGAAGAAGGGCGAGACCGAGTACGGCATCAAGGCCATCCCGTTCGGCGGCTACATCCGCATGATCGGAATGTTCCCGCCCGGCCCCGACGGCAAGCTGGAGGCCCGCTCCACCTCCCCGTGGCGCGGCATGATCGAGGACGCCCGCTCGGCCGCCTTCGAGGAACTGCGCCCCGGCGACGAGAACCGGCTCTTCTACACGCGCAAGCCCTGGAAACGGGTCATCGTCATGTTCGGCGGCCCGTTCATGAACCTGATCCTCGCGGTGGTGCTGTTCCTCATCGTCCTGATGGGCTTCGGCATCTCCCAGCAGACCACCACCGTCAGCTCGGTCTCCCAGTGCGTGATCTCCCAGTCCGAGAACCGCGACAAGTGCACCGACGCCGACGCCCCCTCCCCGGCCGCCGCGGCCGGGCTCAAGGCCGGCGACAAGATCGTCTCCTTCGACGGCGTCCGCACCGACAAGTGGGACGAGCTGTCCGACCTGATCCGCGCCCACCCGGGCGAGACCGTCCCGATCGTCGTCGAGCGCGACGGCGAGGACGTCACCCTGCACGCCGAGATCGCCACCAACAAGGTCGCCAAGAAGGACGGCAGCGGCGGCTACGTCCAGGGCGAGTACGTCACCGCCGGCTTCCTCGGCTTCAGCGCCGCCACCGGCGTCGTCAAGCAGGACTTCGGCGACTCCGTGGTCTGGATGGGCGACCGGATCGGCGACGCCGTCGACTCCCTCGCCGCCCTGCCCGGCAAGATCCCGGCGCTGTGGGACGCCGCCTTCGGCGACGGCCCCCGCGAACCGGACTCCCCGATGGGCGTCGTCGGCGCCGCCCGCGTCGGCGGCGAGATCTTCACCCTGGACATCCCGCCCACCCAGCAGCTCGCCATGGCCGTGATGCTGGTCGCCGGCTTCAACCTCTCCCTCTTCCTGTTCAACATGCTCCCGCTGCTCCCGCTCGACGGCGGGCACATCGCGGGCGCCCTGTGGGAGGCGCTGCGCCGCAACGTGGCGAAGGTCCTGCGCCGCCCCGACCCCGGCCCGTTCGACGTGGCGAAGCTCATGCCGGTGGCCTACGTGGTGGCGGGCGTCTTCGTCTGCTTCACACTGCTGGTGCTCGTCGCCGACGTGGTCAACCCCGTGAGAATCTCCTAGCCATCCACGGTTCACGGCGGCCCGGCACGCTTGTGCCGGGCTGCCTTCCTTCGAGTGCCATCACGGCGCAGGAATGTGCCGGGCGCCGGCCCGGTGCCGTAATCTCGAATGATCGGAGCCCGCCGCTGACGGGACCGGGCCTTGATCCACGACTTGGGGTTGCACAGCAGATGACTGCGATTTCTCTCGGCATGCCGTCCGTTCCGACCAGGCTCGCCGAACGCCGGAAGAGCCGGCAGATCCAGGTCGGCTCGGTCGCGGTGGGCGGCGACGCCCCGGTGTCCGTGCAGTCGATGACCACCACCCGCACCTCGGACATCGGCGCCACCCTCCAGCAGATCGCCGAGCTGACGGCCTCCGGCTGCCAGATCGTCCGCGTGGCCTGCCCCACCCAGGACGACGCCGACGCGCTGCCGGTCATCGCCAGGAAGTCGCAGATCCCGGTCATCGCGGACATCCACTTCCAGCCGAAGTACGTCTTCGCCGCCATCGAGGCCGGCTGCGCCGCGGTCCGCGTCAACCCCGGGAACATCAAGCAGTTCGACGACAAGGTCAAGGAGATCGCCCAGGCCGCCAAGGACCACGGCACCCCGATCCGCATCGGCGTGAACGCGGGCTCGCTGGACCGCCGCCTGCTCCAGAAGTACGGCAAGGCCACCCCCGAGGCGCTCACCGAGTCCGCGCTGTGGGAGGCGTCCCTCTTCGAGGAGCACGGCTTCCGGGACATCAAGATCTCCGTGAAGCACAACGACCCGGTGGTCATGGTCGAGGCCTACCGCCAGCTCGCCGCACAGTGCGACTACCCCCTCCACCTCGGCGTCACCGAGGCCGGCCCCGCCTTCCAGGGCACCATCAAGTCGGCCGTCGCCTTCGGCGCCCTGCTCTCCCAGGGCATCGGCGACACGATCCGGGTGTCCCTGAGCGCGCCGCCCGTCGAGGAGATCAAGGTCGGCATCCAGATCCTGGAGTCCCTCAACCTCCGCCAGCGCGGCCTGGAGATCGTCTCCTGCCCGTCCTGCGGCCGGGCCCAGGTGGACGTCTACAAGCTGGCC
>BMSM01000010.1 GCA_014649155.1 Streptomyces griseoviridis | reverse complement strand
AGAGGACGGGCGTCTCGGGCGGCGAAGTAGCCGCCGGTGGTGCCCGCGAACGCCGGGTCGGTGGCCAGCCGCACGATGATGCCGGCGCCCTTGCGGGGATCACCGATCCTCAGCGTGTTCAGCACCCGCTGCAGGACGGCGGAGCCGGGCAGGTCCCGGCCCAGGCCGGTGGCGTTGAAACCGGGATCGCAGCAGTTCACGGTCACCTTGTCCGCATCCAGGCGGCGGGCCAGCTCCTGCGTCCACATGATGGTCATCAGCTTCGTGCGCCCGTACAGCGGCATGGACTCCCTGCGGGTGTAGGGCTCGGTCCGCCGCAGGTCCTCGGCCGGAGCGATCGTTTTCGCCTGCCGGGCCGCCTCGGAGGCGACGTTGACGATCCGGGCCGGCGCCGAGGCGCCGAGCTTCGCCGTCAGCGCCTTGGTCAGGACGAACGGGCCGAGGTAGTTCACCGCCGTCATGTCCGTGAGACCCTCGGCGGTGATGCGCTGCGCGAAGGCGTGCAGGCCGGCGTTGTTGACCAGGACGTCCAGTCGCGGGTAGCGCGCGGCGATCTCCTCGCCTGCGCGGCGGGCGTCGGAGAGCAGACCGAGGTCGGCGTGGAAGACATCGACGGGCTCGTCGGTCACCGCCTTCAGGTCGGCGACGAGGGCTTGTGCCTTGCCGCGGGAGCGGGCCACGGTGCCGATGCGGTAGCCCCGGCGGGCCAACTCGAAGGCGGCGATGCGACCCAGTCCGGAGGTGGCTCCGGTGATCACGGCGACGGGACGATCCATCTCACAACCCATTTCGTGAGGTACCTCATGATTATGTTGTGTGAGGATACCCGACCCATGGAGCGGCACGAATCAACAACGGCAGCCGGTGCCCCCCGAGCAAGTGGGCCTGTCCTTCCTCGCCCTCGCGCACAGCTCGCGCGAACAGGTCGACCAGCGCATGCCCAGATCGTCGAAGGCCTCGCGCGCCTCGGCATGGCCGCCCGGAGCGGCGACCCCGAGGACCGCCGCCGTAGGACCGTCCCCCTCACCGGCATCGGCCGCACGGCACCAGGAACTCCTGAGGGATGCGCCCGGAGTTCGGTGCGCGCCATGAGCCTGGAGCCCCGTTGAGCGCCGGCAGCGCCGTTCGGTGGATCGGCCGTGCCGGCGCGCGCACGTTGGACGCGTCGGATCCGGGAGCTTGTGTTCAGCTCGTGGTCGAACCCTTGGTCAACGCGTCCATGAGGAGGTCGATGAGCCGACGGGCCTGCTCTTTGCCGCCGTGCCGCACGGAATAGGCGATGCCGCCCATGAGGAGGAGGACATCGTGGGGGGTGACGTCGGTTCGCAGGCTGCCGTCGTGGGCGCCGGCATCGAGGAGGGTGGCGACGGCGTCGGTCAGGAGTGCGCGGCTGTCGCTGTACGGGTCGACTCCGGAGGCGATGACCGCGTTGAGCGCTGCGGACATGCCGCTCTTGGCCGTGGCGTACTCGAGGAAGTGTTCCGTCCAGATGCGAGTGGCCTCGGCGGCCGGATGCCGGGTGAGGAGGTCTGGCACCTTCTCACACACGCGGGCGAGTTGGTGTCGGTAGGCGGCGTCGATGAGGGCTTCCCGTGTCGGGAAGTGCCGGTAGAGCGTGCCGACACCGACGCCGGCCTGCTTGGCGATGGCGGCCGGTGCGGTGTCCAGCCCCTGCTCGGCGAAGACCCGCGCGGCGACCTCCAGCAGGCGTCCCCGATTCTGCAGCGCATCGCTCCTGGTCCGGCGAGGGGTGGGGGGCATGCGGGTTCCTCCGGCGCCTGTCTTCGGTTGCTTTCCGGAACGCATTCCGGTTGACTCCTAACCGGAATACATTCCGGTAACACTCTACTCCAGGAGACTCCCATGCCGACTCCGTCCGACAAGGCGGTACGCCAATGGTTCATCACCGGAGCCTCCGGCGGCCTGGGCCGCCATCTCACCGGACACGCCCTCCAGCGTGGCGACCGCGTCACGGCCACGGTCCGCCACCCCGCAGCCCTGGAAGACCTGCATAAGACGTACGGCGACCGGCTGACCGTCGAGATCCTCGATCTCACCCGGCCGGCCGACGTCGACCGAGTGGTCGGCAGAACCCTCCGGTCCGGACCGGTGGACATCGTGGTCAACAACGCCGGATACGCAGTCGTGGGCGCCGCCGAGGAGATGACCACCGAGCAGATCCGCGACCAGATCGAGGTCCTCCTGCTCGCTCCCATGCTGATCACCCGGGCCTTCCTGAAGCCGATGCGCGAGCAGGGCGGAGGCCGCATCATCCAGATCTCCAGCATGGGCGGCCAGATCGCCACACCCACGCACAGCTCCTATCACGCGGGCAAGTGGGGCCTGGAAGGCTTCACCGAGAGCGTCAGCCGCGAAGTGGCCGACTTCAACATCCACCTCACCCTGGTCGAGCCCGGCGCCACCCGCACCGGCTTCGCCTCGGCCCTGCGCTACACCACCGAAACGGCCGCCTACCGTGACAACGCCGTCGGCCGGACGCGGCGTTATCTGGAAGCCGCTGACGACAGCGTCTTCACCGGTGACCCGGCCAAGCTCGCCGCCGCCATCTACGACACCACCAGCCACCCGAACCCACCCCTGCGCCTACCTCTCGGTTCCGACACCTACGACGCCATCCACACCGCACTCACCAGACGTCTCACCGCACTCGAGACCCAGAAGGATCTTGCGGCATCTGTCGCTTTCACCCACTGACCCGACCCGCCGACACGACATGTCAGCAAACGTCGCCGCAACCACCGTGTCGCGCATCTCCACAACCGCGGCATCCGGAAAGTCCAGCACGTGGTCCCACCCAGCACTCCTACGCCACCCCACCAGGCTCCGCCGGCAGATGAGTGCGCGTCCGAGGCAAGGAAGGCTGCGTGGATGCCGTCGCGTATCGCCCAGCGGATCCGCAGGCGACGGGACCCGTGCAGATGGGCGAACGCCCGCTCCACGGCCCAGCGTTGGGCGTCCGGGCCGGAGCCGTGCCCGGTGCCGCGGCGAGCGATCAGCGGTTCCACACCGAGATACCAGACCAGGCGGCGGTCCTTGTCGTGGTCGTAGCCACGGTCGCCCAGCACCGCACCCGGGCGGCGCCGAGGCCGGCCACACTTACCGCGCACCGGCGGCACGGCCTAGACGAGCGCGATCAACCGGGTGACGTCGTTTCGGTCGCCGCCGGTCAGGGTGGCGGTGAGCGGGCTGCCACTGGCGTGGGTGATCAGGTGGTGTCTGCTGCCCGCCCTGCCCCGGCCGACAGGGCTTTGTCCGGTCTCGGCTAGGTTCTGTCTCTTTGGTCAGCGCCGTGCCCAGATGAGGATGGCGGCGAGGTGGAGCGCGGCCTGGTAGGCGATCGCGAGTTTGTCGGTTCGTGCGGCCAGGCCGCGCCACTGCTTGAGGCGGTTGATGCACCGTTCGACGGTGTTGCGCTGCTTGTAGGTCTCCGCGTCGAAGCCGGGCGGACGCCCGCCTTGGCGGCCCCGGCGCAGACGGTGGCCGACCTGGTCCGACGGCTGCGGGATGACCGCGCGGATCTGTCGGCGGCGCAGGTGGCCGCGGATCGCCCGAGATGAGTAGGCGCGGTCGGCCAGGACCATGGTGGGGCGGGTCCGGGGTCGGCCGGCGCCGCTTCTCGGCACCCGGATACGGGCCATCACCGTCTCGAAGGCGGGCGCGTCACCGGCCTGGCCCGCTGTGACGGCCAGTGCCAGAGGCCGTGCATGGCCGTCTGCGACCAGGTGGATCTTGGTGCTCAGCCCGCCGCGGGAGCGTCCGAGTGCGTGGTCGGCCGGCTCGTTTCGGCCTTGGGCCCCCTTTTGAGTGCTCCGGCTGCGTGCTGATGGGCTCGGACGACGGTGGAGTCGACCGACACGGTCCAGCCGATGTCGTCGACGGCATCCGCTGCCGTGAGGACGGCGGCGAAGATCTTCTCCCATGTGCCGTCGACGGCCCACCTGATGAGCCGCTTGTGAGCGGTCTGGAAAGAGCCGAGTTCGTCGGGCAGGTCCCGCCAGGGCGAGTTGGTGCGGTACTTCCACGCGATGGCTTCCAGCGTGCGGCGGTGGTCGGCCCACCGCCGTCCGCGAACCGGATCGGCCGGCATCAGCGGCGCGATTCGGTCCCACATCGCATCGGTGATCACTAATCGGACAGGCATACCCGATCAACCGATGAGCCCACCAAAGAGACACGCCCTAACCCCTTCAACGCCCGGATGTGGGAGCCGTCGACGGCCGCCCGGGAAAAGTCCAGGGCGTTCGGGCTCCGAAGCTCGGGCTGCGCTTCCCCTCGACGGACGGGCGAGGTCCGGCGGCGGAGGTGGCCCAGCAGTCCCTGAGCCTGATCGCCGGACAGCTCATGTGGCCACAGCTGATACAGGACGACTTCATCCCGCCCGGCCCCGCGGAGACCACCGTCGTGGACGGAGCGGTCACCCTCATGCTCAGCCGCCACGGCACGGCCGTCTGACGCACGGAACGCATCCCCGTGACATGGTCGGGGGCGGGACCGCCGTAGCCGCTTCCGCCGCCGCGGCGATACGGCCTGGGCCAGGCGATCCCGCCGGCGAGGTGGTGGTCCTCCCAGCCGGTGTGAGCGCGCAGGGATGGCCGGCACCGACCGCCTCCGCGGAAGCGCAGTGGAGAGTTTCTGTGTCGAAGAGAGGAAGACCTCCACGCTGTATACGCCGAGGTACTCCGGAGCGGCGCGCGAGAGCAGCGGTCGTACGGGCCGGAGGCCCGCTCCGGGGACGCCGGTCCGGCCGCCGATCGCCCCGGACCCGCTGTCCGACGGGCAGCGCGCGGCCCCGTTCCGCCGGGCCGGCCGCCCCGCTGCCCGCCCGGCGCCCGGCCACAGCCAGCAGTTCGCCATCGGGCGCGGTGACCGCCGCGTCCCTTCGGCGGCCGATACTGCCGCCACGGCGTGACAGTGGTGGAGCGACGACATCGACGACGACACGAAAAGGCCGCCGCACCGACGGGCCGGCCGTTCCCGCGGCGTGCGGCGTACAGCTCTCGCGCCAGCCTGGACCACGACTGCACACTGACGTGGACGGCATCCCGTTCCGCCCGTACGACGTCGGCGTCCGGGCAAGCGGCGGCCGTGGAGAGGCCGTTGCCGAGAACGGCGGAGGGCCTTCATAGCGGCCGGTAGCACTCCGCGGCCTGGTCTGCTTGAGCCGCTTGGCGCGAGCGTTCGCCTCGAAGACCTCGCCGATGCCGCCACCGACGGTGACGACCGCCTTGCTGACGGCCGGCAGCCCGCTCACGGCGACGGGAAGGCCGGCGGCGTCGAGCTCGGACACGTACAAGCCTGACGCTGTCCGCGCCGGTGCCGGTGGCCGTCCGCTTCACCAGGGCGGCGGCCGACGCGTACCTGCCACACTTCGAAGCCGCGGTGATCCCGTTCCGGCGCCGGCCGCCGGAGCCGGCCCGGCTGGTTGAACGCTTGGGGCCGGGTGCCGGCCTCCGCCGGCCCTCGGCGCCTGGCGGGTTCGCTCGACCGGACCGCGGATACCGCGGGCCCCGGCGGCCGGCCGGCGGTGCCGGGACCAGGGTGCGCCTGGTGCGGCGCGCGGGCGCGCCGCTGGTGCTGGTGGCCGAAGTGCGGCACGGGGCGGGGGCCGGTCAGGCGGTGCGAGACAGTTCCTGGGCGGTCACCGGGTGGGCGAACGGCCGGCCCCGGGCGTACCGGCTGATCTCGGCGGCGGCGTGGTCGGCCAGACGGCCGAGTTCACCGCCGAGCGAGCCGGCGATGTGCGGGGTCAGCAGCACGTTGGGCAGCCCGTACAGCGGCGAGTCGGCGGGCGGGACGTCCGGTTCCGTGACGTCGAGGACCGCGTGGATGCGCCCGGACGTCAGCTGGGTCACCAGTGCCTCGGTGTCGACCAGCGAGCCGCGCGCGGTGTTGACCAGGGTGGCCCCGTCGGGCAGCAGCGCGAGCCGCCGGGCGTCGAACAGGTGCCGGGTCTCGGGCAGTTCGGGCGCGTGGATGGTGACGACGTGACTGCGCCGGGCCAGTTCGTCGAGTCCGGCCCGGCGCACGCCGAGGCGGGCGGCCTCCGCGTCGTCCAGGTACGGGTCGTGGACCAGCACGGTGAAGTCGAACGGGCGGAGCAGTTCGATCACCCGGCGGCCGGTGCGGGAGGCACCGACGACGCCGACCACCCGGCGGTAGTTGCCGTGCCCGGCGTAGTAGGGCAGCAGCGGGTAGCGGACGCGCCGCTCCCGGTAGAGCCGGGCGCTGTCCAGGACGCGTTTGCCGGCCAGCAGGATCACGGCGAGGGTGTACTCGGCCACCGGCAGCGCGTTGGCCGCGGAGGCGCTGGAGACGGCGATCCCGCGTTCCCACACGGCGTCGGTGATGTGGTGTTTGACCGAGCCGGCGGCGTGCACCACGGCCCGCAGCCGGGGCATCGCGGTGAGCGCCCGGCCGGTGAGCGGTGGGCAGCCCCAGTGGGTGAGCAACACTTCGGCGTCCGCGAGGGCGGGCGCGGCGGCCGGGTCGGCGAAGTCGGTGACCAGGAGGTCCGGGGCGAGGTCGGCGACCTCCAGGAGGCGGTCGACGGCACCCTCGTGGCGCAGGGCGTCCCCGGTCTCGCGGGACATGGCGAGCACCGTACGGGGGCGGCGGGTGCTGACGAGGGCGGGGGCGGTGGTGCGGGGCGCGCGGGAGGTGTCCGGCGCCGTGTCGTCGGTGGCGGTCATGGTCACTTCACCGCGCCCGCGGTGAGGCCGGAGCGCCAGAAGCGCTGCAGGCAGACGAAGGCGATGACCAGCGGCACGACCGAGATCAGGGACCCGACGATGGTCAGCATCGCGAACTCCGGGTTCTGCTGGGACGACTTGCTCCAGATCGCCAGGCCCAGGGTGACCGGGTAGAGCCGGTCGTCGCTGAGCATGTACAGCGGCAGGACGAAGTTGTTCCAGCTGGCGGTGAAGGTGAACAGGAACAGGGTGACGAATCCCGGGGCGAGCATGGGCAGGCCGACGGAGCGGAAGACCCGCCACTCCCCGGCGCCGTCCATCCGGGCGGCCTCGACGACCTCGTCGGGCACATACCCCTCGGAGAACACCCGGGCCAGATAGACGCCGAACGGGTTGACGAGCAGCGGGACGAGCACCGACCAGTAGGTGTTGTCCAGGCCGGCCTCGCTGGCCAGCAGGTACTGCGGGAGCACCAGGACCGCGCTGGGGACCAGCACGCCGAGCAGTACCAGGCCGAACAGCTTCTCCTTGTACCGGAAGTCGTACTTGTCGAAGGCGAAGCCGACGGCGGTGCTGACCAGGGTGGAAGCCAGGCAGCCCACCCCGAAGTACAGGACGCTGTTGAGCAGCCACCGCGCGAAGACGCCGTCGCCCTGCCGGAACAGGGCGCCCAGGTTGGCGAGGAGGTTGAAGTCGGCGAAGGTGAAGCCGCCGGTGCCGGCCAGGTCGCCGTGGTCCTTGGTGCTGGCGACCAGCAGCCAGGTCAGCGGCATCAGGGTGTACAGGGCGAAGAGGGCGAGGACGCCGTTGACGACGGCCTTGGAGGTCCAGGCGCCGCGCCGGCGGTGCGGCCGGGTTCCGGGGCGGCCGGCGCGGGGCGCGGACCGGGGCGGGCCGGCCGGCGGGACCGGGGGGCGGGTGGTGGGCCCGGGGGCGGTGTGCGTGCTCATGCTGCCTTCCAGCGGTTGCCGAGCTTGGTGACTGCGAAGGACAGGGCGCCGGCCAGCAGTGTGATGAGCAGTGCCGCGGCGGCGGCCAGGCCGGGCCGGTGGTCGACGAAGGCGGCCTTGTGCACGAACATCACCGGCGACCAGTCACGGTTGACGCCTTCCGACTGCACGGTCAGCATGTACGGCTCGTTGAACAGCTGGATGGCTCCGACGCAGGTGAACAGCAGGCTGAGGACGAGAGCGGAGCGGATGTGCGGCACCTTGATGCTCAGCGCGGTGCGGATCGCTCCGGCGCCGTCCATCGTGGCCGCCTCCAGGGTCTCCCGGGGGATCGCCTGCAGCGCCGCGTACAGGATCACCATGTTGTATCCGACGTAGTGCCAGGTGACGATGTTGACGACGGACGGAACGGCCATCGGGGCGGAGAAGAAGTCGACGGTGACGCCGAGGGCGTCGAACCAGTCCATGACCGGACTGAGGCTCGGCGAGTACAGGTAGGCCCAGATGATCGCCGCGATCACGGTGGGCACCGTGTAGGGCAGGAACAGGGCCAGTTGGAACAGCCGTTTCGCCCGTGCGGCGGCCGAGTCCAGCAGCAGGGCGAGGAGCAGCGCGGCGCAGGTCATCAAGGGGACGTACAGGACGACGTAGCCGACGATGTGCAGGAAGGCGGCGCGCAGGGCGGGATCGGCGAGCGCGTCGGCGTAGTTGCCGAGTCCGGCGAAGACGGTCTCGGTGCCGCCGAAGCCGAGTCCGGAGGACTCCTCGCGGAAGAGGCTGGTCCACACCGCGTAACCGATCGGGACGACCATGACCAAGGTGAACAGGACGAAGAACGGGACGATGTAGGCCGCGGCGGCACGCCGTCGGGCGAGCGGGGCCGGGCGGCGGACGAGGGGCGGGGCCGGGACTGTCATGGGATCTCCTGACCGGGGGCGCGCCACACCGGGGCGGGGTGGAGTGGGGCAGGGTGAGGGCGCGGCGGGCGCCTGGTCGTGGTGGTGCGTGGGGACTGGGGACGGTACGTCGGGCAGGCAGCGGGCCGGGAGCCTGAGGGCGGCGAGGCGGCGCGGGTGGCCGCTCAGCCGTCGCTGGTCTTCAGGCCCCGGTCGTCGAGCGCCTTCACCGCCGCGCGCTGTGCCGCCGCGAAGCCGGCGGTCCAGCCGCCCTTGGCCACGGCGCTCTCGAACGCCTCGTTCACCGAGCCCTGCACCGGGCCCCAGGTCCAGCCCTTGACCACGGTGTCGACCTGGGCCGCCGCGACCTCGTACAGGTCGTTCGCGAAGTAGCCGCCGGACGCGCCGTCGAACTCGGCGGCCGCGACCTTCTGCATCCCGGCGCCGGCGGGCAGCACGCTGCTCGGCGCCTCGGCGTCGGAGAGCCGGGCCTTCATGGCGGCGGGGTCGGTGGTGAGCCACTCGATGAACTCGGTCGCCGCGTCGATGTGTTCGCTGCCCTTGGGCACGGCGAACGAGGTGCCGCCCCAGGTGCCGGTGGCCGGGGTCCCGTCCCAGGTGGGCAGTGGCGCCACCGCCCACTTGCCCTTCTGCTCCGGCAGCTGGGAGATGAGGCCGGCCCCGCTCCAGGGCGCCCCGATGAACGCGGCGACCTGTCCCTTCTTCCGGGCCGTGGTCTCCTCCTCGCTCCACGCGGGGTCGTTGCGCACGAGGCCGTCGCCGACCAGACCGTCCCAGTAGGCGGCGACCTTGCGGGCCGGTCCGTCGTCGACGTTCACGGTCCAGGCATCGCCGTCCACGCCGAATCCCTGTGAACCGGCTTGCCAGGCGAGCCCGTTGATGAAGGGGACGTCACCGCCCTTGGGGGCGTTGGCGATCCGTACGTCGCCGTCGGCCTTCCTGATCTTCTCGGCGGCCCTCTCGAACTCCGCCCAGGTGTGCGGCACTTCGACGCCGGCCTTGTCGAACAGGTCGGTCCGGTAGTAGAGGAGCTGCGGGGTGACGTCGAACGGCACGCCCCAGGTACGACCGCCGGGGGTGACCAGCGAGCGCAGGCTCTCGGGGAAGGACCCGACCAGGTCACCGGTCTCCTCGGTGAGGTCCTCCAGGTTTCCCTGGCTGGCGAACTCGGGGAGCATCGCGTACTCCATGCCGACCACGTCGGGGGCGTTGCCTGCGTCGATCGCGCTGTCGATCTTGGAATAACCGTCGGTGCCGGCGGTGATCTCGGTGTACTTGACCTGGATGTCCTCGTGGGTGGCGTTGAACGCGTCGACCACGTCCTGGGTGCCGACCATCCAGGACCACATGGTGAGGGTGACCGGCTTGCCGTCCGAGGCGCCGGAGGTGCCGCCGTCCCCGCCGCCGCAGGCGCTGGTGGCGAGCAGGGCGAGGCATCCGGCGGAGGCCGCGAGAACCCGGCGGCGGGGGGCGCGGGGCGTGCGTGATCTGCGGGGCAGGGGCTTCATGGCACTGGCTCCTTGACGAGCGAAGCGAGATGAGCGGGGAGGTTGCGGTCATCTTTCGGCCAAGACGATCGCTCGTCAAGAGCAAATGAACAAAGTGATCAAAACAATCATTTGACGATCGGTCAGGTCCCGTGGTGTCTCGCCTTGCTTCGATCAGCGCGCGGGCGGCGCGCTGGAGGCCCGTACCGTCAGCCGGGGCACCAGCGAGACGTGGCGGCTGGGGGCCGCCTCACCGCCGTCCCCGCCCCCGTGCCCGCCCAGTCGCGCGAGCATCAGCTCCACGGCGGTCTCCCCCACGGCCTGCCGCGGCGGCGCCACCGCGGTGAGCGGTACGTCGGCCAGGGCGGCCATCTCGTCCTCGTAGGCCACCAGGGACACGTCGTCCGGGATGGCCAGACCGTGTTCGCGCAGTCGTTGCGCCACGCCGATCGCGGTCTGGTCGTTGTGCACGATCGCGGCGGTCACCCCGTCGTCGAGCACCGCCCGGTACAGCAGGCGCGCGGCGGCGTCCAGGCTGCGCGGATCCTCGGGGTCGACGTCCACCGGGGTCAGCGCGGCCAGCCCGCGGGCCGCGACGGCCGCCTGGTAGCCCTCGCGGACCTGCGGGGACGTCGGGTTGTCCTGGGCCAGCAGCGACATCCTGCGGTGCCCGAGGCCGGCCAGGTGGTGCACGGCGGCCGCACCGCCCAGGACGTGGTCGGAGCGGGCGCTGTCCAGTCCGGCCAGCCGGCCGCCGACGGGGGCCCGGCGGTCCACCAGGACGGCCGGGACGCCGAGCGCGAGCAGCTGCTCCTCCTGCTGGGCGCTGGGCACGCCGCGCTCCCAGCTCGGTTGCAGCAGCAGGCCGTCGACGCCCGCGTCGAGCATCCGGCCGATCTGCGCGGTGTCCTCCTCGGACCGCCAGTGCGCGATGCCGAGCACCAGCCGGCCGCCGCGGGCGGTGATGGCGTCCTGGGCGCCCCGGACCAGTTCGGCGAAGTAGTGCTCCATGCTGGGCACGACCATGCCGAGCACCGTCCCGGCCGGCGCCGCGCCCGCCGGGACGCGTCCGGTCCGGGCGGCTGCCGCAGGTTCCGCGCCGGCGCCGGCGGGCGTGGGGCCGGTGGCCGGCCGCGGCCAGGAGACGGAGCCGTGCAGCCTGGTCAGCCGCCCCTGCTCGGCCAGTGTCTCGACGTCGCGCCGCACCGTGACCGCGGAGACCGCGAGTTCCTCCGCCAGTTCCGTGACCCGCAGACTGCCTCGCCTGCGGACGATCTCCAGCACCCGCTCGTGGCGCTGATTGACATGCGACCGCATCCGCCGTCCTCCTGGTGATCCCCCGGTTCGCGCACGTTCCACCGAGCTCTTGTGATTGATTCTATCGACTTTTTCGTAGCTTACGTATTGAGCGTCTTGCTCGTCTCGTGCTAGAAACCGACCCACCCGTCACTGCCTCTCTGGCATCTCCCCTCTCCTCGCCTCTCCCCCTCCGCCCTTGGAGACATCATGCCCACACCCTGGTCCCGCCGTGGCTTCGTCAAGGCGACAGGTGGTGCCGCCGCCGCGCTCGGGCTGGCCGGAGCCATCCCGGTGACGACGGCGAGCGGTACGGCGTACGCCGCCGACGCCACCGACGGAGAAACCGGCACCGCGACCGCCTCGGCCGACGAGTTCGACCACCTGCGCAGCACCTGGCGCGGCTTGATCCTCGGGGCCGGTTTCAGCCCCACCGCCGAGCCGTTCGCCTCGAAACTCGCCCAGCTGGGCACCAGCGCCGCGGCCTGGCGCACCGCCATGAGCCCGACGGCCGGCTCGCTGTGGCCGCAGATGGTCTGGCTCGACCCGGAACCCGACACCGACACCGCCTCGTACACCTACTCGGCGCAGATCCAGCTCACCCTCCAGCGGCTGCGTTCGATGGCCGAGGCGTACGCACAGCCCGGCACCGGTCTGACCGGCGACACCGGCTACGCCCGGGACGTCGTGGCGGGCCTGCGGCACGTGGTCACCGATGTCTACCACGCGGGCCAGGCCCCCTACGGCAACTGGTACAACTGGCAGATCGGCGGCCCGCAGGCGCTGCTGGACGCGGCGATCATCCTGCACGACCACGTCGACGACGAGTTGCGGGCCGCGATCACCGCGGCGGTCGGCGCCTTCGTGCCGGACAGCGCGGTGGCGTCGTACTCGGGGACGTCGACCGGCGCCAACCGGGTCGACCTGTGCCGCACCATCGCGCTGAGCGGCCTGGTCGGCGCGGACGCGGGCCGGCTCTCCGTGGCCGCCGCGGCCCTCTCTCCCGTCTTCCCCTACGTCACCTCGGGCGACGGCCTCTACCGGGACGGGTCGTTCGTGCAGCACACCTGGGTGCCCTACGCCGGTTCGTACGGCGCGGACCTGTTCAGCGGGCTGAGCCTGCTGTTCGCGCTGCTGGCCGGCTCCCGGTGGGAGATCACCGACCCGGCGCGGGAGAATTACTTCGACGCGGTGGAGCGGGCCTGGGCGCCGTTCCTCTTCAACGGGCTGTGCATGGACGCCGTATCCGGCCGGGCGATCTCCCGTGGCGTGCCGCCGGGCACCTCCGCCGGCGCCAACGACGACCATCTGCGCGGCCACGCGATCATCGCCTCGATCGTGGCGCTGGGCCGGGCGGCGAGCGCGGAGCAGAACGCCCGCTGGCGGGCGCTGGCCAAGGGCTGGGTCCAGCGGGCGTACTTCAGCGCCCCGCACACCGATCCCATGCTGGGCGTGTACAAGCTGGCCCAGCTCCAGGAGGTCGCGAACGACAGCACGGTCAAGCCGCTGCCGGAGCCCCTGGAGCACCGGCTCTTCCCGTCCCAGGACCGTGCGGTGCACCGCCGTACCGGCTGGGCGGCGTGTCTGTCCATGGCCTCGGAGCGGATCGCGCACTACGAGTGGGGCAACGGGGAGAACCTGCGGGGCTGGCACACCGGCGCCGGGTGGCTCTCCTGGTGGGGCGACGACTTCGGCAACGAGCAGTACTCGCAGGGCTTCTGGGCCACCGTCGACCCGTACCGGCTGCCCGGCACCACCGTCTCCCGCAAGCGCCTCGCGGACGGTGAGGGCGGCCAGTGGGGCGCCGAGCGTCCGGACGCCCGGTGGGTCGGCGGGACGACGGACGGCACGTACGCGGCGGTCGGCCAGCACCTCAAGGGGTTGTCCTCGACCCTGGAAGCCCGCAAGTCGTGGTTCTTCCTGGACGAGGGCATCGTCTGTCTGGGCGCGGGGATCACGGCGGCGGACGGGCAGGCCGTCGACACGGTGGTCGACAACCGTCGGCTGGGCGGGGACGGCGCGGCGGCGCTGACCGTGGACGGCCGGCGGATGCCCGGCGGCTCCGGGTGGACGCGGACGTTCACCGACCCGGGGTGGGCGCACCTCGCCGGGCACGGCGGGTACGTCTTCCCCGAGGGCGGCCGGGTGACCGCGCTGCGCGAGGAGCGCACCGGCCGCTGGAGCGACATCCGCACCGGCTCCTCGACGGAACCGGTCACCGACCGGTACCTCACCCTGTACGTCGACCACGGCACCGACCCGGTGGACGCCGGGTATGCGTACGTGCTGCTGCCCGGCGCCGGTGCCGCCCGTACCGCGTCCCGGGCGGCCGGCGCGCGGGGGTTGCTGCGCACCCTGGTCAACACGCCCGAGGCGCAGGGCGTCCACGTTCCCTCGCTCGGTGTCACCGCCGTCAACTTCTGGGCCGAGGGCAGCGCCGCCGGGCTGACCGTGAGCGCGCCCTGCTCGGTGCTGGTGCGGCACGGGCGGGGCGGCACCGCCACGGTGTGCGTCGCCGATCCGACCCGCGAGCTGACCGCCCTCACTGTCACCTGGGATCACCGGGTCACCTCGGTGGTGTCCCGGCCCGGCACGGTCCGGGCGGCGTCGACCGGCCGGGAACTGAAACTGACGTTCGGTTCCCTGACCGCCGAGGCGGGCGCCACCCAGAAGACCACGGTGAGGACGGCGTGAGCGCCCGGACGCGGCGCGGCGCCGCCCTGCTGACCGGCCTGCTCTGTCTCGCGGTGCCCGCCGCCCCGGCGCACGCCGCGACCCTCTGGGACGGCGACGCGGGAGGCGGCACGGGCGTGTTCGGCAGCGTGGAGTGCGACGCCCCCGGCAGCCTCGTCACCGCCGCCAACCAGGACGGCCACGGCACGATCTTCCGGTACACCAAGCCCAGCGGTCTCATCCGCTGCGAGAACCGGGGCATCTCGGTGAACGGCTCCCGGTACGCGTTCGCACCGGGCACCACCTACTGGCTCGGCTGGGAGACCCAGCTGTCCACGGTGACCGGCGACTTCGTGACCTGGCAGTGGAAGTCGTATCCGAACGCCGAACAGAACTACCCGCTGATCATGACGGTGAGAAACGGCTCGGCGCGGCTTTTCCACGTCGACACCGACGCCACCTGGCATCTCATCTGGTCGGCGTCGGTCGCGGCAGGCCAGTGGAAGCGGTACGCGCTCGGCATCCGCACCTCGGAGTCGGCGGCGTCCGGCTGGGTCGAGCTGTACGCCGACGGCGTCCGGCAGACCTTCGCCGACGGCACCACCCGGTATGCGGCCCGTACCTGGGACAGCGCCAACGAACCCAAGTGGGGCGTCTACGACCGGGACACCCCGGAGAGCGCCGTGGTCAACCGGATCGACAGGCTGCGGGTGGGCACCGCCTACTCGGACGTCGACTGAACCACCTGTACGCACAGCTAAGGACCCGTCCCGATGAACGCATCACCCACGCCCGCCTTCGCCGTGACCGACGCCGGCTTCGAGCTGGCCGGGCGGCCGGTGCGGCTGCTCTCCGGCGCCCTGCACTACTTCCGGGTCCACGAGGAGCAGTGGCCGCACCGGCTCGGCATGCTCCGCGCGATGGGCCTGAACTGCGTGGAGACGTACGTCCCGTGGAACCTGCACGAGCCGTCACCCGGCCGTTACCGGGACCCGGAGGCGCTGGGCCGTTTCCTGGACGCGGCGCGGGCGGCGGGTCTGTGGGCGATCGTCCGGCCGGGCCCGTACATCTGCGCCGAGTGGGAGAACGGCGGCCTGCCGCACTGGCTGACCGGCGCCGTGGGCGGCCGGCTCCGCACCAGGGACCCGGAGTACCTGGAGCCGGTACGGCGCTGGTTCGCCCGGCTGCTCCCCCAGGTCGTGCAGCGGCAGGCGGACCGGGGCGGCCCCGTCCTGATGGTGCAGGTGGAGAACGAGTACGGCAGTTACGGCTCCGACGCCGCGTACCTGCGCCGGCTCGCCGCGCTGCTGCGGGAGTCGGGCGTGACGGTGCCGTTGTTCACCTCCGACGGGCCGGAGGACCACATGCTCACCGGCGGTTCCCTGCCCGGGGTGCTGGCCACCGTCAACTTCGGCTCGGACGCCGCCGGTGCCTTCGCCGCCCTGCGCCGGCACCGGCCGACGGGTCCGCTGATGTGCATGGAATTCTGGTGCGGCTGGTTCGCGCACTGGGGCGACCGGCCCGTCGTACGGGACGCCGGGGACGCGGCGGCCGAACTGCGGGCCCTGCTGGAGCAGGGCGCCTCGGTGAACCTCTACATGGCACACGGCGGCACCAGCTTCGGCGGCTGGGCCGGCGCCAACCGGACCGGCGACCTCCACGACGGGGCCTTCCAGCCGACGGTGACCTCCTACGACTACGACGCCCCGATCGACGAGGCGGGCCGGCCCACCGAGAAATTCTGGCGTTTCCGTGAGGTGCTGGCCGAGTTCGCCGAGACCCCGCCGCCCGCCCTGCCCGCCCCGCCGCCGGTACTTCCCGCGCCCGTCACGGCCGCGCTGGACTCCTGGGTGCCGCTGGACGAGGTGACCGATCTCCTCGGCGGCCCGGAGCGCGTCTTCGGCTCCCCCCCGACCTTCGAGGAGCTGGACGTCGACCGGGGCGTGGTCCGCTACCGGGCCCGGGTCCCCGGTCCGCGCCCGCCGCTGCCGCTCACCCTTCCCGGCGCACGGGACGTGATCCGGCTGTTCGCGGACGGGGTACCGGTCGAGCCGGGCACCGACGTGCCGGGGCCGGCCGAGATCGAGATCTGGGTGGAGTCCCTCGGCCGCGTCAACTACGGCCCCCGGCTGGGCGAGCCCAAGGGCCTGACCGGCGGCATCCTCCACGAGCGGCAGTACCTGCACGGTGTGACCGCGCGCGGCCTGCGCCTGGACGCCTTCGACAACGCCGAGGCCGTCGCCGGACTGCCCTACCGGCCGGCACCGGCGGCCGGCACCGGCCTCTACCGGGGCGTCCTCGACGTGCCGGCCACCGGGGACGCCGTGCTGGAGCTGCCGGGCGCGGGGCGGGGCTTCGCCTGGCTCAACGGGTTCTGCCTCGGCCGCTACTGGTCGGCGGGGCCGCAGACCTCGCTGCACGTGCCCGGTCCGGTGCTGCGGGCCGGCCGCAACGAGCTGTGGGTGCTGGAGACGGAGTCCCCCGACGGCGGGGCGGCACCGTCCCGGTTCCGGGAGGCGGTGCTGGGACCACCCCGGCCGGCGTGAGATCGTCTCGGGACCGTCGCGGCCGGCGTGACCGGGGGCCTCCCGGCGCGGCCGGCGGAGGGCCGAAGCTGTCGGCGTACCCACCTCGCGGGCACCGAGGAGGAACAGCCGCCGGCCGCCGGCACGGGCGGGGCGGGCGTAGATCCGGCAGAGGTCGTCGAGGACGGCCTGCCGCCGCCGGAACGCGTGCGGGCCGGGAAGTCCGGCCGCCCGTCGCCGCGGGCGTGACGGACGCGGGCCCACAGCACGTCGTCGTGCCGGTCGAAGCGGCCTCCGTCTCCTGGCCGAGGCGCCCGCGCCGGATCGTGAGCGGCGCGCTCGTCACGATCTCTGCCGTCCGAGGCGTGATGTACGGGACGGGCAGGCCGCCCCCCGGTGCAGGGGGTGGCCGACCGCGCTCATGAGCCGTCCCCGATGCAGGGAACCGCGGCCTCCGCAGCCCGAAGCCGGGCGGCCACTGGGAGATCCCGGTGCTCATGTCGTGGGCGCCGATGAAGCCCTTGGCGCGGCCTGCGGACACGGCTCCGCAAGGCGGCACGGCCAACAGGTCAGCCGCTGGTCTTCTCCCGCCCCCGAGGATGACCGTTCCAGCGGTTCGAGGGCGTACGGCGGGAGGCAGGGCCCGGCTGACCTCCCGCCGGGCCCTGCCGCCCGTCAGCCGGGGCGCCGCCTGGTGCCGTCGCCGCTGCCGTTCAGCGGGATCAGACTCTCCAGGTGAGCGCCCTTGACCCAGGAGCCCAGCAGATCGCGGTGCAGGGCCACGATGTCCTGGCGCAGCGCCAGGCCCAGCGCGTCTCTCGTGAACGCGCGGCAGGTGGTGACGAACAGGGCGACGTCCGCGCCGTGCTCAAGACGGGCGGTGCCGACGAACTTCTGCATGTCCTGCGAGGACACACTCCGATGCGCCGCGTACTTCTTGCACTGGATGACCAGCTTGCGTCCGTCGGCCAGGTAGCCGACGACGTCCGCGCCCAGGTCCCCGCTCCTGCCGCTGACGACGACCTCTCTGCAGCCGTCCCGGCGGCACAACTGAGCGACATACGTCTCGAACTCCTGCCACGTCAAGGCGTCGACCTGGGCCATGGACAACTCGCGGGCCCGTGCCTCCTCCTGCGCCCGCCACGCCCGGTCCCGGCCGACCGCCTGGCGGTGCGCACGCAGCAGCGCCCAGCCGGCCCCGCCCAGCATGGCCACGGCGAGCACCGTCACCAGGACGGGCCACACCGTCGACCAGTTCGCGGCGACCCACACCACGGTGGCCACCGCCGCCACCACGGCCCAGACCCACAACCGCTTGCGGGTCTGCGTTCTCAAGCGCCGACGCCGACGCCGTGCCGCCATCACTCCCCCGCTCCCCGGGTCCGTGGTCCGCGGTGCGCCGCCGGGTTCCTGTCAGCTTCTCGTCGAACCGGCCGCGGGCCCCGTACGACGCCGCAGCCGCCGGCCGACGACGACTACGAGCAGGACCGCCACGGTGATGGTCACCAACCGCCCGCCCCGGCCTGCCCACGGACGACTGGATGCTGCCGTCGACCTCTTGTGTAGTGGCGTCTCGGTGATGCCGGAGGCGGGTTTCCGGGGAATGGCACAAAGCCATCGGACCTGGCCGAATACCGTGCGGTGGATCGCTGGTCGGCGGCGTGCGCGGTGCCGTACGGGTTACCGGGTGCTCCATGCCCTCCCCTCTGCGGACGGCGCAGTCCACCGCCCTCGTCTCGTCTCCTGTGGTGGCGCAGACAGCACAGTTCCCGTGGGCGGTCGTACGCAGGGGGATGACCGCGCCGCCGGTGGCTTCGTCCGAGCGGAGCCGGATGCCGGACACGCTGTCGGCCCCGCGGCTGGGCGCAGCGTCACGGATGGGCGCCGTGTCACCGAGGCAGCGGTCGCTGATGTCTGCGATGAGGTCATAGAGCCTCATCGGCGGTGTCCGGCCGCTGGGCGGGGTTCTCGCCCACGAGCCGGTCGACCAGTTCCTCCGATTCCACCGGGGCGTCCGGACTCAGGGGGCGCAGTCGAGCGGGCGGCACCTTGAGGTGCTGGTTGCCTGCCGGGCGACGGCGGCGGCACCACGCCGGAGCCAACGGGGCAGCGAGGCCACGGTGATCGCTCCGCTTGCCGGAGCGGCCACGGCCCGGCCGAGGGCCGACAGTGTCGGGAAGCCCTTGAACACCTGCGGGGCGGGAAGTGGTCGAAGCGCTTCCGTCCTCACAAGACAGACCCCGGGCTCTCGACCGTGGCGCGTTGGTTGTCGTCGCGGATCCGAGTCGCCGGTCAGTTGCCCTCGTAGATCGTGGTGCACAGCAGTGTGGCGCCGTCGTCCACCACCGCTGCCCAGTAGCGTGTCCGGTCCCCTGCCGTCTGAAGGCAGTTGTTCGCGTTGGCGCCCGCCGGGGCGCGGTAGACGCCTGTGATCCGCATGATCTGGTTGTACGGGGCGGGCACCGGCTCGCGTCGGCAGTCCACGGCCGTCATCAGACCGAGTGAGATCAAGTTGCCGGACTGCTGGCCGAGCAGGCAGTAGGCGGCGTGGTAAATGCGGGTGAGGCAGAGCTTCGTGGTGTCGCCCGTGGTGGCGGACCGGTAGCTCCAGTACGACTTCCCTTGGCCGGTGGGGCAGGCCGTGTCGGTGGCGGTCACCTGGACCTGCGCCTGTTCGTCGGCGCAGGACACGGGGTCCGGCGGAACGGCTGCGCTCCAGGCGATACTGGTGGTGCCCCCGCGGCCGGTGTCGTAGACCGCCAGGCAGTCGCCGGCCGAAACGGCTTCGAACGACTCCTCGGTGGGATCCGGGGTGGGGGTCGACGGTTCGGAATCGGGATCGGGATCGGGATCGTCAGCGCTCTCCTCGGTGGTCTCCGGGTCATCTGAGATGTGGACGGCCGGTGAAGACACGTACGGGGCCGAGCTGGAACTGGGTGGGGGCGAGTCGGCCAACAGGTTCTTCAACTCCGCCGCGTTGCTCACGCCGAGCCAGGCCAGGATCGACAGCACGGATGCGATTCCGCCGACCAGTGTCCACAGCTTCGCAGTGGAATGATCATCGGATGCGCCTGCCACAGTTCCCTCCCCCGTCGAGGTTCAGGCGATATTAACTATTCCGGCGCTGCCGGGATGCGAACTTCCCGCATTTCCCCCTGTTGGCCCTCCGCGCACCTGCCCGAGGACCCGTCGGCGGCTCCGAGGGCGCCCACGGATATCTCGTCGCGCGTCATGATCGGCAGCCGTGTCGTGATGGGGTCACGACGGCCGGGTGAGTCGTATGCCGTCCACACCCAGCAGACCGAGCAGTGGCACCTTGGCGACGCGCTGGTGCGGATCGACGACGAGTCCGCACTCGCGGATCAGGTCCAGGAGCAGTTCGGCGAGCGGCATGACCATGTGCCGTCCCCAACAGCGCTCGGAGGAGTGCCCGAAGGGCAGATAGCCAGGAGTTGCCTCGGGGTCGAGGTGGTCCCACCGTTCGGGGCGGAAGCTGTCGGGATCGTCCCACAGGGCGGGGTCGCGGTGGGACAGCAGCGGCAGAAGCAGAACGTCGTCCTTCGCGCCGATGCGGGCATCGATGACGGGATACTCCGGCGAGGCATTGCGCAGGATGTTCCAGGACGGCGGCAGCAGGCGCAGTGATTCGTGGATGATGTGGCGGTTGGGGACGCCGTCGGCGAAGGGAGCGCCCAGCCACAGGGCATCGGCCACCAGGGTGGAGACGGTGAAGCACACCGGTGCCGCTGCTCTCCGGTAGATGCCCATGGCGTAGCGACGGTCCTGGTAACCCTTGGCCGCAGCGGCACGGTTGCCGAGGCCGGTCAGGTGCTCGGCGGGGCGGGGCCAGCCGGGGAGCGCCGCGCCCGCGGCGATGACCGACCAGGTGAGTTTGGGGGTCAGTTCCAGGGTGCGGCTCATCAGGACGCGCAGCCGTCGGGGATCCCGGCCGAGGATGAGGTCGCGCAGAAAGAGGTGTCCGGTCAGTGGCCAGGAGCCCGACAGGTCCACGGTGCCCTGCCGGGGCCGGCGCAGGGCCTCACGGACATCGTTGCCGACGGTGCGGGTGACCGAGGACGCCTCGGCCTTCGTGATGGAACGGCCGTGCAGTGGTTTGAAGGTGGGGCGTTCGGTCTCCGTGGCGCGGCGCGCGGCGAGGACACGGTCCATGATGTCGGGTCCGGCGACTCCGACGGTGTCGGGTTCCAGCCGGAAGACGTCCTGTCCGAGGTGGTCGTCCAGGAGGGCGGCGAGGCGCGGGGCAAGCTCGGTGGTGCGCGGGCGCACCGTCCCTGATGACGGCATGTGTCCTCCGGCGGGGCGATCGGGCTGGGCTGCGGATGGGCGCCCCCCTTCACCGGCCTCCTGGGGCGTCCTGAGGTGAGGCTGGTGCCGCCGGGCCGTCCTCGCGGCTGGCCCGGCGGCCTGCGCCCGTACGGGTCGGCTCAGTACCAGAGGTACCAGGCGTTCGCCTTGAGGCTCTTGCGGGCTGCGACGCGGTTGCGCAGGGAGAAGAGAAGCTTCATCGGTGCACCTCCTTACCAGGTGAAGATCACGTGACCAGGGGAAGCTACCGAGTACGGACCGCAGTTAATCTCTTGCTTGCTCAAAATGATGCTGATGGGGAGTTCGCCTGCAATCGGTCCCCGCGACCTCCGGGGTGTCACGAGGGTCGCGGCATGCTCGGCGACAGCACCCTCAAGCGGCTCGCGCTCCCCGGTGAAGCTTTGTTTCCCGGTCATCCGGCGAGGACGAGATCGTGAAGCGGGAAGTGCCGCGCAGCGTGTGGGGGACGCCTTCGTCTTTGAGACGACAACCGCGAAAGGTCTCCCGAGACTTCGTGCGGGCGGAGGCGTGCTCGACGTGAGCGCGGATTCCGCGGTGACAGGCGTTGTGTTCTTCTTTCCGGTCCGGGGCCGGCCCGGCCGGGTTCGCGGCGGCGGTGCGGGATGACAAGGCCGGTGCCGCGGTAGCCGCCGTCACGGTGGCGCGGCCGGCGGCGTCCTCGCCCCGGAGTGCTCGCATGCCGTGCAGTCGTCGCGGTTGCCGGTGACCGGTCGGCCGACAGCGACGAGTCGGCTGCCGGTCGACGATGACGACCTCGTGGACGGTGGGGTACCGGTGCACGCGGTGTCCCGCCACGGAGCCGGGGGCGCTGGGCGGTTGCCATCGACGCCGTGTCAGGCTGTCACCGACGGCGCCGGGCCCAGCGGTGCGCGAGGGAGGCTCCCGGACGTGCCGGGCCGGCCCGCGGCGCCGTACCGCCCGATGGCCGCGGCCCCGTGGCCGTTCGCCCCGTGGGTCCGTCCTCCCATGCCCCGCAAGGAGTTCTCCGTATGCGTGTTGTCCCCGGTCGTCAGCGCACCCCGGCTCGTCTGGCTGTCGGTGTCCTGCTCACCGGGCTGCTGCTCTCCTCCTGCTCCGCCTCGCCGTCCGGCGGTACGCGGGCAGCGCCGGACGGCTGGCGGCTGACATGGGCCGACGAATTCTCCGGAGCGGCGGGCGAGGCTCCCGACCCCGCCAAATGGGTCCACGACACGGGCGGGGAACCCCAGTGGGGCAACGAGGAGTGGCAGTACTACACCGACAGAACCGGCAACGCGGCCACCGACGGTGACGGTCACCTCGTCATCACCGCGCGCCGGGAGGAACTGCCGGGCATGGCCGACTGCCCGCACGGCACCTGCGACATCACCTCGGCCCGGCTGACGACGAAGGGCACGTTCTCCCAGACCTACGGGAAGATCGAGGCTCGCGTCAGGGTTCCCGGCGCCGGCCCCTTCCTCCCCGCGTTCTGGATGATGGGCGACGACGACACCACGTCCTGGCCCGGGAACGGGGAGATCGACGTCATGGAGGTAGTGGGCGGCGAACCGGACACCGTCTACGGAACCGTCCACGGACCTGGCTACGGGGACGAGGGAATCGGCGGCAGCCGTACCCTCCCGGACGGTAAGCGCTTCTCCGACGCCTTCCACACGTACGGCGTGGAGTGGGACGAGGACCGGATCGCCTGGTCCGTCGACGGTCACGAGTACCACACCGATCTGCGCGCGTCCCACGGCGCCGGACGGGAGTGGGTTTTCGACCAGGACTTCTACCTGCTGCTCAACCTGGCCGTCGGCGGCACCTGGCCCGGCCCCGTCCCCTCGTCCACCACGTTTCCGGTCCGCATGCTGACGGACTGGGTGCGTGTGTACGAGCGCGCCTGACCGCGGCGGGGCGGTGCGGTGTCTTCGGCGCGACCAGCACGGCGGGGGCGTCACCCATGCGGTGGCGCGTTCCATGGGACGGGTGGACGGGTACGAGGACAGCGATTACCGCAACACGGTTGAACACGCCGCACGAGTTCCTCCTCCTGACGCCCTTCTGACCCCGGCAGGTGAAGACGCGAGTGCCGCTTGCGCGGCCTGCCGGCCGCGTTCGTCTTCGCTGGTCGCGCGTTCGTTGCGCGCATACGGCAACCATGCTTGGCTCGCCCGATGAACTTTCTGTTGACCGCCGGTGGCCTGCGCAACGACACACTGCGGGACGCGCTGCGGGAGATGCTGGGCAAGCCGTTCGGGTCGGCGAACGTCGTGTACGTGCCCACGGCTTCGGTCGCCGAGCCCGGGGACCACGGGTGGTTCCTCACCGACATGAACCGGCTGCACGGCCTCGGCTGGCGGGAGTTCGACGTCCTGGAACTGAACGGCCTGCCCCGGAGGATGGTGCTCGACCGGCTGCTGCACGCCGACGTCGTCTACGTCGGCGGCGGCAACCACTACCATCTCGCTCGCAGCATCACCGGCAACGGCCTGGCCGACGGCTTCCTGAAGGCGCTGGAGGACCGGGTCTACGTGGGTTTCAGCGCCGGCTCCATGATCTTCAGCCGTCATCTCACCGGGAACTCCGCCGACGTCATCGGAGACACCGAGGACCTGCGTGTGCTCGGCGAGGCGACCCTGGAGCCGCCGTTCGGCCTCTTCGACTGGTACCTCAAGCCCCATCTGTACTCGCCGGACTTCCCCGAGCGGGGCGACACCTGGGCCGACCGCATCGCCGCACGGGCGGACTTCCCGATCTACTTCATCGACGACGAGACGGCCGTTCGCGTCCGGGACGGCGAGGTGGACGTCCTTTCCGAGGGCCGGTGGCGCTTCCACCCCTGACCTGTGCCGTGGGAGGACGCCGGGGCCGGACGTACGCGAGGACGAGATACAGCCAAAGACGCTGGTTAGCGGGCTGTTGCCGCTGTGTAAAGGCGCAAGTGGTGGCCGTACGGGGAAGAGTCGCCCGCCCGGAGCAGGGCGACCGCTTTCCGGACAGTGATCTCCGCAGTGATGACAGCCCGACGACCGCGCTGCGATCATCGACGTGTGCCGAACCGTCGGCGCACTCCCCCGACTTCCCTTCGGACGCCGTCGCCCGTGCCGTTCGGCGTGGTCCGGCATGTCCGATGAGAGGAGCTGTTCCGTGGCGAAGCTGTCGCCTCCCGCACCTCACGAGGAATCCGAAAGACCCGGAAGATCCGGGACGCGCGCCGCGCGCCGGCGGCCGGCGTCCGTGTTCCTCTGGGTCGCGGCCTCCGCGTCCCTGGTCCTGTCGGCCGCCGCGGTACCGGCTCGCGCAGCCGGCGACGGCCCCCCGCGCCCGCCGGTCCCACGGCTTCTCAGAGCCGTCCCCGACCCCGCCGCCGAGTCCGTGCCGCTGACCGGGCAGCAACGGCACCGCCTGCTCGAACAGGCCGGTGACCGTCGCGAGGAGACCGCCCGCGCGGCCGGCCTGGGCGCCGACGAGGTGCTCCAGCCCAAGGACGTCGTCGAGGACGCCGACGGAACGGTGCACACCCGCTACGAGCGCACCTACCGGGGACTGCCCGTCATCGGCGGTGACCTCGTCGTCCACGACGGCCCGTCGGAGCACTCGGTGACCTGGAACGCCCGTCGTGACCTGGGCTCCCCCTCGACCCGGGCCGAGATCTCCTCGGCCGACGCGGGACAGCGGGCACGGTCCTGGGCCGCCTCCCGCCTCGGTGGCGGCGAGACGGACCGGACGCGGTCGCGCCGCGTCGTCTGGGCGGCGGCGGGGACGCCTCGCCTGGCGTGGGACAACGTTGTCGAAGGCACCCGGGAAGACGGCACACCGAGTCGGTTGCACGTCCTGACCGACGCGTCGACCGGCGGACGGCTCGCCTCCTGGGACGAGATCCAGGCGGGCGAGGGCATCAGCCAGTACAGCGGGCCGGTGCCCCTGGCCACGACCCGCAAGGGGGACGCGTACGAACTGTCCGACCCCCAGCGGGGCGGCCACCGCACCTACGACGTGGGCGACGGCAGCCCCGTACTGCTGACGGACCCCGACGACCGGTGGGGCGACGGCACCGCCGCGAGCCCCCAGACGGCGGCCGTCGACGCGGCCTGGGGCGCCCAGCGCACCTGGGACTTCTACCACGACCGCTTCGGACGCAACGGCATAGCCGACGACGGGGTGGGCGCGACCTCCCGGGTGCACTTCGGCGACGCCTACGCCAACGCCTTCTGGGACGACCTCTGCTTCTGCATGACCTACGGCGACGGCATGAACGACCAGCGGCCGCTGACCGAACTGGACATCGCCGCGCACGAGATGACCCACGGCGTCACCGCGCACACCGCCGGCCTGATCTACACCGGGGAGTCCGGCGGGCTGAACGAGGCCACGAGCGACATCATGGGAACCGCCGTCGAGTTCTTCGCCGCCGGTGCGCGGGACGTGCCGGACTACATGATCGGCGAGCTGGCCGACGTCCGGGGCACCGGGAAGCCTCTGCGGTACATGGACGAGCCCTCCAAGGACGCCTCCGCCAAGGGCACCTCACAGGATTACTGGACGGCCGGGACCCGGAAGCTGGACCCGCACTTCAGCTCGGGCGTCGGCAACCACTTCTTCTACCTGCTGGCCGAGGGCAGCGGCAGCAGGACGGTCAACGGCGTCACCTACAGCAGTCCCACCCACGACGGGCTCCCGGTGGCGGGCATCGGTCTGCACAACGCCACGAACGTCTGGTACCGGGCACTCACCCGCTACATGACCAGCACCACCGACTACGCCGGAGCGCGAGTGGCCACCCTGCGCGCCGCCGCCGACCTCTTCGGCACCACCAGCGACGCCTACGAGGCGGTCGGCAACGCGTGGGCCGCCGTCGACGTAGGCCCCCGCTACGTCAGCCACATCGCCGTCGACGCTCCGCCGTCCCGCGACGCCGCCGTGGGCCAGCCGGTCGACCGGACGATCACGGCGACCTCGACCCGGCCGGGCGCGCTGACGTACGCGGCCACGGGTCTCCCGGACGGCCTCGGCATCGGTGCCGCCGACGGCCGTATCACCGGCACACCCATCCGGGCGGGTGAGTACTCCGTCGAGGTGACCGTCACCAACTCCGCAGCCGAGACACGGCGGCTCGCCTACCGGTGGACGGTGCTGGCGTCGGGCGGCGATCACTTCGTCAACCCGGACCGGTTCGACATCCCGAACTGGCGGTCCGTCACGTCACCTCTGACGGTCACCGGACGGGACGGAGCGGCACCGGACGACCTGAAGGTGACCGTGGACCTCGTCCACGACTTCATCGGCGGGCAGATCATCGAGCTGGTCGCCGAGGACGGAACCGCGCTGATGGTGAAGGACTTCGTCTGGGACACCGGCAGTGAGCTGCACGCCACCTTCACCGTCGACGCCTCGGCGCTGCCCGCGAACGGGACGTGGACACTGCGGGTCACCGACAACACTCCCGGCATCTTCCTTACCGAACCCGGCTATCTCGACCGCTGGTCGCTGACCTTCTGACCCCCGAAGGCCCCGTCCGCGGCCGGGGCCGGGGCCGGGGCCGGGGCCGTCCTGCCGTGGTGCGGCTCAGATTCCGCAGGAGGAGGCGGACCAGAAGCGGGAGCTCTGGCTGCCCAGGTGGGCGTGGTCGCTGTGGCCCGGGTAGCCCGGACCGAGGATCTCGTTGAAGCCGTGGTTGCGGGCCTGTCTGACGATCTCGCAGAAGGACGGTGAGCCGACCAGGTCGATTCCGCGTCCGTACAGGTGGTTGCTGCCGGCGGCCCCGCCGACGGCGTTGTTGCAGGAGTAGGAGCGGAAGCCGCTGCTGGTGGTCAGCGGACGGTCGCCGAGCGCGTGCCGCAGCGCCTCCAGCTTCCACATCTGCTGCAGCGCGTTGGCACGGGCCGCCGCGGCGGAGACGGCCCCGCCGGACCAGTCGGAGTTGCAGCGGTTCATCTCCGCGTAGGTGAAGTGGGCCGGCGTGCAGTCGCTGTCCTGGAGGGCGTAGATCTTGCTGAAGGTCGCCGGTCCCGCGACGCCGTCCGCCCCGAGCCCGTACGCCTGCTGGAAACGGGTCACGGCGGCCTTGGTGCCGGCCCCGAACTGCCCGTCGATCGCCAGGACGGACCCGTATCCGGGATAGCCGGCCACCCTGATCTGCAACTGGCGGACGTCCTCGCCGCTGCTGCCCTGGCTCAGCGTGCGGGGGAAGGTGTAACAGTCGTCGGCGTGTGCGGTGCCGGTGGTGAGCGTGACACCGAGGCCCGTGAGTGAAGCGATCATGACAATCGAGAGAAGGGTACGGAACGCACGTCTGAGCATGGTGTCTCCCACGAGCAGGAAGGGGGCGGAGCCTCCGACGGTGCCGGAACGGGCTCGGACCGTCAACAGGGCCAGGCGGACGGTGTCCTGGCCGGTTCCTTTCGAACGCCCGCCTCGCACGGCACGGATCCACAGGAACGGAGCATCCGGAGCACAACCATTCCCCTCTGTCCGTCGTCCCACCAGACAGGAGCAAACAGCTCCTACGACCGCAAGGGGGAAATATGCGCATCACCCGACCCGTCCTGTCCGTCACCGCCGTGGCGGCCCTGGCCCTGGGCAGTGCCACCGCGCTCGCCGCACCCGCGTCCGCGGCGCCCAACACCACCGCCGAGAAGGTCTGCGGCAGCGGCTACAAGACCGTCAACTCGGCCGCCGTCGGTTCGCGCGGCACCGTCTACCTCACCTACAACGCCGCCAACGGCAAGAACTGCGTGGCGACCATCCGCAGCACTCCGGGCACCGCGACGGACATGTCCGCGTGGATCTACGTACCGGACACCGAGGCGTACGACGAGGACTACGGGCGGTACACCTCGTACGCGGGCCCCACCTACGTCTACGGCAAGGCCCACTGCGTGGACTGGGGCGGCAGCATCGGCAACGTCACCGTCAACGTCACCGGCTCCAACTGCGCCAAGCTCAAGGAGAGCCGGACCACCACGACCGGGTGACCCGCCGCTCCTGACGGCCGCCGGCCGGCCGGATCCGCCCCGAGCGGCCTGCCGCGTCACCGGACGCGGCAGGCCGCCGGCGCGCGGGCGGTCGCGGCAGCCCGATTCCCGCACGCACGCGGCGTCCGTATTGTCACATGTGATCATCTATCATTGTTTTTGTCACCAGAAACGGAGTTCGGGAGCTTGTGCCTCTTCACGGCGGTTGTATGGAGCATGGCCGCGGCACGCGCCGGGCCGAGCTTTCCACGGATCGCGGAAGAACAGGTGATGGGCATGCGCACTGAGGCCGCCAAGCGGGTCGAGCTGGTCTTCTCCCTCTTCGACGCCAATGGCAACGGAGTCATCGACTCCGACGACTTCGACCTGATGACGGGCCGCGTGCTGGAGGCGGCGGCCGCGTCGGACGACGGCGCCAAGGACGCCCTCCGGGCCGCGTTCCGCCGCTACTGGACGACGCTGGCCGCCGAACTGGACGCCGACGGCGACGGCGTGATCACCGTGGACGAGTTCCGTCCCTTCGTACTCGATCCCGCGCGTTTCGGTGACACGATCGCCGAGTTCGCCGAGGCGCTCTCCGCCCTCGGCGATCCCGACGGGGACGGCCTGATCGAACGCCCCCTCTTCGTGTCGCTGATGACGGCGATCGGTTTCGAGGAGGCGAACGTCCACGCCCTGTTCGACGCCTTCGGCCCGGACTCCGAGGACCGCGTCACCGTGGCCACGTGGTCCGCCGGCATCAAGGACTACTACGCGCCGGACCTGGCCGGAATCCCCGGCGACCAGCTGGTGGCAGCCCGGGCACTCTGACACGGTCCGTCAGCGATGTCCCGGGGGGCGGGGTCCGCGGCGGGACCCACCCCCCGGCCCCGGTCCGGACGTCAGGGCCGGGGCTTGTGCGCGAACACCCACCGGTTCCCCTCCAGGGCGTCGTTCGGCTCGGGGAGGGGGCCGCGCCGGTGCCGTTCGGTGAAGTCGAAGGGGGTGTGCATCGACGTGGACCAGCCCTTGGCGGCGAGGGCGCCCGCGGAGTCGGGGCGTGGCCCCTTGTCGAAGAGGTGGAGCAGGTCGATGCCGATCCGCTCCCGCGTCGCCGTGTAGATCGCGCTGTCGCGGTACACCAGCAGGTCCTTCTCCAGCTTGGCCTCGAAGGCCAGCGCGCTGCCCTGGGTGGTCAGCCCGTCGACCGTGTCGATGAGGTACGTCTCGGCCGGGCCCGGCAGGTAGAAGAGGAGTCCCTCCGCCAGCCAGACGCTCGGTACGGACGGGTCGAAGCCGGCGGTGGCCAGCGCGCCGGCCCAGTCCGCGCGCAGGTCGACCGGCACGGGGACGCGCTCCGCCCTCGGAGTGGCCGTCAGGTCCGTGAGCACCCGGTGCTTGAACGCCAGCACGCCCGCCCGGTCGATCTCGAACACCGCGCGGCCCGACGGCCAGTCCAGCCGGAAGGCACGCGTGTCCAGACCCGCGCCCAGCAGCACCACCTGCCGGGCGCCCGTCCGGACCGCCCGGAGCAGGAAGTCGTCGAGGACCCTGGTGCGCAGGCCGAAGTAGCGGGCGAACCGCCCCCACAGCGGGTCGGCGTCCCCGTCCGGGACCTGCTCCAGGCGCACCGGCCAGTCCTCGCAGGCCGGGGCGGCGCGGACGAAGTGTTCGGCGTAGGGGTCCTGGACCAGGGTGTCGTCGCGGTGGGTCTCGATCGCCCGTGCCGCGGCGACCAGGAGGGCGGTCAGGCCGACGCCTCCGTCCACGCCTTCCACGTCCGTGTGCTGCGGCGCCGTACCGGTCATGTCTCCTCCGTGGGCGAAAGTGGGAACCGCGAGCCGGCTGCTCGTCGGACGGGGGTGCGCGGTGCCGTGTGCCCGGCTCACCGGCTTCGGCCGGCGGGCAGCAGCACGGGCTTGACGACGCGGCCGGCGTCGCAGTCGCGCTCGGCCTCGTTGATGTCGGCCAGCGGGTAGGTACGGACGAGCTGGTCGAAGGGGAAGCGGCCGGCCTGCCAGAGCCGGATGAGCAGCGGGATCAGCAGGCTGGGGACGGCATCCCCCTCGCAGAGGTGGCGGATGCTCCGGCCCCGGTCGAGCGTGCCCGGTTCGAGCGGCAGCGCGGTGTGCAGCCGTGCCACCAGGCCGAGGCTGCCGGTGGGGCGCAGGGCCCGCAGCGCGTCGTTGACGAGCGGGGCGGATGCGGTGGTGTCGAGCGCGTACCGCGCTCCGCCGCCGGTGAGCCGCCGGACCCGCTCGGCCAGTCCCGCCGTGGTGGCGGGCAGCGGGGTCGCCCCGAACCGTTCGGCCAGGGCCAGCCGCCCGGGATGCCGGTCGACGGCCACGGTCAGCGCCCCGGCGGCGGTGGCCGCCATCACCGCGGCCAGGCCCACGGCTCCCGCGCCGAGGACGACGAGGGTGTCGCCCGGGCCGGCGGCGAAGGTGTTCAGCACGGCTCCGGCGCCGGTGAGGAAGCCGCAGCCGAGCGGCCCGAGCAGGTGGAGGGGCAGCGCCGGGTCGACCCGGACGGCGTTGCGCGCCGGGACGAGGGCGTACTCGGCGAAGGAGGACTGGCCGAACCAGCGGGGGGCCAGCGCTCCCCCGGCGGCGTCGGTGAGCCGCGGCGGGTCCTCCGCTCGTCCGCCGAACAGGTTGAGGGAGGCGAAGGAGTCGCAGTAGGCGGGGGCCGCGCCGCGGCAGTTGTCGCAGTGCCCGCAGGAGTCGAAGCTCAGTACGACGTGGTCCCCGACGCCGACGGCGGTGTCCGGGCCGCCGCCCGCGCGCACCACGACCCCGGCCCCCTCGTGGCCCAGCACCGCGGGCAGCGGGCTGCGGCCGGCCGATCGCCGGACCGCGAGATCGGTCCGGCACATCCCGCAGCCGGCGATCTCGACCAGGATCTCGCCGGGGGCGGGGTCCGTCCGCAGGGCCACCTCCTCGACCGTGAACGGCTTCTCGTACGAGCGCAGTACGGCCGCCCGGAATCTCAACCGTCACACCTCCCGCGGGCGGTGGACGACGAACGGGCGCAGATTGCCGTACAGCCCCCAAGGTCCGCCGGCCACGCCGACGCCGCTGTCCTTGGTACCCGCGAAGGGCTGGGCGAGGGACAGTTCGGCGTGGTGGTTGATCCAGGCCGTGCCGCATTCGAGCCGGTCGGCCACCGCCTCGGCCCGGTCGGGGTCGCCGCTCCACACGGAGCCGCCCAGTCCGAACGCGGTGCCGTTGGCGGCCTCGACGGCCTCGTCGAGGCTCCGGTACGGCAGTACCGGCAGGACCGGTCCGAACTGCTCCTCGGTCACCACCGGGCTGTCGGGCGGGACGTCGGTGAGGACGGTGGGGGCGAAGAAGTGGCCCGGTCCGGCCGGCCGGTGGCCGCCGGCCGCCGCCCTGGCGCCGTCCGCGAGGGCCCGCCGGACGAGCCGCTCGACCCGGGCCAGCTGGGGGGCGTTGTTGACGGGTCCCAGCCGGGTTTCCGGGTCGAGGCCGGGTCCGACGGTGACGGTCCGGGCGCGCTCGGCGAGGGCTTCGACGACCCGGGCGTGGAGCCGGGCCGGGGCGTAGACACGTTTGACCGCCATGCAGACCTGCCCGCAGTTGCGGAAGGCGGCCCAGAACAGCCGGTCCGCGATCCCGTCCACGTCCACGTCGTCCAGCAGGACGGCGGCGTCGTTGCCGCCGAGTTCCAGGGTGACCCGGGCGAGCGGGGCCGCCGCCGCTTCGGCGACCGCCCGTCCGGTGGGCACCGAGCCGGTGAAGGTGACGTGGCGGATGCCGGGGTGGGCGGCCAGCCGCGCGCCGAGCGGTTCACGGCCGGTGACGACGGTCAGGACGTCCTCGGGCAGGGCGCCGGCGAGGACGGACCCGAGCAGCCGGGTGGCGAGCGGGGTGAAGGGGGACGGCTTGAGGACCACGGTGTTGCCCGCCGCGAGCGCGGGCGCGAACTTCGCCGCCGCGAGCTGGATCGGGAAGTTCCACGGCACGATCGCGGCGACGGGTCCGAGGGGACGCCAGCGGACCTCGCTGTGCCCGGGCCGGCCGTCGCTGATCCGCCGGGTCCTGGGAGCCAGGCCGGCGAAGTAGCGCAGCCGGGCCGCCGTGCGGGCGATCTCGGCGTGCGACTCGGCCAGGGGCTTGCCCTGCTCCCGGGTGAGCAGCCGGGCGAGGTCGTCGCCGGCCGCCTCCACGGCACCGGCCGCGGCGTGCAGCGCGGCGGCGCGGGCCGCGGGATCCGCGCGCCAGCCGAGCCAGGCCCGGTGGGACCGTCCGATGACGGCGTCCAGTATGTCCGGCCGCTGGTCGGGGACTTCGCCGAAGACCTCCCCGGTGGCCGGGTCGACGACGGTGAGGCGCGCGGCCCGGCGCCCGGGGAGGTGGTCGGGTGCGGAGGTGAGCATGCCGGCGGTCAGCTCACCGTGGTGGCGCCGGCCGCGTGCTCGTGGGCCCGCCGGCGCATCTCCGCCCGGAAGGCGGCCACCAGGTGCGGGCGGATGCGTCCGGCGTTGCGGTCGCCGCCCTCGCAGACCGCTCCGCGCACTCCGACGATGTCGGTGCCGATACGGGTCAGCGGGCCGAGGTCGTCCTGTTTGACGCTGCCGGCGAGGGCCGCGAGCAGACCGGCGGCGTGGGCGCGCCGGACGAACTCGGCACAGGCGTCCGGCGGTACGTGGTCGAACAGCCGCGACCCGTCCTTGATCGCGGTGTCGAGCATGGCGGCGTCGGCGCCGGAACGGGCGGCTATGTCGGGCAGGGCGAGCGGGTTGACGCAGCCGATCCGGTGGGCGTCGGCGTAGCCGGAGGCGACGACGAGCGCTTCGGGGCGGTGGTCCTTCACGGCCCGGACGACCGCGCGCATGACCTCGACGCCCTGGCCGGGCGTCGTACAGCCGTAGAGGCCGACCTTGATGTACGTGGCGCCCGAGACGACCGCGCCGAGCGCGGCCTGCGCCACCGTGCCGGGCTTGTACGGGACGTCCCCCACGGTGGCGGAGACCGGCTTGTCCGCCGGTACCGCGTCGCGGATCTCCCGGATGACCCAGGGGAAGTTCGCGCCGAGGGAGCCCTCGTCGGGCTTCTTGACGTCGACGATGTCGAGATGGTCCGCCGCCTTGGCGCAGTCGAGGGCCTCCTCGACACCGTCCGGGGAAATGAGAAGCAACACCGTGGACTCCTTCCGCCGCCGGTCCGCCCAGCCGGGACGCAGGGGGAACCGCGGATCACCTGGTTCGGGTGCGGTGTGCTCATCATTTCTGTCACTCAGCGGAACCGGTAGGGCGCGCAGAGTGCCTATTCGAGGGCTCGCGCACACGCCTGACGCGCCGTACAGAGCGGGGCAGAACGGTCGCATCGCGACACGGAACGCTCTCCGCGCGTGGTGTCCCGGGCGTCGCCCAGTCCGCGGAGGCGGGCCTGCGCAGCGGCCACCGTCCCAATGTCCGACGCGTGGGCCGCACCACCACCTCGCCGTGGGTCTTCTGGCCGACCACGTCCACCCGCAGCTCGGCGGGGGCGTCCGGGGCCGTCCGCGCGTGGCGGTGCCGGAGCCCGCAGTGGACCGGGATCAGGCCGTCGATGTCGGTCTCGATGCCCGGTCGCGTGATCAGCGTCAGGGTCTCTCCCGCCATGGCCACGTCGATCCGCAGGGTGTCGTGGGTGATCACGGCCTCGGCGTGGCCGGGTGTCGCGTCGCACCACGTCACCGCGAGTTCCAGTCGCCGCGGCAGGGTCCAGCGGCCCGATCGCTCGACCGCGCCGCTGAACGCCTGCTCGATCCGGACGGTGTCCGTGGCCTTCGCGGTGGCGCCGTGCGCGGTGGCCGGCGGATCGGCGGTGAGTTCGGCCGGTTCGCTGAGGGACCGTGCGGAGAGCGCGACTTCCAGACGCTCGTCCAGCTCGTCGGCGGTGAGCAGGCCGTCACCGGCCGCGACGCGCAGCACGTCCACCGCCCGGTCGCGGTCCGTGTGAGGGGCCCGGGGTCCGGGCGGGGAACCGGGGTTCGAAGGCTTCCCGGTGGGTGGGATCCCTGCCGGCATGCTTCCGTCCTGGTCCGGTCGGCCGTCTGCGCGCGGTACGTCTCCGCGCGGCCGGACAGAGGAGTGACGCTATGTCGCGGCACCTTTCCAGCGGTCGCCGGACGGCTGGCGAGCGCCCGGCGTCCGCCCCGGTTTCGGGGGCCGCCAGTCGTGGTGGCGCAGGATCATGCGCAGGGTGGCGCCGGAGGGTGCCAGCCGCATGGCCGTGTCGCGGGCGGCGACGGCCAGGGGGTGGCAGAGCTGGTGGCCCATGCGTCCCGCCCGGCGGGCGGCGCGGGCCACGGCCTGGCTGCGGGGCCGGCGCTCGGCGTCGTACCGGGTGAGGGCGGCCTCGACGGTGGGCCCGCCGGCGAGCGCGGCGGCCAGCACGACCGCGTCCTCCAGGGCCTGGCAGGCGCCCTGGCCGAGGTTGGGGGTCATCGCGTGGGCCGCGTCGCCGAGCAGGGCGACGCGGCCGACGGCGTACGAGGGCAGCGGTGTGCGCAGTTCCCGGACATCGTGGTGGAGGACGGCCGCGGGGCGGGTCGCGTCCAGCAGCGCGGGGACCGGGGCGTGCCAGCCGTGGAACCGTCGGCGCAGTTCGGCCAGCGGGTCCGGGAAGCGCGTCCCCTCGGGGACGGTGAGGACGGCGTGCCACTCGGCCCGGCCGTCCCGCAGGCCGATGTGCCCGAACTCCGCGCCCCGCCCCCAGGTCAGTTCGAAGTCACCGCATCCGTCGACCGGGCGGTCGGTGATGGCCCGCAGCACCGTCGAGCCGCTGTACACCGGGCCGGGGTGAGCGGGGAAGAGCCGGCCGCGCGTCCTGCTGCCGACGCCGTCGGCCGCCACCACCAGGTCGGCCTCCAGCGTCCCCTCGGCCAGCTCGACCTGGACCCTTCCGGTGCCGGTGGCACGGACCGGGCCGGCCTCGGTCGCGGTCAGCAGGGCATCTGCGGGCAGGGCCGCGCGGAGCAGATGGTGCAGCTCCGCGCGCGGGACACCCATGATCGGCGCCCCGACCGCCGCCTCCAGCGCCCGCCCGTCCATGCGCGTCAGCCAGGTGCCGCCGGGTGTCCGGGTGCCGCCGGCGTACTGGCCGCGCGCGGCCGCCCGCACCGCTTCGCCGACGCCGAGTTCGTCCAGGGCCCTGAGGCCGTTGGCGGCCAGCGAGATGGCCGCCCCGGCGTCGTCGAGCACGGTCGTGCGCTCGACGACCGTCACCTCCCAGCCGGTGCGGTGGAGTCCGATCGCGGCGGCCAGTCCGCCGATGCCTCCTCCGACGATCACTGCCCTGTCACCCATGGCGAACCCCTCACTCTTCTACAGATGTAGAAGAGTGATCCTACGCGGCGGTCTACAGGTGTAGAAAGGGGTCATGGCTCCCGACCGACGCACCCTCCTCGCGGACGCGGCTCTCGGCGTACTCGCCGACGAAGGGATGCGCGGCCTGACCCACCGCGCGGTCGACCGCGCCGCGGCCCTGCCGCCCGGCACCACGTCGGCGTACTTCCGCACCCGGGCCGCGCTGCTCACCGCGCTCGTCACCCGCCTCGTCCACCTCGACCAGAGCGAGCTGCGGGCGGCGGCCGAGCGGCTCCCGCCGTTGCGGACCGCCGACGACCTGGTCGACGCCCTGGCGCGGCTCAGCCGCCGGCGGCTCACCGGCGAAGGGCGGCGCCGCTCACTGGCCCGTTACGCCTGCACCATCGAGAGCGTCCGCGCCCCGGAGCTGCGCGAGATCCTCGTGCCCCGGGAGAACGCCGCCCGCGACACGGTCCGCCGGTTCCTCGCCCGGCACGGTGTCCCCGACGTCGAGAGCCGCACCCGTACCTTGCTCATCTGCGTCGACGGGCTCGTCCTCGACCGGCTGGTGCACGGGGGCCGGGTTCCCCGCGAGGTCCTCGAAGACCTCGTCGCCGGCGCCCTGCGGACCGGCCCCAAACCGTCCTCGGTGCCGCCCGGGACCGTGTGATCATCACCCGCACGGGCTGCTGTTAGATTGCCGATCATGCGTCCCGGAAGTCCGCGGCTGTCCACCCGTCTGTCCGCCGCCCGTGAGCAGGCTTTCATCGGTCGCTCACATGAACTGGCCCGGTTCCGCGCGGCCCTGGCGGCGGGCCCCGACGCGCCGTCCGTGCTGTACGTCCACGGTCCGGGCGGAGTGGGCAAGTCCGCCCTGCTCAGACGGTGCGCGGACGAGGCGTCGGCGGCCGGCCGGCGGGTGGTACGGGTCGACGGCCGTCGTATCGACCCCTCCCCCACCGGGTTCGCGCTGGAGGCCGACGCGGCCACCGGGGCCGAACCGGCGGTCCTGCTCGTCGACGCCTTCGAGCACTGCCAGGGCCTGGAGGACTGGCTGCGGGAGACCTTCCTGCCCGAACTGCCCGCGGGCTCCACCGTGGTGCTGGCCAGCCGGCTCGCGCCGGCCCCGCACTGGGCGCACGACGTCGCCTGGCAGGGCATCCTGGAGGTCCTGCCGCTCGCCGCGCTCGGCCGGGACGACGCCCGGACCCTGCTGGAACGGCGCGGTGTCCCGGAGCATCTGCGGGACGCCGTGTTCGCCTTCGCCGGCGGGCATCCCCTGGCCCTCGGTCTCGCCGCCAGCGTCGCGCTCGCCGAGCCGCCGACGGCCGGTGACTGGTCCCCGACGCCCGACGTGGTCACCGCCCTGCTCACCTCGCTGGTCGGCGAACTGCCCGCCGGACCCGAACGGCTGGCCCTGGAGACCGCGGCCCACACCCTCGTCACCACCGAGGGCCTGCTGCGCTCGGTGGTCGGCGAGGAGCACGCCGCCCGGATGTTCTCCTGGCTGCGCGGGCTGCCGTACGCCGAACTGGGGCGGCACGGGCTGTTCCTGCACGAGACCGCCGCCGAGGTCATCGACCGGGACCTGCGCTGGCGGGACGCCCAGGGGTACGAGCGGATGCACCGCCTGGTGGGCCACCACCTCCTCCAGCGGGCCCGCAGCGCCCCGGAGGAGGAAGCCATGGCCGCCATCCGGGCGCTGACCCACCTCAAGCGCTACGGGCCCATGGGGCCGTACTTCACCGGCATCACCCGCGAGGGCGACGTGTACGAGGCGCCGCTGCGGCCCGAGGACCACGACACCGCGGTGCGGATGACCGCCGGGACGGAGGGCGAGCGCTCGGCCCGTCTCGTCGCCCACTGGCTCCGGCTGCATCCCGAGGGGTTCTGGGCCTACCGGTCCGCGCGGACCGGGGAACTCGTCGCCTTCATGACCTGGCTGCGGCTGACCGTCCCCGGGGAGGGTGCCGAGGAGGACCCGGTAGCGGCGGCGGCCTGGCGGCACGTGGCCGCCACCGCTCCGCTCCGCCCCGGCCAGCACCTGCTGATGTCCCGGTTCATGGTCTACCCGGCCGACTACGGCGGCATCTCGACGGTGGGGCACCTGATGCAGCTGCGGATCTGCCGCGACTGGATCCGCTCCCGTGACCTCGCGTGGTCGTTCATCGTGTCGCCGGACGCCGCCCTCTGGGACGGGCTGATGCACCACCTGGGACACCGGCGGGTCGCCGAGACCGACTGGGACAACGGCCGGGTCTTCACCACGTACGGCTGCGACTGGCGGGTCACGCCGCTGGAGATCTGGTTCGACCGCACCCAGCCGGGCGCGCTGCACGCCGGTCCGCCGGCCGGAGCGGCGGACGTGCCCGTCGTCGCGCTGGACGGTGCGGAGTTCCGGGCCGCGGTCCGTGACGCGCTGCGCTCTGTCCTCGACCCGGGCGGACTGGAGGGGAACCCGCTGCTGCGCAGCCGGCTGGTCGGTGACCGGGCCCGCCACAGCGAGGCCGGCCCGGCCGATCTGCTGCGCTCGCTGCTGGCCGAGTCCGTGGAGGGGCTCAGGAGCGAGCCCGGTCAGGACAAGGCGTACCAGGCGCTCTACACGACGTACTTCCAGCGGGTGCGGACCCAGCAGAGTGCCGCGCAGCGCCTCGGGCTGCCGTTCAGCACCTACCGCCGCCACCTCGCGCGGGGCACCGCCCTGGTGTGCGACGCGCTGTGGGAGCGGGAGCGGGGACTGGACGCGCTCGGCTGAGCGGCACCGCCCGCGCGCCCTTCGCCCTGGCGCGCGGGCGGTACCGCACGGACGGGCGGTGCGCCCCGCCCCCGCGGACGCTGACAGGCCGCCGGTGCCTTTCCTACTGTCGCCCGGTGAGCCTCTGGACCTCTCTCGAACCCGCTGCCGCCACCGTCGACCCCGGCGCCGACGTGACGGTGCGGCTTCGGCTGCGCAACACCGGCGACATCGTCGACGAGTACCGTTTCGAACCGGTCGGCGACCTCGCGCCGTGGACCACGGTGGAGCCGCCGGCGCTGCGGCTGTATCCCGGGACCACCGGGACCGTGGCGCTGGCCTTCGCCCCGCCGCGCGGCCCGGAGGCGGCCGCGGGTCCGCACCCGTACGCGGTACGGATCACCCCGGCCGTGCGGCAGGGGGCGGTGACCGTCGCCGAGGGCGCCCTCACCGTCACGCCCTTCACCGAGCTGCGGGCCGAGCTCGTGCCGCCCACCGTCCGGGGCCGGTTCCGCGGCCGGCCCCGGCTGGCCGTCGACAACCTCGGCAACACCGCGCTGACCGCGTCGCTCACCGGCTCCGACACCGGCGACCGCCTCCACCACGAGCTGAGCCCCGCAGGCGTGCGCATCGAACCCGGCCGCGCCACGTTCGTGCGGGTGGTGCTCAAGCCCCGCGACATCATCTGGTCCGGGGCGAAGGAGGAACGGCCCTACACCCTGCACGTCCACCGCGCCGGTACCGAGGCACACCCGGTGGACGGCGTGTTCGTCCAGCTCGGCCTGCTGCCCCGCCGGCTCGCCGCCTGCCTCGGGGTGACCGTGGCGCTCACGCTCGCCTTCGTCATGCTGTGGATCGGGTACCAGCCGCAGGTCCGCACCCTGGCGACGGAGCGGACCGACGAGGCCGCCGCCGGCCTGCCGCCCGCGCCCGAGCCGTCCGCGCCCGGTCCCGCCGGTGCGAAGGCGCCGTCGGCCGGCCCGGCCGAGGTGCCGGGCACCACCGGGGACGGCGGCCGGGGGGAGGGCGGCGGGGCCGCGGCGGGCCCGGACCCGGGCGCCGGGTCGAACGGCGCGTCGTCGGGCGGGTCCGGGG
Source organism: Streptomyces griseoviridis (assembly GCA_014649155.1). Classification (GTDB taxonomy): domain Bacteria; phylum Actinomycetota; class Actinomycetes; order Streptomycetales; family Streptomycetaceae; genus Streptomyces; species Streptomyces griseoviridis. The sequence goes on along the minus strand of BMSM01000010.1, from coordinate 213,449 downwards.
GCCCGGCCGCCGCGCCGGGGGCGGGTGGGCGGGAGGCCGCCCGTGGCCCGCTGCCGTTCCGGGCCGGGGACGGGCCCAACCTGTTCGTCCAGTTCGCCCAGGTCCGGATGAAGACCGCGAACGCCTCGGACCCGTGCCGGCTCACCGGCTCCGTGCGCGACGGCGTCATGGACGCGGCGACCGTGGCGGCGATCGCCTGCTTCCAGAAGGCCGGTGACGCCCGGTACGGCGGGGTCACGGCCGCCACGGACGGCGCGGGCAGCCTGGGCCGGTCCACGATGACCGCGCTGCTGATGGCGCACTTCGGCACCGACACCTCCGCGGTCCGGCCGGGAGACGAGAACCCCGACGTCGTCTGGCTGGACAGCGTCCTGCTGTGGGCGGACAACGTGCAGTACGACGCCGCCGACGTGAAGGCGCTGGAGGCCCGTGTCCGGGCGGACATCGGTTACCTCAGGAGCGCGGCGGACCGGGCGAGCGCCACCGCCGACGACGGTTTCGCCCAGCGCGTCGCCTCCTGCCAGCGGGCCCTCGGGCTCCGGGCGACCGGCACGGCCGACGCCGCGCTCTTCGCGGCCCTGCACGCGGGCCGGGTCAAGGACCAGGACGAGGCCGGCCAGGTGACCGCCGGGGAGTTCCCGCCCGCGACGGTCGGGCGGTGACCCGGGAGGCGGTGGTGCGCGGGCGGGAACGGCGGGCGGGCGGGCCGGCGTCAGATCAGGCCCTCGCGCAGGGCGTGGGCCACCGCGTGGGTGCGGTTGCGCAGGTGCAGTCGCATCGTGAGGCCCTGCAGCACGGTCTTGACGGTGCGTTCCGAGTACGCCAGTTCCGCCGCGACCTCGCGGGTCTCCATCCCCTCGGCGAGCAGGCGCAGCACGTCGGCCTCGCGGGAGGTGAGCCCGGCGGGCACGGCGTCGGGGCGGCCGGCGGCGCCGCGGTGCAGGGTGCCGGCCTGGTCCATGAGCCGGCTCAGCAGGTCGCCGGGCAGGTGGCCGTCGCCGCGGGAGGCCGCGAGAACGGCCTGCAGCAGCCGGCCCGCCGTCGCCTCGTGACGCCACACCACGGCGCCGACGCCGCACTCCACCACGTCGAGCAGTTCGTGCTCGCGCAGGGTGCCCACCACCAGCACGGAACGGGCGCCCTCGCCGCGCACCACCTTGCGCAGCCTCGCGTACGCCACCTCGTCCAGTGTCTCGACAACCAGCACCGCCACCGCGCCGGAGCCCGGCGGGGGGACCTCGGTGACGTCGAGCACCGGGTGCTCGCGCAGCTGGCTGCGCAGGCCGGCCCGGGAGACCGGGTCCAGGGCGTGGACGGTCACCGGGATGCGCGAACGGTCGGGACGGGCCGTCCCGCCGGCCGCGGGGGACGCGTGGGCAGCGTCGGAAAGGTGCACGGGTACTCCTCTGGCGTCTCAGGTACGTCGACACCGCCGCGTCCGGTGCGTTCCGGGGCGGTGGTGTCCGGCGGCGCGCGGGCGTGCGGGACGGGGGTCACCGCGGTGCCCCCGGCCCTGCCCTGACGTGCCGTCGCGGCGGCCAGAGTGCCGCCGGGGAGTGCTCATCCGGAAGCTCACCGGACTGCCCGGTCGTGCTCATTGCGGTACGCCGGCCCCGGGCGGCCGCCCGTCGCGCGTACGACGCGTGACGGGCGGCGTGTGACGTCAGTGGTAGGTGTGGGCGACCGCGTGCCCCTTGCCGCGGCTGATCATCCACTTGTTGACCGGGGTGGTGAGCAGGAAGGCGACGGCGAAGCCGCCCAGGAGCGAGGTCCAGAAGAGCCGGTCGGCCAGGTGGGCGTCCATGGCGCCGGGGACCAGGGCGATGATGCCGTTGTCGACCAGTTCCATCACGGCGATCGAGACCGTGTCGGCGGCGAGGGCGACCTTGACGGCGGTCCGCAGGTCCAGGCCGGCGCGGCGCACCCCGAGGAGGGTGAAGGAGTAGCCGAACACGAAGGCCAGGGCGATGGCGAGCACCATCGTGGAGACGTTGCCCCAGGCCAGGGCGGTGCCGATGACCATGCCGAGGATCTCGCCGACGGCGCATCCGGTCAGGCAGTGCAGGGTGGCCTTCGCCGCCGCGGCCCATGAGGCGGGGGCGGAGGGACGGTGCTGGTGTGCGGTGCCGGAGTGGTGCTGGTGTGTGCTGTGGTCCATGAGCGGCGTCCCCGTTTCCGTCCGGTGTGGCTCACCAAGAGGGTCTTACCCACTCCAACCGTATACCCCCCTGGGGTATTCCGCCGGTTCCGGCCCCGGCGCGCGCCGGGGCCGGGACGCGGGCCGCTCAGCCGGCGGCCGGGTCGTCCAGTACGGCGGTGACGGGTCCCAGGTCGGTGTCCGGTTCGGCGGCCCGTGCCAGGGACCAGAAGAGCAGGGCGACGCCGATCGCGCCGGGGTCGGGAGCGCCGAGGGCGCGTTCACCGAGGTAGGAGGCGCGGCCCCGGCGGGCCTTGATGTCCGCGGTGGCCCGGGCCCCGGCGAGGGAGGCGCGGGCGGTGTCCGCGAAGCCCGAGCCCGCGTCGAGGGCGTCGCGGGCGGGGACCAGCGCGTCGACCAGGGTGCGGTCACCGGGCTCGGCCTCGCCGACGCGCTGGATGGCGGCCAGTCCCTCGCGCACGCCGGCCGCCCAGCCCTCCGGGCCGTCGCCGTGCGCGGCCAGGGCCCGGCCCATCTCCTGGAACAGCAGGCCCATCAGGGGACCGCTGGTGCCGCCGACCTCGTCCAGGAAGACCTGGGCCGCGACCGTGAAGGGCACCTGGTCGAAGCCCTCGTCGAGACGGGCCTCGACACCGTCGAGCCCGGCGCACAGGTTGTCGCCGAAGTCGCCGTCGCCGGAGAGCTGGTCGAGCGCGGTCAGCCGGTCGTGGGCGGTGCGGGCGGCCTCCGCGTAGATACGCAGGACCTTTTCCTGGTCGACGGTCACGGTCATCGGGCGGTCTCCGAGAGGGGGAAGGCGGGGGTCAGGGCGGGGGCGTGCCACCAGTCGAGCCAGTTCTCCCGGAGCGCGGTCACCGTCACCGAGAAACCGCTCATGTCGAGGGCGGGCACGAAGGTGCCGACGAGCTGGCCGGCGACGCGGACACCGCGTTTGTCGAGCTGGTGGCGGACCCGGTCGTGGATGGCGTACAGCTCCAGCAGGGTGGTCGCGCCGAGGCCGTTGACCAGCAGCAGGACGGCGTCCTCGGGGTCGGGCAGGCCGTCCAGGACCTGCTGGGTCATGCGGTCGACGAGGTCGGCGAAGTCCGGGCGGGGCACGGTGCGGGCGGCGCGCTCGCCGTGGATGCCGACGCCGTACTCGATCTCCCCGTCGGCCAGCGCGAACGCCTCGCCGCCCCGGCCCGGAGCGGTCTGGGCGCGGGCGGCGACCGCGATGCTGCGCGAGGCCGCCGCGAACGCGGCGCCGGCCTCGGCCAGTTCGTCCAGGCCCAGGCCGGCGTCGGCCGCGCCGCCGAGGAGTTTCTCCACGACGACGGTGGCGCCGGTGCCACGGCGGCCGGTGGCGGTCTCGGCGTCGTCGGTGGCCAGGTCGTCGTCGACCAGGACGCGGCGCACGGGGATGCCGTCGGCGCGCAGGCGCTCGGCGGCGATGCCGAAGTTGATGCGGTCGCCGGTGTAGTTCTTGACGACGTGCAGGACGCCGTCCCCGCCGGCGACGGCACGGGATGCCTCGTAGACCTGGCGGTTGTGCGGGGAGGCGAAGACCCGGCCCGGGACGGCGGCGTCCAGCATGCCGCGTCCGACGAATCCGGCGTGCAGGGGCTCGTGTCCGGAGCCGCCTCCGGACAGCAGGCCCACGCGGCGTCCGGGGTGGCGGTCGCGGGCGGTGACGTAGAGGGGGTCCTCGTGGAGGCTCACTAGGCCGGGGTGGGCCAGCGCGAAGCCACGCAGAGCGGCGTCCACGGGCGCGTCGACCGGCAGGAAGAGATGGTTCACGGCGTGGTGGTCCTTTCGGGGTGCGCTGGGTCACGGTACCCATCCGTCCGGTGTCGGCCCCGACCCGGGCCCGCCGTGTCGTGCCGCCGGGGTGGGTGTGCGGGGCGGCCGTCCCGGTGGTGCCGCCGTCCTCCTGCCCGCCCGCCGGGCCGGTGACCGGGTGATTCCCCCGGCCTGGCGCCCTCCGGCGGCCGGCCGTCCCGTTCCCCGCCGTGCGGAACCGGGTGCCGTACCCGGCGGGCCGGCACCCCGCGTACCGTGCCGGGGACGGTCAGCTGCCCTTGTGGCGGGGGGAGTTGGCGGCCGGGGACGGACCGGTCGAGCCGCGCGCGGTGGTCCTCAGGCGTGGGGGTGCTGCCCCGCGCTCGCGCCCGCCGGGGCACCCGCGCCGGTGGCGGAGGCGGTGGGCGACAGGGCGCGGGCGGCCCGGGTGCGGAAGCGGTTGAGGTAGTAGGCCATGCGGGTACCGCGTCCGTCGGCGCTGCCGGCGGTGGTGGCCGCCTCCCAGCAGACGGCCACCGCCTCCTTGAAGAAGACGTGGGCGGAGGCGGGTTCGTGGTCGGCGGTGGTGACCTCCACCAGCAGCCGGTCGGGTCCCCGGGTCCGGTCCCGGGCGGGGGCGGGTCCGGTGGCCCGCTTCAGCGGGGGCCGGTTGGGCAGCGTCCCGCCGGTGTCCGGCCGTACGGCGAGGGCGCGGTCGTGCAGGGCGGACGCCGCCGCGACGATGATCTGGAGTTGTTCGGCGAAGCCCGTGCCCGGCATGGGGATCTCCAGGTCGGGGTGGTGGTCGTAGCCGATGGCGACGGCCGCGGCCACGAACTCGATGACCGCCCGGGCCTCGGGGGTGTGCCGCCGCGGTACCGCGTGGCTCAGCCCGCTGAGGACCCGCAGCACCGTGGAGATGCTGGTGTCGGCGGTGACCAGGCGGTACGCGGGAGTGTCGTCGTCACCCGGACCCGCGCCGGGGTCCTGCGCGGCCCGGGCGCCGGCCTGGGCGCCCCACAGGGCGGCGGCGTGGGTGTCGCCGCGGGCCAGGTGCTGCAGGTGCAGGCAGTAGGAGGCGGGGGCGTCGTCGGCGCCGGCGGCGTACTGCCACCAGAACCGGGCGCCGTCCTCGGCACCGGCGAGCTGCAGGACGCAGCCCAGGATCCACGCGGCGCGCGGCTGGGGGACCTGGTCGGTGAGGAAGTCGGCGAGCTGGTCGGGGGTGCAGCGGGCGACGACCGTCTCGCACAGGGCGGCGAGGCTCTGTGCGGCGTCGTCGTCGGCGGCGGTGCCGTGGCCGTCCCCGGGCGGCAGGTCGTCGAGGCCGAGGCCGGCGTAGGCCAGGTCGTCGTGGGGGACGGTGTCGGACGGGACCTGGGGCCGGTGCAGCAGCAGCGACTGGGCGAGGAGGTCGTCGACGGTGCTCATGGCGGGGGGATCACTCCTGGGTGTCGAAGTCGGGGCGGAGCCGGTCCAGTGCCCCTCGGGCGTGGTGGTCCAGGGTGTGGGTGACGGCCGGGGACAGGCCGACGACACCCGGTACGGCGTCCGGGTCGGTGGCGCACAGGTAGCGCAGGACGATGACGTCCATCTGGTCCGGCGGCAGCCCCGCGATGGCGTCGAAGAAGCGCGCGAGGACGTCGACGCGGGCCAGGCGGTCGGCGAGGTCGGGGAGGTCGGCGAGGACGGCGGTGGAGAACGCCGCCGCCCGCAGGTCGGGGCGCCCGTCGGGGCGCCGGGGGGCGCGGGCGAGCACCCGGGAGCGCAGCAGCTGCCAGGCGTGGCGGGGGGTGTCGGGGCTGCCGGTGGCCTCGTCCCAGGTGAGCCAGAGGATGTCGAAGGTCTCGGCGACCACCTGCCGGGCGCGGCGTTCGGTCTGGAGGAACGCCTGCGCGTAGGCGGTGTAGGGCCGCCACATGGCCTGGGTCAGCCCCAGGTGCGCGACGGGCTGGTGCTCCGGGCCGGGCGGCTGGACGTCGAGGATCCGGCTCCTGATCCAGGCGGTGTCCTTCCTGGCCTCCACCGCCGCCGCCGTCCACAGCCGGCGCAGCGGGCCGACGGGGATGTCCAGGGCCCGGACCACGCTGTAGGTGATCTCCCAGCCCGGGTAGTAGCCCTTGCCCCGCAGGAGTTCGGAGAGCCGGGTCTTGGAGTAACCGGAGCGGCTCACGAGGTCGTCGAGGGTGAGGCCGCTGGCCTCGAGACGGCTGCGGACCGGCTCCAGCCAGCTCCGGTGGGCGGCGCCGGCCGTCTCGCAGATCGGCTCCGGCGGGCGGCCCCGGCGTCCGGGAGGGTCGCCCTCGGACCGGTCCGGTGTCTGGGACGGCTTCACCGTGTCGGCTCCTCACTGCCGGCCGGCACGGTCGCCGTCGCCGGCGCGGTGGCCGGCGTGCCGGGCCGGGTCCCGGGCGTGCCGAACGCCGAGACGATCTGCTGGATCAGGAGTCCGAGCGAGGGCAACAGGGCGCCTACGGCCGCGAGTTGCCCCAGCACGGTCATCACCGTGCTCCACGCGAGGACCGCCGCCAGGACGGCCACGGTCATCACCTGCCTGCTTCTCATCGCACCTTCCCTGGGAGGTGAAGAGGGGTCTGGAGGGAATGCGCTCCGGGGGCGGTGCTGAGGCGCCCCGAGGGAGTGCATGACAGCATGGTGCGCCGGACCCGTCACGCTCAACGTGGTCACGCCCTTGCGGAACAATGGACCGGCGACGGACTCCGGAACCGCCCCTTCCACCGGCCCCGATACCTCAAGTCGCCCGCCGGACGCGGCGGTTCGGGCGGAATGAACACTTTCGGTGGCCGGGCCGTACTTCTCGTCACGGCGCGGGCGGGATGGCGCACCATGGAGGGCGGGCGCCTCCCCCGGCGTCACACCTTCCGGTCTGGAAGGCCGCACGGCCCCCTTGTGCTGAGGAACGACCGAAGGGGACCGGCCTGCTTCCGTCCGTCCGGCCGTCCGCCGCGCCGGACGGAAGCAGTGCGCGGCAGCGGTACCCAGAGGCAGTGCGCGGCGGCGGTAGGCGGCGCCCGGCGGCCAGGCGCGACGCGAGAGCGCCCGCACCCACGCGGGGCCGGGGTCGGTGCGGGTCCGGCCGTCCGCCAGGACCGTCGGCACCGTCTCGTCGCCGCCGTCGGCCTCCCGTACCGCGGCGGCGCCCTCCGGGTCGCGCCAGATGTCCACCCGGTGCGGCCGGCGCGCGTCACGGCCCAGCCGGGCGCCCTGCCGCAGGCAGTACACGCAGCCGGGCCGCCAGAAGACGATCGGCCGGCCGTCGGCCGCGCTGCGGCGCCGGGCCTGCGCAAGGCCGGACGACCGCGGGAGGACCAGCGGGGACGCGACCGCGGCGAGCGGCAGGAACGCCAGCAGGACGGCCGCCCCCGGTACGGGCTCCCCCGCGCGGAACGGGGACGCCGCGACGGCCGCGCCGCACAGCACCAGGGACACCGGCAGGGCCCAGGGACGCATCATGAGGACGCGGGCTGTCCGCGGACCGTCGAAGCCGGTGCTCCGGGGCTCACGGCCGCGAACAGCGCGACTTTGCATGTTCATACATTGTCCTGCATACTTTATCCATGTCCAAGGTCCTCACTTCCCTCCCCACCGGCGAGCGCGTCGGCATCGCCTTCTCCGGCGGACTCGACACCTCGGTCGCGGTCGCCTGGATGCGTGACAAGGGCGCCGTCCCGTGCACCTACACCGCCGACATCGGCCAGTACGACGAGCCCGACATCGCCTCGGTGCCGGGCCGGGCCAAGAGCTACGGCGCCGAGGTCGCGCGTCTGGTCGACTGCCGGGCGGCGCTCGTCGAGGAGGGCCTGGCCGCGCTCGCGTGCGGGGCGTTCCACATCCGCTCGGGCGGGCGGGCGTACTTCAACACCACGCCGCTCGGCCGGGCCGTCACGGGCACGCTGCTGGTGCGGGCGATGCTGGAGGACGACGTCCAGATCTGGGGCGACGGGTCGACCTTCAAGGGCAACGACATCGAGCGGTTCTACCGCTACGGTCTGCTCGCCAACCCCAACCTGCGGATCTACAAGCCCTGGCTGGACGCGGACTTCGTGACCGAGCTGGGCGGCCGCAAGGAGATGTCGGAGTGGCTCCAGGCCCACGGCCTGCCCTACCGGGACAGCACGGAGAAGGCGTACTCCACCGACGCCAACATCTGGGGCGCCACCCACGAGGCGAAGACCCTGGAGCACCTCGACACCGGGGTGGAGACCGTCGAGCCGATCATGGGCGTGCGGTTCTGGGACCCCGAGGTCGAGATCGCCACCGAGGACGTGACGATCGGCTTCGAGCAGGGCCGCCCGGTGACGGTCAACGGCAAGGAGTTCGCCTCCGCCGTCGACCTGGTGATGGAGGCCAACGCCATCGGCGGGCGGCACGGCCTGGGCATGTCGGACCAGATCGAGAACCGGATCATCGAGGCCAAGAGCCGCGGCATCTACGAGGCACCGGGCATGGCGCTGCTGCACGCGGCCTACGAGCGGCTGGTCAACGCCATCCACAACGAGGACACCCTCGCGCACTACCACACCGAGGGACGGCGCCTCGGCCGGCTGATGTACGAGGGCCGCTGGCTGGACCCGCAGGCGCTGATGGTGCGCGAGTCGCTCCAGCGCTGGGTCGGCGCGGCCGTCACCGGCGAGGTCACCCTGCGGCTGCGGCGCGGTGAGGACTACTCGATCCTCGACACCACGGGCCCGGCGTTCAGCTACCACCCGGACAAGCTGTCCATGGAGCGTACCGAGGACTCGGCGTTCGGCCCGGTGGACCGGATCGGCCAGCTCACCATGCGCAACCTGGACATCGCCGACTCCCGCGCCAAGCTGGAGCAGTACGCGGGCATCGGTCTGATCGGTACGGCCAGCCCGGCCATCGGCGCGGCCCAGGCCGCCGCGACCGGTCTGATCGGCACCATGCCGGAGGGCGGCGCCGAGGCCATCGCCTCGCGTGGCGAGGTCTCGGCCGAGGACGAGATGCTGGACCGTGCCGCGATGGAGTCCGGCACCGACTGATCCCGCGCGGACGACGACCGGCCCGGCGCCCTCGGCGCCGGGCCGGTCGTCGTGCGGCGGCGGGCCGGCAGCGGGGACTCCGGGAGAGGGGACTTTCGGGAGAGGGCGGGGCGATCCCGTCGTGCCCGCTACCGGAGGCGGGGGCCGGTCGTTGTCGACGGCGAACGCCGCGCGCCGTGACCGACGGCCGCGGCCCGGTCCGCACCTCACCCGGAGTCCGATGATCGCCGACATGCCTCGCGGCGGCCCTGACGCGCCCCGCTGGGACCGCTGGTTCGAGACGAGCCGCGTGGAATACCTCGACCGGCCCGACACCCCGGACGAGGGGCGGCGGGTGCTGCGCGGGCTGGACCGTTTCCAGCGTCTGACGCTCGGCTACCGCTCCTTCTGCCGGCTGACCCTCCAGCAGGTCCGCGGGGTCGCCACGCCGGAGATCCTCGAACTCGGGGCGGGACTGGGCGGGCTCGCGCGGCGCCTCGTCGACCGGCACCCCACCGCCCGGGTCACCGTGAGCGACGTCGACCCCGGCGTGGTCGGGGCACTGCGGCGCGGTCCGCTGGGCGCGCACCCCCGGGTGACGCCCGTGGTGCTGGACGCGACGGCGATCGACGCCCCGGACGGCGCCTTCGACGTCGCCGTGCTGACCATGTCCCTGCACCATCTGTCCCCGCCGGGCGTCGTGGCGCTGCTGGGCGAGGGCACCCGCGTCGCGCGGCAGCTGCTGATCATCGACGGCTGGCGGCATCCCGCCTACCTCGCGGTCGCGCCGCTGCTCTGGCTGACCGGCGGCCGACCGCACGTCCACGACGGGCTGATCAGTCTGCGCAGGCTCTACGGCGCGCCGGCGCTGCACGCCCTGGCCGGTGCCGGTGCGGCGGCCGTGACGGTGCGCACGCGTTTCGTCCCGCCCGGGTATCTGGTGGCGGTGGCCACCCGGGACGCCGACGGCCGGCGGACGGCCGACGACGGCGCCCACGGCCGGCGGTCGGCCGATGCCGGCCCGCACGACCGGCAGACCGCCACCGGCTGCCCGCACGACCGGCAGACCGCCGACGACGGCCCGCACGACCGGCGGGACGCGGACGGCGACACTCGCGACAGGTGCACCGCCGACGGCACTCCTCCCCCGCCCCCCTCCCCTGGACTTCTCCCATGAGCCTCGCCGCCGCACCGGTCAAGGCGTTCTTCGCGCTCTCCCGTGGCACCCAGGCGTCCCTGAGCGTCGCCCAGCCGCTGACCGCCGCGCTCCTCGCCGCCGACCACCCCCCGCCGGTCCGGCTGGCGGCGGCCACCGTCGCCGCGTTCGCGGGCTTCTTCGCGGCGTTCGCCGTCAACGACGTCCTCGACGTCGACCTGGACCGGCGGCGGTTCGCCCATGTACGGCCCTACGAGGGCGCCGACCTCGACGGCGTCGGCGGACGGCACCCCCTCGCCCTGGGCAGGGTCTCCCGGCGGGCCGCCCTCACCTACATCGCCACCCTGGGCCTGGTCGCGCTGGTCATCACCGCGCTGCTCGGGTGGGTGTGCGTCGCCCTGTTCGCCGTGGCCGCCTGCCTCCAGGTCCTCTACTGCCGGCTGGCCACCGTGACCTCGGTCAAGTTCCTGGTCAGCGGCGTGATGGTCGCGGTCGGCGCCGCCGTCGGCTGGTTCACGGTGTCCACCGCCGTCGACGCCCCGCGGCTCGGCCTGCTCCTGGTGTGGATGGCGGCGTGGGAGATCGGCGGGCGCAACATCCCCAACGACCTCGCCGACCTCGACGAGGACCGCCACCTCGGGGTGCGGACCCTGCCCGTCGTCCACGGTCCCCGGACCGCCGCCGCCGTCGCCTGCGGTTTCCTGCTCCTGGCCGGCGCGGCGAGCTGTGCCCTGGCCTGGGTGGCACTGCGTTCCTTCGGCACGGTGGGGCTGGCCGGCACGCTGCTGGTCGCCGCGGTGACCTCGGTCGGTCCGGCGCTGGCCCTGCTGCGCCGGCCCCGGCCGCCGGTCGCCCTGGCGGTGTTCAACCGGGCCTCGCTCCAGCCCGTGGGGGTGCTGGCCGCGTTCGCCGCGGGCCTCGCCACCGGTGGCTGACCGCCCGGCCGGCCCCGGTGCCACGTGGACCGGGACCGTCCGGACGGCCGGCCGGGACGCGCGGGGCCACCGCACCGCGCCACCGGCGTCCGGACGAGCAGCGCGGGGCTGCGGTTAAGGTCGTCCCCATGCGCCTCGCCCTCTTCGACCTGGACGGCACCCTGGTCGACCGCCGTGCCGCGGTCACGGACGCCATATCCGACCTCGTCCACGACCACGCCTACGGGCCCGACATCGAGGAGTGGCTGCGGACCGAACTGGCCGACACCGCCGACCGCGACGACTTCGTCCGGCTGCGGGCCCGTTTCGGCGTCGCCGAGGACCCCGGCCACCTGTGGCGGGTCTACGTCGACCGGATGGCGGCCGCCGTCAGCTGCCGCCCCGAGGTCCTGGAGAGCCTGGCCCGGCTCAAGGAGGCCGGCTGGAGCATCGGCGTGGCCACCAACGGGGCCAGTGACATCCAGCGCGCCAAGGTGCGGGCCACCGGGCTCGCCGACCTGATCGACGGCATCGCCGCCTCCGGCGACATCGACGTCCGCAAACCGGACGCGCGGCTGTTCGAGCTGGCGGCGGCCCGCTGCGGCACCCAGCTGTCCGCCGGGGACTGGATGACCGGCGACAACCCGGAGACCGACATCGCCGGCGGCACGGCGGCCGGCCTGACCGCCATCTGGGTGCGGGGCCGCCCGTGGCCGGAGGGGCTGCACGCGCCGCACCACAGCGTCGACGACGTCCCCGAGGCCGTCGCCCATCTGCTCGCCCACTCACCGGAGTAGCCCATGTCCCAGCGGCCCGTCGTAGGCATCCTCCACCCCGGCAGCATGGGCGCCGCCGTCGCCGCCTGCGCGGCGGACCGCGCCGCCGCCGTGCTGTGGTGCGCGGAGGGACGCGGTCCGGCCAGCGCGCGCCGGGCCGAGCGGTCCGGCCTGACGGCCGTACCGACCCTGCGGGAGCTGACCGGCCGGGCCGACGTCCTGATCAGCCTGTGTCCGCCCGCCGCCGCCGAGGACGTGGCCCGGTCCGTCGCCGGACACGGTTTCGCCGGTGTCTACGTCGAGGCGAACGCGGTCAGCCCGCAGCGCGCCGAGCGGATCGCGGGGCTGTTCGGCCCGCCGGCGACCGTCGTGGACGGCGGGGTGATCGGCGCCCCGCCGGTCGGTGGCAGCACCCCCTTCCTGTACCTGTCGGGTCCGCGGCTCCAGGCCGAGGAGGTGGCCCGGCTCTTCGACGGCACCGCCGTACAGGCGCGGGTGCTGGGGCCGCGGATCGGGCAGGCGTCGTCGCTGAAGCTCGCCTACGCCGGTTTCCAGAAGGTCAGCCGGGTCCTGGTCGGCCTCTCCCACGCGCTGGCCCGGGAGCACGGCGTCGACGGGGAGCTGCTCGACGTCGCGCGGAGCCGCTCGGACACGTACCTGGCCGACGCGGAGCACGTGCCCTCGGCCGCGGCGCGTGCCTGGCGGTGGGGTCCGGAGATGGACGAGATCGCCGACACCCTCGAAGCGGCGGGGCTGCCGCCCGAACTGCTGCGCGCGGCGGCGACGACGCTGGAGCGCTGGCACGACAGCAAGGACGACGCCGGTCTCACCCTGGCCGAGGCGCTGGACCGGCTGGCCCGCCCCGCACCGGAGTAGACGCCGCACGGAGAGGGGCGTACGGCACCGCGCTCACCGGTGATCGTGCCGATGGCACCGCGCCGTCGCGCCACGACGCTGGGCCGGGTCAGGCACCCGCATCCCCGTCAGGAGGGTCCATGCGTCGTCGCTCTCCCCGCCGTCTCCCCGGCCTCCTGGTGACCGCCACCGCCGCGTTCACCCTGTCCTCCTCGGCCTCGGCGGCCGGCACGGCCGACCCCGCCGCCGGCCGCCGCCCGGTCCGCCGAGGCCGCCGCCCGGCCGCTGTCGACCAGCATCCAGGTCGTCTTCGTGCACGGCCGCGCCGGCAACGCCTCCGACTGGGTCACCGCCATGAGCGTCTTCCGCCTCAACGGCCGGTCCGGCTCCCACCTGTTCGCCTACGCGTACGACTCGTACGGCGACAACGTCACCAACGCCCAGGGCCTGGCCTCCTGCGTCGACACCGTGAAGGCCCGCACCGGGGCGAGCAAGGTCGCCATCGTCCACCACTCGATGGGCGGGCTGGTCAGCCAGTACTACCTGAAGGTGCTCGGCGGGCACAGCAGCGTCAGCCACCTCGCCTCGGTCGCCGGCGCCAACCACGGCACGACGTACGACGGGGCCTGCCTGAGCTGCCCACCTGTCAGCAGATGTACCCGGGGTCGTCGTTCACAGCGCAGATCACGTCGGGGGACGAGACGCCCGGCAGCACCGCGTACGCCACCTGGTACCCGGCGTGCGACGGCATCATCGTCCCGTACACCAGCACCCGGCTGAGCGGGGCGACCGACAACGACGTGCTCTGCCAGACCCGCATCGGGTACCTGGCCGACGCGGTCGTCCTGGGCGGGACCACGGACTTCATCGGCTCCTGACCCGCCCGGCCCCGGTTCCCCCGCGGAGCCGGGACCGGCCGCCGCCGTCCCCCCGCGGAACGCGATAGTCCACACAGGGCGCGTCATAGTCCACACCCGGCTCCCTACGCTCGCAGTGAGCCTCGGCAAGAGCCGGCCAAGAGGCTTCGGTGGTGCACCCCCACAGCACGTCCCCTCCCCGAAGAAATCCCCCACGGACGGAGTTCCACATGCGCAGGACGAGCGCACGGTTCACCCTGGCCGCGGCGACGGCGACGGCTGTCGTCATGGCCGTCACCGCCACCGGCACGGCGAGCGGTTCCGCCCCCGCCGAGCCGCTCGCGGCGGCCGCTGCGGGTCCGGTCGGTTTCGGCGCCGCCACCACCGGCGGGGCCGGCGGCGGCACGGTCACCGTCTCCACCGCCTCCGCCTTCATCAGCGCCGTGCAGAGCGGCAGCGCCCAGACCGTGCGGGTCAACGGCACGATCGCGCTGTCCTCGATGACGAAGGTGGCGTCGAACAAGACCATCGTCGGCGTCGGCACCTCCGGGAAGATCACCGGGAGCGGCCTCAACGTCGCCAACGCGAACAACGTCATCATCCAGAACCTGACGTTCACCGGGTCGAACGACGACGCGATCAACGTGCAGTACTCGACCAACGTCTGGATCGACCACAACGACATCTCCGACGCCTACGACGGCGCGGTGGACATCAAGCGGGCCTCCACCAACATCACCGTGTCCTGGAACCGCACCCACGACCAGGACAAGAACATGCTGCTGGGCCACTCCGACGACAACGCCTCGGAGGACACCGGCAAGCTGAAGGTGACCTACGTCAACAACTGGTTCGACGGCACCAACCAGCGCAACCCGCGGGTCCGCTTCGGCAACCCGGTGCACGTGCTGAACAACTACTTCAGCGACATCGGCTCCTACGGTGTCGCCTCCACCGAGAACGCCGGTGTCCTGGTGGAGGGCAACTACTTCGAGAACACCGAGGACCCGTACCACCTCGGTGAGGGCTCCTCCGACGAGGGGTCGCTGGTGGCGAGGAACAACTACTTCGTCGGCTCCGGGACGGGCCAGACCGGTGGCAGCGTGGCGTCCATCCCGTACAGCTACACCGCGCAGTCGGCGTCGTCCGTGAAGGCGACGGTGACCGCCGGGGCGGGAGTCGGCAAGATCTGACCCTCCCTCAGGCGCCCCGCGCGCCCGGACGGGACCGGTGGCCGCCCGCGCCACCGGTCCCGTCCGGCGTCCCCCCGGCCCCTCGCGTCCTGTCCGGTCCCGTGTCTTGCCGGGTACGGCCGCCTCGTCTAGGTTCTCCAGCCCGCCCCGCAGCCCGGGGCCGACCGAGGGGAGCGCCGATGGCCGCTGACCCGCACGACAGGGCGGACGGCGGCCCGCGCCGGCCGCTCACCATCGGGCTGCTGACCGCCAACATCCATCTCGGTGTCGGCGCGACCCTGTGGTCCGGTGTCCGCGCCGCCGCCGACCGCAACGAGGTCGGTCTGGTCTGCTTCCCCGGCGGCGAGCTGCGCGGTGGCGCGCCCCGCGGCGCGCTGTACGAACTGGTCGGCCCGGCCCGGCTGGACGGGGTCGTCTGCTGGAGTTCGGCGATCGGGCTGCCGTCCTCGGGGGCGCGGGCCAGGAGCCTGCTGCGGCGGCTGGCGCACCTGCCGGTGGTCAGCCTCAACCAGCCGCTCGGCGACCAGGCGGACGTGCTCTCCGTGGACAGCCACGCGGGCATGCGCACCCTGGTCGGTCATCTCGTCGCCCGGCACGGCTGCCGGCGCCCCGCGTGCATCCGCGGTCCGGTCGCCAACCCGGTCTCCGAGGAGCGGTACCGCGCCTACGTGGACGCGCTGCGCCACCACGGGATCGGACTGGAGAGCACCCATGTGTGCGCCGCGGTGGACTTCGACGCCGGGGGCGGGGCCTCGGCGATGCGGGTGCTGCTGGACGCGCGGGGACTGAAGCCGGGGGTGGACTTCGACGCGGTGCTCGCGGGCAGCGACGTCCTGGCGGCGGACGCGCTGCGGCTGCTCGCGGAGCGCGGGGTGCGGGTGCCGCAGGACGTGGCCGTGGTCGGTTTCAACGACTCGCCGGAGGCCCGGCTGGGCGATCCGCCGCTGACCTCGGTGGCGCTGCCCTTCGCGGAACTGGGCGCGCTGGCCGTCGACACGCTGGTGGCCCGGCTGCGGGGCTCCCGGCCACCGGACCGTACGACGATCCCGGCCACCCTCGTACCGCGCCGCTCCTGCGGGTGCCGCTACCCGGCGCCCCGGTACGCGGTGCGGCCCCGGGCGGCGGCCGGCCCGGCCGAGGAACCCCGGGGCTGGGCGGCGCTGGAGGCGCTGGTGCCGGGCGCGGCGGCCCGGCTCGGGGAGGCTTTCCACGCCGACCTGTCGCCCGGCCCGCCACGGCCGGCGGGGGCGGCGCGGGCGGACGACGGGGAGGGCGAGGAGGACGGGGCGGGTTTCCTGCCGCTGGTGGAGCGGCTGCTGCGCGGACGGGTCCGGGGTGCGGCCGAGGCGGAGCGCTGGCACCAGGCGCTGGAGCGGGTACGGCTCGGTGTCGTCGACACCCTGCCGGTGGAGCTGCGCGGACCCGCGGAGGCGCTGTTCGGGCGGGCCCGGCTGCTGGTCGCGGAGCGGTCCCGGGCGCTGCTCGAGTACGGGCGCTGGACACAGGGCCAGCGGGCGCGGCGGCTGCGGGAGTTCGGCACCGCGCTGACGACGGTGGTCGACCTCGACGGGCTGTCGGACGTCCTGGAGCGGCACCTCGCCCGGCCGGGCGTGCCGGCCTGCCGGATCGTGCTGTACGGGCAGGACGGGGCGGCACCGGTGCGCGGGACGGCGCGGCCCCTGCTCACCCGGGCCGAGGCGGGGCGGCTCGGGCACGGCGGGGTGCTGGACAGTCCGCCGTTCTCGGCCGCGCTGCTGCTGCCGGACGCCCTGCTGCCCGGCGGCCGGCGCTCCCGGCTGGTGCTGGAGCCGCTGCACATCGGCGAACAGCAGCTGGGGCTCGCGGTGTTCGACGCGAGCGCCGGCGGGGCCGGGGCCGATCAGGACGGGGCGCTCTACCGGGAGCTGGGCGATCAGATCAGCGCCGCGCTGAAGGGCATCGGGCTCTTCGACGAGGTGCGCCGGGCGCGGGACGCGGCGGAGCAGGCGCACCGGTTCCAGACCCGGCTGCTGACGCATGTCGTCGCCGAGCTGCGGGGTCCGCTGCGGGCGCTGCTCGCGCGGGACGGCGACGACCCGGCGGCGGCCTTGGCGCGGGTGCGGCGGGACGCCGTACGGCTGTTGCAGCTCGGCGGGGACCTGCTGGACCTCGCGCGGTCCGAGGCCGGGGACCTGGTGCTGACCCGGCGGCTGGTCGATCCGCTGCCGCTGCTGCGGGAGGCCTGTGCCGAGGCCGCGGCCGGCCGGCTGGGCGCTGCGGGGGTGCGCTGGTCGGTGGCGCTGCCGGACCGGCTGCCGTCGGTGCCGGCCGATCCGGCGCGGGTGCGGCAGATCCTCGCCGGGGTCCTGACGGCCGCCGCGGACCGGGCCCGGGGCGCCGCGGTGGAGGTGTCCGCGGACTGGTCGCCGTCCGGGGTGCGGGTGGTCGTCGCCGTGCCGGGTGCCGGGACCGGCCCGGCCGGTGAGCGGCCCGGGTTCGACGTGGGGCTGGCCATGGCGCGGCGGCTGGCCATGATGCACGGCGGGGCGCTGCGGCCGGACGACGGCGGGTACGTCCTGGAGCTGCCGCTGCCGTCGCCGGACGGGCAGGCGCACCGGCCGCCGCCCGGCGCCGGACCGCTGCTGGTGGTCGCGGCGGGCGGGCCCGCCGAGGACGTACGGCGGTCGGCCGAGCGGCATCCGGTGCGGGTCTGCCCCGCCGACGGGGACCACGACGTCGTGCCGTCGTCGCGGGAGGGCCGGCCGGGGGCGGTGGTGTGGGAGGCGGCGCCGGACCGTGCCAAGGAGTGGCGGCTGGTGCAGCGGCTGCACGACCATCCCGCCCTGCGGCACACTCCGTTCGTGCTGTTCGGCGCGTACGGCACCGATCTGGGGGACGCGCTGCGGGCACTGCGGCCGAGCGGGCTGGCCGAGCCGGTGGTGGTGGCGGGCCGGTCGCAGGAGTCCCGGGAGGAGCTGCGGCGGATCGCCGAGGCGGCGCTGCCCGGGCGGCCCACGCGGGTGGTGGCGGACGCGGCGACCGTGCTCGCGCTGGTCGCGGAGGAGACGCCCCGGCTGGTGGTGCTGGAGTCCTCGCTGGCCGATCTGGACGGTCTGGACGTGGTGGAGCGGCTGCACAGCGGGACCGGCCGGGCGCCGTGTCCCGCGGTGGTCGCCGGTCACGAGGGGTTCACGGCGGCGGACGCGCGGCGGGCCCGGCCGCATCCGGCGCTGCTCCTGCTGGATCTGGAGGTGTTCGCGCCGCACGAGGCGGCGGCGCTGGTGCGGGAGCTGGACCGCGGGGACGGCGGGGTGCCGCCGCGGGTGCGGGCCGTGCTGGACGAGGCGCTGGTCTACCTCTACGAGCACTACCGCCGGCCCGTCTCGCGCTGGCAGGTCGCGCAGGCCGCCGGGGTCAGCGAGGACCATCTCGGCCGGCTGTTCCAGCGGCGCTACGGCCTGACGATGTGGGAGTACCTGACCCGGCTGCGGGTGCGGCGGGCGGCCGAGCGGCTGCGGACGAGCGAGGACAGTGTGCAGAGCGTGGCGCGCGCGGTGGGGTTCCGCGACCGCTCGCACTTCACGCGGGTCTTCCGCAGGATGACGGGGATCGCGCCGCAGTCCTACCGGGCGGGGACCGGCGCCGACGCGGTGTCAGGGGGCCTGCGCGGCGAGGGTGTTTCGCCGTCAGGCCGCTCGGAGACCACGGAATATTAAGTTCTGAGCTTTCTCTGAGGTGACTCTGCCCTTTTCGCGGCGTATTCGAGAAAAGTGACTGATCCGTAAGTGATAAGACGTGCCTAACGTGTGACGCACAACGCTTCACCGTCCCCCACCGTCACACCCGAGTGCGTCTTGGAGCAGAACATGCGCCATGTTCCAGTGGATGCCCGTGCCGCCTCCCCCGCCGCGGAACGTCATCGCGCACGGCTGTTGCGCTATGTGCACCGGTACGCGTCCGGTGACTCCCACCGGGCGGAGGACATCGTCCAGGAGACCATGCTGCGGGCCTGGCTGACCGGCGACGATCTCGACCGGCACGGCGATCAGCGGCTCCAGGCATGGCTGTACCGGGTGGCCCGCAACCTCGCCATCGACGCCCGGCGGCGCGATCGCGCGATACCCGTGGGCATCCTCCCGGAGGACCTGCCCCACCATCCCCGTACCACGACCGATCTGGCCGACACGGTGGTGGAGCGTCAGCTGGTCCGCCAGGCCCTGGACCGGCTGTCGCCGGAGCACCGCGAGGTGCTGTGCCAGATCCATCTGCACGACCGCAGCCGGGCGGAGGCGGCCCGCGTCATCGGCGTGCCGCAGGGGACCGTGAAGTCGCGCAACCACTATGCGCTGGAGGCCATGCGGCGCGAGATTCCGGCCGCGTGAGGGACGGGGAGCGATGAGGAACACCGATCCTTTCGTCTGGTTCCGCCAGCACAGTGACGCCGTCTTCCGCTGGCTCGGCGTCGTGGGCCTGGTGGTGCTGGTCTTCGTACTGCTGCGGCTGTGGGCGATGCGGTGGGGCGGCTGGGGGGCGTGGGCGGCGCGGCTGCGGCGGGAGTTCGCGCTGACGGCGGCCGCGTTCGCCGCGCCGGTGCGCTCCTGGCGGGCGCACCGGCGGACGCTGCGGCTGCTCACCCGGCGGCTGCGGGACCCGGCCACCTGGCGGGACGCGGAGCGCGCCCTGGCGGCGGCCGACGGGGCGGGCGGACGGCCGTACGCGGTGCTGGTCGGGGCGGGTTCGGTCGCGGTGCTGCTGGCCGGTCCTGACGCGCCCGGCCCGTGGACGGCCGGCCGGGCCGGGCTGCCGACGGTCACCGTGCGCCCGGGCGGGACGCGGCCCGTGGTGGTGGCGCTCGGCGCGCAGCAGCACGCGGGGGAGCCGATGTGTGTCTTCCTCGACCTGGCGGCGGGGCCGCCGGTGCTGTGCGTGGACGGCGACGACCGGGCGTCGCGGGCGCTGCTCCAGGCGCTGTCCGCCCAGTTGGACGTGCGGCTGCCGCGGGGTCATGTCACCGTCGCCGAGGGGGTGCACCGCGACCATCCGGGTCCGCCGGTGCGGACCGCGTACCGGACCGCCCGGGACACCCCGCGCCGGTTCGGGGTGACGCCGGTGCTGGTGGCGACCGGGCTGCCCGACCCGCTGCCGCCGGAACTGGCCGAGCCGCCGGGTGAGGACCCGGTGCTGCGGGTGCTGGTGCTGGGCGAGGCCCGCGGTTACACTCGCCGGCTGCTCACCGACCGGTACGGCCGGGTCGCCGTCACCGGTACGCCGCTGCTGCCCCGCTGCGACGCGCTGGGCCGGGCCGTGGCCCGCGCCCTGGACGCGCTGCCGCCGGTGCTGCCGCCCGCCCCGTCCGCGCGGTCCGCCGCCGCCGATCTGGTCGAGGACTCCGACCTGGTCGAGACGGAGGAGGAGACGGCCGCCGCGGAGCGGGCGCGTCCGGTGCCGGAGCCGGCCGGTGTCGCCGGCGCGCCGGCCGCGTCCGCCGCCCCTTCCCTCCCCCGCCGCTCGGAGCCGGCCCCGGCCACGGAACGGACCGCCACGTGAAACTGACCCTCACCACCGTCGACGCCGCCGCCCGGCGCACGGACCACCTGCTGGACCTGCCCGAGGGCGCCACCGTCGCCGAACTCGGTGCCGCGCTCGGTTCGCGCCACCTCTACCTCGGTGAGCGGCCGGTCAACCCCGACCTCGGGGTCGGTGCCGCCGGCATCCGCGCCGGGGCGGTCGTCGGGCTCGGTACGCCCGTGCCCGAGCGGTCCGCGACCCGGGCCTGGCAGCCCCCGGCCGGCGACCCGGTCCTGGTGGAGGTCCGGCACGCGGGCGGGCCGGGCGCGGGCCGCAGCTGGCGACTGGGGCCGGGCAGCCACGAGATCGGCACCGACCGGGGCTGCGCGCTGCGCCTGGAGGGCGGCGGCGCCCCGGAGCGCGGGGTGTGGGTGACCGTGTCCGTGGACGGGACGGTCGCCTTCCGGCTGCCCCCGGGCGCCGACCCGGACCGCAACGGCCTGCGCAGTCTCACGCCGCCCCCGCCGGTGGACCCGGAGACCGGCACCCCGCTCACCGCCGAGGAACCGGCCGGTCCGGTGGACGGCGGCCCCGGCGGCCACACCCCGGAGCCCGCGCCGCCCGGCCCCGACGGGCTGCCCGCCCGGCCGCCGCTGCCGCCGGCCGGTGAGCGGCCGGCGCCGGACGACGGGTCCGAGGAGTGGCCGTGGTACGCCGACCTCGCGCTGGGCGACCATCTGCTGCGGCTGGCCGACCCGTTCGAGGCGGACGCGGCGGTCAACACCTCCGCCGACGGGTTCGCCGTGGAGTACAACCGGCCGCCGCGGATCGCCCCGCACCTGGACACCGAGTCGATCCGGATGCAGGGGCCGCCCGGCGAAAGGAAGAACCGGCCGTTCCCGTTCATCATGATGATGACCCCGCTCGTCATGGGCCTGGTCATGATGAGCCTGTTCCGGACGTTCTACTTCGTCGTCTTCATCTTCTTCACCCCGATGATGGCGATCGGCAACTGGCTGACCGGCCGCCGCTCGGGCCGCAAGCAGCAGGAGGAGGCGCTCCGGCTGTACCGGCTGCGGCGGGCGGCGCTGGAGCGGGAGGTGCGCGAGGCCACCCTCGACGAGCGGGAGCTGCGGGGCGTCACCTTTCCCGATCCGGCGACGGTGCTGCTCACCGCGACCGGGCCGGGCAGTCTGCTGTGGCAGCGCCGGCGGCGCGATCCCGACCATCTGACGGTGCGGCTGGGCACGGTGACCCGGCCGTCGCTGAAACGGATCGACGACCACGCCCGGGAGAACAACCACCGCCAGGTGCACTGGCGGCTCGCGGACGTGCCCTACGGCCTGGAGATGACCGACCTGGGTGTCGCGGGGATCGCCGGGCCGGGCGGCGCCCCGCGGGCGCTGGCCTGCTGGGCGGTGGCGCAGGCGGCGGTGCTGCACAGTCCGCGTGACCTCAGGATCGTCGTCCTGACCGGTGAGGAGCACGCCGGGGCGTGGGACTGGGTGCGCTGGCTGCCGCACCTGGCGACCGGCCGGCCCGGCGGCCCGGTCGCCATCGGCAACGACCCGGAGAGCACCGCGCACCGGGTCAACGAGCTGGTCGCCGACATCCAGGCCCGGGTCACCGCCCGGGGCACCTCGGCGCTCGGCCAGACCCTGCTGCGCGAACCGGACGTGCTGGTCGTCCTGGACGGGGCGCGGCGGCTGCGGGACGTGCCGGGGATGGTGCAGGTCCTCACCCAGGGGCCCGGGGTGCGGGTGTTCGGCCTGTGCGTGGACGAGCGGGAGCGGCTGCTGCCGGAGGAGTGCACGGCGGTGGTGCTCGCCGAGGGCAACCGGCTGACCGTGCGCACCTCGGGGGTGCCCGAGGTGGCGGACGTACGGGCCGATCTGGTGGAGGCCGGCTGGTGCGAGGAGGTGGCGCGGGCGCTGGCGCCGGTGCGGGACGTGACCGTGGACAGCGACTCGGGGCTGCCCTCCGACGTGCGGCTGCTGCCGCTGCTCGGGCAGGAACCGCCGGACGCGGCGGCGCTGGTCGCGGCGTGGGCACGCCGCCCGGCGTCCACGGCGTTCGTGCTGGGCGCGGGGTACGAGGGGCCGCTCCGCCTCGACCTGGTGCGGGACGGGCCGCACGGGCTGATCGGCGGGACGACGGGGTCCGGCAAGTCGGAGCTGCTGCAGACGATGATCGCGTCGCTGGCCGCCGCGAACCGGCCCGACGAGCTGACCTTCGTGCTGGTCGACTACAAGGGCGGCAGCGCGTTCCGGGAGTGCGCCGATCTGCCGCACACCCTCGGGATGATCACCGACCTGGACGGCCATCTGGTGGAGCGGGCGCTGGCCTCGCTGGACGCCGAGCTGAAGCGCCGGGAGCGGGTGCTGGCCGAGGTGGAGGCGAAGGACCACGCCGAGTACCGGGCCAAGCGGGTCCGGGATCCGCGGCTGGCGCCGCTGCCGCGTCTGGTGCTGGTCATCGACGAGTTCGCCACACTGGTGCGGGAGCTGCCGGACTTCGTGCCGGGGCTGATCAGCCTGGCGCAGCGGGGGCGTTCGCTCGGCCTGCACCTGGTCCTGGCCACCCAGCGGCCGGGCGGTTCGGTGAGCAACGAGATCCGCGCCAACACCAATCTGCGGATCGCGCTGCGGGTGACGGACCGGGCGGAGAGCCAGGACATCATCAACGCCCCGGACGCGGTGAGCATCTCGCCGTCCAGCCCCGGGCGGGCGCTGATCCGGCGCGGGTCGGACGCGCCGACGCCGTTCCAGACGGCGTGGGTGGGGGCCGAGCGGGGGGAGGCGCCGGCCGCCGGGCCCGCGTCCGCGCGGCCGGTGCGCGGCATGGAGCTGACCTGGAGCCGGCTGGGCCGGCCCGCTGATCTGCCCGAGGCCGAGGACGAGGAGCCGGAGCCGCTCTCCGGTGAGGAGCCGCTGACCGACCTGCGCGCGCTGGTGGAGACGATCGGCCGGGCCGCCGGGAGCCTGCCGGACTTCACCCCGCAGCCCAGCCCCTGGCTGGAGCCGCTGGCGGAACGGGTCCGCGCGGAGGACCTGCCGCCGGTGCCGCCCGCCCCGCCGGGCGCGCTGCCGCCGGTGCCGTACGCCCTGCTGGACATCCCCCAGCTCCAGCAGCAGCGGCTCGGCACCATCGACTTCGCCTCCTTCGGACACCTGTATGTGATCGGCTCGCCGCGGTCGGGGCGTACCCAGGTGCTGCGGACGGTGGCGGGATCCGCCGCGCTCGCGATCTCCAGTGCCGATCTGCACGTCTACGGCATCGACGCCGCCGGAGGCGGGCTGGGTGTGCTGGAGTCGCTGCCGCACTGCGGCGCGGTGGTGTCCCGGCACGACACCGAGCGGCTGGAGCGGCTGATCGCCCGCCTCAACGGCGAGCTGACGTCCCGTCAGCGGTTGATCGCGCAGCACGGCTGTGCCGACCTCGCCGATCTGCGGACCAAGCTGTCGAAGGACCGCAGGCCGGCCCGGCTGCTGCTGCTCATCGACGGCTGGGACGCGCTCGGCGCGCTGCTCGACGACTACGACGGCGGCCGGGTCTACTCCGAGGTGGTCCGGCTGCTGCGGGAGGGCGCGGCGGCGGGCATCCATGTCATCGCCACCTCCGAGCGGGTCCTGCTGGGCGGCCGTCTGGCGGCGCACAACGACCGCCGGCTGCTGCTGAAGCAGGCCGATCCGAGCGACTACAACATCGCGGGGCTGACCCGGCACAAGGTGCCCGCGCACATTCCGCCGGGGCGGGGCTGGCTGGCACCGGAGCGGATCGAGGCGCAGATCGCGCTGCTGCCCGCGGAGGAGGGCGCCGACCAGGCGGACGCGGTACGGGAGATCGGCCGGCGCACCACCGCGCGGGACGCGTCCGTGGCGCCGGGCCGGCGTCCGTTCCGGATCGAGGAGCTGCCGGGGATGATCGGCTTCCAGGAGGCGATGGACCTGGTGCCGGCCGAGCGGCGGCGTCCGCTGTGGGCGCTGCTGGGGGTGGGCGGTGACGCGGGCGAGCCGATCGGCTTCGACTTCGCGGCGAGCGGCGGCTCGTTCGTGGTGGCCGGTCCGCCGCGCACGGGCCGCAGTACGACGCTGGCCTCGATGTGCGTGTCGCTGTTGCTCGGCGGGACCGCGCTGGTGGTGCTCACGCCCCGCGACTCGCAGCTGCGGCAGCTCGCGGCGCACGACCTGGCGCGGGTGATCAGTGATCCGGACCCGTCGGCCGAGGCGGTGTCACGGGCGTTGGAGGAGGTGGCGGGCCGGCCGGTGGTCGTGGTGGTCGACGACGCCGATCTGCTGTTGAACTGCCGGGCGGACAAGGTGCTGCGGCAGGTGGCGTCCTCGGGCCGGGACCACGGCCAGGGGCTGCTGCTGGCGGGGCTGGCGGAGTCGATGAGCTCGCTCGGCTGGGTCGGGATGGCGCGGCGGTCGCGGCGCGGGGTGCTGCTGGGTCCGAAGAGCATCGGCGAGGGGGACCTGATCGGGGTGCGGATCTCCGCGGAACAGGTGCGGACGCCGCTGGTGACGGGCCGGGGCTGGACGGCGGGCGAGTCGGGAACGGCGATCACCGTGCAGGTGCCGCTGACGGTGCTCGGCGGGTAGGGCCTGTCGTTCGGATCAGGTCGCGGGGAATCGGCTGCGCCTTCCTCGCGCCGGTGAGCGGGGCCTGGTGCGTGCGGATGCGAGGCGGAGGAGGGAGTCGACGCGGAGCGCCGGCGAGTGACGACAACGCGGCAGGTGCGCGCACCAGGCCCCGCTCACCGGCGTGATCCGAACGACAGGCCCTTGCCCGCGCGGGTGTGCGCGAGCCCCGTCGTCCGGTCCGGCCGGGCGGCGGGGCTCTGCCGTGGATACCGCGCGGGGGGGCTCAGTCGGTCTTGTTCGCCGCGCTCTGGATGTCGGTGGCGATGGTCTGGTCGGACTCGGCGATGGACTGGGCGATGTCGTTGAAGGTGTTGGCGTACTCCTGGATGTTCTTCGCGGAGGTCTTCATCTGGTTGCTGAAGTCGTTGTAGGCGTTCTGCAGCGCGGGGCTGGCCTTCTCGAAGACCAGGCCGTCCTGGAGGAGGGCGCTGACGGTGGTCTCCAGGTTGGTCAGTTCGTTGGAGATGTCGGTGAGCTTGGTGCCCATGGTGGTGGCGACGCGGGCGATCTCGTCGTAGTCGAAGAGGACATCGGGCGTGGTGGCCATGGTGGCGGTCTCCTGGGGTCGTCGGGCCGGTGAGGGGGGCGGCGGGGGTTACTGGCCGCTGCTGTTGACCTTGTCGGCGATGTCCTGGTCCATCTCCTTCACCGACTCCATGATCTTGCGGAACTGCTCGGCGTAGCCCTTGATGGAGTCGGTGGCGTCCTTGAGGGAGGTGGTGAACTTCTCGTACTGGGTCTGCAGGGCGGGGCTGGACTGGGTGAGCACCAGCGAAGTGTCGAGGAGGTTGTCGACCTCGGTCTTGGCCTCGTCCATGCGGGGCACCAGGGTGCTGTCGACGCTGGTGTCCAGGAGGTTGGAGACGCGCTCGATCTCGGCGTAGGACATGCTGATGTTGGCGGCCATGGGAGGGTCCTTTCCGGTGGGGTGGTGGGGATCTAGTCGTCGGACTCTTCGGGGGGTTCGGGCCATTCCTCGTCGGGTCCGGAGCGCGTGACGGTGGTGACCTTGCCGTCCGCGTCGGTGGTGGTCATGGTGCCGGAACCGTCGTCCTCGATGACGACCTCGGTGGTCGTCTTCGTCCCGTCGCCGAACGTCGTCACCATCGTGTAGTCGCGGGCGTCGAACGGTTCGCCGCCGTCCGGGGTGATGATCCGGGGCGCGGAGTCGTAGGTGGTGACGGAGGTGTAGGACTGGCCGTCCGGCGTGGTGATGGTGGCGGTCTCCTTCATCACGTTGTAGTCGTCGTCCAGTTCGACCTCGACGGAGACCTTGCCCTGTTCGTCCTCGTACGTGTACGAGGTGGGCGGGGTGTCGGCCGGTTCGGCGGGCGGCTCGCCGGGGTCGTCGGGGGCGTCGTCGTCGGCGAGCCACGCCTCGCAGAAGGAGGGGGCGCCGTCCGCCCGGCAGACGTCCCCGATGTTCGCGTCGGGGTGCTGCTCGAAGTACTCGCTCGCGCCGATCTTCTCCAGGTAGGCGTCCCAGGCGGTCTTGTCCTCCTGCCAGGCGTCGTACGCCTCCTTCTGGTTGCGCCAGTCGTCCAGGCCCAGGCTCTGGCTCATCAGGCCTGCGGCGGAAGCCAGTTGGGCATCGGCGTTGAAGAAGGTGTCGGCGACGCCGGAGAAGGTGTCGGCGAGCTGTCCGAGCCCGTCCTTGGCGTCCTTCGTGCGGGAGGTCGAGTAGGAGTAGAACAGGTTGAAGGCGTAGGAGAGGTCGGAGCTGCCGAAGAGTGCCTTGCGTTCGGAGCTGCTCGCCTCGCCGACCTCCTTGAACGTGCCGGTGGCACCGCCGGAGTCGGCGGCGTCGGCCAGTTCCCGCATTTTGCCCTGCACGATGTGCAGGGCCCCGTAGTCGATGGAGAAGTCGGGCACCACGCCTCCCGGTCGCATCCAGAGCCCGGTCCGTCCCGGCACGCCTGTCGCCCACTCCACGCACCAGGGACCCGGAAAGGTTCAACACTTTTTCCTCCCGGTCGATTGAACCTTTTCCCCACCCCGGTGCGTGGTTGGGGCAGCAGTGGCCCGGCTGCGACGGACGCGGAAGGAGAGCGGCCCCGATGGCCCGTCCCACCGACTGGAGCGCGCTCGGGCTGGGCGGTGACCCGACGCCCGGAGATCCCGACCGGATCGACGCGGTCATCACCTCCCAGGAGTCTCTGGTCTCCCTGGCCGACACCATCGACGAGGGTCTGACATCGATCCTGAACACCACCGACGGGGTGTTCGTCGGCAAGACGGCGGACGCGCTGCGCAAGGTGATCGACAAGGATCTGCGGCACTACGTGTCGACGTTCCGGCAGGCGCACAAGGACGTCCAGGCGGCGCTGCGCACCTATGTCGGGGTGATGCGGGAGCAGCAGCGGGTCGCCGACGAGGCGCTGAGCGCGGCGGCGGCCCTGGCGGAGGACGACGAGGCGGGCCGCGAGGCGCAGAAGGCGATCGCCGAGGACGCCGGGGACGAGCTGCAGTCGGCGGCGGGCACGGCGGCGTCGGCGCTGCGGGAGGCGGCGTACAGCATCGCCTCGCCGATCGACGAGTGCGAGGAGTTCTGGAAGGCGCTGGGCTGGCTGGCGCTGATCCTGGTGATCCCGGCGATGATCGTCGGCGGTCCGCTGGCGCTGTTCGCGATCGGGCTGAACGTGGCGCTGCTCATCAAGACGGCGATCGACTTCTCGCAGGGCAAGGCGAGCATCACCGAACTGGTGCTGTCGATCATCGGGGTGATCGCGCCGACCACGAAGGGCATCCGCCTCGGTGACCTGTGGAAGGGGCTGAAGGGGCTCGGTTCGACGGCGTTCAACGGGACGCGCAACCTGCTCCTCGGCGGTCCCAACGCGTTCGGTCTGTTCACTCGGCTGTCGCTGGGGCTGGACGACGTGTTCCGGGCGAGCGGTTCCTGGCTGAACGGGCTGAAGGGCATCGACGGGCTGAGGTTCGCGGCGGGACTGAGGGCCATGCCGGGGCCGAAGGGCTTCACCTTCGGGGGTGTGCCGTTCGCCGGGAGTTCCTTCCGTTTCGTCCCGGCCGCCGTGGACCTGACGGTGATCAATCTGATGGGCGCGAAGAGTTTCTTCGCGGTGCGGTCGGTGCTCGGCGGGCTCAACGGCATCCGGTCGGTCGGGGCGTCGCTGGGCAGCGGCCTGGTCAACGGGGTGCGCGGGTTCAACAGCCTGCGGCTGTTCCTGCCGGTGGCCGCCGACGAGATCGGGCTCGGTCTGACCGTCGCGTTCCGGGTCGGATTCATCGACCGGGGTGTCTTCGGGCTGTACCGCTACGGGGTGTTCGCCGGCGGGCAGGTCCTCGCCACGGGCAGCCGGATCAGCGGGGGCGTGGCGCACGGTCTGTCGCTGACGCGGCCCACGGCCGACCTGGGCACGCTGCCGCACGCCGGCCTGGGGCGGTTCTCGCCGGAGACGGCCGGGGGCGGGCTGGGGGTGGGGCTGCGGGGGCTGCCGCCGATCTCCCTGGCCGACTCGATGGGGTCGGTCGGCGTCAGCGGTTTCCGGGGGCTGGGCTCCTCGGTGGACCTGTCCGCGCCGGGTGCCGGGGCGAGGATCGTGGACGTGCCGTCCGTGGCGGGTCCCGGCGGCGCGGGCATGGCGCACATCCCGACGCTGGGCCCGAT
Organism: Streptomyces griseoviridis; assembly: GCA_014649155.1. Lineage (GTDB taxonomy): Bacteria > Actinomycetota > Actinomycetes > Streptomycetales > Streptomycetaceae > Streptomyces > Streptomyces griseoviridis. The sequence goes on along the minus strand of BMSM01000010.1, from coordinate 185,024 downwards.
GTCGTCGGTGTCGGTGCCGCACCTGAACGGGCTGCACGTGCCGGCGGTCGGCGGGGACATCGGCGCGGTGGGCGTGCGGAACATCGGTGTGCCGCACCTCGGCGGGAACGGGGTGACCCGGATCGACCAGTCGGCCGTCGGCGGCCTGAACGCGGTGCACGTGCCGGCGCCGGGCAACCTGAGCGCGCCGGCGCCGGGCCAGGTGCACGTGCCCGCGCCGACGCAGATGGACGCGGTGTCGGTGGGGCATGTCAACGTCCCCTCGCTGGGCGCGCTGGCGGACGGCCCGGCGATCGCGCGGCTGGACGCTCCGGGGGCGGGGGCGCGGGTGACGGACCTGCCGTCGGTGAACGGTGCCGGCCGGGTCGACGTACCGTCCGTCTCCCAGGTGAACCTCCCTTCGCTCGGCCGGGGTACGGACCTCACCGCGCCGACCGTGGCCCGCGTCGACGTGCCCTCGGTGGGCCGCGCGGGGGACGTGTCGGTACCGGCGGTCGGGCGGGTGGACGTGCCCTCCGTGGGGCGGGCCGGGGACGTGTCGGCGCCGTCCGTGGCGCGGGTGGAGGTGCCGGCGATCGGGCGGGCCGGGGACGTGTCGGTACCGGCGGTCGGGCGGGTGGACGTACCGTCCGTGGGCCGCGCGGGGGACGTGTCGGCGTCTGCGGTGAGCCGGGTCGACGTGCCCTCCGTGGGCCGGGCCGGAGACATCGCGGCGTCGGACGTCGCGCGGGCCGATGTCCCCGCGCTCGGCCGGACCGGCGACCTCACGGCACCGCCGGCCTCACGCGTCGAGGTGCCTCCGCTGGGCGCGTCGGCCGGCGGTACGGCGACAGCGCGGCTGGACGCGCCGGGTACCGGCGCCCGCGTGACGGACCTGCCGTCGGTGCACGGCGCCGACCGGGCCGACGTACCGTCCGTCTCCCAGGTGAACCTCCCTTCGCTCGGCCGGGGTACGGACCTCACCGCGCCGACCGTGGCCCGCGTCGACGTGCCCTCGGTGGGCCGCGCGGGGGACGTGCCGGCGCCCTCCGCCCCCCGGGTGGACGTACCGGCGGCCGGACGGGCCGGGGACGTGCCGGTACCGGCGGTCGGGCGGGTGGACGTGGCCTCGGTGGGCCGTACCGGGGATCTGACGGGACCGTCCGTCGCACGGGTCGACGTACCGGCGGCCGGACGGGCCGGGGACGCCTCGGCGGGGTCCGCCGCGCGGGTGGACGTGCCCGCCGCCGGGCGGGCCGGAGAGGGCACCGGCCAGGTCGGTGTTCCCGCCGCCGGCCGGCCCGGTGGCCCGGACGCGTCGGTGGCCCCCGCTGCGCCGCGCCCCGGCCACTCGGTCACCCCGGAGGCCGGCGCGGGCGGCCGCACGCCCGTGCCGCTCGCCGGCGCCGGTACCGGGCAGGTCCCGGTGCCCGTCGTGCCCGTCTCCCACGCCGCCCCGCCGCCCGTCCCCGCCCCCTCGAAGGCGCTCGGCGGACCGGGTCACGGCTCGCTCGTCGCGGACCTGCCCGGGCTGGGCCGGATCGACCTGTCGGCGCTCGCCCTGCGGACCGTCGAGGTGCGCATGATGAACGGGGTGCAGCTCAACCTCCAGCACACCTTCTCCGAGATCGACGACCTGCTGCGCGGCGTGCGGATCGACGTACGGCCGGGCGGCGGAGCCGAGCGCGCGCACGTCACGGTGGCGGCCAACCCGCACGGCGTCGACGGGGTGTCCGCCCGGCACGTCGAGCTGAACGGGCAGGACGTCCTCCAGGTGGAGCGCGCCATGCCCGACGGCTCGACGCACCGCTGGAGCTTCGCCCTCCGGGCGCCCGACTACCAGCGGCTCGGGGACATGCAGGTGATCCCGCCGGGCGGCCGGGACACGGACCTGGAGATGGCGGCGATGCCGAGCGGTTCCGGGGCCGCGCCGGCCGCGCCCGCCGCCGCCCCCGCTCCCCCGCCGCCACGTGTCCTGGACGTGCCGGGGCTGGGCGGTGCCGCCCGGGTCCAGGTGCGGTTCGGCGAGACGCCGGGCAGCGTCACCGAGGCCGTCGCGGTGCCGCACGGCTCCGCGGGCTCCGGGGGTCTGCCGACGGTCACCGTACGGGCGGGTCAGGGGCCGGGCGGCGGCGATCTGGTCCACCTCGACCAGCGGGTCGGCGCGGCGGAGGTCCGCAGTATCGACCTGGTGCGGGACGGCGACGGGCTGCGGCCGGTCTCCGACGAGCGTCTGATCACGCTGGCGGGCGGGGAGTTCCGGGGCACCACGGTCGCCGTCGACCTGCTGCACGGCAACGCGGTGCGGCAGGTGCCGTCCGCCGGCGGTCCGGCCCCGGCGGGACGACCCGGTTTCACCGGGCCGGAGCTGCGGATGCCGACGGGCAGCGGTTTCCAGCTCTACGACCCGGCGACGGGGCTGCCGACCCGGTCGGCGCTGCGGATCGAGGACGGGACGGGCGGCCGGCTCCACGCGCTGCCCGGCCGCGACGGCCGCAGCCTGCGCTTCACGGACGCGGACGGCACCCCGGTGGCATCACCCGGGGCGACGGCGCACGTGCAGACGGGGGGCGGTTTCCGCGTCGAGTACGGCTCGTCCCACGTGGTGGTGAGCCCCACGGGCGCCCACACCCACACCGTCGTCCCCCTGCGCGGCACCGACGAATACGTCCTCCGCCCCACCGACCACCGGCCCCCCACCCGCGTCGACGCCCACGGCACCGACCGCGGACCCCTCACCCTCAACCCCGACAACACCCTCTACATCCCCACCCCCAACCCCCACCGCACCCGCGTCCACGACCCCGCCGGCCACCACACCCACGACCTCCTCACCATCCAAGGCGGCCCCCTCACCGGCCACACCCTCCACCTCACCCCCGACGGCACCCCCACCCTCCCCCACGCCACCATCACCCCCCAACCCCACGGCGCCCACCGCATCCAACACGGCGACACCCACGTCATCGTCAACGCCGACGGCGCCCACACCCACACCGTCATCCCCCTGCGGGACACGCCGCACTTCGCCCACGTGCCGGACGGCGGCGGGGCGCCCCTGGTGCGGGCGGGCGACGGCACGGGCGTGCCGCACACCACGATCAGCGCCCGCGGCGACGGCCGTTTCGTGGTCACCGACACCGGCGCCGGGACCGTGCGGCTGCACCGGGCCGGTGACGGCTCCACCGAGCTGACCGCCACCCGCCTCGGCACGGGCGAGGCGGTCCATGTGCAGCGCGGCGGCAACCTGGAGCTGATGGACGCCCGGCTGACCCGGGTCGACGGGTCCACGGTGACCGGGGTGCCGGGCGGCGGCCACCATGTCACCGGGGCCGGCGGCGAGATCCGGATGTTCGGCCCGGACGGCGCCCACCGCTACACCCTCACCCCGCCCGGCGAGGGGCAGCACCTGTTCCGCGCCGCCGATCCGCGGGGGGGCCACGCGTTCGACGCCGTGCAGCTCTCCGACGGGGTCGGCACCCGCTTCGTACGGACCGACACGCACGCCCTGCTCGACGGCGACCTGCGCCCCGTGCCGGGCTCCCCGGACGTGCGGTTCGGCCGCACCGCCGAGGGCCATTACCGCGTCGACGTACGGGGCACCGGGCCGCACTCGGGCGAGTACAAGATCTACGACGGGCGGGGCCGGCTCACCGAGCAGCGGATCAACGTCATCGACCGCGGCACCGTCAAGCCGAACGAGTACCTGCTCGTCAGCCACCTCGACGACGGGACCGTCAAGCCCAGCTGGACACGGGTCCGGCTGGGCGCCGACGGCACGCCCGTGCCGGGCGCGGGGGCGCGCAAGTGGTACGACGGCGGGACCGTGGACCCCAAGGGCGTCGGCAACGGCCGGGTGCGGCTGGTCAGCCACTCCGGCGTCGAGGTCATGGAACGCCGGCCGCTGCCCGGCGGGCACACGGTGGACGCCTATCACTCCCGGGCCGGGGTCGGCACGTTCGGCGCGTTCAACCAGCGCGGGGTGTGGACCGAGTTCGACGCGGCCGGCGGGGTGCTGCGCTCGGGCACCCGGCACTGGGGCGAGAGCGGCCGGAGCTGGTTCGACGTCACCGGCTCGGGCAGCCTCAGCACGCGGGTGCGGCATTTCCAGGAGAACCCGGACGGCGGCCACGTCCTGGCCCGGCTGGACAACCGGCCGCTCACCCAGAGCTTCGCCGGGCCGACCTCGTGGACACGGTTCGACGCCGACTTCAAGCAGGTCGCGCAGGGCACCCGGCAGTGGGGCCCGGGCCGCGGCTACACCGACACCATGGTCCACCCGGTCACCGGGGAGCGGGTCGTGATGCACGAGAAGTTCGGCCGCTTCACCTGGTCCGTGCACGATGTGCGCCGCTACCACCAGACGGAGATCGGCGCGGACGGCGTCCCGAAGCGGGACTACACGTCGTGGTCGCCGCACGGCAAGGAGAACGGCCGCGGCCAGACCCTCAAGGACGGCGGCTTCCTCGTCACCCACCGGTTCGCCGAGCAGCGCCCGCCGGTCGCCTTCCGCTGGCTGGCGAGCGGCGAGTACCGGGCCGCGCACCTCGACCGGGTGCCCTGGCTGGCCCGGGACAGCCGGCTGCACACCCACAGCTGGACGCAGACGTCGGCGGACGGGGCCACCACCACGCACGGCATCCGGTTCGCCACCCTCAACACCGTCACCGACGTGACCCGCGCCGGGGACGTCGTACGGGAGACCCGGAAGCTGCTCGGCGGCGACACCGTCACCGTCGGCGACGTACCCCTGCCGGCCGGGGCGCACCGGCAGGACGGTTATCTGCCGTGGTCGCAGGGCGAGGGCAAGCCGCAAGGCCACCGGACGTACCGTCAGGGCGACTTCGCCCCGCTGCCCGGCGGGTTCGGCAACGACCTGCCGGCGGTCCGCTGGCAGGAACGGGTCACCGACGACCTCGCCGACGGCGACTGGTACAGCCCGAACGCGGGCAAGCAGTGGCGGGTCGTCCGGGTCGGGTTCGCCGACGGCTCGGTCGTCGACTTCCGTCCGGCGCCCGGCGCACCGGGCCGCACCGGCCACCTCGGCGCGGGCGACTGGACCCGCTACGACCACCAGGGGATGGTCGTCGCCCGCAAGGACACCTGGCCCGACCCGGCCGGCGGGAACCCGGTGGAGGTCACGTCGCTGCGGATGCTGGACGGGAACGTCCGCTGGACCGACAACCTGGGCAACAGCGGCGTCCGCAAGCTCAACGAGCACCGCGGCGAGGTCACGCCGTGGGGCTGGGACCGGGAGTCGTTCCAGGACTTCGACGCCACCGGCGCCCTCGTCCGCGACCACCGGCTGCTCGCGGACGGCACCACCGTGGACGCCTGGCGGGGACCGGACGGCAACCGCGCCTGGCACTGGAACAAGACGGGCGCCGACGGAGCCGTCAAGGAGTTCGGCACGGGCCCCGGCGACCGGGTCCGCCAGTGGTTCGACGGGCAGGGCAACGCGCTGCCCGACTGGCGGTCCGGGGCGCGGTTCGAGGACCGGGTCACCAGTCTCGGCAACCGGCTCGTGCAGGAGATCCCGGCCCGCCCGGCCGGCACCCCGCACTTCGCGGACTCCCCGCACCGCGTCCGCGAGTACACGCAGTCCCCCGGCGACGCGTTCCACGCGCACACCTGGAAGGAGTACGAGAACGGCGTCGAACTCGGCCGGAAGGTCCGCCTGCCGGACGGCACCTTCCTGGAGAGCGAGGACTGGCACAAGCAGTGGCGCCGCTTCGCCGGCGACGGCACCACGCTCATCGACGAGCGCAGCATCGCCGGGTACGTGTGGCACACCGACACCTTCGGCCGTACGTCGCTGATCGGACGCGAGACCAACTTCACCGGGGCGTTCGCCGAGTACCGGGGCTTCAGCCGCATGTGGCGCGAGCCGAACCGGTGGGAGTGGGGCCACACCGCGGCCGGCGTCTCCACCTACACGCCGTTCGTCAACCGGGCCGCGCGGGCCGTCGCCGTCGACGTGCTCCAGGAGTGGCTGCTCGACTTCGGTATGAACCTGGCCGTGTACGGCATCGTGGCCGCCGCCACCGGCACCTCCTTCGGCTGGACCGACGTGGGCAAGGCGGCGTTCGGCGCGACCGTGAGCGCCGGTGTCAAGGGCGGTTTCTCCGCTGGGCACTTCGCCGCCTACCGGGGCGGCCCGTGGAAGACGGGACTGAGCCACGTCGACCAGGGCCACCCGTACCACCGGCGGCCCAACGACGACACCTGGTCGGGCGAGTTCGGCGGCAACGAGAAGGTGACCCGCTGGCGTTCGGGCACCTACGACTTCACGGCGGGCCTGGTCAGCGGGTCGGTGTCCGGTTTCATCGGCGGCGCGGCGACCGCCGCGATCTTCGGGGTGAAGGACTCGGAGGGCAACGTCGTCCACCTGCACGGCACGGACGCGCTGCTGGCGGGTGCCATCGGTATCGCGGGCGGGGTGGCCGGCGCGGTCAGTCTCGGCATGGCCCGCACCGCGCTCACCCAGAACCTGGCCGGGCGCTGGTACCACCGCCAGGGCTTCTTCGACATCTTCGTCGTCGCCGGGCTGGGCAAGCTCGTCGACAAGCTCTTCGCCAACCTGTTCCTGTCCAAGGCTCTGACCATGTCGATCAACCCCGGCTATTACCAGGGGTCCGGGCAGAGCGGTGAGCCCACCGGGGGTACGCAGTGACCGACCTCAGAGTCGCCGCCAAGGGGCGGGGCGCCCACCGCACCATCGCGGCGGCGCTCGCCGCGGCGCCCGCCGGGGCGACGGTCACCGTGGCGCCGGGCACGTACACCGAGTCGCTGGCGCTGACCCGGCGGGTCGTCATCGAGCCGGAGGCGGGCGCCGGGACGGTGCAGCTGCGGCCGTCCGCCGGGCCGGTGGTGACCGTGACCGCGCCCGGCTGTGTGCTGCGCGACCTGACGCTGGCCGGGGACGACGCGGCGGGGACGCTGGTGCGGGTGGAGGACGCGGCGGGGCTGCTCGTCGAGCGCTGCGCGCTGACCGGCGGCCGGGTGGAGGTGCTGGGCTCGGCGGCGGGCACCTCGGCCGTCGCCAACACCGCGCTGACGGTGGACGGCACGCTCGCGGCGGAGCTGGCCGACCCGGTGGACGGCGGCGGGGTGCTGGTGCTGGACGGCACCCGGCTCAGCGGCGCCCGGGGCACCGCGCTGCACCTGGTCGGGGACGCCCGGACACGGGCCGTGGACACGGTCGTCGACGAGGTCGACGGCATCGGCGTGGTGCTCTCCGGGCAGGCGGCGCTGCTCGCCGAGCGGCTGCGGGTGTCGGGGACCTCGGGGTCCGGGGTGCGGGCCAAGGGGGCGTCGCGGCTGCTGGCCCGGGAGTGCGTGGTGCGCGGCGCGGGGCGGCACGGGGTGCTGGTGGAGGACGAGGCGGAGGCCGCGCTGACCGACTGCCGGATCGAGGACGCGGCCCGGTCGGGGATGCGGCTCGGGCACGGTGCCCGGGGCACCCTCACCGACTGCCGGATCACCGCGGCGGGCGGGCCCGGGGTGGAGGCGGAGGACCGGGCGCGGGCGGTGGTCCGGGACTGCCGGGTGGAGCGTCCCGGCGGGCACGGCGTGCGGGCCGCCGGGTCGGCCCGGGTGCTGGTCGCCGGGTCGCTGGTGGCGGACGCGGGGGCCTGCGGCATCTGGCTGGGCGGCCATGCGTACGGCACGGTCGAGGGCGGCCGGCTGTACGGCGCGCGCGAGCACGGGGTGGCCGTCGCCGGGTCCGCGACGGCGGAGGTGGCGGACACGGCCGTGACGGAGCCGGGACTGTGCGGGCTGCACGCCGAGGAGGCGGCCCGGCTGGTCGTCACCGGGTTGCGGCTGCGCGGCGCGGAGACCGGGGTACGCGTCCGGTCCGTCACCGAGGAGCCGTCCGAACTGCGCGGCTGCACCCTGGCCGGCCAGCGGCGCAGCGGGGTGGAGCTGGGGCCGGACAGCGCCGCCGTGCTCACCGACGTACGGGTGACCGGGGCGGGCGGCGCGGGGGTGGCCGTGGACGCCGGGGGCCGGCTGACCCTGACGGGCGGCACGGTGTCGGGCGCGGCCGGGAGCGGGATCGTGCTGGAGCGGGGTGCCGCGGCCGAGGTCCGCGCGCTGCGGGTGGCGGACTGCGGCAAGAACGGCATCCTGGTCGGGGAGGCGGTGACCGGCTCCTTCGACCACTGCGACCTGTCCGGTTCGGCGTTCCCCGCCGTGCACGTCGGCAAGGGCGCCGAGGTCCGCTTCCGGGGGTGCCGGGTCTTCGACTGCGGCCAGGACGTGGGTCTCGCGGACGGCGCCGAGCCGGTCTTCGAGGACTGCGCCGCCGTACGGGTGCGTACGGCGGTGCTGCCGGCGCTGTCCGATCGCGCGGGCCCGCCGGCCGCGCCCGGGCCGGGGACCGGCGGCGCACGCGGGGACGCCCCCTCGGCGGAGGGCCCCGGGGACGGGGCGGCCGACCTGTGGCAGCAGGGCGAACCCGAGCCGGAGCCGGAGACGCTGGAGGACCTGCTCGCCGAACTGGACGAGCTGGTGGGCCTGGACGGGGTGAAGCGCGACGTCAGCGGCATGGTCAAGCTGATGCAGACGGTCCGGCTGCGGGAGCAGGCGGGGCTGCCCGCGCCCCCGCTCAGCAGGCATCTGGTCTTCGCGGGCAATCCGGGCACCGGCAAGACCACCGTGGCCCGGCTGTACGGCCGGCTGCTCAAGGCGCTGGGGCTGCTGGCCCGGGGCCATCTGGTCGAGGTGGACCGCAGCGCGCTGGTCGGCGAGTACGTCGGCCACACCGGGCCGAAGACCACGGAGGCGTTCCACCGGGCCCGGGGCGGGGTGCTGTTCATCGACGAGGCCTATGCCCTGGTGCCGGCCGGGGCCGCCAACGACTTCGGGACCGAGGCCGTCGCCACGCTGGTGAAGCTGATGGAGGACCACCGCGACGAGGTCGTGGTCATCGCGGCCGGGTACCCCGGCGACATGGAACGCTTCGTGGCGTCCAACCCGGGCCTGTCCTCCCGTTTCAGCCGCACCCTGCTGTTCGCCGACTACAGTTCGGCGGAACTGGTCAGCATCGTGGAGCACCACGCGCAGCGCCACCGCTACGAGCTGACCGACGCCGCCCGCCGCGCCCTGGCCTCGTACGTCGAGACCCTGCCGCGCGGCGCGCAGTTCGGCAACGGCCGTACCGCCCGCCAGCTCTTCCAGGCGATGACGGAGCGTCAGGCGATGCGGGTGGCCGAGCTGACCGATCCCGACTCCGCCCAGCTGATGCAGCTGGACGAGCAGGACCTGCTGTGACCGATCCTCTTCACGGGAGCACCGACACCATGTCCGCACCGCACCAGCGGCCGAAGGAAGCCACCGCGCCGGCCGGTCCCGCCGCGCAGTCCTTCGCCGACACCTTCCGCCGCCGGCCCGCACGGGCCCCGCACGGGCTGCTGCCCGGTCGCCGGGTCTGGGTGACGCTGGGCTGGACGGCGGCGGTGTCGGCGACGGTCACCCTCTCCGCGGCGCTCACGGCGAGCGGTGTCCTGGACCGGGACGAGGAGGTGACGACCGCCTCGGCGGGCGACTCGCTCCCCGCCGGCGACACCGCCGTCCCGGCCGGTTCCTCCTCGGCCCCGTCCCCCACCCCCTCCCCCACGCCCTCGAAGGAGAAGGACGAGAAGGAGGAGAAGGAGAAGGAGAAGGAGAAGGCCGCGGACACGGGCGGAGAGAAGGGCGAGGAGGGAGCGGCCGTGGTGCGGCCGGCCGCGCCGGTCACCGTGACCGCGCGCCCGGACACGGACGACGACGGGAAGAAGTCCGCGGACTCCGCCGAGTCCGGCTCCGGGGACTCGGAGAAGAGCACGGACACCACGAGCACCGCCAAGCGGACCCAGGACTTCTCCCGGCCGGTCGGCCGGATCTCCGGCCTGTACGACCCGTTCATCGGCCGGTGCATCCAACTGGTGGGCAGCTCGCTGCAGTTGTACGGCTGTGACGGGGGCGGTGACCAGGACTGGCAGTTCGCCTCGGACGGGACGCTGCGCAAGGGCGGGCGCTGCCTGTCCCTGGCCGGCCGCTCCACCCAGGACGGCACGCCGGTGGTGATGGCGTCCTGCGACTCCACCGATGTGACGCAGTGGCGCTACTCCGGCGGCAACGACATCGTCAACGTCGCCGCCGACAAGTGCCTGGACGTGGCGAACGCGGCCACCGCGGACGGGACGCCGTTGCAGATCGCCTGGTGTTCGGGGAACTCCGCGCAGAAGTGGACGGCGCCCTGAGCGGCCCGGGGTCACCGCGGTGCCCGGCGCGTCACCGCGGTGCCCGGGGCGGCGCTGTCACGAGGTCAGCCCGACGGCCGTGGAGGCGGTCCGGCCGCCTGCCGTGACCGTCAGGGTGACGCGGCCGGGGCCGGCGGGTGGGCGGGAGCGGCGTCGGCGACCGGGCCGCGGACGCGGTGAGGGCGGTCGCCATGGCACGGCCAGCAGCCGCGGCGGCTCAACGACACGGATCTTCCGTGGAGTTCCTTCATGGGCATGACGCTGTGGCGCCATGCGGTCGGCCGTGTGAACGGCGAGTTGAGGAGACCACGGCGACGACTGGTCCGGTCACCCCTGTTGACTCGGCGTCTCACCGGCCGCACATTACTTATCGGTGTTACCTGTAGGTAAACGCGCTGTTCGGTGCGCCGCGGCCAGCCGCGACCCGCCCCGGGAAGCGCGCCGCCCGATTGCCGGAGACCGTCGCCCGATCGAGAAGCCGCCGTCCGTCCGGAAAAGCCGCCGTCCACCCGAGAAGAGGGATCAGCCCATGCCGAAGCACGCCCTGAGACGTGTCATGGCCTCGACAGCAGCCGTGGCCGGTGCCCTGGCGCTGAGCTTCACCGGTGCCGCCGCGCACGCCGCCGAACCGCTCGACTACGTGGCCCTGGGCGACAGTTACAGTGCCGGATCGGGGGTCCTGCCCGTGGACCCGAGCAATCTGCTCTGTCTGCGCTCCACCGCCAACTACCCCCATGTCATCGCCTCGGCGACGGGCGCCCGGCTCACGGACGTGACCTGCGGAGCCGCGCAGACCTCGCACTTCACGCAGGCCCAGTACCCGGGTGTCGCCCCTCAGGTGGACGCCCTCGGCGCCGGCACCGATCTGGTGACGCTGACGATCGGCGGCAACGACAACGGCACCTTCATCAACGCGGTCACCTCCTGCGGTACCGCGGGCCTGCTCAGCGGCGGGAAGGGCAGCCCCTGCAAGGACCGGTACGGCAGCCGGTTCGAGGACGAGATCGAGGCGAACACCTACCCGGCGCTGAAGGCGGCCCTGAACGCCGTCCGGGCCGAGGCTCCCGGCGCGACGGTGGCGGCGCTCGGCTATCCCTGGATCATGCCGGCCGCCGCCGACCCGTCCTGTTTCGTCAAGTTGCCCGTCGCCCAGGGGGACGTGCCCTACCTCCGCGGCATCCAGGCGCGGCTCAACGCGGCCGTGCGGCGCGCCGCCGAGGAGACGGGTGCCGTCTTCGTGGACTTCGCGCGGGTCTCCGAGGGGCACGACGCGTGCGCGGCGCGCGGCACCCGGTGGATCGAGCCGCTGCTCTTCGGCGACAGCCTCGTGCCCGTCCACCCCAACGCCCTCGGGGAGCGGCGGATGGCCGAGCACGCCATGGACGCCCTGGGCCTCGGCTGACGCCCGACGCCGGGCGGCGGGGGCGTCAGCCTCCGTCCGGCGCGGGGGGACGGGCGGGGCCGAGGTGGTCCGTGCCGCCCCACACGGCGAGCCGGAGCCGGCCGTGCCCGTCGTCGCGCCAGTGCGAGACGGAGGCGTTCGGCACGGGCGGCACCCGGTCCGGCGCCTCCGCCCCGATCCCGGCCAGCACCTGGCGCAGGGCGACGACCACCGCGTCGTGCGCCACCAGCAGGACCCGGCGGCCGGGGGCCGCGGCCCCGAGGTCGGTGACGAACTGGCCCACCCGCACCGCCACATCGGTCAGGGCCTCGCCGCCGGGCGGCCGGTACCACCACTCCCCCACCCGCTCCCGGCGCGCCGCCTCCTCGGGGGCCCGCTCCCGCAGCAGGGCGGGGGGCCAGAGTTCGTGGACGCCCGTCTCGCGGTCCCGCAGCCGTTCGTCGACCAGCACCGGCAGCGACGCCCCGCGGGCCCCGGCGGCGGTGTCGGCCATGCCGTCCCAGGTCTGCCGGGCGCGACGGTAGGGCGAGCACACCACCAGGTCCGGCCCGGTGGCCGGCTCCCGGTCGGCCAGCCAGCGGCCCAGCGCCCGGGCCTGGGCGGCGCCGGTGGCGGTCAGCGGGACGTCACGGTCGCGTCCGGGCACCGGCCGGGCTGCCCGGCCGGAGCGCTCGGCCTCGGCGAAGGCGGCGTTCGCCGTGCTCTCCCCATGCCGCACCGCCCACAACGCGCCCAGGGGGCAGGGCGGGACGAGGACGGCACGGGGGCCGGACGGCGGGACGGGGTCTCGCTGGACCATACGACGGGCCTCCTGTCGGCTGGTGGCGGTGACTGCGGTGACTGCGGCGGTGGCGGCGGCGGTCACGGTGACGGCGGCGGTCACGGCGGCGGTGGCGGTGGCGGTGGCGGTGGCGGTGGCGGTGGCGGTGGCGGTGGCGCATCCTGCCAGACCGGGCGCGCACCGGGCTTCGCGACACGGCCCCCATGGCATGACGCTCACGACTGCGTCTCAAGGCACCCGTAAGCGTTTCATGCGGGCCGGAATCAGCCCCGCCGCTTCCCTCCGCCAAACCGGGGCGTAGGCACCCGAACCACCGCGCCGAGCAGGGGGAACGGACGATTCCGCCGCCCGGTCCGGCAGATACCCTGACCGAAACCTTCTGACCTGGCCCTTTTCACGGAATGCCAGGTCAGCGACCGTCTCTTTCCGGCCACTTTTGAGCCCGCCCGCTCCCCGCCCGGACGGCGCTCCCCAGCCGTCAGCGCCGGTCACGGCGGGCGGGGACCGGCCGGAGAAGTTGTCTCAGAGGACTTGGTGGCCATGTGGGGCGTCTGTGGATACGGCGCCCGGGCAGGCACACTTTCCCCGTTCCGCATGCGTGGTCCCCCAGCCCGCGGCAACCTCCCTGGCTGTGAAGGACGTTCCCGATGAACGCAGTGGGCGGACGCGCGCCCTGTTCCGGTTCCACCCGCCGCCGTTCCCGCGCCCCGCGCCGGCTCGCCCTCGCCGTCCGATGGGCCGGTCGCGCCCTGTGCTGGAGCCTCGCCGCCGCCATGGCCTCCGCAGCCGCCGATCTCGTCCTCGCCCCCGGAACACCGTGGTGGCCCGCCGTGTGGCCGCTGCCCTGGTACCTCACCGGCGCCTCCGCCCTCGCCTGGGCCGTCCTGCGCGCCCGTGAGAAGGCCGCGCGGCGCCCGCCGGACGAGGAGGACCTCCCCGCCGGCTGGGACAAGGCGGCGTGAGGCGGGCCGGCCGCCCGGGGACGCGGGCCCACGACGGAGCGGTTGACCGCCGGCCGGGCAGGAAGACGGCCCGCCGCGACGGGGGATGCGCGGCGGGCCTCGGGTCAGTGTGGCATACAGGGGATGGCGAGCGTTCCGTTCTGTCCCTTCTGGCCGAAAACTCGGCCCGTCCGGTCAGTCGCCCGGACCCGGCGTGAGCGGGCCGCGCGGATCGGCGTCCCGGCCGGACCCGGCGTACCAGTGCGCGAAGGCCGCCGCGCGCGGCCCCGGCCGGCCGAGGTGGCGCATGCGCTCGCGCCGCAGCCGCAGCAGGAAACGGGGGTCGGCTCCGGCGCCCTCGGGCAGGTGCAGCAGGGTGAGCAGCCGGTCGGAGAACTCCTGCACCTGCCACGCCTCGGTGACCCGCCGCCGGACATATCCGGCCAGGGCGGTGGGACTGCCGTCGCGGAGGAGGGAGACGAGGGCGTGGGCCGCGTCGGCGGCGTCGGCCACGGCGAGGTTCAGCCCCTTCGCCCCGCTGGGGGTCAGTACGTGGGCGGCGTCCCCGGCGAGCAGGACCCGGCCCACCCGCGGCCGGTCGCGGACCATGCCGCGCATGCGCAGCACCCCGGACTGGAGGATCTCGCCGACGGCGGGCAGTCCGTCGGCCACGGCGCCGGTCCGGGTCCGGAACGCCGCCCGGACGCGCTCGGCGTCCCAGTACTCGGCCCGGTCCTCGCACGGCACCTGGAGGTAGAGGCGGGCACGGTGGCCGGTGCGCGGCATCAGCCCGGCGAAGCCGTCCGCGTGGACCGCGTACACCACGCCCTCGACGGGGCGGTCGACGCGGACCAGGGCGGTGAGCCAGTCGTAGGGGTAGCGGAAGCCCCGTGCCGTGCCGGGGGCCAGGTCCTCGGCGAGGGAGGCGGGGCCGTCGCAGCAGAGCACGTAGTCGCAGACGGCCTCCAGGCCGTCTGCGACCAGGCGCGGCCGGTCCCGGACGTCGGTGACGGCGCGCACCGCGTGACCGAAGCGGGGCGGGGAGCCGGCCGCCTCCGCGCGGGCGACGAGATCGCGCACCAGCGCCTGCTGGGGGTACACCCGGTGGGCGAAGCCGCCGGACAGGGCGGCGTAGTCGATCCGCCGGCGCCGGCCCTCGCAGACCATGTCGCACCAGCCGTGGCGGACCCCGTCCGCCAGCATGCCGTCGGCCAGGCCGCGGTCCGTCAGGTACTCCACGACGCGGTGTTCCACCAGGCCGGCCCTGGCCCGTCCCTCGATCTCCGCCCGGGATTCCTTCTCCAGCAGCAGGACGTCGATCCCGGCCCGGCCGAGCACACAGGCCGCGACCAGCCCCGCCGGGCCCGCGCCGACGATGCCGACCTGCGCGGTCAGCCGGCGGCTCACCGGGCTCCCCCGGTCAGCGGGCGCGGGTCGATCAGGGCGGGGTTGAAGATCTCCCGGACCACGGCGAGGGGTTCCGTGCCGTGCCGCAGCAGGCAGACGCGGTAGGCCGCGGCGACCGGTGCCGGGGCGAGCGGCCACGGTGTCCGGCCGACGGCGAGCAGGGAGCGCCGGCCGCGGACACCCGCCCGGTGCAGCGCGGGTCCCAGGGCGGCGGTGCCCCGCAGGCAGGCGTTGATCCGCTCGTCCAGGTCCAGGCGGGCGACGACGTCGTTGGCCGACCACACCGTTCCGGCCGGGTCGGCCAGGGTGCTGCCGCGGACCAGGAAGCGGTCCCGGTCGCCGAGCACCGCCGCGGCCGGGGCGACCGGTGCGTCCCGGCCGCCGCGCACCCGGCACTCCAGGGTCCCGATGCGCAGCGGGGCTCTCGCCCAGGCTTCCAGGGAAGTGGTGGTGAGGCCGTCGCCGGCGAGCAGCAGCCGGGTGGCGGGGCAGGCGAACCCGTCGATGGCGTCCGCGCGGTCCCGGGGGGCGAACCCGGCCGTCCGCTCTGTCGTGGTCACTGTCACCGTACCGTTCCGCCCGCGGCCGACACCGCGGTGCTTCGTCCCTGGCCGTCGTCCCGACGCGTCGCGCGCGTCTGTTCAACCGGCCGGGCCGGGCCGCCGGTAACGCGTGTGCGGGCTGTTCATCCCATCGGGCGGTCGGGACCGGAAACCCGGACAGGGGCGGAGGGGGGTGGGGTCATCCGGTGAGCGCCCAGGGCGCGGGCCCGGTGCGGTCGTGCCAGGCGGTCAGGGCCTCGCCGTCGACGCAGACTATGCCGCACTGCCGGGCGTACTCCAGGGCGGGCGCGGTGAAGTCGCTGGTGGTGACCAGGACCGCGACGTCGGCCTCGTGGACGGTGAAGCAGGTCCCGCCGAAGCGCTGGAGGTCCTGGGAGCCGACCCGGTGGCCGTCGCCGTAGCGCTTGCACTGGACGACGACCCGCCGCCCGTCGGAGGTGACCGCTATGACGTCGGCGCCCAGGTCACCGGCGCCGCCGACCACTTCCACCGACCGGCACTCGTCGCGGGCGCAGAGGCCGGCCACGGCGTGTTCGAAGTCGTCGGGGTCCAGTTCGACGTACTCCTCGGGTGCTTCCCCCAGCCGCACGGTGTCGACGGCGGGCGCGGGCACTGCCGCGTACTCCACCGTCCGTTCGGGCGTGCCGAGTTCGCCGAGGCTGTCGGAGGCCCGTTCGGCCGCCTCCTCCAGGGCCAGGGTGGCGCGGCGCGCGTACCCGGCGGCGGCGCGGCGGCGGCGCCGGGAGCGGCAGAGCCAGACGGTCGCGGCCGTCACCAGAAGGAGCGAGAGGGCCCACACGGGCCGCTGTCCGGCGGTCCGGGTGAGGGTGCGGACCAGGAAGGCCAGGGCGCAGAGGAGCACCGCGAGGAAGAGGAAGAACAGGGCGGTCGCGCGCAGGTCGAAGCGGCGCTCGCGGTCCGCGCGACGAACAGGGCGCGTGGGTACGGTCATTGCGCTCCCTTCCACAGGGCGACGACGAAGATCACTTCACTCCGCCTGCCCAAGATCGCCGCCCTTAAGGTGCCGCCCGGCCGCCGTGATCGTCACGGACACTTGAGGCGCGCCGGACCGCACCGGGCCGCGCGCCCCCGCCACCCACCGAAGGGGAGCCCCGATGATCGAGACCGGAGCCGACGGCCGCAGCTGGCTGCTGTCCGGCCCGACCAGTTCCTACGCGCTGCGGCTGGACGACGAGGACCATCTGCTGCACCTGCACTGGGGGCCGCGGATCACCCTCGCGGACCTGGCGGAGCTGGCCGGACTCCCCTTGCCCCAGTGGTCGTTCGAGTCCCGGCTGGACGGTCACGAGGAGTACCCGGTGGAGGGCGGCGCGCGGTTCGCCGAGCCGGCGCTGATCGTCCGCTCGCCCGGCGTCCGCGGCACCCGGTGGTCGTACGTCCGCGTCGAGGTGACCGGCGGCGAACTGCGCCTCGGTTTCGCCGATCCGCTGACCTGCCTGGACCTCACCCTGCACTACCGGGTGCGCGAGGGCCACGACGTCGTGGAGCGCTGGGTCACCGTCGCCAACACGTCACCGGACACACCCCTGGAGGTGCCGCGCGCCGACTCCGCGACCTGGACGCTGCCGGTCCGCGCGTCCTGGCGGCTGTCCCATCTGCACGGCCGCTGGGGCGCGGAGAGCCGTCTGGTGCGGGTGCCGCTGTCCTACGGCGCCCACACCATCGGCAGCCGCCGCGGCCACACCGGGCACACGCATCTGCCGTGGGTCGCCCTGGACGCCGACGGCACCGCCACCGAGGAGCACGGCGAGGTGTACGGCTGCGCCCTGGCCTGGTCCGGGAGCTGGCGGCTGGCCACCCGGCGGCTGCCCGACGGCGCGGTCCAGGTGACCGGCGGCTGGGGGCACGACGACACCGGGCTGCTGCTGCTCGGCCCCGGTGAGTCCCGTACCACCCCCGTGCTGGCCGGGGTGCGGTCCGACGGGGGGTTCGGCGGGGCCAGCGCCGCCTGGCACGCCTGGCAGCTGGCGCACGTCGTCCCGTCGGCGGCCGAGGACCGGCCGGTGCTGTACAACTCGTGGGAGGCGACCTGGTTCGAGGTGGACGAGGAGCGGCAGCTCGCGCTGGCCCGCCGGGCCGCCGCCCTCGGCGTCGAGCTGTTCGTCGTGGACGACGGCTGGTTCGGGCGGCGCACCAGCGACCGGGCCGGGCTCGGCGACTGGACCCCGAACCCGGACCGCTTCCCACGCGGCCTGGCACCGCTGGCCCGTGCGGTGCGCGCGCTGGGCATGCGGTTCGGCATCTGGGTGGAGCCCGAGATGGTCAACCCGGACAGCGATCTGTACCGGGCACACCCGGAGTGGGTGCAGCACGTGCCCGGCCGGGAACCAACCCTGTTCCGCAACCAGTTGGTGCTCAACCTCGCCCGCCCCGAGGTCGCCGCCTTCGTCGAGGAGCAGGTGCGCCGGCTGCTGGAGTCGGCGCCGATCGACTACGTGAAGTGGGACTTCAACCGGTCCTTCACCGACCCCGGCTGGCCGGGCGAGGCGTTCCCGGAGCGGCTGTGGACCGAGCACGTGGAGGCGCTGTACGGCATCCTGGACCGGCTGCGGGCCGCTCATCCCGGGGTCGCCTTCGAGTCCTGCTCGGGCGGCGGCGGCCGGATCGACCTGGGCATCCTCTCCCGTACCGACCAGGTGTGGACCTCGGACAACACCGATCCGGCGGACCGGCTTGCCATCCAGCACGGTTTCGGCCAGGTGCATCCGGCGCGGGTGATGGCGGCCTGGGTGACGGACAGCCCCAACGACCAGATGAACGGCCGGGTCAGCTCCCTGCGGTTCCGGTTCGTCAGCGCGATGGCCGGGGTCCTCGGGATCGGCGGGGACCTCACCCGGTGGAGCGAGGCCGAACTCGCGGAGGCGGCCGGGTGGATCGGCCGGTACAAGGAGGTACGGCCGGTGGTGCAGCGCGGCCGGCTGCACCGGCTGCTGCCGCCGGACGGCGACGGGCCGAGCGCGGTCCAGTACAGCCTGGGCGACGAGGTCGTGGTGCTGGCGTGGCTGCGGACCCAGTCCTTCGGCGCGGAACCGGCGCCGGTGCGGCTGCGCGGCCTGGACCCGGACGGGGTGTACGTCTGCCAGGACACCGGCCGTGCCCACCGGGCGCCGGTCCTGCTCCACCACGGTCTGCGCACCGGGCTGCGCGGCGACCTCGACGCCGCCGTGTTCCGCTTCCGCCGCGCGGGGTGAGGAGGGCAGCGCGGCCGTCGGAGCCGCGTCGCACGGGCGGGCCCCGGCCCGTCGCGGTGGTTTCCGGCCACCACCGGTCGGGCCGGCGCGGCGCGGGACCGGCGGGCGCGCGGGCGGCGCAGGGGCGGCGTGCCGCCCGGGGCGCGGATTACGGACAGGAGTTCCCGGCCTCTCCCTCCGCGCGCGGCTACGCGCTAGCTTGATCGTGCCGATCGAATCTCCGTTCGGCCGCATCGTGGCGCGTCCCGGAACTCCCGTGGCGCGCGGGGGCGTTGACGTTCGAGGCGGGGGCGAGAGGAGCCGCACGGTGGCACACGGGCAAGGACGGGACCCCGGCCGGCTGCTGCTGGTCGAGGACGACCGCGAGCTGATCGGCATGCTCTCCGAGGTGCTGCGCGACGACGGGTACCGGGTGGACGCCGCCACCGACGGCCAGCGCGGCCTGCACCTCGGCCTCACCCGGCAGTACGACGTGCTGGTGCTGGACCGGCGGCTGCCGGTGCTGGACGGCCTGGACCTGCTGGCCCGGCTGCGCTCGCGCGCGGTGCGCACGCCGGTGCTGCTGCTGACGGCGATGGGCACCGTCAACGACCGGGTCGACGGCCTGGACGCCGGCGCCGACGACTACCTGGTCAAACCGTTCGACCTCGACGAACTCTCCGCCCGGCTGCGGGCGCTGTGCCGGCGCGCCCTCGACGTCACCGACGTCCTGCGGATCGGCGCCGGCCGGCTGTACGTCGGCCCCCGCGAGGTCGAGCTGCCCGACGGGGAGCGGATCGCCCTCGCCGCCCGGGAGTTCGCGCTGCTGTGGGCGCTGGCCTCCCGGCCCGACACGGTGTACTCGCGCACGGAGCTGCGCCGGATGGTGTTCCAGGAGGCGCCCGCCTCGTCCATCGTCGACACCTACGTCTACTACCTGCGCCGCAAACTGGGCCGGCAGGTGGTGCGCACGGTCCGCGGGCTCGGCTACCGGCTGGGGGCGCTGTGAGGTTCTCGCAGTTCGCGGAGCGGACGGAGGTGCGGCTGGCGCGGCTGCGGATCGCCGTGATCACCGGGGCGATCATCACGCTGCTGATGGTGGTGGTCGGTCTCGTCGCGGACACGGTGATGACGCGGGCGCAGAGCGCCCAGGTGTGGCGGGAGCTGCGCTACGGCGCCTCGCGCGGCGACCTGTCGAGCCCGCCGGTGTGCACCTGGCTGTACGCGGCCGGCGCCACCCCGCTCGCCAACGCGCCGGACGGCTTCCCGGTCCGCGCCGACCTGGACCGGGTGCGGCGGACCGGTGACGCGGTGGAGCGCGTGGTGCACCGGGCCGGCACGGTCTACCTGGTGCGCAGTCAGGTCCGGGCGGACGGGGACGTGGTGCAGGCGGTGTTCGACATGCGCTTCCAGCTCGCCGACCGCCGGCACCTCTGGTACGCGCTGGGCGTCGCGGAACTGGTGGGGCTGGTCGCGGCGGCCGTCACGGGCACGGTCCTCGGCCGGCTGTCGGTGGCGCCGCTGGCCGAGGCGCTCACCCGGCAGCGCCGGTTCGTCACGGACGCCAGTCACGAGCTGCGCACCCCGGTCACCCAGGTGTACACCCGCGCGCAGGTGCTGTCCCGGCAGGCGCGGGCCGCCGGGCTGCCCGCGGAGCACCGCGACGGGCTGGTCCGGCTGGTCGGTTCGGTGGGGCGGCTCGGCGCGGTCCTGGACGACCTGCTGCTCTCCGCGAGCCTGACCGCGGACCCGGCGCGGCCGGCCGAGCGGACGCCGGTCGATCTGACGGCGCTGGCCCGGTCGGTGGTCGCCGAGGAGGCGGAGCGGATCGGGGACCGCGGCCTGACCGTGACGGTGGGCGGGGCGCGCCGCACGCTGTACGTCGGCGGGATCGAGTCGGCGCTGCGCCGGGCGGTGGGCGAGCTGCTGTCCAACGCGATCAGCCACACCCCTCCGGGCGGGCGGATCGAGGTGGCGCTGACCCGCTCGGGCGCGGCGGTCGAGCTGACGGTGGCGGACACCGGGCCGGGTTTCGAACCGGCCGAGGCGGAGCGGCTGTTCGAGCGGTTCCACCGGGCCGGGGAGGGCGGGCGGTACGGGCTGGGTCTCGCGCTGCTGCGGGAGGTCGTCACGGGCCACGGCGGCACGGTCACCGCGGCGGGCCGGCCGGGGCACGGCGCCCGGTTCACCATCCGGCTGCCGGAGTGCGCTCCCCCGCCGCCCGCCCCGGCCGGGTCCGTGCCCGTCACGGCAGCTCGTAGGTGAGCAGCAGCCGGGCGGCGGCGCGTACGTCGGCGTCCAGCGGACGGTCCGGTTCCACCGGGGGGATGCGTGCCGCGAGCGCGTCCAGCAGGGCGGCGCAGCGGGGCGCGGTGGGCCGGCGGGCGCCGGCGTGGGCGGCCTGGCGCAGGCCGAGGGCGAGCGACCCGGCGAGCAGGCCGAGCAGGCCGGCCATGTCGTAGGAGCGCAGCGCGGCCTGGGTGCCGAAGGGGACGACGTCCTGGTTGTGGAGGTTGGTCGGCAGGCTCTGGGCGGAGGCCGGGGTGGTGTTGCGGCGGATCTCCGCGACGAAGGCGGTGGTGGCGAGCTGGACGCCCTGGAGGCCGTGCTGGACGCCGGGGGTGGTGGTGAGCATGGGCGGCAGGCCGCCGTTGCGGGCCGGGTCCACCAGCAGGTCCAGCTGGCGTTCGGCGAGGTTGCCGAGCTGGGCGGTGACGGAGGCGAGCAGGTCGGCGGCGAAGGCGGCGGGCTGCCCGAAGAAGTTCCCGCCGTGCACCGCCTTGCCCGTCACCGTGTCTCCGGCGTCCCCGGCGTCCCCCGCGAAGAACAGCGGGTTGTCGCTGATGCCGCCGAGGTCGGCGGCGACCACCCCGTCGACGTACGCCAGGGCGTCCTCGGCGGCGCCGAGCAGCTGCGGGGCGCAGCGGATGCTGTACGGCTCCTGGAGGGGCCGGGTGCCCGAGGGGGTGACGCCGGCGAGGGTGTGCCGCATGCGGGTGCCGACGGCGGCGGCGCCGGGGTGGCCGTAGGCGCGCAGCAGCTCCGCGTCGAGGAAGCCGGGGTCGCAGCCGAGGAGGTCGGTGAGCAGGCAGGTGAGCGTGGTGAGGGCGCGGTGGGCGGCGCGGACGGTGTCGCGGGCCAGGGCGAGCGCGGCGGTGGTGACGGAGGTGCCGTTGACGAGGGCGAGCGCGTCGCGGCCGTCCAGGGTGAGCGGGGTCAGCCCGGCGGCGGTGAGCGCGTCGGCGGCGGGCAGGCGGCGGCCGTCCAGGTAGGCGTGGCCCCGGCCGCGCAGCGCCTGGGTGGCGTAGGCGAGCGGGATGAGGTCGCCGCTGGCGCCGACGGAACCGTAGCGGGGGACGGCGGGGGCGAAGGTGGTGGCGAACATCGCGGCGAGCCGGTCGACGACCTCGGCCGAGACCCCGGAGTGCCCCTGCGCCAGGGACCAGGTGCGCAGCAGCAGCGCGGCGCGGGTGATCTCCTCGGGCAGGTCCGGGCCCTGTCCGGCGCCGAGGTGGGCGAGGGTGTTGTCGCACTGGTCGGCCTCGTCGGCGCGGCCCGCGTAGCCGAGGAGGGCGCCGAAGCCGGTGGTGGCGCCGTAGACCGGGCCGTCCTCGCGCAGGGTGCGGAAGAGACGCCGGCCGCGCTCGACGCGGGCCCGGACGGCGGCGTCCACGGTGACGGTGAGCGGCGTCGCCGCGCGGCGCAGGGCGGCGGTATCCAGGGGGCCGGTGAGGGCGACGGAGTCGGTGAGGGTGGGCACGGTCGTAGAACGTAGGCGGGGAATCTCAGAGCCCTCTGAGTTCCGGTGGATAGTTTCCGGGCCATGGCGCACGACTACCTGATCATCGGAGCGGGGCCCGCGGGACTGCAACTCGCCGCCGCCCTGGAACGTGACGGTGCGGACTACGTGGTCCTGGAGCGCGGCGGCGTTCCCGGCGCGTTCTTCGAGCGGTTCCCCCGGCACCGCACCCTCATCTCGACCAACAAGGTGCACACCGGATACGACGATCCGGAACTGCGGCTGCGGATGGACTGGAACTCGCTGCTGAGCGACGATCCGGAGCTGCTGTTCACCCGGTACAGCCGCCGCTACTTCCCGCCGGCCGACGACATGCTCCGCTACCTGTCGGACTTCGCCGCCCGCACCGGGGTGCGCGCCCACTACGACACGGCCGTGGAACGGGTCTCCCGGGACGCCGGCGGTGTCTTCACGGTCGAGGCCGCCGACGGCCGGACCTGGCGGGCCCGGCGCGTGGTGGCCGCCACCGGGGTCTCGCTGCCCAACGTCCCGGACCTCCCGGGCATCGAACTGGCCGAACGGTACGACTCGTTCGACCCCGACCCGGAGTCCTTCACCGACCAGCGGGTGCTGATCATCGGGCGGGGCAACTCGGCCTTCGAGACGGCCGACGGCCTGATGGAGAACGCGGCGGTCATCCACGTCGTCGGCTCCGGTTCGCTGCCGATGGCCTGGCGGACGCACTACGTCGGCCATCTGCGGGCGGTCAACAACAACTTCCTCGACAGCTACCAGCTCAAGTCGCAGAACGCGCTCCTGGACGGCCGGGTGCTGGCGATCCGCAAGGCCGAGGACGGCTTCCGGGTGCCGGTCGCCTTCGAACGGGCCGACGACGTCGTCAAGGAGATCCGCTACGACCGGGTGATCGTCGCCACCGGCTTCCGCGTCGACACCTCCCTCTTCGACGAGAGCTGCGTGCCGGAGCTGACGGTGAACGGCCGCTTCCCGGCGCTGACCGCCGCCGGCGAGTCGGTCAACGTGCCCGGTCTGTACTTCGCCGGGACGCTGATGCAGGGCCGGGACTTCAAGAAGGCCACCACCGGCTTCATCCACGGCTTCCGCTACACCGTCCGCGCCCTGCACCGCACCCTGCGGCAGCGCTACGACGGCGAGCCGTGGCCGGTGACCGGGCTGGGCGCCGATCCGGAGCGGGCGGTCGACGCGGTCATCACCCGGGTCAACCGGTCCTCCGCGCTGTGGCAGCAGTTCGGCGTCCTCGGCGACCTGCTGCTGCGCGCCCCGGACGGTGGCTGGCGCTACGCCGAGGAGGTCCCGGTCGGCCATGTGCCGGACGGGGTGGCCGCCGGGGAGTTCGGGGAGGTGGCGGGGCACGCGGTGATCACCCTGGAGTACGGGGAGGGCCACGACCGCGTCGACCCCTTCGACGTGACCGCCGGCCGCAAGTCCCAGCAGGACACGGCGGGACTGGACGGCCGCTATCTGCATCCGGTCGTGCGCTGGTACCGGGACGGCGCGTTCGTCGCCGAGTACCACCTCGCGGAGAACCTGGAGAACGAGTGGGACAGCGAGCGCTTCCACCGCGCCCCGCTGCGCGCCTTCCTGGCCGCCCACGCCTCCTCCGCCGCCCCGGTGACCCCGTGAACCTGCGCGACCTGCACGAGAAGGCGCGGCGGTCACTGGACCCCGTCCACTACGACTACGTGGCGGGCGGGGCCGGCGAGGAACGCGTCGTCGCCGACAACGAGCGGGCCTTCGACCGGTACGCGCTGCTGCCGAGGGTGCTGTGCGGCGGCGAGCGGCGGGACACCGCCGCGGACCTGCCGGGCGCGCCCGGCGCGTCCCCGGTGTTCGTGGCGCCGACCGCGTTCCACCGGCTGCTGCATCCCGGCGGGGAGCCGGCCACGGCGCGGGCCGCCGCGGCCGAGGGCGCGGTCCTGGTGACCGGGACCGCGTCGACCACCCCCGTCGCGGAGGTCGTCGCGGCGGCCCGGAGCCGGGACCGGGAGGCGGCCGTCTGGTTCCAGCTCACCGCGCACCCGCGCCGGGAGGCCACCCGCGCCCTGGTGCGGCGGGCCGAGGATGCGGGCTGCACGGCGCTGGTGGTGACCGTCGACTCCCCCGTGTTCGGCCGGCACACCCGGGACCTGCGCAACGGCTTCACCGATCTGCCTCCCGGCCACGCCGCGGAGAACATGCGGGACCTGCCCGGCGCCCCGCCCGGCGCGCTCACCGACATCCCGATGTCCCCGGCGGTGTCCTGGGCGGACGTCGACGACCTGGTCCGGCGGACCGCGCTGCCGGTGCTGCTCAAGGGAATCCTGCACCCGGCGGACGCCCGGCTCGCCGTCGAGCACGGCGCGGCCGGGGTGCTCGTCTCCAACCACGGCGGCCGGCAGTCGGACGCCGTACCGGCGGCGCTGGACTGCCTGCCCGCGGTCGCGGACGCCGTCGCGGGCCGGGTGCCGGTGCTGCTGGACGGCGGGGTGCGCCGGGGCAGCGACGTCGCCGTGGCGCTGGCGCTGGGCGCGCGCGCCGTCGGCGTGGGACGTCCGGCGGTGTGGGGGCTGGCCGCCGAGGGCGAGGCGGGGGTGCGGCGCGTGCTGGCGGCACTGCGCGACGAGTACGACCACACCCTCGCGCTGTGCGGAGGACGGCGGAACAGCGACCTGACGCGGGACATGGTCGTCCGGAAGGGCGGTACGTGGTGAACGGCCCGGTGACGCGGGGCTGGTGGCTGCCGCGGAGCGTGGTGACGCTGCGGGGGCGCATCTTCGAGAAGGTCAACGGCGACCGCGCGGTGACCCTGCCGGACGCCGCGCACGGACCGGAGGTGTTCGAGCGGGTCTACGCCCACCCGGCGGCGGACGGCCGCAGTGCCGGGGCGGGCCTGTCCGACCTGTTCTGGTACTGGCTGGCGCCGGGCCCGGAGGTGCACCAGGAGCATCTGGAGCCCGGCGAGCGGTACGAGGAGGTGGCCGCGGTGACGCGGCGCATCCTGGCCGGCGGGTCGGCGGCCCTCGCGGCGGCGGCCGGCGGCGCGGTCGGCCGCGCACTGGACTCCGTGCCGGATGACCGGATCAGCCTGGTACGGCTGCGGGACCTGGTGATGCCCGCGTGGGCGGAGTTCGCCTACGAGCTGGTCTTCGAGGAGCCCTGCCCCGCGCGCGCCCGGGAGCTGATCACCGCGCACGCCGGCGATGTGATCAACGCTCTGAAGTGCACGGGGCTGCGGCATCCGCGGCGCCGGGCGCGGCTGACGGCGTACCTGCGGGAGCGGGTCGCGGCCGGGGACGTGCCGCACCGGCTGCCGGCCTCGCTCTCGCTGCCCGAGCAGGTGCACTACCTCCAGGGCACGTTCTTCAACACGGCCGTGGTCCAGCTCTCCGAGGCGACCGCGCACGTCCTGCTGGCGCTGGCCCGCCACCCCGAGGTGCAGGAGCGGCTGTGGGCGGACCCCGGTGACGACCGGTTCCTCGGCAACGTACTGGACGAGACGATGCGGCTGTACCCGCTGTTCGGCATCGCGCACCGCATCACCACCGGGGAGGTCCCGCTCGACGCGGAGACGGTGCTGCCGGCCGGGTCCGTGGTGTGCTTCAGCTATCCCGACTACCACGCCACGGGGTACGACCGGCCCGAGGTGTTCGACCCGGACCGGTGGCGGGCGCTGTCCGCGAAGGACGCCCACCACATCCCGTTCGGTGTGGCGGCCAACCGCCCGTGCCCGGCGTGGCGGCTGTCGCCGCTGGTGCTGCGGGCCGCGGTCCGGGAGGTACTGCGCCGCTACCGGCTGGACTCCACCGCCTCGCACACCCGGTCCAACCCGCACCGCGCCCCCTGTCTGCTGATCCCGCGCGGCCTGGCCGCCGGGCCGCGCCTGGCGCTGCTGCGCCGGTTCGTCCGGCTGCGCGACGGGGTCGAGGACGTCACCCGCGGGGTGCGGCAACTGGTCCTCGGCACGGTGATGGTTCTCCACGCCCGGCGGCTGCGCCTGGCGACCCGCTATTTCGAGGAGCATCCCCCGGCCGGGCGCTGCCCGGTCGCCCACCCGGAAGGAAAAGGCAGATGAGCGCCACGGATCTGGCCCCCGCGTTCTTCCTCGCCGTCGTGGTCATCCTGGTCGTGTGCCGGGCGGTGAGCCGGCTGCTGGCCCTGGTCGGGCAGCCGCCCGTCGTCGGCGAGATGCTGGCCGGCGTGGTCCTCGGCCCCTCGGTGCTGGGCGCGCTGCTGCCCGGTGTGGAGTCCGGGCTCTTCCCGCAGGACCTGCGGCCCGTGCTCTACGTGGTGGGGCAGATCGGCCTCGTCGCGTTCATGTTCCACGTCGGCTGGGACTTCCGGGTCGACCGGCTGCGCGGGGTGGCCCGCCCGGCCGGGCTGGTCTCGGCCGCCGGGGTGGTGGTGCCGGTGGTGCTGGGCGTGCTGCTGATCGTGGCCGTCGGCGAACGCACCGGCGCGATGGCCCCGGACATCTCCCTGACCGTGTCCGCGCTGTTCGTCGGCGTGGCGCTGGCGGTGACGGCGTTCCCGATGCTGGCGCGGATCATCGCCGAGCGGAACCTGGCGGGCACCCGGTACGGTTCGCTGTCGCTGGGGGCCGGCGCCGTCGACGACGCGGTGGCCTGGATCCTGCTCGCCGGGGTGTTCAGCATCGCGGGCGGCAGCGCCGGGCTGGTGTCGCTGGCCGTCGGCGGCGGTTTCGGGCTCATCGCGATCCTGGCGGTGGTGGTCCGGCTGCGCGGGCGCACCGTGCTGCTGGCCGAGCGGGCGACACCGGAGAACCTGCTGCTGGTGCTGGTCGGCGTGCTGTTCCTGGTGGCCTGGTACGCCGACGAGATCGGCCTGTACGCGGTGTTCGGCGCGTTCAGCCTCGGTCTGGTCTTCCCGCGCTCGCGGCAGCTGGACCGGTCCGTGGAGACGCTGGAGCCGGTGGGCCGGCTGTTCCTGCCGCTGTTCTTCACCTACTCCGGGCTGAACACCGACTTCACCCTCCTGGGTTCGGGGCCGGTGCTGCTGTTCACCGCCGGGTGCGTCGTGGTGGCGATCGCCGGGAAGTTCGGCGCGTGCTGGCTGGCGGCCCGGGCCGCCGGTGAGCCGAACCGGGTGGCGCTGCGGGTGGGGGCGCTGATGAACGCGCGGGGCCTGATGCAGCTGATCGCGCTCAACCTGGGGCTGGCGGCGGGCATCGTGACGCAGGCGATGTTCAGCGCGCTGGTGGTGGTCGCCATCGTCACCACCGTGATGGCGACGCCGCTGCTGGCCCTGATCGACCGGTGGGAGCGGAGCCGCGGCGAGCGGGACGACCGGCCCGACCCGGCACCGGTCGTGGCGGCCTGAGCTTGAGATACGACGTCGCGCGTGGGGACGCGGCACACGCCTCGGCTCCGGAGACGAGCGGTGCTTGTCTCCGGAGCCGGCCCGGTTCGCGGGCGGCCGTGGGCCATGGGGGTGGAGCGGCCGAGGGCGCCGGTTCACTGCTCGGACCGCTGCCGGGTCCGGGCCTGCCGCCAGCGGCGGGCGTCACGGGACGCCGTTACGGAAACGCCATGGCCGAACGCCTCGCGAACATCCCGGACATCGTCTGGGCCGACCGCGGCCACGCCGGCGACCTCGTCGGCCGGGCCCGCGACCGCCTCCGGCTCACCCCGCGCACCGTCTCCCGGCCCAAGGGCGTGAAGGGCTTCGTCGTCCTGCCCCGCCGCTGGAAAGCCGAGCGGACGATCGGCTGGTGCGTGAACGCCCGTCGCCAAGGCACGCGACCATGAGCCGGCTGCTCCGGCACTCCGAAGCCCAACGGAACCGGACCCTCGTCACCATGACGACCCGGCGCCCCACCCGCAACCGGCAAGCTCGTCGAGTGGGCAGAACAGCACCTCAACCTCACCGTCAAGCCGGTCAGCCGCCCCAAGGACGCCTGCGGCCTCGTCGTGCCGCCCCGCCGCCGGGTCGTCGAAGGGTCGCTCGCCTGGATGATGCCCGCCCTGTGATTCCCCAGCCGGCGGGCCCAGGGCTCCTTGCGGCGGCTTGATCGCCGAGGGGCACTTGCCGCCAGCACCGTCGGCAGGCTGTACTGAAAGCCGGCGTGACGTTGAACAACCTGGCTGTGGCCGGCTTCGCTCGACGCCTCGGGCATACGGGCATCTCCGGCAGGAGCCGTTCGAGAGCCCCTCTCCGCCCTGCCCCACCACCTCCAATCCCCCAGGGCTCCGCCGGTCCGATGCCTCCGCACGCGGCCTGTCGGGTACCAGCGGGCCTGTCTCACCACGCACGAAAGGCATCCGAGCATGCGACGGTACGTTCTCACCGGCACGCCAGGCGCGGGCAAGACATCGATCCTGCGGTGCCTGGCGGAGCACGGCTACGAGGTCGTCGAGGAGGCCGCGACCGCGGTCATCGCACGAGCGCAGGCTCAGGGCGAGGGCGAGCCTTGGACACGGGCCTCCTTCATCGATGAGGTCGTCGATCTGCAGAAGCAACGGCAGTTGAGAGCCTCCGCCACAGACTCTGTCCAGGTGTTCGACCGGTCGCCGGTCTGTACACACGCCCTCGCGAACCACCTGGGGCGGCCGGTATCCCGTGCGCTGTCGGCGGAGATCGAGCGGATCACCGCCGAGAAGATCTACGAGCGGCAGGTGCTCTTCGTCCGCAATCTGGGATTCTGTGAGCCCACCAGTGCCCGTCGGATCAGCTTCCAGGAGTCGCTGGTGTTCGAGAAGGTCCACGAACAGAGCTACCGGGCGTTCGGCTTCGAGCTCATCAACATCCCTGCCGGCGACCTGGCCGACCGTGTCGCTGCGGTCAGCTCGATGATCTCGCGGCCCGGCTCATGAGCGAGACCGGTCGTCATCCGTTCACCGGTGGCGTCTCGGGACCCGGTGCCCCTGTGCCCCCGATCCAGGTTCGTCACGACAGCCATACAGGCCCAACGACCACCGGGGAATCGGAAACACGCACCGAAGCCACTGGGAAGTGACGGCCGGAAGCCACTGGGAAAAGGACCGGCCCCGAGGGGGCCGGGCCTTTCGTCCGCTCAGTTCCCGACGGCCAGGCGTCGTTTGTCGGGTTTCCCGGCCGGGGTGAGCGGCACCTCGTCGATGAGGGTGAGCCGGGCCGGCGCGCACGCCTCACCGAGCCGGTCCGTCACCAGGGCGCGCAGTTCCGCGAGGACGGGGACGCGGCCGGCGGCGGGCACCACGAAGGCGTGCACCGCTTCCCCGGTGCTGTCGTCGGGGACGGCGGTGACGTACGCCTCCGCCACCGCCGGGTGAGTGCCGAGCAGCCGCTCGACGGGGCCGGTGTAGTACACGTTGGCGTTGACGATGACCACGTCCCGGGCACGTCCGGTGAGCCACAGCCGCCCCGCGCCGTCGAGATGGCCGAGGTCGCGGGTGCGGACCCAGCCGTCGGGGGTGAACACCTCGGCCGTCAGGCCGGGTTCGCGCCAGTAGCCGCAGCTCTGCGACGGGGTGCGGACGTACAGTTCGCCGTCGGTGCCGGGCGGGACGGGGCGGCCCCCGGGGCCGCGCACCTCCAGCTCGACGGGCGGGACGCCCAGGGAACCCGGCTCGTCGGCGGGGGTGGCCATGGAGATCATGCCGGTCTCGGTCTGGCCGTAGCCGTGGAAGACGACCGGGCCGAGCACCTCGGCGGCCTCCCGCAGCCGCGCCGGTCCGGGCGGGGAACCGGAGACCATCAGCGCGCGCAGCGAGCCGAGGTCCACGGGGGACTCCCGCTGGGCCGCCACCAGCCTGGTCAGCCGCGCGACGGTGATGACGCCGGCGGTCGCCCGGTGCCGGACGAGGGCGTCGGGGAAGACGGGCGGGTCGGCGGTGACCAGGGTGCCGCCGGCGGCGAGGGTGAGCAGCCCGTACTCCATCATCACCTGGCTGGCCAGGGTGCCGAAGACCAGGAACCGGTCCAGGCGGGCGGCGAGTTCGCGGACCGCGGGCGGCCAGGCGTCCGGTCGCAGCGCCCAGGCCGCGGTCATCGCCGCGTAGGTCTGGGCGCACGCCTTGGGGAGACCGGTGCTGCCGCTGGTGTGGATGAGCCGGGCGATGTCGTCGGGGCGGGCGGTGACCCGGGGCCGTACGCCGTCGTCCGGGGCCGCCAGCAGCTCCGCGAGGGGCAGCACGGTTGCGGACGGCGAGGTGTCCGGGGTGTCGTCCGGCCGGTCGGTGATCCGGTGGGGGACGTCGGCGAGGAGGTGGGCGCGCTGCGGCCCGGTCAGCCCCGGCCGGACGCCGACGACGCGGGCGCCGACGGTGTGGGCGGCGACGACGGCGGCGAACGCCTCGGGGCTGACGCCGAGCAGCAGCGCGACGCCGTCACCGGGGCGGACACCGCGCCGCCGCAGGCCGTGCGTCACCCGCCGTACGTCCGCGAGGAGCGCGGCGCCGGTGACCTCCCTGCCGAGGTGCTCGAAGACCACGCGGTCGCCCGCCGCGCCGAGGAGGTCCAGGACGGCCCCGGGGAACGGCTCAGTCAAGGCAGGCCTTCACGAACGCGGTGAGCGGCTGCTGGTGGACGGCCGGGATGTCCCAGTCGTTCTCCAGGTTCTCCGCCAGGTGGTGGGTGCCGTCGAGGACGCCGTCGCGGTAGTGGCGGACCACGGGGTGCAGGTAGACGGAGTCACCGGCGTGCTCGGCGTCGTTCTCCGCGACCCGGGGGACGCTGATGTCGAACGGGTCGACGTCGGCGTGTCCCGGCCCGTACTCCAGGTCCACGACGAACCGGTGCGCGGCGGGGCCGAGGCCGCCGCCGGTGACCAGGTCCAGCGGGACCTCCTCCTGGTACACGGCCCGGTCCCCGTCGACGCCGACCACGTCACCGAGGAACCCGAACTGCTGCCACAGCCCGGAGGAGCGGTTGACCCGCTCGACGACGGCGTCCGCGATCGCCTCCGGCGCGGCGGGCAGCGGCCGGGCCGGCCAGGGGGTGTCGTGGTAGCGGGCGTCGAGGATGCGGTGCAGGGCCCGCACGCCGTAGCGGAAGCCGTGGATGAAGCCGTTGGTGGACTTCTTGAAGTCCCGCTGCTGGGTGAGGGTGCCCGCGAAGTACAGGTCCGGTACGTTCACCGACTCGTAGGCGGCGGTCTGTTCGGGGAACCGGTCGTCGATCACGAGCGCGGGACGGCAGGTGTCGTCGAAGACGCTCGCGTCGAAGCGGAAGCCGGCGGCCAGGATGATCCGGTCGTAGCGCAGTTCGCGCAGCCGCTCCGTGGTACGGGCGTAGCGGAACACCACCCGGTAGCCGCCGTCCGCGGCCTTCTCCACGCTTTCGACGGTGCCGTCCAGGACGGCGTTCTGCGACTTGAGCTGGTAGCTGTCGAGGAAGTTGTTGTTGACCGCCCGCAGATGGCCGACGAAATGGGTCTGCCAGGCCATCCTCAGCGAGTGCGGGCCCGCCACGTGGATGACGGCGGCCTTCGCCATGAGGGACTCGGCTGTCTCGAAGGCCGAGTTGCCCTTGCCGATGACCAGCACCCGCTGATCGGTGAAGGAGGCCGGGTCGGTGTCGAAGTCGTCGTAGCGTTCGGCGAGTTCGATGCCGGGGATCGGGGGGACGTTGAGCCGGGAGACGCCGGTGGCGACGATCAGCCGCCGGGCCCGCCAGGTCCGGCCGTCGGCGGCCTCGACGGTGAAGACGCCGTCCGGGCGGGAGACGCGGACGACCTCCGCGCCGTACTCGGCGCGCACGCCGGTGCGTTCCGCGTAATCGGCGAGATAGCGCACCAGGTCGTCGGCGCGGGGGAAGTAGTCGTCGCTGTACCGGGTGAACAGCAGCTCCGGGTCGTCGCTCAGCAGCGAGTTCCAGTCCATCCGCAGGCGCAGCTCCGGGTCGCGGTACCCGGTGTGCACCTTGTTGATGGAGATGAGCTGCCGATGCCGGGGGAAGCGGGTGAAGAAGGTCCCCGGGCCCCTGCCCCGTTCCAGGACGGCGTAGTCACGTCCGTCGCGTTCGAGCGCCGCGGCGAGCTGCAGTCCGGCCGGTCCGGCCCCGATGATCAGGTAATCGCGCACCATGCACGGGACGCTAGCCCCGCGAACTCAGAAGGCTCTGAGATTGGCGCTCCCCGGCGGCGTCCAGTCCCAGGACGGCCGCCTCGTCCGGGGTGCCGGGCGCGGCCTGGTAGACGACCATGCGCTGACCGCCGGTCCGGGCCAGCCGCATGACCTCGTACGTCAGGGTCAGCGGGCCGGCCTGCGGGTGCCGGAAGTTCTTCTGTCCGCCGCCGCGCTCGCAGACGTCGTACCGCTCCCAGAGCCGGGCGAACTCCGGTGATTTGACCGCGAGTTCGCCGACGAGGGCGGTCAGCTCCGGGGAGTCCGGGTCGGCGCCGGCGACGGCGCGCAGGTGCGCGACCGAGGAGGCGACCGTCTCCTTCCACGGTTCGTACAGGGTGCGGCCGACCGGGTGCAGGAAGAGGTAGCGGGTGAGGTTGCGCCGCTCCTCGGGCCAGTCCCACAGGCCGGGCAGCAGGCGGCGCGCGGGCGGGTTGGCGGCCAGGACGCGGTTGAAGCGGTTCACCACGTAGGCGGGCATCGGACGGACCGACTCCAGCATGCGCAGCACGGAGTCGCGGACGGTGTGGTCCGAGCAGGCGGGCAGGTCGGAGTTGCGGCCGGAGGCCAGTTCCGCGAGTTCGTGGAGGCGTTCGTAGGCGTCACCGCGCAGCCGCAGGGCACGACCGAGGGCGTCCACGACGGCCGGGGACGGGTTGGTCTCCCGGCCGCGCTCCAGCCGGATGTAGTAGTCGACGCTGACTCCGGCGAGCGCGGCGAGTTCCTCCCGGCGCAGGCCGGGGGTGCGGCGCAGGCCCGCGCCGGCCGGGAGCCCGACGTCCTCGGGGCGTACCTGGGCCCGGCGAGCCTTGAGGTATCGGCCGAGTTCGGTGCCCCGCGCGTCCGCTGCTGTAGCCATCCGGACATTGTGGCAGGCGGGCGGGGCGGGTGAGGGGCCGTGTCACTGCCTGGAACACGGCACCCCGGTACGGCGCGGTCTCCCGGGCGGAGACGCGGCGGTGGACAGTGGTGCCCGGAGCGGGCGGCCCGGCCGCCGGGGCCCAGGGGGTGCGTGACACCGGACCGCGGCCCGGCGGCCGGCCCGCCCGCCCGTCCCGTCCCCTGGCCGTCACGTCCCCTCGCTGCCCAGGAGTTCCGCCGTGCCCGTTCACCGTCCCTCCTCCCCCACCGCCGCCCACGGCCGCGCGGGATTCCCGTCACCGCCCGTGTGCCACGACGGCACCGGTGGGCCACCACGCACCACGGCCGGCCCGGTGCCGCGGGGCGGTCCCGCCCTGGTCGCCTCGCTGCTCGGGTTCAGCGTGATCACCATCGACGTCTCGGCGGTGAACATCGCTCTGCCCGCCGTCCAGGGGTCGCTCGGCGGCGCGATGACCGGCCTTCAGTGGGTGGTGGACGCGTACACCCTGACGTTCGCGGCGCTGATGATCTCGGCGGGCGCCCTGGCCGACCGGATCGGCGCCCGCCGCGCCTACGTACTGGGCGTGGCCCTGTTCACGCTCGCCTCCCTCGCCTGTGCGCTCTCGCCGGACATCACGGTCCTGATCGGCGCGCGTGGGGCGCAGGGCGCGGCGGCGGCACTGGTGATGCCGGCGTCGCTGGCGCTGATCCGGCACGCCTACGACGACGCGCGGGCGCGGGCCCGGGCCATCGCCCTGTGGACGGTCGGCGGGTCGGTGGCGATGGCGGCGGGACCGGTGCTCGGCGGGCTGCTCACCGACTCGGCGGGCTGGCGGGCGGTGTTCCTGCTGAACCTGCCGGTCGGCGTGGTCATCCTGGGTCTGCTGGTGCGGGTGGCGGCCTCGCCGCGGCGGCCGGCCGCGCTGGACCGCGCCGGTCAGCTCACCGCCGTCGCGGCGCTGGCCGGGCTGGCGTTCACGATGATCGAGGGCGGGCACCGCGGCTGGACGAGCCTGCCCGTCCTGGCGTCCGCGGGGCTCGCCGTCGCCGCCGGGTGGGCGTTCGTCGCGGTGGAGCGCCGGCAGCGCCGGCCCATGGTGCCGCTGGAACTGCTGGGCGACCGCCGGGTGGCCGTGCCACTGGCGGTCGGTTTCGCCCTCAACGCCGCCTTCTACGGCGGGATCTTCCTCCTCGGGCTGTACTACCAGCAAGTGCGGGGCATGTCCGGGATCGCCGCGGGGCTGATGTTCGTCCCGATGTCGGTGCTGGTGACGGCCGTGAACCTGGTCTCGCCGCGGCTGGCGGAGCGGGTCGGGCGGCGTCCGGTGATCGTGGCCGGGCAGGTGGTCTTCGTCGGGGCGATGGCGGCCCTGCTGCCACTGGGCACGGACACCCCGCTGTGGCTGGTGCTCGTGCTGCTGGTGCCGTTGAGCGTCGGCGGCGCGCTCACGGTGCCCGCGCTGACCGCGCTGTTGATGGACGCCGTCCCGGGGGACCGCGCCGGAACCGCTTCGGGGCTGCTGAACGCCCTGCGGCAGACGGGCGGCGCGCTCGCCGTCGCCCTGTTCGGCGGTCTGCTGGCGGCGCCGGGCGGCGGGTTCTCACTGTCCGGGATGCGGCTCGGGCTGCTCGTCGTCGGTGCGCTGCTGCTGGCGACCGCCGCGCTCTCCCGGCTCGCGCTGCCGCGTGAGTGACGGCCACCGGGCGGCTTCCTCAGACGTCGGTACGGCGGTCCGCGCCGGCCGGCGCGGCCAGGTCCTGGACGCCGATGACGGAGAGCAGGTCGAGCTGTCCGGCGGCCGCGCTGCCGGGCGGCGCGGTGAACCACAGCAGCCGCCGGCAGCCGTCCTCGCTGAACAGGCTGTGGCAGTCCAGGTCGATGACGCCGAGGACGGGGTGGACGATGCGCTTGTGGTCGGCGCGCCGCAGGCCCACGTCGTGGGTGTCCCAGAGCGCGGTGAACTCCGCGCTGCGGCGGCGCAGTTCGGCGACGGTCCGGCGGACCCGGGGGTCCCGGCCGCGCCGGGCGGCGACGGCCTGGAGGTCAGCGACGAAGACCCGTGAGTGATGCGGGTGGTCCTCGGGTGGGTAGAGGGCGCGGGCCTCCGGGTCGGTGAACCAGCGGTACACGAGACCGGCCGCGAGCCCGCGCACCGCCGGGGGCGGGCCGACGAGCGCGGCCGCCAGGGGGTTCTGGACCAGGGTCTCGTGCAGATCGGTGATGATCTGGGCGGGGGTGGTGGTGAGCCGGTCGAGCAGGCCGAGCAGCGCGGGCGGGACGTGCGCGTCCGGGCCGAGCGCGGCGGGCGGCACCGGCCGGTCGGCGAGGTGGAAGAGGTGGTCGCGCGCGTCGCCGTCCAGCCGCAGCGCCCTGGCCAGGGCGGCCAGTACCTGCGCGGAGGGCTGGGCTCCGCGTCCGCGTTCCAGCTCTGTGTAGTAGTCGGCGGAGAGCCCGGCGAGGTGGGCGACCTCCTCGCGCCGCAGCCCCGGCACCCGGCGCCGGGTGCCGGCGGTCAGGCCGACGTCGGCGGGCCGGACCCGGCCGCGCCGGGACTTCAGGTAGGCACCCAGTTCCGCGTGGTTCACCCCGCCATCATCCCGCCCGCCCGGTCCGCCGAGCCAGGGGACGCCGACCCCAGGGTGCGGAGCGCCCTGGCCGGCGCGGGCACCGGGGGTCAGGCTCGGTTCCGGAACACCCACAGCCGTCTCGTGCAGCACGTGAGGAGAACAGCCATGCCGTTCGCCAGCTTCAAGGTCCCCGCCGGTTCCCTGGACGAGGAGGAGAAGCGGCGGATCATCACCCGCGCCACCGAACTCTTCGTCGACCTCTACGGTGAACGGGCCCGCGCCACCACCCTGGTACTGGTCGAGGAGGTCGCCGACGGCGGCTGGGGCATCGGGGGCGGGGTCCTCACCCTGGCCATGCTCCAGCAGCCGCCCAGGAGTTGACGGACCACGGCTCCGGACGGGCCGCTGCGCGGACCGGACGGGACGTACATGATGTTCCCCCGCCGACACCGGAAGGGATGACACGCGTATCACCGACGCACCCCGTACGCACTGCGACATCCTCGTGGAGGCCGCGCCGGAGCGGGTCCGGGAGCCGGTGGCCGGCATCGGGCTGCCGGCCCGGCCCGGCCCGGAGCTGCGGCGCGTGGCCTGGCTCGACGGCGCGGACGGGCCCTCGGTCGGCGCGCGCTTCGAGGGGCACCACCGGCACGCGGTGCTCGGCGAGTGGCGCACCGTCTGCCAGGTGACCGAGCCGGCCGCGCCCCGCGCGTTCACCTGGGCGGTGACGGACGCGGACGGCCGATACGGTCCGCCCGTCCGCGACCCGGAGCGGGCCATGGCGGTCCGGAGCCTCGCCCTTCAGGCCGCGGAGGCGGGCACCCGGCTGCGCCAGTCGGTCCGCCCCGGACCGGGCCCGAGCGGCCTCACCGCGGCGATGGCGGGCCGCACCGAGCGGGAGCCGGACATCATCGCCTACCGGCTGGGGGAACTGCGCAAGGGCGCGGGAGACCCTCTCCGGCGTCAGGTCGCCGGCCGAGCGGACACGGTGAGGGCGGCGGGAACGGCGGGGCGGTGAGGACGGCGGGGCGGTGAGGTGAGCACCGGGTCCGGGCAGGGCGCGGGGCGGGGGTGCGGCGCCTCGTGACCCGCGCGGCCCCGGCGTCGTTGCCGGAACGTGTACTCCATCAGTGCGACCGACCGTACTTTTCTCTCGATGCGTGAGGCGCCCGTCGCCGGGTTCTTCCTCGACTTCGACGGGCGCCCGCCGTCGACGACGGAGCTGACGCGGCGGATCGTCGACCGGGCGGCCGCGCTGCCCGCGCTGACGCGTCTGCTGCCCGGGAAGCGGGCCCGGCACTGGCCCGTGCGCGCCGCCGCGCTCGATCCCGGCGTGCACGTCCGCCACCGGCACGTCCCCGAGGGGGCGCGGGCGCTGCACGCCGTCTGCGAGGCGCTGCTGACGCGGGAGCTGCCCGGCGGGGAGCACCCGCCGTGGGACTGCTGGCTGCTGACCCGGCCGTCCCCGCGCGGGGGTCACCGCGTCTGCTTCCGGGTGCACCACGCCCTGCTCGACGGTGTCGGCGCCGCCCACAGTGTCCTCGGGCTGCTCGCGGACACGCCGGCCGACGGGCCGCCGCTGTACGCCGCCGGCCGGGCCGGGGTCCGCGCGGGCCTGCTCGCCGCCCGGGAGGCCGCCGCGCCCGTGCTCCGTCCCGGCCCGCCCTGGCAGGCCATGCGGCACTCCGCCGCGCGGGGTCCCGGCGCGCGGTGGGCGTACGGAGACGTCCCCCTGGCCCGGCTGCGCGCCCTCGCGGACACCCACGGGACCAGCGTCAACGACGTCGCCCTCGCCGCGCTGGCCCTCGCCCTGCGGTCCTGGAGCGCGGAACAGGGGCTGCCGGCCGCGCCGCCGGCCGCCCGGACGCTGATCTCCATGTCCACCCGCCGCCCGGCGGAACGGCACCGGCCGGGCAACCACGTCGTCTTCCACCGGCTGCACCTCCCCGTCACCGCCGGCCCGCTGCCGGCCGCGGTGGCCGAGGTGCGCCGGCGGACGGACGCCGTACGGCACTCGCGGCGCCGGGACGCCCTGCGCGCGCTGCTGGAGCTGCCCCGGCCCCTGGCGCCCGGGGTGCGGGCCCTGCGGACCGTGGTGAACCCCCGGATCTACCCGTTCGCCGTGAGCAGCGTGCACTTCCCGGAGTCGTTCACCTGCTTCGGGGGCCGGCTGGCCGGGGCCTCGCTGTTCCTGTACCTCGGCGACGACAGCCAGCGGCTGGTGTACCTGTCGTTCACCCGCACTCCGGACACCGTGCGGTGCGCCGTCGTCGCCGACGTCCCCCGAGCCCACACCACCGCGCTCCCCCGCCACTGGGCCGAGGTCCTCGGCTGACGCCGGCTAGATCCTCGGGCCGGCGCCCGCCGGGGTCCGCGCGATCGAGGCGAGCAGCGCCAGCTTGCCGGCGCTGTCGGTGCCGGGGACCGGGTGGTGGACGAGGAGCACCTGTCCGTCCGTACCGCCGATGTCGAGTTTCTCCCTATTGAGGGTGAGTTCTCCGACCTGGGGGTGGGCGAAGCGGATGGGGGCGCCTTCGCACGTGCGGACGTCGTGGCGGGCCCAGAGCCGGCCGAAGCGGGGGTCGGTGCGCAGGAGCTGACCGATGAGGTCCCGGGTGCGGGGATCGCCGGTGTCGGCCGACTCCCGGAAGACGGCGACGGCTCCCTCGGTGGCCGCCTCCCAGTCGGGGTAGAGGTCCTGCTCGGCGGGGTCCCGGAAGAGGTCCCACAGCCGGTTGGCGCCGGCCACCAGGCGCGGGGACAGAGCCGTCGCGAGGGGGTTGACGGCGAGGACGTCGAAGGCGCGGTCCTCCACCACGGCGGGCAGGGCGAGCGTGGTGACGAGCTGGGCGATGCCCGCCGGGACCGGCCGCGGGCGGCCGGGGGCGGGCCGGCGGCGGGGGCGGGGCGTGCCGAGCCGCAGCAGGTAGGCCGTCGCGGCGGCGTCCAGCCGGAGAACCCGGGCGAGCGACTCCAGGACCTGTACGGAGGGGTTGCGGTCCCGGCCCTGCTCCAGCCGCAGGTAGTAGTCGGCGCTGATGCCGGCGAGCATCGCGACCTCCTCCCGGCGCAGTCCCGGCACGCGCCGCGTCCCCACCGGGGTGAGGCCGGCCTCCTCGGGGGTGACCTGCTCGCGCCGGGCGCGCACATAGGCGCCGAGCGGGTTCGGTTCGTCGGTCATCGGTCCACTGTAGGGCGGCCCCGCGGGACGCTGCCTGGTCCTGTCACCCCCAGGATCACGGGGGTCCTGGTGCGGGCCGCGGCGTGGCGGCAGCGTGGCCGCAGGCCGCCCGGCCCTCCGGGAGACACAGCAAGGAGCGCGTTCATGTCGACCTATCTGCTCGTACACGGTGCCTGGCACAGCGGACGGTGCTGGGACCGGGTGGTCCCGCTGCTGGCCGAGGCCGGGCACCGGGTCCTCGCGCCGTCGCTGACCGGGTACGGAGACAAGGCGCGTCTCCTCGGCCCCGAGGTGGGCCTCGACACGCACGTGGACGACATCGTCGGACTGATCCTCGCGGAGGACCTCACCGAGGTCGTCCTCGTGGGGCACAGCTACGCCGGGCTGGTCGTCTCGTCGGTGGCCCACCGGGTCCCGGAGCGGATCGCGCACCTGGTGTACGTCGACGCGATGGTGCCGCGGGACGGTGAGACGGCCGTCGACGTCATGCCCGTCTCCCAGCACCTGATCGACCTGGCGCGGACCTCGGGGGACGGCTGGCGCGTCCCGCCGCTGCCCGAACTGCCGCCGCCCGCGGGGCTGTTCGGGGTCACCGACCCGGACGACATCGCGTGGCTGCGGTCGATGGCGAGCGATCATCCGGTGCGTTGCCTCCAGCAGCCCGTCCGGCTGGACAACCCGGCCGCGCTCACGATCCCGCAGGCCCATGTGCACTGCGTGACCGGGGTACCGGAAGGCTTCGCCCGCCGCCCCGTCCCCGCCGTCCAGCCCAACGGCGACCCGGCGGTGGTGTGGGAGCTGCCCACCGGCCACGACTGCATGGTCACGATGCCGGCGGAACTGACGGCGCTGCTGCTCAGGGCCGCCCCGGCGACCGCGTAGCCGCCTGCCGGCCGGCGACCGTGCCGGCCGGGTCCGGGTTGCGCGCGTCACCCCCGTCACGGCCGTCCGTCCCCCGGGCTCCAGCCGGGTCCCCGGCGTGGGGGCCCGGCGAGGACGAGGGGTTCGAGGGAGGCGTACCGGTCGCATTCGCGGCGGGCGGCGCGGCCTCCGCCGGCCAGGGTGGCCAGCCAGCCGCAGGCGAAGCCCACAGGCACGGAGACCAGGGCGGTCGTGGTGAAGGGGAACCAGGCGAAGTCGGCCTCGGGGAAGGCGGCGGTCGGTGACCCGGAGACCAGCCGGGTGCCCGACCGAAGTCGGCCTCGGGGAAGGCGGCGGTCGGTGACCCGGAGACCAGCCGGGTGCCCGACATCAGCACCAGGGTGGCGACCGAGCCGCCGATCAGCGTGGCCAGCAGGCCGGCCCGGCCGAAGCGGCGCCAGAACAGCGTGTACACCAGGGCGGGGGCGATGGCGGAGGCGCCCACGCAGAAGGACAGGGTGGCGAGCGGCTGGAGGCTGCGGTGCTGGGCGAGGGCGGCCAGCACCACCACCGGTACGCCGATGATCAGCGCGGAGATCCGGGCCAGGGTCGTCTCCCGGGCGGGCGGCAGCCCCGCCCGGCGGGAGGCGACGACGTCGTGCGCGAGGGAGTTGGCGCAGGCGAGGGTCATCCCGGCGACGGACGCGAGCAGGGTGAGGAAGACGGCGGTGGTGACCGCGCTGAACAGCAGGCTCTCGACACGGGACACGTCGGGGCCGAACGCGGCCCGCGCGCCCAGCAGGTAGGCCGTGCTCCCGCGCGGGTCGGCGGCGGTGATGCCGGCCCGGCCGACCAGGGCGGTGGCGCCGATGGCGATGACCGTGATGAGCAGCATGAACAGGGCCACCGACGACACCGCCCAGGACATGGTGCGCCGCACCTGCCGGGCGCTTCCGGCGGTGTACATGCGCATGGTGACGTGCGGGAGGCAGGCGCCGCCCAGCACGATGGCGACCTGGGTGCTGATCATGTCCGCGGCGGGGTGCGGCCCGTCCGCGAACTGGAGCCCGTACCGCAGGAACGCCTCCCCGGCGCCGCTGCGCCGCGCGGCGGTGTCGACCATCGTCCCGGGGTGCCAGCCGAAGGCGTGCAGGAGGAGTACGGCGACCACCAGCCCGGAGCCCAGCAGGATGACCGTCTTGAGGATCTGGATCAGCGCGGTGCCCTTCATCCCGCCCAGCGCCGCGTAGGCGATCATCAGGGTTCCGGCGCCGATGACGCACCCGGTCTTCATGGCACTGTCGGAGAAGCCCAGGATGTACGCCAGCAACTGCCCCACGCCGGCCAGTTGGACGGTCATCATCGGCACCAGCGACAGCACGGTCACCGCGCAGGCCGTGATCCGCACGGCCCGTCCCGGCATCCGCCGGCCCAGCGCGTCGCCCATGGTGAACCGGCCGGTGTTGTGCAGGGGTTCGGCGAGCAGGACCATCAGCAGCAGCAGGGAGAGCAGGGTGCTCAGGGCGAGGACGACACCGTCGTAGCCGCACAGGGCGATGACCCCGCCGATGGTGAGCACGGTGGCGGCGGAGATGTAGTCGCCGGCGACGGCCAGGCCGTTGCGCAGCGGCGACAGCGAGCGGTAGCCGGTGTAGAACTCCTCCAGGTCGTCGCGGTCGGGGCCGGTGAGCACGCACAGCAGCAGGGTGAGGGTGACGACGCTGCAGAAGGCGACGAGGGACCAGGAGTGGGCGGAGCCGCCGAGGTCGGTCATCTCGGCGGCTCCCGGTCGCCGTCGCCCGGCCGGGCGTACCCGCCGACGCTGCGCGCCAGGGGGTCGACGTACCGCCCGGACAGGTACTCGAACAGGATGACGGCGGCCCAGGTGACGGGCACCTGGACGAGGGCCAGCAGCACCCCTGTGGGCAGGCCGCCGGGCGCGGGGCGGGACATGAGGGCGGGCGCCTCGACGGTGAGGGTCAGGAAGACGGCGAAGTAGCCGAGCGCGGCGAACGTGGCGGCCCGGCGCCGCCACCGGCAGGCGCGGCGCAGGACGCGCAGCGCGCGGTGGTACCCGGACCAGGAGGCCGGGCGGGCCCCGTACGGCTGCCGGGCCGGGTGCGGCTCCGAGCTGTCACCGGACATCTGCGGTCTCCTAGCGCGGCGGGGGCCCGGACGTTCGTCGCACGCTATGCGGGTGCCACGGCGACCGGAGGGGTTTCCTCGAACTGTCCGGTGGAGATCCCCGGCTGGGTGCTGCCCGCCCCCGTTACGCGTGAGACGCGCGGTGCCGGAAGGGATCGGCGTGCCTGCCGAGCCGCGCCCGGCACGACGCCGCTCCCCCGCCCGCCGTAGGCACGTTCCCCTCCACGCCGGCGGTTCGACGACGTCCGGCGCCGCGACGGACGAGGAGTCCTACGTACTCCGCCCCGGCGGCCGGTCGGCCGGCCGGCCCGGTCACTCCCGGCCGGAAGCGACCGCCCGCACCGTGCGGCGCGGCTCCGGGGACAGGTCCGCCGGCTGGTCGGCCCGCCGGTCCTGGGGCGGATCTAGAGGGGCCCGGCCACCGGCGGCAGGGGGGTGTGGTCGGGGGAGGCGCGGAACGCCTGGACGACGTAGGCGGCGAAACGGCGGGAGGCGGCTGCCCGGGCGGCCGGTGTGGGCGCCTGGATGCCCTTGTTGGCCATGAGCACGAGGATGAGGTCCGCCAGGACGAAGTCCGGGCGCAGGTCCCCGGAGTCCTTGGCGCGGCGGGCCAGTTCGGCGATCGTCCGCAGGGTCTCCGCCCGCCCCGCGGCGAGGTCCAGTGCGTCGGGGAAGCCCGCGACGAACGCCTCGGTGAGGCCCCGGTCGCGTGCGTGCAGGGCGCAGATCCGCTCGATCACGCGGCGGAAGCCGCGCCACGGGTCGGGGTCGGCGAGGCCCTCCTCGGCGATGTCCCGGCAGGCCCGCATCCGGTCCGCGAGGGCCTCGGCGACCAGGTCCCGCTTGGTCGGGAAGCGGCGGTAGAGGGTCGCGGGGCCGACCCCCGCGTGCCGGGCGATCTCCCGCATCGGCACGTCCGGTCCCCGTGAGACGAACAGCGCGCGGGCCGCGTCGAGGATGCGGTCCCGGTTGCCGGCCGCGTCGGAGCGCAGGGTGTCGTCCGCGGCGCCGGAGCGCGGCGGGTGAGGCAAACGGTCGGTCACCGCTCTCACTTTAACGAGGCGGACGGGGGCGTCCGGTTAACGTCCGGGAGCGGACGGGCACCGTGCCCGGAATGAGGAGGCGGCGTTGAAGGCAGTGGCGGTACAGGCGTTCGGGGGTCCGGAGGGGTTGGCGGTCGTCGAACTGCCGCTCCCGGTCCCCGCCGCCGGTCAGGTACGGATCAGCTCCGAGGCGATCGGCGTGGGCGGGGTCGACACGCTGATCCGCAGCGGCGCCCTGGCCGCCCACGGGTTCCGGGCGGGCCATGTCCCGGGCGGGGAGGTGGCGGGCACGGTGACCGCCGTGGGCGAGGGCGTGGACCCCGCCTGGGCCGGGCGGCGGGTCTGGGCGTCCACCGGTGCGGGCGGCGGGTACGCGGAGCACGCGCTCGCGCCCGTCGCGGAGATCCTCCCGTTGCCGGCGGGGCTGTCCGCCGTGGACGCGGTGACGCTCGGCAGTGCCTCGGTGGTGGCGCACTTCGGCCTGGCGCACGCGCGGTTCGCCCCCGGCGACGCGGTGCTGGTCCGGGGCGCGGCGGGCAGTCTCGGCATCACGGCGGTCCAGCTCGCCGCCCGGGGCGGGGCCTCGGCGGTCGCGGTCACCACGTCCTCCGCCGCGCGGGGCGCGCGGCTGCGTGAACTGGGGGCCAC
Organism: Streptomyces griseoviridis; assembly: GCA_014649155.1. Classification (GTDB taxonomy): domain Bacteria; phylum Actinomycetota; class Actinomycetes; order Streptomycetales; family Streptomycetaceae; genus Streptomyces; species Streptomyces griseoviridis. The sequence goes on along the minus strand of BMSM01000010.1, from coordinate 141,388 downwards.
CCGGGTGCTGGACCGGTCCGGCGCGGGCGTCGAGGCCGACGACGCCGGATACGACGTCATCCTCGACGTCGTCACCGGCGCGGACGTCCCCTCCTTCCTGAGCCGTCTCCGGCCGAACGGCCGGCTGGTGGCCGTCGGCGCGGTCGGCGGGCCACCGCCCGCGGAGCTGGGCGCGGTCATGATGGCGGCCTTCCAGAAGTCGCTGACGTTCGCCACCTTCAGCGCCGCGACGGTGCCCGTGGCGGACCGGCAGGCCGTGCGCGCCGAACAGTTCGCCGCCGCGGCCGAGGGCACCCTGCGCACGGTGGTGCACGACGTATTGCCCCTGGACCAGGCGGTACGGGCGCACCGGGCGATGGACGCCGGCGAGGTCCTCGGTCGCATCGTGCTGACGCCGTAGCCCCGGGGGCGGCGGCGCGGACGCCTCCGGGCAGGGCGGTGGGAATCTGCCCCGGACCCTGGTCCTCCGCGCGGCCGACGACGCCGTCGTCAGGACGCGGGACCGGGTGCCGTCGCCCGGCGGGCGGTGATCCGGCGGGCCACGGCACCGGCGGCCTCGTCGAGGGGCCGGCGTCGAGGACCGACGCGGCCGTGGCCCGTGGCATGGCGATCTCCGCGGGCGGCACAGCGCGATCGTCCGCGTACCCGCCCCGGGCCGGCAGGGCGGGCAGCCGGTGACGGGGCGGCCCGGCGCGTGACGCGCGGCGAACGGGCGTGGTGGTGCGGGCGGGTGCCCGCTCCCGGGGACGAGAGGGGTGCCGTCGTTCGTGGGAGCGGCGGTGCCGGCCGCCGCGGTCGCGTGCCGCGGACCGCGGCGGCCGGGCGGGGGTCAGCCGGATTTGCGGCGGAAGTTGCGGCTCTGGCCCTTGGGGCCGCCCGTGCCCTTGGCCTTCAGCCGGCCGTCCTGATGGGCCTGCTGGGACCTGCTGACACCGGCCTTGCGCTGCAGGGCCTCCTGGAACTTGCGCTTGGTCTCGCTGTCCACGGTCTCCTTCTCGGTCTCAGGAGTTTCGGGGGTTTCGGGGGTGTCGGTCATGTACTGCCTCCTCGGTTTCGGTGGGCGGACGGTGGCTCGGTGGGGTCACCCGGACGGTACGGGACCGCGGTCCCGGTCCGGCAGGGTGAGACGGTCGCCCTGCCGTCGCTCGCTCGGCCGGCGGTCGTGCGAGACGGGGACGAGGGGCGGGAGCAGCCGGTCAGGGCCGCCTCCACTTCCTCGGCGAGGGCGGGTGAGAGGTCGCTGACGCGGGCGGCGAGGAAGGCCGCGGATGGACGGGCCGAGGGCGAGGAGCCGTTCGGCGTGTTCCTCCAGGGTGCGGGGGCAGGTCCCGGGGACGGTCGTGCCGGGCCGGCCGGGGACGGGGTCCTGCGGCGGGTGTCCGGTACTGCCGCGGCGGACCGCCCGGCCGCCGTGGGGCGCGAGCCGGCCGGCCAAGGCCCTCACCAGGGTGCCCTCGCCGGTGCCGATCTCCCCGGTGACCAGCGGGTACCGGCCGGCCTCCGAGGTGAGGTCGACGGGAGACGGCCGGCCGTCCACGGCGGGGCCGGTGGCCCATAGGGCGGTGGTGGCGGCGCCCTCCCGCGACGCGGCGTCCTCGGCCTGCCTGCGGTCGCGTGCGCGGGCCCGCCGTCCGCGAACCGCCGCCTTCTCGGCGAGGTGGCCTGCGTAGCCGCAGCCGTGGCGGGCGACGGCGCGGCGGTCGGCGTCGACGCCCAGGAGGGTGGTGGCGACGCGTTCGAGGAAGGCGCGGTCGTGGGAGACGACGACGGTGGTGCCGCGCCGGGTGCGGAGGTGGTCCTCCAGCCAGGTCGGCGCGGCGGCGTGGGGGTGGTTCATCGGCTCGTCCGGGAAAGGGGCCTCGGGGGCCGCGGCGAGGACGCCGGCCAGGCGCGGCCGGACCTGTTCGCCGCCGGAGCGGGTGCCGGTCCGGCGGTCGCGGGGCGGTCCGGCGGGGCCGAGGCCGTGCGGGGCACGGTCGACGCGGGCCTCGGCCTGGTAGCCGCCGCGCGGTCCGAAGGCGGTCAGCAGCTCGCCGTACTCGGTGAGCGCGGTGTCCTCGCCCGCGGGCAGGGCGGTTTCGAGCGCCCGCGTCCGGCTCTCCAGGGCGCGCAGGGCGTGGTCGAGGGTGTGGTGGAGCGGGAGCCGGCCCTCCTGCGGGAGGTGGCCGACGCCGCCTCCGGCCCGGAGGACGACCTCACCGCCGGCGGGCAGCCGCAGCGGGCTGCTCTTCCCCGAGCTGTTCCTCCCCACCACGCCGGCGCGTTCGCCGGCGGCGTGGGCACAGGTGAGGGAGTCAAGGACGAGACGGCCGCGGTACGACGTCGAGAGGGCGCGGGCGGTGACTTGCGTGGGCATGCGGGCACTCCGGAACGTTCGCGAGCGAGGCGGCCCGGGTGGGCCGCGAGGTCGGGTGAACGTTCTGGATGAGCATGTCCGCTCCGGTGCCTCGACGACAGGACGGTCCCACGCTGGCACGCTTCCGCTGCCGGGGCAAGCGAGTTTTGCGGCAGGCGGAGCGGGACCTCAGCCGCCCGCCCCCGCGGGAGGAGCCGTGTCGCGGGGCGCGGGGCGCGTCGAGCCGGGGGCCGCTGTCCGGTCCGGGGAGCGGCGGCGGGGCCGGGTCCGGGTCCGGGCAGTCTTTTCTGCCCCTCGACGCCTGGCCCGTACGCGCGCGCCGCGCCGGCCGAACCGGCCGGTCCCGCCCGCCCGGCCGGGACCGGTTCACGCGGCGGGCCGGACGACGCGCAGGACGTCCTGGTCGTGGTCGACGCGGTAACCGGTCCCCTCGGTCCGGAAGTGCCGCAGGGCGTACGCGGTCACGGCGTCGCGGGTGGGCGGCGTGCCGCCGGCGGTGCGGTGGCCGTCGGGGACGCTGAGGAAGAAGTCGGCGACGGCGACCGTCTCCGCCAGGTCGTCGCTGCGGTAGTGGGCGGGGATCGACTCCAGCCGGACGTCACCGGGCGGTCCGTCCGGGGCCGCGGTGAGTTCGTCCGCCAGCTCCGCCAGGTCGAAGCGGGCGCCGGTGAAGTGGCGGACCATCCGCATGCACGCGTTCTCCGGGGACTGGAGGACGACCAGCAGGGTGCCGCCCGGCTCGACCCACCGCAGGACGTGCCGGACGGTCTTCGCCCAGTCCTCGCGGGGCAGGTAGTACAGCACGTGGGAGAGCAGGGCGAGATCGACGTTGGTCCCGGGGTCGGCGTCGAGCACCGGGTCGGGCAGGACGAGCGCGTCGGGACAGGTGCGGGCGAGGGCGCGGCGCATGGGCGCGCTGGGCTCGACGCACACGGTGTGCCGGAAGGACCGGCCGACGTGGCGGGTGGTCGTGCCGTCGGCGGGGCCCACGTCGAGGAAGACCCGCCGGGCGGGCAGTCCGGCCACCACCTCGTCGAGGTAGGCGTGGGTGACCGCTTTCTCGTCGCTGCCTGCCAGGAAGCGCAGGAACGCGTCGTGGTAGGCGTCCTCGTCGGTCCGCAGCCCTCCGGTCGTGGGGGTCTCGGCCTGTTCCATGGCGGTGTCCTCTCTCCTGGTGGCTTCGCCGGGTGGCGCGGCGACGGTGCCGCCCGGTGATCATGGCCAATGGACACGGCCGGGAGGGCCGCCCGGCGGGTGAACGGTGTGCGGCGGCGGGGCGCGTGGAAGCACGGGCGCCGCGTCCCGCGCGCCCGTGACCCCCGCGAGCACACGCGCACGCCGCGGGAGACCGGCGCCCGGCCGGGGGCCGACCCGAAGTCCGGCCGGGCACGATCCGGCGTCCGGCCCGGTGGGGGCCCGGCCGACCGGTCCGGTGGGGGCCCGGCGACCGGACCCGCGTGGTTGTCCGCCCGGCGCGGCGCGCACTACCGTGCCGCCGTGGATCTCTTCTGCCGTTCGTGGGCGGCGCTGCGCGCGGCGGTCGCCGGGCTGGCCGACGAGGACTTCGCCCGTCCGTCCGGATGCGCGGGCTGGCTCGTCCGGGACCTGGTGTGCCACCTGGTCATCGACGCCCAGGACGTGCTGATCACCCTCGCGACGCCGGTGACCGCCGCGCCCACCCGGGACGCGGTGACCTACTGGGAGGTCAGCGGGACGCCGCCGGCCGGGGACGACCCGCTCGACGCGCTGACGGTCCGGCTGGCCGCCGCGTACCAGGACCCCGCTCTCCTCCGCTTCCACCTCGACGACCTGGGCTCCGCCGCGGGCCGCGCCGCGGACGCGGCAGACCCCGGCCGCGCTGTCGGGACCCGCGGCGAGGTGCTGACGACGGGCGAGTACCTCACGGCCTACGTACTGGAGTGGACACTGCACCACCTCGACCTCGTCGCCGGCCTCCCCCAGGTGCCGGGACCGCCCGCGGCGGGGCTCGCGCGCTCCCGCGAACTGCTGGAACGGATCGCCGGTACGCCCTTCCCCGCCGCGCTCCCCGACTCCGACGCCCTGCGCATCGGCACCGGGCGGCGCGCGCCGTCCGGCGCGGAGCGGACCCGGCTCGGCGCGCTGGCCGGCCGGCTGCCGTTCGTCCTCGGATGACCGCCCGGCACCGCCCCCGGGTCAGCCGGCGATGGCGTCCCGCACGGTGGGGTAGGAGCGGATGAGCCCGTCGACGCCGATGATGGCCAGTATCCGCGAGATGGCGGGCGAGCACGCCGCCAGCCGTATCCAGCCGTCGCGGGAGCCGGTCGCGCGGTGCGCCTGGATCAGCGCGTTGACACCGGCGCTGTCCATGAAGGAGACCGAGGACAGGTCCACGACCGTGAACGGCGCGGGCTCGCCGGACGGCAGCAGGGCCTGGCGCACCTCAACGCCGGCGTCCCGGTCGATGTCACCGCGCAGCGTCACCACCGTGACGCCGTCGGGCGTGGAGGAGCGCACCGCGGAGAACGGTCGCGGAGTCATGGCACAGGTCGTCCTTTCGAGGTGCTGCCGCACGGACCGGGCCGCTCCGCCGGGCAGCCGCCGGTTCCGTCCGGACAAGGATCGTCTCCGGCACGGTGACCTGTCAACCGATACCTGAAATAAAGTTCCTATGTACTGATGCATGAAAAAGACGTCATACTCGGGGATCATGGGTGGAGTACCGGAGCCACACAGCGGCTGGACGTTTCTGACCAATCACGCGCGCGTCCTGGCGGTGATCGCCGACGATCCGAGCACGCGCGTGCGCGACATCGCCGCGCACTGCCGGCTCACCGAGCGCGCCGTCCACAAGATCATTTCGGATCTGGAGGAGGACGGCTACCTGTCCCACACCCGCCAGGGACGGTCGAACGTCTACCGGGTCGAGTCCCGTCGCCCGGACCGAGCCGCAGCGCCAGGAGCGCCACGTCGTCGGTGCGGGGGCCGGCCGGGTCGGCCTCGGCCAGCAGGTCGTCGATCAGTCTGTCGAGGTCGCGGTCACCGGCACGGGCGAAGTGCCGGGCGAGCCCGGCGATGGCGTCGTCGAGGTCGGCCCCCGGACGCTCGACCAGGCCGTCGGTGTAGAAGAGCAGCGTCATCCCGGGGACGAGCGGCAGTTCGCGGTGCGGATAACCGGCGCCCGGGTCGATGCCGAGCAGCGGGCCGGGCGACATCTCGACGGGCCGCGTCTCACCGCCGGGCAGCCGCACCAGGGGCGGGGGATGGCCGGCGGTGGCCAGGACCGCCCGGCCCCGGACGAGATCCAGGTGCGCGTACAGACAGCTGGTGAACAGGTCGGAACCGAGGTCGGTGAGCAGCCGGTTGGTGCTGGTCAGCACCTGCTCCGGCGGGGTGCCTCGGGAGGCGTTCGCGTGCACCGCGGTGCGGACCTGCCCCATCAGCGCCGCGGCCGCCGCGTTGTGCCCCTGGACGTCGCCGATGACCGCCGCCGCGGCGCCGTCACCGAGCCGGATCAGGTCGTAGAAGTCCCCGCCGATGTCCATGCCCCGGGTGGCGGGCAGGTAGCGGGCCGCGACCCGCAGGCCCGGCACGGCGGGCAGGGTCCTCGGGAGGAGCGCCTGCTGGAGGCTGTGGGCCAGGTCGAGCTTGGTGTCGTACAGGCGGGCCCGGTCGAGGGCCTGGGCGATGAGACCGGCCAGGGCGGTGAGGACGGCGCGTTCCTCGGCCGGGAAGCCGTGGGGCCGCTCGTAGGACAGGAGGCAGCAGCCGACGGCGCGGCCGGAGAGGATCAGGGGGAGGAAGGCCCAGGCCTGTTTGCCGCTGATCACCGGGGCGTCGGGGTAGAAGCGGCGCAGTTCCTCCGGGCGGCCGAAGAAGGCCGGTATCCCGGTGCGCAGGGTGCGTCCGGCGGGCGTGAGGGTGCTGTCCACGGGGAGCGCGTCGAGGCGCTCGACGGCCTCGGGACCGTAGCCGCGGGTTCCGATGATGCGCAGCCGGCCGGCCTCGGCGGCGGAGAGAATCATGCCCTGGGCGCCGAAGGCGGGCAGCACCTGGTCGGCGACCAGGTCCATGACGTCCTGCACCCCGACGGCCTCGGCCAGCGCGACGGCCAGGTGGGTGAGCTGGTACAGCCGCCCGGCGCGGGCCGGCGGGGCGGGCGCCCGGTCCCGGCGGGGCGGCGGCTCGGTGCCGCTGGGCACGATGCGAACGCTGATGCCGCTGGCGTCCGGGTAGAGGTGGAAGTCCAGCCGGCGGTCGGGCGGGCGCAGCGCGGTGAAGGCGACCGGCTGCCGGCTGAGGACGGCGGCGCGGTAGCGGTCCTCGCAGACGGGGTCGTCGAGCCAGCGCAGGGACTGCCAGGGCAGAGTGCCCAGCAGGTCGCCGGCGTCGCGGCCGAGCAGGTCGCAGGCGCCGGCGCTGAGGTAGGTGAAGCGTCCGGACAGGTCGACGGCGCAGCTGCCGCCGGGGAGCCGCTCGGCGAAGTCCGCGGCGGCCAGGTCGGGGCCCGCGCCCGTCCGCTCCCGGCCGGTCGGTACGACCCGGAGCGGGGCGTCGGGGGGTGGCAGGGCGTCCTCCCCCGCGGCCTCCTCGACCAGCCGGGCGAGCCGCCGGCAGCCGGCGGTGATGTGCCCGCGTTCCCGGGCGGACATGTGCGGCGGCCGGGACGCCGGCCACATCAGCAGCAGCGCGCCCCACGGCCTGGCTCCGGTGACGGGCGCCGCGGCCAGCGCCATCGGGTAGGGCAGGGCGACGGCGGTGCGCGGGTAGGACCGTGCGACGTGTTCATGGCTGCCGAGCCACACCATCCGCTCGTCGCGGGCGGCGTCCGCCACCGGCGCGGGGGCGGCTAGCGGCACCCGGGCCCAGGGCGCGGCGAACTCGGCCGGCGCGCCGTACAGCACGTCCAGCCGGAGCACCGGCTCCTTCGGCGCCCGCAGGAACAGGGCGCCCACGGAGGCGCCGATGCCGCGCACGGTCTCCGCGAAGGCGGCGTCCAGGGCGCGGAGCCCGGCGGCCCGGGCGTCGTCGCCGGTCACCGGGTACCGCCGGCCCCGGCCGCACCGGGAAGGAGTGATCCAGTCAAGGGCTGCCCTCGTCCTTTCCCGTCCCGCCGGGTCTCTCGGGCGAGCCCGGCGCCTGTACGGCTCCCCCACCCTTGGACGCTACCCGCGCGCGGGGCGGTCGGCATGTGCCGGGCGGGACGGCGGGGTCAGGAATTCTTCGTGGCGGCCACCAGCGCGAAGGAGAGGAACGCCCCGCCGTCCTGGGTGAGCATGTCGAGCACCGCCCGGTCGGCGGCCCCGGACTCCTCCCCGCGGTGCTCGGCGCCCGCCCGCGCCCACAGCAGCCAGTCCCGCCAGCCGTCCGGCTGCAGACGGGCGGAGGTCACCGTCACCAGGCCGGTGGTCGCCCACTGGAAACGCCACCACTCGGCCGTGTGCCACGCCATGGCCTCCCAGCCGACCACCCGCTCGATGTGGGCGGGGACCGCCCCGAGGTCTCGTACCTCCCGGGTCATGCCGGGCGTGGCGATACCGAGCCGCCCGCCGGGACGCAGGAACCTGACGAGGTACGGCAGGTAGCCGTCCGCGGTGCCGAAGTACTCGAACGCGTCGATGCTGACTAACGCGTCGAATGCCTCGTCCTCGAAGGGCAGGGTGTGCGCCTCGGCCCGCACCGCCTCCACCCGGTCCCCGACGCCCGCCCCGGCGAAGACGGCCGCCGCGGTCCGGGGATCGGTCCACCAGTCGGCGGCCACGACCCGGGCGCCGTACTCACGGGCCAGGAAGACCGAGGTCGCGCCCTTGCCCGAACCGAGGTCGAGGACCCTCATGCCGGGGCGCAGGCCGAGGTCAGGGGCGAGGTCCTCCAGCAGCCACAGCGGGTTCGGCCCCATGTCGAGGTCGAGCAGCCAGCGGGGGTCGTAGCGCGAGGAGCGCGGATAGCGGTCCGGGCGCAGCAGGGCCTGCACGGCCCGGGAAGCGGTCACGGGCCCCAAGCCAACCCGATGGCCGCTCCCCCGGGCAACCGGATACCGCGCGGGACGTCACCGGCCGGTCATCGAACCTTCACCCCGCGCCGACGCTCAAGGCGCGTCCGGCGGGCACCCGGACGAGTACCGCCGGTGCCGAGGGGGCCTTGATGATCGTCGTCGCCGTTCTGCTGCTGCCGCTCCTGGGGCTTCTGCTCTACGGGATGGACCGGCTGGAGGACCGGTTGTTCGGGCCGCCGTCCGCGCCGTCGCCCGCGCGGCACGGGCGCCGCCGGCACCTGCGGCTGATCGGCGGCACGGCGGCCGGGCGCCGGCACCGCCGCCCGGCCGCCGCCTCCCGGCGGGCGGACGCCGCCTGAGACGGCCGGCGTGCGGCGCGGGGCGGTCACCGGGGACGTGTGGGGCGCATGGTGTGAACGACCGGTGCAAAGACATCCAGGGTGTCCTGATCCGCGCCGTCGTGGGTACTCGCGCGCTCAGGGAGACCGGGCCCGCGCCGAGCGGGCCCGGCCTGCGGCGAAACGGGACGGGAGATGATCACCGTGGCGACTACACGGCCGCACTCCGCCAGGACGGACGGACAGGGTCCGGGGCAGGAGCCGGTGGGCGAGCTGGTGCAGCGCGCCTCGCAGCAGCTGACCGAGCTGGTGCGCGGCGAGCTGAGGCTGGCGCAGGCCGAGATGAAGGAGAAGGGCAAGCGCTACGGCAAGGGCGGCGGCCTGTTCGGGGGCGCCGGCCTGGTGGGCTTCCTGATGCTCCAGGCGCTGGTGGCCACCGCGATCGCCGCACTGGCGGTACCGCTGCCCGTGTGGGCGGCGGGGCTGATCGTGACCGCGGTGCTCGGCGTGATCGCCGCGGTGATGGCCCTGACCGGCAAGAAGCAGGTCGGCAAGGCATCGCCGCCGACACCGCAGCAGACCATCGAGAACGTCAAGGCCGATGTGGCCGAGATCAAGGGGAGCGCACACCGATGACCCAGCCACCGCACGACGAACCGACCGCGCAGAGCCCCGAGGAACTGCGCGAGCAGGTCGAGCACACCCGCCGGGAACTGGGCGAGACGGTCGAGGCACTGGCCGCGAAGACCGACGTCAAGGCACGGGCCCAGGAGAAGGCGGACCAGGCGAAGGAACAGGCCGCGGCGGTGACCGCGCAGGCCAAGGAGCGGGCGGCGGCCGCCGCCGGGCAGGCCAGGGAACAGGCCGCCGCGAAGGCCGCGCAGGCCAAGGAGCAGGCCGCCGCGGTGGCCGGGCAGGCCAAGGGCAAGGCGGCCGAGGTCGCGCAGCAGGTGCGGGGGAAGCTGCCCGAGCCGGTGCGCGAGAAGGCCGCGCAGGCCGCCGCGCAGGCCGCCGGAGGGGCCCGCGCCGTGGCGTCCGGGGCCGACCGGATGTGGCAGGAGAAGGTCCCCGAACCGGTGCGCGAGAAGGCCGCCGGTCCGGCTCGCGCGGCGCGCGACCACCGGGGGCTGCTGCTGGCCGGCGCGGGTGCCGCCACGCTGCTGCTGTGGCTGGCGCTGCGCCGCCGGAAGGGCTGACGGGCCTCCCCCGCCGCCGTCGCCGTGCGGCCGGGCGGCGGTGGGGGAAGCGGGACGGCCGTACGGAATAATGCGGCTATGCGGATCTCAGCCAGGGCGGACTACGCGGTACGTGCCGCGCTGCAACTCGTCGCGTCGGGGGATGACGGGCCGGTGAAGGCCGAGGCCATCGCCGACGCCCAGGACATTCCGCACAAGTTCCTGGAGGGCATCCTCAGCGACATGCGCCGCGGCGGGCTCGTGACCAGCCAGCGCGGCGGCAACGGCGGCTACCGGCTGGCCAAGCCCGCCGAGGCCATCTCCATCGCGGACGTGATCCGGGTCGTGGACGGCCCGCTCGTCTCCGTCCGCGGTGTCCGCCCGCCGGAACTGTCGTACCGCGGGCCCGCCCAGTCGCTGCTGCCCCTGTGGATCGCACTCCGGTCCAATGTCCGGGAGATCCTCGACGGGGTCTCCCTCGCCGATGTCGCGTCCGCCCAGCTCCCCGCCGATGTCGCGGCGTTGACCGACACCCCGGGCGCCTGGGCCAATCCCTGACGCGACCGCGTCCCACATAGCGATACGCCGCTGCCCATAATATGAACAACCCCTTGGGGTAGGCGTCACCTTCTGCCACGATCCCTATCAACCCGGTGGGAAAACTAGGGATCGAGGGGTGACCATGCGAACGCTCAGCCGCGCAGGCCGGTCGCTGCCCCTGCTCACCTCCCGCCGGCACATCGATCTCGTCCGCACCTCCAGCGCCGTCTGTCGCACCGTCTGAGAAGCCGTGCCCGGACCGGGCCACCGGAAGAGCCAGAAGCAGAGCGGGACGGCGTCCGCATCGCCGTCCCGTTCCGGACGTCCCCGCGCGTGCCGTCCCGACGTGCCGCACACCCATTCTCCGAAAGGACACCTCCGTGTCTGCCGCCAGACCGTTCACCACCCTGCGCACCCTCGCCGCCCTGGCGGCCCTCCCCCTGCTGCTGACGGCCTGCGGCTACGGCTCCGAATCCAGCGACGACGACCAGAAGAGCGAGGTCGCCGCGGGCGCCGAGAAGCTCTCCGCCGACGAGGTGCGCATCGGTTACTTCCCGAACCTCACCCACGCCACCGCGCTGGTGGGCGTCGAGGAGGGCCTGTTCCAGAAGGAGCTGGGCGGGACCACGATCAAGTCGTCGACGTTCAACGCGGGTCCCTCCGAGATCGAGGCGCTGAACTCCGGGTCCATCGACATCGGCTGGATCGGCCCCTCCCCCGCCATCAACGGTTACACCAAGGCGGACGGCAAGAACCTGCGCATTATCGGCGGTTCGGCCTCCGGCGGGGTCAAGCTCGTCGTCAACCCGGACAAGATCAAGTCCAAGGACGATCTCAAGGGCAAGAAGATAGCCACCCCGCAGCTCGGCAACACCCAGGACGTCGCCTTCCTCAACTGGATCGCGGAGCAGGGCTGGAAGGTCGACGCGCAGAGCGGCAAGGGCGACGTCTCCGTGGTCCGCTCGGACAACAAGGTGACCCCGGACGCCTACAAGTCCGGCTCCATCGACGGCGCCTGGGTGCCGGAGCCGACCGCCTCCAAGCTGGTCGCCGACGGCGCGAAGGTACTGCTGGACGAGTCCGACCTGTGGCCGGACAAGAAGTTCGTGATCACCAACATCATCGTGTCGCAGAAGTTCCTCGAGGAGCACCCGGACGTCGTCGAGGCGGTGCTGCGCGGCTCGGTGAAGACCAACAAGTGGATCAACGCCAACCCCGACGCGGCGAAGGCGTCCGCCAACGAGGCGCTGAAGAAGCTGTCCGGCAAGGCCCTGCCGGCCGAGGTGCTCGACCCGGCCTGGAAGTCCATCACGTTCCTGGACGACCCGCTGGCCTCGACCCTCGACTCCGAGGCGGAGCACGCGGTCAAGGCCGGGCTGCTGGAGCAGCCGGACCTGAAGGGCATCTACGACCTGGCGCCGCTCAACAAGGTCCTCAAGGCCGAGGGCGCGGCCGAGGTCGACGACGCCGGACTCGGCACCGAGTGACCACGACCGGACGCCGTACGGCTCCCACCCGGTACGCCGGACGTTCCCAAGGAGGTGACGGCCATGGCCACCGCGACCGCCGAGGCCGCTGAGGACACCGGGGCGGCGGCGCCCGCCGCCCGGGTCGCCCATGTCTCGAAGTCCTTCCCCTCGCCGGGGGCGTCCGGCGGGGACCAGCTCGTCCTGGACGACATCACGCTCGATGTCGCGCCGGGTGAGTTCGTCACCCTGCTGGGGGCCTCCGGGTGCGGCAAGTCCACGCTGCTCAACCTGGTGGCGGGCCTGGACCGGCCGTCCGCCGGCACGATCAGCACGGACGGCAGGCCCGCCCTGATGTTCCAGGAACACGCCCTGTTCCCGTGGCTGACGGCCGGCCAGAACATCGAACTCGCGCTGCGGCTGCGCGGGGTGGCCAAGCCGGAGCGCCGGCCGGAGGCGGAGCGGCTGCTCGACCTCGTCCGGCTGCGGGGCGCGCACGGCAAGCGGGTGCACGAACTGTCCGGCGGCATGCGCCAGCGCGTCGCGCTGGCGCGGGCGCTGGCGCAGGACAGCCGGCTGCTGCTGATGGACGAGCCGTTCGCGGCGCTGGACGCCATCACCCGGGACGTGCTGCACGACGAACTGACCCGGATCTGGCGGGAGACCGGCCTGTCGGTGCTGTTCGTCACGCACAACGTGCGCGAGGCGGTCCGGCTGGCCCAGCGGGTGGTGCTGCTGTCGTCCCGGCCGGGGCGGATCGCCCGCGAGTGGACGGTCGGCATCCCGCAGCCGCGTCGGCTGGAGGACAGCGCGGTCGCCGAGCTGTCCGCCGAGATCACCGAGGAACTACGGAGGGAGATCCGCCGTCATGGCCGGCACTGACACCGATCCCGCGGCGCGCCACGCCGAGGCGTCGCAGGACCTGGCGGGCCTGGAGGCCGGGCTGGACGCGCTGGACACGGTGCAGACCGGCCGGACGCCGCTGCGCGAGGTCCTGCTGCGCAAGGTCCTGCCGCCGGTCACCGCCGTCGTCCTGGTCCTGGTGGTCTGGCAGGTCCTGGTCTGGGCCGAGGTCGCGCCCGACTACAAACTGCCCGCGCCGTCCGCGGTGTGGGACGAGGTGTCCGAGGCGTGGTTGCAGGGCACGCTGCTGGACTACATCTGGACCTCCGTCTCGCGGGGTCTGCTCGGTTTCCTGCTGGCGCTGGTCATCGGCACTCCGCTCGGTCTGCTGGTGGCCCGGGTGCGGTTCGTCCGGGCGGCGATCGGGCCGATCCTGTCCGGGCTGCAGTCCCTGCCGTCGGTGGCGTGGGTGCCGCCCGCGGTGATCTGGCTGGGGCTGAACGACCGGATGATGTACGCGGTGATCCTGCTGGGTGCCGTGCCGTCGATCGCCAACGGCCTGGTGGCCGGCGTGGACCAGATCCCGCCGCTGTATCTGCGGGCGGGCCGGACGCTGGGCGCGACGGGGCTGCGGGGTGCCCGGCACATCGTGATGCCGGCCGCGCTGCCCGGTTACCTGGCGGGGCTGAAGCAGGGCTGGGCGTTCTCCTGGCGGTCGCTGATGGCCGCCGAGATCATCGCGTCCTCACCCGATCTGGGCATCGGCCTGGGGCAATTGCTGGAGAACGGGCGCAACAACTCCAGCATGGCGCAGGTGTTCCTCGCCATTCTGCTGATCCTGGTGGTGGGGATCGCCGTCGACCTGCTGGTCTTCAGTCCGCTGGAGCGGCGCGTGCTGCGCGGCCGGGGGCTGCTGGTCAGCCGCTGACGCCACCGGCACGACGAAGGCACCGGCCGTCCGCGGCCGGTGCCTTCGTCGTGTGCCCGTGCGCTCAGACCGTCTGGGCGACGACGGGCACGCCCCAGTCGAGGATGCGCAGCGCCGCGCCGGCCGCCTCCGGTCCCCGGCAGTGCGCGTCGTGCCGGCGGGCGATGCCGTCGAGGTCCAGGTGCGGGCCGAAGGCGGGGTGGGCGGCCAGGCGCCGGGCGTAGTCCCACAGCCGCGGATGGCCGGCGATCCCCTCCACGGCGGCGGCGTCCAGATGGCGGCGGTGCACGGTGTCGAGCCGGACCAGGGTCACCCACAGCTCCACGTCGGCGACGGTGATCGTGTCACCGAGGAGGTACGGCGCCGAGGTGAGCCGCCACTCCAGGGAGCCGAGGACGCGGAGCAGGGCGGCCAGGGCCTCCTCGCGGCCCGCGCCGGTCCGGCCGGCGCTCTGGGCGGCCTCGTTGACGCCGTGCTCGCACAGGCGGCGTACGGCGTCGGTCTCCGCCTCCGCGCCGGGCGGGAACAGGTCGGCGCCGCCGCGGCCGTACGGGCCGAACTGCCGGGCCAGGTCGCGCAGGATGTCGGGGGTGTGGGTGCTGACGATCCGGCCGGTCCAGTCGTCGCTGAGCACGGGTGCGGCGGCGGGCCCCGGGTGGCGGTGGGAGCTGGCCTCGTACAGGGGGAGCAGGGCGGTGTGGCCGCCGTCGGGGCGGTCGGGCACGGCGGGCAGCAGGGTGACCGGGAGGACATCGGCGAGGCCGAGCAGGCTGTGGGTGACGGCGATGCCCAGACAGTGCGGGCAGGAGAGCGACAGGTGCAGGCGGTAGCGGCGGGGCACGGCGTAGTGACCGCTGCGGGGATCACGGCCGATACGGCCCCGGAACGGCGGCAGGGACGGCACGGCTGGCTCAGGCGTGGCGGGCATTCTTCTCCCTGGGGACGGTTCCGGTGGGTTACGGGCGCGCGGCGGCGTCGGCGCGGACCCGGAGTGCGTCGGGAGGTCGGTGCCGGTCAGGCGGGGAGGGCGAACGGCGGGTGGGAGCCGCTGAGGAAGTAGTCCCCGACCTCCCGCAGGCCGTGGGCGACGGGGTGGTGGAGGGTGTGGGTGCGCGCGTTGCGCCAGAAGCGGTCGAAGCCGTGGCGGGAGGAGGCGGCGCCGGGGCCGATGACGTCCAGGGTGCGGGTGGTGATGTCGTGGACGGCGCGCGCGGCGGCGGCTTCGGCGGCGGCGGCGAGCACGGAGACCTCGGCGCACTCGTCGTCGGTGAGGTCCTCGCCGCGGGCCAGTCCGTCGTCGAGGGCGGCCACCGCCTGGTCGGCGAGGGCGGAGGCGGCGCGGGCCTCGACGGTGAGTTCGCCGTAGGTGACGAGGACGTGCGGGTCGCGGGCGAGCCCGTCCTGCCAGGCCGGTACACCGGCCGGCGCGTGGTGCGCGGTGAGCGCGCCGGTCCAGGCGCCCTCGCCGGCCCGGGCGTACTCGGCGGCTCTGCTGTACTCGCGGGTCATGGTGTATTCGCGGGCCTCGGCGAGGACGCCCTCGGCGATGCCGAGGCAGAGCTGGGCGGAGACCAGCCGCGCGGTGGCGGCGGCCAGCCCGGCGAACGGCGGCAGGGCGCCCTCGTCGGCGGAGAGCGATCCGAGGACGGCGTCCTCCGCGACCGGTACGGCGTCGAACTCGACGCTGCCGCCGCCGGAGAGCCGCTGGCCGAAGGCGTCCCCGTCGTCGCCGCTCGTCACGCCGGGGTGGGCCGGGTCGACGAGGACGGCGAGCGGTTCGCCGGTGTCGGACCGGGCGGCGCGGACGGCCAGCCGGTCGGCGACCCGGGCGCCTCCGACGCTGCCCTGACGCCCGTTCAGCAGGTAGCCGCCCGCGGCGCGGGGGGTGAGCCGCAGCGGCGGTTCGTGGGCGGCGAAGCCGCCGCCCCAGCACCACTGGCCGGCGGCGGAGCGCCGGGCCACCTGGTCGGCCAGGGCGGGTCCGGCGAAGAAGCGGGCCGTCCAGGACAGGACGTAGTGTCCGCCGAGGAGTTGGCCGATGGCGCCGTCGGCGGCGGCGATGTCCCGGACGACGGCGTGGGCCGTGGCCCAGTCCGCCCCTCCCCCGCCGTGCGGGACGGGGACCAGCAGGGTCAGCAGTCCGGCCTCGCGCAGCCGGGCGACCTCGTCGAACGGGGGCTTGCCGGCCTGGTCACGGGTGAGGGCGTCGGTCGCCAGGTCGTCGGCCACCTCGCGGGCGACGCGCAGCCAGTGGGCGCGGTCCGGGGTCCCGGTCCGCGGCGGGAGGGGGGCGGTCGTCGTCACGTTCCTCCTCAGGACTGTCCGCGGGTGACCGGGCCGGTACACGGCCGCCGGCCGGGGGTGTACTTGTAGCCCACCCGGCGGACGGTGACGATCCGCTGCCGGTGGGCGCGGCCGAGCTTGGCCCGCACCCGGGCGATGTGCACGTCGACGGTGCGGCCGTCGCCGATGTGGCCGTACCCCCAGACGCTGCCGATCAGCGACTCCCGGGAGAGCACCCGGTCGGGATGGGCGACGAGGTGGGCGAGCAGCTCGAACTCCAGGTACGTCAGGTCCAGTGCGCGCCCGTCCAGTTCCGCGACCCGGCGCACGGTGTCGATGCGCAGGTCGTCCCCGTCCGCTCCCGCGCCGCCGGTGGAGTCCGGCACGGGGGTGAGGGGCCGGATGAGCGGCCGGGGTCCGTCCGGCGCGAACAGCCGGGCGGGATCGGTGCCTTCCGGGACGTACACGAGGTAGCCGACGAGCGGCTCGGGTGCCTCGCCCCCCGGGGCGCCGGGCAGCTCCTGCGGGACGAGCCGCAGGTGGCGGGAGCCGGGTTCGGCGGGGCCGGGCGGAGGGGTCTCGGACGGCAAGGGGCTGGTCATGACGGGTTCCTTGACAGGGCGCCGGGCGGCCGGATCGGGAACGGCCGGGAGGGGGCGAGCGAGGGGGGAGGGTGACGGCGCGGTCGTCCTACGGGCGACGGCAGGCAGCGCCGGTGACACGACAGAAGTCGACGTGCCGGCGGCGGACGAGCAGCTGCTGCGTGCGGGACATGTGTTCCATCCTGCGCACCCGGACCACCCCCGGTCAACACTTTCCTATAAATCCGGTAGGGATAATAGAGAAAACGCGCCACCTGCTCGAAGGCGCCTCCCGGCGGCGGGGCGGGACCCGGCGGACGGTTCCGCCTCCGCCGGGTCCCGCCGTGGTGCTCAGCCGCTCACTCACCGGTCTTCGGCAGGCCGGGCGGGTTGATCTCGGACGTGCGGACGGCCTCGTCGGACAGGCCCCAGCGGGCGAGCACCTTGCCGTACGTGCCGTTCTCGATGACCTCGTCGAGCGCGTCGGCGAGCGGCCGGACCAGTCCGCTGTCCTTCTTGGTGGTGGCGGCGATGAGCCCCTGGAGGTGCGCGCCGGCGCCGGAGTAGGTGCCGACGACCTCCGTCTGTCCGGTGGTGGCCGCGTGGTAGGCGGCGGTCGGATTGGGCCCGAGGTAGAGGTCGATGCGGCCGGAGCGCAGGGCGAGGTAGGTGTCGCTGTCGCTCTGGTAGTACTTGATGTCGACCGGCTTCCGGCCGGCCTTCTCGTTCTCCTCGGACCACTCGATGAGCAGCTTCTCCTGGTTGGTGCCGCTGCTCACGGCGACGGTCAGCCCGGCCACGTCCTCGGGGCCGTCGACCTTCAGGCCGCTGCCCTTCTTCGCCTCGAAGCCGAGGTTGTCCTCGCGGTAGGTGGCGAAGTCGTACTTCTCCTTGCGCTCCTCGGTGACGGTGATGTTGCTGAACCCCACGTCGTACTTGGCGCTGTCGAGGCCGACGAAGATGTTCTCCCAGGAGACCGGGTGGATGCGGATCTCCAGGCCGAGGACGTCGCCGACCAGGTGGGCGATATCGGTCTCGACGCCGATGACGGTCTTGTTGTCGGTGGCGTAGAAGTTCAGCGGAGCGGAGGAACTGGAGGAGGCGACGGTCTCCAGGGTGCCCCTCTCGCGTACGGCGGCGGGCAGTTCGGCGGCTATGGATTCGACCTTCGCCGTGGTGATCCGTCTCTGGTCGGCGCTCAGGTTGATCTTCGTCTTGGCCCCCGAGGCGTCGGCGACCTCGGTGGTGCCGCCGTCGGAGGGGTTCGAGCAGCCGGCGAGGAGGAGGACCAGGGCGAGTCCGGCGGTGGTGGCGGCGGTGCTGCGGGCGAGGGCGGGCACGGTGGTTCTCCTGGGGATGGGTGGGGTGGGGTGGGGAGGGTCAGAGGACCTTGGCGAGGAAGGCGCGGGTGCGCTCGTGGCGCGGGGTGTCCAGTACGGCGGCGGGCGGGCCCTGTTCGACGACGACACCGGCGTCCATGAACACCACGGTGTCGGCGACCTCGCGGGCGAAGCCGATCTCATGGGTGACCACGATCATGGTGGTGCCGGTGCCGGCCAGGTCCTTGATGACGTCGAGGACCTCCCCGACCAGTTCGGGGTCGAGCGCGGAGGTGGGCTCGTCGAAGAGCAGTACCTTCGGTTCCAGGGCGAGCGCGCGGGCGATGGCGACGCGCTGCTGCTGGCCGCCGGAGAGCTGGCGCGGATACGCGGCGGCCTTGTCGGCGAGTCCGACGCGGTCCAGCAGCCGGTGCGCGGTGCGTTCGGCCTCCGCGCGGGGGCGGCGCAGCGCGGCGACGGGCGCCTCGACCAGGTTCTCCAGGACGGTCAGGTGCGGGAAGAGGTTGAAGTCCTGGAAGACGAACCCGATGTGGGTGCGCTGCTTGAGGACGTCCTTCTCCTTCAGTTCGTGCAGGGTCTTCCCGGAGCGGCGGTAGCCGATGAGTTCGCCGTCGACGCTGATCCAGCCGCGGTCGACCTTCTCCAGGTGGTTGATGGTGCGCAGCAGTGTGGACTTGCCCGAGCCGGAGGGGCCGAGGACGACGGTGACCTGCCCGGTGCGGACCTGGAGGTCTACGCCGCGCAGCACGTCCAGGGGGCCGAAGCTCTTGTGGACGCCGCGCACGTCCACCATGACCTCGCTGACCTCGGTCATCGTTTCTCTCCCAGGAGGCTCAGGGGTACGACGGGTTCCTCGCGCCGGGCCGCCGCCGCGCGCAGGGAGCGGACGGCGCGCCGGAGGCGCTGGAGGGGGGTGGGCGGCGGGGTCCGGTCGGCGCCGCGGGCGAAGTGCCGCTCGACGTAGTACTGGACGACCGACAGCACGGAGGTCAGGACCACGTACCAGGCGGTGGCCACCAGCAGCAGCGGGATGACCCGGCCGTTGCGGCCGTAGACGACCTGGACCTGGTAGAAGAGTTCGCCGATGGCCATGACGTAGACCACCGAGGTGCCCTTGAGCAGGCCGATGATCTCGTTGCCGGCGGTGGGCAGGATGGCCCGCATGGCCTGCGGGAGCACGATCCGGCGGATCTGCCGCAGCCGCGGGAGGCCCAGGGCCGCCGCGGCCTCCGACTGGCCCTGGTCGACGGAGACGACACCGCCGCGGACGATCTCGGCGGCGTAGGCGGCCTGGTGCAGGGAGAGTCCGATGACGGCGGCGCCGATGGTCCCGATGAGGCTGTCGCTGTCGACGGACCAGAGGACCGGCCCGAAGGGGACGCCGAGGCCGAGCCGCTCGTACAGGGCGCTCAGGTTGAACCAGAACACCAGCTGGACGATCATCGGAATGGACCGGAAGACCCAGATGTACGTCCAGGCCGCCGTGGACAGCAGCGGGCTGCGGGACAGCCGCATGAACGCGAGGACAGTGCCCAGCAGGAAGCCGAGGACGGTGGCGTACGCGGTGAGCTGGAGGGTGACCCAGACGGCGTGGACGATGGTCTCGGACAGGACGTAGTCGGCGAAGACGCCCCATTCCCAGACGGGGTTGGTGGCGAGGCCGTGCCCGAACTGGGCGAGCAGCACGGCCACGGCGACGGCCGCCGCCCACCGGGCGGGGTGACGGGCGGGGACGACCTTGAGCGTCGCCGGGTCGGCGGGGGCCGGCGGTGTCTCGGCGGCGGCGCCCGGTGGGGCGGCGGGGCCGGTGATGAGTCGCATGACGGGTTTCCTGCTCGGCTCAGGTGTGCTCGGGCGGATTGATCCGCGAGGTGTCGATCGCGGAGGCGGAGGTGCCCCACTTCTTCAGGATGCGGGCGTAGGTGCCGTCCTCGATCAGCTCGTTCACGGCAGCCCGGAACGCCTTGGTGAGCGGGGAGCCCTTCTTGAAGGCGAAGCCGACGTCGAGGCGGTGGTACTCGCCGAGGAAGGCGGTGCCCGCGGCGGGCTGGGCGGCCTGGTACCGCAGGCCGTTGATGGTCGACATGACGACGTCGATCCGGCCCTGCTGGAGCGCGGTGAGGGCGGCTCCGTTCTCCGAGTAGACCTTGACGTCGTAGGGCTTCTTCCCGGCGTCGGCGCACACGTGCTTCTGCGCGGTGAGGGTGGTCTCGAAGGTGGTGCCGGCGTTGGTGCCGATGACCAGGCCGCACAGCTGGGTGAGGTCGGTGACCTTCTTCTTCAGCGTGGTGCTGCCCTTCTTCACCGCGAAGCCCTGGCCGTCGTCGATGTAGGTGACGAAGTCGATGGTCTTCAGGCGCTCGGCGGTGACGCCGAAGTTGCCGGTGCCGACGTCGTACTTGCCGCTCTGAAGGGCGGGCAGGATGGTCTCGAAGGAGGCGTCCTGGCGCCGCACCTCGATGCCGAGGACCTTGGCGACGGCGTCGGTGAGGTCGATGTCCTGGCCCTCGGGCTGCTTGCCGGAGCCGCCGGGGTAGTAGGCGGAGGGCGGGGCGCCGACGGCACTGCCGACACGCAGGGTGCCCGCCCGGCGGACGTCCGCCGGCAGCAGGGCGGCGGCCGAGTCGACCTTGCGGACGGCGGCGACCGGGTCGTCGGCCGGCGCGGGTGACTGTGCGCCCGCCGGGGTGGTGCCGGAGCCGCCGGAGCCGCAGGCGGTCAGCGCCAGCAGGGGCAGCAGGACGAGGGCGGCGGCGAGGCGCGGGCGCACCCGGGCCGCGGTGGGCGTCACGGAGTGTTCTCCTTCACGTGCGTCAGGTCCTTCTCGAACGCCAGCGGCCCGATGGTCTCGGGGTCGGCGGCGGTGTCGAACAACGGGGTGTAGCCGGTGGCGAGGTAGAGGCCGCGGGCCTCGGGCTGGCGGGGGCCGGTGGTCAGGTAGACCCGCCGGTAGCCGCGGGACCGGGCCTCGGCCTCCAGCGCGGCGACGACCCGGCGGGCCAGGCCGCGCCTGCGGTGGGCGGAGTGTGTCCAGATGCGTTTCAGCTCGGCGGTGTGCGGGTCGTGGCGGCGGAAGGCTCCGCCCGCCACGGGGGTGCCGGCCTCCAGGAGGAGCAGCAGGACGCCGCCGTGGGACGCGGTGAACTCCTCGTCCGGGTAGCGGGCCAGTTCGGCGTGGGCGTCCTTGCCGTAGCGGCGGGAGTACTCGTCGCCGAGTTCGCGCAGCAGGGGCCGTACTCTCGGGTCGGAGACCGGTACCTGGATGACCGTCAGCTCGGTGGCGGACGTCATCCGCGCACCGCCGCGAGGGCCTGCCGGCCGCGGTCCGCCCGTGCGGCGTCGCGCTTGGCGACCTCCTCACGGACGATCGGGATGACGTACCGGCCGAAGTCGATCGCGTCGTCGAGCAGGTCGTAGCCGCGGGCGGAGAGGATGTCGACGCCGAGGTCGTAGTAGTCCAGGAGGGCCTGCGCGACGGTCTCCGGGGTGCCGACCAGGGCGTTGGAGTTGCCCGCGCCCCCGGTGGCGGCGGCGGTCGGGGTCCACAGGGCGCGGTCGTAGCGCTCGCCGGCCTCGGCGATGGCGATCAGCCGCTGGGACCCGGTGTTCTGCGGGGCCGTCTGCCCGTTGTGGCGCCTGGTGACGGGCTCGCCCTTGGCCTTGCGCGCCTTGATCGCGCCGACCGTGCGGTGCGCCTTCTCCCAGGCGAGTTCCTCGGTGGGGGCGATGATCGGGCGGAAGGCCACCTGGATGCGGGGGACGTCGGTGCGGCCGGCGGCCCTGGCCGCGGCCTTGACGGCCTCGATCTGCTCGGCGGTCCTCGCCAGCGGCTCGCCCCACAGGCAGTAGATGTCTGCCTCGGCGCCGCCGGCGGCGTACGCGGCGGGTGAGGAACCGCCGAAGGACACGTCCGGGCGGGGCTGCTGGACCGGGAAGACGTCGCTGACGAAGTCGTGGAAGCGGTAGTGCTCGCCCTCGTGGTCGAAGGGCTCGTGGGTGGTCCAGATCTTCTTGACGATGCGGATGTACTCCCGGGTACGGGCGTAGCGCTCGTCCTTGGTGAGGGTGTCGCCCTCGCGGCCCTGTTCACGGTCGTTGCCGCCGGTGATGAAGTGGACGGTGAGCCGTCCCTCGCTGATCCGGTCGAGGGTGGCGAAGGTCTTCGCGGCGAAGGTCGGGTACGACACGTTGGGCCGGTGCGCGAGGAGGATCTGCAGCCGCTCCAGCCGGGCGGCGATGTACGCGGCGGCCGGTGCCGGGTCCGGTGAGCCGGAGCCGTAGGCGAACAGCACCCGGTCCCAGCCGTGGTCCTCGTGGGCGCGGGCGAGCCGGAGCGTGTACTCCTTGTCGAAGGAGGCGCCGGAGCGCGAGGTGGTCTCCGAGCCGTCGTTGGTGGCGGCGATGCCGAGAAATTCCACGGGCATGGCAAAGGCCTTTCGCAGGGGCCGGCCGCCGGACGCGCGCGCACGGGCGCCGCCCGGCAGCCGCCGGTGCAGGGGAAGGTGAAGGTGTGTCAGGGACGGCCGGTGTCCGCGGCCGGTCCCGAAGGACGTGATGACGCCGGAGGGCGGGGAAGCGTGGAAGGGCGGCGGAACGCGTCCGCGTGAAGGGGTCGCTCGGCCCGCGACGGGGTCACCGAGGGAGGGAAGGGCCGGTCAGACGGCCCGCCGCCGAGTCAGCCGCGACACGCCGCGGACCACACTCGACCGAAGTCGATGTGGTCACGCGAGACCAAGCGCTGCTGGGCGTTCATGCGACCAATTGAGCAGGACTTCTCGCGGCGCGTCAAGCGGTGACCGGATAGCGGGACCCGCCCTGCTCGCGGTCGCGGTCTCCTCGCCCCGCGGCCACCGCGGAGCAGGGGAAGCGCTGTTGACACCTCCCGGCCATGGGCACATACGATCGAGGCGGATCGGCTCCGTCCCGTACGGCGCCCTCCGGCCGCGTTGAGGGACGCGGTGAGCGTGATGACACCGGCCCCCGGCCGCACCGTCGTCCGGTACGGCGTCCGTGCCGTGCCCGGACCGATGGGCGCCGGGAGGGCACCCACGCCCGCGCACCCCTCCCCCGGAGAGCCTCCCGATGGCCACACCGTCCGACGTCACCGACTCCTCCGCCGTCACCGATCCCACCGCCGTCACCGGCCTCTCGGCCGGCGCCGCCCGTCCCGTCCGCGCGCCGGGCCCGCCCGGCTCCGAGCTGCCGCGCGTCGTGCCGCGCCGGCACGCCGGCCGCTGGGCGGCCGCCGTCGTGGCCCTGCTGGTCCTCGCGATGGTGCTCAACTCCGTCATCCGCAACGACGCGTTCCAGTGGGACGTGGTGGGCCGCTACTTCACCACCGCGGCCGTGCTCGACGGGCTGCTGCTCACCCTCTGGCTGACCGCCGCGGTGATGGCGCTCGGCTTCCTGCTGGGCACGCTGCTGGCCGTGCTGCGCCTGTCGGCCAACCCGGTGCTGCGGACGCTGAGCTGGGGCTTCATATGGATCTTCCGGTCCACCCCGCTGCTGGTGCAGCTGCTGTTCTGGTTCAACATCGGCGCCCTGTACCCGACGCTCGGTCTCGGCATCCCGTTCGGCCCGGAGTTCGTCACCGTCAAGACGGTGAACCTGTTCGGGCCCACCCTCACCGCGGTGGTCGGCCTCACCCTGCACGAGTCCGCGTACGCCGCCGAGGTGGTGCGCGGCGGCATCCTGTCGGTGGACGCCGGGCAGACCGAGGCCGCGCAGGCGCTGGGCCTGAGCCGGCGCCGGACGCTGCGCCGGATCGTGATCCCGCAGGCGATGCGGTCGATCGTGCCGACCGCCGGGAACATGCTGATCGGCACCCTGAAGGGCACCAGCATCGTCAGTGTGCTGGCCGTGCACGACCTGCTGTTCTCGGTGCAGCTGGTCTACAACCAGACCTACCAGGTGATCCCGCTGCTGATGGTGGCCACCCTGTGGTACATCGCCGTCACCACCGTGCTCGGCGTCGGGCAGTTCTACGTCGAGCGGCACTACGCGCGCGGCGCCGCCCGCTCCCTGCCGCCGACCCCGGTGCAGCGGCTGCGGGCCCGGCTGGGCGCCCTCCGCGTCCGGCTCGGCGCCGCCACGGCCGCCGACGCCCGGCCCGCGACCGGCGGTGACCGGTGAACGACGTGACCTCCCCCGCGGTGCTGGCCGTCGTCGGCGCCGGACCGCGCGCCACCGGGCTGCTGGAGCGCATCGCCGCCAACACCGGTGAACTCTGGCCCCCAGAGCGCGAGTTGCACATCCACCTGATCGACCCGCACCCGCCGGGGCCGGGCCGGATCTGGCGGCAGGAGCAGTCACCGCTGCTGCGGATGAACTCCATGGCCGAGGACGTGACCATGTTCACCGACGAGTCCTCCGTCATCGAGGGGCCGGTGCGGCCGGGCCCCTCCCTGGCCGAGTGGGCCGCCCGGTTCGCCGGCCGGGGGCCCGGGACGCCGCCCGCCCAGGAGGCGCCCGTGACCGCCCCCGCCGACCCCGAGGTGCTCGGTGAACTCCGCGCCCTGGCCCCCACCGACTTCCCCACCCGGCGGGTCCAGAGCGCCTACCTGGACTGGGTGTTCCGCGCCGCGCTGGCCGCGCTGCCGCCGTCCGTCACCGTCACCTGGCACCGCACCACCGCGACCTCCGTCACCGGCCCGGCGGACGGCCCGCAGCGCGTCCACCTGGCCGGCCGCGCCACCCCGCTCACCGCCGACCTGGTAGTCCTCGCCCAGGGCCACCTGGGCACGGCCGTGCCCGCCGCCGAGCACCGCGCCTTGGCCGCCTTCGCCCGCCGCCACTCCCGGTTCTACCTCCCGCCCGCCTTCTCCGCCGACGCCGACCTGTCCGGACCCCGTCCCGGTGAGCACGTCGTGCTGCGCGGCTTCGGCCTGGCCTTCGTGGACCTGACGGTGCTGCTCACCGAGGGCCGCGGCGGCTCCTACCGGACCGAGCCGGACGGCACCCTCACCTACCTGCCGTCCGGCCGGGAGCCGGTCCTGCACGTCGGGTCGCGGCGCGGTGTGCCGTACCACTCCAAGACGGGGTACCGGCTCCAAGGTCCCCGTCCGCCGCTGCCCCGCCACTTCGGTCCCGAGGCGATCGGCGCGCTGCTCGCCGGGGACCGCCCGCTGGACCTGCGGCGCGACGTGTGGCCGTTGATGGCCAAGGAGATCGGCTTCGGCCACTACCACGAGCTGTTCCACGCCCACCCCGAGCGCACCACGCGGTCCTGGTCCGCCTTCGAGGCCGCCTACGACCGGCTCGACTGGTACTCCCCCGGCATGGCCGACCTGGTCGCCGCGTCCGTCCCCGACCCGGCGGACCGGCTCGACCTCGACGCCCTGGACCGGCCGCTGACCGGCGTCACCTTCCCGGCTCCGGACGCCTTCCAGGAACACCTGCGCGAGCACATCGCCCAGGACGTGGCCCGCCGCGAGGACCCGGAGCACAGCGCGGACCTCGGCGCGTTCCTCGCGCTGCTCTCCGTCTACGGCCAGCTCCCCGCCCTGGTCGCCTCGGGGCGGCTGACCGCCCGCTCGGTCGCCGAGGGCATCGACGGCTGGTGGCACGGCTTCTTCAGCTTCCTCGCCTCCGGGCCGCCCGGGTTCCGGCTGCGGCAGCTCCTCGCCCTGTCCCGGGCCGGGATCGTCCGGTTCCTCGGCGCGGACCTGCGGATCGGCACCGACGAGGCCCGCGGCACCTTCACCGCCACCAGTCCCACGGTGCCCGGCCACACCGTGCACGCCACCGCCCTCATCGAGGCGTACCTGCCCCGGCACGCCCTCGACCGCACCGAGGACCCGTTGCTGCGCCGGCTGCACCGGGCCGGTGAACTCGCCGAGGAGGTGGTCGCCGACCCCGACCACACCCACCGCTCCGGCCTGCTCAGCGTCTCCCCCGCCGACGCCCATGTCGTCGACCCGCTCCTCGGCGGCCCCCACCCCCGCCGGATCGCCCTCGGCGCCCCCACCAACAGCCGTGCCGTCGCCGCCTTCGCCCGCCCCCGCACCAACGCCCCGGGCTTCCGGCAGAACGACGCCGTGGCCCGCGCCCTGCTGCGCGCCCTGGGCGAGGACGCGCGGCAGGACTGCCTGCCCACGGCCGGCTCCTCCTCCCTGTGACACCACGGTCCCCATGGGGCCCCGACGAAAGGCAGTACCGTGCGCACCTCCCCACCGGCACCTGTCACCCACCCCTCCGAAGCCTCCTACGACCGGCGCAGACTGAGCCAGTGGCTGTCCGGGCGGGCTCACGCCGAGGGGGTCCCCCGGCGCACCCTGCTGCGGCTGCTCGGGGCGGCGGGGATCGCCGGCGCCGCCCCGTTCGCCGTTCCGTTGGCCGGGGCCGGTCCGGCCGCAGCGGCCACCGCCCCCGGCATCGTCAAGCCCCTGCCCGAGGCGTGGTTCACCGTCCGCGGCACCAACGCCGAGACCCGGTTCGCCTCCCTCGCGGAGACCGGCTACCACACCCCCAACGAGCGGTTCTTCGTGCGCAACCACACGGCCACGCCCGTCCTGGACGCCAGCGGCTGGACCCTCACCGTGTGGGGCGACGGACTCGACCACGGCGGTTCCGTCGAGTTCACCCTCGACGACCTCAAGCGGTTCCCGGCCGTCACCCGCGACGCGTTCGTGGAGTGCGCCGGCAACGGCCGCAGCCTGTTCACCACCCAGCAGGGCCAGGCCGTCAGCGGCACCGCCTGGACACTCGGCGCCATCGGCGCCGCCCGCTGGCGGGGTGTCCGCCTCGCCGACGTCCTGCGCCGGGCGGGCCTCGGCCGGCGGGCCGTCGACGTCATGCCGCGCGGCCTGGACGCGGACTACGTCACCGCCGACGGCACGAACCTCGGCCGGGTCCGGCGCCCGCTGCCGCTGGCCAAGGCCCTCGACGACGTGCTGCTCGCCTACGAGATGAACGGTGAGCCGCTCCCGCCCGACCACGGACACCCGGTGCGGGTCCTGGTGCCCTCGTGGATCGGCGTCTCCTCCGTCAAGTGGGTCGGCGACATCCAGGTGTCGGCCCAGCCCCTGTACTCGCCGTGGAACACCGACTTCTACCGGCTGTTCGGCGACGCCCACCCGGTGGGCGGCAGTGCCCCGTTGACCCGGCAGACGGTCAAGAGCGCCTGGGAACTGGAGTGGAACGCCGGGCTGGCGCGGGACACCACCCACCGTCTCACCGGCCGTTCCTGGTCCGGCGCGGCCGGTGTCGTCCGGGTCGAGGTGAGCGCCGACGGCGGCGCCCACTGGTGGCCTGCCCGGCTGCACGACGCACCCCGCCGGGGCGGCTGGGTCCGCTGGTCGGCCGACTGGCGGCCCCGGTCACCCGGCGCGTACACCCTGGCGGCCCGCGCCACCGACGCCGCCGGCCGCACCCAGCCGGACACCACCGCGCACAACACCCAGGGATATCTGTTCGACGCGGTCGTACGGCATCCCGTGACCGTCACCTGATGGTGTGTCAGTCACTCGTCGTGGAGCAGAAAACGACCCGAGAGGAACAAGTGGCACCACTTGTACGTAGTATCTCCACTTCAGGGCATGCGCAGCAGTCAGGGCCCGTCCGCCGCCGAATGCGGTGGGGCGGGCCGTCCGCCGTCAGCCGGCACCCGGCTGTTGCCCGCCGCCGACGACGACTCGTCAGCATCGAGGAGAGTGACCGACCATGTCGGAGACAACGACCACCGCCACCGAACTGGCCACGCAGTACGCCGCGCAGGTGACCGGTGACCTGGAGCGCAACGCACAGGAGCAGGAGCGCCTGAGCGCGGAGATCGCCTCCCTGCAGGAGCGGCTCGCCGCGCTCCAGCGCGACCACAGTGTGCTCGTCAACATCCGGCAGGCGCTGGGCTCCACGCAGGCACCGGCCGGGGACACCGCCGCGGACACCGCGGCCGTGCCGGCGCCGCGCAAGAAGCCCGCGCCCGCCACCGCCGGCAAGCGGACCCGGGCGGCGAAGGCCGCGCCGCGGCGGCGCGGGACGGAGACCGCCGAGAAGGCCAAGGACACCGGGAGCACCGCGAGCGCCGAGAAGGCGGCGAAGGCCGGGAAGCCGGGGAAGGCCGCCAAGAAGGCGTCGGCGGCCGGGAAGGCGGCGGCCGGGCCGGCGGCGAAGAAGGCCGCGGGTCCGACGCTGGGCGAGCTGATCCGCGGGGTGCTGGCCGAGCAGAAGGAGCCGCGTTCCGCCGCCGAGGTGGCCGCCGCGCTGGGTGAGGCCCACGCCGACCGGCCGGTCAAGACCACCGTGGTGCGCAACACCCTGGAGAACCTGGTGGCCCGCAACCAGGTGCAGCGCACCAAGCAGGGCACGTCCGTCTTCTACACCGTGTCGGAGGCCGCCCAGGCCGCGGCGGCCACGGACGAGGCGCCGTCCGAGAAGGCCGAGCAGCGCTCCGCGTGACCGCACCCGGCACGACGGCCCACCGATGCCCGGTGCTGATGTCGATCCCCTGGTAGTGATGTCCGCATGGCGTTACGTCGATTGCGTGGAGCACCCCGGGAAGGGGCGCTGACCGGCCGTACCCCACGTGTCCCGGCACCCGCCCTCCTCCTGCTGCGCGCGGCTCCCGGCGGCGACGGTGATCCCGATGTCCCGGCACCCGCCGGGGTTGATCACCGTCGCCGCCGCTTCGCGAGACGGGCCGTCCACGGGGCCTGCGCGTCAAGGGGGGCACGCGGGAGACCCTCGTGCGGGTGGTGACCGGTCGTGGGCCGTTGGTGTGACGCGGACGCGGGTACACCTCAGGCAGGTCAGCCGAGCGAGAGGTGACGCATGCTCTTCACGCTGTGCACCGCCGGACCCCTGCTCCTTGCTCTGCTGCTGGTGCAGCAGCATTCCGCCGGGCCCGCGCCCCGCCACAAACGCCATGGGCCGTCCGCCCGTTGATCGAATGGCGGCCGTGCTCGTCCCCCGCGCCCGCCACCCGCCCGGACCGCCCTGGGCATGTGCGGGCCGTCACCGGGCAGATGGGTGTCCGGACGGAGGGAGAGAAGCGTGGACGGCAACACCCTGGAGTTGGGAAACCTGCTCACCGACGCCGAGGACGCCTCACCGGTGGAGTCCGTCGATGTCGTCGCGCGCAATCTCCGCAAGCGGTTCGCGGCCGGCGACGTGTCGTTCCTCTGTGTCGACCTGATCGAGGAGGAACTGGTACGGCTCACCACCGGTGACGACGGTGCGGACACCGGCCGCGCGCTGCGGACCGCGCTGCGCGGCAGCGTCTACGAGCAGGTGCTGCGGTCCCAGCGCCGGCATGTCGAACGGGACGGCGCGGGCGGCCACCGGGTGATCGCGCCGGTCACCAACCGCGGGGACTGCGTGGGCGTCCTGGAGGTGACCCTCCCGCACGACCACCCGACGGTGCTGCGCGAGGTCGGTGAGGCGGCCCACGCGCTGGCCTACATCATCGTCACCGACCGGCGCTTCACCGACCTCTACCACGTCAACCGGCGCACCACGCCGACCAGCCTGGCGGCCGAGATCCAGCACCAGCTGCTGCCGTCCGCCCCGGCCTGCGAGGCCCCTCAGTTCGCCATAGCCGGCGGCCTGGTACCGGCCGACGACATCGGGGGCGACACCTACGACTACGCCCTCGACCGGGACGTGCTGCACCTGTCCATCACCGACGCCATGGGCCACGACACCGACTCGGCGTTGCTGGCCACACTGCTGCTCGGGGCGCTGCGCGGCGCCCGCCGCGCCGGGTGCGACCTCGCGGAGCAGGCCCGGCGCGCCCATCGGGCCCTGCTCCAGCACAACCGCGGCCTGGCCACCGGCCAGCTGCTGCGGGTCTGCCTCGCCACCGGCGAGGTCCGCCTGGTCAACGCCGGTCATCCGCGCCCGCTGCTGCTGCGCGACGGCACCGTACGGGAGCTGGCGCTCACCGCGAACCTGCCCTTCGGGGTGGCCTCCCCGATCGAGCACCAGGTGCAGGAGCTGACGCTCAGACCCGGGGACCGACTGGTCCTGCTCACCGACGGCATGCAGGAGCGCAGCGCCTCCGGCGTGGACCTGCCCGCCCTCGTCCGCGCCTCCGCCGAGCTGCACCCGAGGGAGGCGGTCCGGGTCCTGGTCGGGGCCGTGCAGGACGCCTGCCGGGGCCGGCTGCGGGACGACGCCACCACCCTGTGCCTGGACTGGTACGGCGACCGGGACGCGCGCCTGCGGCCGCTTTCCTGACCCCTTCACCGGCGGCTCAGCGCAGCGCGATCCGCGCGGTGACCCGTTTGCCGAAGGGTTCGCGGCGGACGTCGAGCTCCTCGCTCAGCGCCGCGACGATCTCCAGGCCGTGCTGTCCGACGCGGCCCGGATCGGCCGGCCGCTGCGCCGGCAGCGTGGCCGATCCATCCCGCACGGTGACCGACAGCATGCCGTCGGCGATGGCCAGGGAGAGCCGTACGGGGCCCGATCCGTACTTGACGGCGTTGGTGACCAGCTCGCTGACGACCAGCTGGGTGGCCTCCACGACCCGGTCCGGCCACGGCTCGGCCCGTTCGTCCAGGGACGCGGCCAGGTACCGGACCGCGAGGTGCCGGGCGTCCGCGACCCGGAACGTGCCGGGTTCGAACGTCACCGACAGACGTCGCGCCCCGCTCTCCGGCCACCCCCCTCCGCCGGTGCCCGCACCGTCCCCGGACAGCGTTCGCCCACCGGCCACCCCGCCCGGTTCGACCTCGACCTCACCCATTGCGCCACCGCCGTCCGACTCCCCCGTGGAGCGCGGAACACCGTCGCATCCCGCGCGACCAGAACACTTGTCGCCCCTACGATAGTTCCCGTCCCGTCCGGTCATGCCCCGGACGGGGTCCGGGAGCCCGTCACGGGCCGGTGAGGACCACCAGCTGCCGGGTGGCGCGGGTCATGGCGACATAGCGGTCGACGGCTCCTCGCACCCCGGCGCCGAAGCCGTCCGGGTCGACGAGGACGACCAGGTCGAACTCCAGCCCCTTGGCCAGCTCGGGCGTGAGCGACCGGACGCGGGGCGTGGCCCGGAACGCGGGGGCGCCGATGACGCAGGCGGTCCCCTCCTGGTGGTCGGCGAGCCAGGTGCCGAGGACCGTGTCGAGGTCGGCGGTGGAACCGTGGATCACGGGGACGCCGCCGGTGCGCACCGAGGTGGGCACGTTGGCGTCCGGCAGCGCGGCCCGGATGACCGGCTCGGCCTCCGCCATGATCTCTGCCGGGGTGCGGTAGTTGATGGTGAGGGAGGCGAGGCGGACCCGGTCCAGGCCGACCCGGGCGAGGCGTTCCTGCCAGGACTCGGTGAAGCCGTGCCGGGCCTGGGCGCGGTCCCCGACGACGGTGAAGCTGCGCGACGGGCAGCGCAGCAGCAGCATCTGCCACTCGGCGTCGGTCAGCTCCTGGGCCTCGTCCACCACGACGTGCGCGAACGGTCCGGCCAGCAGGTCCGGGTCGGCGACGGCCAGCTCGGACTCGTCGACCAGGCTGACCCGCGCGTCCTCGCCGCGCAGCATCCGCACCAGGCCCTCCCCCTCGTCGCCGTCGGCCCCGGAGTCGGCCACCGCCGCGATCAGGTTGTCCACGACCTGGTCCATGCGGGCGCGCTGCGCGGCGAGGGCGGCCCGCTGCCGCTGGGCGCGGCGGGCCGTCTCCGGGTCTCCGAGCCGGTGCCGGGCCGCGTCCAGCAGCGGCAGGTCGGACACCGTCCAGGCGTGGGCGTCGGCGCGCTGGAGGCGGCGTACGTCGTCCGGGCCGAGCCAGGGGGCGCACAGCCGCAGGTACGCGGGGACGGTCCACAGGTCCCCGACGAGGTCGGCGGCCTCCAGCAGGGGCCAGGAGCGGTCGAAGGCGGTGCGCAGCTCCCGGTTCCGCGTCAGCGCCCTGCGCAGCTGCTCGGGCGGGGCGTCGCCGTCGTGCTTGTCCTCCAGGAGGGTGAGCAGTTCCTCCCAGACCTGGGCGCGGGCCTCGTTGTGCGGGGTGCCGGGTTCCGCCGCGTCGAACGCCGCGGCCCAGTCCCCGGCGGTGAGCGAAATGTCGTTCCAGGGGGTGGTGACCGTCATGCCCTCGGTGGGGGGTTCCTCGTAGAACCTGACGGCCGTCTCGATCGCCTTCACCAGGTCCGCGGAGGACTTCAGCCGGGCCGCCTCCGGGTCGGTCTCGACGCCGGCGCCGGCGCCCTCGGCGACCAGGTCCCGCAGGACGCAGGTCTGCACGCCCTCCTCGCCGAGGCTGGGCAGGACGTCGGCGACGTAGGAGAGGTAGGGCCGGTGCGGGCCGACGAACAGCACGCCGCCCCTGCGGTGCCCGAGGCGCGGGTCGGAGTGGAGGAGGTAGGCGGAGCGGTGCAGGGCCACGACGGTCTTGCCGGTGCCCGGCCCCCCGTCGACGACGAGGGTGCCGCGCGAGCCGGCGCGGATGACGGCGTCCTGGTCGGCCTGGATGGTGCCGAGGACGTCCCGCATCCGCTCGGTGCGGGTGCCGCCCAGGCTGGCGATGAAGGCGGACTGGTCGTCGAGCGCGGCGTGTCCGGCGAAGCCGTCCGGGGTGAACACCTCGTCCCAGTAGTCGGTGATCCGCCCGTCGGTCCAGCGGTAGCGGCGGCGGCTGGCCAGCCCCATGGGCTGGGCGTGGGTGGCTCCGAAGAACGGTTCGGCGGCGGGGGAACGCCAGTCGAGCAGCAGCCGGCGGCCCGTGTCGTCGGTGAGGCCGAGCCGGCCGATGTACACCGGCTCGGAGCCGTCCGCGCCGGCCATGTGGCCGAGGCAGAGATCGAGGCCGAAGCGGCTCAGGGTGCGCAGGCGGGCGGTGAGCCGGTGGATCTCCGTGTCCCGGTCCATGGCCTCCCGGCCTAGGCCGCCGGGGGCCTTGCGGGCGGCGGCGAGCCGGTCGGACAGGTCCGCGATCGTCCGTTCCAGGCAGTGCGCGAGCGCCGCGAAGTGCCGCTCGTCGCCCTCGATCAGCGCCGGATCGGCCTTGGCGGCGAGGCGTTCGGGGAGGTCGAACACGCCGGCGGTCAGCGGTTTCACGGTCGGGTCAGCTCCGTCGGTAGGTGGTGCGGATCGAGCGTTCGTGCCCGCCGTCCTGGTCATCGACCATCGCACACGCATGCGGCGGCTGCCGTTCTCGCAGGTCACGGGCTCAGGCCGGTCATTGTGCGGGACGACGGGGGCCTTGCCGCAAGCCCCCCGGTGCGCTATACGTTGAGAGTGGCGAGGAGCGGGTGGTCCCCCTCGCCGTCTCCCTCACGCAGCCGCGGTGTCCGTTCCGTGCCGCGTGCGCGCCGGGGCCTCCCCGCGAAGTCGATCCACACCCCTTGGCGGACGCCGGTCACGTGGGCCGGCCGGTCCCCCGTACCCGGTCGGAGAGGCCGGCCGCGTCGCGGACCAGGTCGAGCGGGCCCTCCCAGTCGAAGGCGTGGTAGACGGCCGAGAGGTGGGCGAAGGGCGGTCCCTGGGCGAAGAGCTGGAAGGTGAGGCGGTGCCCGGCGTAGTCGGAGTTGAGCAGGTCGCGGGCGAAGGCGAGGAGCCGGCGCCGGTCGTCGGCCAGCCAGGTGTCGTTGACCGAGTAGAACTTCCGCAGCCAGCCGCCGGTCTCGGGGTCGGCGAAGGCCGCCGCGTCCGGGGTGACGCAGACCTGGCCGCCGCACAGCTCCCGCGCCAGGTGCATCATCTCGGGCAGCTGCGCGGACGCCAGGACGCGTCCGGAGTACAGCAGGGACTGGTCCGGCATGCACAGCCCGCCGGGTGACCGGGTGCCCAGGGCTATGGCCGCGGTGAGGTGGGCGTTGATGCCCTCGCGCCAGCAGGCGAGCCGGGCCAGTTTCTCCCGTACGCCCTGGAGGTTCTCCAGGCCGGTCTGCCGTACGTTCCACAGCGCGGCGCCGATCATGAGGTCCGCCAGGCGCAGGGTGCGGTGGGTGAAGGGCAGCGCCGAGTAGCGGTGCAGGGTGGTGCGGAGCAGGGCGGCGGCCCGGGTGTCGCGGTAGAAGAGCACGTCCTCCCAGGGGATCTCGACGTCGTCGAAGACCACCAGGGTGTCGATCTCGTCGACGCGGTGGGACAGGGGGTAGTCCTCGGCGCTGCCGCGTCCGGCGAACCCGGTGCGGCAGAGGAAGGTCAGGCCCTCGGCGTTCATGTCGCAGATGAACCCGACGGCGTAGTCGGAGCGTTCGGTGCCGCCCCAGTCGGCGACGGCGGGTTTGACGAACGCCTGGTTCGCGTAGGCCGCGGCGGTCTCGTACTTGGCGCCGCGCACCACGATGCCGCGGCCGGTCTCGCGGACCACGCGCAGCAGCATGTCCGGGTCCTGGTCCTGGGGGCGTCTGGAGCGGTCGCCCTTGGGGTCGGTGTCGGCGGAGACGTGGAACAGGTCGTCGGTGACCGTGCGGGCGATGTGCCGGCGGATGTTGCCGGAGAAGCGGGGGTCCAGCCCGTCGAGGACGTCCTGGGCGTCGCGCAGCGACCACATCTCGCCGACGGTCTCGTCGCCGACCCGGGTGACGACGCCGCGGGCCGTGTCGAGCACGGTGTCGACGGCGGCGCGCTTGTCGTGCCAGTCCCGCTGGGTGAGCGGCGGTCTGTTCGCGACGGCGTGGCGTTCGCCGGTCTCCGGGTCGGCGTAGGACATGACGTCGCGGGTGGCGGCCTCGTGCGCGAGGTCGTGGATGCGGGCGCGGATGCCGACGGCGGGCGCGAACTGGGGGTGGGCGGTGACGTCCGTGACGCGTTCGCCGTCGACGCGGATCCGCCGGTCGGGAGAGAGGGACTGCTTGTACTGCTCGCCGGTACGGATCATGCGGTCTCCTCGGTCGTGGGGCTCCCGGAGTGGATGCCCACCCGGCCGCGCCGGCGAACGACAAGGGGAGCGCGGCGGCCGTCGCGCGCCCCCGGAGACCGGCGTACGCGGGGTCATGCGGAGGCGCTGGTCAGGTCCGCCAGTTCCGCGTCGGTCAGCCGCAGCCCGGCCACGCCCAGCAGGGCGGGGAGCTGTTCGACCGTGCGGGCCGAGGCGATGGGGGCGGTCACCGTGGGCTGGGCGGCGAGCCAGGCCAGGGCGACCGTCGCGACGGGGGCGTCGTGCGCCTGGGCGACCTCGTCCAGCGCGGCCAGCACCCGCTGTCCGCGCTCGGTCGTCAGGTGCTGGGCGGCGCGCCCGGCCCGCGCGCTGTCCACCTCGGCGCCGGGGCGGTACTTGCCGGTGAGGAAGCCGGACGCCAGCGCGTAGTACGGCACGGCGGCCAGGCCGGCCCGTTCGGCGACGTCGCGCAGGGCGCCCTCGTAGGTGTCGCGCGAGACCAGGTTGTAGTGCGGCTGGAGGGCGGCCCGAGGTACCCCGTCGAGGAGATCCTCGGCGCACTCGACGCACTGGTCCGGGCGGGCAAGGTCCGGCACATCGCCGCCTCCAACATCTCCGTCGAACGGCTCCAGGAGTCCCTCGACTTCTCCGAGCGCGAGTCGCTGGCCCGGTCCGGGCCACGGGGACGCACGCGGAACTGCTCGCCGGCGGCCGGCCGGCTGCTGGTGCCCCGGGTGGCCGGGGCGGCCGGCGGGACTACGCGCTGTGCATGAGCTGGATCAGGTTGCCGCAGGTGTCGTCCAGGACGGCGGTGGTGACCGGCCCGGCCGTCAGCGGCTCCTGGGTGAAGCGCACCCCGAGGCCGCGCAGCCGCCGGTACTCCGCCGGTACGTCGTCCACGGCGAAGGACGCGGCCGGGATGCCGTCGCGGACCAGGGCCTCCTTGTACGGCGCCACCGCGGGGTGCCCGGAGGGCTCCAGCAGCAGTTCGGTGCCGTCGGGGTCCTCGGGCGAGACCACGGTCAGCCACCGGTCGGCGCCCATCGGGACGTCGTGTTTCGTCACGAAGCCCAGCACGTCGGTGTAGAAGCGCAGCGCCGCCTCCTGGTCGTCGACGAAGACGCTGGTGAGGTGGATCTTCATGGGGTGTGCTCCGGAGAGGTCGCTGGGACGGGCGGGGCTGACCAGGCTAGCGGTGGGGGTGCGCCGCACCCGCCGGGATGCGTCCGGCAAAGGGGGCTGGTGCCGGGCGGCGGACCCCGGCAGAGCGTGCGGGGCGACCGGACCCGGCGGAATACGTCCGGCACCGGGGGCTGGTGCCGGACGGCAAACCCCGGCGAGGCGTGCGAAGCGACCGCACCCGGCGGAATGCGTCCGGCACGGGGGGCTGGTGCCGGGCGGCGGACCCCGGCGAGGCGTGCGGGGTGACCGGACCCGGCGGGGTGGGCCGCGACGGCCGGTGATTCCCCTGATTGCCGCGGGCCCGGACGCCGCTTGAATCGGCCGGGTCCGCTCCCGGAGCGTCCCTCGCCGGCCGTGACCGGGACCGGTACGCCCTGGCAATCGATCCGGTCCCGCGCCGGGATGGACGACCGGCGCGGCCAGAAGGGAACTCCCCATGTCTCGCACACGCCGGCACCCGCTCCTGTCCGCCGCCGCGGCCGTCGTCGTCCTGGCCGCGGGCACCGCCGGGGCGGTCACGCTCCCCGCTGCCGCCGCCACCCCCGTCTACAGCGAGGACTTCTCCGACGGGCTGGGCACCTTCACCGCCTCCGGGTCCGTCGGCACCGGCGCCTACGGCGCGCGGCTGAGCGGTTCCCTGTTCGCCGACCCGGCCCTGACCTCCGCGCCGATCGACCTGGCCGGGTACGGGGAGGTGACGGTGTCGTACACCCGGGCGACGTCCGGGCTGGACCTCGGGGAGACCTTCACGGCCGCCTACTCGGTCGACGGCGGGTCGTACACGGCGCTGGAGGTGGCGCGCGACGCGACCGGCACGGCCTCGTTCCGGCTGCCGGCCTCGGTCGACGGCCACCAGCTGCGGCTGCGGTTCTCCCTGGCCGCGAACAGTGTGCTGGAGACCCTGACCGTGGACGACGTACGGGTCGAGGCGGCGGGCGGCGGGGGGCCGGCCGATCCCCCGGCCGGTTCACTGCCCCCGGTCTCCGACGTCACCGCGCCCGGCCCGTACGCGGTGGCCGTCGACCGGTCCGCCGGGCCGGGCGGCGACGGGTGGCTGGTGCACCCGGCCGACGCCGGGCGGGACGGCGTGGACCACCCGGTGTTCGTCTGGGGGCCGGGCGCGGGGTCCGACCCGGCCGCCTACGAGGACATGCTGCGCCTGTGGGCGTCGCACGGATTCGTCGTCTACAGCGAGGTCTCCTCCAGCAGCGGTGCCTACATGGTCGACGCCCTCGACTGGCTGGAGGACGAGAACGCCCGGTCCGGCGGCCCGCTGTACCAGGACCTCGATCTCTCCGAAGTGGCCTTCGGGGGCCATTCGCGCGGCTCGATCGGGACGTTCGACGCGGCGGACGATCCCCGGCTGGACACCACGGTCCACGTGGCCGGCGGCTCCTTCGACGGCAACGGGCCGGACAGCCTGCGCCATCCCGCCCTCTACATCGGCGGGGACGAGGACTTCGCCACCTCCAACGTGCGTCGGGACTACGCCAACACCGACGTCCCGGTCTGGTTCAACGTCCTCGACGGCACCGACCACCTCTACGCCACGCGCAACGCCCGGCACATCATCACCGCGTGGCTGCGATGGCACCTGGCCGACGAGGAGTTCCGCCGCACCGAGGACTTCCTGAGCGCCGGCTGCACCTTCTGCGGCCTCGGGGAGGTGGCGTACAAGAACTGGTGAGCCGGGTGCCCCCGGCCCCGCCCCGCGCCGGTACGGAGGGCGGGGCGGAGCCGGGCGGTGGGCTACTCGTCCCCGGTGAACGCGGCGACCAGGTCATGGATGGTGCCGCTGTCGGGGTCGGTCCCGTGGGCGTCGGGGCCGCCGAGGGTGGCGGCGCGGGCGCTGCGCGGGAACAGGGCCGCCTCGTACGCGGTGAGCGCGGCCTCCGGGTCGCCGGGGTGCGCGGCGAGCGCCCCGCCGAGTTCGGCTCCGTCGAGCATGGCGAGGTTGGCGCCCTCGCCGTTCGGCGGCAACAGGTGGGCGGCGTCGCCGAGCAGGGTCACCCCCGGCACCCGCTCCCACCGGTGTCCGGCCGGCAGCGCGTACAGGGGGCGCAGGACCGGAGCGGAGTCGGCGCCGGTGATCAGCTCGGTGAGTTGCGGCGCCCAGCCGTCGAACTCCTTCGCGATCCGGGCGGCGGCCGCGGCCGGGTCGGTGAAGTCGACGGCGTCGAACCAGTCGAGCGGCTCGGCCAGCCCCAGGTAGGCGTGGAGCGTGTCGTCCCGTTCCCGGTGGGCGAAGATCTCCCGGCCGGGGGCGAGCGCCATCATCGAGCCGCCGCCCACCGCGGCGGCGGCGGCCGGATGCCGCACCGGGGCGTCGAAGAGGTAGGTCTCGACGACCGACTTGCCGGTGTACTCGGGGGTGGCGTCGGAGAGCAGCGGACGGACCCGTGACCAGGCGCCGTCCGCGCCGACCAGCAGGCCGGTGACGAGGGTGGAGCCGTCGGCGAAGGTCACCTCGTTGCGGCCACCGCCGAGCGCTCGGACGCCGGCGGCCTTGCGGCCCCACCGGACGGTGCCCGCCGGGAGCGAGTCGAGGAGGATCTGCCGCAGTTCGCCGCGCTGCACCTCGGGGCGGCCCCCGGTGCCGTCGTCGGCCTTGTCGAACAGGACGGTCCCGTCGGTGTCGAGGACGCGGACGGCCTGGCGGCCGGCCAGGACCAGACCACGGAACTCCTCGGTCAGGCCGGCCGCCGCCAGGGCGGGCTGTCCGGTGTCCTCGTGGATGTCGAGCATGCCGCCCTGCGCCCGGGCGGCCGGGGAGGGCTCGGCCTCGTGGACGGTGACCGGTATGCCGTTCAGGTGCAGGACACGGGCGAGCGTGAGGCCGCCGAGCCCGGCGCCGATGATTGTGACGTCAGTGGTCATGGGAGTGCTTTCTGATCGACGGTGCATCGTCGCTGCGATGCCGGTGGCCGGTGCGCACCGGCGCCGGCCGACTCCAACGTCGTGGACTCCGTCGGCAGACCCCCGACAGATCACCGATCACGCCGACAGATCACCGATCAGGCCGACAGCGCCCCGACACGGCGCGGCGATCGGCGCGGGCAAGCCGTCGGTCAGGGGCCGGCGATCTCCCGCAGCAGGTCCATCACCGCGCGGGCGCGGGCGGTCTGGGTCATGCCGTCCACGGCGGCGATCTTGACTTCGAGCGGTGGGCCGCCGTCCCGGAGCCGGAGTTCGGCGACCTCGCCGCCGCCGTAGGTCTGGCTCGTCACCGGGCGCTGGTTGAGGACGGAGTAACCGAGGCCGCGGGCCACCAGGGAGCGGACGGTCTCGTAACTGCGGGTGCGGTAGCGGACGTCGGGGGCGGTGCCGGTGGCGGCGACCAGGGAGTGGAAGTAGTCGCGGCTGTGCGGGAGGTCGAGCAGGACCAGGGGTTCCGCGGAGAGTTCGGCGAGGTCCACGCTGTCCCGGCCGGCCAGCGGGTGACCGGCCGGGACGATGACGTAGGCCGGGGCGAGGGCGATCGTCTCGGCCCGCAGTTCCGGCTCGGCGGACAGGCCGAGGCCGTAGGTGAGGGCGAAGTCGAGGTGCCCGGCGGTCAGGGCGCGGACCAGGTCGTCGGTCTCCCCCTCCACCACGTCGATCTGGATGCCGGGGTGGCGCCGGGTGCACTCGCTGAACAGCGGGGGGAGGTAGTAGGGGGCGAGGGTGACGAAGCAGCCGACGGTGACCGGCCCGGTGAGGTTGCCGCCGTCGCCCCGGGCCTCCCGCTCGACCTCGCGGGCGCGGGCCAGCAGGTCCCGGGCCTGCTGCCGGAGCCGTTCCCCGGCCGGGGTCAGGGTCAGGCCCCGGCCCCGGCGGCGGATGAACAGCTGCACCTGGAGGTCGCGTTCCAGGTGGTAGACGGCCGTGGACACGGCGGACTGCGCGATGTGCAATTCCTGCGACGCCTCCGTCATGGAGCCGCGTTCGGCGGCGACCAGGAAGTAGCGGAGCTGAACGAGGGTGAACCCCAGCGGTGACGTCATGCGAGACCCTTGCGCGCGGTGAACCGTGTCCGGGCCGTACCCTATGCGGCGCCGGCCCGCCGGCGGGGCCCGGCGGGTACGCCGTCGACGTCCTCGGGGCGCAGCAGCGCGCGGCCCGCGGTCTCCTTCAGGGTCAGGGCGGCGGCCAGGCCGCCCGTGGCGAACACCATCAGGTACGGGCCGGGCACCAGGGGGGAACCGGTCGCGGAGACGAGGACGGTCATCAGGTAGGGCACCGTGCCGGCGAACAGCGCCGCGGTGATGTTGTACGCCACCGACAGTCCGCTCTGCCGGGTGCGGGTGGGGAAGATCTCCGCCGCCCACACCGCGTAGGTGCCGAGGATCGCGCCGAGCAGCAGACCGGCGATCCAGGTCCCGGCGAGCCCGGTCCGCGTCAGCAGGAAGGCGGGGGTGGACAGGACCAGCAGGGCGGTCGTCGCCGCGACGAACACCGGTTCGCGTCCCACCCGGTCGGAGAGCCGGCCGAACACGGGCACCAGGAGGGCGTCGCCGGCGTGGGTCACCACGCCGTGCACCCGTGCCGAGGCCGGGAGCTGCTGGCGCAGCAGGCCGATGGCGACCTGGGCGACGGTGAAGGCGTCGGCGGCGTTGATCCCGGTCTCCGGGTAGGCGGCGGCGTGCGCGGACCTGCCGGTGCAGGAGATCCGGGAGTGGCTGACCGCGAAGGGGCGGGCCTCGGCCACGTCGACCGGCGCCGGGTGCACCATCATGGCGAGGTCGACGCCGGTGAAGGCGCCCCGGTCGAGCATCTCGATCTTGCCGCCACCGCCCTCCTCGGCGGGGGTGCCGTAGACCTCGACGGTGAGTCCGGCGCCGTCCGCGACGGCGGCGAGGCCCAGCGCGGCACCGACCGAACTCGCCGCGATGAGGTTGTGGCCGCAGGCGTGCCCGAGGCCGGGCAGCGCGTCGTACTCGGCGCACAGCGCGATCCGTACCGGGCCGCTGCCGAACCGGGCGTGGAAGGCGGTGTCCAGGCCCAGGTAGGCGGCGGTGACGTCGAATCCGGCGCGGTCCAGCAGACCGGGCACGGACGCGGCGGCCCGGTGCTCCTCCCAGGCGGTCTCCGGGTCGGCGTGCAGCCGCTCGGACAGCGCGATCAGCTCCTCGGCGTGCCGGTCGACCGCGGCCCGCGCCGCGGCTTTGAGCGCGCCGCTCACCGCGGGTCCCCGGGGACGCCGTACGAGGGTGAGCTCGCGGGGTCGAGTCCGCGCCGCGCGTAGTCGTCGTGCTGCGGCAGCCACACGCCGAGCAGGTCGCCGAGCCGGTCCACGGGGTCGTCGGCCCAGTCCACGCGCAGGTCCCGTGTCGCGTTGACTGTGCCGCCGCACGGGCCATCCCCGGGCGGCGGCTCGAACACTGTCCAACAGATGTTTCCGTTGCAGGCAATCTGTTTTTCAGATGTGGAAGGCCCGGGAGGGCGGGCGTGTCACCGCCGGCACCGCCATCACTGCGCGACCTCTGGCGTTCGGGCCGCGTCTGTGCTCCCCTGGAAACCCCACAAGATACAGAGAACCTCGAATCGTCTCTCTGTATCAAAAAGGCTCGCGGAGGAGCTAGCGGCGATGGACGGACTCAGCAGGCGCAAGATGATGACGACGGGCGGCGTCCTGGGCGCCTTCGGGGCGCTGGGCATGGCGTCGCCGGCCGGCGCCCGGTCCCTGTGGACCTGGGCGCCGAGCGGTTCGGTCGCGGGCGAGGGCGCCGGACTGGACCCGGAGTGGGTGTGGGACGAGGAGGTCGACGCGCTGGTCGCCGCCGTGATCGACCGCGGCGACGTGCCCCGGGTCAACGAGGAACTGGTCAAGTGGACCCGCAACGACCAGCCGCTGCCCGCGGGTCTGCCGGGGGACCTGCGGGAGTACATGGAGCGGGCGCGGCAACTGCCCCCGTGGGCCGACCGGAAGAAGCTGGAGACGGCCGCCGCGTTCAACGAGCGCCGCGGCATCTACCTCAACCTGCTCAACGGGGTCGGCGGCGGCATGCTGAGCACCGCCATCCCCCGGGAGGCGCGGTCGGTCTACTACTCCAAGGGCGGCGCCGACATGGAGGACCGGGTCGCCAAGACCAGCCTGCTGGGCTTCGCCGTCGGCGACCTGAACGCCTACCGGCCCGACGGGAAGGTCGTCGTGGAGGCCGTCAAGACCCGGCTGGTGCACGCCGCCGTACGCCACCTGCTGCCGCGCTCCCCCGGCTGGTCGAAGGTCAGCGGCGGCCAGACCGTCCCGATCAGCCAGGCGGACCTGCTCGTCACCTGGCACAGCCTGCCCACCTACACGATGGGCAGGCTGCGGGAGTGGAAGGTGCCGGTGCCGCCCGCGGACGCGGAGGCGTATCTGCACCTGTGGCAGGTGACCGCGCATCTGCTCGGCATCCGGGACGAGTACATCCCCGCCACCTGGGACGCGGCCGACGCCCAGTACGGTCAGGTGCTCGAACCGGTCCTCGCTCCCACCCCGGAGGGCGTCGAGCTGACCGACATCCTGCTGGGCCAGCTCGCCGAGCAGACCAGCCCCGGCGGCATCGACCGGCCGCTCGTCAACGCGCTCGCCCGGTACCTGGTGGGCGACCGGGTCGCCGACTGGGACGGCATCCCCGCCGAACCGTTCTGGGAGCGGGCGATCGCCACGGCCTGGCCGAAGCTGGTGGCCTTCCGCGAGAAGCTGATCCCGCTGCCGCTGGTGCCGCCGCTGGCCTGGACGATCGACGAGGCGGTACGGCAGTACATCCTCTTCTACCTGACCAAGGGCCGGGGCACGAGCATCACCCTCCCCGAGACCAACCGCCCTTCCTGAACCACGCCCGCACGGTACGGACAGCCACCCCACGAGGAGGAACGCGCACATGGACGGACTCAGCAGGCGCAGAATGCTGATCACCGGCGGAACACTGGGAGCGCTGGGCGCGCTGGGCGCGGCGGCCCCCGCGCAGGCCCGGCCCTGGACGTGGGCGCCGAGCGGCTCGGTGGCCGGCAAGGGCGCGGGCGTCGACCCGGACTGGGTCTGGGACGACGAGGCCGACCCGGTGCTCGCCGCCGTCATCGACCGCGGTGACGTGCCCAAGGTGAACGGCCTGCTGCGGCAGTGGACCCGCAACGACCAGCCGCTCCCGGCCGGACTCCCCGCCGATCTGCGGGACTTCATGGAACACGCCCGGCAGATGCCCGCCTGGGCCGACACCCGCAAACTGAAGGCGGCGGTCGACTTCACCAAGAAGAAGGGCATCTACACCGGCGCCCTCTACGGACTGGGCAGCGGCCTGATGAGCACCGCCATCCCCCGGGAGGCACGGGCCGTCTACTACTCCAAGGGCGGCGCGGACATGAAGGACCGCATCGCCAAGACCGCCAAACTCGGCTACGACGTCGGCGACCTGGACGCCTACCAGCCCCAGGGCACGATGATCGTGACCTGCGTGAAGACCCGGCTGGTGCACGCGGCCGTACGGCACCTGCTGCCGCAGTCGCCGGGCTGGTCGCAGACGAGCGGCGGGCAGACCATCCCGATCAGCCAGGCCGACCTGATGGTCACCTGGCACAGCCTGCCCACCTTTGTCATGCGCAAGCTGAAGGACTGGCGGGTCCCGGTCAGCACCACCGAGTCGGACGGCTTCCTGCACGTGTGGCAGGTGACCGCGCACCTGCTCGGCATCCTCGACGAGTACATACCGGCCTCCTGGGACGAGGCGAACGCCCAGTCCAAGCAGGCCCTGGACCCGGTGCTGGCCGCCACCCCCGAGGGGCAGAACCTCACCGACGTCCTGCTGGACATCGTCGCGGAGCTGGACGCGGGTCTCACCCGCCCGCTGATCAACGCCTTCTCCCGGTACACGGTCGGCGACCGGGTCGGGGACCTCATCGGGCTGGACAGGGAGCCGTTCTGGCAGCCGCTGATCAGCGCCGCCTGGCCGCTGCTGGTGGCGTTCCGGGAAGGGCTGATCCCGCTGCCGCTGATCCCGGAGGCGGCCTGGACGGTGGAGGAGGCGATCCGTAAGTTCGTGCTGCTGTTCCTCGGCGAGGCCCAGCCCATCGACCTGGAGATCCCGGACACCAACCGCCCGTCCTGACCGCACCGGACCGACCCGCTCGCACACACGCCCGGGGGCGGCGCCGACCGCCCCCGGGCCCCCGGCCGACGAGGCCGCGCACGAGAAGGAGCACCGGATGACCGACGCCGAGCCCACCAGCCCGCCGGAGCCCGCGGGGCATTCCGTCGGCAGACGGCGGTTCCTCGGGTACGTCCTGGCCGGCCCCACCCTGGTGACCGCCGCCGGACTCGCCCCGGCTCCCGCGGCACGGGCCGACGGCATCCCGTCCCCGGAGATCACCGAACTGGTCGACCTCAACGACGTGATGACCGCGGCGGCGCTGCCGACCTCCGGGCTGATCACCGTGGAGGTGGGCGAGGACGGCTCGGTCTCCTTCGCGCTGCCGCGCACCGAGGTGGGCCAGGGCATCACCACGTCGACGGCCATGCTGATCGCCGAGGAACTGGACCTCCCCGTGGACCGGGTGCGGGTCACCCT
Organism: Streptomyces griseoviridis; assembly: GCA_014649155.1. Taxonomy (GTDB): domain Bacteria; phylum Actinomycetota; class Actinomycetes; order Streptomycetales; family Streptomycetaceae; genus Streptomyces; species Streptomyces griseoviridis. Next base: position 97,108 of record BMSM01000010.1, on the reverse strand, counting down.
GGCCGACGCCCGGCCGGAGCTGCTGTTCAACCAGCTCACCGGCGCGTCCAACACCACCGTCTCCACCTTCGTCCCGGTCCGCGTCGCCGCCGCCGTCGCCCGGGGCCGTCTGCTGCGCGCCGCCTCCGCCGAACTGGGTGTACCAGAGAGCGAGTTGACGCTGAAGGACGGTACCGTCACCGGTCCGGCGGGCCGGCGCGTCGGGATCGGCGCGCTGGCCGCGAAGGCCGCCGCGGTACGGACCGAGCGGGTGGCCGTCGACCTCAAGCCGCGCGAGCGGTTCACCGTCATCGGCCGGTCCCACGGCCGCGTCGACGCGCTGGCCGCCGTCACCGGGCGGAAGCGGTTCACCATGGACCTGGACGTGCCGGACGCCAAGCCGACCATGGTGTGCCGGCCGCCCACCATCAACGGCCGGGTGGGCTCGGTCGCCAACCTCGCGGAGGTGCGCGCCCTCCCCGGGGTCACCGACGTCGCGGTGATCGGCAGCGGGGTGGCGGTGCGGGCCGAGACCTTCGGGCAGTGCATCGATGCGGTGCGCGCGCTGCGGGTGTCCTGGCGGCCGGGGACCGCGGAGGGCAAGTCCGACGAGGTGGTGCTGAAGGAACTGGAGGCGGCCGAACTGCCGCTGGGCCTGCCGCCGCTCACCCCGAGCGTGGAGGCCCGGTTCACCTTCGCCTTCCGCGGCAACAGCGCGCTGGAACCCAACTGCGCCATCGCCGACGTACGCGCCGACCGGGCCGAGGTCTGGTCCAGCCTGAAGGCGCCGATCGTCGCCAAGGAGGCCATCGCCGCCAAGCTCGGGCTGCCGCTCGGCGCGGTCACCGTGCACGTCACCGAGGGCGGCGGGTCCTTCGGCCGCAAGCTCTTCTTCGACGCGGCGCTGGAGGCCGTGGAGGCGTCCCGGGCCATGGGCAAGCCGGTCAAGCTGATGTGGCACCGCGCCGACGACGCCCGCCAGGGCCGCGCCCACCCGATGGCGACCTCCCGGGTCCGCATCTCGTACCTGGGGAACACCGTCCTCGGTTACCGGCAGCGGCACACCAGTGTCGCCACCGACCTGAGCCACGGGCTCGGCGAGATCTTCACGGCCCTGGCGGCGCGGCTGCCGGTGGGGGACATCGGCTTCTCCGAGACCTTCTTCCAGCTCTCCCAGAACATGCCCTACGACTTCGGCGCCCACAGCCGGCTGCTGAGCGAGACCGACAAGGGCTTCAACACCGGCAGCATGCGCAACGTCTACTCCCCCGACGTCACCTGCGCCCGGGAACTCCTCGTCGACCGGCTGGCCGGGAAGATGGGCAAGGACCCGTACACCTTCCGGCGCGACTTCCTCAGGGACGACCGCGCCAAGGCCGTGCTGGAGAAGGCCGCCGAGACCGGGAACTGGGGCAGGGCGATGCCGGACGGCATGGCGCAGGGCATCGCCTTCCACTCCGAGTACCACTCCGTCAGCGCGGTCCTGGTCGAGATCGACTGCCGCCCGGAGACGGTCGGCCGCACCGTCCGCGACGCGGTCACCGGCCCCCGGGTGACCAAGGCCGTCGTCGCCGTCGACGTCGGCCTCACCGTCAACCCGCGCGGGCTGGAGGCCCAGATGGCGGGCTGCCTGATGGACGGCATCGCGCTGGCCCTCACCGCCGGCCTGCATCTGCGCGACGGGCACTTCCTGGAGGCCAGCTGGGACAACTACTTCTACACCCGGCAGTGGAACACCCCGCCGGAGCTGCGGGTCGTCGTCATGCCGGACAGCACCGGGGAGCCGGGCGGGGCCGGGGAGCTGGGGGTGGCGGCGTCGATGGCGGCCGTCGCCTGCGCCTACGGCCGGGCCACCGGCACCATGCCGACGCGCTTCCCCGTCAACCACGGCACGCTCTCCTTCGAGCCGAAACCGACGGTGCCGCCCGTTCCCGCCTCGCCCACCGACGGCCTGGACCACGTCCGCTGACCCGCTTGGAGCCCGCTGTGCCCGAACACACCTTCCGCCTCAACGGCGAACAGGTCACCGTCGACGTCGACGATGACGTGCGCCTGCTGTGGGTCCTGCGCGACATCCTGGGCGTGACCGGCCCCAAGTACGGCTGCGGCATCAACGTCTGCAAGGCCTGTACCAGCCACCTCAACGGCCGGGCCGTCAATCCCTGCGCGGTGCCGGTCGGCGCCCTCGGCCCGGACGACGAGATCACCACCATCGAGGGCCTCGCGGCGACCGCCGGCGCGGACCTGCACCCCATGCAGCGGGCGTGGCTCGACCAGGACGTGGCCCAGTGCGGCTACTGCCAGCCGGGCCAGATCATGGCGGCGGTGGCGCTGGTGCGCCGGGTCGCGGAGGAGGGCCGCGAGATCGGCGACGCCGACCTCGACGGCATCCGCAACATCTGCCGCTGCGGCACCTACGTCCGTATCCGGGAGGCGATCAGGGCGGGCGCGCGCGACATGATGTGACGGGGCGTCAGTCCCGGACGGCACCCGGCGCGCGGAGCACCTCCTCCAGGGACTCCTCGCGCCAGCGCCGCAGCAGGTCGTGGAAGGCGACCGCGCCGTGCGGGTAGGCGGTCGGGCCGTTGGGCCGCCCGCGCCCCTCGGCGTTGTAGTAGCCGGGGGTGCACTCGGCGTGGAACCAGGCGTGGTCCGGGGCGTCCTCGGCGCACACGGCGAGCCACGCGTCCTCGGCCTCCCGGGTCGGCTCGATCACGGCGCCCCGGGCTCGGGCGGCGGCGATCAGCGCGGCGGCGTGGACGGCGTGTTCGTCCAGGACGTGGGTGTGGTTGACGCTGCTGGCGCTCTGCGTGCCGGCGAGCTGGACCAGGTTGGGGAATCCGTTGCTGGTGAAGCCGTGGAGGGTGCGCGGCCCGTGCGCGCGCCAGGCGTCCTGGAGCCGGACGCCGTCGCGGCCGGTGACGGGCAGCCGGCCCGAGTGGACGCCGGAGACGCCGACGGAGAACCCGGTGGCGAAGATCAGGCAGTCCAGCTCGTACTCGGTGCCGCCGACCACGACACCGCGCTGGGTCATCCGCTCGATGCCGTGGGTGTCGGCGGTGTCGACCAGGGTGACGTTGTCCCGGTTGAACGCCTGGAGGTACAGGTCGGAGAAGGTGGGGCGCTTGCAGGCGTACCGGTACCAGGGCTTGAGCTTCTCCGCCGTCTCCGGGTCGGTCACGACCTCCTCGACGCGGGCGCGGATCTCGTTCATCCTGGCGGCGTCCGCGATCTCGTACTCCGTCTCGAAGGCGGCCCGGTCGCCCTGGCGGCGGAAGCTCGGCAGGAGCTTCTCCAGCAGGCCCGCCGACGCCGTCCACCGGTCCGCGACCAGGTCCTCCTCGGCGCCCTCCCCGCTCGTGACGCGCAGGAAGTTGTCCCGGCGGGCGCTCGCCCAGCCCGGCCGGCCGGCGCCGACGTCGGCGGCGGTGGTGCGGCGGTTGGCACGGACGTCGACGGTGGAGGGGGTGCGCTGGAAGACGTAGAGGTGTGCGGCGTCCTCGGCGAGCACGGGGACGACCTGGACACCGGTGGCACCGGTGCCGACCACGCCGACCCGCTTGTCGGCGAGGCCGGTCAGGCCGCCGTCGGGACTGCCGCCGGTGTAGGCGTAGTCCCAGCGCGAGGTGTGGAAGGTGTGGCCCCGGAAGGTCTCGATGCCGGGGATGCCGGGGAGTTTCAGCTCGGAGAGGGTGCCGGTGGCGGTCACCACGTACGTGGCCCGGAACTCGTCGCCCCGGTCGGTGCCGACGATCCAGGTCCCGTCGGTCTCGTCCCAGGTGAGGGCCGTGACCGAGGTGGAGAAGAGGGCGTCGGCGTAGAGGCCGAACTTCTCCGCGACGCGCACCGCGTGGCGGCGGATCTCCTCGCCGGGGGCGTACTTCCACTCCGGTACGTAGCCGGTCTCGTCCAGCAGCGGCAGGTACACGTGCGACTCGATGTCGCAGTGGATGCCGGGGTAGCGGTTCCAGTACCAGGTGCCGCCGAAGTCACCGCCCGTCTCGATGACCCGGACGCGCTCCACCCCCCGCTGCCGCAGCCGCGCCCCGGCGAGGATGCCGCCGAAGCCGCCGCCGACGACCACGGCCTCCACCCGGTCGCGCACCGGGTCGCGCCCGGCCGTCTCCGTGTACGGATCGGCGGCGTAGTAGCCGAACCGGGCGTCGGCGGACAGGTACTGCCGGGTGCCGTCGGGGCGCACCCGCCGCTCCCGCTCGATCCGGTAGCGCTCCCTCAGCGCGGCCAGGGCCTCGGGGGTGAACGTCCGGGAATGCGTCATGTGGGGGGACCTCGTTCCTCTCGCATCGCCGCCAGGGAGCCGTCTCGTCCGTGAACCGGACACGAGGTCACCGGACTTGAGCAGCCATGCGCTACCGTAACAAGCACCGGACAGTGCTGTCCGGTTGGTGTGCCCGTAGCTTCCGCTTACTTTCGGACAGGAAGAGTGATGCGCATGCGACGACTGCCGATCCGGCCCCTCGCGGGGCTCGCCGCGGCCGGGGCACTGGTCCTCACCGGGTGCGGTACGCAGACCGCGGGCGCGCCCGCCGCCGGAGCGGACCGGACGATCCGCGCCCAGCAGGTCATGAAGCTGACCGAGGTGCACGAGGAGACCGGGATGACCTTGCTGGAGGGCCCGGTCTTCGACGGGAAGGGACGGCTGCTGGTCGTCGACGTCACCGCGCCCGCCGGCGAGCCCAAGGTGCTGCGCGTCGATGTCCGGAGGAAGACGGCCGAGCCGTTCCACACCGACGACCGGGGGACGTACACCTCCGCCCAGTTCAGCCCGTACGACGGCCGGATCTACCTCACCGACTTCTCGCACGGCGAGATCGTCAGCCTGGCCGCGGACGGCACGGACCCGCGCACCTTCTTCTCCGGTGCCGTCGACGGCGCCCCGATGAACCCCGACGACCTCGCCTTCGACCAGGACGGCGACCTGTACGTCAGCGACTCACGGGGCATGTCCGAGGGCGAGTCCACCGGCCGGATCGTACGGATCGGCCGGGACGGCGAGGAGGCGGCCGTGCTCGCGGACGGGCTGGCGGCGCCGAACGGCATCTCCTTCGACGCCGACCACCGCGGCCTGTGGTTCAGCGAGCTGACCGAGAACCGCGTCTCCTACCTGTCGCTGGACGGCGAGGGCGGCGTGGCCTCCCGGCACACCGCGATCCGGGTCGACGGCGGTCTCGCGCAGACCGACTCCCTCGCGGTGGACGCCGACGGCAACCTGTACCAGGCCCTGCACGGCCGGCCCGCGATGGCGGTGTACAGCAAGTACGGCGAGCGGCTGGGGACCGTGGAGGTGCCCGCCCGCGCCGCCGAGGGGCTCCGGTCGGCCACCAACGTGGCCATCTCCCCCGGCGGGACCCGGGCGTACCTGACCGTCAGCGGCCCCGCCGGCGGCTACCTGTACTCCTTCGAGGCGCTGGCCGAGGGGACCCGGCAGTCCAACGGCGGGTGAGCGCTCACTCCCCGAAGGGCCGCACCGGTCCGACCTCGACGCCGAGCAGCCGCCATGCCGCCAGCGCCCGGCGTTCGCGCTCCTCGCGGGTGGGGCCGGTGACGGCACCGGAGACCATCGCGACGGCGAGCATCAGGTCGCCGGGCCGCCCGGCCAGCGGATGGCCGTCCGGCAGCAGCCCGCGCAGGGCGCCGCCGACCCGCTCGGACAGGCCGGAGGCGTAGGCCGGGACCCGCTGGTGGCCGACCGCGCCGTCGGTGTGCAGGATGCCGACGAACGCGGCCGACTCCGTCTGGTGCCAGGTGAGGACACCGAGGACGCCGGCGAGGTCCGCGCCGTCCGCCGCCGCGGCCTGTTCGATCTGCCGGACGTTCTCGTCCAGGACGGCGAGTGCCACGGCGGCCCGGTCCGGGAAGTGCCGGTACAGCACGCCCTGGCCGACCCCGGCCCGCCGGGCGATGGCGGACAGCGGGGCGTCCAGGCCCTGCTCGGCGTAGATCTCCCGGGCGGCGGCGATCAGGGCGGTCCGGTTGCGGGCGGCGGCCCGCGGGCCGTCGTTGGCGGGCCGCTGTTCGTCGGAGACGGGGGGTCGCTGCGTCATCCGGGGAGGATATCCGGCCACCCGCCGCGATCGGCCCGTCAGGTCGGCCGGCCCGTACGGGGTTCCCGTACGGGCCGGCCGCGCGGGGGCTCGCCGTGCGGGCTCAGGCGGCGGGCAGCGCGGCGATCAGCGCCTTGAGCTCGTCGAGTTCCGCCGGGGTCAGGTCGGTCAGCGGCGGGCGCACCGGGCCGGCGCCGTGCCCGGTGGCGGTCAGGCCGGCCTTGACGATGCTGACCGCGTACCCGGCCCGCCGGTTGCGGATCTCGGTGTACGGCAGCACGAAGTCGGACAGCATCCGGGTCACGTCGGCCTGCCGCAGTTCGCGGACCGCCCGGTAGAAGGTGAGGGCGAACTCGGGCAGGAAGTTGAAGATGGCGGACGAGTAGGTGGTCACGCCGAGCTGGAGGTAGGGCAGGGCGTACGTCTCCGCCGTGGGCAGCCCGCCGATGTAGGTGAGGCGGTCGCCGAGCCGGGCGTGGATGCGGGTGACGGTGTCGATGTCGCCGACGCCGTCCTTGTAGCCGATGAGGTTGGGGCAGTTCTCGGCGAGGCGGGCGACGGTGCCGGCCTGGTAGACGGCGTTGGCCCGGCTGTAGATCACGACACCGAGGGACGTGGCGCGGCAGACCGCCTCGACATGGCGGGCCAGGCCCTCCTGGCTCGCCTCGGTGAGGTAGGGCGGGAAGAGCAGGATGCCGTCGGCGCCCGCGCGCTCGGCGGCGGTCGCGAACTCCACGGCGGTGGCGGTGCCGTAGCCGGCCGGGGCCAGGATCGGCGTGCCCTCGGGGGCGCTGCCCGCGGCGGCCGTCACGACGCGCTCGACCTCGGCGGGGGTGAGGGAGAAGAACTCGCCCGTGCCGCCCGCGGCGAACAGGCCGCCGACGTCGTACGCGGCGAGGCGGACGATGTGCTCGCGGTAGGCGTCCTCGTCGAAGGAGAGGTCGTCGCGGAAGTGGGTGACGGGGAAGGACAGCAGCCCGGAGCCGATGCGGCGGCCCAGCTCTGCCGGGGTGAAGGACGACGTCATGGGAGTGCTCCTGGAGTGCGGGTCGGGTGGTGGTGGCGCGGGTTCGGGTGCGGCCGACGCGGGGCCGGCCGGGCCCGGCCGGGGCGGGCGGTTCAGGGCCGGGTGCCGCTCTCGTGCGTGGCGACCGTCCAGGCGCGGGCCCGGTCACTGAGGGTGAAGCCGAGTCCGGGGCGGGTGGGCAGCAGCATGCGGCCGTCGCGGATCTCCTGGCGCTCGTTGAACAGCGGCTCCAGCCAGTCGAAGTGCTCCACCCAGGGCTCGATCGGGTAGGCCGCCGCCAGATGGAGGTGGATCTCCATGGCGAAGTGCGGGGCGAGCGGCAGGTGGTGGTGTTCGGCGAGGGCCGCGAGCTTGAGGAACGGGGTGATGCCGCCGATGCGCGGCGCGTCGGGCTGGACGACGTCGCAGGCGCCGTGCCGGATCAGCTCCATGTGCTCGGCGACGGAGGCCAGCATCTCGCCGGTGGCGATCGGGGTGTCGAGGGAGGCGGCGAGCGTGGCGTGGCCCTGGGCGTCGTAGGCGTCGAGGGGTTCCTCGATCCAGACGAGGTCGAACTCCTCCATGGCGCGGCCGAGGCGCTGGGCGGTGCGCCGGTCCCACTGCTGGTTGGCGTCGACCATCAGCGGCACGTCGTCGCCGATGTGCTCGCGGACCGCCGTGAGCCGGGCCAGGTCGGCCTTGCCGTCCGGGTGGCCGACCTTGATCTTGATGCCGCCGATGCCGGCGTCCAGGGAGGCGGTCGCGTTCTCGAGGACCTGCTCGGTGGGGGTGTGCAGGAAGCCGCCGGAGGTGTTGTAGCAGCGCACCGAGTCGCGATGGGCGCCGAGCAGTTTGGCGAGCGGCAGCCCGGCCCGCTTGGCCTTCAGGTCCCACAGGGCGATGTCGAAGGCGGCGATCGCCTGGGTGGCCAGACCGCTGCGGCCCACGGAGGCTCCGGCCCAGACCAGCTTGGTCCAGATCCGGCCGATGTCGCTGGGGTCCTCGCCGATCAGGTCGTCGGCGATCTCCCGGGCGTGGGCGAACTGTCCCGGTCCGCCGGCCCGCTTGGAGTAGCTGAAGCCGATGCCCTCGTGGCCCTGTTCGGTGGCCAGCTCCACGAAGAGCAGCGCCACCTCCGTCATCGGCTTCTGCCGGCCGGTGAGGACCTTGGCGTCGCTGATGGGGGTGGCCAGCGGAAGCGTCACCGAGGACAGCCGCAGCCAGGCGATCCGGTCGGGTGCGGTCGCGTCGGCGGGCTGTGCCGCGGGCGGGACGGTGTGCGTCATGGTCACCACTTCGATTCCCTCGGGTAGTGCGGGCGGTGCGCGGCCCGTCGCCGCCCCGCGGCGGTGCGGCGGGTGACCGCGGCGACGGCGGTGGCGGGCGAGGCCGGACGGGCGGGACCGGGCGGTCGTCCCGGACCGGGACGACCGCCGTCCGTCTGTCGACAAGTGACGGTACGGTCGCCAATGATTCACGTCCAACATACTTTTTGGATACCGCGATACCCGGAGAGCATCAGTGTTCACTCTTGCCCAGCTGACGAGCTTCGTGACCGTCGCCGAGGAACTGCACTTCACCCGGGCCGCGGAGCGGCTGAACATGACCCAGCCGCCGCTGAGCCGGCAGATCCAGCTGCTGGAGAACGAGCTGGGCGTGCAGCTGCTGGACCGGACCAACCGCTCGGTGCGGCTCACCCCCGCCGGACGGGCCTTCCTGGTCGAGGCCCGCCGCATCCTGCGCCAGTCCGAGCACGCCGCGCTCGCGGTGCGCCGGGTCTCCACCGGCGAGGCGGGGGCGCTCTCCGTCGGTTTCACCGCCGCCAGCGCCTACTCGGCCCTCGGCGACCTCCTCCAGACGGCGCGGGCGGCGCTGCCGGGCGTGGAGATCCTCCTCCAGGAACTCGTCACCCGCGACCAGCTCAAGGCCCTCGGCCAGGGTTCGCTCGACCTCGGCCTGATCCGGCCCTCGGCCACCGGTCCGGACCTGGCCTGCCGGCCCATCGTGCGCGAGGGGCTGCTGGCCGCGCTGCCCGCCCGGCACCCGCTGGCCGAGGTGAGCGGGCCGGTGCGGATCGAGGACCTGGACGGCCAGGACTTCCTGATGTACTCGCCGATCGAGGCCCGTTACTTCTACGAGCTGCTGATCAGCGTCTTCCGGGCGGCACAGGTCCGGCCCGTGTACACCCAGTACCTGACGCAGGTGCACACCATCCTGAACCTGGTGAACGGCGGCTGGGGCATCGCCCTCGTCCCCGAGGCCGCCGCGCAGACGCGGTACGGGGGGATCGTCTTCCGGCAGATGACGCTGCCCGATCCGCGGCCGGTCGAGCTGGATCTCGTATGGCGGCGCGGCAACGACAACCCCGCGCTGGAGGCGCTGCTGCGGCGTCTGTGACGCGTTCCGGACACATCGGCGTCACGGCCTCGTCATACAAGGAAGGTATGGCACGCAACAAAATTCGACATAGACGTGCATCGGAACGCTCTCTACGGTCATCTCAACCACCTCTCCGGTACAGGTTCAGGAGATCGACCATGTCCGCACGCGACCGGCCGGACGAGCCGGGCCCCGCCGAGGACGTCGCCGGGACCGCGGTCCCGGGCAGACCCCACGGGCCGGTCCGGTCCTCGACGCGGCGGACGACGACCGGCCGTTGAGCCGGCATGTCTCCCGGCCGGCCGGGCCGGGCCCCGGGGCCGACCGGACCCCAGGGAGCCGGGTCCGCCCGTACCCGGCGCGGCGCTCTCCGGGCCGCCGGCCGCGCCGCCCGTTCCCGGCGCGGCCGCTCCACCCACAGTTCAAAGGGGAACTGACATGCCACTTGTCGTAGTCGGGATCAGTGTCCTGATCCTGCTGCTGCTCATGACCAGACTGAGGATGAACGGCTTCGCGGCGCTGCTGCTGGTGGCCGTCGGTGTCGCCCTGGTGCAGGGAATACCGGTGGCGCACATCCCGGACGTCCTCTCCGAGGGCATCGGGGGCCAGGTCGGGGACACCATGCTCACCATCGGCCTGGGCGCCATGGTCGGCCGGGTCATGGGTGACTCCGGCGCCGCCCAGCGCATCGCCGGCAAGCTCCTCGACGCCTTCGGGCCGCGCGGGGTGCAGATCGCGATGGTCGTCACCTCGATGCTGATCGGCGTGACGATGTTCTACGAGGTCGCCTTCATCATCATCGTGCCCATCGCGTTCACCCTGGTCCGGGTGACCGGCGCGAATCTGCTGTGGGTCGGTCTGCCGATGTCCATCTCCCTGTCGACGATGCACAGCTTCCTGCCGCCGCACCCCGGCCCCACCGCCGTCGCCGCCACCTTCCACGCCTCCGTCGGACTGACCCTGTTCTACGGTCTGTTCATCGCGGTCCCGGTGGGCGCGCTGGTGGCACTGGTGTGGCCGCGGCTGCCGTTCGTGAGGGCGATGAACCCGTCCATCCCGCAGGGCCTGGTCAGCGAGCGGGAGTTCACCGACGAGGAGATGCCCGGCCTGGGCTGGTCCCTGTTCGTGGCGCTGTTCCCGGTCCTGCTGATCGCCGGTGCCGCGGTGACCGACATGGCCGCCTCCGGCGAGACGCCCCTGCTGCACACCGTCGCCTTCATCGGTTCCGCGCCCACCGCGCTGCTGCTCACCCTGTGCCTGGCGATCTGGGCGTTCGGTCCGCGGATCGGCCGGAGCCTGTCGGAGGTGAGCGACTCCTGTACGTCGGCGGCCAAGGCGATGGCGATGATCCTGCTGGTCATCGGGGCCGGCGGCGCCTTCAAGAACGTCCTGGTCGAGGGCGGCATATCCGACTACATCAAGGACGTCACCCACTCCTGGTCCGTCTCCGCCATCGTCCTGGCCTGGCTGATCGCCGTCATCCTGCGCGTCGCGCTCGGCTCGGCGACGGTCGCCGTCGTCACGGCCTCCGGGGTGGTGCTGCCCCTGCTGGCCGGCAGCGGCACCCACGCGGAGATGATGGTCCTCGCCGTCTCCTGCGGCTCCATCGCCTTCTCGCACGTCAACGACCCCGGATTCTGGCTGTTCAAGGAGTACTTCAACCTGTCCGTCGTCCAGGCCATCAAGGTGCGCACCACCTACACGACCGTCCTGTCCGTCCTCGGCCTCGGCGGTGTGCTGGCCGTCGAATGGGCCCTGGACGTCCTGAGCCTGTGACGCCCGTGCCGTTCGCCACGGCCTCTCCCCGTCCCCTCCACCACGACAAGGAACCCGACCAGAGCATGAGCACCAGCCAGCCGACCGTCACCGAGTTCGCCGTCTACCCCGTGGCGGGCCGGGACTGCATGGAGCTGAACCTCTCCGGCGCCCACGGCCCCTACTTCACCCGCAACGTCGTCGTCCTGACCGACTCCGAGGGCCGCACCGGCCTCGGTGAGGTGCCCGGCGGGGAGAAGATCACCCAGACCCTGCGGGACGCCGCGTCCCTGGTGGTGGGCGCCAAGGTCGGTGACTACAAGCGCGTCCTGCGGGAGATCGGCGACCGATTCGCCGACCGGGACGCCGGCGGGCGCGGTGCCCAGACCTTCGACCTGCGCACCACCGTGCACGCCGTCACCGCCGTGGAGTCGGCCCTGCTGGACCTCCTCGGCCAGCACCTGGACGTGCCGGTCGCGGCCCTGCTCGGCGACGGGCAGCAGCGCGACTCCGTGCGGGTGCTGGGCTACCTCTTCTACGTCGGCGACCCGGACCGCACCGACCTCGAGTACCACCGCGCACCCGACGCGGACGCCGACTGGTACCGCATCCGCCACGAGGAGGCGCTCACCCCCGGGGCGATCGTCCGCCAGGCCGAGGCCACCTATGAGCTGTACGGCTTCCGGGACTTCAAGCTCAAGGGCGGTGTGCTGGAGGGCGCCGAGGAGGTGAAGGCGGTCCGCGCGCTCAAGGAGCGTTTCCCCGAGGCCCGGATCACCCTCGACCCCAACGGCGCCTGGTCGCTGCGCGAGGCCGTCGAGCTGTGTGCGCCCCTGGCCGGCACCCTCGCCTACGCCGAGGACCCGTGCGGCGCGGAGGGCGGCTACTCGGGGCGGGAGATCCTCGCCGAGTTCCGCCGCGCCACGGGGCTGCCCACCGCGACCAACATGATCGCCACCGACTGGCGTCAGCTGACCCACGCCCTGGCCCTCCAGTCGGTCTCCATCCCACTCGCCGACCCGCACTTCTGGACCATGCAGGGTTCCGTCCGCGTCGCCCAGCTCTGCAACGCGATGGGTCTGACCTGGGGTTGCCACTCCAACAACCACTTCGACATCTCCCTGGCCATGGTCACCCACTGCGGTGCGGCGGCGCCCGGCGCGTACAACGCCCTGGACACCCACTGGATCTGGCAGGAGGGCCTGGAGCGGCTCACCATCGACCCGCCCCGCATCGTCGACGGTGAGATCGCCGTGCCCGACGCCCCCGGCCTCGGGGTCCGGCTGGACATGGACCGGCTGCTCAGCGCCCACGAGCTGTACCAGGCCAAGGCCCTCGGCGCCCGCGACGACGCGGCCGGCATGCAGTACCTGGTGCCCGACTGGCGGTTCGACGCCAAGCGTCCCTGCCTGGTGCGGTAACGCGTGGCCGGCGGTCGCCGGGCCGCGGTGGGCCGGTGGGATGCCCGGCTCACCCCCGTCGGCAGCGCTGCGGACCGCGTCGGCGATACTCCGAGGCTGTGATGAGCGAAAACACCGCCGCGTACGGAACGCCCCCGCCCCCGGCCCGGCGCCCGGTCCAGTCCTGGCAGGAGGCCGAGCACAACGCCGCGGCCTGGATGCGCCACTGGGGGTACCGGGACGCCCTCGCCCGGCCCGGCGGCAGCGACGGCGGGGTCGACGTGCGCGCGCGGCGGGCCCTGGGGCAGGTGAAGTACCAGGGGGCGGCGGTGGGCAGGCCCGAGCTGCAGCGCCTGTTCGGGGCGCGGGGCCGGGCCTTCGACAAGGACCTGCTGTTCTTCACGGGCAGCAGCTACACCGCCACCGCGCTGGCCTACGCCGACGAGAACGGCATCGCCCTGTTCGTCTACGGCCTGGACGGTTCGATGGCGCCGGTCAACGCGCCGGCCCGCCGTATCGCCGCGGCACCGGCACCGTCCCGTCACCCGGGACCGGCGCCGGCCGTCTCCCCCGCCCCCGCGCCGCCGAGGGACCTGCCGCCCGGGACCGGCCGGGCGGTGCTCGGGCTGGTCCTGGCCGCCGTGGCGCTGCTGATCCCGGGCGGGGGCGATGTCGATCCCCGCCCGAGCCGGGCCCTGATGACCCTGCTGATGCTCGTCGTCCCCGCGGTCCTCGTCGTCTCCGGCGTCAGGGAGAAGTCCCGCCGCCGCTACTGGCCGACCGGACTCGGCCTGTTCCTGCTCGATCTGCCCGTGGCCTGGCTGACCAACGCGCGGCTGTGGCGCGGAGGCATCGCCGACGATCTCGTGCCCGCGGCGTTCACCGTGCTGGCCGCCGCGGCCGGGACGCTGCTGCTCCGCTGGAACCGGCGCGGCACCGCCGGACGGCCCGGTGCCGCCGGACGTCCGGAACCCGGCCAACTTTGAACACACCCGTGACAAAGTATGGACATGTCAAACAGAAGTCTCCTACCTTGACGGCGGAAGTGCAGCCACCCCGCTCATGACCGGAGCGCATCCGGCACGGTCCGGTCCCCATCCCCCGGAGGACCTATGCGCCCACGCCTGCTGTCACGCGTCCGCAGACGGGCCGTCGTACTGCTGACCGCCGGCCTCCTCGCCGGCGGTCTGTACGCGGCGCCCGCCGTGCCGGCCGCGCCCGCCGACATCCCTCCCCAGGAGCCCGGCGTCACCCTGCGCGTCTTCGACGTGCAGACGCCGCTGGACGAGCTGTGCACCCTCAAGCCGGGCCAGACGCCCAACCACGACCGGCTGATGCCGACGGTCGACTGGTCCACGGAGGCCGACTTCGGCGGGTTCGCCGACAACTTCGTCACCGAGACGACCGGTTACCTCCTCGCCCCGGCCGACGGCTCCTACGTCTTCCGCCTCACCAGCGACGACGGCTCCCGGCTGACCGTCGCCGACGCCGTGGTGGTCGACCACGACGGGCTGCACGGTGCCGAGCCGAAGGACGGCACGGTCCACCTCACCGCCGGTCCGCACCCGTTCCGGATCGACCACTTCGAGCGCGGCGGCGGGCAGGAGCTGCGGCTGTCGTGGCGGCCGCCGGGCGCCGGCGACTTCACCGTCGTACCGAACGAGGCACTGACCACCGACGCGGGCGTGGTCCGGGTGACGGCGCCGGGCCGCAAGGAGTGCGAGGCGAGCGGCGACACCCCCGGCGACGGCCTGCCGCTGACCTCCGTACGCCCCGACCTCACCCTCACCGACCTGCGCCCCGAGGGGTTCGAACCGCAGGTCAGCGGCATGGACTGGCTGCCCGACGGACGGCTGGCGATCAGCACCTGGGGCGGCAGCGAGCAGGTCGCCGGCGAGGTCTACCTGCTGGACAACGTCACCGGGGCCACCAGCCGGGACCAGGTGACCGTGAAGAAGGTGGCGAGCGGGCTGCGGGAGCCGATGGGCGTCAAGTACGTCGACGGCGACCTGTACGTCTCCCAGAAGCACGAGCTGACCCGGCTGGTGGACGAGGACGGCGACGACGTCACCGACACGTACCGCACGGTCGCCACCTGGCCGTACGGCGGCAACTTCCACGAGTTCGCCTTCGGCCTGCTCTACCGCGACGGCTACTTCTACGTGAACCTCTCCGTCGCGATCAACTACGGCGGCGCCACCACCGTGCCGCAGCCCGCGCCGAACCGCGGGGCGACGTACAAGGTGAGCAAGAAGACCGGGAGGATCAGCCCCGTCGCGGGCGGGCTGCGCACGCCCAACGGCATCGGCTGGGGTCCGGACGGCGGTCTGTTCGCCACCGACAACCAGGGCGGCTGGCTCCCCGCGTCCAAGCTCGTCCAGATCCAACCGGGCCGCTTCTTCAACCACTACACCGAACCCGCCGGCCCGTTCGACGGCTCCCCCGTCACCCAGCCGGTGCTGTGGTTCCCGCAGAACGAGATCGGCAACTCCCCCTCCACCCCGCTGCTGTTGAAGAAGGGCCAGTACGCCGGCCAGATGCTGATCGGCGACGTCACCTACGGCGGCCTCCAGCGCGCCTACCTGGAGAAGGTGAAGGGCCAGTACCAGGGTGCCGTCTTCCGCTACACCCAGGGCCTGGAGGCGGGCGTCAACCGGATCAGCCTCGGTCCCGACGGGGCGATCTACGCCGGCGGCCTCGGCGCCGACGGCAACTGGGGCCAGGAGGGCAAGCTGAAGTTCGGGCTGCAGAAGCTCACACCCAACGGCGGCAACACCTTCGACATCAAGTCCATGCGCGCCGTACCGGGCGGTTTCGACCTGACCTACACCCAGCCGCTGTCCGACGGCACGGCCGCCGGGCTGGCGGAGCGGTACTCGGCCGAGCAGTGGCGGTACACCCCGACCGCGGACTACGGCGGCCCG
Source organism: Streptomyces griseoviridis (assembly GCA_014649155.1). Taxonomy (GTDB): domain Bacteria; phylum Actinomycetota; class Actinomycetes; order Streptomycetales; family Streptomycetaceae; genus Streptomyces; species Streptomyces griseoviridis. The sequence goes on along the minus strand of BMSM01000010.1, from coordinate 81,600 downwards.
AAGATCGCCGAGGAGGACCTCGCCGTCCGCTCGGCCACCCTCGCGAAGGACGGCCGGACCGTCCGGCTGCTGCTGGACGGGCTGAAGCCGGGCCGGGTGGTGCACCTGCGCTCGCCGCGCCCGTTCGACTCGGCGTCCGGCGAGACGCTGTGGAGCACCGAGGCCTGGTACACGCTGAACGCGATGCCCGGCAAGCAGCCCGCCCCCGCCACCCTGTACGAGGCGGAGGAGGCCGCCCTGACCGGTACGGCCGGGGTGAACACCGACCACACCGGCTACTCGGGCAGCGGCTTCGTCGACCGGTACGCCACCGAGGGCAGGGCCGCCACGACCTTCGACGTGACGGTCCCGAAGTCCGGCACCTATGACGTCAGCCTGCGCTACTCCAACGGCCCGGACCCGTTCCGGGGCACCAAGTCCCTCTCCCTGTACGCGGACGGCGAGAAGGTCCGGCAGACCGAACTGCCCTCGACCGGTGACTGGGACACCTGGTCCACCCGGACCGAACGGCTGCGGCTGCGGGCCGGGCACACCGCGCTCTCCTACCGCTTCGACACCGGGGACACCGGACACGTCAACCTCGATCTGATCACCGTGCGCCCGAGCGGCTCCCGCGTCGGTCTCTTCGACGGCACCGCCGCCTCCCAGGCGCAGTGGCAGCACACCGACGGCCGGCCCGCGGCCTGGCCGCTGACCGCGGAACGGTCGATGGAGGTCTGCTGCGGCGACATCCGCACCAAGGACGCCTACCAGGACTTCGCGCTGCACGTGGAGTTCCGGGTGCCGAAGCTGCCCGAGGAGGTGACCGGCCAGGACCGCGGCAACAGCGGCATCTACCTCCAGGACCGCTACGAACTCCAGATCCTCGACTCCTACGGCGACACCACGTCCGACACGAACGAGGCCGGGGCGATCTATCTGAAGAAGGCACCGGACGTCAACGCGGCCACCGCGCCGGAGACCTGGCAGACGTACGACATCGTCTTCCGGGCGGCCCGCTTCGACGACAGCGGCGCCAAGACCTCCGACGCCCGGGTGACCGTCGTCTGGAACGGCAAGAAGATCCACGACGATGTGGCCCTCGACGGACCCACCGCCGCCGGCCGGGCCGAGACGCCCGCCGCCGGGGCGATCCGGCTCCAGGACCACGGCAACCCGGTGCGCTTCCGGAACCTCCAGGTCCGCGCCCTGGACTGACACCGGGGAAGCGGAGGGAAGTGAAGCCGCATATATGCAAGCCGGGCGGGCATACGTGGAACAGGCCCGCCCGGCCGCGTTCCCCCCGAGCGACCGTGCGAGCGTGATGGACGGCCCCGCGCACCTTCCCCCCGGTCCGCGGGGCCGTCCCCTGTCCACCGTGGCGCCGAGCCGCCCTCGGCCGCCGTCGCCGAAGGGAGGCGGACCTGACCGTCATCGACTCCCACCTGCACGTCTGGGACCCGTCCCGGGCCCCGTACGACTGGCTGGGCCCCGCCCTGGCCCCGATCGACCGGGCCATGGGCCTCGCGGACGTCCGCCCCGAGCTGCGCGCCGCCGGGGTCACCGGGGCCGTGCTCGTGCAGGCCGCCGACCACGACGCGGACACCGCCCACATGCTGGCGGTCGCCGCCGCCCACCCGGAGGTCGTCGGCGTCGTCGCCTGGGTTCCGCTGGACGACCCCGGGCGGGCCCGGACACGCCTGGCGGAACTGCGCCGGAACCCGTACGTGGTGGGCGTGCGCGCCCTCGTCCACGAGCGTCCCGACCCGGACTGGGTCCTCCGCCCCGACGTCGCCCGGGGTCTGGACCTGCTCGCCGGGGCGGGCCTCCCCTTCGATTACGTCACCTCCTCCCCGGAGGCGCTGGTCCACGTCCCGGAGCTGGCCGCCCGCCATCCCGGCCTGCGGCTCGTCGTCGACCACCTCGGCAAACCGCCGGTCGGCGGCGGACCGGCCGAGCGGGCCGGGTGGCGCGAGCTGATCGGCGCCGCCGCACGGCACCCCCAGGTCCACGCCAAGGTCTCCGGCCTGTACTCGGCCACCGGTCCCCTCGGCTCCTGGACGACGGAGCAGGTGCGTCCGTTCGTCGAGGACGCGCTGGACCTGTTCGGCCCGGGCCGCCTGATGTACGGCGGTGACTGGCCGGTCTCCGTGCTCGCCGGAGGCTACGCGCGCGGCTGGGCGGCCTGCCTGGAACTGCTGGCGCCGCTCTCCCCCGCCGACCGCGCGGCCGTCCTCGGCGGCACCGCCGCGACGTTCTACCGCATCGACCCGGCGCTGCTCGACGCCGCCCGGGAGGCGGCCGGCCTGCGCGGCGGCGGTGCCGCGCAACGGGCCCGTACCGTCAGCCGGGACATCAGGGAGACATGACGGCTCGGGGCGGCGAGGGCCGGCGGTGGCCGGCTCCGCACCCGGGACGCCGGGGACGCGGCGGCCGGACTGAGGGCCCCGCCGGAGCACGGCGTCCCGGTGAACCTCTGCGCGCGCGGCCTGCGCCTGGACGCCTTCGACGACCCCACGGCCGTCCGGGGGGCTGCTGTCCGCACTCCGGTTGCCGGCGGGCCGGACCTGTACCGGGCCGTCCTCGCTGTCGCCGAGCCCGGCGACGCGACGCCGAACTGACGGGAAACGGGAATTCGCCGGGCCCCGTGCACGCGCCGGGGCGAACGAGCCGTGAGCGCCGGAGACGGCGGGCGCCGGCCGGACGGAGGCCCGGCTGACGTGATCGGCCTCCCGCGCGGCACCGGCGTGAGTAGGGTGTGGCCGCCCCGGTGCCGCCGCCCCGGGTGACCGTGCCGGGTGGGACCGCGCCCCGTGCGACCACCCCGAAGAAAGGTTCAGCCGGATGAACTTCAGGGTCCAGCCCACCGCCCAGGTCGACGCGTCCGCCACGGTCGGTGCCGGGTCGACCGTCTGGGACCTCGCCCAGATCCGGGAGGACGCGCGGCTCGGCACCGGCTGCATCGTCGGCCGGGGCGCGTACGTCGGCCCGGGGGTGCGGATCGGCGACCGCGTGAAACTCCAGAACCACGCGCTGGTCTACGAGCCCGCGGTCCTCGGCGACGGGGTGTTCGTCGGCCCGGCGGCGGTGCTCACCAACGACCACTTCCCGCGCTCGGTGGACGTGACGGGCCGGCTGAAGCGCGGCGGCGACTGGGAGGCCGTGGCGGTCGTGGTGGAGGAAGGGGCGTCGCTGGGCGCCCGCTCGGTGTGTGTGGCCCCGGTGCGCGTCGGCCGGTGGGCCCTGGTCGCGGCGGGGGCCGTGGTCACGCGGGACGTGGCCGACTTCGCCCTGGTGGCGGGGGTTCCGGCCCGCCGGATCGGCTGGGTGGGCCGGGCCGGTGTCCGGCTGGTGGAGCGCGCGGGCGCCCCGGGCGTGTGGGAGTGCCCCGAGACGGGGGCGCTGTACGACGAGCGGGACGGCGCGCTCACCGAACAGCCCTGAAATGAACGCGAGTTGACGGACCGTGAGCCTGCGGCGGGATGCCGGTCCGTGGGCCGCCGGCTGTTACAGGAATCCGCCGTCACCGGTTGTTTTCGGCTGTTCCCCGCGAACCAAGAATCTTCGAACAACCACCGGCATACCATGTGCACGATGTGTGCGGACCGAGCACAATAAGCACACGGGCCAGTAGTGACCAGGGGGGTTACGGGGTGAGGGGGACACCTCTGTCCAGGGTCGGGAGCGGCTGCCGCGCCGGCGTCTGACGTCTGCTTTTTCTCACCGTCCGGCCGGTCACGGCCCGACGGACACCAGTCTGTTCCGCACAGGACCCACAGGGGGGTTGGTGTGTCCAGAAGATGACCACTTCACGTCTGGCGGCGCTCGAACGGGCCGAACCGTCGCTGGTTCCGCTCGCCCGGCGGCTGCTCGACCTGGCGGAGTCGGGGCTTCCGTCGATGCTGTTGCCCGGCGGGGAGGCGTTCGCCTTCACCATGGCCGGGACGCGCGCCCCGGACGGTTCCTGGCGCCTCAGGCGGCGCGGGATCAGCACGCGGTACGCGGCCATCACCGCCCTCGGGGTCCGCTTCCTGCCGGAGGACCGGCAGCGGGCGGTGCTCGCGGGGCGTACCGCCCAGGAGTTCACCGGCCTGCTGGTGGAGGCCCTGCCCTCGGTGACCGGTCTCGGTGACGCGGCGCTCATCGCCTGGGCCGCCGCCGACACCGGGCACCCCAAGCTGTCCGACGCCCTGGCCCGGCTGGACGCGCTGGACGACCGCACCAGGCCGCAGTACACCGTCGAGGCGGCCTGGGTGCTCTCCGCGCTGGCGGCGGCCCGGGACACGGCCGACGTGGAACGGCCCCTGGCGGCGGCCCGCGACCGGCTGCTGCGGTCCCGGACCGGCGGCAGCCCGCTGTTCCCGCACGCCACCGGCCCCGGCCTGCTGCCCTGGTACCGGGCGCACGTGAGCTGCTTCGCCGACCAGACGTACCCCCTCCAGGCGCTGGCCCGCGCGCACGCCACCGGCCCCGGTGACGCCGAGGCACTCGCCGCGGCCGACGCCTGCGCGGCCCGGATCTGCGCGCTCCAGGGCGAGGGCGGCCAGTGGTGGTGGCACTACGACGCCCGCACCGGCGGTGTCGTCGAGGGCTACCCGGTGTACAGCGTCCACCAGCACGCGATGGCGCCGACCGCCCTGTTCGACCTGGCCGAGGCCGGCGGCGCCGACCACGGGGCGGCCGTCCGCGAGGGGCTGCGCTGGATGACGGAGGTACCGGAGCTGGCCGGCCACCCGGCCGTCCGGGAGCCGTTGATCCTCGACGGCCTGGGCGTCACCTGGCGCAAGGTGTACCGGGGCGACCCGCGGAAGGCCGTACGCGCCGTGCGCGGGCTGGCCACGCGGGCCGTGCCGGGGCTGCGGCTCGCACCGCTGGACCGGGTGTACCGCCCGCTGTCCGTGGACCGCGAGTGCCGTCCGTACGAGCTCGGCTGGATGCTGCACGCCTGGCTGGGGGGCCGGACATGAGCGAGCGGCGGTCGCTGTTCGGGATCGACGTGGACGCGCTCACGATGGACCAGACCGTCGAGCGCTGTCTCGCCGCGGTGCGCGAGGGCCGCCGGCTGGAGATCGGCGTGGTCAACGCGGCCAAGCTGGTGAACATGCGGCGCGACCCCCGGCTGGCCCGGGCGGTGGCGGGCTGCGACCTGGTCCTCGCCGACGGGCAGGCCGTGGTCTGGGCCGCCCGCGTCCTGCGGGCCCCGCTGCCGGAGCGGGTGGCGGGCATCGACCTGTTCCTGCGGCTGCTGGCCGAGGCGGAGACGGCGGGCATCCCGGTGTACTTCCTCGGAGCCCGGCCCGAGGTCCTCCAGGAGATGCTGCGCCGGGTCGCCGTCCGGTTCCCCGCGCTCCAGGTGGCGGGTCACCGCGACGGCTACTTCGACGACTCCGAGCAGGAGGCCGTCGCGCGGAACATCGCGGAGAGCGGCGCCCAGCTGCTCTTTCTTGGCATGACCTCACCAAAGAAGGAGGTCTTCACCGCCGCCTGGGGCGCCCGTACCGGCGCCCGGGTCGTGCACGGCGTCGGCGGCTCCTTCGACATCCTCGCCGGGGTCACCCGGCGGGCGCCCGAGTCCTGGCAGCGCCGGGGCCTGGAATGGCTGTACCGGGCACTCCAGGAACCGCGCCGGCTGGGCCGGCGCTACCTCACCACCAATGCTGCCTTCGTCCTCATGACGGCGCGCGAGCGCTTCCGGCTCTCCCCGTCCATCGCTCCCGCGAACAGGAGTCACTGATGCGCGTCGTCGTGGTCGGACAGGGATATGTCGGCCTGCCACTGGCCGTCCGGGCCGCCGAGGTCGGCCACGAGGTGATCGGCTACGACGTCGACACCCGGCGGATCAAGAGTCTCGCGGCGGGCGAGTCCTTCGTGGAGGACGTCTCCTCCGAGCGGGTCCGCGCCGCCCTGGACAACGGCAGCTACCGGCCGAGCGACTCGGCGCGGGACTGCGGCGGCTTCGACGTCGCCGTCGTCACCGTGCCGACCCCGCTCCACGAGGGCACCCCCGACCTGCGGTACATCAAGGAGTCGGCGGTCACCCTCGCCCGCTATCTGCGCCCGGGTGCCACAGTCGTCCTGGAGTCGACCACCTACCCCGGCACCACCCAGGAACTGTTCGCGCCGCTCCTGGAGGAGGGGTCGGGGCTCACCGCGGGCCGGGACTTCCGGCTCGGGTACAGCCCGGAGCGGATCGACCCGGGCAACACGGTCTGGGGGTTCAAGGAAACCCCCAAGGTCGTCTCCGGCGTGGACGAGGAGTCACTGGCGGCGGTGCGGGGCTTCTACGGGCAACTGGTCGACACCACCGTGCCGGTGAGTTCGCCCAAGGAGGCCGAGCTGGCCAAACTGCTGGAGAACACCTTCCGGCACGTGAACATCGCGCTGGTCAACGAGATCGCGATGTTCGCCCACCACCTGGACATCGACGTGTGGCAGGCCATCGACGCCGCGTCCAGCAAGCCGTTCGGCTTCATGAGGTTCACCCCCGGCCCCGGGGTCGGCGGCCACTGCCTGCCGATCGATCCGTCGTACCTGTCCTGGCGGGTGCAGCGCGAACTCGGACAGAGCTTCCGGTTCGTGGAACTGGCCAACGACATCAACGGCCACATGCCGGAGTACGTGGCCCGGCGGATCGGCGACCTGTTCAACTCCCGGCGGCGGTCCGTCAACGGCTCCCGCGTCCTGCTGCTCGGCCTCGCCTACAAGAAGAACACCGGCGACGCGCGCGAGTCGCCCGCGCTGCGCATCTCCCAGCTCCTGCTGGACATGGGGGCGCAGGTCAGGGCGGCCGACCCGCACGTCGTGGAGAGCCTGCCGGTGGACAGCCGGCTGGTACGGGTCGACCTGGACCCGAAGGAGCTGGCGGCGTCCGACGTGGTGGTGCTGCTCACCGACCACGACTGCTTCGACTACACCCTGATCGCCGAACACGCCCCCCTCGTCCTCGACTGCCGCCGGCGGCTGCCGGCCGGACCCGCGATCGAGGTGCTCTGACCCATGCCGCGCATCGTCTGTGTCGCCGGGGCCCGCCCCAACTACATGAAGATCAAACCGGTGATGGACGCGCTGGAGCGCCGGGGCGCCGAGGTGCTCCTCGTCCACACCGGCCAGCACTACGACCCGGCCATGAACGACGTGTTCTTCGCCGATCTGGGCATCCGCCCGCCGGACCGCTTCCTCGGCGTCGGCTCCGGCAGCCACGCCGAGCAGACCGGCCGGGTGATGACCGCGTTCGAGCCGCTGCTGGCGGAGGCGGCCCCGGACCTCGTCGTCGTGGTCGGCGACATCAACTCCACCCTGGCCTGCTCCCTGGTCACCGCGAAGGCGGGGCCGCTGCTGGCACACGTGGAGGCCGGGCTGCGCAGCCGGGACTGGAGCATGCCGGAGGAGGTCAACCGGGTCGCCACCGACCGGGTGAGCGACTATCTGCTGGCCCCCTCCCCCGACGCGGCCCGCAACCTGCGTGCCGAGGGCTACCGGGACGACCAGATCCACCTCGTCGGCAACGTCATGATCGACACCCTGCTGGCGAACCTGGACCGCGCCCGCGCCTCGGACGTCCTCGGCCGGTACGGCCTGACCAGGGGCGGCTACGGCCTGGTCACCCTGCACCGGCCCGCCAACGTGGACGACCCCGAGGTGCTCACCGGGCTGCTGAAGGCGCTCGGGGAGATCGCCGGCCGCTGTCCGCTGGTGCTGCCGGCGCACCCCCGCGCGGCCGGCCGGCTCGCCGGCCTGGGGGTTCCCGGCGGCGTCCGGCTCGTCCCGCCCGCCGGATACCTGGACTTCCTCGCGCTCCAGGACGCGGCACGGGTGGTGCTGACGGACTCGGGCGGTGTGCAGGAGGAGACCACCGCGCTGGGCGTGCCGTGCGTGACGCTGCGGGACAACACCGAGCGGCCCGTCACCGTCGAGGAGGGCACCAACGTCCTGGCCGGACGGGACCCGGACCGCGTCGTGCGCACCGTGCACGCGGTGCTCGACGACCCGCCGGCGCCACGCCGGCCCGCGCTGTGGGACGGCCGGGCGAGCGAGCGCATCGCCGACGTCCTGCTGGAGCCGGGCGCCGCGCGCACCCGGCCGAGACCGACCGACCTGGCCCGTCCCACGGAGCGAACCCTCCCCCTATGATCCGCTCGCCACACATGACCGTCGCACGGGGGACCGCAAGGGGGAACGTCCATGGATCTCGCTGAGATCGTCCGGGTCCTGCGCAGGCGCTGGTACGTCCTGCTGCCCGGACTGCTGCTCACCGCCGGCCTGCTCCTCGGCGTGACCCTGCTCGTCCCCGTGGACTACCGGTCGCAGAGCACGGTGGTGCTGCTCAACTCCCAGAAGGCCACGCTGGCGTACGACGGGAATCCCTTCCTCAGCACCCAGACCTCGCTCACCGGCATGGCCGACAGCCTGGCCCGCAGTCTCAACTCCGACGACTCGCTGAGGGAGCTGAAGTCCCGCGGCGCCGCAGGCACGTTCGAGACGAAGCTCGCCGACAACGCGCAGGGACCGCTGCTCTGGCTGACCGTCACCGGCACCGAGCCGTCCTCCGTGCTGGCCTCCGACAAGATCCTCACCGAGTACGCCGCGGAGCGGCTGGCCGCGTTCCAGAAGGAGCAGTCGGTCGAGCCGAAGGCCATGATCCGGATGACCACGATCGTGCCGCCGCAGAAGCCGGTGGCGCAGACCAGGACCCGGCTGCAGTCCCTGGTCATGGCCGGGGCGCTGGGCCTGGCCGGCACCCTGGCCGCCGCCTTCTACGTGGAGGCGCGGCGCAGGCCGGGGCCCCCCGCGCCCGGGGCGGACCCGGCCACCGCCGGTGCGCCCGCCGCCGCACCCGCCGCCGGCACCGCCGTGGACCGGACCCTCGCCATCCGCCGGCCGCCGAGCTGGTCCCGGCCCGCCCGGGACGCCGGGGCGGACCGGCCCGTGGCGGCGGTCGCCTCCGCCGCCGAGCCGCTCGACGAGGAGGCAACCGGTGGACACCGCCCGAGCACCGGGGAGTGAGCCGGGCGAGGCCGCCGAGGCACCCGTCTTCGCCGCCCTCGGCCCGAAGGTACGCTCGGCGGCCCGGTGGAGCCTCGTCAACACCGTCGTCCTGCGCCTCGGGAACTTCGCGACCGGCATCGTCCTCGCGCGCTTCGCGCTGGGCCCCGCCGAATGGGGGGTGTACGGCCTCGCCCAGACCGTACTGCTGGTCCTGCTGTCCGCGAACGAACTGGGCGTGGGCCTGGCCCTGGTGCGCTGGGAGGGCGACCCCCGGCGGTTCGCGCCGACCGTGCTCACCCTGAGCACCCTCTCCAGCGGTCTGCTGTACGCGGCCCTGTTCGCGGCGGCGCCCGCGGTGGGCGGGCTGCTCGGCACGGCGGACGCCACCGAGGTACTGCGGGTGATGTGCCTGTGCGTGGTGATCGACGGGGTGGCCCAGGTGCCCGGCGGCATCCTCACCCGGGAGTTCGCCCAGGGCCGGCGCATGCTCATCGACGGGCTCAACTTCGTCACCGGCACCGCCGTGACCCTGCTGCTGGCCTTCGCGGGCTGGGGCGCGATGAGCTTCGCCTGCGGGGCGGTGGTGGGGAACCTGGTGTCGCTGATCGGGTGCGCGCTGGCGGCGCCGGGCGCCCTCAGGTTCGGCTGGGACGCCGGGCAGGCCCGCGCCCTGCTGCGGTTCGGGCTGCCGCTGGCCGGGGCGAGCATGCTGGCCCTGGCCGTGGTCAACGTCGACACGATGGTGCTCGGCGCGGCGCTGGGCAACGTGGCCCTGGGCTTCTACGTGCTCGCGTTCAACATCTCCGGCTGGCCGGTCCGGATCATCTCCGAGGCCGCCCGACGGGTCTCCTTCGCCGGTTTCTCCCGCCTGGCCGGCTCGCCCCGGGCGCTCGCCGAGGGCTTCGCCCGCGCCCTGGGCGTGCTGATCACCGGCACGGTCCCGCTCTGCGTCCTGCTGGCGGGCCTCGCGGAACCTGTCGTCCGGCTGGTCTACGGCAGCCAGTGGACCCCCGCCGCCGCGGCCCTGCCCTGGCTGATGGCCCTCGGTCTGATCCGCATCGGCGGCGAACTCGCCTACGACTGCCTGGTGGCGGCCGGGCAGCGCCGTTCGCTCTTCCTGGTGCAGGGGCTGTGGCTGGTGGCGCTGATACCGGTGCTGCTCGCCGCCGCCCGGCTCAACGGCATCGTCGGCGTCGCCCAGGGGCATGTGCTGGTGGCCGGCGGCCTGGTGGTGCCGGTCTTCCTGGTCGCGCTCCGCCGGGGCGGCATCGGGCTCGGGCCGGTCGGCCGGGCCTGTGCGTGGCCCTTCCTCGGCGGGGCCGTGATGACCGTGCTCGTCCTCGGCCTGCGCGGCCCGTTCGGCGACGGGCCGCTCGGGCTCGTCGCCGTCGGCGCGGTCGCGCTGGCCGGCTACGCGGTGTGCGTGCTGCCCGGCCGCGACTTCCTGCGCGGCACCCGCCGCGCCGGCCGGCCGGCCGCGCCGGTCCCGCCCGCCCGACAGGACGTGAGGTGAGCCGGATGCCACGGCGTACCGGACGGACACCGCTCGCGGGGCTGCTGCTCGCCGCGCTGCTGGCTCTGGCGGGAGCGGCCTGCACGGAGCCGGGGGCGCCCGCGGCGCGGGACTGCCCGGACGGCGCACCGGAGTGCCGCGCCCGCACGTCCCCGGCACCGTCGGACACCGCGCCGTCGGACACCGCGCCGTCCGGCGCCGCGCCGTCGCCCCCCACCGCCACGGCCTCCGCGACGGCCGGGATCCCGCCCGCCGCACCGCCGGCGACCCCGGCGCCCGGCGGGAGCCGCACGTCCGCGGCGCCCGGGGGCGCCTGCGCCTCCCCCGCCGCCTGCGGCTTCCCCGACGCCCGCACCACCGGCCACCGCACCGCGCTGGAGCCCCACGACACCGGCTACCTGGCCATCCGGGAGAACGGCACGGTCATCCGGGGCTGGGACATCACCGGTTCGCTCGACATCTACGCCGACGACGTCACCGTGATCGACTCCAGGATCACCTCGGACAACTGGTGGGGCATCAACCTGCGCCCCGGCCACAAGGGCCTGCGGGTCCTGCACTCCACCATCACCGCGGTACCCGGCGAGGGACCCGACAACGGCGGCGTGGACTACGCGGTGTCGAACATGGGCGGCGGCTCGATCGAGGTCGGCTGGTGCGACGTCTCCGTGTTCGGCGACGCCCTCTCCATGGGGCAGGGACACCTGCACGACAACTACGTCCACGACCTGGTGCCGTTCGTCAACCTGGGCGGCGAGTGGCAGCACACCAACGCCGTGATCAGCGGCGGCGGCAACACCGGGCACCTGGTCATCCGCCACAACACCCTGCTCAACCCGACCGGCCTGAAGCAGGGCGCCTCCGGCAGCATCGGCCTGTTCGCGGACACCGGCGTGGTCCGCAACGTCACCGTCGACCGCAACTGGATCGCAGGCGGCGCCTACGCCCTGTACGGCGGTGCCGAGGGCGCCACGCACATCGAGGTCACCGACAACGTCTTCTCCACGCAGTACCACCCCGCCTCCGGCGGCTACGGCGTGGTCGCGCACTGGAACGCGGACGGCGCCGGGAACGTGTGGCGGAACAACCGGATGTCCGACGGCCGTCCCGTCCACCCGGAGCCGGCCGCGTGAGCGCCCCCCGGACCCGCCGGGTCGCGCGGGCCCCGTGGACGCTGCTGAAGGCACTGTGCGGCTGGCTGGTCCTCTTCGAGGCCCGGAACAAGATCCTGCTGGCCCCGTCCGCGCTGCGGCTGCGCCGGACCGAGAACGCCGAGCTGCGCCGGCTGGCCGCGGCGGCACCCGCGCCGCCGCCGGCGCTGGTGGCCACGGTCATCGCCACCCACCGGCGTCCCGAGGCGCTCCGTGCCGCCGTGCGCTCGGCGCTGGAGCAGACCGTCCGCGACCAGGTCGTCGTCGTGGTCGACGACGGCGCCGGGCTGCCGGAACTCCCCGCCGACCCAAGGCTGTTCGCCGTCTCCCTCACCCGCAACACCGGGGTGGCCGGCGTCGTGCGCAACGTGGGCATCCGCCTCACCCGCTCCCGGTACGTGGCCTTCCTGGACGACGACAACCGCTGGGAACCCGACCATCTGGAACGGGCGCTGGCGGTGCTGGACTCCCCCGGCGGACCCGACGGCGTGTACACGGCCCTGCGCCGCGTCCTGCCCGACGGAACCGAGCGGGACGTCCTGTCGGTGCCCTGGGACCGGCGCCGGTCCGCCCGGGAAGCGTTCCTGGACACCAACGCCTTCGTCGCCCGCCGCACCCGCGCCCTGCACTTCAGCCGGCTGCGCCGCACCCCCGAGGTGCTGCCCCGGGAGGACTGGGAACTGATCCGCCGGTACGCCCGCCGGCACCGGGTGCGGCACGTGCCCCACCCCACCGTCCGGTATCTGATGAACCCGGCCAGCTTCTACACGCGCTGGCCGCGGTCACGCTGAGGGCCGAGCCCCTCTCGCCGCCTCTCCCGCCCTGCCCGCCCCGACCCCAGGTGGTTGATCCCCATGCCCCGCTCCCGCGCCCTCAGGAACCGCTTCGTCGACGCCCCCGGCTCGCTGGGCGAGCGTATGCGCCTCGCCCGCTGGGAACGGTTCCGACGCTGCTTCCCCGGCATCGAGGGCATGAGCGTCGTGGACCTCGGCGGCACGGCCGAGATGTGGCTGCGCGCGCCGGTGCGGGCCAAACACGTCCACCTGGTCAACCTGGAGGAGCACCCCGCCGAGCTGCCCGACTGGATCACCGCGGAGGTCGCCGACGTGACCGACGCGGCGGTCGCCGCCGAGCTGAGCGCCCGCGGCGGCTTCGACCTCGTCTTCTCCAACTCGGTCATCGAGCACGTGGGCGGCCACGGCCGGCGCCGGCAGTTCGTCGCGGCCGTGGAGACGCTGGCGCCCCGGCACTGGGTGCAGACGCCGTACCGCTACTTCCCGGTGGAGCCGCACTTCGTGGCTCCCGGCTTCCAGTTCCTGCCGCTCGCCGCGCGGGCCCGCCTCGTACGGCGCTGGCCACTGGTCCACAGCCGCCCCGACGGCCCCGAGTCCGCGCTGGACGCGGTGGTCGGCATCGAGCTGCTGACCCGCACCGAGATGCGCTACCTGTTCCCCCGCTCGGTGCTGCTCAGCGAACGGGTGCTCGGCGTGCCGAAGTCGCTCATCGCCGTACGGAGGGAACTCTGATGCTGAACAACCTCGTCAACCGGCACGACGCGGACCGGTTGCTGCGCAAGGTGCGGAAGCTGGACCTGGACCCGGTGCTGGCCAAGTTGCGGGTGCGCGGCGGCGCGCGGGTGGTCCAGCACTGGTCGCGGGTCGACCCGTCGCTGACCGAGTGGTGGGCGATACCGGCGGTCGTCGAGCGGTGGAACCTGCTGATGACCGGCGACGCGGACACCTCCTTCCCCGCGTACGTGGCCGCGCGGCACTTCGCGCCGCGCACCGGTCTGCGCGGCCTCTCGCTGGGCTGCGGCACCGGCGGCAACGAGCTGCTCTGGGCGAGGACCGGCGCGTTCGCTCTGCTGGAGGGGGTGGACGTGGCGCAGCGGCGGATCGACTTCGCCACCCGCGCCGCCGCCGAACAGGGCCTCTCCGGCGTCCTGCGGTTCCGGGTCGCCGACGTCAACCGGACGGCCGCCGACGGGGAACGCTTCGACGTGCTGCTCGGCCTGCAGTCGCTGCACCACTTCGACCGCCTCGACGAGACCCTGCCGCGGCTGGCCGGACTGATCGAACCGGGCGGGATGTTCGTGGTCGACGAGTTCGTGGGCCCCACCCGGTTCCAGTGGACCGACGCCCAGCTGGACGCGGCGAACGCGCTGCTGGCCCGGCTCCCCGAGGAGCGGCGGCGGCTGGCCGACGGCCGGATCAAGCGCCGGGTGGTCCGGCCCAGCCGGATGTCGATGGTGCTGGACGACCCTTCGGAGGCGGTCGACGCGGCGGCCCTGCTGCCCGGTCTGCGGCGGCACTTCGACGTCGTGGAGGAACGACCGTACGGGGGCACGGTGCTGCACATCGCGTTCTCCGGGATCGCCCACCACTTCCGGGACCAGGAACCCGAGACGCTGGCGCTGCTCGATCAGTGCTTCGCCGCGGAGGACGCGGCGCTGCCGGAGGTCGGGCACGACTTCGTCGCCCTGGTGTGCCGCCCCCGGGCGTCCTGAGCGGCGGCCGCCGGGGCCGTCAGGGTCCCGGCGTGGCCCGCAGCGCGCCCGGCCGGACCAGGGCGGCCGCGGCGGCGCGGGCGGCGGGCCGGCCGAGCACGGCGCGCGAGGTCTCCCGGAGCAGGACGGCGGCGCGGAAGGCGGCGGTGGCGAGGGCGCCGTGCCGACGGCGGTACAGGCGGACCCGGTTGAGGGTGAGCAGGGTCCACAGCCGGGGCGACACCCGGGAGTCACCGCCCAGGTGCACGGCCTCGGCGGTCGGCTCCAGCCGGGTGGCCCAGCCCCGGTCCCGGGCCCGGAGGCAGAACTCGGTCTCCTCGGAGTAGAGGAAGAACGACTCGTCCCACCGGCCGCAGTCGGCCAGGCACTCCCCCGAGACCGCCATCAGCGCGCCGGTCGCCCAGTCGGCGCGGGTGGGCCGCCGGTACGCGGCGGGGTCGGTGACCAGTTCGCCCAGGGCCGGGAACCGCCCGGCGCGGGTGTTTCCGACGAGGGCCTCACCGAGCGCCCGCAGCACGGTCGGTTCGCGGCGCAGCGAGCGGTGGGGCGCGTCACCGCCGTCCTCGTACAGCAGGGGTACGGCGATGCCGGTCCCGTCGCCGAGGCGGCCGACGAGGCGTTCCGCGCAGCCCCGCCGCAGCCGGACGTCGGGGTTGCAGATCAGCACCGCCCCGTGCTCCCCGGCCGCGTCCAGCGCCGCGTTGACGCCGGCCGCGTACCCGGCGTTGCGGCCGGTCGGCACGACCGTGGCGGCCGGGGCGAGGGCGCGCAGGAGGTCGACGGTGCCGTCCGAGGAGTCGTTGTCGGCGACGACGAGCCGCCAGTCGAGCCCGGCCATCCCGTCGGGGAGCGTGGCGAGGAAGCCGGGCAGCACCGGGGCGCTGTTCCAGGTGACGACGATGACGGCGACGGTGCTCATCGGGACTCCGCGAGGTCGGGAAGCCGGGCTTCGGGGGGCGGCGCGGGGGCGCGCGGGGCGGACGCGGCACGGCGGATGAAGCCGAGGTGACTGCCGCCGGCGCCCAGGATGAGGAAGAACATCCCGGCGTACATGGGGAAGCTGAGCGCGTCGAAGGTGGCGCTGGTGACCAGGGCGACCAGGGCCGAGGCGAAGAATGCCTGGCCGAGTTCCCGGTCCGACTCGGTGCGGGCGAGGCGGCGGACGGCGCCCCCGGTGTGGATGCCGGTGGCGATCAGGACGAGGAAGGCGACGAGGCCCACGACGCCCGTCTCGGCGAGGATCAGCATGTACTCGTTGTCGGTGAAGAAGTACAGGTCGGGGGTGAAGGTGCCGAACCCCCGCCCGAACCAGGGGTGTTCCTTGAGGTAGGGGACGATCGCGCTGTACTTCACGGTCCGGGCCTGGGTGCTGCTGTCGGAGTCGGAGAGGAAGCCGGCGAACAGGTCGGTGATGGTGCCGATCAGCCCGGGGATGATCACCTTGAAGACGGCCACCGACCCGAGGATCAGGCCGAGCGCAGCCCAGCGCCGCTGCGGCTTCCAGCGGGGCACCATCACCAGGATCACGATGAACGCGCCGATGATGGAGGTCCTCGACACGGTCAGCGGCAGCGCGCCCGCCATGATCGCCACCGGTGCCCAGCGGCGCAGCGCGCCGGCGTGCCGGCGCACCGGGTCGAACGCCTGGTGGACGGCGAAGGGCACCAGCAGGGCCAGCATTCCGCCGAACTCCAGCGGGTGGGCGGTGGTGGAGCGGGGCCGGGTGAACGAGCCCCGGTCCATGGCGCCGCTGCCGGCGCTGCCGGACTGCAGGCCGGGGATGCTGATCGAGTCGGCGATGTTGGTCGCGGCGAAGAAGTCGTAGTAGCCGATCAGGGCGACCACCGTGCCGAGGACGACGAGGCGGCGCATCAGGGTCTCCAGACGGGCGCGTTCCTGGATGCCGGCCGAGGCCAGCACCACCAGCGCCACCCACACCAGGAGTCCGATCAGTCCCCGGTCGGCGCCGAGGACCTCCGCGTGCGAGCTGCCGCGGGTCGCCGCCGCGAGGTACGACAGCAGGACGGCGGCGGCGAGCACGCACATCGCCACGCGCGGCAGCCGGGTGCCCGGCGCGGGCCGGATGCGGCCGCCGAGCCAGGTCGCGAGGTACCAGAGGAGCCCCAGCAGGGCGAAGACGTTGGCGGGGGTGCCGACGCCGCCCAGCGCGGGCAGGGTGAGGTTCGACGGGACGAAGAAGGCGAGCACCAGATAGCCGGTGAGGACCGTGGTGGCGTCCAGGCGGCGCACCAGCAGGCCCTTGGGCCGCTCCGGGGGCCGGGCGCGGTGGCGGCGGGCCACGTACCCGGCCAGGGCGCGGCCCCGGCGGCGGACCACGGCGACGCCCTCGGCCAGGACGGACAGCAGGAACGCGCCGACCAGTCCGGCGATGACGACGGCCGCGACGCCCTGGTACCGGCTCTTGGACCGCGGGACCGGGGTCTGCGGCAGGACGACCGGCGCCGACTGCACGGCGTACACCGGGGGTACCTTGGAGGCGGCCTGGAGGGCGGTGAGCTGTTCCCCGGCGAACTCGGTGAGGGTGGTGGTCTCGCGGAGCACCTTCGCCCGGTCGGTGCCGGTGACGCTCAGCCCGAGCAGCGGGCCGTCGGCGTCCGCCGCGAAGGCCACCGTGTAGGGGTCGGTGACGCCGCGCGAGCGCAGTTCGTCCGCCGACGCGCCCGACTGGAGGGTGCGGATCAGGACGTCGGCCGTGACGACCAGCGAACCGCCCGCGTTCGACAGGGGGTTGCCGAAGGTCGGCGGCAGTTCGCTGGTCGCCCGGGAGTCCAGGAGCGTGACGGAGCTCTGCGACTCCCAGGAGACCGGGACGGTCCGGTAGAGGTAGCCGCCCGCGAACAGGCTGAGCAGGGTGAGCGGCACGACGAAGTACCAGCGCCGCCGCATGATGGCCAGGAGGTCGGCGAGGCTCACGGGGACTCCCGCCGGACCGGGACGCGTGATCCGGTGGCGGCGGGACCCGGCGCCTGCGAGGATCGGGGGCGCCGACGGAAGGATTGCCCGTGTCGCCCCGTGACGTCGCCGAAGCGCTGCTCCGCCGCTGGTACGTGGTGCTGCTGGGACTCCTGCTGACGGCCGCCGGGGCCTTCCAGGTGCTGCATCCCGCCCCGCGGTACGTGAGTTCGGCGGTGGTCGTCCTCAAGCCGCCCGTGACCGGCAGCCAGCCGAACCAGCTGACCAATCTGCAACCGCCGCTCGCCACCCTCTCGTACGGGATCGTCCAGCGGCTGGAGTCGGCCGAGGGGCGCGCGGAGCTGGCCGCGGCGGGGGTGCGGGAGCCGTACCAGCTGGTCCCGCGCAACAGCGGGACCAGTGCCACGCCGAGCTATCTGATCCCCTCGGTGCAGGTGCAGGCGCGCCGGTCGGACGCCGGCGCGGCGGACGCCGCGGTCCGGCGGATCATCGACGTCTACACCCGGCATGTGACGGCCGTCCAGGAGGCGCAGGGGATCGCCCCCGCGGCGCGGATCGGGGCGTCCGTGCTGGTCGCGCCGAGCGCCGCGCCGGTGCGGGGGGTCCGCAGCCGGGCGCTGGCCGGTACGGCGCTGCTGGGGCTGACCGGTACGTTCCTGGGCGCGCTGTGGTGCGACCGGTACGCGCGGCGGCGCGGAGGCCGGCTGCTGCGGGCCGGCGGTGTCCCGGTGACGGGCTGAGCGGAGCGGTAGTACGGGCATCACAGACCGCGCCGCTTCCACGACTCCCACCACAGCCACTCCCGCCCGCGCTCGGCCACGGCCGACCACACCAGCGGCTGGAGGTACGGCATGACCGCCGGGCCGATCCGCCGGCGCAGCCGCAGCGCGCGGTACTCCGGCAGGGCCTCGAACCCGGGCAGGCACTTCTCGGCGAAGGCCACGCACTCCTCGACCGGGACGACCGCGGTGCGGCCCCGGTCGTAGGCCCGGTAGGCGCGGCGGAGCGCGAAGCGGGCGAGCCGGGTGTGGACCTGGTCGGCCAGGCGGTCGGCGTCCGGCAGCCGGTCGCCGCACTTGGCCAGCACCGAGTCGAAGGCGACCAGCCGCTGGCGGAGGTCGTCGAGCTGGCCGCCGAAGTCGGTGGTGGACATGTTGTCGCCGTGCACGCGGTAGAAGGCCTGGTCGGCGCCGCGGACATAGCCGACGTCGGCGTGGGCGGCGAGCCGCATCCACATCTCGATGTCCCCGGCGTGCGGCAGGGCCGGGTCGTAGCCGCCGACCGCGCGCTGGAGGCGGGTGCGGACGACGACCTCGGGCGAGGTGATGCAGCCGGTGCCCTCGCGGAACCGCCGCTCCAGCCACCACCGTCCGGGGTAGACGACCGAACCGGTGGAGCGGGTGCGGGCCTTGGGCAGGGGTCCGCCGTGCCGGAAGCGCAGCGGCCGGCCGTAGGCGAACCCGGCCTCCGGGTGGGCGTCGAGGAGGGCGGCGGCCCGCGCCAGGGCGCCCGGCACCAGCCGGTCGTCGGCGGACAGCAGGGCCACGTAGTCGCCGTCGGCCCACTCCAGGAGGCCCTCGTTGTACGTGGCGATGTGGCCCTTGTTGACCGGGTGGACCCGGACCTCGATCCGCGGGTCGGCGGCGGCGAGCCGGTGCGCGGTCTCGGCCGAGTCGTCGGGCGAGGCGTCGTCGATGATGAGCACCCGGACGTCGACACCGTCCTGCTCGTCGAGGACGCTGCGCACACAGTCGGCGAGGAAGTGGCCGTACTTGTAGCAGGGGATGACCACACTGACACTGCTCATCGTGGGGTTGCCAATCAGTTCTTCGGGCGGCGGACGGAGTCGGCGGTCAGGGTCCACGTGCGGGACGCCACCGGGTGCCCGCCCCGGTCCTTCGCGGTGACGGTGACCCGGAACCGGGTGCCGTCCGGCAGGGGCGCGGTGAGGTGGACGGACGCCTTGCCGGTGGCCCGGTCGTAGTGGGTGACGGGCCGGACGCCGAGCTTCTCGGCGGCGGCCTCGTCGGCGGCGCCGGACAGGATGTCCAGGCCGGCCCGGACCGAGGCCGGTTCCTCGTCGGCGGGCACGGCCGCCACCAGCGGGTGCGCCGCGTCGGCGGTGTACGTCACCCCGGATGCGGTGGGTTCGAAGGAGCCCTCCGCCGCCAGGGAGGCGCTCGGGTCGTCGGCGGTGAAGACGGGGCCGACCCAGTAGTTCGCGGAGCCGTAGGAGGCGGTGGGGAACGCCGGGTCGGTGCCGTACTTGTACAGCCCGTTGGGGTGGGCGGTGGTGTCGGCGGTGGCGGTGAGCGGATAGGACTGGTGGGCGGCGGCGAAGTAGCCGCCGTCCACCGCGTAGCGGCCGTTCGGCGCGTGGTAGGAGGCGATGTACGCGGTGCCGGCGGTGACCTTCACCGGGGTCGCGAAGACCAGGGTCTGCCAGCCGGAGGCCGTCTCGTTCACGAAGGTGCCGCTGCCGAGCAGGGTGCCGTCGTCGGCCCAGAGGCTGCCGGTGTGGGTGCCGGTGTTGCCGGTGCCCTTGTAGAAGGTGACGCCGGTGATCCAGCCGTCCGCCGAGGAGGTGAACCGGGTGCCCAGCTCCACGGAGTTGGTGTCGGAGGTCATGTCGGTCACGGCCGGCGCGGCGTTCGGGCCCCACAACGTGCAGGGGCAGGTCACCGGGGGCGGGGTGGAGCTGGTGGTGAACGACCAGGTCACCGGCTCCGTCATGGTGTTGCCCCACACGTCGGAGGCGCGGACGGAGGCGGTGTAGGCGGTGTGCAGGGAGAGCTGGCCGGCGGGGGTGAAGGTCACCTTGTCCGCGGCGGGCACGGTCACGGTCCCCGGCACCGTGGAGCCGTCCGGGGCCTTCAGGGTGAACGTCAGCCCGTCGGGGTCGACGGAGGCGCTGAACACCGCCGAGACGGACGCGGTGATCGAGGTGTCGGCAGCGCCGGAGGTCGGTGAGGTGGAGGTGACCACGGGGGGTGTGGTGGTGGCCGTGGAGGTGTCCAGCACCACGTCGACCCAGTAGTTGCTGCCGCTGGACTGGGCGGACGGGAAGGCGCCGGCCGAGGTGTAGCGGTAGACGCCGTTGCCGCCGTCGGTGCCGGACTTCAGGGCGGTCAGCGGCGCGAGGCCGGCGCCCTGGCCGGCGAAGCCGTCGGCGTCGTAGGAGTAGCCGCCCTTCGGCGCGAAGTAGGAGGCGACGTAGGTGGTGTTCGCCTTGACGGTGACCGGGGTGGCGAAGTTGAGCTGCTGCCAGCCGGAGGCCGTCTCGTTCGCGAAGGTGCCGGTGGCGAGACGGGTGCCGGAGGCGGTCCACAGGCTGCCGGTGTGGGTGCCGGTGTTGTTCGGGGACTTGTAGAAGCGTACGGCGGTGATCGCGCCGGGCTTGGTGGTGCGGAACTTGACGCCCAGCTCGACGGAGCCGCCGTCGCCCGCGTTCAGGGTGCCGGGCACCGCCGAGGCCGGCCAGATCGTGCAGGGGCAGACCTGGGGGCCGACGGTCAGCGGGATGGTGGTGACGGTGCCGATGTTGACGCTGTCGTCGACGGCGCGGACCTTGACGGAGAGGGGGCCCGGGGCGGTCGGGGTCCAGCGGTAGCTCCAGGACGTCAGGCCGGTGGCGGCCTGCCAGGTCGCGCCGCCGTCGGTGGAGACCTCCACCCGGGCGACCACGCCGCCGCCGGAGTCGGTGGCGGTGCCCTTGACGGTGACCGGTCTCAGTGCCGGGACGGTGGCCCCGGTCGTCGGCGCGGTGACGGTGACGGCCGGTCCGGTGGTGTCGGTGGAGGCGGTCGCGGCGACCAGCTGGCTCTGCCGGGTGGCGGGCTGGACGCCCATGTCGGCGAGGATGTTCACCGTCGCCTGCTGCATCCGGACGTCCTCGGTCACCACGGTGTCCTCGGGGTGGTACGTGGGTACGTCGGTCAGCCCCCACGACCACTGGACGGTGCCCGCGCCGAAGACCAGGGCCCCGGAGTCCTGGTCGCGGAAGGCGACGAGGCTGTGGGTGGCCGTGCCGTTGCCGTAGGTGTTGCCCCAGTCGGTGCGGAGCTTGCCGTCGCCGATCTCCACGGTGGTCGACGACAGGTTGACGGCGCCGGTGGGGCGGGTGCTGTTGTCGATGTCGCTGTCCCACTCGTAGCCGAGGGTGCCGGCCGGGAAGGTGGCGGTCTGGTTCGCGGTGAGGTTCGCGACGGAGGTGTTGCGCCAGAGCCGGTTCCTGCCGTACGAGCCGGGCACGGTGATGGCGTCGGCGCGGTAGCCGTTCACGGTGAACATGGAGCCGGTGAGGATGTTCGGCGGCTGGTACTCCTGCCCGTACCGGGTGCTGGCCGGGTCCATCCAGGTGCCGGTCCAGGTGCCGCTGGGGTCGGCGACGCCGTTGTTCTGGGCCATCTTGGTCATCTTGTAGCAGACCAGGGTGCGGTTCGCGGTGCTCGTCCCGTCGATGCTGGGGGTCAGCCGGGTCTGCCAGAACACCTCGTTGCCGCTGAAGAAGCCCTGCCGGACCCCGGCCTTGCGGGCGTTCAGCACGTTGGTGTACTGGCTCTGCGTCCAGTACTCGTCGTGTCCGGAGGACAGGTACACCTGGTGCTTCTTCAGCAGGGCGGCGCCGTTGGCGGAGACGTCGACGCCGGAGAGGTAGCTGACGTCGTAGCCGTTGCGTTCCAGCCAGGACAGCATCATGAACTCGGAGCCGTAGATGCCGTTGTCGCCGCCGATGTCCAGCGGCCGGTTGTAGCTGACCTCGTAGGCGCGGCCGTCGGGCGCGGGGCCGGCGCCGCCGTACAGGTCCTGGCCGCCGTAGTCGTTGTACGCCTGCCAGGTCTGGTCGCTGGTCTGCACGACGATGTCGGAGGTGCTGCCGTCGTCGCGGACGACGAAGGGGTACGGCATCATGCCGTCGCCGTCCGCTTGGGCGAGGTTGGCGATGTACAGGCCGGAGACGGCGTCCGCGGGCACCGTCCAGGTCACGTTCACCGGCCAGTTGCCGCAGTCGACCAGGCCGGTGGCTGCCTTCTTCCCGCAGGCGGCGGGCGCGGTGGTGTAGGTCGCCGGGTAGGTGACCGCCGCCTGCGCGGCGGTGGACATCAGCCGGGCGCCGTCACCGCCGTACCAGCCCAGGCGGTAGATCTCCACCCGGTACGGGACCGGTGACTGGATCTTGAACCGGAGGGTCTCCCCGGCCTGCACGCTCTCCTTGGTGGTGAAGCCGCCGATCTCGCCGTAGGCGTTGGCCGCGAACCACTCGGACTTCGGGGTGCCCGCCTTGGAGTTCTCGCAGACGATCGGGTTGGAGTCCGCGCCGCACGGGTCGGCTGCCGCCCCGGCGGCCCCGGACTGCGGGAGCACCGCCCAGATCAACGCCGCCGCGACGGCGAGCCGGAGGCCCCTCAGCCGTCTGGTCCATCTGTCCATGAGTACCTCGTGTACCTCTCGGCGGTGCCGTGACGCGGGTGCGGGGACCGTCAGCCGGTGAGCGCGTGGGCGAGGACGTCCACGACACGCCGCTGCTGGTCGGGGGTGATCTGCGGGTAGAGCGGCAGGGACAGCATCCGGGCGGCGGCCCGTTCGGCGTGCGGGAAGTCGCCGCGGGCGTGGCCCAGGTGCCGGTAGGCCGGGGTGAGGTGGACCGGGTCCGGGTAGTGCACGCCCGCGCCGATGCCCTCGGCGTTCAGCTTGCCGACGACCGTGTCGCGGTCGGCGCCGGTGACCTGGACGACGTACAGGTGCCAGACGTGGACGTTGCCGGGTTCGGTGACCGGCAGGACGGCCCGGCCCCGCTCGGCGAGGGGGGCGAGGAGGGTGTCGTAGCGGGCGGCGGCGGCGCGGCGGGCCGCGTTGCCGGCGGCGAGCCGGGCGAGCTTCGCCCGCAGGACGACGGCCTGGAGTCCGTCGAGGCGGCTGTTGAAGCCGGGCACGTCGTGGCGGTACTTGGCGACGCCGCCGTGGTTGGCGACGGCGCGGACCAGGCCGGCGGTGTCCTCGTCGTCGGTGAGGACGGCGCCCGCGTCGCCGTAGGCGCCGAGGTTCTTGCCGGGGTAGAAGCTGGTGGCGGCGATGTGGCCGCTGCCGGGGGTGCGGCCGTCGCGGGTCGCGCCCTGGCACTGCGCGGCGTCCTCGACGATCCGGACGCGGTCGGGGAGCCGGCCGGCCAGTGCGCCGACGTCGGCCAGTTGCCCGTACAGGTGGACGGGGACGACGGCGCGGGTGGCGGGGCCGACCGCGGCGAGGGCGGCCTCGGGGTCGAGGAGGAGGCTGTCCGGCAGGCAGTCGGCGAGGACCGGGCGGGCGCCGATGCGGGCGACCGCGCCGGCCGTGGCGATGAAGGTGTTGGCGGGCACCACCACCTCGTCTCCGGGGCCGACGCCGACCGCGCGCAGGGCGAGTTCGACGGCGTCGGTGCCGTTGGCGACGCCCACGCAGTGCGCGACCCCGCCGAAGGCGGCGTACTCGCGCTCGAAGGCGCGGACCTCCTCGCCGCCGACGAACGCAGTGTGCGCGAGGACGCGCGCGAAGCCGGCGCGCACCTCGTCGGCGACCTCCTCGTGGGCCGCCTTGAGGTCCACCAGCGGGATGCGGTTCATGTGACGGTTCCCCCCTGTGCGTGCGCTGTCCGCGCGTCGAGTTCCGCTTCGGCGAGCGCGGGCGCCGGTGCCGCGCGCAGCCGCCGGGCCGGGCTGCCCACCCAGACCTCGCCCGGCGGCACGTCCGTGAGCACGGTGGCGCCCATGCCGACCAGCGACCAGGCGCCGACCGTCGTGCCCTCCCTGACCAGGGCGCCGGTCCCCAGATAGGCGCCCCGGGCCAGCCGTACGCCGCCGCCCAGGCGGACCCCGGCGGCGAGCGTGGCGAAGTCCTCGACCACGTCGTCATGGGTGAGGACGGTCCCCGGCATCACCGCGACGTGCGCGCCGACCCGCACCGCGGCGGTCAGCGCGCAGTGCGCGAGCAGCACCGAGCCGGGCCCGACGGCGGAGGTGGCGGAGAGGGCCGCGGTGGGGTGCGCGACGGTGGCGTACCGCTCCTCGGGCAGGCCGAGGCGGCGGACCAGGCGGGCCCGCGAGGCGTAGTCGCGGGGGTTTCCCACGCAGACCACCACGCGTGCCCCGGGCAGGTCGTGGACGAGGTCGCAGCCGCCGAGCACGGGCAGGCCGTCGGCTTCGGTGCCGTGCAGGGCCGGGTCGTCGTCGAGGTGCCCGAGCAGGTCGAAGCCGCCCGCGGCGGCCGCCGCCCGCGCGGTCTCCCGGGCGAAGCCCCCGGCCCCGACGAGCACCAGCGGCGTCGTCATCCGCGGGCCTGTTCGCGCAGCGTGGCGACGATGCGGTCCTGCTGGGCCTCGGTCATGGTGTGGAACAGCGGCAGGATCAGCGAGTCGCGGCTGATCCGTTCGGTGACCGGCAGCGGGACGGCCGGGTGGCCGGCGTAGGCCGGTTCGAGGTGGGCGGCCATGATGCCGCGCCGGGCGGAGATCCCGGCGGCGGCGAGCGTGCCGAGCAGGTCGTCCCGGCCCACGGGGAAGTCCGCGTCCAGCAGCACCCAGTAGGACTGGAAGTTGCTCTGTCCGTGGGCGGGGTCGCCGACCGGGCACAGGCCGGGGATGCCCCGCAGCAGCCGGTCGTAGCGGGCGGCAAGGGCGCGGCGGCGGGTGATCATCGTGTCCAGTTTGGCGAGCTGGACGAGGCCGACGGCGGCCTGGATGTCGGTCATCCGGTAGTTGAAGCCGACTTCTAGGTAGCTCTCCAGGACGGGTGTGCCGCTGGCGTGCCGTTCGGCCGCCGAGGCGTTCATGCCGTGTTCACGCAGCCGGCGCAGCCGGGCCGCCCGGTCGGCGTCGTCGGTGGTGACCATGCCGCCCTCGCCGGTGGTGACGAGCTTGCGGGGGTGGAAGGACCAGGTGGCGAGCAGGGCGCCGTGCCCGACCGGCTTGCCGCCGACGGTGGAGCCGATCGCGCAGGCGGCGTCCTCCACCAGCGGCAGGTCCCATTCGGCGCAGGCGGCGCGCAGCGCGTGCACGTCGGCCGGGACGCCGCCCTGGTGGACGGCGAGGACGGCCCGGGTGCGCGGGGTGCGGACCGCGTCGACCGTCTCGGGGGTCAGGTTGCCGGTGGTGAGGCCGACGTCGGCGAAGACGGGCCGCGCGCCGGTGTACCGCACGGCGTTGGCGGTGGCGATGAAGGAGAGGGAGGGCACCACCACCTCGTCGCCGGGTCCGATGCCGAGCACGTGGAGCGACAGGTGCAGGGCGGTGGTGCAGGAGCTGACGGCGACGGCGTGCCCGGCGCCGGTCCGCTCGGCGAAGGCCCGCTCGAACTCCGCGACCCTGGGGCCCTGGGCGACCCACCCGGACAGCACGGCGTCGGAGGCGGCGCGGGCCTCCTCCTCGCCGAGCCAGGGGATCATCACGGGGATGCGGCCGGCGCTCACCGGGCGGCCCGCCGCTCCGCGCGCCACCACTGGACGAGGTCCCGCAGGCCGGTGCGCAGGTCGATGCCGGCGGTGAAGCCGAGGCGTTCGGCGGCGTGGGAGGTGTCGGCGAGCCGGCGGGTGACGCCGTTCACCGTGCGGGCCGGGCCGTGCTCGGGCTCCAGGCCCTCGGCGCCCATCGCCGCCAGCAGGCCCTCGGCCAGCTCCTTCAGGGAGGTCTCGGTACCGCTGGCGATGTTGAACACCTCGTCGGTGAGGTCCGACTCGGCGGCCAGGACATTGGCCCTGGCGATGTCGCGGACGTCGACGAAGTCCATGGTCTGGGTGCCGTCGCCCAGGATCAGCGGGGGTTCGCCCGCCTCGATCCGCTCCATCCAGCGGATGAGGACCTCGGTGTAGAGGCCGTGGATGTCCATCCGGGGGCCGTAGACGTTGAAGTAGCGCAGCGCCACGTAGTCCAGGCCGTACATGGCGTGGAAGCTGCGCAGCATGCCCTCGTTGAACGCTTTGGCGGCGCCGTAGAAGGTGTCGTTGTTGTACGGGTGGTGGCGTTCGGTGGTGGGGAAGGTCTCGGCCAGGCCGTAGACGGAGGCCGAGGAGGAGGCGATCACCTTGGCCACGCCGGCCTCGGCCGCCGCCTCCAGGACGTTGAAGGTGCCGTCGACCAGGACCTCGTTGGCGAGGCGGGGTTCCTCCGCGCACTGGGTGATGCGGATGGCGGCGAGGTGGAAGACCAGGTCGGCGCCCTCGGTGACCTTCCGTACGGTGGCGGCGTCCCGGATGTCGCCCTCGACGATCTCCACGGCGCCGCCGGACAGGGCCCCGGCGAGGTTGGCGCGCCGGCCCCGGACGAAGTTGTCCAGAACCGTGATCTCCCGGGCGCCGCCCCGGGCGAGGAGGTCGACAAGGTGCGAGCCGATGGTGCCCGCTCCCCCGGTGACCAGGATCTTCTTGCCTTCTACGGTGCTCAACTGCGGTGCCTTCCGGTGGGGTGGGACGGTGGGTCAGCGCCCGGCGCGCAGGCCGACGACCGCGCCCTTGAACGCGAGGCTGCGGGAGGCGGCCTCCAGGATGTCCAGCACCCTGAGGCCCGCCCGGCCGTCGGTGAGCGGGGACCGGCCGTCGCGGACGGCGTCGGCGAACTCCTCGACCATGGAGCGCAGCGCCTCCTTCTCGCCGAGGGCGGGCGCGACCATGTCCCCGGTGCGGTACGAGACGAGGGCGTCGCGGCGCTCGTCCGCGCCGATCTCCTGGGGCGAGGCGAGGTCCACGCCCCGGTCGTAGACCGCCACCCGCTGGAGGGGGTTGAGGTCGTCCCAGAGCAGGGTGCGTTTGGCGCCGCCGACCATGGTGGTGCGGACCTTGGTCGGGGAAAGCCAGTTGACGTGGACGTGGGCGATGGCCCCCGTGCTGAGCTGGAGCGTCAGGTAGGCGACGCAGGCCTGTCCGGCGCCGATCGGGTCGGCGCCGTGGGCGGCGACGGCGACCGGTTCGACGTTCTCCGGGAGGATGAAGTCGAGGATGGACAGGTCGTGCGGGGCGAGGTCCCACAGGACGTCGACGTCCTTCTGGACGAGCCCGAGGTTGATGCGGACGGAGTCGACGAAGTGGATCTCGCCGAGCTCCCCGGAGCGGACCGCTTCCCGGATGCGGCCCACGGCGGGGGTGTAGCAGTAGGTGTGGTCGCACATCAAAGCCAGGCGGCGTTCCTCGGCCTCGGCGACCAGGCGCTGCCCGTCCGCGTAGGTCGAGGCGAGCGGTTTCTCCACGAGGACGTGCTTGCCGGCCCGCAGGGCGGCGAGGGCGATGTCCAGGTGGGTGCCGGCCGGGGTGGCGACGGCGACGGCGGCCACCTCGGGGTCGGCGAGGACGGCGGCGTAGTCGGCGGTCGCCCCGACCGTGGAGTAGCCGCCGAGGACCCGGCGGGCCCGCTCCACGTCGAGGTCGCAGAGCCAGCGCAGCCGGAACCGGTCGCTGGCCTGGAAGTTGCGTACGAGGTTGGGGCCCCAGTAGCCGGCGCCGACGACGGCGACCCCCAGCGGCTGCGCTGTCACGTCTGTCCTCTTTCCCCTGCCCATCAGCAGGCCCCCCGGTCCATCGGTCCCCGGTCCGACGGTCGCCGGGTCATCGGTCGCCGGTCCATCGGTTCGCGGGCCGCCGGTCCCCGGTGCGCCGGCGGTGTGTCAGTGGTGCTCCGGCCCATCAGTAGGCCCCCGTTCCCCGCACCACCGCGGACCCGGTGCGCAGCAGGATCGACAGGTCGAGGCTCATCGACCAGTTGTCCACGTATCCGAGATCGAGCCGGACGGCTTCCTCCCAGGGCAGGTCGGAACGGCCGCTGACCTGCCAGAGGCCGGTGAGGCCCGGTTTGACGAGCAGCCGGCGCTTGATGTCCGGCGGATAGCCCTCGACCTCCTCGGGCAGCGGCGGGCGGGGGCCGACCAGGGACATGTGGCCCCGCACCACGTTGAGCAGCTGCGGGAGTTCGTCCAGGGAGGTGCGGCGCAGGAACGCCCCGACGCGGGTGACGCGCGGGTCCTGCTTCACCTTGAACAGCGGGCCGTCGCCGTTGTGGTTGAGATGGTCGAGGTCCGCCCGCAGCGCCTCGGAACCGGGGCGCATGGAACGGAACTTGAGCATGGTGAACTGGTCGCCGTAGCGGCCCACCCGCTGCTGGCGGAAGAGAGCGGGGCCGGTGCTGTCCAGCCGGACGACGGCGGCGATGACCAGCATGGGGAGCGCGAGCGGCACCAGGAGCACAGCGGCGAGTAAGCGGTCCAGCAGTTCCTTGGGCAGCCGGGCGGACCGCGAGAGGTCGGGGGCCCTCACATGGACCAGCGGCACCCCGTTGGCGGGGCGGACCGCGAGGCGGGCCGCGGAGATGTCGGCGAGCGTCGGGACCAGCAGGCAGTCGACGCCCTGCGCGGCCGCCGTCCAGGACATCCGGCGCACCGTGGCGGTGTCCAGTTCCGGGGCGGGCAACACCACCACGGTGCCGATGCCGAGGGCGCGGACCACGTCGTCCAGGTCGGCGACGCCGCCGAGCACCGGGAGGCCGGCCTTGCGGATCTCCGCCGCGTGCTCCGGATCGGTCAGGCACACGCCGGTGACCCGTAACTCCTGGGTGCCGCGCCGCAGTACGGCGACGAGTTCCAGGATGCCGTGCGCCGGGCCGACCAGGAGCGCCGGGCTGTGGTCCCGGCCCCGCGCCCACCGCCGGTGCAGCCTGCGGCGCAGCGTGCGGCGGACGGGAAGCCCCAACCCGGCGACCGGTAACGCAGCCATGGTCATGTCATGGAAGAGCGCGGAATCGGGGACGAACAGCCAGTACGTGACCGCGGCGAGCGCCGGCAGCGCCACGGCCCCCCGTACCACCCGCCGGTACTCCTCGCTCCCCAGCCCCAGGACGTCACGGTCGTAGGAGCGGTGGGCGAGCATGATCGCGATCCAGACCGGCGGCAGCACCAGGGCCACCGCCCACCGGCCGTAGGCCGCGTGGATCAGCAGCGCCGCGGCGACGGCCACCAGGCCGTCCGCGACCAGCAGCACCGAACGGTATCTGCGGTCCCAGGGTCTTCGGCGCGTCTCCGGACGCCTACGTTCCACTTCGATCGGCTCGTGCGTGACCTCAATGGTCATGGCCCCCCACCACACGCGCAGCTACCCCCGACCGTGAGCATGCGGGACGTGTGGTCACACGTCCTCGGTCAGGGCTGGATCGGCACCGGTGTGTCTCCTCCACACCCCGGCACCGACGTACGAGAAAGCTTTCGGCGGTTCCCCAACCGCCGCTTCACGCTTGCCTGTTGGCTTACTGCTCCCCGTCCGGCCCGCGGCGTCCGGCTTCGGCACGTGCCGTCATCGGCACGCTCCCCTCCGTCACCACCGGCCAGGCGAAGCTCAATCTAGACCATGGACCGCAGCGGCGGGAACAGTTGGACGAAACACACCTCGCGAGCGTGACACCGGCGGCATACTGCCCAGGTGACGAGCATCGTGATCCCGGCGCACAACGAGGCGCGCGTCATCGGGCGGCTCCTGGACGCGCTGCTGGCCGACCCCGCCGAGGAGGCGACCGACATCGTGGTCGTCTGCAACGGCTGCACGGACGACACCGCGCGGGTCGCCGCCGGACGCGGGCCGCGCGTACGGGTGGTGGAGATCCCGGTCCCGTCCAAGCACACCGCGCTGCGCACCGGCGACGACCACGCCCGCGGCTTCCCCCGGCTCTATGTGGACGCCGACGTGGTGCTCACGGGCGCCGGCGTCCGGGCGCTGGCCGAGCCCTTGGCCGACACCGCGTCCGGCGTCCTCGCCACCGCCCCGGTGCGGCGCATCCCGCTGGCCGGGTGCGCCTGGCGGGTGCGGGCGTACTACCGGGTGTGGCAGCGGCTGCCGGCCGTCCGCGAGGGGCTGTTCGGCCGGGGCGTGATCGCGGTCTCGGCGGCCGGGCACGCCCGGATCGCGGCGCTGCCGCCGCTGATGGCGGACGATCTGGCCGCGTCCCTGGCGTTCGCCCCCGGGGAGCGGCGGGTGGTCGGCGCCGCCGAGGTCGTGGTCCGCCCGCCGCGCACCTGGCGGGACTTGATCAACCGGCGGGTCCGGGCCGCGGTCTCCACCGCCCAGGTCGAACAGCGGCAGGGCCCGGCGGGCGCCTCGGCGCGCACCGGCGTGTCCGACCTCGCGGTCCTGCTCCGCGCGCGGCCGGGGCTGTTCGCGAGCGTCGCCGTCTTCGTCGCGGCGGCGGTCGTCGCCCGCCGCAGGGCGGCGCGGGCCGTCCGGAAGCGGGACTTCGACACCTGGCTACGGGACGACAGCAGCCGGCAGGACTGAGCGCACCCCCGACGGGAGTTCCGTACGTGTACCTCACCGATCGCTCCGCCCCGCCGGCGGCGGACCGCGCACCGGGCCGAAGACGCGGCCGGCGGCCGGGCGTCGCCCCGGTCGTGCTCGTCCTCGGCACGGTCAGCCTGATCACCGACGTCTCCTCGGAGATGGTCACCGCCGTCCTCCCGCTGTACCTCGTCACCACGCTCGGCTTCAGCCCGCTGGCCTTCGGCACCCTCGACGGTGTCTACAACGGCGTCGGCGCGCTGGTCCAGCTCACCGGCGGGCACCTCGCCGACCGGGTGCGCGGCCACAAGCTCCTCGCGGGGCTCGGTTACGGCCTGTCCGCCCTGGCCAAGCCGCTGCTGCTGGTCGCCGGGAGCATCGGCGCGCTCGGCGCGGTGCTCGCGCTGGAGCGGACCGGGAAGGGGCTGCGCACCGCGCCCCGGGACGCGATGATCTCCCTGTCCACGCCGGTGGCGCGCCAGGGCCGGGCCTTCGGAGTGCACCGGGCGATGGACACCACCGGGGCGATGCTCGGCCCGCTGGCCGCGTTCCTCATCCTGAGTGTGGCGGCCGACGGCTATGACGCGGTGTTCGGGGTGAGCGCGTGCGTCGCCGTGCTGGGCGTGCTGGTGCTGGTGCTGTTCGTGCCCGGCCGGCGACAGCGGCCCGCCGCGCCGCCCGGCGCGGTCGCGGACGCGGACGGGGGGCTGGCCCCGGTCCGGGTGCGGGAGGCGCTGGCCCTGCTGCGGCTGCCCCGGCTGCGGTCGCTGGCCGGGTGCGCTGCGCTGCTGGGCCTGACCACGGTCAGCGACGCGTTCCTCTACCTGCTGCTGCAACGCCGCGCGGAGGTCGGCGAGGAGTGGTTCACCCTGCTGCCGCTGGGCACCGCCGCGGTGTTCCTGCTGCTGGCCGTGCCGCTGGGCGCGCTCGCCGACCGGGTCGGCCGGCACACCGTGTTCCTCGCCGGACACGGGGCCCTGCTGACCGCGTACGGCCTGCTGCTGTGGGCCCCGGCCACCCCGCTGCTCGTGCCGCTGGTGCTGGCCCTGCACGGCGTGTTCTACGCGGCGACCGACGGGGTGCTGCCGGCCGCGCTGGCCGGGGTGGTGCCCGAGCACCTGCGGGCCAGCGGTCTCGCCCTCGTCGGCACCGGCCAGGCCCTGGCCCGGTTCGGCTGCTCCCTGGGCTTCGGCGCCGCCTGGACGCTGTGGGGCGACGGCCCGGCCCTCGCCGGCTCCGCGCTCGGCCTGCTGTGCTGCGCGGCCGTCGCCGGTTCGGTCCTGCGCCCGGCCCACGGGGACGACGGCCGCCGGTGACGCCCGTGGAAGCCGTACCGCCTGTGCCACGCGTGTCACGGATGACGTCCGTGAGATCCGTGCCCCTTGTGACGCCCATGAGACACGTGACGCGCGTGACGCCCGTGAGATCGGTGAGCCAGGTGATCTCCGTGAGACGTGTGACGCCCGTGAGCCACGAGGTGCCGGTGACCTCCGTGAGATCCGTGCTGCGGCAGATCTCCGTGCAACACGCGACGCCCGTGAGCCACGATGTGCGAGTGACCTCCCCGAGATCCATGCCGCGGCAGATCTCCGTGCAACACGCGACGCCCGTGGAACCCGTGCCGCTCGTGAGGCCCTTGGAACCCGTGCCGCCCATGACCTCCGTGAGACCCGGGCCGCCGGTGCCGCGCCGGGGGGCGCCGGTGTCACCGCGTCCCCCGCACCTCCTCGTCGTCCACCGGCGCGGGCACCGGCGGCCCACCGGTCCCGGGCCGGCGACCACCCGCCGACCGCCGGGGCACACCGGCCCCGCCGCTCCCCCGGCCCACTCCCCCGGCCCCCGCTCACTCCCCGCGGCCCCGAGCGCCCGCCGCCGACCGGCCCCGGACGGCCACCCCGGCCGCGGACGCCACGCCCCGCCCACCCCATGACCAGCACCGGCCACCACCGACCGCCCGCGAAACCCCGCCGACCGCCCCGCCGAAGCCCGCACCCCCGAGGACCCCATGACCTCGCTCCACCGCCGCCTCCTCGTCCTCGCCGTCGCGGTCCTGCTCCTCGCCGGCGCCGCCACCGGCATGGTCCTGCGCGCCGCCGACCGGGCCGACCGCGCCGACCGGCCGCACGCGGGCGCCCCCCGCGCGCACGCGGGCGCGGTGACGCTGGGCCGGGAGGGCCGGCTGGCGTTCGTCAACGAGGCCGCGGGACCGCACCGCACGGCGGTCGCCTCGGTGCCGGCCACGGCCCCGGGCGGCGACCGGACGGCCTCCGGCCTGAAGTGCGTACGCTTCTACGCGGCGGCCGGCACCGGCGTCTGCCTCCGGTCCGAGCCCGGTGTGCTCAAGCAGAGCCACCGCGCCCTGCTGCTCGACTCCGAGCTGCGCACCCGACGCACCTTCGCCCTCGCGGGGACGCCCAGCCGGGCCCGGGTCTCCCCCAGCGGCCGCTTCGCCGCCTGGACCGTCTTCGTCTCCGGCGAGTCCTACGCGTCCACCTTCTTCTCCACCCGGACCTCCATCCTGGACACCCGCACCATGCGGCTGATCCCGAGCCTGGAGACCTTCGCCATCACCCTCGACGGCGCGTCCTACCGCGCCGCCGACGTCAACTTCTGGGGAGTGACCTTCGCCGCCGACGACGACACCTTCTACGCCACCCTCAACACCGCGAACAGGACGTACCTGGTGCGCGGTTCGGTCTCCGAACGGTCGGTCACCACCCTGGCCGAGAACGTGGAGTGCCCCTCGCTCTCCCCCGACGGAACCCGGGTCGCCTTCAAGAAGCGGGTGCTGTCCCGGACCGACCTGTGGCGCGAGTACGTCCTCGACCTGCGCACCCTGCGCGAGACCCCGCTCGCCGAACGGCACAGCGTCGACGACCAGGCCGCCTGGCTGGACGACGACACCCTCGCCTACGCCCTGCCCGCCGACGGCGAGGTCGGTTCCAGCGACCTGTGGAGCGTGCCCGCCGACGGCTCGGGCAGCCCCCGGCTGCTGGTCCGAGGGGCGTCCTCTCCCGCGCCGCTCTGATCACCGAACGCCAGGAACCTCCCACCGCCCGCCTCCCGCCCTCCCCCACCCCCCACACCCGCCGTACGCGACGACGTACCAACGGAACGCGTCGGCGGACGCATTGACGGAAGCGCGTCCATGGGCCCAAGATCGACGGACACCACCGTGACAACGTTGTCGAACGGAAGGATCACGATGAGAGCGTGGAAACGGGCGTTCACCGGCGCGTTGACCGTCATCACTGTGGCCGCGGCCACCACCGGCGCCGCGCACGCCGGGGAACGGCCCCCGGGGTTCGCGGCCGACCCCACCACGCTGGTCGACACGTCGATCGGCAACAACGGCGACGGGACCACCTTCCCGGGCGCCACCACTCCGTTCGGCATGGTCCAGCTCAGCCCCGACACCCAGCTGAACAAGTACGCCTCGTACGACTACGCGCAGGACAGCATCCTCGGTTTCAGCCACACGCACCTCTCGGGCGTCGGCTGTCAGACGATGGGCAACATCCGGTTCATGCCGACCACCGGCACGGTGACCTCCTCCGATCCGGCGCGGTACGCGGCGGAGTTCAGCCATGACGACGAGCGGCGGGCACCGGGCTACTACGGCGTGACCCTCGCAGGCGGCATCGAGGCCGAGCTGTCGGCGACGCAGCGGACCGGGCAGCACCGCTACACCTTCCCCGACGGCGCGGACGCCGAGAACATCCTCGTCGAGGCCGGGCAGAGCAACGGCAGCACCTACGCCGGGGACGTCCGGGTGGTCGGCGACGACACCGTGGAAGGCTGGGTGCAGGGCGGCAACTTCTGCGGGGAGACCGGCAAGGAGCGCTACCGGGTCTACTTCAGCGCCCGGTTCGACCGGACGTTCTCGGCGTTCGGCACCTGGAGCGACGACACCCTCACCGCCGGGCGGCGGGAGGCGTCGCGGGGCGCTCAGCGGGCCGGTGCCTGGCTGACGTTCGACCCCTCCGGGGGGAAGCGGGTGGGCGCCTCGGTGGGCCTGTCCTACACCTCGGTGGACGGGGCGCGCCTGAACCGCCGGGCCGAGCAGCCGAGGTCGTTCGACCGGGCCCGCGCCGCCGCGCACGACACCTGGCGCGAGGAGCTGAGCCGGATGCGGGTGGCCGGCGGCAGCACCGCCGACCAGCGCACCTACTACACGGCGCTCTACCACTCACTGCTGCACCCGTCGGTCGGCTCCGACGTGGACGGCCGCTACCGCGGCTTCGACGACCAGGTGCACCGCGCGGACTCCCCCTACTACCAGATGTTCTCCCTCTGGGACACCTACCGTTCGCAGAACCAGCTGGTCGCGCTGCTGCACCCGGACCGGGCCGCGGACATGGCCCGGTCCCTGCTGCGTGTCCACGAGGACGCCGGCTGGCTGCCGCGCTGGGGGCTCGGCAACGGCGAGACCAACGTGATGAGCGGCGACCCGGTCACGCCGTTCGTCGTGGACCTGTACAACCGCGGCCTGCTCGACGACCCCACCGCCCGCGGGCTGTTCGCCGCGCTCTGGAAGAACGCCAACGAGGTCCCCGAGGACCAGTCCCTCTTCCGCGGCCGGGACGGCAACCCCTCGTACGTGGCGAACGGCTGGGTCGCCTACCGGAACCTGCCCGGTTACCTGTACGGCGACAGCCGCCAGGCGGGGTCGGCCACCCTCGAGTACGCCCTGGGCGACTGCGCGCTGTCCACGATGGCCGCGGGGCTCGGCCACCGGAAGAAGGCCGAGACGCTCGCCGCCCGCTGTGACGACTTCGCCCACCTGTGGGACTCCGGCGTCACCTCGAAGGGCTTCACCGGTTTCCCCGTGGCCCGGAACGAGGACGGCACGGCGGCCGGCACCACCGACCCCACGCAGTCCGGCGCCTTCCACGAGGGCACCGCGTGGCAGTACCAGTGGCTCGGCCAGCAGGACCCCGGGACCCTGTTCGGGCTGATGGGCGGCCGGGACGCGGCCGAGCGGCGGCTCGACGCCTTCTTCGACCTGCCGACCGTGCTCTCCGACCCGGCGAAGGCCGCCTCGGAGTCCTGGGTGACGGGCGCGTACGACTACCACGACAACTTCGCCTTCAACCCGAACAACGAGCCCGACTTCCACGCCCCGTGGATGTACGCGTGGACCGGCTCGCCGTGGAAGACCTCGGCGGTGCTGCGGGCGCTGCGCACGCTGTTCACCGACGACGTCTACGGCATGCCCGGCAACGACGACCTCGGCGCCACCTCGTCGCTGCTGGTGTTCGCCATGGCCGGGATCTTCGAGGCGCAGCCCGGCTCGGCGACGTACATCGTCTCGGCGCCGATGTTCGAGAAGGTCGAGATCCGGCCGGAGCACGGGCGCCGGATCACCGTCGTGGCCCCGGGAGCCGACGCCTCCGCCGCGCGGTACGTGTCCTCCGTGCGCACGGACCGGGGGACGCCGCGCGGGAGCTGGCTGTCCCACCGGGAGCTGCTGCGCGCCGGCACGATCCGGGTCGGGCTGTCGGACACGCCCACCGCTTGGGGGGTGGGCGCCGCGCCGCCCGCGGTGGCCGGCGACTGACGCGAACTGACGGGTGGGGGCGGTCTCCTCGGCGAGGGGGCCGCCCCCGCCGCTGTGTCCGGACGGCCTCCGTCACGACCATTGCCCCCGCCGAGCCACCTCGCTATGTTAATCAGGAATCACATGACTCGGAACGACCGAAAGCGCGGCGATCAGCGCACTTGCACGTGGTGAAGGCGTCGATGGCGCCGCCTGCTCACTCAGGGAAGCGAGTAAGTCAATGGAGAATCTCAACCGGAGAAGAGTTCTGTCCCTCGGTGCCGCGCTCGGTCTGGTGAGCGTGACGGCCCCCGCCAAGGCGTGGGCGTGGCCGTCGGCCGACTCGGTCGCGGGCAGTGGCACGGGCGCCGATCCGGCGTACGTCTGGGACGACGCGACCGACCCGCTGATGGCCTCGCTGCTCGACAAGGGCCTGGTCCCGTCGGTCAACAAGGCGATGGCGTCGTGGGTGAACAACGGCGATCCGCTGCCCGGCGGCCTGCCCGCCGACCTCACCGCGCATCTGCGCCAGGTCAACCGGCTGCCCTCGTGGGCCGACTCCGCGAAGCTGGCCCGTGCCGCCGACTTCAACCGGCGCCGGGACACCTACCTGTTCATGCTGTACGGCCTGGGCAGCGGCATCATGAGCACGGTGATCCCGCGCGAGGCCCGCAGCGTGTACTGGTCGGCGGGCGGGGCCGACATGCAGGACCGCGCGGCCAAGACGTTCACGTTCGGTTACGACCTGTCCCAGCTCAAGGCGTTCGAGCCGACCGGGCAGTTCGTCGTCACCGCCAACAAGACCCGGCTGGTGCACGCCGCGGTGCGGCATCTGCTGCCGCAGTCCCCGCACTGGGCGGGCGGCGCCGACCAGGACATCCCGATCAGCGCCGCCGACATCCTGGTCACCTTCCACAGCCTGGGCACCTACGTCCGCCGGAGGCTGCTGGACTGGAAGGTCCCGTTCCCGGCCGCGGACCAGGAGGCGTTCCTGCACTCCTGGCAGGTCGCCCTGCACCTGCTCGGTGTCCCGGACGCGTACATCCCGCAGACCTGGGCGGCGGCGGACGCCCAGTCGGCTCAGGTGCTCACGCCGATCCTGGCCCCGACGACGGAGGGCAAGGAGCTGGCCGAGGAACTGCTCGGGCTGACCGCGCAGATCGACCTCGGGGTCACCCGCGGTTTCCTCAACGAGTTCGTCCGCTACGTCCTCAGCGACGAGATCGGCGACTGGCTGGGGCTGCGGCGCGACTACGCGGCGGCGGCGCTGGTCCGCACGGCGTGGCCGGCGTACATCCTGTTCCGCGAGGGCCTGTCGCCGCTGATGCCCGGGACGTTCTACATGGTCGACCAGTTCGTGCGGGCCCTGGCCATGCTGTTCCTGAACAAGGGGTCCTCGGCGACCACCACCCCCATCACGATCCCGACCGGGAACCGTCCGGCGGGCTGAGCCGCCGGGCCCGGCCGCCCCGGGTGTCCGCGTCGCTTCACGGCGGGCGCGGGCACCCGGGGTCAGATCCCGAGGGCGCCCACGACCAGGGCGGTCACGGCGTCGCGGTGGGCCGGGCTGTCCCGCCAGCGCAGCCGGCGGCCGGCCTCCACCGCCGCCCCGAAGGCGGCGTGCACCAGCACCCGGGCCTGGCGGGGGTCCAGCTCCGGCCGGGCCAGGAGCAGTTGCTGCTCCCATACGGCGATGTGGTCGCGCTGCGCGAGGACCACGGGACGCCGCAGCCCGGCCGGCAGGCCGGCCACCTCGGCCTCGGCGACGCTGTTGAGCGCGGTGTACTCGAAGCTGTAGGCGA
This sequence comes from Streptomyces griseoviridis, assembly GCA_014649155.1. Lineage (GTDB taxonomy): Bacteria > Actinomycetota > Actinomycetes > Streptomycetales > Streptomycetaceae > Streptomyces > Streptomyces griseoviridis. The sequence goes on along the minus strand of BMSM01000010.1, from coordinate 43,919 downwards.
CGTGGGTGGCGGCCAGCGCGACGAGCGCCTCGTGCGGGCCGGTCACCTCCTGGAGGCTGCGCTCCACTCCCTGGGCCAGCAGCCCGGCCGCCTGGAGGCAGGCCGCCGCGAGGATGTCGACCTTGCCGGAGTAGTGGCGGTAGAGCGCGGACGGCGCGAGTCCCACCTCCCGCGCGATCTGCCCGTTCGTCACATGGGCGAAGCCGTCCCGGGCGAACAGCGGGATGGCGGCGGCGAGGATCTCCGCGCGGCGGGTGCGCGGCACCGGCCGGGCGGGCAGCTCGACGGCGCGGGCGAGCCGCCGGGGGGCCGCGGGGTCGGTGAGGGCCACCCGCAGGGCCGCCGCCGACAGCAGGTCCTCGGCCCGGCGCCCGGCGATCGAGGTGCGGTGCATCGTGACGGACCCGATCGCGCCCAGGGCCGCCGCGGCCCGCAGCCGCCCGTCGGGCAAGGCGTAGGCGCGCTGCACCGCCGCGTCCACCCGGCCGACGACCCGCCCGAACTTGGCGCCGAGACGGCGCCGGTCGGCGCGGATGAGGAACCTGGCCTCCCAGCGGTACAGGCCGCCCGCGGCGCGGTGGGCGACGGTGACCCGGGTGACGGCGCGGAGCACGTCACGCAGCGGCGTCCCGGCGGGCACGTCGTCGAGGGCGGCGACGAGCCCGTCGGCCATCACGTCGGCGCACTCGGCGAACAGCGCGTACTTGTTGGGGAAGTGCCGGTACAGCGCCGCGGCGGTGATCCCCACGCCGGAGGCGATCTCCTCCATGGACGCGGCGTGGTAGCCGCGCTCGCTGAAGACGCGCCCGGCCGCCTCGACGATCTGCTGCCTGCGGTCACGGGGCCGGGTGGCCGCGGTCGGTTCGACGGTCACGGCCGAACGGGCGGGTGCGGGGAGAACGAGGCCATACGGGTCAGTCAATCACATCCGGTCCGGCGCCCCGGTGGACCCGGCGGGCGGCCAGGGTGCGCGGCAGGGCGCGCCGGCGGCGGACGTGTCCGCGCCCCCGGCAGGGCTCGCGGCGGCCCTCGTACTCGCTCGCCGGGCGGGACGCCGACGGGGTGGTGGCGGCACCCGCTGCACGGACGGCCGTACGTCCGGGCGGCGGCGCTGCCCGCGCCCGGTACGGACGGACCTGGTGTGCGGTGCGGGGCGCGCCGAGGATGACGGGACGGGAACCCGCACCCCTCCGCGGGACTCCGCACCACCTCCGCACGTCCTCACGCCGGGAAGCGCCGTCCCCATGCAGCTGCACCAGGTAACCCGTCCCCGGACGGGCGGTCCCGCCGCCCGCACCGCCGCGAAGAGCGTCCCCGTGGCGCCGCTGGCCGCTCTCCAGCGCAGCGCGGGGAACGCCGCGGTCTCCCGGCTGGTCGCGGCGCGGCGCAGCGCCGCCGGTCCCGGCCGGGGACCCGCGGTGCCGGTGCAGCGCGCGGAGGACGACTCGCCCGGCGGTGCCCGGAGCGAGGCGACGTCGTTCGAGACGGTCACGCTCCAGCTCCAGGTCCGCCAGGACCACAACTCACTCGGGCGGGACTTCGTCGCGGGGCACTTCGGTCACGCCTGGGTGGCCCTCTACACCGACCGGACACCGGCGCGGACGGCCTGCACGACGTACGGCTTCTTCCCGCAGAAGCGGCCCAGCGCCGCCAACCCCTTCGAGACGGTGGACGGAGCGGTGCACGTCAACAGGGACCAGCCCGCCGCGGCGAGCACCCGGACGTCCGTGCTGCTGAACCGGGACCAGCTCGCCAAGGCACACCAGTACATCGACGCGCACATGAACGCCAAGTACAACCTCGCGACGTACAACTGCACGTCCTTCGCCCGGGGGGTGTACAAGGCCGCGACGGGCAGGGACGCGCCGGGGCTCGGGCTGCCGCTGCTGGAGAATCCCAACGCGATCCAGCAGGCGATGCGGCTGCGCAACCGGCGCAAGGGCGTGCCCGCGGAGGGGCACGAGATCACCGACTACCAGCTGACCGCGCGCGACGGGGACGACGAGGACGACGACTTCACCGCCGGTGACCGGCCGTACCGTCCGGAGGGCGGGCTGGTCGAACTGGCGCCGCTGCCCGCGCCCGGCGGGGCGGAGCCGGGCGACGCGGAGCGCCGGCTGTCCATCGGCTGACACAGGGAGGGGAGGCCCCCATGGGTCCGTTGCCCGGGGAGTACCGGGTCGTCGGCACGATCACGGAGCTGGCGACCGGGCCGGTGCCCGCGAAGTTCCCGGACATCGCGCCGGACCGGGAGGCCCGGCTGGTGCTGGACGTGCGGGCGGTGCGCGGGTTCCTCGGGCGCCGTGATCCCGCGCGTCTCGGGTGCACGCGGTTCTTCGCCGCGCCCGGGGCGGCGGAGCGCTTCCGCGTCGGCGACACGGTGGCGGTGACCGTACGGCGCTCCCGGCCCTGGGTGGCCCGTGCCGTCGAACCCGCGACGGGGCCTCAGTGGAGGGCGGGCCGGTAGACCAGCTCCTGGACGCGGCCGTCCAGGAGGCGGCTGCCGGTCAGCTCCAGGTCGAAGTCGGCCGCGTCCCGGAAGACCGGCTCGGCGCCGGTACGGCCGGTGATGACGGGGAAGACGGTGATCTGCAGGCGGTCGACCAGGCCGGCGGCGAGCAGGGCGCGGTTCATGGACAGGCTGCCGTGCGAACGCAACGGCACGTCGGACTCCTGCTTCAGCCGGGCGACGACGTCGACCGCGTCACCGGCGGCGACGGTCGCGTCCGGCCAGTCGAGGGGATCTTCCAGCGTCGTCGACACCACGGTGGCGGGCAGGTGCCGCATCCGGCTGACCCACGGATCGTGCAGTTCGGAGTCCTCGGCGGCGGTGGCCAGCATCGACGCGAACAGCCGGTAGGTGTGCGCCCCGAACACCATCCGCTGCTCGGTGTCGTACAGGGCGAGGCGGTGGTCGAGCAGTTCGGGTCCCTGCTTGCCCCAGTAGCCGGTCCAGTCGCCGCCGGCGGCGCCGTAGCCGTCGAGGCTGGAGAAGACGTCGAAGGTGTAGGTGGCGGTCATGTCGGTCTCCCGGGTGGCTCGGCGGTCGGTCACCAGGGCAGACCGGGCGGACGCCCGGAACTCATCGCTCCGGCGGGGACCGCGCGGCCCCGCCGCCGGCGCGACGGCCCGCTCGTCACACCGGCGGCGGGGCGGTCGCGCCCGGTCGGCGGACGGCGTGTCCCCCGCTCACCTCCCACTCCCCGGCCGGTGACCAGGGCCCGGTGCGGCCGGCGGAGCCGGGGTCGCGGTCGCGGTACCCGCCGGCGTTCCAGGACGGCCGCTGAACGCGGTCCGTCCGGTGGAAGCCGACCGTGCGGGTGCCGGTGACCGAGCCGTTGGCCGAGGTCACCTCGATGGTGCGGGTGGTGGACCCGGACGCGGACGACGGGACGACGTCACCGCCACTGGTGATCCGCACCCGCGCGCCGGGCGCGGCGGCCACGGCGCCCACGGCCGGGACCCACCCGTTCGCCGGCCGGTCCACGACGTATGTGGACACCCCCGGGTCGAACCCGTCGACCGGCACGCCGCCCACGGTGATCGCGGTGGCGTCGGCGACGCTCGCCTTCGTTTGCGTCGGGGAAGCCGGTCACGGTGACCGACCCGTCGGCGGTCACCTCCACGTCCGCCGCCATCGCGGCGGCCAGGTCGATCCGCTGCCGGCTCGGCCCGCCGTCGCCGGTGAGGTCGAACGGATAGCCGGAGTCCGTCGCCGCCGGCTCCAGGATCTGTCCGCGCTGCTCGGCGGTGAGGTCCGGGAAGACCGTGCCGGGCAGCGCCGCCGCGTCGGACGGGACGTCCATCGCCCGACCGGCCTCGCCGACCTGCGAGAAGCCGTACGTCGGGCGCCGCGTGCACGGATCTACGGCCTCCGCCGTGCTCGGCCCGGCGCAGGGGTCGCCCGCGCACGCGGTGAGCGTGCCGCCCTACCCCCGCGCCGCGCACCGCGCGAGCAGCACGTTCCGTGTCTCGGTGCGGGCCTCGGCGAGGCACTGGGGCCTGTCGTTCGGATCAGGTCGCGGGGAATCGGCTGCGCCTTCCTCGCGCCGGTGAGCGGGGCCTGGCGCGTGCGGACGCGAGGCGGAGGAGGTAGTCGACGCGGAGCGTCGGCGAGTCGAGTGACGACAACGCGGCAGGTGCGCGTGCCAGGCCCCGCGGCCCCGCGTCCGCGGCGTGATCCGAACGACAGGCCCCAGGTCCGCCCACAAGTGCGCGACGGTGGCCTGGGCGGTCATCCGGCCGCCGCTGACGTCGAGCGGGTGGTGGAAGCCGAGGACGATCCGATGGGCGCGCGCCGTCCTCGCCGACGCGCCCGGCGAGGACGCCGATGGCGTCGCGCCCCGGCGCCGCCACCGCCTCCGGCATCTCACAGGGAGGAGCCGTACAACGGGCGAACGCGACGCGTACAGGGGGTACGCGCGGGTCACTGCGGCGGACGGCGGCCCTGGCATCCGTAGCCGTACGGTCCGAGGAGTGGGAAGACCTGGCGCGACCGGGGCGTTGTGGGCGATGCTGGGGGTGAGCGGCGCCGTCGTGCGCCCCGCGACGACGGAGGTGAGGGACGTGACCCACGCGGTCCGTACCGTGCGCCTGCGCTGCCGCCGGCACATCGATCTCCAGCGTGTGGCCGGCGCGCTCTGTCGTTCCTGACGCCTGCGCCGCAGCCGTGACCCGGGCCCGTGAGGGCCTCGTGTGCCCGCGCGCTCCCCCATGTCCCGTTCCCCGTCCCGCCGTCGGCCGGTGCGGTCGTCCGCGTACGCCCGGACGCCCCCGCCCGGACGGCCGGACCGCTTCCCCCTCTCCAGGAAGGCAGCCTCGTGTCCCCGACTTCCCCTCCTCCCCTGCGTCTCGCCGTCGCGCTGGACGGCACCGGCTGGCATCCCGCGTCCTGGCGCGACCCCGTCTCCGAGCCCCGGGCGCTGTTCAGCGCCGGGTACTGGGCGGGGCTGGTCGCCGAGGCCGAACGCGGCCTGCTGGACTTCGTCACCATCGAGGACGGCCTGGGCCCCCAGTCCTCGCACTTCCTCGACCCGGACGAGCGCACCGACCAGGTCCGCGGCCGGCTCGACGCGGTGCTGATCGCCGCCCGGGTGGCGCCGCTGAGCCGGCACATCGGGCTGGTGCCGACCGTGGTGGCCACGCACACCGAGCCGTTCCACCTGTCCAAGGCGATCGCCACCCTGGACTATGTCAGCGGGGGCCGCGCGGGACTGCGGGTGCAGATCACGGCCCGGCCGAACGAGGCGGCGCACTTCGGCCGGCGCACCGTCCCCCGCATCGCCGCCTACGACGACCCGGCGGCGTGGGACGTGGTGACCGAGCTGTTCGACGAGGCCGCCGACTACGTCGAGGTGGTGCGCCGGCTCTGGGACAGCTGGGAGGACGACGCCGAGATCCGGGACGCGGCCACCGGCCGGTTCATCGACCGGGACAAGCTGCACTACATCGACTTCGAGGGCCGGCACTTCCGTGTCAAGGGCCCCTCGATCACGCCCCGTCCGCCGCAGGGCCAGCCCCTGGTCACCGCCCTCGCGCACGACACCGTGCCCTACCGGCTGGTGGCCCGCTCCGCCGACGTCGGCTTCACCACCCCGCACGACACCGGTCAGGCCCGCGCGATCGTCGCCGAGATCCGCGCCGAGCAGGCCGCCGCCGGACGGGCCGGCGAGCCGCTGCGCGTCTTCGCCGACCTGGTGGTCTTCCTCGACGACGACCCGGCCGCCGCCGCCGCCCGCCGGGACCGGCTGGACGCCCTCGCCGGGGAACGGTTCACCAGTGACGCCCTGGTCTTCACCGGCTCACCCACCCGACTCGCCGACCTGCTGCTGGAGTTCCGGGCGGCGGGGCTGTCCGGGTTCCGGCTGCGGCCCGGCGTGGCCGGCCACGACCTGCCGGCGATCACCCGGGGGCTCGTCCCCGAACTGCAGCGCCGCGGCGCGTTCCGCCGCGCCTACGAGTCCGGCACCCTGCGCGGCCTGCTCGGACTGCCCCGCCCCGGCAACCGCTACGCCGCGGCCTGAGCGAAGGAGACCCGTCCGACCATGAGCAAGCCCGTCAAGCTGATCCACCTGGCCGCCCACTTCCCCGGCGTCAACAACACCACGGTGTGGAGCGACCCGAGGGCCGGCAGCCACATCGAGTTCAGCTCCTTCGCGCACTTCGCCCGCACCGCCGAGCGCGCCAAGTTCGACTTCCTCTTCCTCGCCGAGGGACTCCGGCTGCGTGAACAGGGCGGCAAGATATACGACCTGGACGTCGTGGGCCGCCCGGACACCTTCACCGTGCTGGCCGCGCTCGCCGCCGTCACCGACCGGCTCGGCCTGACCGGCACCATCAACTCCACCTTCAACGAGCCGTACGAGGTGGCCCGCCAGTTCGCCAGCCTCGACCACCTCTCCGACGGGCGGGCGGCGTGGAACGTCGTCACGTCCTGGGACGCCTTCACCGGGGAGAACTTCCGCCGCGGCGGCTTCCTGCCGCGGGAGGAGCGCTACTCCCGCGCGAAGGAGTTCCTCACCACCGCGCACGAGCTGTTCGACTCCTGGCAGGGGGACGAGATCGTCGCCGACCGCGAGACCGGGGTCTTCCTCCGCGACGCGAAGGCCGGGGCGTTCGTCCACGAGGGGCACCAGTTCGACATCCACGGCCGGTTCAACGTCCCGCGCAGCCCGCAGGGCCGCCCGGTGGTCTTCCAGGCCGGTGACTCCGACGAGGGCCGCGAGTTCGCCGCGTCGAGCGCCGACGCCATCTTCAGCCGGTACGCCGCCCTCGACACCGGCCGGGCCTTCTACACCGACGTCAAGTCCCGCCTCGCCCGGTACGGCCGCCGGCCGGACCAGCTCCTCATCCTGCCCGCCGCCACCTTCGTCCTCGGCGACACCGACGCCGAGGCCGAGGAGATCGCCCGCGAGGTGCGCCGGCAGCAGGTGAGCGGCGCGACCGCGCTCCGGCAGCTGGAGTGGGTGTGGAACCGGGACCTGTCCGGCTACGACCCCGACGGGCCGCTCCCGGAGGTCGACCCGCTGCCCGGCGAGCACACCGTGGCCCGCGGCCGGGCGCAGGTCCGCATGTACCGCGATCCGCTCGCCACCGCCCGCGAGTGGCGGGAACTGGCCGCGGCCAACGGCTGGTCCATCCGCGACCTGGTCATCCACACCGGCAACCGGCAGAACTTCGTCGGCTCCCCCGACACCGTCGCCCGGACCATCGACGCCTACGTCCAGGCGGACGCCGCCGACGGGTTCATCCTCGTCCCGCACCTCACCCCGGGCGGACTGGACGAGTTCGCCGACCGGGTCGTCCCGCTCCTCCAGGAACGGGGCGTGTTCCGGGCCGACTACGAGGGCAGCACGCTCCGCGACCATCTGGGGCTGGACCACCCCGACGGGGCGCGCGGGAAGCGGGCGGCGTCGTGAGGTTCCTGGCGATCACCCTGATCGTGCACCGCCCCGACCGCGTCACGGGCGTGCTGAAGCCGACCCGGGACCGCTTCCGCGAGGTGCTCGACAACGCGCTGCTCGCCGAGGAGCTGGGCTTCGACGGCTTCGGCGTCGGGGAGCGGCACGAGCGGCCGTTCCTCTCCTCCTCCCCGCCCGTGGTGCTCGGCCACATCGCCGCGCTGACCCGCCGCATCCGGCTGTTCACGGCGGTGACCACGCTGAGCCTGCTGGACCCGGTCCGCGCCTACGAGGACTACGCCACCCTCGACCACCTCTCCGGGGGCCGTCTCGAACTGATCATCGGCAAGGGCAACGGCAGCGCCCAGCGCGACCTGTTCGCCGTCACACCCGAGGACCAGTGGGACCGCAACGCCGAGAGCTACGAGGTCTTCCGGCGGCTGTGGCGGCACGGCCGGGTGACCGCAGCGACCCGGTTCCGTCCGCCGCTCACGGACGCCGAGGTGTGGCCGCGGCCGTTCCAGCGGCCGGTGCGGGTCTGGCACGGCAGCGCCACCAGCCGGGAGTCCGTGGACCTCGCCGCCCGGTACGGGGACCCGCTGTTCTCGGCGAACGTGACCCACCCGGTGGAGCCGTACGCCGACCTGGTCCGGTACTACCGCGAGCGCTGGGCGCACCACGGGCACGACCCGGCGGCCGTCGCGGTCGGCGCGGGCACGGCCGGCGTGTACGTGGCCCGCACCTCGCAGGAGGCCCTCGCGGCCTACCGGCCCGTCTTCGAGAGCAACCTCGCCTTCCAGCGGGAGACGGGGCTGCCGGTGGTCTTCGAGACCCTGGAGGACTACGTGGAGCGCAGCTCCGCGCTGGTCGGCAGCCCGCAGCAGGTGATCGAGAAGGTCCACCGGTACCACGAGCGGCTCGGGCACACCGTGCTGCACCTGCACGCGGACGCGGGCGGCCTGGACGACCGTGCGCACCGGCGCTCCCTGGAACTGTTCCAGTCCGCGGTGGCCCCGGTGCTGCGCGCGGAGATCCCCGACCCGCCGTTCCCGTGGGAGCCGGTGGCGCCCGACACCGGGCGGGAGCCCGCGCGGGTCTGACCCGGGCGGGGCGCGGGGCGGTGCCGCGCCCCGCCCGGTCAGGGCAGGCGCGGCACGCTGTCCAGCAGGCGGCGGGTGTAGGGGTGGCCGGGGGCGCCGAGCACCTGGGCGGTGGTGCCCTGTTCGACGATCCGGCCGTGCTCCAGGACGGCGGTGCGTTCACACAGGGAGGCCACGACGGACAGATCGTGGGAGACCATCACCAGGGTCAGGCCGCGCTCCCGCTTCAGTTCGGCCAGCAGCTCGACCACCTTCACCCGGGTGGTGACGTCGAGGGCGCTGACGGGTTCGTCTGCGAGCAGGACGCGGGGGTCGCAGACGGTCGCGCGGGCGATGGCGATGCGCTGGCGCTGCCCGCCGGAGAACTCGTGCGGATAGCGCTCGGCGGCGTCGGCGGGCAGGCCGACCCCTTCGAGGGCGGCGGCCACCTTGGGGGCGGCGCCCGCCCGTGAGTCCAGGCCGAGGGAGCGCAGCGGCTCGGCGACGATCGCGCCCACCCGGCGGCGCGGGTCGAGCGAGGAGTACGGGTCCTGGAAGACGCACTGCACGCCGCGCCGGAAGCGCCGCATCTGCTCCCGGTCGCGCGGGGCGAGGGGGGCGCCGTCGAAGCGGACCTCCCCGGCGGTGGGCCGGGCCAGGCCCAGCAGGAGCCGCAGCAGGGTGGTCTTGCCGGCGCCGGACTCGCCGACCAGGGCGAGGCTCTCGCCGGGCCGTACGGCCAGGGAGATCCCGCTGACCACGTCGGTGCGGGCGCCCCGGTAGCGGGCGGCGACGCCGGTGAGTTCCAGTACGGGGGTCACGGCGCGCTCCTCAGGTCCAGGGCGGACTCCAGCGCGCGGGCGCTGGCGACCAGGTCGCGGGTGTACGCCTCGCGGGGGGCGCCCACGATGTCCCGTACCGCGCCCTCCTCGACGGCCCGGCCGTCCTTCATGACCAGGACCCGGTCGGTGACCTTGGCGACGACGGCGAGGTCGTGGCTGACGAACAGCACAGCCATCTCGCGTTCGCGGACCAGGGTGTCGATCAGGTCGAGCATCTCGGCCTGTACGGACACGTCGAGGGCGGTGGTGGGCTCGTCGGCGATGAGCAGTGCCGGTTCGCAGGCCAAGGCGGCGGCGAGGGCGACGCGCTGGCGCTGGCCACCGGAGATCTCGTGCGGGAAGGCGCGGGCGACGCGCCCGGGTTCGGGCAGCCGGACCCGGTCGAGCGCCTCGTACGTGGCGTCGCGCAGCGCCCGGCCCTTCAGTCCGGTGCGGCGGGCCAGCGGGCCGGCGATCTGCCGGCCCACCCGCATCAGCGGGTCGAGGGCGGTCAGCGGCTCCTGGAAGACGACGGCGGCGTCCCGGCCGCGCAGCGCGGTCAGCCGCTTCTCCGGGGCGCCGACGACCTGGGTGCCGGCCAGGACGGCGCTGCCGGTGACCGTCATGCCCTCGGGCAGCAGGCCCAGCACCGCGAGGGTGGTGAGGGACTTGCCGGAGCCGGACTCGCCGATCAGGCCGAGGCGTTCGCCGCTGTCGACCGTGAAGGACAGATCGGTGACGAGGGCCCGGCCGCCGGCGGCGCGGACGGTCAGTCCGGAGACGTCGAGCAGGGTCATGACCGCCTCCCGCGGCCCGCCGGGTCGAGGACGTCGCGCAGCCCGTCGGCGATCAGGTTGACGCCGATGACGAGCAGCACGAGGAGGACGCCGGGGGCGAGGGCGCCGGCCGGTGCGGTGGTGAAGGTGGCCTGCGCCTCCTGGAGCATGCGGCCCCAGGACGCGTTGGGCGGCGGGGCGCCCAGGCCCAGGTAGGACAGTCCGGCCTCGGCGAGGACGGCGAGGCCGAACTGGAGGGCCAGGTTGACCACCAGGGTGGGCCAGATGTTCGGCAGGACGTGCCCGGCGACCGTGCGCGGCCAGGAGGTGCCGGAGGTGCGGGCGGCGGTGATGTAGTCCTGGGTGAGGACCCGTTTGACGAGGATGCGGACCAGGCGGGCGACGACCGCGCTCTGCGCCAGGCCGATGGCGAGGACCGCCGAGCCGAGGGTGGCCGACCGGGCGGCGACCACCAGCATCGCGAGGAGCAGCGTCGGGAAGGCGATGAGGATGTCGAGGAACGCGGAGAGCGTGTCGTCGAGCCAGCCCTGCGCGAACGCGGCGAGCACGCCGAGCGTGACGCCGATCAGCGCGGCGACGGCGACCGAGCCGAGGCCCGCGCCGAAGGCGATCCGGGAGCCGGTCATCAGCTGGGTGAACAGGTCGCGGCCGAGCTTGTCGGTGCCGAGCAGGTGCCCGTCGCCGGGTCCGGCGAGCCGGCCGCCGGAGGTGTCGTCGGGGCCGTAGGGCAGCCACAGCAGGGAGACCAGGGCGAGCAGCGCGACCAGGCCGGTCAGCACGGCGCCGGCGGTCAGGGTGACGGAGGTGCGGCGGGTGGGGCGCTTCGCGCGCGGCTCGGTGGCGAGGAGGTCGGTGGGCGTGGTCATCGGGCGCCTCCCGAGAGCCGGCCGCGCAGCCGCGGGTCGACGATCCGCTGGACGAGGTCGGCGAGGAAGCCGATGAGCAGCACCGCGAGGGTGGAGACGAACAGGACGCCCTGGATGACCGGGTAGTCGTGCTGGGCGATGCCGGTGGCCAGCAGGGAGCCGAGGCCCGGCAGTGCGTACACGGACTCCACGACGACCGCGCCGAGCAGGGTGGAGGCCAGCTCGATGCCGAGGATGGAGATGACGGGCACGGAGGCGTTGCGCAGGCCGTGGCGCCACATGGCGGTGCCGAAGCTCTCGCCGAGGGCGCGGGCGGTGCGCAGGTAGTCGCTGCCGAGCACGTCGAGGGTGGCGGAGCGGACGTAGCGGATGAGGGAGGCGCTCATCACCAGGGCGATGGTGACGACCGGCAGGACCAGGGAGCGGATCGCGTCGCCCGGGGCGGCCCAGCCGTCCTGCGGGAAGCCGCCGGCGGGCAGCCAGCCCGCGTTCAGCGCGAACACCGCGATGAGGATCATGCCGAGCCAGAAGACGGGGACGGCGATGCCGAGCTGGGAGACGCCGCTGAGCAGGGCGCCGTACCAGGTGCGGCGCTTGTGGGCGGCGACGAATCCGGCGGGTACGGCGATCAGGACCGCGAGGACGAACGCGGCCAGGGTGAGCGGCACGGTGACGTTCAGGCGGGCGGTGACCTCGGGGCCGACCGGCAGCGAGCTGACGAAGGACGTGCCGAGGTCACCGGTGGCGAGCTGCCCGAGCCAGTGGGTGAACTGTTCGGGCAGCGGCCGGTCGGAGCCGATGGCGTGCCGGGCCGCGGCGATCTGCTCGTCGCTGGCGCCGACCGCGGTGAGGGCGTTGGCCGGGTCGCCGGGCAGCATCCGCAGCAGGACGAAGAGCACCACGCTCGCCAGGGCCAGCGACACCACCAGGAAGGCGAGCCGGCGCAGCAGGTAGCGGGCCATCAGCCCTTCTTCTTGATGTCGTAGGCGAAGAACTGCGAGTTCAGGCCGTTGACCGGGTAGCCGGAGAGGTTCTTGTGCGCGACGACGAGCTGCGGGTACAGGTACAGCCAGTCGCTGGCCGCGTCCTCTGCGGTCTTGCGGTTGACCTTCTTCAGCAGCTCGGTCTGCTCGTCGGTGGTGGAGGCCGCCTCGGCCTGCTTCACCCACTCGGTGACCTGCTTGTCGTCGTAGCCCCAGTAGAAGTCGGGGTTGCCGTACCAGACGAGGTCGCGGTCGTTGACGTGCTCCTGGAGCGTGGCCGTGAAGTCGTGGTTCTTGTAGACCTTGGTGTACCACTCGTCGGGCGTGATCGTGTTGATCTCGACGGTGATGCCGACCTTGGCGAGTTCGGACTTGATGAACGTCGCGGCGGTGGGGTGCGGGTCGTAGTTGGGGGTGTCGAGGGTGAAGCTGAAGCCCTTGGCGTAACCGGCCTCCGCGAGAAGCTTCTTGGCCTTGGCGACGTCGTGGGCGTTGACGTCGGTGAGGTCCTCGTACCAGGGGTCGGTGGGCGGCACCATCGAGCCGATGAGCTTGCCGTAACCGCCCCAGACGGACTCCAGGAGCTTCTTGTCGTCGATGGCGGCGGAGACGGCCTGGCGGACCCTGACGTCGGTGAAGGGCTTGGCCTTGTCGTTGAAGGCGAGCAGCAGCTTGGTGGTCGAGTCGCCGTCGTTGACCGTGTAGTCGCCGTTGCGCTTGAACTGCTCCAGGGCGTCCGGCGACTGCTCGCTGGTGACCACGTCGACGGCGTTGGTCAGCAGCGCGTTGTTCAGCGCGGTGGCGTCCTTGTAGTAGTGGAAGACGACCTGCTGGTTGGCGGCGGCGTCGCCCCAGTAGCCGGCGAAGCGCTTCAGGCTGAGCGCGGAGCCGCGGGTCCACTTGTCCAGGGTGTAGGGACCGGTGCCGTCCTCGCCGGTCTTCAGGTCCTTCGCCGCGGAGTCGATGATCCAGACGTAGGAGAGGTTGTAGACGAAGGAGATCGACTTCTGCGACAGCGTGACCCGGACGGTCCTCGGGTCGGGGGTGGCTATCTCCTTGACGACTTCGAGGTTGCTCTTGCGGGCCGACTGGGAGTCGTCGGCGAGCACCTTCTCCAGGCTGTACTTGACGTCGACGCTGGTGAGTTCCCCGCCGCTGTGGAACTTCACGCCGTCGCGGAGGGTGAAGGTGTACGTGAGGCCGTCGTCGCTGACCTTGTAGTCCTGGGCGAGGAGCTTCTCCACGTCGCCGTCGTCGGTGAGCCGGAACAGGCCCTCGTAGACGTTGCCGTTGAGCGCCTCGGTGACGCCCTGGCCGCCGCCCGCGGTGTTGTCGAGGTTCTGCGGCTCGTAGAGCGAGCCGATGTTCACGGTGGCGTTCTTGTTCCAGGTGCCGCCGGAGGCGCCGGAGCCGTTCGAGCCGCCGCAGGCGGTGAGGGCGAGGGAGAGGACGGCCGCGGAGGTGACCGCGTACAGGGGTGTCTTGCGCAGGGACATGGGTGGCTGCCTTCGGGCTGCGGGGAGGACGGGAAGAGGGGGCGATCAGTGCTGTGCGGTGAAGCCGTCGCGGAAGACGGGGAGCTTCTCACCGGCCCGGACGGGCAGGTGGAGCCGGTTCTGCCGCGGCGGCATCGGACAGTTGTACTGATCGGAGAATCCGCAGGGCGGTACGAAGGCCCGGTTGAAGTCGAGGACCACCCGGTGTTCGTCGTCCGTGCGCTCGACGAAGAGGAAGCGGCCGGCGCCGTAGGTGGTGTCGCCGTTGGTGGGGTCGCCGAAGACGAGGAGCAGGGTGCCGTCGTCGTCGAAGGCGCTCAGGGTGTAGTCGCGGCCGTCGATCGTGAGGGCGATGTCCCCGGGGACGACCAGGTCGCGGGTGCCGCCGTTGTCCCGGATGTGCTCGAAGGCGACGCGGCGGGCGCCGGGGACCGGGGTGTAGGTGGCCTCCAGGACCCACGCGGGGTCGTAGGGGAAGACGTCCACGTGGTCGAAGGCGGTGAGCGCGGGCGCGGCCGCGTCCCAGAAGCGCAGGCCGTGCTCGGGCTCGCCGGTGACCCGGTCGGTGCGGCTGAGTGTGGTGACCGTCACGGTGCCGGGCAGGCCGGTCCGGGCCGCGTCCGCGTCGGGGCGCTCACCGGCGGGCAGCCAGCGGGTCTCGACCAGGGCGAGGTTGCCGGTGGGGGCGGTGAGCGCCGCGCGGCGCCGGGCACACCAGGCTTTCCACTCCGCCGCGGGGTCGGAGGGAGCGGAGGCGGCGGTGGGCTGGTGCACGGCGTACTCGTCATTCGGCTAGGAGGGGGCCGGTGCCATCGTCGCCCGAGCGCCGATAGTTGGCCAAAGCAGGTTCTTTATCGGCCATAAGGTCATCTAATGTCAAACGGACGTTTCACCTGTTGAGACGGGTGTCCACGCGGATACGGACAGTCCCGCACCTCCCCGGCCGCGCCCCGCCGGGCCCGGCACGGCCCGCCGGAACCCTCAGGCCCGGATCGCGGAGATGTCGAACTGGAGCCGGATCCTCTCGCTCACCATCGCGCCGCCCGCTTCGAGCCGCTGGTTGTACACCAGGCCCCACTCGGTCCGGTCGATGGTGGTGGTGCCGTCGAAACCGGCCCGTTCGTAGCCGAAGGGGTCCATGACCGAGCCGAGGTAGTCGAGGTGCAGGTCGACGGGCCGGGTGACGCCGCGGATGGTCATGTCCCCGGTCATCCGGAAGGTCTCCCCGCCCTCGTGGACGGTGGACGTGCTGCGGAACTCCATCTCCGGGTGCCGGCTCGCGTGGAAGAAGTCGGGGCCGACGAGATGCCCGTCGCGCTGCTCCACCCCGGTGTCGACGCTGGCCACCCGGATGACGAGGCGGGCCCGGGAGCGCTCGGGGCGGGCCCCGTCGAAGTACAGCTCGCTGTCGTAGTCGGTGAAGGCCCCCCGGACGGTCGTCACCATCGCGTGCCGCACGGAGAACCCGATGCGGCTGTGCGGGCGGTCGATGGTCCACGCGCCGGTCAGTGCCCGCAGCCGGGGGTCGAGCGCCACCCCGGCGGCTGCCTCCTCCCCGGCGGCCGTGCCGAAGTCGACGGGGGACGCCGGCTCGACGGTCGCGGTCTGGCGACGGCTGAAGATACCCATGGTCGTAAGCCCTTTCGACTCGATCCCTCCGTGCTATCACGGAGCCGGCGCGCGACGGCCGGTGAAATGGGCGTCTCCGTCCGGCCTCCATGCCGCCGACCGGGAAGCTCCACAGGTTCCCCCCGACTCGGCCGGCCCCCGCACCGGCTCCGGGGTCTTGACCTCGCGGGAAACCCTCCCTAAAGTCCTCGCACTCTCGCGGGTACATCGATTAACCACTCGTTAACCGCAACGGTTGACCACCTCGGTTGGAGACACCCCCCTGTGCGCCCACCGCTGACTCGGCGCGGCTTCCTCGCCGCCGGTTCCGGCCTCGCCGCCGCGACCGCCCTGCCCGCTCTGTCCGGCTGCTCCGCGCTGGCCGCGGCGGACTCCGACCCCGGCACCCTCGTCGTCCACAGCCAGCTCGGCACCACCGCGCCGGGCTCCCCCACCTATCTCGCGGCCCTGGACCGCTTCCGCCGGGAGAACCCGGGACTGAAGGTCAGGAACCTGGTCAACGGCGACGACCTCGCCCAGGTCTACGAGACCTCCCGGCTGGCCCGCAAGGAGCCGGACGTCGTGATGGTCAACCTCTACGACAAGACCCTGGCCTGGACGGAGGCCGGCGCCACCGTCGACGTCCGCGGCTATCTGGACGACTGGGGGCTGCGCGAGCGGGTGCTGCCGGTCGCCCTGGACGCCTGGACCGACAGCCGGGGCCGGCTGCGGGCCTTCCCGTACTTCGCCACCAACTGGCCGGTCGCCTACAACCGGGCGCTCCTCGACCGGGCGGGCGTGGACGAGATCCCCGTCACCGGGGACCAGTTGATCGCCGCGGCCCGGAAGCTGCGTGCCAAGGGCACCGGGCCCGTCACGACCGGCGGCAACGACTGGACCGGGCAGAAGCTCCTCGCCCAGATCGTCCAGACCTTCCTCACCGAGGACGAGGCCCGGCACGTGTACTCCACCGGCGACTTCAGCGGGAGCCGGGGCGCGAAGGAGGGCATCGAGTACTTCGTCGCCCTGCGGGACGCGGGCGTGTTCGTCGACAAGGCGCAGGGCCTGACCTCGGACTCGATGACCACCCAGTTCAACACGGAGGCCGCCGCGATGCAGTCGGCGATGTCCTCGGCGCTCGCCAAGGTGCCCGAGGACGTCGCCCGGCACACCGAGGTGGGCGGCTGGCCCCTCGCGCGGGGCGCCGCCCACGGGCGGCCGACGATCCTGCGGACGTACACCCTGATCGGCTTCTGGATCAGCCCGAACGGCACGAAGAAGATCGACGCCGTCGAGCGGTTCCTGCGGTTCATGTACCGGCCGGACACCGTCTCCCGGTTCATCAGGGAGAGCGGACGCGACATGGCGCTGCGCTCCACCACGGTCAGCACGGACTTCCCGCTGGTCGCGGCGGCCCAGCGGCTCGGCGACAGCGTCAGCCAGGTGCTGCTGCCCGACGTGTACGTCCCGCCGGCCGCGACCCAGCCGCTGATCACCGCGACCAGTACGTCCTTCACCCGGGGGACGAGTGCCGCGCGGGTACGCGCCGCCCTCGAAGCCGCGTACCGCTCCGCGTGAGCACCCCGTCGCCTCCCCCGCCCCAGCCCCTCGGAGTCAGAGCATGACGACGTCGACGCCCGTCCCGGGCGACCTCACGGTCCCCTGCCCGGGACCGCCCGCCGCCCCCGCCGGGCGGCGCACGCCCCGGCAGGGCGGCACCGTCCTGGCCGTTCCCGCCCTGGTCTGGTACCTGGTGTTCATGGTCGGCCCGCTGATCGCCGTCTTCGTGGTCGCCGCCCTGCACTGGCCGGGCATGCTCCAGCCGGTGTCGTTCGCCGGGTTCGGCAACGTCCGCACCGTCCTGGACGACCCGGTGTTCCGGGACGCGGTCCGCAACACCGCCGTCCAGCTCGCCGTCGCCCTGCCGGTGATGATCGGGTGCGCGTACATGCTCGGCTACTACGTCGCGCAGAAACCGCCGGGCCACCGCGTCGTCCGCTACCTGCTGTTCATCCCGGGACTCATCTCGACCCCGGCGAAGGCCATGGTGTTCTACGCCGCCCTGTCCCCGGACGGACTGGCCAACGGCGCCCTGGAGTCGGCCGGCCTCGGCTCGCTGGCCGACGCCTGGCTGGCCTCGCCGTCCACCGCGCTGGCCTGCCTCATCGCCCTCGACATCTGGGCCGGGATCGGTTTCACCGCCGTCCTGTTCGCGGCCCGGCTCGGCAGTGTGCCCGACGAACTCGGCGAGGCCGCCCAGCTCGACGGCGCCGGGCACTGGCGGACGATGTGGCGCGTCCACTTCCCCGTCATACGCGACTACGTCGGCGTGGTGACGATGCTCCAGTTCCTGTGGACGCTGTTCGGCTCGGCCCAGCACGTCCTGCTGCTCACCCAGGGCGGCCCCGGCAGTTCCTCCACCACCCTGTCGTTCCTCGTGTACCAGAAGGCGTTCATCGCGGCCGACCTGGGCTACAGCCAGACCGTCGGGGTCCTCCTCTTCCTCGCCGGACTCGCCGGACTGCTCACCATCCGCCGCGTGTTCCGCCAGACCTACTGATCGGAAGCCGCTCACGATGAAGCTCTCCAAGCGCTGGCTGCCCGCGCACGTCCTGGTGTGGTCCTACGCGGTCCTGCTGATCGTGCCGCTGTACTACTTCCTCGCCTCCGCCTTCAAGACCAACGACGAGATCTTCGCGCATCCCTTCGCGCTGCCCACCTCGTTCGGGTTCGGCAACTTCCGTACCGCGTTCGACAGCGCCGACCTGGGACTCGCGGTCGTCAACTCGGCCCTGGTGACGGTCCTCGCCCTGGTCGTCACCCTGGCGCTGGCGCTGCCCGCGGCGTTCGCCCTGGCCCGGTCCACGGGCCGGCTCGCCTCGCTCGTGGAGCAGGTCTTCTCGCTCGGCTTCCTGATCCCCACCTTCGCGGCGCTCTTCCCCACCTTCCTGCTGGCCGCGGCGACCGGGCTGTTCCATACCCGGACCTTCATGGTGCTGTTCCTGCCCGCGACCGCGATGCCGCTGTCGGTGGTGATCCTGGTGCAGTTCATGCGGACCATCCCGAGGGAGATGGAGGAGGCCGCCCGGATGGACGGCGCCTCCACGTACGCGGTCCTGCGGCACGTCTACGTCCCGATGTGCGTGCCGGGCATCGCGACCGTGCTGCTGCTGAACTTCCTCACCTTCTGGAACGAGTACCTGTACTCGCTGGTGATCATCGGCCCGGACCCGGCGCAGCGCACGGTCCAGGTCGCCCTGCCCACCCTGAGATCGATCACCGGGACCGACTACGGCGTCCTCACGGCGGGCACGATCCTCACCCTGGTCCCGGTCTGGATCGTCTACACGGTGCTCCAGCGCCGCATGCAGCAGGCGCTCGTCAGCGGGGCGGTGAAGATGTGACCGCGCCCACCGGGAAGCCGGGCAGGCGGCCCACCATCAAGGCCGTCGCGGCGGCGGCCGGGGTGTCGACGGCGGCCGTGTCCCAGGCGTTCAACGACAAGGGCCGGCTCTCCGCCGGGACCCGCCGCCGCATCCTCGACACGGCCCTCGAACTGGGCTGGTCGCCGAGCGCGCCGGCCGCCGCGCTGCGCAGCGCCCGCACCCGTACCCTCGCCCTGGTGGTGCGGCGGCCCACCGACGTGCTGGGCGCGGACCCGCACTTCAGCGAACTGATCACCGGCATAGAGGGCGAACTCGCCCCGCGCGGCTACGGCCTGCTGCTGCACCTGGTCGCCGGGGCCCGGGAGGAGAACGTCCTCTACGAGCGGCTCGCCGCCGAGGGCCGGGTGGACGGCGCGGTCCTCACCGACGCGCGCGCCGACGACCCCCGGCCCGCGCTGCTGACCCGGCTCGGGCTGCCCGCCGTGCTGCTCGGCGCACCCGACACCGCGGCGGCCGTGCCGAGCGTCGGCCTCGGCGGGCAGGGCGCCGGGGTCGAGGAGGCCGTCGCCCACCTCCTGGCCCTCGGCCACCGACGCGTCGGCTATGTGGCCGGTCCCGAGGAACTCCAGCACACCCGGCTGCGGCTCGGCGCCTTCGGCGCGGCCCTGCGCACGGCGGGCCTGCGGCCGGTCGCCGTACTGCACACGGACTTCTCCGAGGTCTCCGCGGTGGCAGCGACCGAGGCGCTGCTGGCCCTGCCCGACCGGCCCACGGCCCTGGTGTACGCCAACGACTCGATGGCCGTGTGCGGCATGGGCGCCGCCCAGCGCGCCGGCCTGCGCGTCCCCCGGGACCTCTCCGTCGTCGGCTACGACGACCTGCCCCTGGGCCGCTGGCTGCACCCCCGGCTGACCACCGTCGACCAGCAGGTGCAGCGGGTCGGCGCGCTCGCCGCGCGGGTGCTGCTCGCCCGCTGCGGGGAGGACGTCGAGCCGGGGGCCCTGGACGACCGGCCCCGGCTGGTGGTCCGCGAGTCCACCGGCCCCGCGCCCCGCTGACCAGCCCGACCCGTACGATGCCGACCGATCCGAGAAGGACCATGCGACGCCACAGCGCCCACCTGACCCACGACCCCGCCGTACTGCCCTGGCTCGGCGCCAACTTCTGGTCCCGCACCGGCGGGCCCCTGATGTGGCGCGACTACGACCCGAAGACGGTCCGCGAGGAACTGGCGGTGCTGCGCGAGCACGGCCTGACCATGACCCGGTCCTTCTTCTACTGGCCCGACTTCCACCCCGAGCCGCACCGCGTCGACGAGACGCTCTGCGACCGCTTCGAGGACTTCCTCGACGCCCACACCGAGACCGGTATGGGCACCGTTCCCACCTTCATCGTCGGCCACATGTCCGGGGAGAACTGGGACCCGGTGTGGCGCGGCGGGCGGGACCTGTACGAGGACGTGTGGATGGTCGGCCGGCAGGCGTGGTTCGCGTCGCGGATGACCCGCCGCTTCAAGGACCACCCGGCCGTCACCGGCTGGCTCATCACCAACGAGATGCCGGGCTACGGCCGGGTGTACCAGGAGAATCCGCCCTCCTCCGACGTCGTCACCGCCTGGGCGCAGGCGATGTGCAACGCCGTCCGGGCCGCGGGGGCGACCCAGCCCGTCTCCCTCGGGGACGGCGCCTGGGGCATCGAGGTGACCGGCCGCGACAACGGCTTCTCGCTGCGCGACACCGCGGAGTACGTGGACTTCGTCGGCCCGCACGTCTACCGCTCGGACACCGACGTCCCCCGCCAGCACCACCGGGCCGCCTTCGAATGCGAACTGGCCGCGGTGACCGGACAGCCCGTCGTCCTGGAGGAGTTCGGCCTGTCCACCGACACCGTCTCCGCCGAGAACGCGGCGGTCTACTACCGGCAGACCCTGCACACCTCCCTGCTCGGCGGCGCCACCGGGTGGATCGCCTGGAACAACACCGACTACGACGACCTGTGGGACCGCTCGCCCTACGACCATCACCCCTTCGAGATGCACTTCGGCATCACCGACCGCACGGGCGCCCCGAAGGCCCCGCTGCGCGAACTCGCCGCCTTCGCCGACGTGCTGAAGGCCGTCGACTTCGCCCGCTGCCGGCGGGCCGGCACCGACGCCGCCCTGGTCGTCCCGGCGTTCCTGGAGCGTGGTTACCCGTACAGCAGGCCCGCCGACCGGCCGCTGATCTTCACCTCGCTGCACCAGGCGTACGTCGCCGCCCGCGCCGCCGACCTGCCGGCCGGGCTGCTGCGCGAGGCGGACGGCCTCCCCGGCGAGGCCAGGCTCTACCTGCTCCCCTCGACCCGGCAGCTCACCGCCCGCACCCGCCGCGAACTGGCCCGGCGGGCGGCGGGCGGCGCGACGGTCTACCTGTCGTTCTGCTCCGGCGAGCACCCCGGCACCCGCGGCCCGTGGTTCGACGACCTCGACGGCCTCTTCGGCGTCGAGCTGCGGTTGTCGTACGGCGTGGCGGAGCCGATCCGGGACGACGTGCTGGAGATGACGTTCACCGAGGACTTCGGCCCGCTGGCGGCGGGTGAGACGCTCACCTTCCCGGTGGCGGGCAACGAGGACAGCCGGGCCTTCCTGCCCGTCGTCCCGCGCGGGGCGCGGGTGGTCGCCGTCGACGGTCACGGCCGGCCCGCCCTGCTCGTGAACGAGACGGGCCGCGGACGCACCGTCCTCGCGACCTACCCGCTGGAGCACATGGCCGCCCGCACCGCCCGCGTCAACCCCGAGCAGACGCACCGCCTGTACGCGGCGCTCGCCGACCTCGCGGGGGCCGCCCGTCCGGTCACCGTCGGCAGTCCGTACGTGGGCGCCGACCTGCTGGAGCACGAGGACGGCCGGCGTTTCGTGTGGCTGGTGAGCCAGTCCTCCGAGGAGCTGACCGTCCGTCCGGAGGTGGCCGGCGTCCTGCGCGACCTGGCCACCGGCGCCCCCGTGGCCGAGGTGCGGCTGGCCCCGTACGGTGTCGCCGTCCTGGAGCTGGCGTGACCCGCCCCCGCTACCGGGACCCGGACGCCCCGGCCGGGGCCCGGGTGCGGGACCTGCTGGGCCGGATGACCCTCCGGGAGAAGGCGGGCCAGGTCAACCAGCGCCTGTAGGGCTGGGACGCCTACGAGCGGACCGGGGCCGGGTACCGGCTCACCGAGGTGTTCCGGGCCGAGGTCGCCGGCCACGACGGCATGGGCGCCCTCTACGGTGACCGGTTACCTGCTGGTGCGGTACCGGGCGCTGTCCGGGCGGGTGGACCGGCGGGCCGTCGCCGCCGCTCCCCGCACCCTGCGCATCGCGCCGCTGTCCTCGTTCACCGGCGGGGTGTTCCTCGCCATGCCGTGCGGGGGGGGCGCTGGCCTGGCTGGCCGTCACCGGGCGGATCGCACCGGCCGCCCTGTCCCCGCTCGCCGTCGAGGGCGCCGCCGTCTTCCACACCAGCCTGTACGCCGGCGACTTGCAGGCGTTCGCAGGAACCACACGGACCTGAGCACGGTAAGCGCGGTGACCAGGGCGGCGCCGTTCTGGTCCGACGGCGTCGCAGACGGTGACCTCGTAGCCGGGGAAGGCCCCGGCCCGGCTGAGGGCGGCGGCGAAGTCGACGGCTCCGAAGATCAGCATGCGGGGTGGGGGTGCCGCGACGTGGACCAGCACGGACAGTTCCTCGGGGCAGGCATCGATGCTGCCGCCCAGCAGGATGCGGGCAGTGCGGCCCGTACGCAGTTGGGTGCGGGCCCGATCGGCCGGCTTCGCGTCTACAGCGGGACCGGCCACATTCCCGACCACGTCGTCGGTGTCCGCGTTCAGCACCATCAAGGAGCCGAGCGACGGTTCCGGGCCTTCGACCGCCTGTACCACAGCGGCCGGCCGACCCTGGGCAGCCGCTGTGAAGGCGGTTCGGAGGTGGGTCCGGTCAGCGGGGGTGACGCTCCGGACGAGGACTTCGAGTTCGCCGCCGGCAGGTCAGGCCGATGGCGAAGGCGTCGTCGTCGGAGTATCCGAACCGTTCCCGTCGGACACCGCTCTGATCGTCGAGGACCTGGCGGCACAGGTCGTGGACGGCTGCTTCGACGCAGCCGCCAGAGATGCTGCCGACGACGTGTCCTGCTTGGTCGACGGCGAGGGAGGTGCCGACCGGGAGTGGTGCGCTGCCGGTGACGGCGGTGACGGTGGCGAGGGCGAACGGGCGTTGTTCGCGGCACCAGGTGTGCAGCGTGTCCGCGATGTTCAACATGTGGCTTCTCCGTCACGAGGGAGCGGTGGACGGGACGGGCCGCCGGCCGTACCCGACGGGGGTGGGTACGTCAGCGGCCATGTCCAGCGGACCGGAGGGGTCTGCCGGAGGGGTCTGACGGCCACGCGGTCGTGCACGTCCGCGCGGGCGGCGCGCGGGTCAGAGCAGGGACTCGGCGGTGATGGGGAGCCGGCGGATGCGGCGGCCGGTGGCGTTGAAGACTGCGTTGGCGATCGCGGGGGCCACGCCGACCATGACGACCTCGCCGAGGCCCTTGACGCCGAGCGGGTCGGCCTCGCGGTCCTCGCCGTCCAGGTAGATCGCCCTGAGATCAGGGACATCGGCGTTGACCGGGACCAGATAGTCGGCAAGGTCGGCGTTGACGATCCGGCCGTCGCGGTGGTCGGTGACGGTGTGCTCGAGCAACGCCTGGCCGATGCCTCCGACCATGCCGCCGAACGCCTGGCTCTCGGCGAGCTTGGGGCTGATGATGCGGCCCGCGTCGTACACGCCGAGGACCCGCCGCACCCGCGCCAGCCGGTAGGTGAGGTCGAGGCGTACGTCGGCCGTGCGCAGGCCGGCGTCGACATCGCCGCGCGCGTACGTCGTCGGCTTGTCGGGCTTGCCCTGGCCCAGTTCGGTCGTGGGCTGTTCGGCGTCGTACTCGACGTCGACCAGGCTCGCGGCGTGCTGGGCCGCCTCCAGGGAGGTGGCGACGACGACGGCGACGGGCTGGCCGTGGAAGCGCACCTTGTCGTCCTGGAAGACCCGCAGGCGGGCGCCCGGCGGGTTGTTGGACGCCTTGTTCTCCTTGTACGGGAGCCGGGGCGCGTTGCCGTGGTGGATCACCCGCAGGACGCCGGGCTGCGCTTCGGCCTTGTGAGGGTCGATGGCGGTGATGCGGCCGCGGCCGATGCTCGCGTCGACGATGACCGCGTGCACGGTGCCTTCGACGTCGTGTTCGGCGGCGTAGCGGGCTTGGCCGGTGACCTTGAGGCGTCCGTCCACGCGGGAGAGCGGGGCGCCGACTGCGGCCTGGGGCTGCGGGCTCATGCGTGGCCTCCTACGGTGCGCAGCTGGCGTTCGACGGTCCGCTTCAGCAGCTCCACCTTGAACGTGTTGTGGGCCAGCGGGCGGGCGCCGTCCGCCGCCTTGTTCGCCGCGGCCTCCCACAGGGCGCCGGAGGGGCGCTCGCCGATGAGGTGGTCCTCGACGGCGGGGAGTCTCCACGGGACGGTGCCGACTCCGCCGGCGGCGACCTTCGCCTCGCGGATGATGCCGCCGCGTACGTGCAGGGCGACGGCGGCGGAGGTCAGGGCGAACTCGTACGACTGCCGGTCGCGGACCTTCAGATAGCCTGACTCGAGCGGGCGCGGCAGTGCCGGGATCTCCACCGCCGTGATCAATTCTCCTGGTAGCAGTGCCTGTTCACGCTGCGGTGTTGTGCCAGGGGGCAGCAGGAAGTCGGCGAAGCCGAGGACGCGTTCGTCGTCCGGGCCGAGCAGGTGCACGCTCGCGTCCAGGGCGGCGAAGGCGACGGCGACGTCGGAGGGGTGCGTGGCCACGCACGTCCGCGAGGTGCCGAGGAGGGCGTGGCTGCGGTTGAAGCCGTCGCGGGCGGCGCAACCGGAGCCGAGGTCACGCTTGTTGCAGGCGGCGGTGACGTCACGGAAGTAGGTGCAGCGCGTGCGCTGCATGATGTTGCCGCCGATGGTGGCCATGTTCCGCAGCTGGGCCGACGCACTGAGTTCCAGTGCCTGGGAGATCACCGGGTACAGGGTGCGCACCTTCGGGTGAGCGGCGGCCTGTGCCATGGTCACCAGGGCGCCGATGCGCAGGCCCCCGCGCTCAGTGGCCCGGATGTCGTCCAGTGGAAGGTTGCTGATGTCGACCAGGGTGTCGGGACGTTCGACGCCCTCACGCATCAGGTCGACCAACGTGGTCCCTCCGGCGAGGTAACGGCCGCCGCGGCGTGCGGCGTCGAGGGCGTCACGGGTGTCGAAGGCGCGGGTGTAGGCGAAAGGATGCACGGGTGCCGGTCCTCACTTCTTCCCGGCGGCCTGCTGGACCGCGCGCACGATCTTGGGGTAGCAGCCGCAGCGGCAGATGTTGCCGCTCATCCACTCGCGGATCTCCTCCGGCGAGCCGGTGTGGCCCTCCTCGATGCAGGCGACGCCGGAGAGGATCTGACCCGGGGTGCAGTAGCCGCACTGGAAGGCGTCCTGGTCGATGAACGCCTGTTGCAGCGTGTGGAGTCGGACACCGTCGGCGAGGCCCTCGATGGTGGTGACCTTGGCGTCCTCGAGGCGCACCGCGAGGGTCAGGCAGGCGTTCTGGCGACGCCCGTCGACCAGGACGGTGCAGGCGCCGCAGGCGCCGGCGTCACAGCCCTTCTTCGAGCCGGTCAGGCCCAGATGCTCGCGCAGCAGGTCCAGCAGGGAGGTGCGGTTGTCGACCGTCACGGCGTGCCGGGTTCCGTTGACGGTGAGAGTGAGGCGACTGGTGGGAACTGCAGCGACGGCCGCTGCTGCGGGTTCCGGCAGCAGGCCCGCGCCGAGTACGCCGCCCGCGACCGCAGCGGTGCCGACGGCGGCACCGGTCGCGAGGACGGTGCGTCGGGTCGGGTCCGTGGGAGGGCTCGGGTCGGCGGTGGCGGACGAGGAGTCCTGTGGGACGGGTTCGGTAGGCATGTGAGAAGACCTTCGTATCGAGGTAAGGGTCAACAGCACAGCGGTGGGGCCCGTGCGGGAGGGCATGGCCCGGTGGCCTCCTGGCGGCCAGGAGGCCCACGCGGGTTCGGTTGGTGCGAGGGCGGGGTCCGGGCGTCGTGACGTGCCCGGCCCCGGGGTGGTCACTGGGCGGTGTAGCCGCCGTCCACGGGCAGGGCGATCCCGGTGACGTAGCCGGCGCCGGGGCTGCACAGCCACAGGACGGCCTGCGCGATCTCGTCAGCGGTGCCGAGCCGGTTGATGGCCTGGCCTCCTTCGGCCCGGCCGCGGTCGAGTTCGCCGCCCTCGACCATCGCGTCGACCATGGGGGTGCTGATCGTGCCGGGACAGACGGCGTTGATCCGCACACCACGGGAGCCGTACTCGAGGGCGGCGCTCTTGGTCAGGCCGATCACGCCGTGCTTGGTGGCGTGGTAGGCGGCGCGGCCCGGGTTACCGACGAGGCCGCCGAGGGAGGAGCAGTTGACGATCGCGCCGCTGCCCCGGGTGCGCATGTGGCGCAGTTCGTGCTTCATGCTCGCCCAGACACCGCGCAGGTTGACGGACTGGACGCGGTCGAACTGCTCGGCGCTCTCATCGGCGGCGTCGGTGGACGGAGGCATGATCCCGGCGTTGTTGTAGGCCATGTCGAGCCGTCCGAAGGCTTCGACCGTGCGGTCGACGGCGGCGGCGACCTGGTCCTCGTCGGTGACGTCGCAGACCAGCGCGAGGACTCGGTGGCCGTCGTCGGCGAGCTGCTCGGCGGCGGCGTTGACGGCGTCCTCGTCGATGTCGGCGAGAGCGACGGCGGCACCCGAAGCGGCGAACGCGCGGGCGGTGGCCAGGCCCATGCCGGAGGAAGCCCCGGTGATGAAGGCGACCTGTCCGGTGAAATCGTAAGTGGGGTTCATGAGCAGGTAGGCCCCTTTCACGAGGCTTGGGCAGGTCAGACGGTCTGGCCGCCGTCGACGACGAGGACGGTGCCCGTGGTGAAGGCGGCGTCGCCGGAGCACAGCCACAGCACGGCGGAGGCGATCTCCTCGGGCTTGCCGAGGCGTCCGACGGGCTCGTCCGCGATGAGCCCTTCGCGCCCACCGGGGCGGGTGTCGCCGAAGCGCTGGATCATCTCGGTGTCGATGATGCCGGGGCAGACGGCGTTGATGCGGATGCCTTCGGCGGCATGGTCGAGGGCCGCGGAGCGGGTGAAGCCGATGACTCCGTGCTTGGCGGCGGCGTAGGCGGCCTGGCCCTTGAAGCCCTTGACGCCGGCGCCGGAGGAGACGTTGACGACGGCTCCGCCGCCGTCCTGCCGGAGCATCTGCCTCACCTGCGCCCTGGTGCACAGGAACACGCCGGTGAGACTGACGCCGATGATGCGGTCCCAGGTGTCCTTGGCGGTGTCGGCGGCGGACTGGACAGGCTGCTCGATACCGGCGTTGTTGAAGGCGGCGTCCAGGCGCCCGAACTGCTCGACGGTCCGGTCGACGGCGGCCTGGACGTCTTCTTCGCTGGTGACGTCGCAGGTCAGGGTGAGGGCTTTCCCGCCGTCGGTCCCGATGAGGCGGGCGGTCTCGTGCAGGCCGTCGGCGAAGCGGTCGACGAGGGCGACCTGGGCGCCGGCGCGGGCGAAGGCGAGGGCGGTGGTCCGGCCGATGCCGGAGGCGGCACCGGTGATGAAGGCGGTCTTGCCGTGAAAGTCGTAGGTCACGTTCATGTGGGTCTCTCCTTCGGTGGCCGAGCCGTGGCCCGCGCCGGGGCGGAGGTCAGTGGTGTGCCGGTGCGGAGGCGTCGTTGCGCGCAAGGGCCGGGGTGGCGCGCTGGGCGGTGATCCGCGTGCGGTGGCGGGTGGCGCCGCGGGCGAGCGCGATGAGCGGGATCGGGGTGAGTGCGGCGAGGGCGGCGCCGACGAGGGCGGGTCCGGTCAGGCCGAGTGAGGAGTCCACGGCCACGCCGGCGAGGGCTGATCCGGCGGCGGTGCCGGTGTCGTAGGCGGAGGTGGTCAGGCCCGAGGTGAGGGTGGGGGCGTCGCCGTCGGCGCGGACGGCCAGGGAGGTGACGACCGGGGTGACGGTGAACCCGGTCAGGGCCATGAGGAGGACCAGGAGCACGGCCGCGACGGGTCCGGTCGACAATGGAATCAGCAACAGCAGCACCAGGGCGGTGGCCGCGGCGGCGGGAACGGCCGTGGCCATGGGGCGGCGGTCCCCGAGCCGGCCGCCGATGGGGTGCCGCCGAGCGCACCGATGCCGAAGGCGATCAGGACCAGCGGGACGGTGCCTTCCGGGATGCCGGCGCGGTCGGTCAGCAGCGGGGTCACGTAGGTGTACGTCGCCAGGACGCCGCCCATGATCAGCACGGCGGCAGCCGGAGCCGGCCACAGCCGGCCCCGGTGCCACGCACGGACCTCGGCCCTCACCGACACGTCGGCGTGCTGCTCCGTCCGGGGAACGGACCGGCCGGCGAAGACAGCGGCCAGGGCAGAGAGGACGGCGAGGGCCTAGAAAGGGCCGCGCCAGCCGGCCGGTCGGCCGGCGAACGAGCCGATCGGTACGCCGACGACGTTGCCAGGGCCAGGCCGCCCATCATGACGTCACGAGAGCGAACATGGTCACGGTGAGTCCTTCGCGGGGGTGTCTCGGGGGCCGGGCGGCAGTCGTGCCCGGCCCGGGAGCGGTCAGGGCCTGAGGAGGGCCTTGATGGCGCGGCGCTCGTCCATCGCCTGGTAGCCCTCGGCGACCTGG
The DNA here is from genome assembly GCA_014649155.1 of Streptomyces griseoviridis. GTDB lineage: Bacteria > Actinomycetota > Actinomycetes > Streptomycetales > Streptomycetaceae > Streptomyces > Streptomyces griseoviridis. The sequence continues at coordinate 15,766 of BMSM01000010.1, read as the reverse complement.
TCCAGGGGCAGGGTGAGGTCGAAGACCTTGCCCGGGTCGATCCGGCCCGACAGGACCAGGTCGATCAGGTCGGGCAGGTAACGGCGCACAGGAGCGGGCCCCCCATGCAGGCCGGCCTGGGAGAAGAACAGCTCCTGCCCGTCGATGGCCACCTCGTGCGGGACGCCGACGAAGCCGACGTTGCCACCGGGCCGCGCCGAGTGCAGGGCCTGCCGCATGGACTCGGCGGTGCCCACGCACTCCAGCACGCTGTCGGCGCCGATCCCGCCGGTCAGGTCCTTGATCCGGGCCACTCCCTCGTCGCCGCGCTCGGCGACGATGTCGGTGGCCCCGAACTCCAGGGCGAGCTTCCGGCGGGACTCGTGCCGCGACATGGCGATGATGCGCTCCGCGCCCAGCTCCTTCGCCGCGATCACCGCGCACAGTCCGACCGCACCGTCCCCGACGACCACGGCGGTCGAGCCGGGCTTGACCTGGGCCGCCTCGGCGGCCCACCAGCCGGTGCCCAGCACGTCGGATACGGCCAGCAGCCCCGGCCAGAACCGCTCATCGGGGATGTCGTCGGTGGCGACGAGGGTGCCCTGGGCGTTGGGGATGCGGACGTGGTCGGCCTGGCAGGTGGACATGAACTCGCGGTTCAGGCAGCTGGACTGGAAGCCGTTGCGGCAGTTCGCACAGGTGTTGTCCGAGGTGGCGAACGAGCCGACGACGAACTGGCCCGGCTTGACCGAGGTCACCTCGGACCCGACCTCCTCGACGAAGCCGACGTACTCGTGGCCCATCGGATGCGCCGCGTCGGTCGGCTCCGCGCCGCGGTAGGGCCACAGGTCCGAGCCGCACACGCAGGTGACCGCGGTGCGGATGATCGCGTCGGTGGGCTTGAGGATCTTCGGGTCGTCCAGGGTCTCGAAGCGGATGTCGCCGGGGGCGTGGATCACTGCTCCGCGCATGGTGGTCGGTGCCTTTCTGGTGGTGCCGAGATCTGCTGCCGGTCCTTGTCGACCGGTTGCTCAGTGGGGTCGGGCTGTCAGCGGCCGACGGCGCTGTGGGCGGCGGCGTACTGCTCGTCCGTGACCGGCTCCAGCCACGTGGTGCCGTCCCCCTCGCCGTCCCCGACCACCATCGCGACATGCGCCATCAGGGTCGTTCCGGTGGCGCCGTGCCAGTGCTCCTCGCCCGCCGGGCACTGGACGACCTCCCCGGCGCCGACGCGGACCACCCGGCCGTCGCGGGTGCCGACAAGCCCGACACCGTCGGTGACGAAGAGGGTCTGGCCGTGTGCGTGGGAGTGCCAGTTGGTACGAGCGCCCGGCGTGAAGCGCACGAGCGCGGACGCCAGGCGTGCCGCCTCGGACGGGGTCGCGATCATGTTCAGGTACACGTCGCCGGTGAAGCGACCGGCCGGGGCCTTGGCCGTGGGGGTTTCGGTGAGGTGTTCCACGAGCGTCTTCCTGATTCCGGTACGGGGAGTGAGGAGCGGCGGAGTCGGGATCGCCGCGCAGATCCAGGTAACCGCCTCTTCGCGCGCGGAGCGAGTCACCAGTGAAGGGTGTACCGGCAGTACATCCCTGTGGCCGCGTGCGGGCCGTACCGTCGAAAGTGTGGACAACCATGAAGAGGTCCGCGAGTTCCTCACCTCGCGGCGCGCAAAGATCACCCCCGAGCTGGCCGGGCTGCCCGCCGGTGCCCGGCGCCGCGTGCCGGGCCTGCGCCGCAGCGAGGTCGCGGCCCTGGCCGACATGAGCGTCGAGTACTACGCCAAACTCGAACGCGGCAACCTCGCCGGTGTCTCCCCGGCCGTGCTCGAAGCCCTGGCCCGCGCCCTCCGGCTCGACGACGCCGAACGCGCCCACCTGCTGAACCTCGCCCAGGCCGCGGACGGAACCGACGCCCTCACCCGGCCCCGCCGCCGGCGCAGCAAGGACCACTGGAAACCGCACCGCAGCCTCCAGTGGACCCTCGACGCGATCACCGCCGGGCCCGCGTTCGTCCGCAACGGCCGCATGGACATCCTGGCCGCGAACCCACTCGCCCGCGCCTTCTACACCGACGTCTACGCCACCCCCGGCAACCAGGTGAACCTGGCCCGCTTCAACTTCCTGGACCCCGCGTCCCGCCGCTTCTACCCCGACTGGGACCTCTTCGCCGACGTCGCCGTCGCCATCCTGCGCACCGAGGCCGGACGCAACCCCCACGACAAGGACCTGCACGACCTCGTCGGTGAGCTGTCCACCCGCAGCGACGAGTTCCGCACCCGCTGGGGCTCCTACAACGTCCGCCACCACGGCACCGGCACCAAGCGCTTCCGGCACCGGGCCGTCGGCGACCTCACCCTCGCCTTCGAGGGCCTGGAAATGGCCGCCGAACCCGGCCTCACCCTCACCATCTACACCGCCGAACCCGGCTCCCCGTCCGAAGAGGGCCTCCGCCTCCTCGCCTCACTGGCTGCCACCCAGGAAGCCGACTCGGCTACCGAACCATCGACAACCAGCAGCTCAGGTCCCGCCACCTAGGCGCATTTCCCGACGCAGACCCATCAGAGAAGGCGGGGAGCGCGACATGGCCGAGGCTTCTTCATGCGGCGGGGTTCGGTGGTAAGCGTGCCGGCCGCGAGGGCCGCTTGGAGTTCGAGGTGTCCTCTCTCGGCCGCCGCGTCGTTTCTGACGGTGTCCATCGGGTCCACGGTCAGCCGCTCCTCCCCCTTGTCCACCGCGCGCCGGCAGCCGCGGGCAATGCGCGTCATCAGTGGTCTCCTCGGCGACGGAGCACGGGAGACGGGCGGCGGGACAGGGCGGCGGTACGGGGCAGCGGCGACATCCTGATCGCCGAGCTGTACGACACGACGTACCGGTTGCGGCCCGACGGGCTGGTGGAGCGGCTCCGCCATCCGCGTGACCGGCGGGCCTTCCTGCTCCGGCTCACCGCGGCGGGCGTGCGCCGTCACCGGGAGGCGGAGGAGGTCGACCGGCTGGCGCTCGCGGAGGCGACCGCCGCCCTGGACGCCGGCGAGCGCGAGCAGTTCCGCGCGCTGCTCGCCCGGATCAGGGAGCACACGCTCTGACGGTGTCCAGAGCGGCGGGGACGGGTTCAGGGACGGGACGCCGGCTCGTCGGTCCCGTTGGCGGCAGCGGCGTCGGGGCTCCGCGCGGGGCGGCGGGAGCGGCGGACGGCGACGAGGGCGGCCAGCACCACGCCGGTCGCCAGGACCAGCAGGCCGCGCAGCCAGACGTCGCCCTCCACCTGCGTGGCGAGCACCACGCAGGACACCGCGCCCAGCACCGGGAGGACGGTCGGGGTCCGGAAGTGGCCGGCGTCCCCGGGGTCGCGGCGCAGCACGAGCACGGCGATGTTGACCAGGAGGAAGACGACGAGGAGCAAGAGGACCAGGGTGGAGGCCAGGGTGGCGACGCTTCCGGTGAGGGCCAGCGCCATCGCCAGGGCGGTGGTGACCGCGATCGCCGCCCACGGCGTACGGCGGCCGGGCAGCACCTTGGTGAGGAAGCGGGGCAGCAGTCCGTCCCGGGCCATGCCGTAGGCGAGGCGGGACGACATGATGCCGGTGAGCAGCGCGCCGTTGGCGACGGCGACCAGCGCGATGGCGCTGAACAGGCGGGGCGGCACCCCGCCGGCCTCCCGGACGACCTCCAGCAGCGGTCCGCTGGACCCGGCCAGCCGGGCGGTGGGCACGGCGGCCGACGCGGCGATGCCCACCAGGACGTACACGGCCCCGGCGGTCGCCAGCGCGCCGAAGAGGGCGCGCGGGTAGGAGCGCCGGGGGTCGCGGGTCTCCTCGGCGACGTTCACCGAGGTCTCGAACCCGACGAACGAGTAGTACGCCAGGACCGCCCCGCTGAGCAGGGCCGCGGCGGCTCCCTTCTCCGGGGTGCCGAGCCGGCCCAGCCGTCCGAGGTCGCCGTCGCCGCGCAGCAGCAGCCAGCCGCCCAGGACGACGATGACGAGCAGGCCGCCCACCTCGATCACCGTGGCGACGACGTTGGCGCGGGTCGACTCCTTCACGCCGCGCGCGTTGACCAGTGCGAGCAGGGCGAGGAACGCCACGGCGACGAGGCCCACGGGCAGGGTGACGAAGGCGGACAGGTAGTCGCCGCCGAAGCCCCGGGCGAGCGCGGCCACGGAGACGATGCCGGCGGCGAGCATGCAGAACCCCGCGACGAATCCGGCGAAGGGCCCGAACGCGCGGGTGACGTAGTGGGAGGCGCCGCCCGCGCGGGGGTACTTCGTGGCGAGTTCCGCGTAGGACGACGCGGTCAGCAGGGCGAGCAGCAGCGCGACGGCCAGCGGCGCCCACACCGCTCCCCCGCTGTCGGCGGCCACCTGCCCCACCAGGACGTACACGCCCGCGCCGAGGACGTCGCCCAGGATGAAGAAGTAGAGCAGGGGGGTGGTCAGGGTGCGCTTGAGCGCCGGGCCCTCGGTGTCCGCCGACAGCGGTTTCGCTTCTCTTGCCATGCCCCGACAGGTAACCCGGTCACCGCACGTCACGCCTCGGCGTGTGGTGTGGTCCGGTGATCGGTTCGGCTCATCGGTTCAGGTGAGGGACTTCCCGGAGGGGACGACGACGCCGTACAGGTCACCGATGGTGGCGAGGGCGCCGTGGTGGATCTGCGCGGCGGTCAGGTCGGTGCCCGCCGCGCTGAGCGGGCGGGTCGCGCAGGCGTCGGCGACCACGGTGGGGCGGTTGCCCCGCCGGAACGCGCCCATGGTGGTGGCCAGCACGCACATGTGCGTCATGAACCCGATGACGATGACGTCCTGGTGGCCGGCGGCGTCGACGTGCGCCGCCAGGTCGGTGCCGGCGAAGGCGTCGGGGGTGGTCTTGACGACGACCGGCTCGCCCTCGGCGGGCGCCACGCTCGGGTGAACGGCGCCGATCTCGGCCCGGATGTCGTAGGGGGTGTCCGGGCCGCCGTCGTTCACGACGTGGATCACGGTGGTGCCGGCCGCGCGGGCCCGTGCCAGCAGGTCGGCGGCGGAGTCGAGCGCCTCCCGCCAGCCGTCCAGCTCCATCACGCCGCCGACGTAGGTGTTCTGGTAGTCGACGAGGACGAGGGTGGAGCCGGCCAGGGAGGCGGGGGTGTCGTCGAGGCCGTTGAGTGCGCGCAGAGTCGTCGTGGGCACAGGGAGATCCCCTCGGAGTGGGTGGGTGTGAGGTGCCGGCCGCTGCCGCCGCCGGTGCGTGCCGGGCGGCGCGGTGGCCATGGGAAGACGCTAGGGCCGGCAGCACGGTGTCGGCAATGTCGTCTAACCTGCAGATCCAGACATCGCAGATCCAGACATCGCCGTGACCGACCGGACGGAGTACTCGTGAGTGCCCTCGGACGTCTCGTCGTGATCGTGGTCTTCGAGGGTGTCGACCTGCTCGACATCACCGGGCCGCCCGAGGTGTTCTCGCTGGTGAGGCGGGAGGTCGGCGAGGCGGCGGACTACCGGGTGGTGCTGGCCGCGGCGACCATGGACCCGGTCACCACCGCGGCGGGCGTACGGGTGCTGCCCGACACGACCTTCGAGGAGGCGGCGGCCGGGCGGATCGACACCCTGCTGGTGCCCGGCGCGGTGGAGGCCGACCGCGAGCGGGGGGTGCGCGCGGTCACCGACCCCTCGGTGGTGAGCTGGGTCCGCACGCTCGCCGGCGGTGCCCGCCGGGTCGCCTCGGTGTGTGTCGGCGCGCATCTCCTCGCCGCGGCCGGGCTGCTCGACGGCAGACGGGCCACCACCCACTGGTCGACCGCGCGGCAGCTCGCCGCCGAGCATCCGGAGGTCGAGGTCGACGCCGATCCGATCTTCGTGCGGGACGGCGCGGTGTGGACCGGCGCGGGCATCAGCGCCTGTCTCGACCTGTCCCTCGCGCTCGTCGCCGACGACCTGGGTGAGGCGGTGGCGCTGCGCGTGGCCCGGCAGCTCGTGATGTACCTGAAGCGGCCGGGCGGGCAGAGCCAGTTCAGCGTCCCGCTCGAACCGGTCTCCGGGTCGCGGCGGGTGGAGGACCTGCGCCACCACGTGCTGCGGTGCGCCGGGGAGCCGCTCACCGTCGCCGACGTGGCGGCCCACGCCCACGTCAGCGAGCGGCAGCTCACCCGGATCTTCAAGGCCGAACTGGGCATGACGCCGGGCGCCTACATCGAGTCCGTCCGTGTCGAGCGGGCCCGCCAGCGGCTGGAGACCACGGACGACACGCTGGAGCACATCGCCGGGACCTGCGGGTTCGGGACCGTCGACACGCTCGTCCGGGCGTTCCGCAGACGGCTGGGAACGACCCCCACGGAGTACCGGCGCCGGTTCCGGACTTGACCGGTGCCGGGCCGGTTCACCGCCGGTCGGAAGCGGCGGACGCCTCGGGCGGACCGGGCTGGACGGACGGCCCCGCGGGCCCGGCGCCCTCCCGCTCCCGCCCCTGCCCGTTCACGTCCTCGTCCTCGTCCTGGTCCTGGTCCTCGCTCTCGTCCTCCGCGAGGAAGCCACCGGACTGGTGCCGCCACAGCCTGGCGTAGGCGCCGCCCGCGGCGAGCAGTTCCGCGTGGGTGCCCTGCTCGACGACGCGTCCGTGGTCGAGGACGACGAGCCGGTCCATGCCGGCGACCGTGCTCAGCCGGTGGGCGACCACGAGGGCCGTGCGGCCCTCCATCAGCCGCCACAGCGCGTCCTGCACGAGCAGTTCGCTCTCCGAGTCGAGCGCGCTGGTCGCCTCGTCCAGCAGCAGGATCGGCGCGTCCCGCAGCAACGCGCGGGCGAGGGCGACCCGCTGCCGCTGTCCGCCCGAGAGCTTGACGCCCCGCTCCCCCACCAGGGTGTCGAAGCCGTCGGGGAGCTGCTCGGCGAATTCGGTGACGTGTGCCGCCTCGGCCGCGGCACGGATCTCCGCGTCGGTGGCGCCCGGCCGGGCGAAGACGATGTTCTCCCGCAGGCTGCGGTGGAACATGGCGGGGTCCTGCGGCACGTAGGCGATCAGTGAGCGCAGGTCGGTCTGGCGCAGCCGGCTGATGTCCTGGCCGCCGATGAGGACGCGTCCCGCGTCGAGGTCCGCCATCCGCAGCAGGAGGCGGGTGAGGGTGGTCTTGCCGCCGCCTGACCTGCCGACCAGCCCGATCCGCGCGCCGCCGGGTACGTCCAGGTCGAGGCCCCGGAAGATCGGCTTGGCGCCCGCGTGGGCGAAGGTGACCGCCTCGAACCGGACGCCGGTGCCCTGCGGGGCGAGTGGTTCGGGTTCCGCCGGGTCGAGGACGGTGGGCGGGTCCAGCAGCAGCTCCGTGAACTGCGCGGCCTCGGTCATGGAGCTCTCCAGCCGCCGGTAGATCTGGTTGAACTCGAACATGATCTGGGTGGCGTTGGAGTAGTAGGTGAAGGCGACCACGATTCCCTCCACCCCCAGCCCCGGGCCGCCGAAGGCGAGGGCGACGACCAGCCCGAGCACGTTGGTGAGCACGGACATCGGGGCGACGAGGGTGTCGACGCGCAGGTTGCCGTAGTCCCACGACCGCAGCGTCAGGCGCCGCGATTCGGCCACGCGGCGGCGGTGTTCGCCGGCCTCCCGCCGCTCGGCGGCGAACGCCCGGATGGTCTCCATGTTCATCAGGCTGTCCGCGACATGGCCGGAGACCCGGGCGACGGCGGCCTCCCGGTCGTTGACGAGTCGCTGCCGGCGCCGGATCAGCGGGGTCGCGCCCGCCACGGTCAGCCCGATCATCCCCAGCAGGCCGACGACGAGCAGCGGTTCGTAGCGCCACAGCACCACGGCGCCGAAGACCAGGGGCACGAGACTGCCCACGATCCGGTACGTCACGGTGTCGACGAAGTCCTCGAAGCGCCGGCCGAAGCTCAGCACCCGTTTGGTGAGGGAACCGGCGAAGTTGTCGTGGAAGAACGCCGCGTCCCGGGCGAAGAGTTCGTCCATGCCGATGACGTACAGGTGCTCCATCCCGAGGGCGTCCACGCGGTTCAGGCAGTGCTGCCCGACGCGCCACACCGCCTCGGCGAGCAGCAGCACCGCCCCGAAGCCCAGCACGTACGGCAGGGCCGAGGCGAGGGTGAGCCCGTCGCCGTCAGCGGCCCGCCCCGCCAGTTTGGCGATCAGCAGCGGTGCGACGTACCGGATGCCGATGTTGCCCACGGCCGGCAGCAGCAGCGCGGGCAGGGCCAGCCGGCGCAGCCGGAGCAGTTCGCGGACGTAGCGGCGCAGTGCGAGCACGACCGCGCCCCGGCCCGGCACCGTCTTCTCCTGGACATCCCGTTGCCCCATCACACCCCCTCCAGGTCGCGTCCCCGAAGCTTCCCGTCCCCGGCGGTCACCGGTCCAGGCATTTACCTCGGACCGGCGATGACCGGACATCGGCCGGGCGGTGGCCGGCGCTCAGCCGAGGGCGCGTCCGGGCCGGTCGAAGGGGAGCCGGAACTGCGGGAAGCGGGTCTTCTTCGGGTCGAGCAGGTCGATCAGCGCGATCAGCTGGGTCTGCACGTCCTGGAGCCGGGGGACGGCCGGGGCGGTGTTCGCCGCGAGCCGGTCCACGTCCGCGAGCATGACGGCGAACCAGCCGGCGAAGTCGCTGTCGTCCTCCAGCTTGGCGCAGAACTCGGCGTACCCCAGGCAGCGCCGCCGGCCCGGCTCGCCGTCGGGATGGATCATCAGCTCTCCGACGGCCCGCTGCTGGGCGCGGAACAGCCGCAGTTCGTTGCTGACCGGGTCGATCGCGGACAGGCTCGCGCCGATCCGGGAGATCTGGAGCATGACCCGGGTGTTGAGGCGGCTGCGGCCGAGGTCGAGGAACTGGACGTCGCGGCGGAGGATCTCCACCCAGCCCAGGTATTCGGCGAGCACGAAGACCGTGCTGCGGCGGACGAAGTCGGCCTCGCGGGCGGTGCCGCGCGTGAGGAAGGACGTCAGGAATCCGGAGCCGCGCGCGGGGTCCTCGTCGACGACGTGTCCGTTCAGGATGTTGTAGAGCCGGGTCTGGAGGTCGAACGCGGCCCAGGCCAGGGAGGCGCCGTACCGGTCCATGTAGGTGCGCTGCTCCCAGGACCGCAGGCGGCGCTGCTGCCAGTAGCCGAGCAGTCCGGCGACCGCCGCGCCGCAGACGGCGACGATCGCCGACACCAAGGACAACGCGTCCACACATCCCCCTACCGCCGGTGCCCGACGCACCGGGCATCGGCAGAAGGCTGCCAGAAGGCCGCCGGAAGGTGTACCGGAAAACCCGCTTGGCGGGCCCGCGCGGCCCCTGTTACCCGCTGGGGACCGCCGCCGGGGAAGTGCTTGACCCTCGCCGAGACCGCGTGCCGGCCGAGGGTGGCGCCCTGGAAGTCCGCGGACGCAGGGGCGCACCCGTGCGCAGGTGAGGGCGGCGTCCGAGCCGAAGGTGCCGGACAGGCGGGACTCGGCCTTGCAGCAGGCGGGTGGTGTCCGGCGGCACCACCGGGCGGCGGATTAGGGTGTGCGGCATGGACCGCACCGAGGGCCGCACGCCCCGCAGATCCGCCTCCCGCGGCAGTCACGCCGTCGGGGACGAACGGCGTGCCCGCATCCTCGACACCGCCGTCGAGCACTTCGCCCAGTGGGGCTGCCACGCCTCCTCGCTCGCCCGGACCGCCAAGGACGTCGGCATCACCCAGGGCGGTCCGCCGCACCCCTTCCGCGGCAAGGAGGGCCTCCTGGTCTCCGTGCTGCGGCACAGTGACGAACAGGACGAGCGGCGGTTCTTCTCCCCCGAGCCGCGGTCCGCCGGCGAGGCGTTCGCGTCGCTGGCCGGCCTCGCCCGGTACAACGCCGAACGCCCGGGCCGCACCCGCATGGTCAACGTCCCCGCCGCCGAGGCGGGTGGGCGCGGCCACCCCGCCCGCGCGTACTTCCTGCGCCGGTACGCCTCGGTCATCGACAAGATCACCGCCACCCTGCGCGCCGCGGCCGCCGCCGGTGAGCGGCGGCCGGACACCGACTGCGCGGGCGTCGCCGCCGAGGCCGTCGCCGTCATGGACGGCTCGCGGCTGCGGTGGGCGCTCGCCCCGGCCGCCTTCGACATGCCGGGCCGGCTGCGCGCCTGCCTCGACCGGCTGCTGCGCACCCTCAGCAGGGGCGCCGCCGGGCTGCCCGGCGGCGCCCGCTGACCCCCGCCGCGAGGCACCCGACGCCCCGGACCGGCACGGCGTACCCGAAGGAGCACTGGCACACCATGGCGAACTCGACCTCCGGGGAGTCGGTCACCGAGCGGATCGTGCGAATCCTGGAGACGTTCGGCACGGACCGGACCGTGCAGACCGCCGCGGAGATCGGGCGGCGGGCGGGACTGCCGTCCTCCACGGCCCACCGGATGGTGGCCGAACTGGTGGACTGCGGGCTGCTGGACCGGGACGAGGAGCAGCGGGTCCGGCTGGGCATGCGGCTGTGGGAACTGGCGCTGCGCGGCTCCCGCGCCCTGCGGCTGCGGCAGGCGGCGCTGCCGTTCATGGAGCACGTACAGGCGCGTCTGCGTGAGCACACCCAGCTCGCGGTACTGGAGAACGACGAGACGCTGTTCATCGAGCGGCTGTCCCACCCGCACGCGGGGGCGAACATCACCCGGATCGCCGGGCGGCTGCCCCTGCACGCCTCGTCGTCGGGCCTGGTGCTGCTCGCCCACGGCCCCGAGGAACTGCGCGAGCGCGTCCTCGCCGGCCCGCTCGAAGCGGTGTCCCCCGAGACCGTGACCGACCCGGCCCGGCTGCGGCGCCTCCTGGCCGGCATCCGCCGGGACGGCGTGGTCGTCGCGCCGGGGACGGTGGAGGCGGTCTCCACGGGGGTGGCCGTGCCGGTGCGGGAGGGCCGCGGAGAGGTCGTCGCCGCGCTGTCGGCCGTCCTCCCCCGGGCCACGCCCACCGGCCGGGCGGTGGAGGAGCTGCGCGCCGCGGCGGCGGGCATCTCGGCGGCGATCGGCGCACACCGGCCCTGACCAGGACGGGAACTCGCTTCCCATTGAACGGGAACGGCCGTCGTCAAGGGGTGGCGACCGGCGCCAGACTCCTGGCCGACCCCGCCGGCCGTCGAAGGAGACGACATGTCCGTACGCACCCGCGTCGCCATCATCGGCGCAGGCCCCGCCGGCCTGCTGCTGTCCCATCTGCTCGACCGGCAGGGCATCGAGTCGGTCGTCATCGACGCACGAGGCCGGGAGGAGATAGAGACGACCATCCGGGCCGGCATCCTGGAGCAGGGCACCGTCGAGATACTCACCGAGACCGGCGCCTCCGACCGGGTGCGCACGGCCGGGCAACGGCACGAGGGCATCGAGCTGCGCTTCGAGGGCGAGGGCCACCGCGTCGACTTCGCCGGCACGGTCGGCCGGGCCGTGTGGCTCTACCCCCAGCACGAGGTGCTCAAGGACCTGGTCGCCGCGCGCCTCGCCGCCGGCCAGGACCTGCGTTTCCACGTGACCGCCGAGCGCGTCGAGGACGCCGGGACCGACCGGCCGCGGATCATCGCCAAGGACGCCGACGGCCACCGCGTCGAGATCGAGGCCGAGGTCGTGGTCGGCGCCGACGGGTCGCGCAGCGTCGCCCGGGAGGCCGTCACCGGCTCCTACGGCGGCTACTTCCGGGAGTACCCCTTCGCCTGGTTCGGCATCCTGTGCGAGGCACCGCCCAGCGCCGGCGAACTCATCTACAGCAACTCCCCCGACGGTTTCGCGCTGATCAGCCAGCGCAGCCCCGAGGTCCAGCGCATGTACTTCCAGTGCGACCCGGACGCGGACACCGGGGCGTACTCCGAGGCCCAGCTGTGGGACATCCTCCAGTCCCGCGTCCCCGGGACCACGCTGAAGGAGGGCCGCATCTTCCAGCGGGACGTGCTGCGCTTCCGCAGTTTCGTCGCCCACGAGATGCGCCGCGGCCGGGTGGTGATCGTCGGCGACGCCGCGCACACCGTGCCGCCCACCGGGGCGAAGGGCATGAACCTCGCCGTCGCCGACGTCGTCCTGCTCACCGACGCCCTGCGCGCGCTGCTCCACGACGGGGACGAGACCCTCTTCGACGCCTTCCCCGACACCGCGCGCGAGCGCATCTGGAAGGCCCAGCACTTCTCCTGGTGGATGACGAACATGCTCCACCTCCAGCCCGGCGCCGGCGACTTCGACCGGCTGCGGCAGATCGGCGAACTCCGTACGGTCGTCGAGTCCGGAGCCGGCCGCGCCTACCTCGCCGAGGCGTACACGGGGTGGCCGCTGGACGGCGCGCGCCTCGACGGCTGACGGGCCCGGCGCCGCCGCGCGGACATCACGGGACGAGGTCGTCCTGGTGCCCGCCGCGCCACTCGGCCAACAGGACGGTGGCGTCGTCGTCCATCCGCCCGGCGTGGTGGTCCAGTACGGCGCGCATGAGGCGGCGCAGGGTCTCGTGGAGGGTGAAACCGCCCGAGTGGTGGCGCTGGACGTAGTCGATGAAGCGGTCCTTGCCGAACTCCTCGCCGTGCGCGTCACGGGCCTCGACGACGCCGTCGGTGTAGAGCACGACCCGGTCACCGGGTTCCAGCTGATCACGGCAGACGGTGACGGGGAGGCCGAGGCCGGTGCCCATGGGGCCGGCGGGCGGGCAGGACAGGGGGGTGCTCACCCGCCTGCCTCTGATGAGCAGGGGCAGGTGGTGGCCGCGGTTGACCCAGGTCAGTACCCCGCTCTCGGTGTCGAGGCTGGCGAGGATGCCGGTGACGTAGCGTTTGGTGCCGAACTGCTCCAGCAGCGTCCGTTCCACCGCCCGGCTCGCCTCGGCGAGGGTCGCGCCCTGGCGGCGGGCGTTGCGGCAGGCGGCCACGGCCACGTTCGCGGTGATGCCCGCGGCGGTGTCGTGCCCCATCGCGTCGAAGACCGCCAGGTGCAGGGTCGAGCCGGCCAGCGCGAAGTCGAAGGCGTCGCCGCCGAGGTCGTAGGCGGGTTCCAGCACCGCGCCGACCGTGACGTTGTGACCCGCGTAGGCCGGGGGCGGCATGAGGTTCATCTGCATCTCCGCCGCCACGTTCATCGGCGCGCTGCGCACCAGCCGGGCGTAGGAGTCGCTGAAGGAGCGCTTGCCGAGCAGCAGCAAGGCGAGCACCGAGGCCACCTCGCCCAGCACCCGCTGCGGCCGCTCGTCCTCGGCGACGTCCGTGCGCAGCACGCCCAGGCGTTCCACGCCGTCGGTGATCGGTGTCCACCAGCGGCGTCGCCCCTGGCGGCTGCCCGACTCCGCGAGGCTCTCCACCCGCTGCCAGGCCCGGCCCGGCAGCGTGCCGTCCACGCGCAGTTCGGCACCGCCCTCCCCCGCGTCCAGTCCGCGGCCGGTGACCTGCCGCATCACCCGGTCCTGGAGGTCCACCACGAACATCGCGCCGTCGTGGAGGTCCACGGACCGGAGGTGGTCGGCCACCAGGCGCGGCAGTGCCTCCAGGTTGGCCGTGTGCGAGACCTGGATCAGGTCCACCAGCATCTGAGCCGTGCGCCCGCGATCGATCACGTGAACCAGTCTCCCCGCACATCCGCACCAGTTGCCCCACCTTGTCACACCGGCGTGCCGGGGCGGGTCCGGCGGGTGACGGCGCGGTCCGGGTGCCGGGCGCGCGGCGGCGAGCGGCGAGGCACCCGGGCGCCCCCCGGCTGCGTCCCGCGGGGCTTCCCACGGTGCCGGGCGGGGCCGATGATGGCGGCATGGCTGCCGGTGACGACCTGCTGTGGGACGCGGACGACAGAAGCGCGCGGTGGGTTCCGCGGCTCCGGGGCATCGGGGTGACGGCCGCCTTCCTCGGTGTCGCCGGCCTGCTGCTGTGGACCGACGGGCACGCCGGGTGGGCGCTCCACGCCGGTGCCCTCCACCTCCTCGGGGAGGCCGCGCACTGGGTCTGGGACCGGCGGCGCCTGGTCGAGGCACGCGTCGTCGGGGGCGGGCCCGGCCGGCCCGCCGGGCTCCGCCTGCGCCGGGTCGGCGGACGGACCACCGAACACGACGCCGACCGCGTGCTGCGCGTCCTGGTCGTCCACGACAACGTCCACGACCTCGCGCGGCTCCGGCTGCGCCTGCGCGGCGGACGGCCGCTCTTCGGGCGCCCCGCCCGTCCGCCGGCGCTCACCCCCTGGCGCCGCGCCTGCCCGAAGGCCCACGTCGGGGCGAGGGCGGCCCGGTGGGGCATGCCGGGGATCCCCGACTGAGCGGCGCTCGGCGAGACCCGCGCCGGCGGCTGGGCGGGCCGGCCCGTCGCGGGTGCCCGCCACCGGTGACCGGCCCCGGCGCGGCCCGGCGCCCGATATAGCCTGCTGCTCGTCCGTCCGCCGGTGGCCGATGCGCTCGCCACCCCCGACCGCCTGGGAGGCGCAGCATGAGCATCCTGGAGAACACCGAACCCGCCCACACCCCCGGAGACGCGCCCCGGGCCGAGGTGCGGGCCCGCGAGCAGCGGCTGCGCCGGCGGCTGGAGCGGCTGATCGGCATCGCGGCCACCGAGGGCAACGAGCTCGTGCCGCTGCGCAACGGTGACGAGATCTTCCCCGCCATGCTCGACGCGATACGCGGGGCCGAGCACACCGTCGACATGATGACCTTCGTGTACTGGCGCGGTCAGATCGCCCGCGACTTCGCCGAGGCGCTGGCCGGCCGGGCGCGGGCCGGCGTACGGGTGCGGTTGCTGCTCGACGGCTTCGGCGCCAAGGAGATCGAGCGGGACCTGCTCGACGCCATGGACGACGCGGGCGTACAAGTGGCCTGGTTCCGCAAGCCGTTGTGGCTGTCCCCGTTCAAGCAGAACCACCGCTGCCACCGCAAGGCGCTCGTCGTCGACGAGCGCACCGCGTTCACCGGCGGGGTCGGCATCGCCGAGGAGTGGTGCGGTGACGCCCGCAACCCCGGCGAGTGGCGCGACACGCACGTGCGGCTGCGCGGTCCGGCCGTCGACGGGATCGCCGCCGCCTTCGCGCAGAACTGGGCCGAGAGCCATGACGACCTCTACGACGACCGGGACCGCTTCAGCGAGCACGAGCAGCCGGGGAACTCCATCGTCCAGGTCGTGCGCGGCTCGGCCAGCTTCGGCTGGCAGGACATGCAGACTCTGATCCGCGTCATGCTCACCTCCGCCGAGCAGCGGTTCCGGCTGGCCACCGCCTACTTCGCCCCGGACGACTACTTCGTCGACCTGCTGTGCGCCACGGCCCGGCGCGGTGTCACCGTGGAGATCCTGCTGCCCGGCCCGCACACCGACCAGCGGGCGTGCCAGCTCGCCGGCCAGCACCACTACGCCCGGCTGCTGGCCGCCGGCGTGTCCATCCGCCAGTACCAGCCCACCATGATGCACGCCAAGATCATCACGGTGGACGGGGTGGCGACGCTGACCGGGTCCACCAACTTCAACCGGCGCTCCATGGACCACGACGAGGAAGTCATGCTCGCCGTGCTGGACGAGGCGTTCACCGCCACGATCGACCGGGACTACGACGCGGACCTCGAACGCAGTGTGGCCATCGACCCGGTCCGCTGGCGGCGGCGCTCCGTCACCCAGCGCCTGCGGGAGGCGGCGGTCCTCCCGATCAGACGGTTCCTGTAGACGGCCGGGCGGGGGCCGGCGCCGCGCCGGGCCGGCCCCCGGAGATCAGGCGGTGGCGAGAGCGCCGCGCAGGACGGCGACTGCCTGGGCGATGGCGGCCCCGGCGCCGTGGGTCTCGCGCAGGGCGTTCAGCATCACGAAGTCGTGGATGACGCCCTGGTAGCGCACGGCGGTGACGGGGACGCCGGCCTGGCGGAGCTTGGAGGCGTAGGCCTCGCCCTCGTCGCG
>BMSM01000009.1:267849-301008 GCA_014649155.1 Streptomyces griseoviridis | reverse complement strand
ACACCGGAGGTCTTCGCCATGATCAAGCCCGGTCGGCGTTGACAACGCTCGTGATCAATACACCTAGCGGGCGTCGACGGGGCGCTTGTACATCCGCGTGGCGGTGATCTCGCTGTGCACCGCCTCGCCCTCGGCCTGCTGGGGCAGGCCAGGCCGCAGGTGCTCCTCCACGCTGATGTACTTCAGCCCGGCCCGCAGGTCCGCGTCATTGCGCAACCGGATGACCAGCGGGAACTCGGCGAGCGCGGTGGTGTCGAACAGTCCCGTGGTGTACAGGAGCTGGACGCCGAGCGCGTCGGAGACGGCGCGCTGGAGTTCCAGCAGGTAGGTGGCGTTGGCACGGCCGATGGGGTTGTCGAGGAAGAGCGTGCCGGCGTGCCGGTGCTTGTCGCGGCCCCGGTCGTTGCTGCGCAGCGCGGCCATCGTGCAGTAGAGGGCGATGGCGGCGGTGAGCAGCTGGCCGCCGGAGAAGACGTCGCCCATCTGCCCGACGGGGACCCGCTCGGCGCGCAGGACCGCGTCCGGTTTGAGGATCTCGACGGCGACGCCGTTCGGCTGGAGGGCGGCGGCGACGCCGCGCAGCAGCAGGGACATGCCGTCGCGGCGCAGGTCGGAGTTCTTCTTGACGGCCGCCCGGGTCGCCTCGTCGATCACCTCGCCGAGCCGCTCGGTGAGGACGGCCTGGTCGGGTTCCTCGAAGCGGATGCGGAGGAACTCCTGCCCGGACCACTCCCCCAGCCCCTCCGGCAGCCGGGACAGGCGCTGGGCGGAGCGGAGGGTGGCGAGGGCCGACTCCACCAGGCCGCGCAGCCGGTCCACGATGGAGTCGCGGTTGCGTTCCAGCTGGGCCAGTTCGTCGGTGAGGACGCGCAGCCGGGGGGCGAAGGCGTCGGCCCACTTCTGGGCGTGCTCGGGCAGCGCGGCGGCGGGCAGTTCGCGGATCTGCTGCCGGGCCGGGGTGCGGACCTGCTCGTAGCGGGTGGAGTTGGCGTGCCGCACCAGGACGTCGCTCGCCTCGCGGACGGCGGCCTCGGCGGCGGAGAGGTCGGCGGCGCAGCCGCGCAGCGACCGGCGGGTCTCGGCGGCGGACTTCCGGGCCTCTTCCAGGATGCCGGGGTAGGGCTCGGGCCGCTCCGGGTCCTCGTCGGCCGACGGTTCGCGCAGCAGGTCGCGCAGGAGGGCGGCGATCTCGTCGAAGCCGCCGGCCGCGTCCTCGGCGGCGCGGTGGGCGTCGAGGAGTTCGGTGTGGGCCTCGCGGGAGTGGTTCAACGCCTCGGTGCGGGCGGCCAGTTCGGACGTGGCGGTGCGCAGCAGGGCCTGGGCGTGCTCGGCGTCGCGCGGGACGAGGTCCTCGGGCAGTCCGGTGTGCGCCTCGCCGTCCTCGGGGGCCAGCCGCTCGGCCTCACCGCGCAGCCGGCCGAGCTGCTCGCTGGCGGTGGACATCCGGGTCTCCAGGAGCTGCACCAGTTCCTCGGCGCGGGCCGCGGCGGCCTGCCGGGAGGGGCCGTCGGAGCCGTCGGGCGACTGGAGGAGCTGCTCGGCCCGGATGCGGACCTTGTTGCTGAGCCGGTCCAGTTCGGCGCGGGCCGCGCTCTCGTCGCTCTCGGCGCGGGCCTGTTCGGCCCGCAGGTCGGCGCCGACGCCGACCTTCTCGTAGAGCTGGGAGGCGGCCCGGTACGCCTCGCGCAGCGCGGGCAGCGACGCGGTGGGCGCCCCGGTGCCGTCGTCCGGTACGTCGTCGGGGGCGCCGGCGATCTCGGCGCGCTCGGCGCGCAGCGCTCGGGCGGTGCGGCGGGCGTCGTCGGCGGCGCGCTGGGCGGCGCGCCGGTCCTCGTCGGCGGCGCGGGCCCGCTCCAGGCAGACCTGGGCGCGGGTCTCGGCCTCGGCCGCCTCGTCGGCCAGTTCCCGCAGGCGGGCCTGCCAGCCGGCGCGTTCGCGCAGCCGGAAGGCGAGTCCGGCGAGGGCGTCGGCGGCGCGCCGGGCCTTCTGGGCGGCCTCCTGCCGCTCGTCACGGACGCGGACGGCCTCGGCGGCGACCTCGTCGGCCTCCGCCCGAGCGGTGCGGGCCTCGGCCAGCTCGGCCTCGCACTCCTCGGCGAAGGCATGGGCCTCCTCGGCGGCGCGGGCCAGTTCGGTGAGGCGGCCGGCCGGGCAGCCGGTGCGCCAGGAGGCGAGCCGGGCAGCCAGTTCCCGGTCCTTGCCGAGCCGGGCGGCGAGCGCGCGGATCTCCTCGTCCCGCTCGGTCGCGCGGGCGCGCAGTGCCTGGCGTTCCTCGTCGGCGGCGTGCTCGTCGTGCATGGCCGGGTTCGGCGGCACGAGGAAGACGCCCTCGTCGCCGGGGGCGTCGGCCGGGGTGGGGGCGAGCAGCGCGGCGGCGGTGCCGACGGCGACGGCGGACCGCGGCAGCAGCGCGGCGTCGCCGAGGGCGGTGCGGGCCCGGGCGTGCGAGTCGGGGTCGGTGATGATCACGCCGTCGACCAGTTCGGGCCGGGCGGCCAGGACGCGGGCGTGGTCGGCGGGGTCGACGGCCTGGGCCAGATAGCGCCAGCCGGGCAGGGCGGGGATGCCGTGCTCGCCGAGGAACTCGACGGTGGCCAGCACGTCCGGGCCGGGCGGCAGCAGACCGCCGTCGCCGAGGGCGCCGAGGATGCGGGCGTCGTCGGCGGCGGCGGTGCGCAGGTCGAACAGCTGGCGTTCGGCGGCCGAGACGCCGTCGTCGAGGAGGGCGCGCAGGTCGTCGGCGAAGCGGTCGAGCTGCTCGGGGGTGAGGGCGTCCTCGCCGGGCGACGGGGTGCCGGCGGCGTCCGGGTCGGTGGGGTCAGTGTCCGGGCCGTTCCGGCGGGGCCGCGGGATGCCGGGGCGGGGGGCGGAGGCCAGGCCGAGGAGTTCCGCGAGGCGTTCCTCGGCGGCCAGGGCGGCGGCGGTGCGGTACTCGGCGTCGCGGGCGGCCCGGGCGGCGGCGGCCGCGTCGGCCGCGCGGGCCGCGGTCAGTTCGGCGCGGCTCTCGGCGGCGGCGGCCTCGCGGGCGTGTTCGGTGGCCCGGCGGGCTGTCTCGCGGGCGGTGTCCCAGGCGGCGACGGTGGTCTTCTCGGCGTCGCTGGCGGCGAGTGCGGCGCGGGCCGGGTCGGCGTCGGGCGCGGTGTCGTCGAGCCAGCCGGCCCGGACCGCCTCGGCGGTCTCCTGCTCGACCTCGGTCAGCCGCTGGCGCAGGTGGCCGGCCTCGCTGCGGGCGCGCTGGGCCTCGGTGGCGGCGGCGGTGGCGTCCCGGTGGGCGGCGTCGCCGGTGTCCTGGAGGGTGGCGGAGCGCTCCTCCTCCTCGTTGGCCCGGTCCTCGGCCTTGCCTGCCGCCGCGTGCAGGGCACGGACGAGGTCGACGGCGGCCTTGGCGCGGGCGGCGAGGGCGGGCGCGGCGTCCCGTTCGGCCTCCCGGATGGCGGCGGAGACGCGGGTGACGCGGTCGGTGGCCGCGCGGTGCCGCAGGACGGCCTCGGCGGCCTGCCAGGCGGAGTGCAGGGTGCGGGCGTCGGCCAGTTCGCGTTTCTGCGCGGCGGCGGACTTCTCGGCGGCGGCGAGGGCCAGGGAGGCGTGCCGGTAGGCGAGTTCGGCGGCGACCAGGGCGCTGCGGTCGCGGGCCGACTCGGCCTGGGTGACGGCGTGGGCGGCGGCGGTGACCCGCTGGGCGAGGTCGGCGGCCCGGACCCGTTCCTGGGCGCCGCGGGCGGAGAGCCGGCGGGCGAGGGTCCTGGTGCGGCGCTCGGCGGCGGTGTGGATCTCCCGGGCGCGGGCGCGGGACTCGGTGGCCTCGACGATCCGGCCGAGCAGGTCCACGGAGCCGGCCGTGAAGTCCCGTTCGGCGAGCAGCTCGGCGCGGCGGCCCAGCTTGTCGCCGAAGCCGCTGACGAGGTCGGCGAGTCCGTCGGTGTCCCGGGTGTCGGTGACGGCGCGCAGCAGCAGGTCGGTGAAGTCGGCGTCCTTCTTCACCGCGAAGAGGCCGGCGGCCTCGCCCTCGTCGGCGTTCATCTCGCGCTGGTAGCGGAAGAGTTCGGGGTCGAGGCCGAGGTCGCCGAGATGCTCGGTCCAGCGTTCGTGGATGTCCTCCCAGTGGACCTCCAGGTGCGGGTATGCCTTGCCCGCCTCGGTGAGCGCGTCCCGGAAGCCCTTCATGGTGCGCCGCCGGCCCTGCGCTCCGGAGGCTCCTTCGACGGGCGGGCGTACGGCGGTGGATTCCGCGACCGGCAGGTTGTCCAAGGTGAGTCCGGGGCCGGGCCGGAAGGAGTACCAGGCCTCGGCGAACTTCCGCGGGTCGTTGGAGACCTGACGGCCCCGCCACTCGCTGACCTTGCCGACGACGACGCACTCGCCGGTCTGCACGTGCTGCCATTCCAGGGCGACGTGGCCGCAGTCGTCGGCGAGCAGGAACTTGCGCAGCACGCCGGAGCTGGCGCCGCCGAGGGTGTTGCGGTGGCCCGGCAGCATCACCGAGAAGATGAGTTTGAGCAGTACGGATTTGCCGCCGCCGTTCTCCAGGAAGAGCACGCCGGCGGGGGCGGGGCGGCGGGGCGGGCCGGCCGGCTCCTCCTCGAAGAACTCCGCCTGCCGGGGGGCCGGGTCGGGCACGGGCCGGCCCACTCCTCGCAGGTCAAGCACGGTGTCGGCGTAGCGCGCACCGGCGGGTCCGATGGAGTAGAGGCGGACCCGGGACAGCTCGTACATGGCGGACTCTCGTCAGTCTTCGTGAGGTCGGTGGGGGGCTCAGGCGGAGTGGAAGGGCAGGCCGGCGTCGGCGACCAGTTCCAGGTCGTCGGTGTCCTCGGCGGGCAGCAGGGTGGGGGTGCCGTCGGTGACCGGGACGACGCCAAGGTCCAGCAGCTCGGTCAGGGCGGCGCTGCCGGCCATGTCGCGGACCTGGAGCTGATAGCGGGCGGTGGTGCGGTAGGTGCCGCCGTGCTCGTCGCCGGTGCGCTGGAGGAAGCCGGAGTCGGTGAGGAAGGCGACGGCCTTGCCGACGATGCCGGTGGTCGAGCCGGGCAGGCGGCGGGCGTCCTTGGTGGCGCCGGTGGCGCTGCGCCTGACCCAGATCCGCCAGGCGGACTCCAGGCCGGGGGCGTCGCTGACGGGGTCGGTGTTCTCCCCCTGCTCGGCTGCGCGCTCCTCCAGACGGCGGCAGGCCTGGCGGACGAAGCCGTCGACGCCGTTGACCGTGACCCGGCCGATGTAGCCGTCGTCGGCGAGGTCCTCGGGGCGGGGGAAGGCCATCGCGGCGACGGCGAGGTGGGCGAGGCCGTGCAGGAAGCGGTCGGCGGAGTCGGTGGCGGCGCGGCGGGCGTAGTCGCCCATGCGGACGGCGAACACCGAGTCCTCGGCGGCGGTGACGGCCATGCCCGCGCGCGGGGACACCTCCAGGACGATCAGGCCGAGGCCGGTCGCGACGGCGTCGGCCAGCCGGGCGAAGGGCGGGTCCTCGCGGTAGCGGCGCAGCAGGTCGGCGTACTCCTGGTCGCGGGCGGGCAGCAGCTTGGGCTGGAGGCCGAAGGCGACCAGCCGGGCGGCGTCGGCGGCGTCGGCGGGTGTGACGGCGGCGGCCTTCTCCGGCGCGGCCGGCTCGGGTTCGCTCCAGTCGACGGACTCGGTCACGGTCGGTACTCCTTGCTGCTGCTCGCTTGGCTTCGTGCCGGGGCGGCGGCCCCCCGGCGGCGCGGGGCGCGGGGCGCACCAGGACGTGGAACGGCCTCTCCGCCATGGCGCGGGGCACCCACCGCACCCTGGCGCGGGACGACCGCCCCGCCGTGACGCGGGGCGCCGATCCCACCGGGACGTGGAACGACCGTCCCACCACCACGCGGAACGCCGACCGTCCCCTGACGCGGAACGCCCGGGACACCGGCCTCACCTGGACGCGGGACGACCGCCCCGCCCTGCCCCGGAACGGCCCCCCGCTCCCCCCGGCTCACGCCGCCTCCGTCCGGTCCGCCGCCATGCCGGCCGCGTCGAGGAGGGCGGTGCCGACGATGAGGTCGGCGCCGCCGAACTCCGGGTCGTCCAGCTCCGTGCCGTCGTCCACGGCGAACAGCAGCTTCTCCTCGCCCTGCCGGTAGGCCGTGCCGACCGGCGGGCTGGCGGCGTGCACGGCCAGCAGGGCGACGAGGTAGGCCAGTTCGGAGCCGTCGGTGGCGTCGGCGCCCCGTCCGCGGGCCTCGGCCAGCAGCCCGGAGAGCCGGCGCGGCGCGTCGTGCGGCAGGTCGAGCAGGTCCCTGGCGACGGCGAGCTGCTCCTCGCTGAACCGGCTGTCGTCCGGGGTGGCGATCAGGTCGGGCTCGGGCATCTCGGCGCCCAGGTGGGCCCGCTCGACGGGCGGGGTGAGCAGGAGGTCGACCAGGTCGCCGACCCGGACGGAGACGGGCGTGCGCAGTCCGGTGCCGTGGGCGAAGAAGGCGTCGGTGACGCGCAGCGCCTGGTCCACGGGCAGCGGCAGGACGGGGGCGAGGAGGTGGCCGTAGAGGTCCGTGCCGGAGGAGGCGAGGGGGGTGGCGAAGGCCTGCCGGTCCTGCTCGGCGCGGAACAGCGGGCCCGCCTCCAGCAGGCGGGACTGGAGCTGGGTGTGCCGGCGGATGCAGTCCTTGACGATGTCGACCAGCTCGGCGGCGCGGCGCTTGTGCTCGGGCTCCTCGGACTCGTCGCGGGCCTTGCGGATGTTGGTGAGGATCGCGTTCTCGTGGCGGTACCGGTCGGCGACGTGGTCGAGGGCCTCGGCGATCATGTCGGGGACGGCTTGCAGCCAGTCCACCGCGCGGACGTTGCGCCGGGTGGCGTCGAGGGCGCGGCGCAGGGTCTCCGAGTACTGCACGGTGCGGTAGCGGGCCTGTTCGGCGGCGAGCTGGGCGTCGGCGAGCCGGCCCCGGCTGATCAGCACCTCCAGCTTGACCTCGGCGGCGATCTGCGCGCTGGTGACGTCGGTGTCGAGGGCGCCGACCAGGACGTTGACCGCCTCGTCGGTGGTGCGCAGGTACACCGTGCCGCCGGGGCCGGGGACCTCTTCGATCAGCTTGAAGTCGTAGTCGCGGCGCACATAGCTGCCGTCGGGCTCGAACGTGCCGTAGACCGCGCGGAAGCCGCGGTCCACACTGCCGACGTTGATCAGGTTCTCCAGGACCCAGCGGGCCACCCGCTCGTGCTCGGCGGCGGGCCTGCGGGGGGCCTGGGCGGCGACGCGCGGGACGAGCCGGGCCACTATCTGGTCGTGGTCGGCGCCCGTGTCGAAGTCCATGTTCAGCGTGACGAGGTCGATGGCGGCGAGGGCGACCTCCGCCATGCCGTAGACCGAGTACTCGCCCGCGAGATTGGCCTTGCGGGCGTCCAGGTCGTGCAGCGGGGCGGTGCAGGCCAGCGCGCGCAGCCGCCGCGCCAGTCCCTCGTCGGCGGCCGGGCCCGGCGCGGGGCGCGGCCCCGCGCTGAGCTGGGGCGGAGCACTGTCCGTCGATGCAGGCGAAGTCACGGTGCACAGACTAGGTCCTAGGTCTGACAACGACCCAAACGACCGCAGACGTCCCCCTCGGGCCACGGCACCGCGGCGTCGTCACGGCAGGGTCAGCCGTCCTCGCCGACCCGCCGCCGGTAGACCTCCAGCACCCGCTCCAGCGAGTCCGCGAGGTAGCCGGCGAGGAGCCGTTCGGCGCCCTCCCGGTCGCCGGCCGCCAGGAGGTCGAGGACCTCCTGGTTGCGGGCGATGTACGGCTCGTGCAGGCGGTGCGGGTCGTCGACGACGTGGAAGGCGAGCCGCAGTTCGGCGAAGACGCTGCGCATCACCTCGTCGGTGCGCTCACTGCCGGCCAGGGCGACCAGTTCCCGGTGGAAGTGGATGTTGGCCGTGCCCACCCGCTTCCAGTCGCCCTCCCGCGCCGCCCGCCGGGCCTCGTCCACGGCCCGGGCGACGCCCGCGAGGTCGTACGGCGGCTCGCCGAGGCCGCGGACGACCGCGCACTCCACGAGGGCGCGGGTGCGGTAGATGTCCTCGACGTCGTCGACGGTCAGCACCCGGACGAAGACGCCCCGGTTCAGCTCGTGCACCAGCAGCCGTTCATGCGTGAGCAGCCGGAACGCCTCGCGCAGCGTGTTCCGGGAGATGCCGAGCGCACCGCCGATGCTGTCCTCGGACAACCGGGTGCCGGGCGGGAAGAACCCGTCGGCGATGCGGCTCCGGAGGATGTCGGAGACCCGCTCGGCGGTACTGGTGCGGCCCAGGAGGGCGCGGTCGTCGGCGAGTTGTGCCAGCTGCTCTGCCATGCCCGGAATTCAACCTCAGACACAAGAACGAAACAACAGGGGTATTGAGGGATCGTTGAACAATCCCCTACGGTGTCGGGACTGGCTCATACCGCAAGCACTCTCCGTCCTCCTTCTGCGAGGTGCCCATGAGCACGACTCCGCCCTCCCCTCCGCGGCAGGCCCGCCCCGCCGCCCCGCGCCCGGACACCGCCGGACACCCCGCCGGCGACGGCGCCCTGGGCTGGCTGCGCGCCCTCGGCCCGCAGGGCCGCCGCGCCTTCACCGGCGCGTTCGGCGGCTACGCCCTCGACTCCTACGACTACTTCACGCTGCCGTTGAGCATGGTCGCGCTGGCCGCGTACTTCGGCCTGGACAGCGGCCAGACCGGGCTGTTCACGACCGTCACCCTGGTGGTCTCGGCGGTCGGCGGCGCCCTCGCGGGCGTACTGGCCGACCGGATCGGGCGGGTCAAGGCGCTGCTGCTGACGGTGATCACGTACGCCGTGTTCACCGTGGCCTGCGGCTTCGCGCCGAACTACGAGACGCTGCTGGTCTTCCGGGCCCTCCAGGGCCTCGGTTTCGGCGGCGAGTGGGCGGTCGGGGCGATCCTGGTGGCCGAGTACGCGAGCGCCCGGCACCGGGGCCGCGCCCTGGGCGCGGTCCAGAGCGCGTGGGCCGTGGGCTGGGCGCTGGCCGCGGTCGTGTACACGGTGGTGTTCTCGCTGGCCGACGAGGGGCTGGCCTGGCGGATCATGTTCTGGACCGGGGCGCTGCCCGCGCTGCTCGTCGTCTGGGTGCGGCGGAGCGTGCACGACGCGCCCGAGGCGAGTGCCGCGCGGGAGCGGAATCCCGTCAAGGGGTCGTTCCGGGCGATCTTCGCGCGGGGGTCGGTCGGCACGCCCGGCCTGCTGCGGACCACGCTCTTCGCCGGTCTGCTGTCCACCGGCGTCCAGGGCGGCTATTACACGCTGGCCACCTGGGTGCCGACGTACCTGAAGGACGAGCGCGGTCTGTCGGTGGTCGGTACCGGCGGCTATCTGACGTTCCTCATCTCGGGCGCCTTCACCGGGTACCTGACCGGCGGTCATCTGACCGACCGGCTCGGGCGCCGGCGCAACATCTGGCTGTTCGCCCTGCTGTCGGCGGTCTGTGTCCTGGCGTACGCGAACATCCCGGGCGGCGCCGGCACGCTGCTCCTGGTGCTCGGTTTCCCGCTGGGGTTCTGCATGTCAGCCATCTTCAGCGGCTTCGGCTCCTACCTGGCCGAGCTGTACCCGACCGCGGTGCGCGGCACCGGGCAGGGCTTCACGTACAACACCGGACGGGCCGTGGGCGCCGTCTTCCCCACAACGGTCGGCTTCCTCGCCGACAGCTGGGGCGTGGGAGGCGCGCTGGTCTTCGGCGCGATCGGTTACGGCGTCGCGGCGCTCGCGCTGCTCGGACTGCCCGAGACGCGAGGGAGGGAGCTGGTATGAGCGGCACGCACCAGGACACCGGGGACCGCGCGGTCGTCCTCGTCGACGAGGACGCGCGCGCGTGGCGGCCGGCGACGGCCCGGAGCCGCTTCCGGGAGGGCCTCACGGGTCCCACGGCCGGGGTCGCGGCCGGCCACACCCAGGTCAACCTGATCTCCGTGCCCGCGGACTGGGCCTACGAGATGCTGCTCTTCTGCACACGCAACCCGAAGCCCTGCCCGGTGCTGGACGTGACGGACGCGGGAGCCTGGACGACCGTGCTGGCCGACGGGGCCGACCTGCGCACCGACCTGCCGCGCTACCGGGTGTGGCGGGACGGGGAGCTGGTGGAGGAGCCGACGGACGTGCGCGCCCACTGGCGCGACGACCTGGTCACCTTCCTCATCGGGTGCAGCTTCACCTTCGAGTGGGCGCTCTCCCGGGCCGGCGTCCCGATCCGCCACGTCGAGCAGGGCCGCAACGTGCCGATGTACGTCACCGGCAGGCCGTGCCGCCCCGCCGGGCGGCTGCGCGGTCCGACGGTGGTGCCGATGCGTCCGGTGCCGCCGCGGTACCTGTCCGCCGCGATCCGGGAGACCGCGCTGCTCCCGGCGGTGCACGGCGGCCCGGTGCACTGCGGCGACCCCTCGGCGCTGGGCATCGCGGACCTGTCCCGGCCCGACTTCGGTGACGCGGTGGAGCCGGAACCGGACGACATCCCGGTGTTCTGGGCGTGCGGGGTGACGCCGCAGGCGGTGGTCATGGCCTCCCGGCCGCCGTTCGCGCTCACCCACGCGCCGGGCCAGATGTTCATCACCGACGAGCGGGACGAGCGGTACCGGGTGGTGTGACCGCCGCCCCGGCCCCGTCGCGCCCGGGGTCGCGGGTTCCCGTCCCCCAGGCCGCCTCCGTCCGTTCCGCTGCCGGCAGGGCCGTCAGGGCCGCCGGCACCGCGGCGGAGGCGCGCAGGTCCAGGCGGGTGCCCGTATCCCGTGCGCGGTGCCGGAGTTCGTCGGCGGCCAGGGCGAGGAGCTGGGCCAGCAGGTCGGTGGAGCGCCGGGCCACCCAGCCGGGGCCGGCGGTGGCCAGCCACCACAGGCGGGCGGAACGGGTGGGCGCCGGGCGATCCGGCTCGGGCGAGGGCGCCGGACCCCGGGCGGGCCCGCGCGCGGCGAGCAGCGCGTGGGCCCGCAGGGCCAGTCGCCGGTCCCCCGCTCCCCGGGGTGCAGCCGGTCCGCGCTCCTCATCGCGCGGCCGGTGACCCAGTCACCCTCGCGGACGTGCAGGTGCAGGGCGCCGGACCGCTCGGACAGCGCGTGGACCACGGCGTTGACGGCGCGCTGCCGCCGGGCCGGCGGCCGGGCCGGCGCCCCCGGCAGCCCGAGCATGGTGCCCGGGCCGGGCAGACAGGCCGTGAGGAGCACGGCTCCCTGGCCGGTGAACGCCGCGTACACCGCGTCGAGCCGGGTGGCCACCGCGCGGATGCCGAAGGCGCGGCGCAGCGTGTCGTCGGCGCCGACGACGACGGAGGCGAGGTCGGGCCGCAGCGCCAGCGCCGCCGGAAGGTGTGCCTCCCGTACGTCCCGGGTCTGCGCCCCGCCCACCCCCAGGTCGCGGCACTCCGCACGCCGTTCGGACTGCCCGGCGGGGGACGCGGCGAGCAGCCCCGCCGAGCCGCGCCACCCGCCGCCGACGGGGTCAGCCACCCCCTCGGTGGGCGAATCCCCGAGCGCCACCTGCCGCGGCCCTCTCACGCCACGCCCTCCGTCACGTCCCGGCGGACCGGCGTCAGCGCCGTCGCGTCGTGCGCGGCGAGGAACGCCGTGACCGCCGTGTCCCAGCCGAAGCACTCGGCACGCGCGCGTGCCGCCGCCCGCCGCTCCCGCTCCGGCCGCCCGCACGTCAGCTCCACCGCGTCGGCGAACGCCTCCCCGTGGTCGGCGGCGACCGCCCCGGCGGAACCGATCACCTCGGGCAGCGCGGAGGAGGCGCTCACCACCACCGGCGTGCCGCAGGCCATCGCCTCCAGCGCGGCGAACCCGAACGTCTCGGCGGGCCCGGGTGCCAGGCACACGTCGGCGGAGGCCTGGAGCGCGCCGAGCAGCGCCCGGTCGGCGACATGGCCGAGGAACTCCACGGGCAGCCGCCGCTCCCGCGCCCGCTGTTCGAGCCGGGAGCGCAGCGGCCCGTCACCGGCCACCACCAGCACCGCCCGGCGTCCCCGGCGGCGCAGCGCCTCCAGGGCGTCGAGCGCCGTTCCGGGCCGCTTCTCCACGGACAGCCGGGAGCACATCACGAGCAGCGTCCCGTCCTCGCGCGCGTAGCGCGCCCGCACCCGCGCGTCCCGCAGCGCCGGCCGCCGCGCGACGAGATCGACCCCCAGGGGGGCGCGTACGACGTTGCGCGCGCCGATCCGGAGGAACTCCCGTTCGGCGAACCCGGTGGTGCACACCACGCGCGCGTACGTGTGTGCCGTACGGGTGTTGAGCGCGTCGGCGGCGCGGCGGGCCGCGGCCTCGGACAGGCCCCAGGTGCGCAGCACGCCGTCGGCGGTCTCGTGGGAGACCATCACGGCGGGGACGCGGGCGCGCCGGGCCCATTTACCGGTCCAGCGCAGCGTGGTGCGGTCGGACACCTCCAGGCGGTCGGGGGCGAGGTCGGCGAGGAGGGCGGCGACGCGCCGCCGGTCGGTGAGGACGCGGTAACCGCCGGTGCCGGGCAGCAGCGGTCCCGGCACGGTGATCACGCGTCCCTGTTCGGTCTCCTGGTCGCTCGCGCGCTCGCCGGGAACGACGAGGACGGGGTGGTGTCCGGCGGCGAGGTATCCCTTGCCCAGTTCGCGCAGCGCGGTGCGCAGTCCGCCGGAGGCGGGGGCGACGAAGTTGGCGAGCCGGACGATCCGCAGGGCGCTCATGCGGCCGGCACCGCCTTGCGGGCGGCGAGCACATCGGTGTAGTGGCCGACCAGCCGGTCACCGACGGCGGCCCAGGTGCGGCCCTCCACGGCGGCCCGGCCGGCCGCCCCGCAAGCGGCGCGCAGGGCGGGGTCGGCGGCCAGCGCGGCCACCGCGTCGCGTACGGCGCCGGCGTCCCGGGGCGGCACCAGCAGCCCGGTGCGGCCGTGGTCCACCAGGTCCAGCGGGCCGCCCGCAGCGGGCGCGACGACGGGCACGCCGCTGGCCATGGCCTCCTGCACGGTCTGGCAGAAGGTCTCGTAGGGGCCGGTGTGCGCGAAGACGTCCAGGGAGGCGAAGAGGCGGGCCAGGCCGGCCCCGGTACGGCGGCCCGGGAAGACCGCCCCCGGCAGCGCCTGCTCCAGGCCGGTCCGGCCCGGTCCGTCGCCGACGACCACGACGCGCACGCCGTCCGGGGCGCAGACGCCGGCCAGCAGCTCGACCTGCTTCTCGGGGGCGAGCCGGCCGACGTAGCCGACGATCAGCTCGCCGTCCGGGGCGAGTTCGCGGCGCAGCGCCTTGTCGCGCAGCTCCGGCCGGAAGCGGGCGGTGTCCACGCCACGCGGCCACAGCGCGACCCGGGGCACGCCGTGCGCCCTCAGGTCGCGCAGGGCGGCGCTGGAGGGGGCGAGGGTGAGGTCGGCGGCGGAGTGCACGGAGCGGATGCGCCGCCAGGCGGCCGCCTCGCCGGCCCCCATGTACGTACGGGCGTATCCGGCGAGGTCGGTCTGGTGGACGGCGACGGCGGGGACGCCGAGGCGGGCGGCGGCGGCCATGCCGCGGACGCCGAGGACGAGGGGGCCGGCCAGGTGGACGACGTCGGCGCGGTGCGCGGTGACGGCCGCGGCGAGGCGCCGGCCGGGGAGGGCGACGCGGACCTGGGGGTAGCCGGGGAGCGGGAGGGAGGGGACGTGGACGACCGGGCAGGGGGCGTCGGCCTCGGGCCGGGTGCCGGGCGCCGGGGCGGGGGCGACGACGAGGGGAGGGTGACCGCTGTCGACGAGGTGCCGGGCGGTCTGGAGCGCGCAGTGGGCCACGCCGTTCACATCGGGGGGAAAGGACTCGGTCACGATGACGACACGCATACGGGTGTTGTCGCCGTACCGGACGTGGCCGCGTCAAAGTGGATCTGTCCGGCCGAGGAACGGCCCGTGAGCGTTGCGCTGCGCACCCGCGCAGGTCGGGCCGTGTCCACGCCCGTCCGCCCCCGGGTCATCCCGCGGTCGCACGCGGAGCGCGCGACTGCCTTCGCGTACGTCCGCCCCCGCGCGCCACGCGCCTCGCACGCCGCGCGGCTTCACCCCCCACGGGCCCCTCACGCCACGCCGCTGCACAACCCACGCGCCTCTCGCGTCGGCGCGAGCCCGGCTCCGCACGCCCCTCCCCATCGCGCGAACCGACCCCACGCGCCGCTCACGCCGCGCGGACCCGGCCGCACACGCCCCTCACGCCGCCGAAGTGTCCGGTCCGATCCGGCTGCGTACCGCCGTCTGGACCTCGGCCTCCTCGGCGGGGTCGGCGGCGAGCCTGCGGAGCCGTTCGACGACACGGTTGTCGCCGGTCTCGGCGTGCCGGGCGGCGAGTTCGCGGGTGGTCTCCTCGCAGTCCCACAGGCACTCGATGGCGAAGCCCGCCGCGAACGACGGGTCGGTCGCCGCCAGCGCGCGGGCGGCCCGGCCGCGGAGCTGGGAGGAGGCGGTCTCCCGGTAGACGTGCCGCAGGACGGGGGCCGCGCAGGCGATGCCGAGCCGTCCGGCGCCGTCGACGAGGGTCCACAGCGTCGGCGCGTCCGGCCCCTCTCCCCGTACCGCCTCGCGCAGCGCGGCCAGGACCAGGTCGCTGTCGGCCGCTGTGCCGCGGCAGGCCAGCAGGCGTCCGGCGGCGGCGCCCAGCGCGTCGGGGCGGCGGGCCCAGCCGCGGGCCCGGTCCACGGCGCCCGGCGAGCGCATCCGCTCGAACGCGGCGACCGCGGCCTCGACCACCCCGGCCGTCCCGGTGGCCACGGCCCGCTCGATCAGGTCGAGCGCGCCGGGGTCGTCACCGTCGGCGAGATAGCGCAGGGCGGTGCAGCGGGCCCCCTCGGTACCGGACCGGGCGGCCTCGACGATCTCGGCCCGGTCCTCGGGGCCGGCCACCGCGGTGAGACACCGGGCGGCCGGCACATGGAGGGCGGCACCGCGCTCCAGCCCCTGTTCGGCCCAGTCGAGGACGGCGGCCACGCTCCAGCCCGGCCGGGGTCCGGTGGGCCGCAGCTGCCGCTGCCAGCGGTCGAAGCAGCCGGCCTCCTGGGCGGCCCGTACGCGCGTGGCGACCGCCTCCCGGGCGTCCTCGGCCCACAGCCGCCAGGGCCGGGGCTCGAAGGCGTCCCGCACGGCGGCGGCCAGTTCGGCCTCGCCCTGCGGGCCGGCGGGGAAGCGCGCGAGGACGGGCTCGGCGAGGGCGCGCAGCCCGGCGTCGTCGTCCCGCAGCGCCAGTTCGTCCAGGGCCCAGGCCCAGTTGGTCCCCCGGGCCGCGTAGCGGCGCAGCAGGTCGAGCGCGTCGCGCCGGCCGTAGGAGGCGAGGTGACCGAGGAACGCCAGGGCGAGCCCGGTGCGCGACTCCTCGGTGTCGAGGACGTCCTCGGCGTCGAAGAGGTGGGCCTCGACGGCATCCAGCTCGCCGTCGAGGTCGAGGAAGAGGCGGGCGTAGTAGAGGGAGCGGTTCTCCGCCTGCCAGTCGTGGCGCGGGTCCCGCAGCACACAGGCGTGCAGGGCGGCGAGCGCCTCGGCGCGCGGCGCGGTGAGCGCGTGCAGCGTGCCGTCGCCGCGACCCCGCTGGAGCAGGCCGAGCAGCGTGCCGCTGGGCGCTATGACCGGATCGAACATGGGAAACAGCCTCACATCAAGCGTCGACGCAACCGGGTGAACACGCGTTTACCTGGCCGCGCGACAACACGTCGGAGCGCCCGCCGTCTCTTGCTTGCCGAAGACCATTTTCCTCTGCCTCTCGTCGGTGGCCCTTGCGGACCGGGTCACGGGCCGCGCGGTGCGGCAACTGCTGCCCTGCCGTCACGTCCGTGAACCACGTCGTCATGATGACCCGGCGCTTCGTCCCGCCGCGACCGAAATATCGGCGGCCCCGTTCCGCCTCCCCCGTTTTCCCTGTCCTGCCTCACCCGCGGGGCTCCGCGCGGGTCGCGTCACCCCTCGCCGAAGAGGGCCAGCACTTCCTTGCGGTCGAACATCCGGGCCGTGTCGACGGCCGAGGGGGTGCCCGCCGCGGGGTCGGCACCGCGCTCCAGGAGGGCCTTGACGACATCGGTCTCGCCCTTGAAGACGGCGCCGGCGAGCGGGGTCTGGCCCCGGTCGTTGACCCGGTCGGCCTCGGCACCGCGCTCCAGCAGGGCGCGCACCGTGCCGGCGTGGCCGTGGTAGGCGGCGAGCATCACCAGGGAGTCGCCGCGGTCATTGGTGAGGTTGACCGGGACGCCCGCGTCGATGTAGGCCACGAGCGGTTCGGTCCGGCCCTGCCGGGCCAGATCGAAGATCTTGGTCGCCAGTTCGACGACCTCGGGGTCGGGGGCATCGGTCATCGGCCGGACCGCCTCTCCTCACTACGGACGCGCCTACGGACGTGGGCCGCGTCGGGGAATCGTGGGCGTACGGCCGCGAGCGGGCGGCCGTACGAGTGAATCGCCAGGGTACTGGCTCGTACGGCACATGACCCGGCGTGCCCGAGGCGGAGATCACCGGGTCCGCGCGGGACGCGGCAGGCCGGGTCGGCCGGGTCGAGGCGCACTCCGCCAGGCGGGGCAAATCGCCACCTTTTCACCCAGTTGCACCTTTAATCGTATAGATCCATGCTGTGATCCTGGAAGTACTCATGGTGACTGTCCCCGCGAACCAGGAGAACTCACATGATCCTCTCGATCTCAGGCGTGGTGCTGCTCGGCGTCGTCCTCTTCATCTTCTTCCGCAAGGACGGCCTGAAGGCGTCGCACATGGTGGTGGCCATGCTGTTCGGTTTCTACCTGGCGAGCACCGCGGTCGCCCCGAGCATCAAGGCGGGCGGCGAGAGCCTCGCCGGCCTCCTCGGCGGCCTGAAGTTCTGACCGCCCCACTCCCCCGTACGCACCTCCAGGAGGCATTAGTGGCCCGGCGCCCCCTCCCCCGCATTCTGAGCAACGGCGGCGCGCAGCTCGCCCGGAGCCGGGAGCTGGCCCGGACGGCGGCCGACGGCGCCACCGACGTCCTCCAGCCGCTCCTCACGATCGGCCGCGGCCTCGGCCGGCTCGCCTCGGCCGCGCGCCGCAGGTGGACCGAGACCCCCAGGGACCGGCGCGGCGCGCTGCTCTTCCTGGTGGCCTCGGTCGTCCTGGTCGTGGCGCTGATGCCGTACGGGCCGCTGCTCGCCGCCGTCGCGCTGATGGCGGCGGCGGCCTGGCAGGGCCGCGACCGCACCCCGCCCGCGCCCGAGGGGCCCGACGACACCCAGGCCAAGCGGCTGTCCTCGCTCTACGAGGCGCTGGTCCCGTACTTCTCACTCGCCGAGGACCCCGACCCGCTCTACACCCACGGCGGCTCGTGGGAGAAGGCGTTCCCGGCCCACGAGTTCGACGACGGCGGACGCTTCTCACACCTGGTGGTGCACTACCCGGCGTACTTCACCGACGGGGAGGCCGCCGCCCGCGCCCGGATCGAGCACCTGCTCACCGCGAAGGCGGGCCGCGGCCGCGAGTACCGCTTCACCTGGGACGAGGAGGCCAACCACCTCACCCTCACCGTGCTGGAACCGCTGCCCACGGACATCGCCGCCCAGCGCTTCGTCACCGCGCCCGGCGAGACGGTCCTCGGCTTCACCGACCCCGGCCACGTCCAGCGCACGCTCCCGCTCACCCACGGCGAGGAGCGGCGCGACGTGCCGCCGGTCGTCTGGCGCACCGGCGTGCGCTCCACCGAGCCGCACCTGCTGGTCCTCGGCCGGCCGGGCACCGGCACCTCGACGCTGCTGCGCTCGATCGCCCTCCAGGCCCTGCACCACGGCGGCGACCTGCTCATCGTCGACGGCGGCGGCACCGGCGAGTACGCCTGCCTGACCGGGCGGGACGGCGTCCTGGCCGTCGAGTGCGGCCTGACCGGTGTGCTGACCGGTCTGGAGTGGGCGGCGCAGGAGACCGAGCGGCGGCTGATCGCCGCCAACCGGGCCCGGCAGGAGGGCGAGCCGACGCCCGAGGACACCCGGCGCCCGCTGTGGCTCCTGGTGGACCGGCCGAGCGCCTTCGCCCACCTCTCGGGCGCGGAGGGCCGCGAGGACCCGCAGTCCCTGCTCCAGGTCCCGCTCCGGCACGGCCGGGCGGCGCACGTGACGGTGGTCGTGGCCGACCAGCTGGACGCCCTCGGCACCCTCAGCGACGCCGTACGGCAGCACACGCGCGCGCGGGTGGTGCTCGGCGCGGCCGGTCCGGACGAGCTGACGGCGGCGCTCGGCGCTCCCCCGCAGACCACGCCGGTCGACCAGGTCCCGCCGGGCCGCGGCTACGCCCGGCTGGGCACGGGCCCGGTGCACCGCCTCCAGGTGCCGGCCACCCCGGACCCGTACGACGACGCCACCAGCGACGCCCACCGGCAGGCGGTCCTCGCCCTGCTGCCGCCGCGCACCACACCGGCCGACGGGGAGCGCGTGCCGGACGCGCCGGACCTCCCGGACGCCTCCGAGGCGCCGCCCGCGACGGCCGCCGGCGGTCCGGCCACGGACGGCACGCCCATGCCCGGACCCGAGACGGAACCGGTCGCGCCGGTCGCGCCGGTCGCGCCGAAGACCGTTCCGACCCTCGCCCCGCCCGACGCGGAAGAAGCGGCGCGCGAAGAGGCGGAACGGGCGCGGGAGAAGAATCCGGTCCCCACGCTCGGCAAGCCGTAGTCGTCACGGCCGCGCGCCCCGGACCTCCCGGCTCTCACGCCACGAAGGTCCGGGGCGCCTCCGCGCCGCCGCCCGCGCCGCCCTTCTCCACCAGCCGGGCCGCCGCGGCCAGCCGTAGCGCCGCCTCGTCGGCCACCGCGCCGCCGACCGTGAACGGCAGCCGCGCATACCCCTCGAAGGCCCCGTCGACGCCGAACCGGGGCCCGGACGGCACCCGGACCCCCACCCGCTCCCCCGCCTCGGCGAGCCGGGACCCCGACAGACCGCCGGTGCGCACCCAGAGGGTGAGCCCGCCCTTCGGCACGTCGAACTCCCAGTCGGGCAGCTCCCGCCGCACCGCCGTCACCAGCGCGTCCCGGTTCTCCCTGGCCTGGGCGCGGCGCAGCTCGACGGCCCGCTCCCAGCCGCCGGTGCCGAACAGCCAGTTCACCGCGAGCTGCTCCAGGACCGGGGTGCCGAGGTCGGCGTAGGCGCGGGCGGCGACGAGACCGCGGATCACATCGGGGGCCGCCCGCACCCAGCCGATCCGCATCCCGGCCCAGAACGCCTTGCTGGCCGAGCCGACGGTGACGACGGTCGACCCCGCAGGGTCGAAGGCGCACACCGGACGCGGCATCTCCACGTCCCGGTCGAGCCGGAGTTCGCTCATCGTCTCGTCGGCCACCAGCACCGTCCCCGCCGACCGGGCCGCGTCGACCAGCCGCCGCCGCTGGTCCTCGTCGGCGAGCGCGCCGGTCGGGTTGTGGAAGTCGGCGACGACGTAGGCGAGGCGGGGCGCGGCCTCCCGCAGCACCTGGCGCCAGCGGTCCAGGTCCCAGCCGCGCAGTCCGCCGGCCATGGCCACCGGCACCAGCCGCGCCCCCGCCTCCCGCATCAGCTGGAGGATGTTGGCGTACGACGGCGACTCGACGGCGATGCGCTCGCCCCGGCCGCCGAAGAGGTGACAGATGGCGTCGATCGCACCCATGGCACCGGTGGTCACCATGATCTGCTCGGGCATGGTCGGGATGCCGCGCGCGGTGTAGCGGTCGGCGATCGTGGCGCGCAGCGCGGGCAGCCCGGCCGGGTAGTCGCCGTGGGTGTGCGCGTAGGGCGGCAGCTCCTCCAGGGCACCCTGGACGGCGCGGGTCAGCCACGGCTCGGGGGCGGGCAGGGCGGCGCAGCCCAGGTCGATCATCGAGCCGAGCGCCTCGGGCGGCAGCGGCTCCAGGCCGCGGGCCGGCACCGGGTTCCCGGCCGGGACGGCCGTCCAGCTCCCCGCGCCGCGCCGGGACTCCAGGAAGCCCTCGGCGCGCAGGGCCTCGTAGGCGGCGGCGACGGTGGTGCGGCTGACGGACAGGGCGAGGGCCAGTTCCCGCTCGGCGGGCAGCCGGGCGGCGACCGGGACGCGCCCTTCGAGCACCAGCAGGCGGACCCCGTCGGCGAGCGCCCGGTAGGCGGGCGGGCGGCGGGTGCCCGGCCCGGCCGGGCGGTCCGCCTGCGAGCCGAGCAGCCGGGCGAGCTGTGCGGCCCCCACGGCCGAAGTCCACTGCGCCATGTTATTCAGTCCACCTTCCGGCGATTGGCCCTGGATGACGTGCACTCCCAGGCCACAGGGTGTCATGGGTCAAGCCACATTCACCAGAGGGGGGCATTTCATGTCCACAGGTCCGACCGCACCCGTACCGGCGTCGAAGCGTCTCCCCCGCCGCCTCACCCAGCTCTACGGCGGTCTGCTGCTCTACGGGGCCAGCTCCGCGCTGCTGGTCCGCTCGGGCCTCGGCCTCGAACCGTGGAACGTCCTGCACCAGGGCCTCGCGGAGCGCACGGGGGTCTCCATGGGTGTGGTCCTCACCGTCGTCGGCGCCCTCGTCCTGCTGCTCTGGATACCCCTGCGGCAGCGCCCCGGCCTGGGCACCGTCTCCAACGTCCTGGTGATCGGGGCCGCGATGGACGCCACGCTGGCGGGGGTGCCGGACGCGCACGGCTGGGCGGCGCGCGGCGCGTTCCTGGTCGCCGGGATCGTGCTGAACGGCGCGGCGACCGGCCTGTACATCGCGACGCGGTTCGGCCCCGGCCCGCGCGACGGCCTGATGACGGGCCTGAACCGGCGCACGGGGGCGTCGGTGCGGCTGGTGCGCACCGCGGTGGAGATCACGGTGGTGGCGACCGGTTTCGCCCTCGGCGGCACGGTCGGGGTCGGCACCCTGCTGTACGCGGTGACCATCGGCCCGCTCGCCCAGCTCTTCCTGCGGGTGTTCGCCGTCCCCGCGGCATCCGGGGGCAGCACGGTGGTTGCCGGCGGGCAACCCCGGGCGGCCATACTGCGTCGGTGACCACCGCGATACGCCATCCCTACCTCGACCATCCCGGCCCGATCCCGTTCGCCCACCGGGGCGGCACGGCGGACGGCCTGGAGAACACGCTCCGCCAGTTCCGGCGGGCGGTCGAGGCGGGGTACCGGTACATCGAGACCGACGTGCACGCCACCCGGGACGGCAAGCTCGTCGCCTTCCACGACGCGACGCTGGACCGGGTGACGGACGGGTCGGGCCGGATCGCCGCCCTGCCCTGGAAGGAGGTGAGCCGCGCGCGGGTGGCGGGCAGCGAACCGCTCCCCCTCTTCGAGGAACTGCTGGAGACCTTCCCCGAGGTCCGCTGGAACGTGGACGTCAAGGCCGAGGAGGCCCTGCTGCCCTTCCTGAACCTCGTGGGGCACGCGAACGCCTGGGACCGGATCTGCCTCGGCTCGTTCTCCGAGGCCCGCGTGGCCCGCGCCCAGCGCCTGGCCGGCCCGCGCCTCGCCACCTCCTACGGCACCCGGGGCGTGCTCGGGCTGCGGCTGCGCTCCTGGGGCGCGCCGGCCGCGCCGCGCCGCACGGCGGTGGCCGCGCAGGTGCCGGAGGCCCAGTCGGGCATCCCGGTGGCGGACCGCCGCTTCGTCCGCGCCGCCCACGCGCGCGGGCTCCAGGTGCACGTCTGGACGGTGAACGACCCCGCCCGCATGCACCGCCTCCTGGATCTCGGCGTGGATGGCATCATGACCGACCACATCGACACACTGCGCGAGGTCATGGAGGACCGCGGCGTCTGGGTCTGAGGACCCGCGCGGCGGCCGGGACCGCACCTGGGGGAAGCGAGGGCACGGGTGGGCACCGACACCGTGCGGACGGAGCCGGCCGACGACCGGGCCGGCCGCCGGCGCGAACAGCGCGGCTGGTACTTCTACGACTGGGCCTGCTCCGTCTACTCGACGAGCGTGCTCACCGTCTTCCTCGGCCCCTACCTCACCTCGGTCGCCGAGGCCGCGGCCGACGCGGACGGCTACGTCCACCCGCTCGGCATACCCGTGCGGGCCGGGTCGTTCTTCGCGTACTCGGTGTCCCTGTCGGTGATCGTGGCGGTGCTGGTGATGCCCCTGGTGGGCGCCGCGGCCGACCGCACCGGCCGCAAGAAGCCGCTGCTGGGCGCGGCGGCGTACACCGGGGCCGCGGCGACGGCCGGCATGTTCTTCCTGGCCGGCGACCGCTACCTGCTCGGCGGCGCGCTCCTGGTGATCGCCAACGCCGCGCAGTCGGTCGCGATGATGCTCTACAACTCCTATCTGCCGCAGATCGCCCCGCCCGGGGAACGCGACGCGGTCTCCTCGCGCGGCTGGGCCTTCGGCTACGCGGCCGGGGCGCTGGTCCTCGTCGTCAACCTGGTGCTGTACACCGCGCACGACTCCTTCGGGCTGACCGAGAGCGCGGCGGTCCGGGTCTGCCTGGCCTCGGCGGGCCTGTGGTGGGGTGCCTTCGCGCTGATCCCGCTGCGCCGGCTGCGGGACCGCCGCACCCCCGCGCGGGAGGCGGCCCTGCCGGGCTTGAAGCAGCTCGCGGCCACGGTGCGCGGCATGCGCCGCCACCCGCTGACCCTGGCCTTCCTCCTCGCCTACCTCGTCTACAACGACGGCATCCAGACGGTGATCTCCCAGGCGTCGGTCTACGGCTCCGAGGAACTGGGCCTCGGCCAGTCCACGCTGATCGTCGCCGTGCTGCTGGTGCAGGTACTGGCGGTGGCGGGCGCGCTGCTGCTGGGCCGGCTGGCCCGGAGGTACGGCGCCAAGCGGACGATCCTCGGCTCGCTGGTCGCCTGGACGTTCACCCTGGCGGCCGGTTATTTCCTGCCCGCCGGGGCGCCCGCCTGGTTCTTCGTCCTGGCCGCCGGGATCGGCCTGGTCCTCGGCGGCAGCCAGGCCCTCTCCCGCTCCCTCTTCTCCCACCTGGTTCCGCCGGGCAAGGAGGCCGAGTACTTCGCCGCCTACGAGTTGAGCGACCGCGGCATGAGCTGGCTGGGGCCGCTGCTGTTCGGGGTCACCTACCAGCTGACCGGGAGCTACCGGGACGCGATCATCTCCCTGGTGGCGTTCTTCGTCCTCGGTTTCGCCCTGCTCCTGCGGGTACCGGTACGGCGTGCGATCGGCGACGCGGGCAATCCCGTGCCCGAGAGGATTTAGCACTTGGCGCGAAAGGGCGGTAGTGTACGCCTTTGGCCTGCCAGGCGTACCGTTACTGCGCGTCAAAGGTGCCGAAGCACGGGGTGACATCTCCTAGTGGATGTGACATACCGGACGCCTGTGGGTACTGCACTGGTTGACAAAGGCTGCGGCTACGACGGCGACACATGGCCCCGGAACGGGACTCGGGACGGGAATCTTTACCGCCGACCGGACGTTGACCGGATGACGACGACAGCGACACCTGTCCTGTGGGCGACAAGCCCGGGAGGCACGATTCATGAGTGAGCGAGCTCTTCGCGGCACGCGCCTCGTGGTGACCAGCTACGAGACGGACCGCGGCATCGACCTGGCCCCGCGCCAGGCCGTGGAGTACGCATGCGAGAAGGGGCACCGCTTCGAGATGCCCTTCTCGGTCGAGGCGGAGATTCCGCCCGAGTGGGAGTGCAAGGTCTGCGGGGCCCAGGCACTCCTGGTGGACGGTGACGGCCCTGAGGAGAAGAAGGCCAAGCCCGCGCGTACGCACTGGGACATGCTGATGGAACGACGCACGCGCGAGGAGCTCGAAGAGGTCCTCGAGGAGCGGCTGGCCGTTCTGCGCTCCGGCGCGATGAACATCGCGGTGCATCCGCGGGACAGCCGCAAGAGTGCGTAGTCCCTGCGGGGGCTGAGCGGGATTCAGCGCATGTGAGTGACCGCGGGCGCCGTACGTCGAAACGTACGGCGCCCGCGGTCTTTGTCGTGCGGGTGGGTGTCGGGGGCTGCGTCTCCAGGTCCCCTGCCGGCCTGGACGGCCTCGTCCTCAGACGGCGGACGGGCTGAGCGGACCGGACCGGCGCCGGGACGTCAGGTCAGGTCAGCGCGTCAGGGGTGGGCGCTGGGGCTGGTCGGTGGGGTCGTCGTGCCTTACGACCTCGCCGGGGACGACCTTGCCGTCGGGGCGGTGCATGCGGGCCTGGCGGAAGGCGTCGCCCAGGGTGCCGGGGCCGGCCGCGCGCAGACGGCGCTCGAAGGTGCGCTCCGCGTACCGGCTGACGGCCTTCTGGACCGGGGGCAGCAGCAGAAGCAGGCCGGCCGCGTCGGAGAGCAGGCCGGGGATCATCACCAGCAGGCCGCCCAGCATCATCAGGCCGTTGCCCTCGCTGTTCGGCCGGGCCGCGGGCGGCGTGCCGCCCTGCTGCTGCCGCAGGGTCTCCTGGAGGCTGCGGAAGGCGCGGCGGCCCGCCCGCTTGATGATCACCGAGCCGAGGGCGATGCCGGCCAGCAGGACCAGGAAGACCACCAGGCCGTTCGACGCCCCGGCGACCAGCGTCAGCAGCCAGACCTCCAGCACCAGCCAGGCGGCCACGCCCAGCGGCAGCAAGGTGCGCGGCCGGGAGCGGCGGGTCCGGGCGGGCTGGCTGGGAGTGTGAGCGCCGGTCGTCGTCATACGTCCAGTGTGCCTGGACCGGGCTCAGCGCGGGATAAGGGGCCGGATCAGCGGGTCTCGGGCGACCGCTGCGGGGCGCGGTCCCGCTTGTCCCGGTCCTGCTTGTCCCGGTCCTGCTTGTCCCGGTCCATGATCTTGCCGACCCGCTCCCCGACGCCCCAGGCGGTGACCCGCCACAGCGCCTCGACGAGGATGTCCTTGCTCATCTTGGAGTCGCCCAGCTCGCGCTCGACGAAGGTGATCGGCACCTCGACGACGTGGTAGCCGGCCTTGACCGCGCGGCGGGCCAGGTCGACCTGGAAGCAGTAGCCCTGCGAGGCCACCTCAGCAAGGCCCAGGCCCTCCAGGGTCTCCCGCCGGAAGGCGCGGTAGCCGCCGGTGATGTCGCGCAGCGGCAGGTCCAGCGCGAGGCGCGAGTAGAGGCTGCCGCCGCGGGAGATGACCTCGCGGGACTTGGGCCAGTTCACCACCCGGCCGCCCGGCACCCAGCGCGAGCCGAGGACCAGGTCGGCGCTCTTCAGCGCGGTCAGCAGCCGGGGCAGTTCCTCGGGCTGGTGGGACCCGTCGGCGTCCATCTCGACCAGTACGCCGAAGTCGCGCTCCAGGCCCCAGCGGAAACCGGCGAGGTAGGCGGCGCCGAGCCCCTCCTTGCCCTTGCGGTGCAGGACGTGGACGTGGTCGTCGCCGGCGGCGAGTCCGTCGGCGAGCGCACCGGTGCCGTCGGGGCTGTTGTCGTCGGCGACCAGGACGTGCGCCTCGGGGACCGCCTCGCGCACGCGCGCGACGATCGCCTGGATGTTCTCCGACTCGTTGTAGGTCGGGATGATCACCAGGGGCGTGCCGAGAGGACCGAACCGTCTCTCCTGGCCCGCTGCCGCTCGCGTCCCGTCGCCGTCGTTCACTGCTGCCCCTTCATGTCCGTACGCAGGGCACCACCATAGTGGCCGGGGCCTGCGATGACGTGACAGGACGTTCGTATGGTGGTGTCGTTTCCACAAGAGCGGGGTAGCAATGGGTCTTTTGGGGCGGGACGCGCGGGGCCGGGCTGCGGATGGGGGCCCGGTGCCCTTCGGGCCGACCCGGGACCCGCTGGCTGCGGATCGACCTAGAGCCGTTGTCTACTGAGCGTCCGGGCCCCACCCGGGTCGCACCTCCCGACCGGCCGGACATTCCCTCGTCGCGGCGCGAGCGCTGAGCCTGGCTCTCAGTGACGGTGCGCCGGTGCGGCGCTCCGTCCCTGACCCAGCGGCGCCGCGGCGTGTGCGCGGTAGTTCCCCGGTCGGGCGTCCGGTGGTGGACTCCGCCGAACCTACCGGCCCGGCTCCGTCGCCTGTCAACAGCCGTTCCACCTGCGGTGATCCGGTCAATGCCCTGGTCAGCGGCGAGGCGGGCGCGGCGGTGCGACACAGGGACGGGGGAAAGATCGTCGCCCCGTCGGACGTGGAGATCACTCGCCCGGCCGCACGAAGACCGTCCGGCCGCCGACGACGGTGCGCAGGCAGCGCGGCAGTTCGCGGCCCGGAGTGAGATCGGGCAGGCCAGGGGTGCCGGAGCGAGGGTCGGTGGACCAGCGGGCGACCCGGTCGTCGGGAGCCTGGACCACCAGTGCGCCGGTGCGCCACACGGCGTAGTCGGCGGGCGCGCCGGGGACCAGGACGCCCGCGTCGTCCCGGCCGACGGCCCGCCAGCCGCCACGGGTGTGCGCGGTGAACGCGGCGCGCACGGAGACCCGGTGCTCCGGTGTGCGGTGGAAGGCGGCGGCGCGGACGGTGCCCCAGGGGTCGAGCGGGGTGACGGGGCTGTCGGAGCCGAAGGCGAGCGGGACGCCCGCCCGCAGCAGGGCGGCGAACGGGTTCAGGGTGCGGGCCCGGTCGGCGCCGAGGCGGCGGGCGTACATGCCGTCCTGCCCGCCCCACAGGGCGTCGAAGGCGGGCTGCACGGAGGCGGTCAGGCCGAGTTCGGCGAAGGCGGCGATGGTCTCGGGGGTGAGCATCTCGGCGTGCTCGACGCGGTGGCGGGCTGCGCGGACGCGGGCGAGGCCGAGCTTCTCGGCGGCGGCGCGGACGCCCTCGACGACCGTGGTCAGGGCGGCGTCGCCGATGGCGTGGAAGCCCGCCTGGAGTCCGGCCTCGGTGCAGGCCACGACGTGCGAGGCGACCGCGTCCGCGTCGAGGTGGGCGAGGCCGGCGTGGTCCGCGTCGGCGTAGGGGTGGTTCAGGCAGGCGGTGTGGGAGCCGAGGGAGCCGTCCACGAAGAGGTCGCCCGCGGCACCGGCCGCGCCCAGCTCCCGGGCTCTGTCGGCATCCTGCTCGGCCCAGTAGCCGACCACCCGGGGGCCGGGCTCCTCGGCCGCCAGCCGCAGCAGCCCGGTCAGGTCGTCCTCCGAGGAGATCTCCGGGCCTGCGCATTCGTGAACGGTGCCGATGCCGAGCGAGGCGGCGTGCGCGAGCGCGGCGCGCTGGGCGGCGGTCCGCTGGGCCGGGGTGACGGCGCCGAGCGCGGTGGCGCGTACGGCGTGATGGGCGTCGCCGGTCAGCGGCGCGTCGGCGTGGCCGGCGGCGGCCGGGGCGAGGTCGAGCAGGGCGGTGGTGACGACGGCCGAGTGGACGTCGATGCGGCTCAGGTAGAGGGGACGGCCGCCGGTGGCCTCGTCCAGTTCGGCGCGGGTCGGCGGGCGGCCCTCCGGCCAGGCGGCGGAGTCCCAGCCGTGGCCCAGCAGCACGCGGTCGGCGGGACG
Organism: Streptomyces griseoviridis; assembly: GCA_014649155.1. Lineage (GTDB taxonomy): Bacteria > Actinomycetota > Actinomycetes > Streptomycetales > Streptomycetaceae > Streptomyces > Streptomyces griseoviridis. The sequence goes on along the minus strand of BMSM01000009.1, from coordinate 273,801 downwards.
GGCGGCGGCGAACTCCCGTACCCGGGCGAGGGCCGCCGGCAGGGAGGGCGCGCCGGACAGGTCGAGGCCGGTGAGGGCCAGCCCCGTGCTGGTCGTGTGCACATGTGCGTCGGTGAACGCCGGGGTGACCAGGGCACCGTCCAGGTCGACGACCTCGTCCACCCCGTCCGCGAAGGCGTCGGCGGCCCCCTCGGAGCCGACCCAGGCGATCTGGCCGCGCTCGACGACCATGGCCGTGGCGAAGGGGTCGGCGGGACTGTGGACCTCGCCGCGGCGCAGCAGGACGGTCTCGGACGGGGCGCTGGACTCACTCATGGGCACCAGTCTCGCCCCTCACGGGAGCCGCTCCGACACCGGTCCGTCAGATGCGCGGCGGCCGGGCCTCGTACGGGGTGGAGAGCACGACCGTCGTACGGGTCGAGACCCCGGCGAGGGAGCGCAGGCGGGCGAGCAGCTCCTCCAGTTCGTGCGGGGTGGCGACGCGCACCTTGAGGATGTAGTTCTCGTCGCCGGCCACGCTGTGGCACGCCTCGATCTCGGGGACGCCGGAGAGGCGGTCCGCGATGTCGTCGGGGGCGCTGGGGTCGAAGGGCTTCACCGAGATGAAGGCGGTCATCGGCAGCCCGACGGCCTCCGGGTCGACCACGGCGGCGTATCCGCGGATGACCCCGCGCTGCTCCAGCCGGCGCACGCGCTGGTGCACGGCCGACGTGGACAGGCCCGTGGCCTTGCCCAGGTCGGTGTAGCTCATCCGCCCGTCCTTGACGAGCAGCTGCACGATCTGTCGGTCCAGCTCCTCCATGGCGCAAGAACCTACAGGGCGTTCGATCTCCTCCGATACCCGAGCAGCCCAGGTCATACCCGGTTCGTGATCCAGCGCCTGTGACGAACGCCACACCTCCCGGCCATTCTCCGTGATGTTCTCGTGATTACCGCCCGGAGCGCACGGGAAGTGCTTGCTGTGGTCGAGGCCGCAGTGCCTTCACGGCCCAGCCCGAGGGGGAGAATCCCATGCAGAGTCTTCAGCGCCCTGGTCGCACCACGCCCAGGCGGCAGCAGCCGGTCGTCGAGCCCACGCCGGAGGGTGTCGAACCCGACGCCTACGACGAGGACGAACTCGACGCCTACGACACCTTCGAGATGTACCGGGTGATCTGCCCGGACTGCGCGCAGCCCATCGCCCTGCTGGCGGACGAGGAGGTCCTCCCGGAGCACGCGCTGTGCGCCTCTCCGTGGAACCCGTTCGGGCTCACGGTCTGCTCCGGCACCGGCCGCCGGGCGGCCGACGCGCGCCCCGCGGACGCGTCCTTCCGGCCTCAGGAGCAGGACACGGCGCTGCTGCTGACGCTCCCCCAGGGCCTGGACTGGCGGATGCAGCCCTTCTCGCACGTCGGCGGCCCGGGTTCGCGCCCGATGCGGGTGCCGATGATGCGGGGCCGGGCCGCCGCCTGACCGGCCGCCCACGGCGCGGGTGCCCGGCGCGCGGCGTCATCGACGGCGCGCGCCGGGCACCCGGTGAACTCATGCGCGAGCGCGTGCGCCGGTGACCTGTCCGGGGTGGCGCGCGTTGCCCGGGTATGACCCCCACGTTCACGGCCACCGGCCGTCGACGGCGCGTGTTCGTCCCGGTGCCCGCCGGCGTCTTCCCGCCCCCGCCGCAGCCCCCGGACCCGCCGATCTACCGCGAGCTGATGCGGGCCTGGGCCGACCGCGGCCGGACCCTGCCGGGGCGCCACGACCCCGAGTGGGCCGAACTCGCGGCGCCCCCGCCGGGCCTCGGCGGCCTCAGCGCTCCTCGGCCCCCACGAGATGGCGGGCGATGACCATCCGCTGGATCTGATTGGTGCCCTCGACGATCTGCAGGACCTTGGCCTCGCGCAGGTAGCGCTCGGCCGGGAAGTCCGCGGTGTAGCCGTAGCCGCCGAGGATCTGCACGGCGTCGACGGTCACCCGCATCGCGGTGTCCGTGCAGTGCAGCTTGGCCATGGCCGCCTGCCGGGCGAACGGCCGGCCCGCGTCCCGCAGCCGGGCCGCCGCCAGGTAGAGGGCGCGGCCCGCCTCGATCTGGGTCGCCATGTCGGCGAGCATGAAGCGCAGCCCCTGGAAGTCGGCGATCGGCCTGCCGAACTGCCGTCGCTCGGTGGCGTAGCGCGCGGCCTCGTCGAGCGCCGCCTGGGCCACGCCGATCGCGCAGGCGGCGATCCCGAGCCGTCCCGAGTCGAGCGCGGACAGCGCGATCGGGAAGCCCTGCCCCGGCTCGCCGATGCGCCGCGCGTCCGGCACCCGCACGCCGTCGAAGTGGACCTGTGCGGTCGGTGATCCCTTGAGGCCCATCTTCTTCTCGGGCGCCGCCGCGGTCAGTCCCTCGGCGTCCCCGGGCACCAGGAAGGCGGTGATGCCGCGCGGCCCCTCCTGGCCGGTGCGCGCCATGACCGTGTAGAAGTCGGCGACGCCGCCGTGCGTGATCCACGCCTTGGTGCCGGTGATCACCCAGTCGTCGCCGTCCCGTACGGCTCTGGTCCGCAGGGAGGCGGCGTCCGAGCCGGAGGACGGCTCGGAGAGACAGTAGGCGCCGAGCAGGCCGCCGCCGAGCATCGCGGGGAGGTGCTCGACCCGCTGCTCCTTGGTGCCGTGGGCGGCGAGCGCGTAGGAGGCGAGGGTGTGCACGCTGACGCCGAGGCCGACGGTGAGCCGGGCGGCGGCGAGTTCTTCGAGGACCTGGAGGTAGACCTCGTAGGGCTGGTCACCGCCGCCGTGTTCGGCCTCGTAGGGCAGGCCGAGCAGGCCGGAGGCGGAGAGCAGGGCGAAGATCTCGCGCGGGAAGCGTCCGGCGTCCTCTTCCTCGGCCGCCTTCGGGACGATCTCGCGCTGGGCGATGTCGCGGACAAGTAAGATCAGGTCCCGGGCCTCGTCCGTGGGCAGGTGACGGTCCACCGGCTGCGGGGCGCGGTCGTGCATGGCGACGCTCTCCTCCCTGTCGGGGCGCTCCGGCGGGCAGACGCCGTGGGTGGGCGGCTCGCCGGGTCGGCCGGCCGTGGTCCGCAGCGGTGCTCCCGGGTCTCGGAAGCTGCCTGACCAGCGGCTGTGCGGTGAGTATGCCCGATCGGCGGCGGTCCGTCACCAGTTAACGACCGCTCACTTGAAGAAATGCTGGGGGCACCGTCCGGAGTCCGCGAGCGGGGTCGCCCGGGTGCGGTCAGGCGTCGCGGCGGGCCGGTGCGGGTGCCGGGTGGGCCGGGTCCAGTACGGCGACGGCGCGCAGGGTGCCGCCGAGGGTCTTGACCAGCGGGTCGCACCGGGCCGCGCGGGTCGGTCCGGGCCGTCCGATCCAGTCCCGGGTGGCGCCCTCCACCCCGCGCACCCAGGAGAGCAGGGCCGTGCGGGCCGGCGCCGAGACGTCGGCGCGCCCGTAGACGCCCTCGGCGAGGGTGGTGACGATCACCTCGCGGACCTGGTCCCGGATGGCGTGCGCCTCGGCGTCGAAGCCGACGCCGCCGGTGACGATGGTGCGGTACGCGGCCTGGTTGCGCTCGGCGTAGCGCAGACAGCCGTCGACGGTGCGGTGCACCCGGCCCGCGGGCGGGAGGCCGAGACCGCTCACCGCGGAGGCGACCAGGCCGGCGACCGAGTCCTGGACGATCGCCAGGCAGCAGCCGCGCTTGGAGTGGAAGGAGTAGGAGATCAGCCCTTTGGCGGCGCCGGCCTGGCGGGCGATGTCGTCCATCGGCAGCGCGTCGCAGGAGGTGTCCGAGAACAGGGCCCGGCCGATGGCGAGGAGTTCGCCGCGGCGGGTCAGGGAGCGCCCGGTGCCGCGGGGGCGGGATGGGGCGGGTTCCGCTCGCGGGGCAGCGGGGGCGTTCCGGCGCTCTGTCGGCTCGTGTTCACGGGCGACCCTGGTCTGCGACGGCGACGGGACATCGGCAGTACGGCAGCTCGGACGGTCGGGCAGGTCACATGCCGGGCGGGTCGCCCGGGTGCGGGGTCAGAGCAGGCCGAGCTGGACCACGAGCATCGCGACGACCACGACGAGCGTCCAGCCCATGAGGTGCTCCAGGAGCGCGGGGCCGTCGTCCTGCGGGCCTCCGGTGCGGGCACGGGCGGCGGTGGCGGTGTGTGCGGTCATGGCTTCTCGCAGATCTCGGACTACCGGGTGGTTCCCCCGTCGACTCCCCGTCGATCCGTCCACCTTGCCACCGAAAAGGGCCGGCGCGACAGAGAGGTCGGTCACAGGCGGCGGCCCCCGGTGGTCACCGGGGGCCGCCGTCCCGAGGCGGCTCAGCGCACGCCGGCCGCGGCGAGCGCGGCCCGCTGGCGCGGGGTCGGGTCGGCCGGGAAGAACAGGTAGCAGACGCCGCCGGTGCCGGAGACGACCTTGCCGGAGGCGTTGTACCGCTTGGTGCGGAGCCAGACGTTCTCCCACTCGCGGCGCCGGTAGACGCGGCGCACGGCCTCGTTGCTGTCGGAGGCCGGGTCGTTGGCGATCACGTCACCGTCGTCGGTGAAGCCGATCACCGTCATCAGATGCCCCGAGGTGCCGTACCCGGCGCCGGTCAGCTCCTCGGCGAGGAACGACTGCGACGTTATGGCCGGGATGCCCGCCGCGATCAGCGTCTCCAGGTCGGTGAGCGAGCCGAGCCGGGTGACCAGGCCCTGGAGGCCGTCGAAGGTGGCCGCGTAGGCGGCGTTGAACGGCCAGTTGCCGCAGCCGTCGTACTGGTGGTCGAAGGTGTGGCGGGCCGCGTGGCAGATCTGCGGGTCGGCGTACGACGGGTCGACCCAGGCGAGCTGCTCCGGGGTGAGGCGGCCGCCCCAGTACTCGACGATCATCTGGGAGGAGGTGGGGCTGCACCAGGCCTCGCCGCCGTTGTCGTACTCGGGGTACTGGCCCTTGTGGATCTCCTGCGAGTAGCGCGGGACGTCCAGTTCGCGGGCGAGGCGGGGCGTGGAGGCCGGGACGGTGAAGCGGTCGGGGACGTCCGAGCCCATCGCGCCGAGCCGCCACACGGTCGGGGTGAGCCGGGTGCCGGGGCGGCGGAACAGGGTGACCCGGAGCCGGTAGGAGACCAGCCGCAGGCCCGAGGAGGCGTCGTCGACGGCGAGGGTGTCCGTCCAGACGCTGCTCTTGCCGTCGCCCTGGCCGTCCACCGAGGTGCGCCGGATGTCCTGGTCGCCGGCGGCCCAGCGGCCCATCACGTACCAGGGCGTGTCGGTGCCGTCGGAGTAGGTGCCCTTCAGCTCCGTCTGGATCCAGGTGCCGTCCGGGGTGCCGGCGTTCCAGGAGACGATCGCCTCGGTGGCGGGCACGGTGAGCCGGTGGACCGGGGAGGTCCAGGCCGCGTACTCCCAGTCGGCGGTCCGGCCGGTGTGCGGATCGGTGTACGCCAGGGTGCCGGCGGGGGCGGCGAGCACGACGCCGGGGCGGTGCCCCGCGACGGCACGGGTGCCCCGCGCGGTCCCCTCACGCCAGTCCCGGTACGTCGTCCAGGCCCGGTTGTCGACGCGGCGGGCGGCGGTGCGGTCGGGGTCGGCGGGCGCGACGTCCGGGTCGGCCCGGGGGCCGGCGGCGGCCGGGGCCGCGCCGGTGGTGAGCGCGGCGGTGGCGACCGCGGCGGCCAGCAGGGTTCTGCGGGACGGCTGTCCGGTGTCGTGCCGGGGCGATCTGGTCATGGGCGGAAGACCCCCAGGTGTCCGAGTCGGGGCGGGTCCGTGCAGGGTGGTCGGGCGGTGGGGAGGCGAAGCAGTTCAACGGTTGCGCGGTTGCGCGGTTGCGCGGTTGCGCGGTTGCGCGGTTGCGCGGTTGCGCGGTTGCGCCAACTATGGCCGCGCGCGCTCCCCGCTGCCAGCACTTCGGCCGTGCCACGCCCAGGGATGCGGCCGGGAGGGTCCCGGCTAGAGTGCTGCGCGACCGACCGCCGCCCCCGTCCCCCTCCGCCGCCCTCCTCCTCCTCCTCC
>BMSM01000009.1:0-267820 GCA_014649155.1 Streptomyces griseoviridis | reverse complement strand
CCCCCCCCCCCCCCCCCCCCCCCCCCCCCCCCCCCCCCCCCCCCCCCCCCCAGGACCCCGCCATCCCTTCCGGACCTTCCCTCCCCCCGGCACCCGCCCTGCGCGACCTGGCCGGCCGGCTGCGCCGGCTGCCGCCGTCCTGCGGTCCGGTCCGGCTGATCGGCGTCGACGGCCACGCGGGCTCCGGGAAGTCCACGTTCGCCGGCCGGCTGGCGCGGGCGCTCGGCGGCGCCCCGGTGCTGCACCTCGACGACATCGCCAGCCACGAGGAGCTGTTCGGCTGGACCGGCCGGCTGCTGGCCCAGGTGGTCGAACCGCTCGGCCGGGGAGAGACCGCCCACTACCGGCCCTACGACTGGCGGACCCGGCGCTTCGGGCCGCCCAGGCCGCTGCCGCCCGCCCCGGTGATCCTGGTGGAGGGGGTCGGCGCGGGCCGCCGGGCACTGCGCCCCTGGCTGGCCGCGCTGCTGTGGCTGGAGCTGCCGGCCGAGCAGGCGTGGGCGCGCGGGCGGGACCGGGACGGCGAGGAGCAGCGGGCGTTCTGGGACGGCTGGGTCCCGGCCGAACGCCGGCACTTCCGCGATGACCCTTCACGCCCCCATGCCGACCTCCTGGTGCGCCCGGGGCATTCGGTGCACGAGGGGTACGACGTGCTCCCCGGGCCCGCTGGGACCGCAGGGCAAGGGCCCGATTCTCACCGTACGTGACCAGCCGTCGCCGTTGTGTCGAACCTGTGAAGACGTCGTCCCGGTAACTTGCCGACAAGCTCCAACTCGGCTTGACCCGGGGGCCGTACAGGTCTTACGTTCTCAATGTGCGGCCCTTCGGGAGCCACCGCAGACGCGAAGCCCCCGGTTGTTCCCCCGTGATCGGGGGCTTCGTTCTGTCCGCATCACCCTTTTTCGCGGCGCCCGACGGCACCGATCGCTCACCCTCGGTCACCGCGCCCCCTGCGCCCCTCCTGCTTCCGCTCGTCGAGCGGCCCCTCCCCGCACCCTTCGGAGGGGACAGTCCCGCAGGTACGATGCCCTGGATGCGGCCCGTGGACGACTGCTCCAGGCACCTGGCAACTCCGTTCCGGGGCACAGCGGTTCAGCGGTCGGACCAAGGCGGCCGGCGGGCGACGCCCGGCGGCATACCGACGGGGGCACGGTTTGTGGGGGACGTGATGGACTTCGGCACGCAGGGCCCGCCGGCCCCGGCCGACCTCGCCTGGCTGCGAGGCGTGGACGCCTACACGATGGGCGCCTACCCGCAGGCCGAGGAGGAGTTCCGGACGGCGGTGCGGATCGATCCGGGCATGGCCGACGGATGGCTCGGGCTGCACGCGCTGCGCGTCGACACGACGGCCGCGCTGCTGCGGATGTTCCGGCACCGGGACCGCTTCGGCGAACAGCGCGCCCGGCACCGCCGCACCCTCAACTCCTGGTACTGGCTGGGCTGGTGGGTGCAGCCCGTGCTGGAGAGCCCCCGCGACCTGCTGCTGGCGCACGCCTCGCACTGGCTGGACGGCCGCCATGTGCCGGAGCTGGACCGGGCGCTGGCCGGGCTGCCACCGGTCGACACCGACCCACACGTCCGTTTCCTGCACGCCTGCCGGGCCTATCTCGTCAAGGACTGGGAGCAGCTCGTCCGGCACACCGACCCGCTGCTGGGCGATCCGCTGCTGGGCATCGAGGCGGGCCTGTTCGGCGGCATGGCCCGGGTCCGGCTGGAGATGTACGGGCAGGCCGAGCCGCTGCTGTCGGCGGCCCTGATGCGGTGCCGCAGCGAGCAGCCGCAGCGCAAGGAACTGCGCTACTGGCTGGCCCGGTCCCGGGAGGGCACCGGCCGCAGCGCCGCCGCCCTGCCGCTGTACCGGGCCGTGCACCGGGTCGACCCCGGCTTCATGGACACCTCCGCCCGGCTGGCGGCGATCGCCGAGGGCGACGAGTACGAGGACGCCGCCGACCTCGCGGCGCTGACCCTGACCGGCGCCGGGCAGGACGGGGTGGACGGTCCCGACGGGCTCGACCCGTTCTTCGGCACCGAGGAGCGCGATCTGAAGGTCTCCGCCTTCGGGCCGCCCTCCGCTCCCCTGCCCTCGGCGGCCGACCCCTCGGTGCGGGAGAAGACCGCCCCGCCCGACCCGTCCCTGCCCACCGGCCCGACCGATCCCGGGTTACTGGAGGAGGCCCTCGCCGAACTGGAGCGCATGGTCGGCCTGGAACCGGTGAAACGGCAGGTCAAGGCGCTCTCGGCGCAGCTGAACATGGCACGGCTGCGCGCCGGGCAGGGCCTGCCCGTGCAGCCGCCGAAACGGCACTTCGTCTTCTCCGGCCCCTCCGGCACCGGCAAGACCACCGTGGCCCGCATCCTGGGCCGCGTCTTCTACGCCCTTGGACTGCTCGGCGGCGACCACCTGGTCGAGGCGCAGCGCGCCGACCTGGTCGGCGAGTACCTGGGGCAGACCGCCGTGAAGGCCAACGAGCTGATCGACTCCGCGCTCGGCGGGGTCCTCTTCGTCGACGAGGCGTACGCGCTGTCCAACTCCGGTTACGGCAAGGGCGACGCCTACGGCGACGAGGCCCTCCAGGTGCTGCTGAAGCGGGCCGAGGACAACCGGGACCACCTCGTGGTGATCCTGGCCGGCTACCCGGAGGGCATGGACCGGCTGCTGGCCGCCAACCCCGGGCTCTCCTCCCGGTTCACCACCCGCGTGGACTTCCCCTCGTACCGCCCCTCCGAACTGACCGCGATCGGCGAGGTCCTCGCCGGTGAGAACGGCGACCGGTGGGACGAGGAGGCCCTGGAGGAACTGCGCTCGATCGCCGGGCACGTCGTCGAACAGGGCTGGGTCGACGAGCTGGGCAACGGCCGGTTCCTGCGGACGCTGTACGAGAAGAGCTGTGCCTACCGGGACCTGCGGCTGTCCGCCTATCCGGGCGCGCTCACCCGGGACGACCTGGCGACGCTGCGGCTGCCGGACCTGATGCAGGCGTACGGGGAGGTGCTCTCCGGGCGCGGGCCGCAGGACCCGCCGGGTCCCTGAGACCGCGCCCGGAGCCCGCTCAGGAGGCCAGCACCTCCTCGCTGGAGCCGCTGGTGCGCGGCTCGGCCAGGGTCACCTCGGCCACCTCCCGGTGCGCCGGGTCCCGCACCTCGCCGACGAGCAGCTCCAGTACGTCCTCCAGGGCGACCAGCCCGAGCACCCGGCCGCCGGTGTCGGCCACCTGGGCGAGGTGGGTGGCGGCCCGGCGCATCACGGTGAGCGCGTCGTCCAGGGGCAGTTCCGGCCGGAGCGTCGTCATGGGCCGCCAGACGCGCTGGGGCACGGCCCGGTCGGAGTCCTCCAGGTCCAGCACGTCCTTCACGTGCAGGTAGCCCATGAAGACGCCGTTGTCCGCGGCGACCGGGAAGCGGGAGTACCCGGTGCGCGCGGTCAGCGCGACGATTTCCCCCGGAGTGACCGACGGGCTGACCGTCACCCAGGACTCGCCCTTGAGGAGGACGTCCGTCACCGGGCGGGAGCCCAGCTCCAGGGCGTCCTCCAGGCGCTCCTGCTCCTCGGGGTCGAGCAGACCGGCCTGGCCCGCGTCCTCCACGAGCCGGTTGAGCTGCTCGCTGGTGAAGACGGCCTCGACCTCGTCCTTGGGCTCGACCCGGAAGAGCCGCAGGATGCCCTGCGCGCAGGCGCCGAGGGCGGCCGTGACCGGCCTGCACAGCCGGGCGAAGGCGACCAGGCCGGGGCTGAGCCGGAGCGCGGCCTTCTCCGGGGCGGCCATCGCGAGGTTCTTCGGGACCATCTCGCCGATGACCAGGTGGCAGAAGACCACGGCGGCCAGCGCGATGACGTACCCGAGCGGATGGATCACGCCGTGCGGCAGGTGCATCCATGTGAAGACCGGCTCCAGCAGGTGGGCGACGGTCGGCTCGGCGACGGCGCCGAGGGTCAGCGAGCAGACGGTGATGCCGAACTGGGCGGCGGCCATCATCTGCGGCAGGTGCTCCAGGCCGTGCAGCACCTGGCGGGCGCGGGCGGTGCCGAGCGGTTCGATCTGGCTGCGGCGCACCGACACCAGGGCGAACTCGGCGCCGACGAAGAACCCGTTGGCCAGCACGAGGAGCGCGGCGAGCAGGAGTTGGAGGACGCTCACCGGGCCGCCTCCAGCAGACCGGCGGGCGCGGTCCGCACCAGCCGTACCCGCTCCGCGCGGTAGTGCCCGACCTGGCGGACGGAGAGCCGCCAGCCGGGCAGTTCGGCCCGGTCACCGACGGCCGGGATTCGGCCGAGCAGGTCCGCGACGAGGCCCGCGACGGTCTCGTACGGCCCCTCGGGGACCTCCAGGCCGATACGGCGCAGGGCGTCGACGCGGCAGCTGCCGTCGGCGTCCCAGGCGGGCCGGCCGTCCTCGGGCGGGGCCACCGCGAGTTCGGGCAGGTCCTGCCCGTCGTGCTCGTCGCGGACCTCGCCGACGATCTCCTCGACGATGTCCTCCAGGGTGACCACGCCGGCCGTGCCGCCGTACTCGTCGACGACGACCGCGATGGGCTGCTCGCTGCGCAGCCGGGCCAGCAGGGGCCGGACCGGGAGGGTCTCGGGGACCAGCAGCGCGGGCCGGGCGAGGGAGCCGACGGGGGTGCGCAGCCGCTCGTGGGCCGGGACCGCGAGGGCGTCCTTGAGGTGGACCATGCCGACGACCTCGTCGATCTTGTGCCGGTAGACGGGGAAGCGGGACAGGCCGGTGGCGCGGGTCAGGTTGACCACGTCCTCGGCGGTGGCCGAGGAGTGCAGGGCGCTGACCCTCACCCGCGGGGTCATGACGTGCTGCGCGGTCAGCTCGCCCAGGGACAGGGTCCGCACGAACAGGTCGGCGGTGTCCTGCTCCAGGGCGCCGGCCCGGGCGGAGTGCCGGGCCAGGGAGACCAGTTCGCCCGGGGTGCGGGCGGAGGCCAGCTCCTCGGCCGGTTCGACACCGAGGGTGCGCACGAGGCGGTTGGCCACCGAGTTGAGCGCGGCGATCACCGGGTGGAAGAGCCGGGCGAAGGCGTGCTGCGGGCCGGCCACGAAGCGGGCGACCTGCAACGGCCGGGAGACCGCCCAGTTCTTGGGCACCAGTTCGCCGATCACCATCTGCACGGCCGAGGCCAGCAGCATGCCGACGACGACGGCGACGCCGGAGACCGCGCCGCCGGGGATGCCGAGCCCGGTGAACGGGCCGTCCAGGAGCTGGGCGAGCGCCGGTTCGGCGAGCATGCCGACGACGAGGGAGGTGAGGGTGATGCCGAGCTGGGTGCCGGAGAGCTGGAAGGACAGCTCCTTGAGGGACTCGACGACCCGGCGGGCACGCCGGTCGCCGTCCGCGGCGGCGCGCTCGGCGTCCGCCCGCTCGACGGTCACCAGGCCGAACTCGGCCGCCACGAAGAATCCGTTGGCCAGGATCAGCAGGAGAGCGGCTGCCAGGAGCAGCAGGGGGATGGTCATGATGCCGCCGCCTGTGTCGTGTCACGACCGGGGGCGGCGCAGGTACTGCAGGACGATCCGTCCATCGCCGGAGGGAGTCACTCCTCGGGTAGCAGGAACCCCCGTGCACCGGGCGGAGCGACAGGGGCGAAGGCGCTCTCGTCGCGCCTTCGCCCTCCAGATTAATCACGATCCGGCCACCCGCGGCAGGGTGGACGACCCCGATCGGGCCCCGGGACGCTCCGGGGCGCACCTCGGGGGCGCTCGGGATCAGGCCGGGCGCGCCCCCGGGTCGGCGGCGGACCGGGCCTCGGCGAGGGCCCGCAGGGTGCGCGCGTCGGCGACGGCGCGCTGCTTGGCGATGCCCGGCTGGATGCCGAGGACGGGCAGGCTGGTGCCGTCGCTGAGGTCGAGGAAGACCCAGGGGTCGCCGGTGCGCAGGTTGACCCGGACGATCTCGGCCCAGTCCAGCCGGCGCCTGCGGGTGAGGTTGACGACGGTGAGGCCGGACTCCTCGGCGACGGCCTTGGGCCGGGCGAGGATCAGCAGGACGGCGTCCAGGAGCAGCGCGGTCAGCACGAAGCTGGCGCGCTCCCCCGGCCCGAGGCCCTTCAGCAGCATCGCGACCGTCGTGAGGACCACGAACAGCACGACGGCGGCGGCGAGCAGGACGGCGCGGGTGAGGACCGGCCGGAAGGTGACGGGCAGGCCGGGCAGCTCCCGCTGCGCGCCGGCGTGCCCGGGGGCGGCGTCCGCCATGGGATCGCTCCGGTGGAGGGGGTGGGACGGAGGGTCAGAGACGGCAGGCGTGGATGGCCGTGGTGAGGATGGCGCGGGCGCCGATCTCGTAGAGGTCGTCCATGATCCGCTGGGCGTCGCGGGCGGGGACCATCGCGCGGACGGCGACCCAGCCCTCGTTGTGCAGCGGGGAGATGGTCGGGGACTCCAGGCCCGGGGTGAGCGCCACGGCCTTCTCGAGCTGCTCGACCCGGCAGTCGTAGTCCATCATCACGTACGTCCGGGCCACCAGGACGCCCTGGAGGCGGCGGAGGAACTGCTGGGCCTTGGCGTCCTCGGTGTCGGCGCCGGTGCGTCGGATGACGACCGCCTCGGACTTCATGATCGGCTCGCCGAAGACCTCCAGGCCGGCGTTGCGCAGCGAGGTGCCGGTCTCGACGACGTCCGCGATGACCTCGGCGACGCCCAGCTCGATGGCGGTCTCGACGGCGCCGTCGAGGTGGACGACGGAGGCGTCGATGCCGTGGTCGGCGAGGTGCCGGGCGACGATGCCCTCGTAGGAGGTGGCGACCGTCTTGCCCTTGAGGTCCTCGACGCCGGTCGCGGCGCCCGGCCTGCCGGCGTAGCGGAAGGTGGAGCGGGCGAAGCCGAGGGGGAGGATCTCCTCGGCCTCGGCGCCGGAGTCGACCAGCAGGTCGCGGCCGGTGATGCCGATGTCGAGCTTGCCGGAGGAGACGTAGATGGCGATGTCGCGGGGGCGGAGGTAGAAGAACTCGACCTCGTTGCCCGGGTCGACGATGCGCAGTTCCTTGGACTCACGGCGCTGCCGGTAGCCGGCCTCATGGAGCATGTCCGCCGCAGGGCCGGAGAGGGAACCCTTGTTGGGAACGGCGATGCGCAGCATGGGGACGGCTTCCTTCGTGTGGTGTGGTGCGGGGGCGGGGTGCTCAGAGGTGGGCGTAGACGTCGTCCAGGGAGATGCCGCGGGCGACCATCATCACCTGGACGTGGTACAGCAGCTGGGAGATCTCCTCGGCGGCGGCGTCCTTGCCCTCGTATTCGGCGGCCATCCAGACCTCGGCGGCCTCCTCGACGACCTTCTTGCCGATGGCATGGACGCCCTTGTCGACCAGCTCGGCGGTGCGGGAGGTGGCGGGGTCGCCGTGGGCGGCCTTGTGCTGGAGCTCGGTGAACAGCTCCTCGAACGTCTTCTTGGACATGGTGGCGCCCACTCTACGGGCTCTGTCAGCTCGTCTGCCGCCAGGGTTCGGATACTGAACGGAGCGTCGCCGCCGTGGCGACCGCCGCGGTCACCGCCTCGTGGCCCTTGTCCTCGCGGGAGCCCTCGAGGCCGGCGCGGTCCAGGGCCTGCTCCTCGGTGTCGCAGGTGAGGACGCCGAAGCCGACGGGGACGCCGGTGTCGACGGAGACCTGGGTGAGGCCCTGGGCGACGCCCTGGCACACGTACTCGAAGTGGGGGGTGCCGCCGCGGATCACGACGCCCAGGGCGACGATCGCGTCGTAGCCGCGGCCCGCGAGGACCTTGGCGACCACGGGCAGCTCCCAGCTGCCGGGGACCCGCAGCAGGGTCGGCTCGCTGATGCCCAGGTCGTGCAGGGCGCGCAGGGCGCCGTCCACCAGGCCGTCCATCACCTTCTCGTGCCACTGCGCCGCGACGACGGCGACCCGCAGGTCACCCACGTTGCTCACGGACAGTTCCGGTGCGCCCTTGCCGCTCACGTTGCTCCTCGTGCTGTTCGCTGTGCTGTTCGGTTACTGGTTTCCGCAGGTGGACACGGCGGTGGTGTCCAGCCAGGGCAGGTCGTGGCCCATCCGGTCCCGCTTGGTGCGCAGGTAGCGGAGGTTGTGCTCGCCGGCCTGGACGGGCATCGGCTCCCGGCCGGTGACCTCGACGCCGTGCCGGACGAGGGCGTCCTTCTTGTCGGGGTTGTTGGTCAGCAGGCGTACGGAGCGCACTCCGAGGTCCTTGAGGATCTGGGCGCCGGCGCCGTAGTCCCGGGCGTCGGCGGGCAGGCCGAGTTCGAGGTTGGCGTCCAGGGTGTCGCGGCCGCGCTCCTGGAGCTCGTAGGCGCGGAGTTTGGACATCAGGCCGATGCCGCGGCCCTCGTGGCCGCGCAGGTAGACGACGACGCCCCGGCCCTCGGTCTGGATGCGGGCGAGCGAGGCGTCCAGCTGGGGGCCGCAGTCGCAGCGCTGGGAGCCGAAGACGTCGCCGGTGAGGCACTCGGAGTGGACCCGGACCAGGACGTCGGTGCCGTCGCCGATCTCGCCGTGCACCAGGGCGACGTGCTCGACGCCGTCGACGGTGGAGCGGTAGCCGTACGCGGTGAAGGGGCCGTGGGCGGTGGGGAGGTCGACCTCGGCCTCGCGGCGGACGGTGGGCTCTTCGCTGCGGCGGTAGGCGATCAGGTCCTCGATGGAGATGATCGTCAGGCCGTGCTTGCGGGCGAACGGGATCAGCTCGGGCAGCCGCAGCATCCGGCCGTCCTCACCGGCGATCTCCACGATGGCGCCGGCCGGGCGCAGGCCCGCGAGGCGGGCGAGGTCGACGGCGGCCTCGGTGTGGCCGTCGCGGACCAGGACGCCGCCGGGGCGGGCGCGCAGCGGGAAGACGTGGCCGGGGCGGACCAGGTCGGCGGGGGCGGCGGTGCCGCTCGCCAGCAGGCGCAGGGTGGTGGCGCGGTCGGCGGCGGAGATGCCGGTGGTCACGCCGTGGGCGGCGGTGGCGTCGACGGAGACGGTGAACGCCGTCTTCATGGACTCGGTGTTGTCCTGGACCATCTGCGGGAGGTGGAGCCGGTCCAGTTCGTCGCCCTCCATGGGGGCGCAGATCAGGCCGCGGCACTCGCTCATCATGAAGGCGACGATCTCCTCGGTCGCCTTCTCGGCGGCGATCACGAGGTCGCCCTCGTTCTCCCGGTCGGCGTCGTCGACGACCACGACCGGGCGGCCCGCGGCGATGTCGGCGACGGCCTGCCGGACGGGGTCGAGGGCGAACTCCTCGGGGCCGTCGGAGGGGTGGAGGAGGGGGGCGGCGCTCATGCGGGCGCTCCTTCCATCAGGGGCCGCGGGCCCTTGCGGGAGCGCAGCCACCAGTCGCGCAGGCCCCACAGGACCAGCGCGCCGTAGATGACGTAGACGAAGCCGGAGAAGGCGAAGCCGTTGGCGAAGTTCAGCGGGACACCGACCAGGTCGACCAGGAGCCAGGCGAGCCAGAACTCGACCATGCCGCGGGCCTGCGCGTACATGGCGACGATGGTGCCGACGAAGACGTAGGCGTCCGGCCAGGGGTCCCAGGACAGGCTCGGGTAGGCGGTGAACAGGCCGCCGACCGCGAGGGTGCCGACGGCGGCGGCGCCGAGCAGCACGGCGCGCTCGCGCCAGGTGGCGAAGCGGACGGCGATGGTGCCGTCCTGGGCCTGGCGCCGGCCGCGGTTCCACTGCTGGAAGCCGTACGCGGCGACGACCATGACGACGATCTGCTTGCCGGCGCTGCCGGAGAGGTGGGCGGTGGCGAAGGCGGCGAAGAGGATCAGGCCGGAGAGGAACTGCACCGGCCAGCTCCACAGGGAGCGGCGCCAGCCGAGGGCGAGGCCGAGCAGGCCGATCACGTTGCCGATCATGTCCGACCACTTGATGTGCTGGCCGAGGAGGACGAACGCCTCTGAGTTGAGCCAGTTCACTTGGTGCCCCCCTGGGCCGCGAGCAGGCGCTCGACGTACTTGGCGACGATGTCCACCTCGAGGTTGACCGGGTCGCCGGGCTGCTTGATGCCGAGCGTGGTCAGGGCGAGGGTGGTCGGGATGAGGCTGACCGTGAAGGAGTCGGGGCCGGCGTCGACCACGGTGAGGCTGATGCCGTCGACGGTGATGGAGCCCTTCTCCACGACGTAGCGGGAGAGCCCGGCGGGGAGGGAGATCCGGACGATCTCCCAGTGCTCGGAGGGCGTGCGCTCCAGGATCGCGCCGGTGCCGTCGACGTGGCCCTGCACGATGTGGCCGCCGAGGCGGGCGCCGACCGCGGTGGGGCGCTCCAGGTTGACGCGGGAGCCGACGGTGAGGGCGCCGAGGCTGGAGCGGTGCAGGGTCTCGGCCATGACGTCGGCGGTGAACTCGTCGCCCTCGTGGTCGACGACCGTGAGGCAGACACCGTTGACGGCGATGGAGTCGCCGTGTTTCGCGGCTTCGGTGACGACGGGACCGCGCAGTCGGAAGCGACAGGCGTCGTCGAGGGTCTCGACGGCGGTGATCTCGCCCAGCTCTTCGACGATTCCGGTGAACACGTCCCGGGTCCTCCTGCCTCTCGGGCACGGACTCCGGGGCTGCCGTCGATGACGACAGAACGTACGGACGAGAACGGTCGGGTACGCCGTCCCGTCGGTCGGACCTGTCCCCCGAGGACGGGTCCGAACCAGCCGGCGACGCGCACACGTGCTCGTCCGCCGCGCACTGCCTCCCATCCGGACTTTAACCGTCGGTCCAGGAATTTCACCTGGTCAACCGGTCGCTGGAAGCGACCGGGTCGCGGACTGTAACCGCCGGTTCGGACTTTCACCGACCCCGGAGTGCGCTGCTTCTGGTACAGAGCCAGTGTGCCACGCCTGATCGTCGTCCAGCCGGGCGAGTGCTGTGGGGTGGCTCACAGCCGGGGCCGCTCCTCCGCCGGGCTGGTCCGTACCTATTGACGATGTGGTCTAGTCCTCTCTAGTGTCTGCCCGGCTCCTGCCCCGAGACCGGCCCGGCGGTGGTGACGACGGCCCTTGCCCGCCGCCGGGCCACCCAGGAGCGTGGTGGGAGCGGCCCGCCACGGGGAAGGCTCACCTCCGTGCTGTCGACGAGCGGACGTGACGGACTGGTGCGGGCGGGGCTCGGTTTCCTCGCCGCGACCCAGCTGCTGCTGGGGCTGTGGGTACTGCTGCTCCCCGAGCTGTTCTGGAAGTGGCCCTGGGTGTCCCATCTGCCGCCCTACAACGAGCATCTGCTGCGGGACTTCGGCGGGGCCGGGCTGGCGCTCGGCGTGGTGCTGTGCGCGGCGGTGGCGACGATGGAACGGCGCCTGGTGCTGACGGCGCTGGTGGCCTATCTGGTCTCGTCGGTGCCGCACCTGGTCTTCCACGCCCAGCACCTGGCACCGCTGCCGGCGGCGAGCGGCGCGGGGTTCATGGCGCTGCTGGGCACGGCGGTGGTACTGCCGGCGGCGCTGCTGTGGCTGGCGGCGGGCGGGAACGCGGACCGGGGGGACGCGGAAGCGCCCTGACGCCCTACCGGACCGGCGGCCCGAAGAGGTCCTCCTGGGCGGCGTCCCGGGCCTTCAGCAGGGCGCCGCGCAGGACCGCCCCGCCGCCCAGCGCGCTGGTCCGCACCTCGGTGGGCAGGGGGGACATCCGGGCCAGCCGGCGGTGGACCCGGGCGGCCAGCGCCGGTCCGCCCGCGCGGCCGATCTCCCCGCCCAGCACCACACAGCCCGGGTCGAGGACGGAGACCACGGAGGCGGCGCCGAGGGCGACGCGGTCGGCCAGGGCGTCGAGGAAGCGCGCGCCGGCCGGGTCCGCGCCCTGCACCGCCGCGCGCACCAGGTCCACGGCGTGCGCGGGGGCGTCGGGGGCGGCCGGTTCACGACCGCTGCCCGCCGTCGCGCGCCCGGCCGTGCCCCGGGTTCCTGTCCCGTCCGCCGCCCGGAGGACCCCGTCCACCCCGTGTTCCGCCGCGAGGGCCGTGATCGCCGACGCCGAGGCCAGGGAGTGGAAGCCGCCCTCGCAGTCTGTGGCGGACGGCACGCCCGAGGTGCCCGGCACCGGCAGGAAGCCGACCTCGCCCGCGCCCCCGGAGGCGCCCCGGCGCAGCGCGCCGTCGAGGACGAGCGCCGCGCCGATGCCGAGGTCCAGCCAGAGCAGGACGAAGGTGTCCCGGTCACGGGCGACGCCGTCGCGCTGCTCGGCCAGGGCGGCCAGGTTGGTCTCGTTCTCGACGGTCACCCGGGACTCCGGGAACCGCTCCTGCACGGCGGCGACCAGCCGGCGGTGCCAGGCCGGCAGGCCGCCGCTGTCCCGCAGCTCACCGGTGGCCGGGTCGATCAGGCCGGGGGCGCCGATGCCCACCGTGTGCAGCCGGTCCGCCCCGGCCTCCTTGGCCGCCTGCTCGACCAGCGCCACCGCCTGCTCCACCGCCGGTCCGGTCCCCGCGTCGTCGGTGATGGGCGCCGACGCCTCGGCCAGGACGCCGCCGACCAGGTCGGAGACGAGCACGGCGACGCCCTCCGTGCGGACGTCCAGCGCGGCCAGACGGGCCAGCCCGGCGACGATGCCGTACACCTTGGCGTTGGGGCCGCGGCGCTGTTCGCCCGCCTCGCCGACCACCTCGATCAGGCCGGCCGCGCCGAGCCGTTCGACGAGGTCGGCCACGGAGGGCCGGGACAGGCCGGTGAGCTGCTTGAGCTGCGCGGCCGTCAACGGGCCCTCGCGCTGGAGCAGTTGGAGGGCGAGCCGGTCGTTGATGGCCCGAGCGGTCCGGGGAGTGGCGGGCATGCCGGAATCCTTCCAGATCGACGAGCGCGATGGCCGGAGTATTCACTATCTATCAGGAAGGCTGCCTGATAGTTTACGCCTCGCGGCATCCGGCCGTGACGGACAGCGGACCCCGGGGAGGGATTCCGGCATGAGTGTGGTGGTCCACCGACTACGCGACGTGCGGCGCGCCCGGTACGCCGTGGCGGCCGTGTTCGCCGTGCACGGCTCGGTCACCGGGTCGTTCGCCACCCGGGTGCCCTGGGTCCAGGACCACGCGGGAGTCAGCGCGGGCCAGCTCGGACTGGCCCTCGCCTTCCCCGCGCTCGGCGCCTCGCTCGCCATGCCGCTGGCGGGCCGGGTCAGCCACCGCTTCGGCGCCCGCACCGCGCTGCGCGGACTGCTGGCCCTGTGGACGCTGTCGCTCGTCCTGCCCTCCCTCGCCCCGAACCTGCCCACCCTCTGCCTCGCCCTGTTCGTCTACGGGGCCGCGTCCGGCGTGTCGGACGTGGCGATGAACGCGCTCGGCGTCGACGTGGAGACCCGTCTCGACAAGTCGATCATGTCGGGGCTGCACGGCATGTGGAGCGCGGGGGCGCTGATCGGCTCGGCGGCCGGCACGCTCGCCGCGCACCTCGGCACCGACGCCCGGCTGCACCACGCGCTGGCCGCCCTGGTGCTGACCGCCGCCGGGCTGGTCGCCTGCCGCTGGGTGCTGGACCTCCAGCCGGCCGAGGACGAGGACCCGCCGCCGAGGTTCGCGCTGCCGCCGCGATCGGCGGTGCTGATCGGCGCGGTCGGGTTCTGCGCGGTCTTCGCGGAGGGCGCGAGCCTGGACTGGTCGGCGGTCTACCTGCGGGACCGGCTGGACACCTCGGCCGGGCTCGCGGCGGCGTGCACCACCGGGTTCACGCTGACCATGGCGGTCTCCCGGTTCGCCGGCGACCGGCTCGTGGACCGGTTCGGCGCGGTGCGCTCGGTGCGGGTGAGCGGCGTACTGGCCGTGCTCGGCGGGCTGCTGGTGGTGCTCGGCGGCCATCCGGCGGTCGCGATGACCGGCTTCGCGCTGCTGGGTCTCGGCATCGCCGTGGTCGTCCCGCTCTGCTTCGCCGCGGCCGGCCGCAGCGGTGGCAACCCGTCGCTGGCCATCGCGGGCGTCGCCACCATCACGTACACCTCCGGGCTGATCGCCCCGAGCGCGATCGGCGGGCTGGCCGAGGCGACCAGCCTGGTGGTGTCGTTCGGGCTGGTGACGGTGCTGGCCTGCGGTCTGGTGGTGTTCGCGGGGGTGCTGCGCGCCGGGGACCGGCGGGTGAAGGTCAGGCGGCCGGACGCAGCAGTTCCCGGCCGACGGTCCTGAACGCCTCGCTCCACGGCGCCGGCCGCATCGTCGCCGCGTCCAGCCGGACCAGCACCCGGGTGCCGTGGGCGTAGGTGGTCGCCCCGTCCGCCGAGCAGAAACGGAAGCCGTACGTCAGCCCGGTCCGGCCCAGCCGCTCCAGCCACAGGTGGACGGCGTGGGCGCCGGGCCGGGTGACGGGCGCCTCGTAGGTGATCCGCAGTTCCTTCACGGCGTTGCAGGCGTCGCCGGCCGCCGCCCAGTCGCCCGCGTAGCGGTGACCGTGCTCCTCCCACAGCTCGCCCCAGGCCCGCTCGACCAGGACCGGGTAGCGGGCGTTGTGCAGCAGGCCGAGGGCGTCCAGGTCGTCGAAGTGGACGGTGACGGGGACGAGCCGGCCGTACGAGAGGGGGGCGGCGGCCGGGGCTTCGGCGGTCATGGGCGGTGCTCCTGGGACGTACGAGATGATTGCCGCCTACAAGGACCGGCGGCCCCTTCATCCTAAGCAGGCGCTCACCGGTGCGAAGCATGGCCGGTCAGCCCCGACAATGGTCCGGACAAGCCGCACAGAACGAGGAAAGCGACACCCCATGGATCTCGGCGTCCGCTGGAAGCTGCACGGCGACGGGCGCACCCCCGCCCCCGGTGCGGTGGTCCGCCCCGACGAACGGCTCTCCTGGCCCCGGACGGCCGGGCTCGGCGCCCAGCACGTCGTGGCCATGTTCGGGGCGTCCTTCGTGGCCCCGGTCCTGATGGGCCTGGACCCGAACCTGGCGATCATGATGTCGGGCGTCTCGACCATGATCTTCCTCCTGGCCACCCGCGGCCGGGTGCCGAGCTATCTGGGCTGTTCGCTCTCCTTCGTCGGTGTCGCCGCGGTGATCCGGGCGCAGGGCGGCACCAGCGCCACGGTGACCGGCGCGGTGCTGGTCGTGGGTGTCGCGCTGTTCCTGGTGGGGCTCGCGGTGCAGCGGTTCGGGGCGCGGATCATCCACGCCGCGATGCCGCCGGTGGTCACCGGCGCGGTGGTGATGCTGATCGGCTTCAACCTCGCGCCGGTCACCGCCTCCACCTACTGGCCGCAGGACCAGTGGACGGCGCTGCTGGTGATGCTGTTCACCGGTCTGGCCGTGGTGTGCCTGCGCGGCTTCTGGTCCCGGATCGCGATCTTCCTGGGGCTGGTCTTCGGATACGTCCTGTCGTTCCTCCTCGACCGGGTCCTCGGCAAGATCCACTCGGTGGACGGCAGCGGCGAGGTCACCGACCACTGGCGGCTGGACTTCTCCGCCGTGGGCCGGGCCGACTGGATCGGGCTGCCCTCCTTCCACGGGCCGACCTTCGAGTGGTCGGCGATCCTGGTCGCACTGCCGGTCGTGATCGCGCTGATCGCGGAGAACGCGGGGCACGTCAAGGCGGTCGGCGAGATGACCGGCGACCCGCTCGACGACAAGCTGGGCACCGCGATCTCCGCCGACGGCGTCGGCTCGGTCCTGTCCACCGCGGTCGGCGGCCCGCCCAACACCACGTACTCCGAGAACATCGGCGTGATGGCCGCGACCCGCGTCTACTCCACGGCCGCGTACTGGGCCGCCGCCTGCTTCGCCCTGCTGTTCGGCCTCTGCCCCAAGTTCGGCGCGGTGGTCGCCGCCATCCCGGGCGGCGTCCTCGGCGGCATCACCGTCATCCTGTACGGCATGATCGGCCTGCTCGGCGCGCAGATCTGGACCAACGCCCGGGTGGACCTGCGCAACCCGCTGAACCTGGTGCCGACCGCCGCGGGCATCATCATCGGCGTCGGCGGGGTCTCGCTGAAGTTCACCGACACCTTCTCGCTCAGCGGCATCGCGCTCGGCACGATCGTCGTCATCACCGGCTACCACACCCTGCGCGCCTTCGCCCCCGCCCACCTCAAGACCCAGGAACCGCTGCTCGACGAGGGCACGTCGACCTACGACCAGGGCTACGAGGGCTACGACGACGAGCCGCCGCGCGCCAAGTCGTAGGCGTGCGACGGGGGAACGGCGCCCGGCTCGCCCGCGCAGCGGTCCGGCTCCCCCGGCGGCTCGGTGCACGGCCGGCGTCGGTCCGAGCCCGCCCGGTGCGCGGCGCCGGAGCGGGGCCGACGTGCCGGGCGGGCGGTGACGGCGGCCGGGCCGGCGACCCACACGGCGGCCGGACGGCGGGACGGACGACCGGGGCGGCGGGAGCGACGACGCGGCCGGTCGTCCCGGTGCCGGCCGGAAGGGCCTGACCACGCGGGTCCGGCCCCCGTGTGGGTCGCCGGCCCGCCGGCGAGCACCCCCGCTCGTCGTCCGCCGCAGGGCACGAGCACCCGACGCGAACACGGTTCACCTCCCCCGCGCGGCGGCGCGTTCCCCCGTTCCGGGGAAGCTGCGGGGCGCCGGTCCTCCCGGCCCGCTGAAGCTGCGACTCTGCCCCCCATGACGCACCGTCGACACGTCACCACGGCCACCGGGCCGCAGGCCACCGCCCTCGCCCGGCTGCGCGCCCTCGGCGCGGCGCCCCCGCCCGGGGACGGCGTCGCGGTCTTCGCCCGGATCTACCTGCCCTTCGCCGAGGCCGCCGGCCGGAACCCGGGGGCCGGCCGCGTCCCCCGTCCCCGGCCCGCGGGCGTCCTGGGCGGGCGGTGCGCCGAGCGCTGCCTGGCCGCCGTCGACCCGGAGGACGACCCCGGCCGTCCGCCCGCCTGCTGGCGGCCCCTGCTGCAGTTCCGGCGCCACCCCCAGGTACGTCCGGCGCAGTTCGCGCTGGCCGGTCTCCACGCGCACGTCGGCCACGATCTGCCGCTCGCCGTCGTGGACGCCTGCCGGACGCTCGGCTGCGCGCCCGGGGACCTGGAGGACGAGTTCGACCGGGTGGCCGAGCTGCTCCTGCCGGTGGAGGAACGCGTCCGCGACGAGCTGATGCCGGACCCCGACGCGCTGCTGATCACCGACCCGCTGACCCATCTGCTGGGCTGCTGGAGCCTGGAGCGCGCCCGGGACGCCGCGTGGGTCACGGCCCGCGCCCTGTGGTCGCTGCGCGGACTGCCCGAACTGGCCGGGGAGTTCACCGAGCGGCTGGACGCGGCGGTCGGCTGCGCGGGCCGCATGCTCCTCACCCCCCTGCCCGTCCGGCCCACCCCCCGCACGCGGAATCCCCGTGTATCTCCCACGCGTTGACCCGGTGGTCACACCGACGGCGAAGGAGACAGGCATGGCGATCCCGCTCGGACTCGGTCTTCCCCAGATGCGTCAGTACGACATCGGCACGGACGTCCCGGAGGTGGCCCGCGCCGCCGAACGGACGGGATACAGCAGCCTGTGGGCCTTCGAACGGGCGCTGTTCCCCGAACCCGCCACGCAGGGGCTGTACGGCATCGAGGGCATGCCCTGGCCCGACGAGTACCGGAGCGTGGCCGAGCCGTTGGTCACGCTGACGCTGGCCGCCGCGGCGACCGAGCGGGCCGAACTGGGCTCCAGCGTGCTGGTCGCGCCGCTGCACGGCCCGTTCCAGCTCGCCAAGGCGCTGGCCTCGCTGGACGCGGCGAGCGGCGGCCGGGTCGTCGCGGGCTTCGGCACCGGCTGGTCCCTCGATGAGTACGCGGCGGCGGCGCCGCGCCCGTTCGCCGAGCGCGGCCGGGCCCTGGACGAGCTGATCGAGGTGTGCCGGGCGGTCTGGGGCCCGGACCCGGTGTCGTACGACGGCCACCTCACGAGGATCGCGCCGGCGGTGGTCGGGCCCAAGCCGGCCCGGCCGATACCGGTCCTGCTGGCCGCGGGCAGCGCGCGGGCCCGGCGCCGGCTCGTCGACCGGGCGGACGGCTGGCTGCCGGTGGCCGCCGGCGTGAAGGCGGTCACCGAGCAGTGGCGGCAACTGCGGAACCTCGCCGCCGAGCGCGGCCGGACCCGGCCGCTGCGGGCCTCGCTGCGGCTGAACGCCCGGTACCTGCCGACGACGTACGACGGACCCGGCCGCCGCCCCGGCCAGGGCAGCGTCGACCAGATCGTCGAGGACCTGGCCGCGTACGCCGCGATCGGCCTGGACGAGATCCACCTCGACCTCCAGGCCGGCCTGCGCGACGCGGAGGAGCTGAAGGACGTGGCGGCGGAGGTGTACGAGAAGGCCCGGGCGGCGGGGGTGTAGGGCGTCACTGTCCGCGCCGGGCCCGGTCCAGCAGCTCCCGCGCCTCCAGGGTGTGGCCCTGGAGGTTGAGCAGGGCGGCGAGCGCCTTGGTCAGGCGGGCCGTGACCGGGTGCCCGGGCCCGGACACCCGTCGGCTGCGGGGCAGCAGGTCCCGCAGGACGGTGACCGCCTGCGCCACCCGGCCGAGGCGGTGCAGAGCGAGGGCGAGGTTGTACTCCGCGGCGATCGTGTCGGGATGGTCGGGTCCCAGGACGCGCCGGCGGCCGTCCACCGTGTCCCGGTGGGCGGCGTGGGCCTCCTCGTGGTGGCCGAGGTAGTTGAGCAGCACGGCGGCCGTGCCCGTCAGCCGGAGGCAGTCGGGGTGGTCGGGGCCGAGCGCCTCCGGCCACGTCCGCCGCAGCACCTGGACCAGCGCGTGCGCGGCCCGGTGCTCCTCGCGGGCCAGCAGGTAGTCGACGGCGTCCAGCAGCCGCGCCCGCAGTTCCGGCCGCCGGTCGGCGTCGAAGTGGCCCGTGGTCAGATGGGTGGTGAGCAGCTCCCAGCCGGGCCAGTTGCCGGGGGCGTCCGGCCGGCCGAGGTCGACGGCGGCGAGGAAGGCCGCGACCCGGTCCTGCGCCGGCTGCCGGTCGGTCCCGGCCCGGACCAGCGCCTGGACCAACCGGTGGACGCGGAGCGCGCCCTCGTCCAGGGTCGCCAGGCCGAGCCGCAGCAGGGGCCTCACCGCCTCCGCCGCACCGGTCCGGGCACCGCCGCGCGCGAGGAGTCCGGGCACCCAGTCGAGCGGGACGGGCGCGGGGCCGAGGAACGCCGTCAGACCCAGCAGGTCACGGGCGGCGGGATGGTCGCCGCCGAGTCCGGCGACGGCCGCCGCGAGTACGGCACCGAGGGAGTCGCCGTCGTCCGTGCCGGCTCCGCCGCCCAGTGCCCCGGCGGGATCGTCCGCGAGCAGGGCGCGGTAGCGCGCCGGGGGCACGCCGTCCGCCAGCGCCCCGGCCGCCCGGCGCAGCGCGAGGGGATGGTCCCCGAGGGCGGCGGCAAGGGCGTCGGCGTCCCCGGGGGCGAGCCGCCGCAGCCGCCCGGTGAGGAACGCCACCGATTCGGCGCGGGTGAAGACGTCCAGGGGGACCGCGCGACCGTGCTCCGTGAAGTCGGGGTCCCTGGTGGTGATCAGCACGTGCCCGGGGCCGTCCGGGATCCATCGTTCCGTCCGCGGCGCTGTCACGGCTCCGTCGAGGACGATGAGCCAGTCGTCACGGGTCCGCAGGCGGCCGAGGAGCGCGAGGACGCTCCCGGTGGGGTCGTCCCGGGCGGTGCCGGCACCGAGCCGGAGACTCAGCTCGGCCAGCCCCCGGACGGTCTCCCCGGGGTCTTCGGCGCGCACCCACCAGACGATGTCGTAGGAGCCGGCGAAGCGGTGGGCGTACTCCAGGGCGAGCTGGGTCTTCCCGACGGCGAGGGGGCCGTACACGACCTGGACGGTCCGGTGCCCCGCCCGGAAGGCGTCGCGCAGCCGGGCCAGTTCGGTCTCCCGTCCGGTGAAGCCGGGGTTCCTGTCCGGGCTGTTCCGGACGCTCGGCAGCGACGGGGCGGAGGGCAGCGGGGGGCGCCGGGCGGCCCGGGGGGACGGCTGTGCCTCGGGGTGCGGGAGCGGGGCGGAGCCTGCCCCCGGGCCGTCGACCGCCGTCAGGAGGGCGGTGAGGGCGGCGGACTCGTCCGAGCCGGACAACCGCGTGCACGGCCTGCGGATCAGCCACTCGGGGACGTCCCGGGACGGCACGTCGTCCACGAGCAGGGCCACGACGCGTTCGTGCCGCGCCACGTCCTCGGCGATCCCCCGCCACGGGGACGCGCCGGCGCCCGAGAACACCACGACCAGCTCGTCGGCCGCTGCCACGGCGAGGCGGGTCCGGTGGTCGGCGGGCTCCGGGCCGACGAGGTGCAGCCCTACGTGGTGTCCCCGGGCCGTCAGGTGCCACGCGATCCATTCGGCCCACTCGCGGTCGCGCGCGGTGTAGCCGATCAGCAAGGCGCGGACGGCGGCCACGTCCGGCCGGGAACCGGCGTCGGTGGAGGAGGACCGCAGGTCCCCCGGCCAGGGGGCGCCGGGCCTGGCGCGGAGCGTCCTCGACACCTCGGCGGCGGAGGGCCGGGCGTCCGGATCGCGGTGCAGGCACCGCGCCACCACACTGCGGACGCGGGCGCCCACGCCCGTCAGCAGGGCCACGCGCCGGGCGTCGACCGGCCGGTCCCCGACGGACCCGGTCAGCAGCGCGACCAGCACGACCCCGAGGGCGTAGACGTCCGAGGCCTCCGTGGGACCGGACGCGGACGCGTCCCTGAGTTCCGGTGCGAGCAGGCCGGGACCGGGCACGTGCGCCGCGCGGTGCGGGCTGGGGACGCCGTCGACGGTGGCGGTGGCCCAGTCGGTGACGACGACGTCCTTCTCGCCCAGGAGGACCCGGCCGGAGGTCAGCGCGCCGTGCACCACCCGCTTGCCGTGCGCGTGCGCCAGCGCGGCGGCCAGCTTGGCGCCGATCCGCGCGAACTGCTCCCTCGTCGGCCGCCACCCGTCCCGCAGCAGGGTTTCCAGGTCGGGAACGGGTTCGCGGCTCCCGGCCCGCTGTTCGACGCCCACGGCCAGCCAGGGCCGGACGCCCAGGGCGCGTTCCCGCGGCGGCGGCGCGCCGAGCCCGAACAGACGCAGCAGGACGGTCTCCTCGGTGCGGACCAGCTCCGCGTCCGTCCCGGCGTCCCCGCTGACCGGCACCCGCACCAGCGCGTGGCCGAACGGGGACGACCGGCCGAAGTACTGCACGACGTGGCCGTGGACCGTGGTGGAACGGGCGGTGAGCGTGTACGGCCCCAGTCTGCGCGGGTCGTCGTCGCGCAGGGCCGTCCAGGAGGAGCCCGGCCGGTCGCCGCCCCCGGTGCCACCCTGGCCGGGGGGCCGGTCCGGTGCCTCGCGGCCGGGGCCGGACGAGAGGCCCAGCCGGCGCAGCAGCCGCTCGTCGGTGCCGGCGAACGGCCGTCCTTCCACGCCGGCCCGGCCGGTGCCCCGGTCGTCGGCCAGCCAGGCGGCGAAGCCCGGTGCGCGGCCGGTCAGTTCCCCCAGCCGGGAGCCGATCGCCCGGCTCGTGCGCAGGAGTTCGCCGGCCGGCACGGTGCTCAGCAGGATGCGCCGGGTGTCCTCGGTGACGTCGAAGACGCGCTGGTCCGGTGGGACGGCGGCACCGCCCTCGTCCGTGCGCAGCATCAGGCCGCCGAGGAAGACCTCCGCCAGGTGACCGGTGCCGATGCCGTCCCCGAGGGCCTTCTGGACCAGCCGCAGCACCGGGACGGTCACCGGTGCGACGGCGGCGACATGGGCGGCGAGACGGTACGCCTCGGGGCTGGCGGCGGCCCGGAAGCGCAGCACCTCGTGGCCGGCGTCCCGCGGGCGCTCCGCAGGCCGGGCGGGAGGGCTGGCGGAAGGCGGTGACGCGGCGGTCAGCAGGGGCAGCGCTTCGGTGGTCCCCGCCGAGCCGACGAGCCGGGCCCACCGCTCGACGACGGGGGCCGACGGTTCGATGACGGGCACGGGCAACCCGGTGAACGGGGCCAGTTCCGCCGGCAGCACCGGGTCACGGATCTCCCACGTGTGCGGCGCGGCGCCCGCCCGCCGGGTGGTGACGCGCCAGGTCCGGTACCGGATCCCGGAGCCGGCGCGGAGCGGTTCGGGCAGGGTGTGCAGCACGGCGGTCGGACCCTGCCGGGCCAGGCGCCCGAGGAGGGCGTGCATCCGCCCGTCCCACCAGGCCGCGCCCACGCCGTCGCTGAGCACGAGCGCCAGCGTGCTCCCGGCGGCGGCGTCGCCGACGCGCACCGCGGTCGCCGCCTCCCGGTCGTCACCCAGGTAGGGGCGGGCGGTGACGCGCGGGGCGCGCGGACCGCGGGTGTCCAGGCCGTGGACGCGTACCGTGCGGAACGCTCCGCTGCGTTCGAGCAACTGCCGTACCTCGGTGACCAGGCGGCGCCACAGCAGCATGGACACCCCGTCGTCGACCAGCATCACCAGGTCGAGCCATCGGGTGCGGACCGGGCGCAGCACCGGGTCGAGCAGGCCCGTCTCGGCTGCGGCGGTCACGGTCGCCGGCTCGTCCAGCTCCATGACGCGGGGGTCGGGGCGGCTGCGTTTGAGGGGGCGCAGGGCCCGGCTGAGCGCCAGCTCCTCCGCCGCCAGCACCTTCTCCTCCGGCACGCGCAGCGGGATCGCCGGTGCCGACGGGCGCGCTCCCCGCGCCTCGGTCGCGTACAGCCCGGCGCCGGGTGTGCCGGTCCCGCCCGTTCCTCGGGGTGGTGCGGACGGCCGTGGGTCCCGGTCCGCGCCGGGCCGCTCGGGGGCCCGGTACACGGGGACGCCGGGCCGCTCCGCGTCGCCGGCGGGCCGGCCGGGCCCGTCGTGATGTCCCGGGTCGGCCGGGCGGGCGGCGGCCGGGCCGGTTCCCTCGGCGAGGGCGGTCCGCGCCGCGCGGGCCAGCGGTGCCGTGGCGTCGCGGGGCAGGCGGGCGGCCAGCCACAGGACGTCGAGGAGTTCCTCGGCGCCGAGGCCGGAGCCGCTGTCCCGCAGGACCTGGGCGAGGGGTTCGGGCAGCATGGTCAGACGGTGCCGCCGAGACGGTGGAGCACGGCGTCGAGGAGTCCGTCGGCGTCCAGGCCGACGCCGCCCAGGCGCAGGAAGACGGCGTTCAGCAACTGGTCGGTCGCCAGTTCGCCGCGGGCCCGGCGGTTCAGGAACGCGGCGATCAGCTCCTCCAGGTCCGCCGTCGGGACCGCGCCGAGGTGGGCGGAGACGATGGCCCGCAGCTTGTCCTCGTCGGGTTCGGGCAGGTCCAGACGGACGCAGCGGCGCAGGAACGCGGGCGGGAACTCGCGTTCGCCGTTGCTGGTGATGACCACCACGGGGAACTCGCGGCAGCGCACCCGGCCGCGCACGAGGTCGGCCCGGCCGCCCGGGTCGCAGGTCATCACGGTGACGGCGGAGCGGTCCTCGGGCAGCCTGGCCAGTTCCGGGATCTCGAACTCGCCGTCCTCGAAGACCGTCAGCAGGTCGTTCGGCAGGTCCAGGTCCCCCTTGTCCAGCTCGTCCACGAGCAGCACCCGGGGGCGGTCCGCGGGCAGCAGCGCGGTACCGAGCGGGCCGAGCCGCACGTACGCGCCGATGTCGAGGGCCGTTTCCGCCTCGCCCGCCAGGTTGCTCTCCCGCAGCCGCCCGACCGCGTCGTACCGGTACAGCGCGTCCTGGACGGTGCTGCGGCTGTTGACGGGCCAGGTCAGGACCGTGCCGAGGCACAGCTCCCGGGCGACGGCGTGGGCCAGCGAGGACTTGCCGGTGCCCGGGTGTCCCGTCACCAGCAGCGGCCTGCGCAGGTGCAGGGCCGCGCTCACGACGTCCGCCTCCCGGTCGCCGATGAGGTAGGGACGGGCGGTGTCCCGGGCGCCCCGGTCGAAGCGCCGCCAGGGCGGGGCCTCGGGCAGGACGACGTGCCGTCGCCGGCCGTCACCGCGGAACAGGCGCCACTCCTCGTCGGGGAGGTCCGCGGCGGCCGTCCGCTCGGCGTGGGGATCGGTCATCGGGCACGTACTCCTTCTGCGGGGTCCGCGAGCCGGTGCTGAGCCGGCAGCGGGAGGGGGTGCTCGGGCTCCCAGACGAGGGACGGGCGGGCCCGGTGGCGTTCGGGATCGGTCCAGACCTTGCCCCGGAAGGTCCGCACGCGCTCGGGCAGCCGGACGAGCGGGCCGTTCGGGGCGACCTCGTCGAGGTGGTGGGCGTCCGCGTGGGAGCGGGCGGCCCGGTCCCACAGGACGACGGGGACCCCGCAGGCCAGGCAGATCTCCAGGAGGGTCCGGCGGATCTCCTCGGGTCCGTGCAGGACGACCTGTCCGGTGTGCTCGTGCGAGGTCCTGAGCCGGCTGTAGAGCTGTTTGGCGTCCGCTGTCTTCTCGTCCACGACCAGGGGTTCGGCCGTGTCCCCGGCCGACCAGCGGGCGCGCAGCAGCTGGGCGTGTCTCGGATTGTGCTCGGCGATCTCGGGGCAGCGCAGGGCGATGCGGTAGCCGACACCGAGCGGCTCGCCGGGCAGCCAGGGGACGGCGTTGCCCGCGTCCCATTCGTCGACCGGCAGGTGCAGTCCGTCCCGGTCGACCAGGACGTCCACGTCCCTGACCTCCTGGCCGCTCTCGGTCTCGGCCCGTTCGGCCGCCTCGCGGATGAGCCGGCCGATGCGGTCGGGCGGGAACGGCCCCGGTTCCCCGATGACCACCGGCGCGGGCGTTCCGTCCGCGCGGACCAGCCACAGCGCGCACCGGTGATGGTCCGGCGGGTCCGAGGCGAGGGTGCTGATCCGGGCGACGACGCGGGTGACGGCCGCGGGCCATCGGGCCGCCCAGGCGACCGCGTCCGCCCTGCGCTGGGCGAGGGCCGCCGCGTGCACGCCGAGCCGGCCGGCCACCCGCTCGCTCCAGGTCCGCAGGTCCTCGCGGTCCGCGGCGCCGGCCTCGGCCGCCGTGAACTCGACGAGTTTCAGCAGCGCGGGGACGGAGGGGCCGCCGTCCGGCAGTACGTCACCGTCGGGCAGGGCCTCCAGTTCGCCCAGGGCGGTCTCGACACCGTCGGCCGCCAGGGTCGCGCCGCGCAGGGCGGCGGGCAGCGGGGTGTACCGCAGGGCCTCGCGTGCCGCGCGCGGGACGAGCGCCGGGTCGC
The DNA here is from genome assembly GCA_014649155.1 of Streptomyces griseoviridis. GTDB lineage: Bacteria > Actinomycetota > Actinomycetes > Streptomycetales > Streptomycetaceae > Streptomyces > Streptomyces griseoviridis. The sequence goes on along the minus strand of BMSM01000009.1, from coordinate 242,892 downwards.
CCGCGGCGATCTCTCGCATCCGGTGCGCCAGGAGCCGTTGCTCGCCGACGGAGAGCAGACGGGCGGTGCCGCTCAGCCGGCCGGCCGCGAGCAGCCGGTCCAGGGCCCGGGGCCGCCGGCCGCCGCGGTACGCCGACGCCAGGGACTCGGTGAGCGTCGCCAGGGCCCGCTCCGATCCGCCGAGCAGGTCGACCAGTTCGTCGACGCCCGGCACCGAACCGTCGGCCGGCGTCCGCAGGCCCAGTTCGGCCGCGAGCCGGCGGGCGTGGTCGGTACGGGTCACGGGGTCGGCGAGGAGTTCCCAGAGTTCGTGGGCCAGCGTCCGGCGGAACGGGTCCTCCGGGCCGGGCGCGTCGGCGGGGCGGGCCTCGATCAGGTCGGCGGCGCCGGCGGTCAGCAGTTCGGCCCGGACGGTCTGCCACGGCAGGGCCCAGCTGCGCCGCACGACCTGCTGGCCGGTGAGCGGGCGGCCCTGCGGGTCCCGGTGGGCGACGACGAGTCCGACGACGGCCGGCTCGTGCCGGGACCACAGCGGGCCGCCGCTGAAGCCCGGGGCGACGGCCGCGCCGGAGAGGGCGCCGTCGAGGTAGTAGATGCCCTCGTCCGCCAGTTTGACCTCGGTGTCGGCGAAACCGCCGGCCTTGCCGTCGGCGCCCCAGGCCCGGACGGCCTGCCCTTCGGCCATGTCCTGCCACACCGCGGGCCGCACCGGTTCCGGTGCGGGTCCGGTCAGCTCCAGCACGCAGAGATCGCCCTGCCAGACGCCGGAGGGCCGCTGCCGGGGCGGGATCCACACGGTCACCCGCGCGACGGTCCGCCGGGGCGCGCCGTCGACGTGGAACACGATGTCGAGACCGTCCGCCACGGGCCGGTCGGCGGCCAGCGGCCGGATGCCCAGGGCGTCGTTGACCACGTGCGCGCAGGTGAGGACATGGCGGCGGGACAGCAGTACGGCGGCTCCCGCCTCGTCGCCCGCGGACCCGGTCCGGCCGTCGGCGGCCCGCCTCAGCACCGATACGACGGGCCGCGGCGCGCCGTCCTGTCTGAACCACCCCATCGCTTCAGTTCGGCCCGTCGCCGAGCCGCCAGGTCGCGGTGATCTTCATGGTGGCCTGTCCGCTGCCGCCGACGATGCCGAGCTTGAGGTCCTGGCCGATCTGCACGCCGAACTCGACGGAGAGGTCCTGGGGCGGGTCGTCGGCCGCGGCGACGGAGTCGTGGACCTGCTGGAGCAGCGGGCCCAGGGGACGCAGGGCCGCCCGGAGCGTGTCGGCGGCCAGCGCGGTCACCCGTTCGCCGCCGCGGGACACGGGGGTCCACTCGTCCTGCTCCGGGGGCTTCCCCACGTCGGCGAGTTCCAGGCGCAGGTCCGCCCCGGCCAGGTCGAGTTCGATGTAGTCGGGCATGCGGACCATTGTGCCGACCGCCCGCACGGCGGTCACGGTGTTCGCGGTTCCGCTGTCCGACCGTCACCTGCGGCCGGGCGCCCCCGGGCCGCCGGCGGCTCCGGTCAGTCCTCCGGCAGTTCCACGGGCGCGATCTCGTCGTAGAGGTCGCCGGGGCCGGGGTTGGCGGGGTCGGTCGCTCCGCCGAAGTGGCGCATGACGCCCCAGACGGCGTTGAGCGCGGTCTGGACGGCGCCCTCGGCCCAGCCGGCCGTCCAGGAGATGTCGTCGCCGGCGAGGAAGACGCCGCGTTTGTCGGCGGGCAGCCGGTCCTGCATGAAGTGGGTGAACAGGCGCCGCTGGTAGCGGTAGTGGCCGGGCAGGTTGGCCTTGAAGGCGCCCATGAACCAGGGCTCGTTCTCCCAGGAGACGGTCACCGGGTTGCCGATGATGTGCTTCCTGATGTCGACCCCGGGATAGATCTCGCCGAGCGATTTCAGCATCACCTCCATCCGCTCGCGCGCGGACAGCGGCAGCCACTTCAGGCTGTCGTCGCACCAGGTGTACGACAGGCAGATGACGGCGGGCCTGCCGGGACCGTCGTCGAGGAGGTAGGTCCCGCGGGTCATGCGGTCGGTGAGCGTCATCGACATGACGTCCCGGCCGGTCTCCTCGTCCTTGTCGAGCCAGAAGGGCCGGTCCACGGGCACGAAGAGCTTGCTGGATTCCATGTAGTGGGTGCGCTCGATCGCCGTCCAGTGGTCGATCGGGAAGAGCGCGTCGTCACAGGCGATCTTGGAGAGCAGCAGCCAGGACTGGGCGGTGAAGACCACCGCCCGGTAGGTGCGGATGTCACCGTCGGCGTCCGTGACGGTGACGCGCCCGCCCGCGGTGCGGTCGAGGCGGGTGACGGCCGGGCGGGGCTCGCCGCCCCGGTGGAGGCTCGCGAGACTGGTGCCGAACGGCCAGTGGACGATCTTCTCCGGGGCGCGTTCCCACAGCCGCAGCGGCAGTTGCCGGGAGCCGCCGACGATGCCGCGGTGGTGGTCGTCGGCCTCGGTGTAGACGACGCGGAGGATCTCCAGGATGGAGTTGGGGAAGTCGGTGTCCCAGCCGCCGGTGCCGAAGCCGACCTGGCCGAAGATCTCGCGGTGCCGGAAGGACGCGAAGGCGTCGGAGTCGCAGAGGAAGCCGTAGAAGGTCTGGTTGTCGAGCTTCTCGACCAGCTTCGCCCAGATCTCCCGGATGCGCGGGACGTCCCGCTCGCGCAGGGCGCGGTTCATGGCGGAGAAGTCGGCGCCCTCCTCCAGGCAGCGGGCCCAGGCGTCGGCGACGTCCCGGTAGACCTGCGGCAGGTCGGCGAGGGTCTCGGCGTAGTGCGTCTCGCCCTTGAGGTCGACGACGGTGGACGGCGTGGTCTCGGCGAGGGGGTTGGGGAAGGGCCGGGTCTCCAGGCCCACCAGGTCGATGTAGTGCCGCAGGGCGGTGGAGGAGGGCGGGAAGCGCATCGCGCCCATCTCGGCGGTCAGCCCCTCGGTGCCCGCGCCCTCGAAGCCGACGGTGCGCAGCCGGCCGCCGATCCGGTCGGCCTCGTACACCACCGGGCGCAGGCCCATCTTCATCAGCTCGTAGGCGGCGACGATGCCGGAGAGGCCGCCGCCGATGACGGCGACCTCGGTGCCGTGCTCGGTGGCCGGTACCTGGCCGAGGCCCGCCGGGTGGGCGAGGTAGTCGTCGTAGGCGTACGGGAAGTCCGGGCCGAACATGGTGATCGGCGGCTGCTCCGCGTCGGCGTGCTCGATCGCGTTGGGCACGGTGGAGGTCATGGGGCGGGGCTCCTGGCGACGGGCGGGGTGCGGGTGTACGGGGGCGTGCGGGTGTGTGCTGCGGCGTACGGTGCTCAGACGAGGGAGCCGTAGAGGTCCGGGCGCCGGTCCCGCAGGTACGGGTTGGCCGCGCGGGAGGCGGCGAGGAAGGCGGGGTCGGCGTCGGCGAGGAGGAGTTCCGCCTCGCGTCCGGCGCGGGCGCGGGCGACGCCGTCCGGCCCGGCGAGCGTGGAGAGGCCGACGAACTCGAACGGGCCCTCCCGGCCGGTCCGGTTGACGTACGCGACGTACATCTGGTTCTCGAAGGCGCGCACCGGGACGACCGACTCGGCGACGAACTGGAACGGGTGCATCTGCGCGGTCGGCACCAGGAGCAGGTCGGTGCCGGCCAGGGCGTGGGCGCGGACGTTCTCCGGGAACTCGACGTCGTAGCAGATCATCAGGCCGATGGTGAGTCCGCCCGACTCCGCCTGGGTGACGGGCTGTTCGCCCGGGGTGAAGTGCGCGTGCTCGTAGTCGCCGTAGAGGTGGGTCTTGCGGTGGCAGGCGAGGCGGGTGCCGTCGGCGGAGATCAGCTGGACGGAGTTGAAGACGCGCCCGCCGTCCCGCTCCGGGTAGCCGTAGGCGACGGCGAGGCCGTGCCGGGCGGCCGTCTCGGCGACGGCGTCGGCCGCGTCGCCGTCGGCGGGCTCGGCGAGCCGGGCGACGGCGTCCCCGATGGCGTACCCGGTCAGGAACAGCTCCGGCGTCACCAGCAGCCCGGCCCCCGCGGCGGCGGCCCGGCCCGCGGCGGCGTCGAGGACGCCGAGGTTCCCGGCGACGGAGCCGGGCCGGCCGGAGCTCTGGAGCAGGGCGGTGCGCATGCGTGTTCCTCACCGGTGGGCGGAGGGGGTCGGGGGACAGCTAGACGGTACGGTCGGCGCTTTCGGCGGGACAAGCGGGAGCCGTTGCGCGCCGGTGGGCGATTCCTTGCGTGCCGGGGGCTCTTTCCGGCGATTCGTTGCGCGGGGAGAGCGCGGGGTGCCGCGGAGTGGTCTGCGGGGCGTCGAGGGGTGAGGGGCGGGTGCGGGATGCGGCGCGGGTCGGCGGGCGCCGGGCGCGCTCAGCGTCGTCCGGTGCGGGGCCGACTGCGGGGCGTCGGGGGGGGTGNAGGGGTGAGGGGCGGGTGCGGGATGCGGCGCGGGTCGGCGGGCGCCGGGCGCGCTCAGCGGCGTCCGGTGCGGGGCCGACTGCGGGGCGTCGAGGGGTGGGGGGCGGGTGCGGGATGCGGCGCGGGTCGGCGGCAGGGCGCGGCGTCCGGTGCCCCGTCAGGCACGGCGTCCGGTGCGGGGTCAGGCACGGCATCCGGCAAGGCGTCAGGCACGGCGTCCGGTACGGCGTCGGGTGCGGCGTCCGCGCGGTGCCGCCAGCAGGGCCGCCGTCACCAGGTAGGGCACGGCGGCCCAGGCGAACGCCGCGCCGTGGCCGGCCGCCGTCCCGAGGGTGGCGTACGTGCCGTACACGGCCAGCGTGCCCAGGTCGGTGCCGAGCCCGGCGACCGAGGTGAGGGTGGCCCGTCCGGTGGCGTCGATACGGCGCTGGAGGCGGGCGTCGGCGAGCACGCCCGCCAGTTGGAAGCCGCCGAAGGCGACGCCGACGAGGACGAGCCCGGCCGGGGTCCCGGTCAGCGCGCCCGCGGCCAGCGCGCCGGCGGCGCCGGTCAGCAGCAGGGCGAGCCCGGCCGTGCCGAGGCGTTCGGCGACGCCGGCCAGCAGTCCGCCGGCCGCGGCGCCGGCCCAGAGGACGAGCAGCAGCCAGGGGACGTCCGTCGCGGGTACGCCGGTCTCCCGGACGAGCAGCGGCGCGTACTCGTCCAGCGCGCCCCAGACCGCGCCCACCGCCGGGACCAGGAGCAGCGCGCCCCGTACGGACCGGTCGGCGCGGGCCTCGGCGAGCCCGGCGCGCAGCGTCGTCGTCCAGCCGGAGCACGCGCCCCGCGCGGACGGCACGCGGTGGGCGGGGGGCGCCCGGTGCGGGCGGTGTTCCGGGAGCCGGGCCGCCGTGGCCGCCGAGAGCAGACAGGCCAGCACACTGGCCGCGCCGACGGCCAGGGGCCCGCCCCGGGCCAGGACGGGGGCGGCCAGGGCCATGGCCGCGACGGTGGCCACCGGGCCCGCCGCGCGGACCCGGCCCATGACGCGGGCGTACCGGTCGGCCGCGCCGAGCCGTTCCAGTTCGTCGTGGGCCAGCGCCTCCAGCGCGCCGGAGCCGAGCGCTCCCCCGGCGCCCCACAGCACGAAGCCGAGCGCGAAGGCCGGATACGACGGCACGAGCACCCACAGGGCGAAGCCGGCCGCCGTCAGGAGCGGGCCGAGCCGGAGCAGCAGCCGCCGGGAGACCGCGTCCGCCCAGGCGCCGGACGGCACCTCCAGCAGGAGGCCGGTGACCGCCCACAGGGCGAAGAGGGAGGAGATCTGCCAGAGGGTGAGCCCGGCGTCGCTGAACAGCAGCGCGTACACCGGGTAGAGCAGGACGAAGTCGTCGAGGAACGCACGCGCGCAGAGCGTGGCCGACAGGCGTCGCACACCGTCGGGGGCCGCGCGGCGGGAGGATCAGTGTCGTCGTCGGGTCATGGGGTCGAGGGTAGCCGCGGAGGGACGGACGGGCTAGGGAATTCCGGGCGAGGGGACCAGGGCGGGGAGGCCGGGGCGGGGCAGGCCGTCCGCCCGGTCGTCAGCGGTCCGGGCCGCCGGCCGACGGATGGCCGTGCGCGGCGTACAGGACCAGGGCGGCGCCGCGGACCGCCGCGGTGTGCGGTGCGGGCACCGTCCGCAGGGGTGCCCGCAGGCCGACGACGAGCCGGCGGGCGAGGCCGGGGCGCAGGGCACCGCCGCCGGACAGGAGCATGCCCCGGCCCAGGGCGTCGGAGGTGTGGCAGGTGCGGTCCTGCCGGAGCATCGAGGTGACCATGTCCGTGACGACCTCGCCGATCTCCGCCGAGACGTCGGCGCCGGCCGGATCGGCGGTGCCCAGGGCGGCGCGGCGGGCGTCGAAGACGGTGCCGTCGCAGAGCAGGACGGCCTCGGTGAGGTGGGCACCGATGTCCACCACGAGCAGCGGACGGCTGAGGTCGGCGCCCGCGGCGAGGGCTACGGCGCGGGCGGTGGGGACGGTCAGCACGGCGCGCGGGTTCAGCACCCGCAGGGCGGCGCGGGCGCGTTCGCGGTGGGCGGGGCCGGCCGGCACCGGCGTGGTGACCACCACCAGGGGACGGGCGTCCCGGGGCAGCCGGTGGCCGAGCAGCCGGTCGAGCATGCGGGCCGCACCCGGTACGTCCACGATCGTGCCCCGCTGGACCGGATGGCCGGCCCGGTCGCCGGGGAAGGTGACGGTGGGTACGTCGAGGAGGGTGCCGCGCCCCGCGATCAGGGCCCGGGTGCGGGCGCTGCCCAGATCGAGGGCGAGGCCGCAGCACCGCCGGCACAGCGGCCAGGGCCGGTGCCCGGCCGGGGGTCCGGTCCGGGGCCGGCGCAGCATTGTCATCGCCCGGCCTCCCTTACCTGCCGGCAGCGGGCGCAGTAGCGGGCCTGCGGTACGACCATCAGGTGCTCCCGGTCGACGGGCCGCCGGCACAGGCCGCAGACGCCGTAGCCGCCCTCGGCCATGCGCCGCAGGGCCGCCCGGACGTCGGTGACCACCATGCGCGCGGAGGCCTCGATCCGGCCGCGCACCTCCGCCCGCGCGGCGGCGCCCCGGGGCGTGGGCCCCGCGGTGGGGGCGGCGGTCCGCTCGGCGGCGAGCGCGCGGAGCTGTTCCCGGCGGAAGAGGAGCTGTTCGCGCAGGTTCTCCCGGAGGGTGTCGAGGTCCTCGGGCGACAGGTGCGCGGCCCGGTCGGCGGCGCCGAGGGTCTGGTGGTTCACCACTTCACCCCTTCGTGCAGGGCTGGGGACGGGGAGGGACGGTCAAGGGACGGGGCGGAACGGGTCAGACGGCGGCGCGGCGCCGGCAGCCGACGCAGTACCGGGTGTACGGCAGGATCTCCAGACGCTCGACGGGGACGGGCTTGGCGCAGCCCAGGCACCGGCCGTACGTGCCGTCCTCGACGCGGGCGAATGCCTCGTCGATCTCCTTGAGGTCCCGGCCGATCGCCTCGGCCTGCGCGGACAGCGGGTGGTCCGCGGCGTCCCGCCCGCCGGCGTCGAGGGCCCGCAGCTGGGCCAGCCGGCTGTCGCGGGCGTGTTCGAGGCGGCGGCGGGCGTCCTGGGCGCTCATGCGGGGCGCACGGGCATCCGTACGGGAGGTGTCGGGGGACATGGGCAGGGCCTTTCGCACGGGGGCGGCAGGACGGCCGCCCGGTCCCCTTCGATGCTCCTCGTCCGCGTCCGGGAAGCCCATCGGGCGCGCTCCCCATTCGCCCGGGGCCGGGGTACCCATCCGGCCCCGGCACGGGGGTCCGCCGGGACCTCGGATATGGGGGTCACGACCCATCGACCACACGCGGGAAGCAAGGCAGAGTGGGCCGCGACCGGCGGCATCCGAAGGCGCCGGGTCCACATCCGGGTGCGTCAGGGAGATCCGGGCGGGTGAGGGAAAGAGGAGTGCGTCCCGGTGTCGCTGTTCTGGCGGATCTTCGGGCTCAACGCCCTGGTGCTGGGCACCGCGACGGCGCTGCTGCTGTGGGCGCCGGTCACCGTGTCCGTGCCGGTGCTGCTGACCGAGGCGGTCATCCTGGTGGGCGGTCTCGCCGTGATGCTGGTCGCCAACGCGGCCCTGCTGCGCTGGGGCCTGGCCCCGCTGGGCCGGCTGACGCGGCTGATGGCCACGGTGGACCTGCTGCGTCCCGGGCAGCGGCTGCCGGTGCCCGGTCCGGGTGCCCGGCCGGACGCCGGCCACGCTCCGGGACGGGGCGCCGGCCCGGGGGACCGCGCGGGCGGCGGGGGTGGTGAAGTGACCGAGCTGATCCGCACGTTCAACGCCATGCTCGACCGGCTGGAGCACGAGCGGGCCACCAGCAGCGCCCGGGTGCTGCTCGCCCAGGAGGCCGAGCGCCGCCGTATCGCCCAGGAGCTGCACGACGAGGTCGGCCAGAGCATGACCGCCATCCTGCTGGTGCTGGGGCGCGCCGCCGACGAGGCCGCCGAGCCGCTGCGCGCGGAGCTGCGGCAGGCCCAGGAGATCACCCGGGACAGCCTGGACGAGGTCCGTCGCCTGGTGCGCCGGCTGCGGCCGGGGGTCCTGGACGACCTGGGGCTGGTCAGCGCGCTGACCTCGCTGACGGAGGACTTCGCCGTCCACACCGGGCTGTACGTGGCCCGCCGCTTCGACGCCGACCTGCCCGCCCTCCCCCCGGAGACGGAACTGGTGCTCTACCGGGTGGCACAGGAGAGCCTGACCAACGTGGCCCGGCACGCCGACGCCCGCCGTGTCGAGGTACGGCTCTGCCGGACCGGCGGGACGGTGGTGCTGGAGGTCACCGACGACGGACGCGGCGTCGAGGCCGTCTGCGAGGGCGCCGGCATCCGCGGGATGCGGGAACGGGCCCTGCTCGCCGGGGCCGTCCTCACCCTGGCCTCCCCACCGGGCTCCGGTACGCGGGTCCGCCTGACCGTGCCCGTCCCCGCGCCCGGTACGCCCCCCGCCGCCCCTGCCCCCGCCGTCTCTTCGTCCGTCCCCCTCCCAGGAAGCCCTGACCATGACCGACCCCGCCCAGCCTCCTGAACCGGCCCCGGCGCCGGTCCCGTTCGCGTCCCCGGCCGCCGCGCCGATCCGCATCCTGCTCGCCGACGACCACGCCCTGGTGCGGCGCGGCGTCCGCCTGATCCTGGAGCGGGAGGCGGACCTGCGGGTCGTCGCCGAGGCGGGGGACGGCGCGGAGGCGGTCGAGGCGGCGCGGGGCACGGACGTCGACCTGGCCGTCCTGGACATCGCGATGCCCCGGCTCACCGGTCTCCAGGCGACGCGTGAGCTGGCCGCGCTCAAGCCGGGCCTGCGCATCCTGATGCTGACCATGCACGACAACGAGCAGTACCTGTTCCAGGCGCTCAAGGCGGGCGCCTGCGGCTATGTGCTGAAGTCCGTCGCCGACCGTGACCTGGTCGCCGCCTGCCGGGCCGCGATGCGCGACGAGCCGTTCCTCTACCCCGGCGCGGTCACCGCCCTGATCCGCAACTACCTCGACCGGGTGCGGCACGGCGAGGAGAACCCCGACCGGTTCCTCACCCCGCGCGAGGAGGAGGTGCTCAAGCTGGTCGCCGAGGGCCACTCCTCCAAGGACATCGCCGAGCTGCTGTTCATCAGCGTCAAGACCGTCCACCGCCACCGGGCCAACCTGCTGCACAAGCTCGGCCTGCGCGACCGCCTGGAACTGACCCGGTACGCGATCCGCGCCGGGCTCATCGAACCCTGACGTCCGCCTCCCCCCGCCTCCTCGCGCCCCGGAAAGGGACGGTGCATGCGCCCGGCACCCGGCACCGTCCCGGCCCACCGGATCACGGCGGCCCTCGGCACGCTCCTCGCCGCCCTCCTGGCCTTCCTCCCCACGCCCCCGGGCCACGCCCCGACCCTCGCTGCCGCACATGCCGCTCCTACACACGCCGGCCCCCTACATGCCGGCCCCGCGCCCACCGGCCCCCGCGCGGACAGCCCCGTACGCACCGATCCCCGTACAGCCGCCCCCGCCCCCACACACGCCACCCCCCGCACGGACACCCCCACCGTCCTCCCGAGCCACGCGAGGGCGCGGCTCGCGCCTCTCCACCACCCCGATGACCGCCCCGCACCGCCCCACCATCGCGCCCCCGACGCCACCACCACCCCCGGCGCGCATGCCCCCGCCCCGGCCCCGTTCGCGTACCACCCGCCCGCCTCCCCCGGCCGCCCGGCCCCCGATCGCGGCCGGGCACCTCCCGCGCCCTCCGGCAGCTGAAGCACCTCCTTACCCTCCCTCTTCTCCGCCGCGGCCGTGCCCGAGGGCCGCCGCGGCACGCCTGCCGGAGGCCCGCCTTGAAACGCCGTACCCGCGCCTCGCGCACCCGCGCCCTGCTCGCCCTCGCCGTCATCGCCGTATCGCTGGCCGTCGCCCTGACCGTGCCGGTCCGTCTCGGACTCGACCTGCGCGGCGGCACCCAGATCGTGCTGGAGACCCGCTCCACCGCCACCGTCGACGCCGGTCCCGAGGCCACCGACCGCACCCTGGAGGTGCTGCGCGGCCGGATCGACGCCCTCGGCGTCGCCGAACCCACCCTCGCCCGCTCCGGAGACCACCGCATCCTGGTCGAACTGCCCGGCGTGCACGACCCGGAGCGGGCCGCCGGCGTACTGGGCCGCACCGCCCACCTGACCGTCCACCCGGTCCTCGGCACGGCCGGGACCGAGGACGACGACGCCGCCACGGACGACGACGCCACCGCGCCCGCCCGCACCCTGCCCGACGAGTCCGGGCACCCCCTGCGACTGGGGGCCGCCGCCCTCACCGGACAGGACGTCGAGGGCGCGGACGCCCGGTTCGACCCGGAGACCGGCACCGGATGGCACGTCACCGTCGATCTCGACGACACCGGCCGCGACCGATGGACCCGGATCACCGCGGACGCCGCCTGCCACCCGGAGGGCGACCCGCGGCGCCGGGTCGCCCTGGTCCTCGACGACAGGATCATCTCGTCGCCGGGGGTCGACCCCTCCGTGCCCTGCGGGACCGGCATCTCGGGCGGCAGCACCCGGATCACCGGCTCCTTCGACGACGCCGAGGCCCGCGAGCTGGCCCTCCTCATCTCCGGCGGCGCCCTCCCCGTCCCCGTCGAGACCATCGAGCAGCGCACCGTCGGCGCCACCCTCGGCGCCACCGCCATCACCGCCGCGGCCCGGGCCGCCGTCATCGGCACCGCCCTGACCGCGCTGTTCGTCATCGTCGTCTACCGGCTGATGGGCCTGCTCGCCACCGTCGCCCTCGCCTGCTACGGCCTGATCTCCTACGCCGCGCTGGCCGCGCTCGGCGCGACCCTGACACTCCCCGGACTCGCCGGGTTCGTGCTCGCCGTCGGCATGGCCGTGGACGCCAACATCCTGGTCTTCGAACGCGCCCGCGAGGTCCACTCCGCCCGCGACCGGTCCAGCCCCCGGTCGGCGCTGACGGCCGGGTTCCGCGGCGCGCTGAGCGCGATCGCCGACTCCAACGTCACCACGCTGATCGCCGCCGCCCTGCTGTTCGCCTTCGCCTCCGGCCCGGTCCGCGGCTTCGGTGTCACCCTGGGCATCGGGGTCCTCGCCTCCATGGTCAGCGCCCTGCTGATCACCCGGGTCCTCGCCGAGTACGCGGCGGGCCGCCCCGCCGTCCGCCGCCGTCCCCGCCTCACCGGCATCGCGCACTCCGGCTGGGTCCGCGACCGGCTGCGGCGCCGCGACCCGCGCCCGATGCGCCACCCGCGCCGCTGGCTGGCGGTGTCGGCGGTCCTCCTGACGGCGAGCGCCTCGGGCCTGCTGGTCCGCGGTCTCGACCTCGGCATCGAGTTCACCGGCGGACGGCTCGTCGAGTACGCCACCACCGTCCCCGTCGACCCCGACCGGGCGCGCGCCGCCCTCGCCGACGCCGGGTTTCCCCGCGCGCTCGTCCAGTCCTCCGGCGACACCCGGCTCACGGTCCGCGCGGAGGAGCTGACCGGCGCCGGCGCCGACGCGCTCACCGAGACCGTCGGCCGGCTCGGCGGCGGCGCGGAGAAGCTCCGCGACGAACGGATCGGCCCCACCCTGGGCGACGAACTGCGCCGCAACGCCCTCGTCGCGCTCGGTCTCGCCCTCGGCGCCCAGCTGCTGTACCTGTCGGTCCGGTTCCGCCGGCGGTTCGCGGTCGCGGCGGTCGGCGCGCTCGCCCACGACGTACTGATCCTCGCCGGCGTCTTCGCGTGGCTGGGCAGACCCGTCGACGGTGTCTTCCTGGCCGCCCTGCTGACCGTCGTCGGCTACTCGGTCAACGACTCCGTGGTCCTCTTCGACCGGGTCCGCGAACTCCTCGCCCACGACCCCGCCACACCCGTGGCCCGCCTGACCGACCGGGCGATCCTCCAGACCCTGCCCCGTACCGTCACCACCGGCACGGGCGCGGCACTGATCCTCGTCGCGCTGGCCGTGCTCGCCGACGGCGCCCTCACCGACTTCGCCCTGGCGCTGCTCATCGGGCTGGCGGTCGGCACCTGGTCCTCCGTCTTCACCGCGGCGCCCCTCACCCTGGAGCCGTTCCGGAGGAGCGCGGGGCGCGGCGGCTCAGGCCGGGGAGCCCGACGAGAAGCGGCGCAGCAGCGGTGACAGCACCAGGACGGACTTGGTGCGTTCCACGAAGGGCTCCCCCGCGATCCGCTCCAGGACCCGTTCGAAGTGCCGCATGTCGGAGGCGAAGACCTGGGCCACGGCGTCCGCGTCCCCGGTGACGGTGGAGGCGGCGACCACCTCCTGGTAGCGCTCCAGGCCGCGCCGGATGGTCTCCGGGGAGGTGTTGCGGCGGCAGTGGATCTCGACGAAGCCCTCGGTGTGCCAGCCGAGGGCGGCGGGGTCGACCCGCACGGTGAACCCGGTGATGGCGCCGCGGGCGCGCAGCCGGTCCACCCGCCGCTTCACCGCCGGCGCGGACAGGCCGACCAGCTGGCCGATGTCCGCGTAGGAGCGGCGGGCGTCCTCGGCGAGGGCGTGGACGATGCGTTCGTCGAGATCGTTCAGCACTGGACCGCGTACCCGGCCGCTCAGCTCCAGCTCGCGTGCAGCGGCTTGCCCTCGGCGTAGCCGGCCGCGCTCTGGACACCGACGACGGCCCGCTCGGCGAACTCCTCCAGGGAGCCGGCGCCGGCGTAGGTGCAGGAGGAGCGGACGCCCGCGATGATCGAGTCGATCAGGTCCTCCACGCCGGGCCGGGAGGGGTCGAGGAACATCCGGGAGGTGGAGATCCCCTCCTCGAACAGCGCCTTGCGGGCCCGGTCGTACGCCGACTCCTCCGCCGTGCGGTTGCGCACCGCGCGGGCGGAGGCCATGCCGAAGGACTCCTTGTAGGCCCGGCCGTTCGCGTCATGCTGGAGGTCGCCCGGGGACTCGTAGGTCCCGGCGAACCAGGAGCCGATCATCACGTTGGACGCGCCGGCGGCGAGCGCCATCGCCACGTCCCGCGGGTGCCGGACACCGCCGTCGGCCCACACGTGCTTGCCGTACTTCCTCGCCTCGGCGGCGCACTCCAGGACCGCGGAGAACTGCGGGCGGCCGACGCCGGTCATCATGCGGGTGGTGCACATGGCGCCGGGTCCGACGCCGACCTTGATGATGTCCGCGCCCGCCTCGACGAGGTCGCGCACGCCCTCGGCGGAGACGATGTTGCCGGCCACGATCGGCACCCGGGGGCCGAGGTCGCGGACCAGCTTGACGGCGCTGATCATCGACTCCTGGTGGCCGTGGGCGGTGTCGATGACGAGGGTGTCCACACCGGCGTCGAGGAGCTGCTCGGCCTTGCCCGCCACGTCGCCGTTGATGCCGACGGCGGCGGCGACGCGCAGCTTGCCGTCCGCGTCGACGGCCGGGGTGTAGAGCGTGGCGCGCAGGGCGCCCTTGCGGGTGAGGATGCCGGCCAGCCGCCCGTCCTTGCCGACGGCGGGGGCGAAGCGGCGGTTGGCGGTGTCGAGGGTGTTGAACGCCTCGCGCGGGTCCAGGTCCGCGTCGATCAGCAGCAGGTCCTTGGACATGACCACTTCGAGCTGGGTGAAGCGGTCCACGCCGGACAGGTCGGCACCGGTGACCACGCCGACCGGCCGGCCCTCCTCGTCCACGACGACCCCGGCGTCATGTGCCCGCTTGGGCAGCAGGGAGAGGGCGTCGGCGACCGTCTGGTGCGGGGCCAGCACGATCGGGGTGTCCAGTACGTGGTGCCGGCTCTTGACCCAGGCGACGACGTCGGTGACGACCTCGATCGGGATGTCCTGCGGGATGACGACCAGCCCGCCGCGCCGGGCCACCGTCTCGGCCATGCGGCGTCCGGCGATCGCGGTCATGTTGGCGACGACCAGCGGGATCGTGGTGCCCGTGCCGTCCGGGGAGCGGAGGTCGACGCCCTGCCGTGAACCCACGGCTGAGCGGCTCGGCACCATGAAGACGTCGTCGTACGTCAGGTCGTACGAGGGCTGGATGTCGTTGAGGAAACGCACGTGCTGCACATCCCGGGTGTTTCAGAGGTGGCCCCCGGACAGGTCAGCCAGGGGGAAAGAGCACGTACTTCATTGTCCCACGGACTGTCCCGTTCCCGCCCCGGGCAGAACGTCCAGGCTCCCCGCGGACTCCTTAGGAGGAATCTCCGAGGCCCGCACCGCCGTGCCCCAGGGTGACGAACAGCCCGGGTCCCCGGTCGGTGGCCTCGGCGAACACCTCTTCGGCGACCTGCCACTCCTCGGGCCGCGCCTCGGCGTAGCCCCGCCAGTTCTCCACGACCAGGAGCAGACCCCGCTCGGCCGCCCCGTCGGGCCGGACGGCCCAGGACGAGGGGTCGGCCAGGGAGTCGGCGAGGGCGTCCCAGTCGTGCCCGAACCACTCGGGCAGGCCCAGTGACCGGGCGCAGCGGTCCATCAGGTCCGCCTTTGCGGTGACCCCGGCCAGGTCCAGCGTGACCACGGTCCGCCCCGCCGGGTCACGCGTCGTCTCCGTACCGTCGTCCGTCACACCCGCTCCTCGTCCTCACGCCCGCGTGTCCGGCGACCCGTCATGACCCGTCAGGACCCGTCGGGGTCGGACCGGTTGAGCGCCGCCTTCGGGGTCGGGCCGGCCGCCATGAGGTAGTCCGCGGCGGAGGTGTCCGTCACCAGGCTGGTGACCAGGCCCGAGCGCAGCACCGCGTCGATGGCCGCCGCCTTGCGCTGCCCGCCGGCGATCGCCACCACCTCGGGGATACGGCGGAGCTGGTCGGCCGGGACGGTGATGCACCGCTCCCCCAGGTCGCGGCCGACCCGGCGCCCCTCGGCGTCGAAGAGGTGCGCGGACATCTCGGCGGCGACACCGAGCGAGGCGTAGTGCCCGCGCTCCTCGTCGCTGAGCATGTCGTGCACCGTGGAGATGCCCGGTTCCCAGGAGCCGATGGAGACGCAGGCGACGGTGACCTTGTCGAAGTACTCGAAGGCCCGCGCGATGCCGGTCTGCTGGCGCAGCGCCTCGGCGGTCGCCGCGTCCGGGAGCAGCATCGGCGCGTAGATGGGGTGGGCGTCGCCGCCGGAGACCTGGGCGGCGCGGCGCACCGCCTCCACCGAGCCGCGCTCGGCGGTCCCGGCGTCGTAGACACCGGTCAGCTGCACCACCGTGCACGGCGGCAGCCGGTCGAGTGCGGCCGCCATGTGGATGGTGGACCGGCCCCAGGCCAGTCCCAGCACATCGCCCTCGTCGACGAGCTCGCCGAGCAGGTCGGCGGCCACCTCGCCCAGGTTCTCCGGGTCGGGGGTCTCCTCGGCGTCCGCCGGGGACTCCACGACGACCGCGTGCCGCAGCCCGTAGCGGGCGCGGAGCGCGTCGGAGCGCTCGGCGTCCAGCTCGGCCGGCATCCGGATCTCGATGCGTACGAGGTCCCGTTCGAGGGCGGTCTCCAGGACCCGGGCCACCTTGAAGCGGCTGACGCCGAACTCCTCGGCGATCTGGATCTTGGATTTGCCCTCCAGGTAGAAGCGACGGGCCATGGCCGCCGCCTGCACCAGTTCAGCGGGTCCCATCCGCATGGCTGCGCGGCCCGCTGACATACCCGACACGGCGATCTCCTCACTGCTGTTCACACTCTGCGTTCGCCGTTCATCCTTGCAGATGCGGCGCACTCGATCAGCCCTGACGGGAGCCGTTCACGTTCTCGTTCTTCAGTGGTCGCACGCCCAGGACGCCGCCGCGGTCGCCGACTCCGCCTGGGCGCGCAGCGCGCGCACCGCCTCGTCCGGGTCCGACGCACCGTACACGGCCGAGCCCGCGACGAAGACGTCGGCGCCCGCCTCGGCGCAGCGCTCGATGGTGGCCGCGGAGACCCCGCCGTCGACCTGCAGCCACAGCTCCAGACCGTGCTTGGAGATCAGCTCCCGGGTGCGCCGGATCTTCGGCAGCATGATGTCGAGGAACGCCTGCCCCCCGAACCCCGGCTCCACCGTCATGACGAGCAGCATGTCCAGCTCGGGCAGCAGATCCTCGTACGGTTCGATCGGCGTCGCAGGCTTGAGCGCCATGGAGGCACGGGCCCCCTTGGCGCGGATCTCGCGGGCCAGCCGCACCGGAGCCGCGGCGGCCTCGGCGTGGAAGGTGACGGAACCGGCCCCCGCCTCGACGTACTGCGGCGCCCACCGGTCGGGCGCCTCGATCATCAGATGGCAGTCCAGCGGGGTGTCCGTCGCACGGGCCAGGGACTCCACGACCGGCACGCCGAGGGTGAGGTTGGGGACGAAATGGTTGTCCATGACGTCGACGTGGAGCCAGTCGGCTCCGCTCACCGCCTTCGCCTCGTCCGCGAGGCGGGCGAAGTCGGCGGACAGGATGCTGGGGTTGATCTGCACGGCCATGCCCCAAGCCTGCCATGCCCGCACGCCCGGAGTCCCTCCGGTACGGCCCTGATTCCTGTCAGGGACGGACGCCGCCCCTCTCCGGGTACGGGCACCCGGTCCCGCAGGGGACGGGTCACCCGGTCCGGCGGACGATCGCCAGGTACATCGCGTCCGTCCCGTGCAGGTGCGGCCACAGCTGCACGTCCGGCCCCTCCCCCAGCTCGGGGACGCCGGGCAGCAGCGGCCGGGCGTCGATCAGCTCGGCGCCGGGGACGTGCTTCAGCACGTCGGCGACGACGGCCCGGGTCTCGGCGAGGTGCGGCGAGCAGGTCGCGTAGCCGACGATCCCGCCGACCCGTACCGCGTCCAGCGCCCCGCGCAGCAGCCCCCGCTGGAGCGGCGCGAACCCGTCGAGGTCGGCCGGCCGGCGCCGCCAGCGCGCCTCGGGCCGCCGCCGCAGGGCGCCCAGCCCGGTGCACGGCACGTCGACGAGCACCCGGTCGAAGCTCCCCGGCCGCCACGCGGGCCGCGTCCCGTCGGCGGCGATCACCTGGTACGGCCCCGGGTTGCCCGCCAGCGCCTTCGCCACGAGTCCGGCCCGGTGCGGCTGCTTCTCGGAGGCCAGCAGGAAGGCACCCCGCTCGGCGGCGAGCGCGCCGAGCAGCGCGGCCTTGCCGCCGGGCCCGGCACAGCCGTCCAGCCACCGCCGGTCGGGGCCGTCCAGCGGCGCGTTCGCCACGGCCAGGGCGACCAGCTGGCTGCCCTCGTCCTGCACCCCGGCCCGGCCCTCCCGTACGGCCTCGACGGCCCCGGGCTCCCCGCCCTCCGTCAGCCGCACGGCGTACGGCGACCAGCGCCCCGCCACCGCGGCGTCCTCGGCGAGCAGTTCCGCCGCCGTGGACCGGCCGGGCCGGGCGACCAGCGTGACCTCGGGCCGCTCGTTGTCGGCGGCCAGCAGGTCCTCGATGCCGGACCGGCCGCCGCCGAGGGAGTCCCACAGCGCGGAGACCACCCACCGCGGGTGCGAGTGCACGACGGCGAGATGGTCCTCGGGGTCCTCGTCATAGGGCGGCGCCACCTTCTCCACCCAGCCGTCCAGATCGTCCCGCGCGACCTTGCGCAGCACGGCGTTGACGAACTTGGCCCGTCCGTCCCCGAGCACCACCCGCGCCAGTTCCACGGAGGCGGACACGGCGGCGTGGCTGGGGATGCGCGTCCCCAGCAGCTGGTGGACGCCCAGGCCGAGCACGTCCAGCACCGGCGGATCGACCTCGCGCAGCGGCCGGTCCACGCACTCGGCGATGATCGCGTCGTACGTCCCCTGCCGCCGCAGCGTCCCGTACACCAGCTCGGTGGCGAGCGCCGCGTCCCGCGCGTCGAAGTCGCCGCCCTCGCGCGCCTTGCGCAGCAGGGGCGGCAGGACGAGGTTGGCGTACGCGTCCCGTTCGTCCACGGCCCGCAGCGCCTCGAAGGCGAGGAGGCGGACGGGGTCCTTCCGGGGCCGCCGGTAGGGCGTGCCGGGCTTGCGGGGACGACGAGGCTGATCGCTCACGAAAAAGGTGCTCCGGAGGTGGGAAGAGATGCACCCACCACCCTACGACGCCCCGGTCCCGCGCCCCCTCGCGAGGTCAGCCCCCGAGCCGTTCCCCCTCCGCGATCCGCACTCCGCGCGCCCAGTCCGCCGCCCGCATCGGCTTCTTCCCCTGGGCCTGCACCCACAGCAGTTCGACGGCGTGCGAGCCGGTGCCGACGTGCACGTCGTTCTTGCCGGCGGCCAGCTGCCCCGGCGCGAGGTCGGTCCGCTCCGGCGCGGGCACGGCCTGCACCAGCTTGAGCCGTTCCCCGCGGAAGGTGGTCCAGGCGCCCGGCGCCGGTGTGCAGCCGCGCACCACCCGGTCGACGCGCAGCGCGGGGGCGGCCCAGTCGACCCGGGCGTCCTCGACGGTGATCTTCGGGGCGAGGCTGATCCCCTCGGCGGGCTGCGGTACGGCCTTCAGGGTGCCGTCCTCGATGCCGTCCATGGTCGCGGCGAGCAGCCCGGAGCCGGCGAAGGCGAGCCGGGTCAGCAGGTCACCGCTGGTGTCGGTGGGCCGGACGGTCTCGGTGATCGTGCCGTAGACCGGCCCGGAGTCCAGTCCCTCCTCGATGAGGAAGGTGGACGCCCCGGTGATCTCGTCCCCGGCCATGACGGCGTGCTGCACGGGCGCGGCCCCGCGCCAGGCGGGCAGCAGTGAGAAGTGCAGGTTGACCCAGCCGTGCGCCGGGATGTCGAGCGCGACGCGGGGCAGCAGGGCGCCGTAGGCGACGACGGGGCAGCAGTCGGGCCCGATCTCCCGCAGCCGCTCCAGGAACGCGGGGTCGCGCGGCTTGGCCGGCTTCAGCACCTCGATGCCCGCCTCCTCGGCGCGCTCGGCCACGGGGGAGGCGACCAGCCGGCGCCCGCGTCCGGCCGGCGCGTCGGGCCGGGTGACCACGGCGGCCACCTCGTGGCGCCCGGAGGCGATCAGGGCGTCCAGGGCGGGAACGGCGACCTCGGGGGTACCGGCGAAGACCAGCTTCATGGATGGGACGGCCTCTCGGGCGGGGACGGCGGTCGGGCAGCGCACCAGTCTACGAGTCACCCGCCGGGGACCGCCGACGCCGCCCCACCCCACCTGGGACGCTCGCCTCCCGACGCACGGGAAACGGGAGACGGACGGTGCGCGGGTGGGAGACCACCCCCGGCAGGCCGCAGGCCGAGGGGGCGCACAAACGAGACCCCCACGCCCCACCCCGTGACCCGCGGAGCGATCCCGCGTTGGTCAAGAAAGAGTTGACCACGGGCCCCCGAACGGGCCCATTCCTTTCAACGCCGGTTCGAGAGGCTTGTTCATGGCCGACCACGCAACTCACGACGCCCAGGCTCGGGCCAGCCTGCACCTGCTGGTACGGGACATCGAGCGGGTCCGCCGGCAGGTGGACGCGCTGCGCACCCTCACCGCCCAGCTGGGCAACGTCTACCGCCCGCGCCGCTCCGGCCCCTCCACGGGCTTCGTCGTCTACGGGCGCGCCCCCGCGCCGACGGTCCGTCTCGCCCAGGAGCTGCGGGACAGTGTCGAGACCCTGGTCACGGCCGCCGTGGACTTCGACCGCTCGCTCGGCTTCTCGTGGGACGCGGTGGGCTCCGCCCTGGGTGTCACCAAGCAGGCGGTGCACCGGCGGTACGGCGCCCGCCGGGCCCCGGCCCAGGCCGCCGGGCCCGAGTCCGACCACACCCCGGAGGCCCCGGGCGCCCGCCCGGTGAACGTGGGCGCGGGCATCGCCCCCGTGCCGACGGTCCCCGCCGCCCGCTCCATGCCGACCCAGCCGACGGCCGGCAGCCCCACCCTCCGCGACGAGACCAGGCCGACCGCCTTCCCCGGCCCGCGCAACGGCTGACGCGGCCCCGCACCCCGTACCCGCCCTCCCGGCACCCGCCCGGGAGGGCAGCCGCCGTGTCACCGGCATCCGCCGCGCCGACGCCGTGTCACCCGATGTCAGGCGGGTCCACCCGCACCCGCACCACCCCGTTCTCCGGCTTGCCGCCGCGTGCCATCCGCGCCGCCTGCGCGGTCTTCAGCGCCGACGCCAGCGCCGCCCCGCTCCCCGGCGGCACCCGCACCAGCGCCCGCTCCCAGTGCTCCCCCGGCGGCGGCGCCCCCGGCCGGCGGGCGCCGGCCGCGGTGGTCACCGGCATCGGGACCGGCCCCAGCACCTCGGCGTCGCCCGGCAGTTCCACCGCGCGGAGGAACTCCGCCACCGCCTCCCCCGGCCCGGCCACCGCGGCCATCCGCGACACCGGCGGAAAGCCCAGCTCGGCCCGCTCGCCCAGCTCCCGCACCGCGTGGCCGACGGGGTCCCACCGCACCAGCGCCTGCACCGGCCGCAGCGTCGGCTCGGCGACGACCACCACGGTCCCGCCCGCCGCCTGCGGCCGGACCAGCGCCGCCGCCGCGATCCACCGTCGCAGCGCGTCCTCCCCGGCCCGCAGGTCCGGCCGTCCGAGCATCGCCCAGCCGTCCAGCAGCAGCGCCGCCGCGTACCCGCCCTCGGCGACGGGCTCGGCCCCCGGCGTGCTGACGACGAGCGCGGGCGCCCCCGGCACCGTGTCCAGCACCTGCTCGCGCCCCGAGGTCCGCACCGGTACGGCGGGGAAGGCCCGCCCCAGCTCCTCGGCGGTGCGCCGGGCCCCCACGACCTGGGCGCGCAGCCGGAACCCCCCGCACTCGGGGCAGTGCCACGCGCCCTCCTCGCGCCCGCACCACCCGCAGCGCAGCGCCGCGCCCGACTCCTGCCCCTCCAGTGGCCCCGCGCAGTGCCGGCAGCGCGCCGGCGCCCGGCACGCGGCGCACGCCAGCCGCGGCACGTACCCCCGGCGGGGCACCTGCACCAGCACCGGCCCGTGCCGCAGGCCCTCCCGCACGGCCTGCCAGGCCAGGGTGGGCAGCCGTGCGGCGCGGGCGGCCTCGTCGCGGGCCAGGTCCCCGTCCCCGACGGTCCGCACCAGCGGGGCGGCGGCCCGCACCTGGTCCCGGGCGGCGATCAGGGGCCGCGCCCAGCCGCTCTCCACGAGCTGCGCGGCCTCCACCGTGCAGCTCCAGCTCCCCAGCAGGAACGCGCACCTGTCCTGGGCGGCCCGCAGCAGCAGCACCTCCCGCGCGTGCGGCTGCGGGGCGTGCTGCTCGCTGTGGCTGTCGTCGCCGTCGTCCCACAGGGCGACCAGCCCCAGGTCCCGGACCGGGGCGAACATGGCGGCCCGCGTACCGATCACCGCCCGCACGGACCCCCGCCGTACGGCGAGCCACTCCCCGTACCGCTTCTCCGGTCCGGCGTCGGCGGTCAGGACCGCGTGCCGTCCCTCCCCCAGCACCTCGGTCAGCGCCGCGTCGAGCCGGGCGACCGCCCGGCCGTCCGGCAGGACGACGAGCGCGCCCCGCCCGGAGGCCAGCGTCGCCGCGACGGCCCGGGCCAGTTCCTCGCTCCACAGCGGACCGGGCAGCGCGTTCCACACCGCGCGGGGCGCGCCGCCTGAGGCCAGCGCCTCCAGGAACGCCGCCCCGTGCGCGTACCGCTCCCAGGGCCCCGGCGCGGGGGCGGGCGGCGGGGGCAGCGGCTCGGGCGAGGGGCGTCGCTCGGCCCGCGCGTTGCGTGGCGGCACGGCCAGTTGCAGCACGTCGGCGAGGCTGCCGGCGTACCGGTCGGCGACGGCCCGCGCGAGCCCCAGCAGCTCCTCGCTCAGCACCGGCTCGGGGGAGACGACCTGGGCGAGCGCGGCCAGCGGCCCGGAGTAGTCGGACTCGGCCCGCCGCTCGACGAGGAAGCCGTCGATGAGCCCGCCGCCCTCCCGCCGCCCGTCCCGGACCCGCCCCCGCCCGGCGCCGAACCGCACCCGCACCCGCACCCCCGGCCGGGCGTCGGCGTCCAGTTCCTCGGGGACGGCGTAGTCGAAGTACCGGTCCAGGTGCAGGACGCCCTTGTCGACCAGCACCCGTGCCACGGGCAGCTCCTTGGCGAGCGCGGCCCCCCGCCAGGTCCGCGGCTTGGCCCGCGGCACGGCCGCCTTGCGCACGCTCTCCCTGATGAGGGCGAGCTGCTCGGGCGGCGCGCCCTGCGCACCACCGCCCGCCTGCTCGTTCTCCCCGCTCACACCTGCATTCTTACCAAAGCCCACTGACAACGGCCG
Source organism: Streptomyces griseoviridis (assembly GCA_014649155.1). Lineage (GTDB taxonomy): Bacteria > Actinomycetota > Actinomycetes > Streptomycetales > Streptomycetaceae > Streptomyces > Streptomyces griseoviridis. The sequence goes on along the minus strand of BMSM01000009.1, from coordinate 220,481 downwards.
GTGCCGGTGACCGGTCCGGTACGCACCGGGGCCCGGCACCCCGAAGGGGCACCGGGCCTCGGACGGAACGAAGGACGGAAACGAAGCGGGACCTACAGACCCGGAGCGGGACCTACAGACCCGGAGCGGGACCTACAGACCCGTGGCCTTGCGCAGCGCCTCCACCCGGTCCGTGCGCTCCCAGGTGAAGTCGTCCAGCTCGCGGCCGAAGTGGCCGTACGCCGCGGTCTGGGCGTAGATCGGGCGGAGCAGGTCGAGGTCGCGGATGATGGCGGCCGGGCGGAGGTCGAAGACCTCGTCGATCGCCTTCTCGATCTTCTCGTGGTCGATCTTGGCGGTGCCGAACGTCTCCACGAAGAGGCCGACCGGCTCGGCCTTGCCGATGGCGTAGGCGACCTGGACCTCGCAGCGGGAGGCGAGGCCCGCGGCGACGACGTTCTTGGCGACCCAGCGCATCGCGTACGCGGCGGAGCGGTCGACCTTGGACGGGTCCTTGCCCGAGAAGGCGCCGCCGCCGTGGCGGGCGAAACCGCCGTACGTGTCGATGATGATCTTGCGCCCGGTCAGGCCGGCGTCGCCCATCGGGCCGCCGATCTCGAAGCGGCCGGTGGGGTTGACCAGCAGGCGGTAGTTCTCGGTGTCGAGCTTGATGCCGTCGTCGAGCAGCGCCTTCAGCTCCGGCTCCACCACGAACTCGCGGATGTCGGGCGCGAGCAGGGAGTCGAGGTCGATGTCGCTGGCGTGCTGCGAGGAGACCACGACCGTGTCGAGCCGGACGGCCTTGTCACCGTCGTACTCGATGGTGACCTGCGTCTTGCCGTCGGGGCGCAGGTAGGGGATCGTGCCGTTCTTGCGGACGTCCGACAGACGCTTGGACAGGCGGTGCGCCAGGAAGATCGGCAGCGGCATCAGCGTCGGCGTCTCGTCGGAGGCGTAGCCGAACATCAGGCCCTGGTCGCCGGCGCCCTGCCGGTCCAGCTCGTCGTCGTCGCCCTCGACCCGGTTCTCGTAGGCGGTGTCGACGCCCTGTGCGATGTCGGGCGACTGGGCGCCGATGGACACCGAGACGCCGCAGGAGGCCCCGTCGAAGCCCTTCTTGGAGGAGTCGTAGCCGATCTCCAGGATCTTGCCGCGGACCAGGGTGGCGATGTCGGCGTAGGCCTTGGTGGTGACCTCGCCGGCGACGTGCACCAGGCCGGTGGTGATCAGGGTTTCGACGGCGACCCGGGAGGTCGGGTCCTCGCGCAGGAGCGCGTCGAGAATGGTGTCGCTGATCTGGTCAGCGATCTTGTCGGGGTGGCCCTCGGTGACGGACTCCGAGGTGAACAGGCGACGGGACACAACGCTCCCTGGGGTTGCAGCGGCTGCTGGCTGATCATGGTCGGACGAAGCGGGGAGCTGCACCCGGCGACGTCCGGGGACAGTTTATCGGTCGCCCTCGGTCACCGGCCCACCCGTCTCGCCTCTCGGGAAGCCTGTGGCCTGCGGCACCCGCATTCTGCCCAATGAGCCGCGCCCTTGGCCAGGGCCGCCACGCACGAATGTACGAGGCGGACGGGGCCCGTGGAGCGCGCGGGGCATCATACGAGCCGCCGCGCCACGAGGTCCCACACGGTCTCGGCCAGGACTTCCTTCGGCCCGCGCGGTACGGGGGTCTCGGTGCCGTCGGCACCCAGGACGACCGCCTCGTTCTCCTCGGCCCCGAAGGTCTTGCGCTCCCCCACCTCGTTCACCACGAGGAGGTCGCACCCCTTCCGCTTCAGCTTGGCGCGTCCGTTGGCGAGCACGTCGTCCGTCTCGGCGGCGAAGCCGACGACCACCTGTCCGGGGCGGGGCCGGTCGGCCGAGATCTCCGCGAGAATGTCCGGATTCCGCACCAGGGCGAGCGGCTCGGGCTCCTGCCCGTCCTTCTTCTTGATCTTCCCGGTGGCGTACGACGCCGGGCGGAAGTCCGCGACCGCGGCCGCCATCACCACCGCGTCGGCGTCCGGCAGGGCGGCCAGCACCGCCTCGCGCAGCTCGACCGCGGTGCCGACCGGCACCACGTCCACACCGGCCGGTGCGGGCAGCGCGGCGTTGGCCGAGACCAGTGTCACGCGGGCGCCCCGCGCGGCGGCGGTGCGGGCGAGGGCGTAGCCCTGCTTGCCGGAGGAGCGGTTGCCGAGGAAGCGGACCGGGTCGAGGGGCTCGCGGGTGCCGCCGGCGCTGACCACGACGTGCCGCCCGGCCAGGTCGGGCGCGGTCACGCCCCGGGCCAGGACCCGGCGGCACAGCTCGAAGATCTCGGCCGGGTCGGGGAAGCGGCCCTTGCCGGTGTCGACGCCGGTGAGCCGGCCGACGGCGGGCTCGATCACGACGGCACCGCGGCGGCGCAGCGTCGCCACGTTCTCCTGGGTGGCCGGGTGCTCCCACATCTCGGTGTGCATGGCCGGGGCGAAGACGACCGGGCAGCGAGCGGTGAGGAGGGTGTTGGTGAGCAGGTCGTCGGCGAGGCCGTGGGCGGCCTTGGCGAGCAGGTCGGCGGTGGCCGGGGCGACGACGACCAGGTCGGCGTGCTGTCCGATGCGGACGTGCGGGACCTCGTGGACGTCGTCCCAGACCTCGGTCGAGACCGGATTGCCGGACAGCGCCGACCAGGTGGCGGCGCCCACGAAGTGCAGCGCGGAGGCGGTGGGCACGACGCGGACCTCGTGTCCCGACTCCGTGAACCTGCGCAGCAGCTCGGCGGCCTTGTACGCGGCGATGCCGCCGCTGACCCCCAGGACGACCTTGGGCTTGTCCACCGTCTCTCCCGACCTTGCGGCCGGGCCTCGGAGCCCGGCCTTGAAGAACGTATGCCCCCATGACACACCACAGGCCCGGCGGTCGTGCCGCCGGGCCGGGTGCCGAGAAGAACTGCCGAGAGGGACGGCTACTGCGCCGGGCCCTCGACGGCCTCGGACGTCAGCAGCCCCGCGTTGATCTCGCGCAGCGCGATCGAGAGCGGCTTCTCGTGGACGTGGGTGTCGACGAGGGGACCGACGTACTCGAGGAGGCCCTCGCCGAGCTGCGAGTAGTACGCGTTGATCTGGCGGGCCCGCTTGGCCGCGTAGATCACGAGGCTGTACTTCGAGTCGGTGGCCTCGAGGAGCTCGTCGATCGGCGGGTTGATGATGCCCTCGGGCGCGGAGATGGAAGAGGACACGCTCTACCTTCCGATGGATGGGAAAGAATCAGTCTCAGTGACCGTGACCGGCAGTGATCAAGACACCGGTGACGATCACACGACGTCCATCAAGGCTAGCAGCTCGCGCGCCACGTCCTCGACGGAGGTGTTGACCAGGGTGTTGTCGAACTCAGGCTCGGCCGCCAGCTCGACCTTCGCCGCCCCGAGCCGGCGCTCGATGACCTCGGGCGCCTCGGTGCCCCGGCCGGTGAGCCTGCGCACCAGCTCCTCCCAGGTGGGCGGGGCCAGGAACACGAGCTGGGCCTCGGGCATCGAGGCGCGGACCTGCCGGGCGCCCTGGAGGTCGATCTCCAGCAGCACCGGCTCACCCGCGTCCAGCCGCTCCAGCACGGCCGCGCGCGGCGTGCCGTAGCGGTTGCCCGCGAACTCGGCCCACTCCAGCAGCTCGCCGTTGGCGATCAGCTTGTCCATCTCGTCGTCGGTGACGAAGAAGTAGTGGACGCCGTGCTGCTCACCGGGGCGGGGCTTGCGGGTCGTCGCCGACACCGAGAGCCAGACCTCGGGGTGTTCCTTGCGCATATGAGCGACGACCGTGCTCTTGCCGACCCCCGAGGGGCCGGAGAGCACGGTCAGCCGCGGACGTACGTCCGGGGGCACGGGGGTCGTCCCCCGGGGTGTTGCAGCCATGCCGTGATTATTCCAGCAATACCGGGGTGGTCCGGACTCAGCTGCCGGTGCTGCCGAACTCGCGCTCCAGGGAGGCGATCTGGTTGGAGCCGAGGCCGCGCACCCGGCGGCTCTCGGAGATGCCGAGCCGCTCCATGATCTGCTTGGCGCGGACCTTGCCCACGCCCGGCAGGGACTCCAGCAGGGCGGAGACCTTCATCTTGCCGATGACGTCGTTCTCCTGGCCCTGCTTGATGACCTCGTGCAGGGAGGCGCCGGAGTGCTTGAGTCGATTCTTGACCTCGGCCCGCTCCCGGCGAGCCGCGGCGGCCTTTTCGAGCGCGGCTGCGCGCTGTTCAGGGGTAAGGGGCGGAAGAGCCACGCCTACGTCACCTCGGATGTCGAACTGTCGGATACGGACCGGTGAGGAACCTAGTCGCCCCACACCTGGGGAGGTACGAGCAACACGCTTGCTCGCGTTCTCTCGACGGAGACTAGCGGTCAAGGCCGCCAGAGTCAGCGAGAACAGCGGAAAAGTCCTGGTCAGCCTTGGTAGGACCGGACATTTAAGACATACTGCCTCGGATTTGAGGATGTATCCAGGCTCCGGCCCTCCCGGACCCCGCCCGTCGGCACCCCCCGGCGACCACGAGGAATGCGGCGAGAGTCACACCGCGGCGACCGCGGCCCGGATCTCCTCGGCGAACCGTTCCGCGCTCGCGCGCAGCGCGCCGGCGTCGGGACCGTGCCGCAGGACGCCCCGGCTGACGTTCGGCACCACGTTGCGCACGGCCCTGCCGAAGACACCGGGCAGGTCGGCGGGGGTGGCGCCCTGGGCGCCGATGCCGGGGGCCAGCAGCGGGCCGCCGATCTCCAGGTCGTACGAGGAGAGGTCGCCGAGCGTGGCGCCGACCACCGCGCCGAAGGAGCCGAGGGGCTCCTCCCCCGCGTTCTCGGCCGCGAGGTGGGCGAGCATCGTCGCGCCGACGCCCCGTCCGTCGCCGCGGACGGCGTGCTGGACCTCGGCGCCCTCCGGGTTCGAGGTGAGCGCCAGCACGAACAGGCCCGCGCCGTGCTCCCGCGCCATGTCGACGGCCGGCTTCAGCGACCCGTAGCCCAGGTACGGCGAGACCGTCAGCGCGTCCGAGAACAGCGGGGCGTCCCGGTGCAGGAAGGACTCGGCGTAGGCGGCCATGGTGGAGCCGATGTCGCCGCGCTTGGCGTCCATGACGACCAGCGCGCCGGCCGCCCTGGCCTCGGCGACCGACTTCTCCAGGACCGCGACGCCGCGCGAGCCGAACCGCTCGAAGAAGGCGCTCTGCGGCTTGAGGACGGCGACCCGGTCGGCCACCGCCTCGACCACCGTGCGGCTGAACCGCTCCAGGCCGGCGACGTCGTCGTCCAGGCCCCACTCGGCGAGCAGGGAGGCGTGCGGGTCGACGCCCACGCAGAGCGGGCCGCGCTCGTCCATGGCGCGGCGCAGACGCGTACCGAACGGCTCGGTCATGGCTTCTTCCTCACGTCGGCGCCGACCGCGTCGGCGAGGGTGGCGTAGGGGCTCCGGCGCAGCCGGGCGGCGAGGCCCTTGTGGACGGCACGGCTCCAGAACGGGCCCTGGTAGATGAAGGCGCTGTAGCCCTGGACCAGCGTGGCGCCGGCCAGGATGCGCTCCCAGGCGTCCTCCGCGGTCTCGATGCCGCCGACCCCGACCAGGGTGATCCGGTCGCCCACGCGCGCGTACAGGCGGCGCAGGACCTCCAGGGAGCGCGCCTTGAGCGGGGCGCCGGACAGGCCGCCGGTCTCCTTGACGACGGAGAGCGGGGAGGCCAGGCCGAGGCCCTCGCGGGCGATGGTGGTGTTGGTGGCGATGATGCCGTCCAGGCCCAGTTCCACGGCGAGGTCGGCCACCGCGTCGACGTCCTCGTCCGCGAGGTCGGGCGCGATCTTCACCAGGAGCGGCACGCGGCGGGCGGGCACGGCCCGGTCGGCGGCCTCGCGGACGGCGGTCAGCAGGGGGCGCAGCGCCTCGGTCGCCTGGAGGTCGCGCAGTCCGGGCGTGTTGGGCGACGAGACGTTGACGACGAGGTAGTCGGCGTAGGGCGCGAGGCGCTCGGCGGACTTCACGTAGTCCGCGGCGGCCTCCTCCTCGGGGACGGCCTTGGTCTTGCCGATGTTGACGCCGACGACGGTCCGGAAGACGGGCTCGCGGCCGGCCAGGCGGGCGGCGACGACCCGGGAGCCGTCGTTGTTGAAGCCCATGCGGTTGATCAGCGCCCGGTCGGGGACGAGGCGGAACAGCCGCTTCTTCGGGTTGCCGGGCTGCGGTTCCCCGGTGACGGTGCCGATCTCGACGTGGTCGAAGCCGAGCATCGCCATGCCGTCGATGGCGACGGCGTTCTTGTCGAAGCCGGCGGCGAGGCCGAAGGGGCCGTGCATGCGCAGGCCGAGGGCCTCGGTGCGCAGCTCCTCGTACCGGGGCGCGAGCACGGCGGCGGCGAAGGTGCGCAGGACGGGGACGCGGGCGGCCAGCCCGATCCAGCGGAAGGCGAGGTGGTGGGCGCGCTCGGCGTCCATCCTCTTGAAGACGAGGGAGAAGAAGGTCTTGTACATGGTGTCCTCGGGGTGAGCCTCATGAAGAGGGGGACACCGTTTCCGGTGTCCCCCTCGGGGCTGCTAGTCGCGGGCCGCGGTCAGGAAGCCCGCGTGTTCCTGGAGCGAGCGGACGCCCACGTCACCGTGGTTGAGGGCGTCGATGCCCTGGACCGCGGCGGCGAGCGCCTGGACCGTGGTCAGGCAGGGCACGGACCGTGCCACCGCCGCCGTGCGGATCTCGTAGCCGTCGAGGCGGCCGCCGGTGCCGTACGGGGTGTTGACGATGAGGTCGACCTCGCCGTCGTGGATGAGCTGGACGATGGTCTTCTCGCCGTTCGGGCCGGTGCCCTCGGACTGCTTGCGGACCACGGTGGCGTTGATGCCGTTGCGGCGCAGGACCTCGGCGGTGCCGGAGGTGGCGAGCAGTTCGAAGCCGTGCGCGACCAGCTCGCGGGCCGGGAAGATCATCGAGCGCTTGTCCCGGTTGGCGACCGAGATGAAGGCGCGGCCCTTGGTGGGCAGCGGCCCGTACGCACCCGCCTGCGACTTGGCGTACGCCGTGCCGAAGACGGAGTCGATGCCCATGACCTCGCCGGTGGAGCGCATCTCCGGGCCGAGGACGGTGTCGACGCCGCGGCCGTGGATGTCCCGGAAGCGGGACCACGGCATCACGGCCTCCTTGACGGAGATCGGCGCGTCCAGCGGCAGCTCGCCGCCGTCGCCGGTGGCCGGGAGGAGGCCCTCGGCGCGCAGCTCGGCGATGGTGGCGCCCAGCGAGATGCGGGCGGCGGCCTTGGCCAGCGGCACCGCGGTCGCCTTCGAGGTGAAGGGCACGGTGCGCGAGGCGCGCGGGTTGGCCTCCAGGACGTAGAGGATGTCCCCGGCCAGCGCGAACTGGATGTTGATCAGGCCGCGTACGCCGACGCCCGCGGCGATGCCCTCGGTGGAGGCGCGCAGCCGCTTGATGTCGAAGCCGCCCAGCGTGATCGGGGGCAGGGCGCACGCCGAGTCGCCGGAGTGGATGCCGGCCTCCTCGATGTGCTCCATGACGCCGCCGAGGTACAGCTCCTCGCCGTCGTACAGGGCGTCCACGTCGATCTCGATCGCGTCGTCCAGGAACCGGTCGACCAGGACCGGGCGGGACGGGCTGATCTCGGTCGACTCGGCGATGTAGGACTCCAGGCGGGTCTCGTCGTAGACGATCTCCATGCCGCGTCCGCCGAGGACGTAGGAGGGGCGGACCAGGACCGGGTAGCCGATCTCGTCGGCGATGGCCTTGGCCTCGGTGAAGGTGGTGGCCGTGCCGTGCTTGGGGGCGGGCAGGCCGGCCTCGGCGAGGACCCGGCCGAAGGCGCCGCGGTCCTCGGCGGCGTGGATCGCCTCGGGCGGGGTGCCGACGATCGGCACGCCGTTGTCCTTCAGGGCCTGCGACAGGCCCAGCGGGGTCTGGCCGCCGAGCTGGACGACGACGCCGGCGACCGGTCCGGCCTGCTGCTCGGCGTGGACGATCTCCAGGACGTCCTCCAGGGTGAGCGGCTCGAAGTAGAGCCGGTCGGAGGTGTCGTAGTCGGTGGAGACGGTCTCCGGGTTGCAGTTGACCATCACGGTCTCGTACCCGGCGTCGCTGAGCGCGAAGGAGGCGTGGACGCAGGAGTAGTCGAACTCGATGCCCTGGCCGATGCGGTTCGGGCCGGAGCCCAGGATGATGACGGCCGGCTTCTCGCGGGGCGCGACCTCGGTCTCCTCGTCGTAGGAGGAGTAGAAGTACGGCGTCTTCGCGGCGAACTCGGCGGCGCAGGTGTCGACCGTCTTGTAGACCGGGCGGACGCCGAGCGCGTGCCGGACCTCGCGGACGACGTCCTCGCGCAGGCCGCGGATCTCGGCGATCTGCTGGTCGGAGAAGCCGTGCCGCTTGGCCTCGGCGAGCAGCGCACTTGTCAGCTCGGGGGCGGCGCCGATCTCGTCGGCGATCTCCTTGATCAGGAAGAGCTGGTCGACGAACCAGGGGTCGATCTTCGTGTACTCGAAGATCTCCTCGGGGGTGGCGCCCGCGCGGATGGCCCGCATGACGGTGTTGATCCGGCCGTCGGTGGGCCGGACCGACGCCTCCAGCAGCTCCTGCTTGTCGCCGGGCTCGCCGGCGAAGGTGAACTGGCTGCCCTTCTTCTCCAGGGAGCGCAGCGCCTTCTGGAAGGCCTCGGGGAAGTTCCGTCCGATGGCCATGGCCTCGCCGACCGACTTCATGGTCGTCGTCAGCGTCGAGTCCGCGCTCGGGAACTTCTCGAAGGCGAAGCGGGGGGCCTTGACGACCACGTAGTCGAGGGTCGGCTCGAAGGAGGCCGGGGTCTCCCGCGTGATGTCGTTGGGGATCTCGTCCAGCGTGTAGCCCACGGCCAGCTTGGCGGCGATCTTGGCGATCGGGAAGCCGGTCGCCTTGGAGGCGAGGGCCGAGGAGCGGGAGACGCGCGGGTTCATCTCGATGACGATGACCCGGCCGTCCTCGGGGTTGACCGCGAACTGGATGTTGCAGCCGCCGGTGTCGACGCCGACCTCGCGGATGATGGCGATGCCGACGTCGCGCAGCACCTGGTACTCGCGGTCGGTGAGCGTCATGGCGGGGGCGACGGTGATCGAGTCGCCGGTGTGCACGCCCATGGGGTCGAAGTTCTCGATGGAGCAGACGACCACGACGTTGTCGTTCTTGTCGCGCATCAGCTCCAGCTCGTACTCCTTCCAGCCGAGGATGGACTCCTCCAGGAGCACCTCGGTGGTCGGGGAGAGCGTGAGGCCCTGGCCCGCGATGCGGCGCAGCTCCTCCTCGTCGTGGGCGAAGCCGGAGCCGGCGCCGCCCATGGTGAAGGAGGGGCGGACGACGACCGGGTAGCCGCCTAGCGCCTCGACGCCGGCGAGGACGTCGTCCATGGAGTGGCAGATGTAGGAGCGGGCGGACTCGCCGTGGCCGATCTTCTTGCGGACCTCCTCGACCACGTTCTTGAACAGGTCGCGGTCCTCGCCCTTGTGGATCGCCTCGACATTGGCGCCGATCAGCTCGACGCCGTACTTCTCCAGGACTCCCTGCTCGTGCATGGAGATCGCGGTGTTCAGGGCCGTCTGGCCGCCCAGGGTGGGCAGCAGGGCGTCGGGGCGCTCCTTGGCGATGATCTTCTCGACGAACTCGGGGGTGATCGGCTCGACGTAGGTGGCGTCGGCGATCTCCGGGTCGGTCATGATCGTCGCCGGGTTGGAGTTCACCAGGATGACGCGCAGGCCCTCGGCCTTGAGCACGCGGCACGCCTGGGTGCCGGAGTAGTCGAACTCGGCGGCCTGGCCGATGACGATCGGGCCGGAGCCGATGACCAGGACGGACTGGATATCGGTGCGCTTAGGCACGCTGGCCCTCCATCAGGGAAACGAAGCGGTCGAACAGGTAGGCGGCGTCGTGGGGGCCCGCTGCCGCTTCGGGGTGGTACTGGACGCTGAAGGCCGGCCGGTCGAGGAGCTGGAGCCCCTCCACCACGTTGTCGTTGAGGCAGACGTGGGAGACCTCGGCGCGGCCGTAGGGGGTGTCGGAGACCCGGTCGAGCGGGGCGTCGACGGCGAATCCGTGGTTGTGCGCGGTGACCTCGACCTTGCCGGTCGTACGGTCCTGCACCGGCTGGTTGATGCCGCGGTGGCCGTACTTCAGCTTGAAGGTGCCGAAGCCGAGGGCGCGGCCGAGGATCTGGTTGCCGAAGCAGATGCCGAACAGCGGGGTGCCGCGCTCCAGGACGCCCCGCATCAGGGCGACGGGGTGGTCGGCGGTGGCGGGGTCGCCGGGGCCGTTGGAGAAGAACACGCCGTCCGGCCGGACCGCGTAGACGTCCTCGACGGTGGCGGTGGCGGGCAGGACGTGCACCTCGATGCCGCGCTCGGCCATGCGGTGCGGGGTCATGCCCTTGATGCCGAGGTCGACGGCGGCGACGGTGAACTTCTTGTCACCGATCGCGGGGACGACGTACGCCTCCTGGGTGGCGACCTCCTCGAAGAGGCTCGCGCCCTTCATGTGCGGCTGCTCCAGCACGCGGGCGAGGAGCGCGGCGTCGTCGGCGAGGGCGTCGCCGGAGAAGACGCCGGCCCGCATGGAGCCGCGCTCGCGCAGGTGGCGGGTGAGGGCGCGGGTGTCGATGCCGGCTATGCCGACGACGCCCTGGCGGGTCAGCTCGTCGTCCAGGGAGCGCCGGGAGCGCCAGTTGGACGGCACGCGCGCGGGGTCGCGCACGACGTAGCCGGAGACCCAGATGCGCCGGGACTCGTCGTCCTCGTCGTTCCAGCCGGTGTTGCCGATCTGGGGGGCGGTCGCCACGACGATCTGCCGGGCGTAGGACGGGTCGGTGAGGGTCTCCTGGTAGCCGGTCATGCCGGTGGAGAAGACGGCCTCGCCGAAGGTCTCCCCCACGGCCCCGTAGGCACGGCCGCGGAAGACCCGGCCGTCCTCCAGGACGAGTACGGCGGGAGTCCTGGCAGCTCCCCTGGTGGAGGTGGTCATCGTGCGCCTTCCGTTTCCCTCTTGTGGATCATGTCGGTCAGGGTCTGGACCCATTCGGTGTGCTCGGCCGCCCGGTCGGAGCGGAAGCCGGAGTCGATCAGCTTCCCGCCGTGCTCCCAGGTCAGGACGAGCAGGCCGCCCTCGGTGAGCACCTTGCCCGCGATGCCCTTGTCGAGCCGGGCCTCGCGCAGCGCCGCGGCGGGGACGAAGAAGTCGGTCGCGCCGGGGCGTACGACGTCCACTCCCGCGTCGGTCAGGGCCAGCTCGGCCCGGCTGCGGGCGCCCAGGCCCCGGGCGACGATGCGGTCCAGCCACTGGCCGGCGGTGGTGGAGCCGTGGTAGCGGCCGCTCATCGTCAGTCTCGCCGGTCCGGGGGCCTCCGGCGCGGTGGGCAGCTCCGGCAGGTCGCCCTGGAGGGTGCCGCGCCACTTCCAGCCCTCGCGCATCAGCCAGTAGACGAGCGCCACGAACAGGCCCAGGCCGACCACCCAGCCGATGCGGGCGGCCCAGTCGGTCACTTGCGCCGATTCCTTCTCGGCGGCCAGCAGGATTACAGGTGTCACGTGAGCTTCCCGTCGACGAGCGTCGCCTTGCCCCGCAGCCACGTGTGTGTCACACGGCCCGGCAGCTCGCGCCCCTCGTAGGGGGTGTTGCGGCTGCGCGAGGCGAAGCCCGCGGGGTCCACCCGGCCACGGTATTCCGTGTCGACGAGGGTGAGGTTGGCGGGCTCACCTGCCGAGACGGGACGGCCCTGGCCGGCTGCCTGTCCGATCTGCGCGGGCTTGACGGACATCCGGTCGGCGACGCCGGCCCAGTCCAGCAGACCCGTGTCCACCATGGTCTCCTGGACCACTGACAACGCGGTCTCCAGGCCGACCATCCCCATGGCGGCGGCGGCCCACTCGCAGTCCTTGTCCTCGTGCGGGTGCGGGGCGTGGTCGGTGGCGACGATGTCGATCGTGCCGTCGGCGAGCGCCTCGCGCAGCGCGTGCACGTCACGCTCGGTGCGCAGCGGCGGGTTGACCTTGTAGACGGGGTTGTAGGACCGGACCAGCTCGTCGGTGAGGAGCAGGTGGTGCGGGGTGACCTCGGCGGTGACCCGGATGCCGCGGGACTTGGCCCAGCGGACGATCTCCACGGACCCGGCGGTCGACAGGTGGCAGATGTGCACGCGGGAGCCGACGTGCTCGGCGAGCAGGACGTCGCGGGCGATGACCGACTCCTCGGCCACCGCAGGCCAGCCGCCGAGGCCCAGCTCGGCGGAGACGACGCCCTCGTTCATCTGGGCGCCCTCGGTCAGCCGGGGCTCCTGGGCGTGCTGGGCGACGACCCCGTCGAACGCCTTCACGTACTCCAGGGCGCGCCGCATGATCACGGCGTCGTGGACGCACTTGCCGTCGTCGGAGAAGACGGTGACACCGGCGGCGGACTCGTGCATGGCGCCCAGTTCGGCGAGCTTGGCGCCCTCCAGGCCGACGGTGACGGCGCCGATGGGCCGTACGTCGCAGTAGCCGGACTCCTTGCCGAGCCGCCAGACCTGCTCGACCACGCCCGCCGTGTCGGCGACCGGGAAGGTGTTGGCCATGGCGAACACGGTGGTGTAACCGCCGGACGCTGCCGCGCGGGTGCCGGTCAGGACGGTCTCGGAGTCCTCGCGGCCGGGCTCGCGCAGGTGGGTGTGGAGGTCGACCAGGCCCGGCAGGAGCACCTTGCCGCCGGCCTCGACGACCTCCGCGCCCTCGGCGCTCAGCCCGGTCCCCACCGCCTCGATCGTCTCGCCGTCGATCAGGACGTCCTGCGGCTCCCCGCCGAGCACCTTCGCACCACGGATCAGGATCTTGCTCATGGGTCTTACTTCTCCTCAGTGCGGGTCTGGGCGGGTTCGTTGCCGCCGAGCAGCAGGTAGAGCACGGCCATGCGGATGGAGACGCCGTTGGTGACCTGCTCGACGACGGTGCAGCGGTCGGAGTCGGCGACCTCGGCGGTGATCTCCATGCCGCGGACCATCGGGCCGGGGTGCATCACGATGGCGTGCTCGGGCATCTTCGCCATGCGGTCGCCGTCGAGGCCGTAGCGGCGGGAGTACTCGCGCTCGGTGGGGAAGAAGGCGGCGTTCATCCGCTCGCGCTGCACGCGCAGCATCATCACCGCGTCGGACTTGGGGAGGGTGGAGTCGAGGTCGTAGGAGACCTCGCAGGGCCAGGTCTCGACGCCGACCGGCAGCAGGGTGGGCGGGGCGACCAGGGTGACGTGGGCGCCGAGGGTGTGCAGCAGGTCGACGTTGGAGCGGGCGACCCGGCTGTGCAGGACGTCGCCGACGAGGGTGATGCGCCGCCCGTCGAGGTCCTTGCCGATGCCGCTGTCCCGGCCGACCAGGCGGCGGCGCATGGTGAACGCGTCGAGCAGGGCCTGGGTGGGGTGCTGGTGGGTGCCGTCGCCGGCGTTAATCACATGGGCGTCGATCCAGCCGGAGGTGGCCAGCCGGTACGGGGCTCCGGAGGCGCCGTGCCGGATGACGACGGCGTCGACGCCCATGGCCTCCAGCGTCTGGGCGGTGTCCTTCAGGGACTCGCCCTTGGAGACGCTCGATCCCTTGGCGGTGAAGTTGATGACGTCCGCGGACAGGCGCTTCTCCGCGGCCTCGAAGGAGATCCGGGTCCGGGTCGAGTCCTCGAAGAAGAGGTTGACGACGGTACGGCCGCGCAGGGTGGGCAGTTTCTTGATCGGCCGGTCGGCGACCCGGGCCATCTCCTCGGCGGTGTCGAGGATCAGGACGGCGTCGTCGCGGGTGAGGTCGGCGGCCGAGATGAGATGACGCTGCATCTGTCAGGCTCCGTAAGGCAGTTCGGGAGGATTCGGGCACGTCGGCGCAGACGTGGGCGCGCCGGAGCGGCCGGGGTGTGCCGAGGTGCTACTGGTCGGCCTTGGCGCCGAGCAGCACGGTGTCGCGACCGTCCTCCTCGGCGAGCTGGACCTTGACCGTCTCCCGCAGCGACGTGGGGAGGTTCTTGCCGACGTAGTCCGCGCGGATGGGCAGTTCGCGGTGGCCGCGGTCGACGAGGACGGCGAGCTGGACCGCGCGCGGGCGCCCGATGTCGTTCAGCGCGTCGAGGGCGGCGCGGATGGTGCGGCCGGAGAAGAGCACGTCGTCGACGAGGACGACGAGGCGGCCGTCGATGCCGTCACCGGGGATCTCGGTGCGGGCCAGCGCGCGCGGCGGGTGCATGCGCAGGTCGTCGCGGTACATGGTGATGTCGAGCGAGCCGCACGGCACCTTGCGCTCGGTGATCTGCTCGAGCTTGGCGGCGAGTCTGCGGGCGAGGAAGACGCCCCGGGTCGGGATGCCGAGGAGCACCACGTCGTCGGCGCCCTTGGCGCGCTCGACGATCTCGTGGGCGATACGGGTCAGCACCCGCGCGATGTCGGGCCCTTCGAGTACGGGCCGCGCGTCGGGTGAACCGGGCTGGGTGTCCTGCGTGTCCATAAGAAACGGACCTCCTTCTCCGCCTCACGGGACGGACCTTAAAGGACGTCGGAATTGCGCCATCCACGGTAGCAGGTGCCGGACACCACCCCGACCGCGCCCCCCTCACCCCTTCGGAGGGCTCCCGTCACCCCTTCGGCCCAACGCGTCGTCACGGACCCCGGAAGCGTCGGTGCGGACCGTTCGGCTTGACGCGGGAGAGTAACGCTGCGTAACCTCACAGTGAGTTACCAGCCGCGCGGCAGGAAACCGAGCCCGTCGCGTCGACACAGTGTCCGGGGAGCCATATGTCCAGCGAATACGCCAAACAGCTCGGGGCCAAGCTCCGCGCCATCCGCACCCAGCAGGGCCTATCCCTCCACGGTGTCGAGGAGAAGTCCCAGGGCCGCTGGAAGGCCGTGGTGGTCGGTTCGTACGAGCGCGGTGACCGTGCCGTGACCGTGCAGCGCCTCGCCGAGCTGGCGGACTTCTACGGCGTTCCGGTGCAGGAGCTGCTTCCGGGCACCACCCCCGGCGGCGCCGCCGAGCCGCCGCCGAAGCTGGTCCTGGACCTGGAGCGGCTGGCCACCGTGCCGGCCGAGAAGGCGGGCCCCCTCCAGCGCTACGCGGCGACGATCCAGTCCCAGCGCGGTGACTACAACGGCAAGGTGCTCTCGATCCGCCAGGACGACCTGCGCACACTCGCCGTGATCTACGACCAGTCGCCCTCGGTCCTCACCGAGCAGCTGATCAGCTGGGGTGTCCTGGACGCGGACGCCCGCCGCGCGGTGGCGGCCCACGAGGACGCCTGAGCCCCACCCGTCCCAGCAGAAACGTGCCGCCGGGGTGGCCGGAACCAGTCGGTTCCGGCCACCCCGGCGGCATGTGCGGCCACTTCCCGAGGCCGGGCGCCAGAGGTGCCCTCAGAGGCGCGGGGCGGAGCCGGCACGCGGTTCCGCCGCGTGGGCGCGACCGGCCACGGGCGACGCGCGGATCACCCGAATGCCGCAACCCCCGCGGCGCCCCTCGCTCAAGCCCGCCGCAGCGACGGCTTCAGCTCCTTCAGCCGGCCCAGCAGCCCGTTGACGAACGAGGGCGACTCGTCCGTCGAGAACTCCTTCGCCAACTGCACCGCCTCGTCGAGCACGACCGCGTCCGGCGTCCCGTCGACCCAGATCAGCTCGTACGCGCCGAGACGCAGGATGTTGCGGTCGACGACCGGCATGCGGTCCAGCGTCCAGCCGACCGCGTACTGGGAGATCAGCTCGTCGATCCGGGCGGCGTGCTCCGCGTACCCCTCGACCAGCTCCATCGTGTACTCGCTCACCGGCGGCTGCCGGGTGTCGGAGCGGGAGAGCCGCACCCAGTCGGCGAGGACGGTCAGGACGTCGGTGTCGCGCTGGTCGCCTTCGAAGAGGATCTGGAAGGCGCGCTTGCGGGCCGTGTTGCGGGCAGCCACGGTTAGCTGTTCACCCGGCCGAGGTAGTCGCTGGTGCGGGTGTCGACCTTGATCTTCTCGCCGGTGGTGATGAAGAGCGGGACCTGGATCTGGTGGCCGGTCTCCAGCGTCGCCGGCTTGGTGCCGCCGGTGGAGCGGTCGCCCTGGACGCCGGGCTCGGTCTCCTGGACGACCAGCTCGACGGCGGCGGGCAGCTCGACGAAGAGCACCTCGCCCTCGTGCTGGGCGACGGTGGCGGTGAAGCCCTCGATCAGGAAGTTGGCGGCGTCGCCGACGGCCTTCCTGTCGACGTGGAGCTGGTCGTAGGTCTCCATGTCCATGAAGACGAAGTACTCGCCGTCCATGTACGAGAACTGCATGTCGCGCTTGTCGACAGTGGCCGTCTCGACCTTGACACCGGCGTTGAAGGTCTTGTCGACGACCTTGCCGGAGAGCACGTTCTTGAGCTTGGTGCGCACGAAGGCGGGGCCCTTGCCGGGCTTGACGTGCTGGAACTCGACGACGGACCAGAGCTGGCCGCCTTCGAGCTTGAGCACCATGCCGTTCTTGAGGTCGTTCGTGGAAGCCACGGTTGAGGAATCTCCTGGACTGGACTGACGTGGACGACCCCGGCGCGTACGCCCAGCGTGAAGCTAGAGCGCGAGCAGCTCCTTGGTCGTGATGGTGAGTAGCTCGGGTCCGCCGTCCGCCTCGGGGCGTACGACGAGCGTGTCATCGATCCGGACACCGCCCCGGCCCGGGAGGTGGACCCCCGGTTCGACAGTGACCGGCACACAAGCGTCCAGTTTACCCATGGCCGCCGGGGTCAATTGAGGGTCCTCGTCGATTTGGAGTCCGACCCCGTGCCCGGTGCGCGCCGGAAGGTTCTCCCCGTACCCGGCGGAGTCCAGTACCTGCCGGGCCGCTCGGTCCACGTCGCGGTGGGCGACGCCGGGCGCGAGGGCCTCCCGGCCGGCCCGCTGCGCGGCGAAGACGAGGTCGTACAGCTCGATCTGCCAGTCTGCGGGCGAGGTGCCGATGACGAAGGTGCGGCCGATCTCGCAGCGGTAGCCGCGGTAGGTGGCGCCGAGGCAGACGGAGAGGAAGTCGCCCTCCTCCACGCGCCGGTCGGTGGGCCGGTGTCCCGGGCGCCCGGCGTGCGGGCCGGTGCCCACGGAGGTGGGGAAGGCGGGGCCGTCGGCGCCGTGGTCGACCAGGCGGCGTTCCAGTTCCAGGGCGAGGTGCCGCTCGGTGCGGCCGACCAGGATCGATTCGAGCAGCTCGCCGAGGGCCTGGTCGGCGATCTCGGCGCCGATGCGCAGGCAGGAGATCTCCTCCTCGTCCTTGACGACCCGGAGCTGTTCGACGGCCTGGCCCAGTCCGGCCAGCCGGAGCCGGGGGGCGGCGGAGCCGATCGCGCGGTGCCGGGCGACGGTGAGGTGGTGCTCCTCCACGGCGAGGGAGTCGGCGCCCTGGGCCTCGGCCACTCCGCCGGCCGCGACGGCCGGGTCGGCGCCGGGTCCGGGCAGGACGCGCAGCCGCAGCGACTCGTCGGGCCGTCCGGCGGCGGGCCGGTCCTCCGGCGGCTCGGTGCAGAGCAGCAGGTCCTCGGTGGTGCCCAGCAGCAGGACGGCGCCGCGTGGGGCGGCGCCCGCGAGGTAGCGCACGTTGGCGGGCCGGGAGACCAGCGCCGCCGCGCTGCCGCCCGCATTGCAGCGTTCACGTAGGCGCGTCCGGCGGGCCGCGTACACCTCTGACATGAGCCGAGCGTATGAGCCGCGCGGGTGGGGCGCCGCTCAGGGGAGGCCGAGTGGGCGGTGGCCCGCCGGGCGGGGCGCGCGGACGGGGGTTCGCGTCGTCCGTCGGCCGACCGCCGGTGGGGGCCGGGCGCGCAGTTCGCCGCGCCCCTGGGCCGGTCCGGGCACGCGTGTCATGAGGTCGGCCCAGCTGCCCGCGTCACTCTCCCCACTCCCCGAGGGGCGGCCCTGACACCCGTGCCGGGCACGCGTGTCACAGGTCCCCCGCGCCCCTGCGGTAGGCCCGGCTGCCCGCGTCACCGGCTCTCCCCACTTCCCTGGGGGCCCTGACACCCGCGTCACAGTTTCCCCACGCCCCTGGGGGCGGTCCGGACACCCGCGTCACGGGTTCCCGTCCCCCTGGGCCGACCCGGCTGGCCCGCGTCACCGGCCCCCCGCCGCCACGCCCCGGAGGGCACTACGCCCCCGCGTCACCAGTTCGGCGGGCTCGCTATCGAGCGGGCCAGTACGTCGTCCAGGACGCGGGCGGTCTCGGGGACGTCGATCTGGGAGTTGTCGATGATCGGCAGCCCGGAGCCGTACCAGCCGGCCATCCGGCCGTGGATGCGGGCGACCTCCTCGTCGGTGAGCCGCCGGTTGCCCGCCCGCTCGGCGTTGCGCTCCAGGACGACGTCCAGGCCGGGCAGCAGCACCACGGGGAGCAGGCCGGGACCGACGTGCCGTTTCCAGCCGCCGAGGCCGACCACCGGCCGGTCGGGGAAGACGGCGTCGTCGAGGATGCAGGAGATGCCGTTGGCGAGGAAGTTGCGCGCGGCGAAGCCGCAGGTGCGGCGGGCCAGGCGGTACTGCGCCTCGGAGTGCTCGTTCCACCCGGACTGCGGGTCGGCGAAGCCGGAGCGGACCCATTCGCGTACGTCGTCCAGGCTGATGTGGGCGGTGGGCACCCGGCGGTGGTCGGCCCAGTACTTGGCCACGCTGGTCTTGCCGGCGCCCGCCGGGCCGATCAGCAGGACGGCGAGGACGGTGCCCGCCGGGTCGGCGGCGGGCGGCGCGGGCGGCACGCTGGGCGCGGAGCCGGGCCGGCCCGGGGGCAGCGGGACGTGACCGGTGCCGTCCGGCGGGGGCGGCGCCTGCCGCGGCGGCTGGCCGTGCCGCGGGGCCGCGGGGCCCTGGGACGCCGGAGGGTGCTGCGGCGGCTGGGCGTACTGCGGGGCGGGTGCGTGGGGCGGGACCGGCGGGGTGGCCGGGGGGCTGCCCGGGTACCCCGGCACCGGGGGCGGGGGCGGGGGCACGGGGGCGGACGCCTGGTGCGCCCCCGGGGGTGGCTCCGGGGGCCGGTCCGGGTGATGTGCGGCCGGCGACCAGCCGTCGGCCGGTCCGTGCCCCGGCTGATGGGGCGGCGGCAGCGGAGAACCCACTGCGTGCTGCATCCGGTGCCACTCCGTCTCGTTCTCGGGCTCGGTCCGCCGCCGGGGCGCTGCGGCCGGTGTCCGAGGTCGGCACCGGCGCGCCCCTTCGGCTCGCTCGCCGCGGGCGATGGGCGCTGTCGGCGGGGCCGGCCCCGCCTTCGTCGCAGAACGGTACCGCCCCCGGCCGTCCTTCTGTGAACGGCCGGGGGCAGCCCCAAGTGCCCGGCGGGCAGGGCGAATCGGGCGGAAGGTGTGCCGCGGGAGTTACTGGCCGACTTCGCCGTAGGCGGCGAGGAGGACGGCCGGGTCGGGTCCCTCCAGGACGGTGGGCTTGGCCAGGCCGTCCAGGACGATGAAGCGCAGCAGATCGCCGCGGGACTTCTTGTCGACCCGCATGTTCTCCACCAGCTTGGGCCACTGGTCGTGCCGGTAGTGCAGCGGCAGCCCGACCGCCTCCAGGATGCTGCGGTGGCGGTCGGCGGTGGCGTCGTCCAGACGGCCGGCGAGGCGGCCCAGTTCGGCGGCGAAGTGCATGCCGACGGCGACGGCGGCGCCGTGCCGCCACTTGTAGCGCTCGTTCTTCTCGATGGCGTGCCCGAGGGTGTGGCCGTAGTTGAGGATCTCCCGGCGGCCCGCCTCCTTCAGGTCGCAGGAGACGACCTCGGCCTTGACGCGGATGGCCCGCTCGATCAGCTCGGCGGTGTGCGGCCCCGCGGGGGTGCGGGCGGCCTCCGGGTCGGACTCGATCAGCTCCAGGATCACCGGGTCGGCGATGAAGCCGGCCTTGATGACCTCGGCGAGCCCGGAGACGTAGTCGTTGACCGCGAGGGAGTCCAGCGCGGCGAGGTCGCACAGGACCCCGGCGGGCGGGTGGAAGGCGCCGACGAGGTTCTTGCCCTCGGCGGTGTTGATGCCGGTCTTGCCGCCGACGGCCGCGTCGACCATGGCCAGCACGGTGGTGGGCACCGCGATCCAGCGCACGCCGCGCAGCCAGGTCGCGGCGACGAACCCGGTCACGTCGGTGGTCGCGCCGCCGCCGACGCCGACGATGACGTCGGTGCGGGTGAACCCGGACTGGCCGAGCGCCTTCCAGCAGTAGGCGGCGACCTCGGCGGTCTTGGCCTCCTCGGCGTTGGGCACCTGGATGGCGATGGCGTCGTAGCCCTGGCCGGCCAGGTCGGCGCGGAGGGCGTCACCGGTCTCGGCGAGCGCCTCGGGATGGATCACCGCGACCCGCTTGGCCCTCGGCCCGACCAGTCCGGGCAGTTCGCCCAGGAGCCGACGCCCGACCAGGACCTCGTAGGGCTCGCTGCCGGCGGTGCCGGCGACCTGGATGCGGGTGACTTCCTCGCTCATGTTTCCTTCAGCTCCAAAGCGTCCAGAGCGGCCTGGGTGACCTCTTCCGGGGTACGGCCGTCGGTCGCGACGACGGCCGCGGCGACGCTCTCGTACAGGTGCCGTCTGGCTTCCATCAGCTCGCGCCACTGCCGGCGCGGGTTGACGGCGAGCAGCGGCCGGGCCGCGTTGAGGCCGGTGCGCCTGACCGCTTCCTCGACGTCCATGGAGAGGTAGACGACGCGGTGCCCGGCGAGCAGCGCGCGGGTCTCCTCGTCCAGGACGGCGCCGCCGCCCAGGGCGAGGACGCCGTCGTGCTCGGCGAGCGCCCGGTGCACCGCCCGCTTCTCCAGGGCGCGGAAGGCGGCCTCGCCCTCGTCCACGAAGATCTCGGCGATGGTGCGGCCCTCGGCGGCGACGATGTCCTCGTCGGTGTCCCGGTAGGCGGTGCCGAGCCGCTCGGCCAGCAGCGCGCCGACGGTGGACTTGCCGACCCCCATCGGGCCGACCAGGACGATCAGCGGTGCGGTCATCGGATGGCCAGGGCGTCGAGGTAGGAGGTGACGTTGCGCCGGGTCTCGGGCACGCTGTCGCCGCCGAACTTCTCCGCCACCGCGTCCGCGAGCACCAGCGCGACCATCGCCTCGGCGACGATGCCGGCCGCCGGGACCGCGCACACGTCGGAGCGCTGGTGGTGGGCGGCGGCGGCCTCGCCGGTGGCGACGTCCACGGTCTTCAGCGCGCGCGGCACGGTGGCGATCGGCTTCATCGCCGCCCGCACCCGCAGCAGCTCGCCCGTGGTCAGCCCGCCCTCGGTGCCGCCGGAGCGGCCCGACGCCCGCTTGATGCCCTCGGGGGTGGTGAGGATCTCGTCGTGCGCCTGCGAGCCGGGCACCCGGGCCAGGCCGAAGCCGTCGCCGACCTCGACGCCCTTGATCGCCTGGATGCCCATGAGCGCGGCGGCCAGACGGGCGTCCAGCCGCCGGTCCCAGTGCACGTGCGAGCCGAGGCCGACCGGAATTCCGTACGCCAGCACCTCGACGACCCCGCCGAGGGTGTCGCCGTCCTTGTGGGCCTGGTCGATCTCCGCGACCATCGCCTCCGAGGCGGCCTCGTCCAGGCAGCGCACCGGGTCGGCGTCCAGTTTCCCGACGTCGGCCGGGGTCGGCAGCACCCCGTAGGGCGCCTTGGCGGCGGCCAGCTCGACGACATGGCTGACGATCTCGATGCCGGCGGTCTCCTTCAGGTACGACCGCGCCACCGCGCCGAGCGCCACCCGGGCGGCGGTCTCCCGGGCCGAGGCCCGTTCCAGGATCGGCCGGGCCTCGTCGAAGCCGTACTTCTGCATGCCCGCGAGGTCGGCGTGGCCGGGCCGGGGCCGGGTCAGCGGCGCGTTGCGGGCGAGACCGGCGAGGATCTCCGGGTCGACCGGGTCGCCGGCCATGACCTGCTCCCACTTGGGCCACTCGGTGTTGCCCACCATGATCGCCACCGGCGAGCCCAGGGTCAGCCCGTGCCGGACACCGCCGAGGAAGGTGACCTCGTCCCGCTCGAATTTCATCCGGGCGCCGCGACCGTAGCCGAGCCGCCGCCGCGCCAGGTGGTCGGCCACCATCTCCGTGGTGATCGGCACGCCGGCGGGAAGTCCCTCCAGCGTCGCGACGAGTGCGGGGCCGTGCGACTCCCCCGCGGTCAGCCAGCGCAACCTGCTCAACGGTGCTCCTCGGTGCTCGCGCGCTGTTCCATCACGGCGCGACCGGGTGCGCGGCCCTGATCCGCCGCTGTCAATCCTCCCACGACCGCCGGAGCGTCCCGGGCGGCGGTCCACCACCCGGACAGCGGAGCGGGGGCCACGTCCGCGTCACGCCCGGCACGGCGGTACGGGGGACCCGTGCCCGGCGTTCCCCTGGCGCCCCCGCCGGACCCGCCCTACCGCGCGGCCAGCGCCCGCTCCCCCGCCGCGCGCATCGCGGCCAGCGGGCCCGGGACGCGGCCCGTCATCTGCTCCACCTGGAGCACCGCCTGGTGGACCAGCAGGTCGAGGCCGCTGACGACGGCGCCGCCGTGCGCCGACCAGCGGGCGGCCAGTGCGGTGGGCCAGGGCTCGTAGAGCACGTCGAAGAGGGTCACCGGCCGCTCCGGCACGGCGGCGGCGAGCGCGTCGGTGGTGCCGGCCGGGGTGGTGGCCACCACCAGCGGGGCGTGCAGCGCCTCTGCCGCCCGCGCCCAGTCCACGACGCGGACCTCGACGTCCAGCCGTTCGGCCCAGCCCCGCATCTCGGCGGCCCGGGCCGCGCTGCGCACGTAGACGGCGACCTCGCCGGCGCAGATCCGGGCCAGCGCGGCCAGCGCGGAGGACGCGGTGGCCCCGGCGCCGAGGACGGCCGCGCTCTCGACCTTCTCGACGCCGTGTTCGCGCAGGGCCGCGATCATGCCGGGGATGTCGGTGTTGTCCCCGGTCCGGCGGCCGTCCGCGGTGAGGACGACCGTGTTGACCGCGTCCACCGACGCCGCCGTGTCGCTGATGCCGTCGAGCAGCGGGATGACGGCCCGCTTGAGCGGCATGGTCAGCGACAGCCCGGCCCACTCCGGCCCCAGCCCCTCGACGAACCCCGGCAGCGCCGCCTCGTCCACGTCGAAGAGGTCGTACGTCCATCCCGTCAGCCCCAGCTCCGCGTAGGCGGCGCGGTGCAGCACCGGGGAGAGGGAGTGGCCGATCGGGGACCCGAGGACGGCGGCCCGGCGGCCGTCAGTCGCCGGTACTGGCATTGAACTTGTCCTTCAGCTTCTCGAAGTCGGCGTGGGTCCTGGCGAACTCCGTGTTGCTCACGCCGTCGGTGGCCACGAAGTAGATCCAGCCGTCGGAGGTGGGCTGGAGCGCGGCCTCCAGGGCCTCGGCCCCGGGGTTGCCGATGGGACCGGGCGGCAGGCCCTTGTGGTAGTAGGTGTTGTACGGGTCCGGGTTGCTGTTGATCTCGGACTCGCCGATGTGGATCTCGCTCTGCCCCATCAGGTAGTTGAAGGTCGAGTCGAACTGGAGTTTCTGGTTGGTCTCGGTGTTGGTCGGCTTGAGCCGGTTGTAGATCACCTCGGCCATCTTGCGGAAGTCGTCGTGGGTCTTGCCCTCGGCCTGCACCAGGCTGGCGACGGTCACGAGCTGCCACGGCCCGTCGAGCCCCAGCTCCTTCGACTTCTTCTCGAAGCCCAGTTCCTCGTACGTGTCGGTGGCCCGCGCCACCATCTCCCTGAGCACTTCCTCGGGCTTCTGCCCCTTGGCCACGGAGTAGCTGGACGGGTAGAGGAACCCTTCCAGCGGGTCCTTGACGTCGGCGTGGTTCACCGCCCAGTCGGGCAGGCCGAGGTCCTTCCAGTCGTTCTTGGCGACTTCGGCGGTGGTGCCGTCCGGGACTTCGAGGCGCTTGTCGATGAGCTTGTACACGTCGACGTTGCGCCGGCCCTCGGCGATGATCAGCGAGTTGCGGCTCTCCGGGCTGAGCATCAGCTTGACGGCGCTCTCCGCGGACATCTCCTTCTGGAGCGTGTAGACGCCGTCCTGGATGCCCTTGGCGTTCGGGTTGCCCTGGAGGGCGGTGACGAAGGCGTCGACGCTCTTCACCACGCCCTTGCGCTTCAGCTCCTGCCCGATGGCCGAACCGCCGGCGCCCTTGGGGACGGTGACCGTCACCTGCGTGCCGTTGCCGTCGCCCGCGTAGTCCGGGGCCGCGCCGAAGCGGTCCTGGTAGAACTGGTAGCCGAAATAGCCGAATCCGGCCACGCCGCCGCCCAGCACCAGGCAGACCACGAGGCACGCGCATCCGTTGCGCCGCTTCTTCGGCCTGCCGCCGCGGCCCCGCCGGTCGCCGCGCCCGGAACCGTCGCCGTCGGCGCCGTCGTCACCGTCGCCGCCCGCGAAGAAGGCGTGTTCTCCCTGGTCAGGTCCCGGGTCCCAGTCGGTGCGGACCGGCTCCGGCTCGGTGCGCCGGCGGCCCGGGGGCTCCGGGGGCGGGTACGCCTCCTCGGTGCCGTAGTGGTCGGTCTGCTCCGCGCCGTAGGGGGCGGCGGCCTGCGGCCCGTACGGGTCCGCGGGGTCGGGGGGGTACGGGGGCTGCTGCTGACCGTAGGCGGTGTGACCGCCGGCGTCGTACTGCTGCCGGCCCTGCGGCTGCTCCTGCTGGTGCGGCTGCTCCTGCTGGTGCTGATGGTCCTGCTGCTGCGCCGGGTACTGCTGCCCGCCGTACGCCGGGTCGTAGCCCTGCTGGTCGTACTGTCCGCCGTGCTGCTGACCGCCGTGCCGGGCGTCGTACTGCTCGGTGCCGTACTGCTGACCTCCGTACTGCTGTCCGCCGTACGGGTACTGCTGCTGGGCCTGGCCGTATCCGGCCTGGCCGCCGCCGTCGCCCCAGTCACCGTGCTGCTGATGCTGCGGTTGGTGCTGCGGCTGGCCGCCGTCGGAGGGCTGCTGTCCCGCGTGGGCCTGCTGCCCTCCCCACCCGCCGTCCCCGTACAACGGGTCCTCCGGGTGCCACGGTTCGGAGCCCTGGCCCCGGCCATACTCAGTCATGGATCCCCTAGAGCCGCGAGGCGGCCGTCACGCGGGTCTCACGGACCGCTGACCGTTCCGCCTCTCTCTGTGCGGAGGCTGTTCGAACACCGCCGCATCGCGCGGAACGTTACCGTACAGCGATCAGATGACCACTTCGACGCCCTCACCAGGAGGATTACCTGACACCCGTTCGGATTCAAGCGCCTGCTGGAGGATGATCACAGCGGCGGCCTGGTCGATGACCTTGCGGCCCTTCTTGGAGTTCACTCCGGAGGCGCGCAGCCCCTGGCCGGCCGTGACGGTCGTCATCCGCTCGTCGACGAGCCGGACCGGGACGGGGGCGACGCCCTTGGCCAGTTCCTGGGCGAAACGGCGGACCTTGGCCGCGGCCGGGCCCTCGCCCCCCTTGAGGGAGCGCGGGAGCCCGACGACGACCTCGATCGGCTCGTACTCCTCGACGAGCGCCCGCACCCGGCGGTGGGCGGCCGGGACGTCCCGGCCGGGCACCGTCTCCACGGGCGTGGCGAGGATGCCGTCGGGGTCGCACGAGGCGACCCCGATCCGGGCGTCCCCGACGTCGAGGGCGAGCCGGCGTCCTCGGCGCATTACTTCGCCGTCTCCGCGACCAGGCGCTCGACGGCGGCCACGGCGTCACCGATGGCGGCCGGGTTCTGGCCGCCGCCCTGGGCGACGTCCGGCTTGCCGCCACCGCCGCCGCCGAGGGTCTTGGCGGCGGTACGGACCAGGTCACCGGCCTTGAGGCCGCGGTCACGGGCGGCGTCGTTGGTGGCGATGACGGTCAGCGGCTTGCCGTTCACCGTGGTGAAGAGGGCGACGACCGCGGCCCGGCCGCCCTGGATGCGACCGCGCACGTCGAGGACCAGCTTGCGCAGGTCGTCGGCGGTGGTGCCGTCCGGCACCTGCCCCGTGACCAGGGCCACGCCGCGGACGTCCTTGGCGGACTCGGCGAGGCCGCCGGCGGCCTGGAGGACCTTCTCGGCGCGGAACTTCTCGATCTCCTTCTCGGCGTCCTTCAGCTTGCCGAGCATGGCGGAGACCTTCTCCGGGAGCTCCTCCGGGCGGCCCTTGACCAGCTCCTGGAGCTGGGCGACGACCGTGTGCTCCCGGGCGAGGAAGTTGTAGGCGTCCACGCCGACCAGGGCCTCGATGCGCCGCACGCCGGAGCCGATGGACGACTCGCCGAGCAGCTTGACCAGACCGAGCTGGGCGGTGTTGTGCACGTGGGTGCCGCCGCACAGCTCCTTGGAGAAGTCCCCGATGGTGACGACGCGGACGCGCTCGCCGTACTTCTCGCCGAACTCGGCGATGGCGCCCTGCTTCTTGGCCTCGTCGATGCCCATGACGTCGGCGCGGACGTCGAGGTCGCGGGCGAGCACCTCGTTGATCTTCTGCTCGACGTCGGTCATCACGGCCGTGGGCACGGCGGACGGCGAACCGAAGTCGAAGCGGAAGCGGCCCGGCTGGTTCTCGGACCCGGCCTGGGCGGCCGTCGGGCCGAGGGCGTCGCGCAGCGCCTGGTGGGTGAGGTGGGTGGCCGAGTGGGCGCGGGCGATGGCCTTGCGGCGCCGCCCGTCGATCGCGGCGTGGGCGGTGGCGCCCACGGTGACCTCGCCGACCTGTACGACGCCCTTGTGGACGTAGACCCCCGGGACCGGCTTCTGGCAGTCGCGCACCTCGATGACGGCACCGGAGTCGACCCTGATCCGGCCGGTGTCGCCGATCTGGCCGCCGCCCTCAGCGTAGAACGGGGTGCGGTCGAGGACGATCTCGACCTCGTCGCCCTCGGTGGCGGCCGGCGAGGAGACGCCGTCGACGAGGATGCCGACGATGGTCGACTCGCCCTCGGTGTCGGTGTAGCCGATGAAGTCGGTCTGGCCGGCGCGGTCGGCGATCTCGCGGTAGGCGCCGAGGTCGGCGTGGCCGGTCTTCTTGGCCTGGGCGTCGGCCTTGGCGCGCTCCCGCTGCTCCTTCATCAGGCGCCGGAAGCCGTCCTCGTCCACGGAGAGGCCCTGTTCGGCGGCCATCTCCAGGGTGAGGTCGATCGGGAAGCCCCAGGTGTCGTGGAGCAGGAACGCCTTGTCGCCGGAGAGGACCGACCCGCCGGCGGCCTTGGTCTCGCCGACGGCGGTGTCCAGGATGTTGGTGCCGGCCTTCAGCGTCTTGAGGAAGGCGTTCTCCTCGGCGACGGCGACCTTCTCGATCCGCTCGCGGTCGGTGATCAGCTCGGGGTACTGCTGCCCCATCATCTCGATCACGACGTCGATCAGGTCCTTGACCACCGGACCGGTGGCGCCGAGCAGCCGCATGTTGCGGATGGCGCGGCGCATGATGCGGCGCAGGACGTAACCGCGGCCCTCGTTGCCCGGGGTGACGCCGTCGCCGATGAGCATCACGGAGGTGCGCATGTGGTCGGTGACCACGCGCAGCGAGACGTCCGTGTCGTGGGCGTCGCCGTAGGCCACGCCGGTCAGCTCGGTGGCCTTCTTGATGACGGCCATGGAGGTGTCGATCTCGTACATGTTCTGCACGCCCTGCAGAATCATGGCGAGCCGCTCCAGGCCGAGCCCGGTGTCGATGTTCTTGCTCGGCAGGTCCCCGAGGATCTCGAAGTCCTCCTTGCCGATGCCCTGGCCGCGCTCGTACTGCATGAAGACCAGGTTCCAGATCTCCACGTAGCGCTCGTCGTTGACGGCCGGGCCGCCCTCGACGCCGAACTCGGGACCGCGGTCGTAGTTGATCTCGGAGCACGGACCGCACGGGCCGGGCACGCCCATCGACCAGAAGTTGTCCTTCTTGCCCAGCCGCTGGATGCGCTCGGCGGGCACGCCGACGACGTCGCGCCAGATGCGCTCGGCCTCGTCGTCGTCCTGGTAGACGGTGATCCACAGCCGCTCGGGGTCGAGGCCGTAACCGCCCTTCTCCTGCGCGCTGGTGAGCAGCTCCCAGGCGAGCTTGACGGCGCCTTCCTTGAAGTAGTCGCCGAACGAGAAGTTGCCGCACATCTGGAAGAACGTGCCGTGCCGGGTGGTCTTGCCGACCTCTTCGATGTCCGGGGTGCGCACGCACTTCTGCACGCTGGTGGCGCGGTCGAAGGGCGGCTTGACCTCACCGAGGAAGTACGGCTTGAAGGGCACCATGCCGGCCGGGACCAGCAGCAGAGTCGGGTCGTCCGCGATGAGCGACGCCGAAGGGACGACGGTGTGCCCGCGCTCCTCGAAGAAGCTCAACCAGCGGCGACGAATCTCGGCCGACTCCATCAGTGGTCCTCATTCCGGTTGTACGAGTACGTCGTCCTGTCGATGTACTTCGAGGTGGGCATCGGGTCGTTGCGGTTCTCGATGGCGGCGTACCGCCGGGGCGGCGGGAGTTCCCGGTCCGCTGGGGCGTCGAGCCCGAGCGCGTCGCCCAGTTCGGCCTCCCGCTGGGCCATGTTGTCGCGGACGTCGAGCGCGAAGTCCACCGCGCGGTCCCGGAGCCGGCCGCCCGCCTCGATGGCCTTGTTCGCCGCGGTCACGGCGAGGTTCTCGGGGGTGAGCTGCTTCAGCTTGCGGTTGACCTTGGTGGTGGCCCACACGCCGGCGGCGACGCCGGAGGTGAACCAGAACGTACGGCGGAACATTCCTGGGATCAGTCCTTCTTGCGCTTGGCCCGCCGCGTCGCCGGGACGGTACGGCCGACGACGACGGTGCGCCTGGGTGCCTTGTCCGGGGCGTCGTCCCTGCGGCCGCTCATCGCGCGGCGGACGCCGTAGCCGAAGGCCGCGACCTTGACGAGGGGGCCGCCGAAGGTGGAGGCGACGGTGGTGGACAGCGCCGAGGCGTTGGAGGTGACCTCCTGGACGTCGGAGGCGATCGCGTCGACCCGTTCGATCTGGGTCTGCGCCGAGCGCACCGCCGCGGAGGCGTCGGCCAGCAGCGGGACCGCCTGGTCGGTCACGTCCGCCACGAGCTTCGTGGTCGCCTTGAGCGTCTGGGCCAGCCTCACCAGTGCGACGGCGAGGAAGGAAACCAGGATCGCCCAGAAGACGGCCACGAGGATTCCGGCCACCTCTCCACCGGACACTGTGCACCCGCTCCCTGATCCGTGCCAGAACGTCGAGGCCGCGCCGGGCCGTCGAGAACATTCAAAAAGTCGTGCACCGAGCCTATCGCGCCGGGCGCGGAGGTCCGTACCGGATTACCGTCCGCGCGCGGTGGAGTTGCGCGAAGCGATTGTACGCACCGCGCACGCTTCAGTACGCTGCGTCGCCTATGCGTGAGCAACGGGATGCCGGAACGTGCCCGGCCGGGAACCTGCCGCTGGAACTGGACGCGTTCGTGGGCCGCGCGACGGAACTCGCCACGCTGGACGGGGCGCTGCGCGAGGCGCGGCTGGTGACCGTCACCGGGGTGGGCGGGGTCGGCAAGTCACGGCTGGCGGGGCGGGCCGCGTCCCGGTCGGCGCCGCGGGACGGGGCCTGGCGGGTGGAGCTGGCGCCCGTGCGCGACCCGGAGTTCGTGGACTACGCGGTGGTGGAGGCGCTGGGCCTGGCCGACCACACCACCCGGACCCCGCGCGAGACGCTCCTCGCCCGTCTCGCCGGGCGCGAACTGCTGCTGCTCCTCGACGGCGTCGAACACCTCGTCGACTCCTGCGCCGGCCTGGTGACCGATCTGCTGGGCCGGTGCCCCGGGCTGCGGGTGCTGGCGGTGGGGCGCCGGCCGCTGGCCGTCCCGGGTGAGCGCCTGGTCCCGCTGGCGCCGCTCGCCGAGGAGGACGCGGTGACCCTGCTGTCGGTCCGCGCTGCCCAGCACGGCGTGCCGGTGGGGCGCGCGGACGACGAGGTGCGCGAGCTGTGCCGGCGGCTGGACGGGATTCCGCTGGCGGTCGAACTGGCCGCCGGGCGGCTGGACACGCTGACGCCCGGGCAGGTGCTGGGCCGCCTGGACGACCGGTTCCGGCTGCTGACCGGGGAGAACCGCGCGGCGCTCCCCCGGCACCGGGCGCTGCGCACCGCGATCGGCTGGAGCCACGAGCTGTGCACGCCCGGGCAGCGGCTGCTGTGGGCGCGGCTCTCGGTGTTCGCGGGGCGGTTCGACCTGGAGGCCGCGGAGTACGTGTGCAGCGGCGGCGGGCTGCCCGCCGACGAGGTGCTCGACGTGCTGTCGGCGCTGCTCGCCCAGTCCGTGCTGACCCGGGAGGAGACCCCGGCCGGGACGCGCTACCGGATGCTGGACACGGTCCGGGCGTACGGCGCCGAGTGGCTGGAGGCGACGGGGGACGCGGCCCGGCTGCGGCGGCGGCACCGGGACTGGTACGTGGGGCTGGTGACCTGGTGCGAGCTGGACTGGTTCTCGCCGCGCCAGCCCGAGGTGGCCGCGCGGATCGAGGCGGAGCTGCCGAATCTCCGTGCCGCCCTGGACCACTGCCTGTCCGATCCGGACGGCGCGCATCTGGGCCAGTACCTGGCGGGCTCCCTGTGGTTCCTGTGGGTCGGCTGCGGCCGGCTCGCGGAGGGGCGGCACTGGCTGGACCGGGCGGTACGGCTGGACGCGGAGCGCACCGCCCGCGAGCAGTCCCGGCTGAAGGCGCTGTGGGTGCTGGCGTACGTGGCGATCCTCCAGGGCGACCCGGTGTCCGCACGGGCGGCGCTCCGGGAGTGCCGGGAGGAGGCGGAGCGGGCCCGCAACCCGCTGGCGGTGGCGTACGCGGTGCACCGCACCGGCTGTCTGGCGCTGGTCACCGATGACATGGTGGGCGCGGAGGCGCTGCCGCGCTCCGCGCTGGAGCGGTACCGGGAGCTCGGCGAGCTGAACAGCAATGTGCTGATGGCCCAGGTCGAGCTGGCCATGACGCGGGCGTTCCGGGGTGATCTGGCGGACGCGGTGCGGCTGTGCCAGGACGTGCGCCGGGTCTGCGACGGCCACGGGGAGCGCTGGGCGCGCGTGTACGCGCTGTACGTGCTGGCGTACGCGGCGTGGAGCGACGGCGACGCGGCCGGGGCCCGGCGGCTGCTGTCCGTCTGTCTGGTCGACGCCCACCGCTTCCGTGACCTGCTGGGTTCGGTGCTGTCACTGGAACTGCTGGCGCTGGTCACGGTGACCGAGGGGGAGGCGGCGGAGGCGGCGGTGCTCCAGGGGGCGGCGGCGCGGATATGGCCCGCGGTGGGGCTGCCGCTGTTCGGCTCGGCGCACTACAACGCGCCGCACGAGCTGTGCGAGGCGACGGCCCGGGAGCACCTGGGCGACGAGCGGTATCAGGAGTGCGTACGGCGGGGTGCGCGGCTGTGCCGCGAGGAGGCGGTGGCCCGGGCGCTGCGGCGGCCGCCGGAGCCGGCCGCGCTGCCGGGGCCGCGCGGTGCGGTGCGGCCGGCGACGGCGCCGGGGACATGACGGAGCCCGCCGCCCCGCCCGCCCACGAGGGGGGCGGGGAGACGGCGGGCCCGGGCACCGCGGAGGTGCTGTGGCCTGCTGGTGATCAGCGGGCGTAGTACTCGACGACGAGCTGCTCGTCGCAGATCACCGGGATCTCCTTGCGGTTCGGCTCGCGGTCCAGGCGGAACGCCAGGGCCTTGAGGTTCACCTGCAGGTAGCGCGGGGTCTCGCCGTCGGGGGCGAAGCCGCCCTCGCGGGCGATCTGGAACAGCGTCTTGTCCTTGGAGCGGTCGCGGACCTGCACGACGTCGTCGGGGCGGACGCGGAAGGACGGCTTGTCGACCTTCTGGCCGTTGACCGCGATGTGGCCGTGGACGACCATCTGGCGGGCCTGGTAGATCGTGCGGGCGATGCCCGAACGCAGCACCAGGGCGTCGAGGCGGCGCTCCAGCTCGACGATCAGGGCCTCACCGGTCTTGCCCTGCACCTTGGAGGCACGCTCGTAGGCGCGGACGAGCTGGCGCTCGGAGACGTCGTACTGGGCGCGCAGGCGCTGCTTCTCCAGCAGACGGACCTTGTAGTCCGAGTTCTGCTTGCGGCCGCGGCCGTGCTCACCCGGCGGGTAGGGACGGGCCTCGAAGTACTTGACGGCCTTCGGGGTGAGCGCGATGCCGAGGGCACGCGACTTCTTGACCTTGGGGCGGGACTGGTTCGCCACTGTCTCTCATTTCGTGGTGTTCGGCTTGCCAGGGTTGAGGGAGGTCGCATCCGCAGCCGGGGAGACCCGCCGGGTCCGCTGGGGACCTGCCGGGCAGCCGCTCCCTGGTCTGGGCACATACGTGCAGCACGCGAGTGGCCCACCGACCGGTCCCGCCGTACGGATACGGGGGTGGTGGTGGGCTGCCCGCGACACCTGTTTCGACGGTGCGCGACGCTCCTGGAACCCCGGGGGGTTCCGGCCGGGTGTCCCGCTCTGACGGCACGGGACTCGGCACTCCGGGCCAGTTTACAGGGTGTTCAGGACCGCTTGCGACCGAGGTGCTTGCGGGTCCACTCGACGGCGTCGGCGTACCGCGCCTCGGCGCCGTGCCGGGTCGGCGTGTAGTACTCGCGGTCCTTCAGGGCGTCCGGGGCGTACTGCTGCGGGGCGATGCCTTCGGGCAGGTCGTGCGGGTAGACGTACCCCTGGCCGTGGCCGAGCTTGCCGGCGCCCTGGTAGTGGCTGTCGCGCAGATGGGCCGGGACGGTGCCGGCGTGCCCCTTGCGCACGTCGTCCAGGGCGGCGCCGATCGCGGTGGTCGCGGCGTTCGACTTGGGGGCGAGGGCGAGGGCGATGGTGGCGTGGCTGAGGGTGAGGGCGGCCTCGGGGAAGCCGATCATGGCGACGGCCTGGGCGGCGGCGACCGCGATCGGCAGCGCGTTGGGATCGGCGAGGCCGATGTCCTCGCTGGCGGAGATCATCAGGCGGCGGGCGATGAAGCGGGGGTCCTCGCCGGCCTCGATCATGCGGGCCAGGTAGTGCAGGGCGGCGTCGACGTCGGAGCCGCGGATGGACTTGATCAGGGCGCTGGCGACGTCGTAGTGCTGGTCGCCGTCGCGGTCGTACTTGACCGCCGCCCGGTCGACCGTCTCCTCCAGTGTGGCCAGGGTGATCTCGGGCTCGCCCTTGTCGAGCGCGGCCCCGGCGGCGGCCTCCAGCGCGGTGAGGGCGCGGCGGGCGTCGCCGCCGGCGATGCGCAGCAGGTGGTCCTCGGTGTCCTCGGGGAGGGTGAGCGCGCTCCTGAGGCCCCGGTCGGCGGTGAGGGCGCGGCGCAGCAGGCCGCGGACGTCGTCGTCGGTGAGGGGTTCGAGGGTGAGGAGGAGGGAGCGGGAGAGGAGGGGGGAGATCACCGAGAAGTACGGGTTCTCGGTGGTCGCGGCGATGAGCGTCACCCAGCGGTTCTCGACCGCCGGGAGGAGGGTGTCCTGCTGGGCCTTGCTGAAGCGGTGGATCTCGTCGAGGAAGAGGACGGTCTCCTTGCCGTACCCGCCGACCGCGCGGCGGGCGCCGTCGATGACCGCGCGGACCTCCTTGACGCCCGCGGTGATCGCCGACAGCTCCACGAACCGCTTGTTGGTGGCCTTGGAGACGACGTACGCGAGGGTGGTCTTGCCGGTGCCGGGCGGGCCCCAGAGGATCACCGAGGAGGGACCCGCGGGGCCGGACGCCCCCTCGCCGACCAGGCGGCGCAGCGGGGAGCCCGGCTTCAGCAGGTGCTGCTGGCCCACGACCTCGTCGAGGGTGCGGGGGCGCATCCGGACGGCCAGGGGACTGCCGGACGGGTCCTTCTCCTGGCGTTCTTCTGCGGCGGCGGTGAACAGATCGGGCTCCACGCACAAAACCCTAAATCACCGCACTGACAACGCGGCGGGCGCGGTCAGCTCGTCCAGAAGTCCCACCAGCGGGTGAGGACCAGCATGCCGATGATGCCGATGTGCAGCACCGGCAGCACCCAGGTGAACTCCCCGAAGAAGCCGCGCAGCCGGCCCGGCGCGGGCAGCAGGCCCTTGCGGACGTTGAAGGAGGTCACGTACCAGAACATGATGATCGTGGCGACCCAGGCCAGGGAGCACCACAGGCACAGCGCGTTGATCCGGTACAGGGACTGGAACTGCAGCCAGGTGCAGAATCCCACGCCGAAGAGGGTGCCCGCGTTGAAGGTGAGCCAGTACCAGCGCGGGAAGCGGGCCCGCGCGAGGAGGCTCACGCCGACGCAGACCACGATGCCGTAGCAGACCAGGCCGAGCATCGGGTTGGGGAAGCCGAAGACGGCCGCCTGGTCGCTCTCCATGACGCTGCCGCAGGAGACGACCGGGTTCAGGCTGCAGCCGGGGACGAAGGTCGTGCCGGCGACCTTGGCCTCCAGCAGCTTGAACTTGTCGATCGTGATGACCCACGCGGCGAGCAGTCCGGCGGCGCCGGTGAGCACCAGCAGCACACCGAAGGCGCGGCTGCCCCCCACCGCGCCCGGCGCGACGGCACCGGCGTACGACTCGGGCTCGGGTTCCGTGGAGACGTCTCTGACTGTCGTCTTGCTCATCACGCCGATTCCGTCACTTGAGGTCTCATCTTCTTCGGGCACGGTCATTGTGCCGCACGTGGGCGCGTGTCGACCGTTCGGTGCGCATAAGAAGGGACCTCCGGCCCCCACGGGGGTGCCGTTCCGGACAACGCCTGCGCCAGGGGCGCACGGGCGATCGAACCGGAGGG
The DNA here is from genome assembly GCA_014649155.1 of Streptomyces griseoviridis. Classification (GTDB taxonomy): domain Bacteria; phylum Actinomycetota; class Actinomycetes; order Streptomycetales; family Streptomycetaceae; genus Streptomyces; species Streptomyces griseoviridis. The sequence continues at coordinate 185,963 of BMSM01000009.1, read as the reverse complement.
GGGATCGGCGGCCACCCGGTTGACGGCCGGCGGGCCGCCCCGGTCCGGAGACCCGGGCGGACCGCCGGACCGGGGCGCTCCCGGGCGCGGGAGGGGCGCGCTCAGCCGAGCCGTGACTCCAGTTCCGCCACGATCTCGTTGACGCCGATCGCCCGCTGCTCGCCGGATTCCATGTCCTTGAGCTGGACGACGCCCTCGGCGAGGTCGCGTTCGCCGGCGACGATCGCGTAGCGGGCGCCGCTGCGGTGGGCGCTCTTCATGGCGCCCTTGAGGCCCTTGCCGCCGTAGGCGAAGTCGGCCGCGACGCCGTTCTTGCGCAACTCGGTGACCTTGGCGAACAGCACCCGGCGGGCCTCCTCGCCGAGCGGCACCGCGAAGACGGAGGTGGTGGCGGGGAGGTCCAGCTCGACGCCCTCCGCCTCCAGTGCGAGAACCGTGCGGTCGACGCCGAGGGCCCAGCCGACGGACGGCAGCGCGGGGCCGCCGATCATCTCGGAGAGGCCGTCGTAGCGCCCCCCGCCGCCCACCGCGGACTGGGAGCCGAGCCCGTCGTGGACGAACTCGAAGGTGGTGCGCGTGTAGTAGTCCAGGCCGCGCACCAGCTTGGGGTCGTCCTCGAAGGCGACGCCGGCCGCCGTGATCAGCTCGCGGACCTCGTCGTGGTAGGCCGTGCAGGCGTCGCACAGGTAGTCGCGGAGCAGGGGCGCGTCGGTGAGCTGCTTCTGCACCTCGGGGCGCTTGTCGTCCAGGACCCGCAGCGGGTTGATGTCGGCCCGGCGCAGCGTGTCCTCGTCCAGGTCGAGGCCGCGCAGGAACCCCTGGAGGGCGGCCCGGTAGACGGGACGGCACTCCTTGTCGCCCAGGGAGTTGAGCAGGATGCGGAACCGGCTCAGGCCCAGCGAGCGGTACGCCTGGTCGGCCAGGATGATCAGTTCGGCGTCGAGCGCCGGGTCCTCCGCGCCGATCGCCTCGGCGCCGACCTGCGAGAAGTGGCGGTAACGGCCCTTCTGCGGACGCTCGTAGCGGTAGTACGAGCCCGAGTACCAGAGCTTGACGGGGAGGTTGCCCGTCTTGTGCAGGTTGGACTCCAGGGCGGCGCGGAGTACGGAAGCCGTGCCCTCGGGGCGCAGGGCGAGCCGGTCGCCGCCCTTGGTCTCGAAGGCGTACATCTCCTTGGTGACGATGTCGGTGGACTCGCCGACGCCGCGGGCGAACAGCTCGACGTTCTCGAAGCCGGGCGTCTCGATGTAGCCGTAGCCGGAGTCGCGCAGCGGGGCCGCGATGGCCGCGCGGACCGCCAGGTACTTGGCGGAGTCCGGCGGCAGCAGGTCGTAGGTGCCCTTGGGGGCCTTGAAGGTGCTCACGGGGTCTCTCGTCACATTCCTCGTCGGGGAGCCTGCTCAGCTGCTCCCTGGCCGGCCGCCACCTGCCGCAGATACGGGTTGGTGGCGCGCTCCTGGCCGATGGTCGTCTGGGGGCCGTGTCCGGACAGCACCACGGTCGTGTCGTCGAGCGGCAGGACCACGCGGGTCAGGGACTCGAGCATGTCGTCCATGGAGCCACCGGGCAGGTCGGTGCGTCCGATGGAGCCGGCGAACAGCAGGTCGCCCGAGAACAGCACCGGCGGGATGTCCGCCGCCTCGGGCAGGCCGAAGGTCACCGACCCCTTGGTATGGCCCGGCGCGTGCGCCACGGTCAGCTCCAGCCCGGCCAGCGCCAGCTTCGCGCCGTCGGTCAGCTCCCGGACGTCGTCCGGCTCCCCCACCGTCAGCTCGCCCATGAGCGGCATCCCGATGGACCGGCCGATCCCCTTCTCGGGGTCGCTCATCATGTAGCGGTCGGCCGGGTGGATCCACGCGGGCACGCCGCTCGCGCCGCACACCGGGACGACCGAGGCCACATGGTCGATGTGGCCGTGCGTGAGGACGACGGCGACCGGCTTGAGCCGGTGCTTCCTCAGCGCCTCCTCGACTCCGGGGGCGGCCTGGTGGCCGGGGTCGATGATCACGCACTCCGCACCGGCGGCCGGGGCGACGAGGTAGCAGTTCGTCCCCCAGGCTCCGGCGGGGAACCCGGCAATGAGCACGATCGTCCTTGGTTGTGTCGATACGAGTGGCTTGTGAGCGGGCTGCGCCCGTGGTCAGAGCCTACCGGCGGTGCCGTTTCCTCAGCGAACCCATATACGGTACGGGGCTAACGCAGGCGGTCGGCCCACGAGCACGCACGCGTACCGGTCGGCACGAAGACGCATAGGAGACAACCCGGTGGTCAGCCAGGAACAGCGGCGGCGTCAGCTCGCCCGGGAGAAGTTCTTGCGGCAGCAGCAGCGGCGCACCGCCGCGCGACGCAAGGCGCGGGTGCGCAACTCGGTGATCGCGTCGGTGCTCGGCGTGGTCCTGGTGGGCAGCCTCGCGCTGTACACGACCGGCACGCTCAAGGACGACGACGACAAGGAGACCGCGAGCGCGGAGGCGTCGCCGAGCGCGTCGGCGACCAGCAAGGCGCCGGACCCGTGCGACAAGGCCGCGGCGGGCAAGGCCGCGACCAAGACGTGGAAGAAGGAGCCGGCGATGTCCATCGACAAGTCGGCGGACTACACGATGACGCTGGACACGACGTGCGGCGAGATAGACATCGCCCTGAAGACGGCGGCGGCCCCGCACACGGTGAACTCGTTCGAGTTCCTGGCCGGTGAGGGCTACTTCGACCACACCAAGTGCCACCGGCTCACCACCAGCGGCATCTACGTGCTCCAGTGCGGCGACCCGACCGGTCAGGGCACCGGCGGTCCCGGTTACACGATCCCGGACGAGAACCTGAAGGACAAAAGCCTGAAGGACAACGTCTACCCGGCGGGCACGGTGGCGATGGCCAACACCGGTCAGGCGCACACCGGCGGCAGCCAGTTCTTCCTGGTGTACCAGGACAGCCAGTTGCCGCCCAGCTACACCCCGTTCGGCACGATCTCCGACGCCGGCATGAAGGTGCTGAAGAAGATCGCCGCCGCGGGCGAGAGCACCGGCGCGGGCGACGGGGTGCCGAACGCGACGGTCGTGATCGACAAGGCCACCGTCACGAAGTCCTGAGCGCCGGCTGCCTAATTTCGGTGGCGCTGGATGCGGACAGGTCACCTGCCGTTCGCCTATGTTGGCGGTGACGAAACTGTGGACGATGCCCGGGGGTGGGAAAGCCCTCCGCAGGCATCATGTGGAGGAGGCGCTGTGAGCAGCGACCCGTGGGGCCGCGTCGACGAGACGGGGACCGTGTACGTGCGTACGGCCGACGGCGAGCAGGTCGTCGGTTCCTGGCAGGCCGGCTCCCCCGATGAGGCGCTGGCCTACTTCGAGCGCAAGTACGAGGGCCTGGTGGTCGAGATCGGCCTCCTCGAGAAGCGGGTGCGGACCACCGACCTGTCGGCGAAGGACGCCCAGGCCGCGATCCAGCACCTGCGCGAGCAGGTCGAGGCGCACCACGCGGTGGGGGACCTGGACGCGCTCAGGAAGCGTCTCGACCAGCTGGTGGAGCTGGTGGAGACGCGGCGCGAGGAGCGCAAGGCACAGCGGGCCAAGCAGTCCGACGAGGCCCGCCGGGCCAAGGAGGAGCTGGTCGCCGAGGCCGAGCAGCTGGCGGCGTCCGACCAGTGGCGAGCGGCCGGTGAGCGGCTGCGGGCGCTGGTGGACACCTGGAAGGGGCTGCCGCGTCTCGACCGCAAGTCCGACGACGAGCTGTGGCACCGCTTCTCGCACGCCCGGTCGGCGTTCTCCAAGCGGCGCAAGCAGCACTTCGCGCAGCTCGACGCGCAGCGCGAGGAGGCCCGCCGGGTCAAGGAGCGGCTGGTCGGTGAGGCCGAGGCGCTGTCCGGTTCGACGGACTGGGGTCCCACGGCCGCGCGGTACCGCGATCTGATGGCCGAGTGGAAGGCCGCCGGCCGCGCCCAGCGCGAGCACGAGGACGAGCTGTGGAACCGCTTCCGCGGCGCCCAGGACGTCTTCTTCGCCGCGCGCAGCTCGGTCTTCGCCGAGCGGGACGCGGAGCAGACGGAGAACCTCAAGCTCAAGGAGGAGCTGGCCGAGGAGGCCGAGAAGCTCCTGCCGGTCACGGACCTGAAGGCGGCCCGCGCCGCGTTCCGTTCGATCAACGAGCGCTGGGAGGCCGTCGGGCACGTGCCGCGTGACGCCCGGCCGAAGGTCGAGGGCCGGATGCACGCGGTGGAGCGGGCGCTCCAGGAGGCCGAGGAGGCCGAGTGGCGCCGGACCAACCCGGAGGCCCGCGCGCGTGCCGCGGGGCTGACCGGGCAGCTCCAGGCCGCGGTCGACAAGCTCAAGGGCCAGATCGAGCAGGCCCGCGCCCAGGGCAACACCGCCCGCGCGGACAAGCTCCAGCGTGAACTGGACGGCCGGCAGGCGCTGCTGGATCAGGCGCTGAAGGGCCTCCAGGAGTTCGGCGGCTGACCCGCAGCGACACGAAGGGGCTCCCGTACGGTGCGTACGGGAGCCCCTTTCGTGTGAAGCGACGGGGAGACCGCGGGTCTACGACGGCCTGCGCGCCGACGTCACCCGGTAGACGTCGTAGACGCCCTCGACACCGCGTACGGCCTTCAGGACGTGGCCCAGGTGCTTCGGGTCGCCCATCTCGAAGGTGAACCGGGAGGTGGCGACGCGGTCGCGGGAGGTCTGGACGGCCGCGGAGAGGATGTTGACGTGCTGGTCGGACAGGACGCGGGTGACGTCCGACAGCAGCCGGGAGCGGTCCAGGGCCTCGACCTGGATGGCGACCAGGAAGACGGAGGACTGGGTGGGCGCCCACTCGACCTCCAGGATCCGCTCGGGCTCGCGGGAGAGCGAGTCCACGTTGACGCAGTCGCTGCGGTGCACGGAGACGCCGCTGCCGCGGGTGACGAAGCCGATGATCGGGTCACCGGGGACGGGCGTGCAGCACCGGGCGAGCTTGACCCAGACGTCGTCGACGCCCTTGACCACGACGCCCGGATCGGCGTTGCTGCGCCGCTTGCGGCCGCGGCCCCGGGACGGGGGTACCGCCTCGTCGATCTCCTCGCTGGCCGCCTCCTCGCCGCCGAGCGCCTGGACCAGCTTCTGCACGATGTTCTGCGCGGAGACATGGCCCTCGCCGATCGCCGCGTACAGCGCGGAGATGTCGGAGTAGCGCATCTCGTGGGCGAGGGTGACCAGGGAGTCGCCGGTCAGGATGCGCTGGATGGGGAGGTTCTGCTTGCGCATGGCGCGGACGATGGCGTCCTTGCCCTGCTCGATCGCCTCGTCGCGGCGCTCCTTGGAGAACCAGGCGCGGATCTTGTTGCGGGCGCGCGGTGACTTGACGAAGCCCAGCCAGTCGCGGGAGGGCCCGGCGCCGGGGGCCTTGGAGGTGAAGACCTCCACCAGGTCGCCGTTGTCCAGGGTGGACTCCAGCGGGACGAGGCGGCCGTTGACCCGTGCCCCTATGGTGCGGTGGCCGACCTCGGTGTGGACGGCGTAGGAGAAGTCGACCGGGGTGGCACCCGCCGGGAGCGCTATCACGTCGCCCTTGGGGGTGAAGACGAAGACCTCGTTGCGGGACAGGTCGAAGCGGAGGGACTCCAGGAACTCGCCGGGGTCCTCGGTCTCCTTCTGCCAGTCCAGGAGCTGGCGCAGCCACGCCATGTCGTTGAGGTGGTCGTCCTTGCCGGTGGTCCGGGGCGCGTCGGAGCGCACCTTGGACGCGCCGGCCACGGCCTCCTGCTTGTACTTCCAGTGCGCGGCGATGCCGTACTCGGCGCGGCGGTGCATGTCGAAGGTGCGGATCTGGAGTTCGACCGGCTTGCCGCTGGGCCCGATGACCGTCGTGTGCAGCGACTGGTACATGTTGAACTTGGGCATCGCGATGTAGTCCTTGAACCGCCCCGGAACCGGGTTCCAGCGGGCGTGGACGGTGCCGAGCGCGGCGTAGCAGTCGCGGACGGTGTCCACCAGGACGCGGATGCCGACCAGGTCGTAGATCTCCGCGAAGTCCCGGCCGCGGACGATCATCTTCTGGTAGACGCTGTAGTAGTGCTTGGGGCGGCCGGTGACGGTCGCCTTGATGCGGGCGGCGCGCAGGTCCTGCTGGACCTCGTCGGTGACGACGGCGAGGTACTCGTCGCGTTTGGGGGCGCGCTCGGCGACCAGGCGGACGATCTCGTCGTACATCTTGGGGTAGAGGATCGCGAAGGCGAGGTCCTCCAGCTCCCACTTGATGGTGTTCATGCCCAGGCGGTGGGCGAGCGGCGCGTAGATCTCCAGGGTCTCGCGCGCCTTCTTCTCCTGCTTCTCGCGCTTGAGGTAGCGCATGGTGCGCATGTTGTGCAGCCGGTCGGCGAGCTTGATGACCAGGACACGGGGGTCCTTGGCCATGGCGACGACCATCTTGCGCACGGTCTCGGCCTGCGCGGCCTCGCCGAACTTGACCTTGTCCAGCTTGGTGACGCCGTCGACGAGGAGGGCGACGACGTCGCCGAAGTCGCGGCGCAGGTCGTCCAGGCCGTACTCGGTGTCCTCGACGGTGTCGTGCAGCAGCCCCGCCATCAGCGTGGCCGGGTCCATGCCCAGCTCGGCGAGGATGGTGGTGACGGCGAGCGGGTGCGTGATGTACGGGTCGCCGCTCTTGCGCTTCTGGCCGCGGTGCCAGCGCTCGGCGACCTGGTAGGCGCGCTCGATCTGGCGGAGGGTCGCCGTCTCGATCTTGGGGTCGTTGCCGCGGACTATGCGCAGCAGGGGTTCCAGGACCGGGTTGTACGGGTTGGCGCGCTGCACGCCGAGACGGGCCAGCCGGGCGCGGACGCGGTTGGAGGAGCCGGAGCGGGCGGGCTGGCCTGCGGGGGCGCGCACCACCGGCGCGTTCTGCGCGCGCTCCGGCGGGACCGGCTTGGGACGGGCCTGCTGGTCCGCGGTCTTGTCGACGGGCGCGGACTGGGTGTGCTGGAGCGTCCCGCGGGTGTCGTTCTTCGCGTGCGGCGCGGTGGGCGCGGGCTTGGCCGCGGGCCCCGAGGCGGACTCGGGCTTGGCGGCGGTCAGTGGCTGGGCCTCGTCTGGCAAGAGGACTCCTCGTGCGCGATCCGGGTCCCCCGGTCAGGCTCCGGAAACCCCATGGTAGCGATCCTGGGCCCCAGGAGCGCCTGCGGGCCGCTGTGAGACCCGTCGACAGGAGGAACGCCTGAGGCGGGCGCCGGATTCCTCCGGGCCCGCCTCGGTTCGTGTCGTGCCGTCCCCTACGGGGTGACGCCGGGGTTATCCGACGGTGAGCAGGGCGTGCAGCGGGGCGCCGTCCAGGGCCGGTTCCAGGCGGGCCCGGCCGTTCAGGAAGGCCAGCTCCATCAGGACGGCCACCCCCGCGACCTGGGCCTTCGCCCGGCGGACGAGCTGGAGGGACGCCTCGGCGGTGCCGCCGGTGGCGAGGACGTCGTCGACGACCAGGACGCGGTCCTCGGCGGACAGGTCCTCGGCGTGGATCTCGATCTCGGCGGAGCCGTACTCCAGGTCGTAGGACTGGCTGAGGGTGGCTCCGGGGAGCTTGCCCGCCTTGCGTACGGGGATGAAGCCGAGGCCGGCGCGGACGGCGACCGGGGCGCCGAGGATGAAGCCCCGGGCCTCCAGGCCGACGATCTTGGTCGCGCCGGTGTCCTCGGCGATCGAGGCCAGCGCTTCGGTGAGCGCGGTGAACGCCTCCGGGTCGGCCAGGAGCGGGGTGATGTCCTTGAACATCACGCCCGGCTCCGGGTAGTCCGCCACGTCCCGGATACGGCTGAGCAGCAGCCGCTGGATGTCGGTCATCGGCGCTTCCCCGAGGGTCGGCCGCGGCCCCGGACGCGGGAGGCGGGCTGGTTGCGCGGGCCGACGACGGCGGGCGCGGTGTCCTCGGGCTCGTCGGCGTCGTCGTCGTCGGCGTAGCGCTCGTCGGGCACGGCGTTCTCCGGCGGTTCGCCCGCGGAGGCGGCCTGGGCGCGCTTGGCCATGACACGTCGCTTGAGGGCCTTCATCTGCGGCTCGCGCTCCTTGAGGTCGGCGACGAGCGGCGTGGCGATGAAGATCGAGGAGTACGCGCCGGCCGCGAGGCCGACGAACAGCGACAGCGAGATGTCGTTCAGCATGCCGGCGCCGAGGACGCCGCCGCCGATGAAGAGCAGGCCCGCCACCGGCAGCAGCGCGACCACCGTGGTGTTGATGGAGCGGACCAGGGTGCTGTTGATCGACCGGTTGGCGATCTCCGCGTAGGTCCAGCGGGTCTGCTTGGTGATGCCCTTGGTCTGTTCCTTGAGGCTGTCGAAGACGACCACCGTGTCGTACAGCGAGTAGCCGAGGATGGTCAGCAGACCGATCACCGTGCCCGGTGTGACCTCGAAGCCGACGAGGGCGTAGATGCCGACGGTGATGGTGATGTCGTGGATCAGCGCGACGAAGGCGGCCAGTGCCATCCGCCACTCGAAGGCGATCGCCAGGTAGATCACCACCAGGACCAGGAAGATCCCGAGGCCCTGCCACGCCTTGTTCGCGATCTGGTCGCCCCAGCTGGGGCCGACCAGCTCGGCGTTGATCTGCTCGGCGTCGACCTTCAGGTCCTTGGACAGTTCCCGCTTGATCTGGTCCGACTTGTCGGTGTCGATGCCGGCGATCTGGATGCGCATGCTGCCGTCGCCGAGCTTCTGGACGATCGCGTCGTGGCCGGAGGCGGCCTCCGCGTGCTCCTCGGCCTGGGTCACCGAGACGCTGGTGTTCTTCGGGGTGGTGAAGACCGCGCCGCCCTGGAACTCGATGCCCATGTGCAGGCCGCGCACCGCCAGGCCGACGATGGCCGTGATGGTGATCAGGATCGAGATGCCGTACCAGATCTTGCGGTTCTTGACGAAGTCGTAGCCGACCTCGCCATGGTGCAGCCTGGCGCCGAGCTCGCCGAGTTTCGACATCGCTCACGCCTCCTTCGGGTCGACGGGGCCGGCGGGACGGGACTGGCGCGTGCGACGCAGTGGCGGCTTGGCACCGAGGCTCTTGGGATCGAGCCCGGACCACTTGTGGCCGCTCGCGAAGAATCGGCGGCGGGCCATCAGCGTCAGCAGCGGCTTGGTGAACAGGAACACGACCACCACGTCGAGCAGGGTGGTCAGACCCAGCGTGAACGCGAAGCCCTGGACCTTGCCGACCGAGACGATGAAGAGCACCGCGGCGGCGAGGAACGACACGAAGTCGGAGACCAGGATCGTGCGCCGGGCGCGCGGCCAGCCGCGCTCGACCGCGGGGCGCAGCGAGCGGCCCTCGCGGATCTCGTCCCGGACCCGTTCGAAGTAGACGATGAACGAGTCCGCCGTGATGCCGATGGCGACGATGGCACCGCAGACGGCCGGCAGGTTCAGCGCGAAGCCGATGGTCGGACCGAGCAGCGCCATGATCACGTACGTCAGGATCGCGGAGACCAGCAGCGACAGCAGGGCGATGAACGACAGGCCCCGGTAGTAGAACAGCAGGTAGAGCACGACCAGCGCCAGGCCGATGGCACCGGCGATCAGACCGGCCTCCAGCTGGTCACCGCCGAGCGCGGCGGTGACGGTGGTGACGCTGTCCTCCTTGAAGCTCAGCGGGAGGGCGCCGTAGGAGAGCATGTTGGCGAGGCTCTGCGCCTCCTCCTGCGTGAAGCTGCCGGAGATCTCGGCGTTGCCGCCGGTCAGGGCCTGGCTGACGTACGGGTCCGAGACGACCTCGTTGTCCAGGACGATCGCGAACTGGTTCTGCGGGGACTGGTTCTGCGCCAGCTTGCCGGTGATGTCCGCGAACTTCTTGGTGCCGCCCTTGGTGAACTCCATCGTGACGGTCCAGCCGGCGGCGGTCTGCGTGTTGAAGACGGCCGAGGCGTCGTCGACGTCGGTGCCGTCGACCTCGGCGGGGCCGAGGATGTACTTCTGCCACGCGCCCTGCGAGTTCTGGCCGCAGGCGACCATGGACTCGTCGTCCTTGGCGCCCTCGCCGGCCTTGGCGCGCTGCGTGGCGTCGGTGCAGTCCAGCGCGGTGTACGCGGCCTGGAGCTTGCTGGTGGCGTCATCGGCGGAGGCGGACGCGGAGGCCGACGCGGAGGCGCTCGTGCTCGGGGAAGCCGAGTCGGAGGCGGTCGCCGAGGGGGTGGCGTCGGCCTTCAGGGCGTCGGTGACGGCGCGGCCCTGGGAGGTGGCGGACGCCGAGGCGCTCGCGGAGTCGGAGGGCGAGGCGCTCTCGTCGCCGTCGGTGGCCTTGTCCGGGTCCGCGGCGCTCTCCGAGGCGCTCGCCGAAGGGCTGGCCGTGGCCGCGGCGCCGGAGACCTCGGTGGCGAGGACCGGGCGGAAGTAGAGCTTGGCGGTGGTGCCGACCTGCTGCCGGGCTTCCTCGCTGTTCGTCCCCTTGGGGATGTTGACGATGATGTTCCGGTCGCCCTGGGTCTGTACCTCGGCCTCGGAGACACCCAGACCATTGACACGGCGTTCCATGATCTCGACCGCGGTGTCCATGTTGGTCTTGTTGATCGCGGATTCCTGGCCGGGCTCCGATTCGGCCCGGAGCGTGATGCTCGTGCCGCCGGCCAGGTCGATACCGAGACGCGGAGTGGTGTGCCCGGAGGCGAACATCCCTCCGGTGAGCGCCACGATGGCGATCAGGATCAGGGCCAGCGAGCGCCCCGGCTTGCTCTGGGCGCTCGCGTTCCGGCCCTTTTTAGGTGCTGCCACCTTCTCGTACTCCCTCTCGGGCCGTCTCGCGCACCGGTGCGCCGACGGCCATGACATGGTGTCGGAATCCCGTGGGAACCGCGCATGTCCAAGGGCGCGCGGGGACGTCCCGCGCGCCCCGGGGCACGGCTACTTCGCCTCGGAGTCGTCCTCGGACTTCTTCGGCCGCTCGTCCGTCTTCGCCGCGGCGGGCTCGTCGTCCGCGTCCTTCTTGCCGAGGTCGATCCTGTCGTCGGCGGGGACGGCGTCGGTGGCCTCGGACTCGGTGAGGGAGGAGGCGTCGTCCGGGACCAGGTCGGCGTCGGACTTCAGGTCGTGCTCGATGCCGTGGACGATGCGGTTGTACTCGTCGTCGGTCAGGACGGCACCGATCGAGTTCTTGGCGAAGAGGAGGTCGACGCCGGGGCCGGCGTCCAGGAGGACCGTGTCCTCGTTGACCTCCTTGACCGTGGCGTACATGCCCCCGATGGTGCGGACACCGGAACCGGGCTGCATCTGGTTCCGCATGTCGGCGGCCTGCTGCTGCTTCTTCTTCGCCGACCGGGTCATCAGGAACATGGCCCCGATGAGCACGATGAACGGGAGGAGGGTCACGAGACTCACGGGTCGGTACTTCCTTCACACGACCGCGCTGTGAGCGGCCTGATGGTTGGGGGTGTGACGCGCCGCCGACAAGGGCGGCATCGGCGGAGTCTAAGCGAGTCCGCGCGCAGGGAACAACGCACAGGATGGCACCGGGGTTCCCCCGCGGGCCAGTGCGCTCGCCGTCCGGGGCGGCTCAGGCCCCGAACAGGTCCCCTTGTCCGTTTCCCGCGGCGCCCGCGCCGGGCGGGGTGAGACCGAGGTGCGCCCAGGCGGCGGGGGTGGCGATCCGGCCACGCGGCGTCCGGGCGAGCAGGCCCTCGCGGACCAGGAAGGGCTCGGCCACCTCCTCGACGGTCTCCCGCTCCTCCCCCACCGCCACCGCCAGCGTCGACAGCCCGACGGGACCGCCGCCGAACAGCTTGAGCAGGGCCTGAAGGACGGCCCGGTCGAGGCGGTCCAGGCCCCGGCCGTCGACCTCGTAGACGGCGAGGGCCGCCGCGGCGATCTCCCGTGTGATCACTCCGTCGGCCTTCACCTGGGCGTAGTCGCGCACCCGGCGCAGCAGCCGGTTGGCGATGCGGGGGGTGCCGCGGGAGCGGCCGGCGATCTCGGCGGCACCGTCGGCGGCGATCTCGACGTCGAGCAGCTGCGCGGAGCGGTGGATGACGCGCTGCAGCTCGGCCGGTTCGTAGAACTCCATGTGGGCGGTGAACCCGAAGCGGTCGCGCAGCGGGGGCGGCAGCAGACCGGCCCGGGTGGTGGCGCCGACCAGGGTGAACGGCGGCAGCTCCAGGGGGATGGCGGTGGCGCCGGGGCCCTTGCCGACGATGACGTCGACGCGGAAGTCCTCCATCGCCATGTACAGCATCTCCTCGGCGGGCCGGGACATGCGGTGGATCTCGTCGAGGAAGAGGACCTCGCCCTCCTGGAGGGAGGAGAGGATCGCGGCGAGGTCGCCGGCGTGCTGGATGGCGGGCCCGGAGGTGATCCGGATCGGGGCCTCCATCTCGGCCGCGATGATCATGGACAGGGTGGTCTTGCCGAGGCCGGGGGCGCCGGAGAGCAGGACGTGGTCGGCGGTGGCGCCGCGGGCGCGGGCGGCGCGCAGCACGAGGTCGAGCTGCTCGCGGACCTTCTCCTGGCCGATGAACTCGTCCAGGTCCTTGGGGCGCAGGGCGGCCTCGACGGCCTGGTCCTCGCGGTCGGCGACGGAGCCCACCAGCCGCTCCGCGCCCGGGCCGGCGTCGTCGGCGGTCGTGTCGTCCCAGTTCATGCGTGATCTGCCTCGGTTCTGGCTACGGGGGGCTACGGCTCTGCGGCTCTACGGCTACCGGGCGCGGTTCAGCGTCTGCAGGGCGGCCTTGAGGAGCTGGCCCACCTGGGGCGTGCCCCCGGCGGCCTCGGCCTGCGGGGCGACGGCCGTGACGGCCTCGTCGGCCTCCCGGGTGGCGTACCCGAGGCCGATGAGGGCGGCGTGCAGCTGGTCGCGCCAGCCGGCGGAGACCGGGGCGCCGACGGCGGGGGCGCCGACCGGGGCGCCGAGGCGGTCCTTCAGTTCGAGCAGGAGCTTCTGGGCGCCCTTCTTGCCGATGCCGGGGACGGCGGTGAGGGCCTTCTCGTCCCCGGTGGCGACGGCCCGGCGCAGGGCGTCCGGGCGGTGCACGGCGAGCATGGCCTGGGCGAGGCGCGGGCCGACGCCGCTGGCGGTCTGGAGCAGCTCGAAGACCTGGCGCTCGTCGTCGTCGGCGAAGCCGTACAGGGTGAGGGAGTCCTCGCGGACCACCAGGGAGGTGGCGAGCTTCGCCGGCTGTCCGACGCGGAGCGAGGAGAGCGTGTCCGGTGTGCACTGGACGGCCATGCCGACGCCGCCGACCTCCACCACCGCGGTGTCCGGGGCGAGCGCGGCGACCGTGCCGCTGACGAAGGCGATCATGTGAGGCGGCCTTTCACGGCTCGGGGGGTCTGGGCGGTGTGCTGGGCGACGGCCTGCTGGAGCCGGTTCTGCGCGGGGGCGCGCCAGATGTGGCAGATGGCGAGGGCGAGGGCGTCGGCGGCGTCGGCGGGCTTCGGGGGCGCGGCGAGCCGCAGCAGCCGGGTCACCATGGCGCCGACCTGGGCCTTGTCGGCGCGTCCTGAGCCGGTGACGGCGGCCTTGACCTCGCTGGGGGTGTGCAGGGCGACGGGGATGCCGCGCCGGGAGGCGCAGAGGATGGCGACGGCGCTGGCCTGGGCCGTGCCCATCACGGTCCGTACGTTGTGCTGGCTGAAGACGCGCTCGACCGCGACGTACTGCGGGCGGTGCTCGTCGAGCCACTGCTCGATGCCCTGCTCGACGGCGACGAGACGGTGGCCGAGGTCGGCGTCGGCCGGGGTGCGGACGACGCCGACGCCGATCATGGTGAGCGGGCGGCCCGCGACGCCCTCGACGACACCGACCCCGCAACGGGTCAGCCCCGGGTCGACCCCCAGTACGCGCACGCCGCTCCCTCCCCTCGATCACCTGTTTGTGCAGGCTATCGGGTGCCACTGACAAAGCGGCGGGCCGACGGGGTGTGTCCCGTCGGCCCGCCCGAGCCCGTGCGCGTGTTACGCGTCGACCTTCTCCATGACCTCGTCGCTGACGTCGAAGTTGGCGAAGACGTTCTGCACGTCGTCGCTGTCCTCCAGGGCGTCGATCAGCTTGAAGATCTTGCGCGCGCCCTCCTCGTCCAGCTCGATCTGCATGGTCGGGACGAAGTTGGCGTCCGCCGACTCGTAGTCGATGCCGGCGTCCTGCAGGGCGGTGCGGACCGCGACCAGGTCGGTGGCCTCGCTGAGGACCTCGAAGGTCTCACCGAGGTCGTTGACCTCCTCGGCGCCCGCGTCCAGGACGGCGCCGAGGACGTCGTCCTCGGTCAGCTCGCCCTTGGGGACGATGACCACGCCCTTGCGGTTGAACAGGTACGACACCGATCCGGGGTCGGCCATGGAACCGCCGTTGCGGGTCATGGCGACGCGCACGTCGGACGCGGCGCGGTTGCGGTTGTCGGTGAGGCACTCGATGAGGACCGCGACGCCGTTCGGCCCGTAACCCTCGTACATGATCGTCTCGTAGTCGGCGCCGCCGGCCTCCAGGCCCGCGCCGCGCTTGACCGCGGAGTCGATGTTCTTGTTGGGTACCGACTGCTTCTTGGCCTTCTGGATGGCGTCGTACAGCGTCGGGTTGCCGTCGATGTCGGCGCCGCCCATCCGGGCCGCGACCTCGATGTTCTTGATCAGCTTCGCGAAGAGCTTGCCGCGCTTGGCATCGATGACGGCCTTCTTGTGCTTCGTCGTGGCCCATTTAGAGTGGCCGGACATCTGCCTGTCTCCTTCGCGTAACCCATCTACTGAACGAACCCCAGAGATCCTACAAGGAGTCCGCCGCGCCCCGGGCGCGCACCATGTCGGTGAACAGCCGGTGCACGCGGTGGTCGCCGGTCAGCTCCGGGTGGAACGAGGTCGCCAGCGCGTTGCCCTGGCGGACGGCGACGATGTGGCCCTCGTGCTCGGCGAGCACCTCGGTGCCGGCGCCGACGGACTCCACCCAGGGGGCGCGGATGAAGACGCCCTCCACAGGATCGCCCTCGACGCCCTCGATGTCGACCGCCGCTTCGAAGGACTCGTTCTGCCGGCCGAAGGCGTTGCGGCGCACGATCATGTCGATGCCGCCGATCGTCTCCTGGCCGGAGCGCGGGTCGAGGATCTTGTCGGCGAGCATGATCAGGCCGGCGCAGGTGCCGTAGACGGGCAGGCCGGCGCGCACGCGGGCGCGCAGCGGTTCCATCATCCCGAAGAGGACGGCCAGTTTGGAGATGGTGGTGGACTCGCCGCCGGGGATGACGAGGCCGTCGACGCCGTCGAGTGCGCCGGGGCGCCGCACCGGCCTGGCCACGGCGTCGGCCGCGGCCAGGGCGACGAGGTGCTCCCGGACGTCGCCCTGGAGGGCCAGGACGCCGATCACCGGGGAAGGCATGCGATCACCAGCCGCGGTTGGCGTAGCGCTCGGCCTCGGGGAGCGTGTCGCAGTTGATGCCCACCATGGCCTCGCCGAGGTCGCGGGAGGCGTCCGCGATGACCTTGGGGTCGTCGTAGAAGGTGGTCGCCTTGACGATGGCGGCGGCGCGCTTGGCGGGGTCGCCGGACTTGAAGATGCCGGAGCCGACGAAGACGCCCTCGGCGCCGAGCTGGCGCATCAGGGCCGCGTCGGCCGGGGTGGCGACGCCGCCGGCCGAGAAGAGGACGACCGGGAGCCTGCCGAGTTCGGCGACCTCCGCGACCAGTTCGTAGGGGGCGCGCAGTTCCTTGGCGGCGGCGTACAGCTCGTGGTTGTCGCAGCCGCGCAGGCGGGCGATCTCGTTCTTGATCTGGCGCAGGTGGCGGACGGCCTCGACGACGTTGCCGGTGCCGGCCTCGCCCTTGGAGCGGATCATCGCGGCGCCCTCGGCGATGCGGCGCAGGGCCTCGCCGAGGTTGGTGGCGCCGCAGACGAACGGGGTGGTGAAGGCCCACTTGTCGGAGTGGTTGACCTCGTCGGCCGGGGTGAGGACCTCGGACTCGTCGATGTAGTCGACGCCGAGGGCCTGGAGCACCTGGGCCTCGACGAAGTGGCCGATGCGGGACTTGGCCATCACGGGGATGGAGACCGCCTCGATGATGCCCTCGATCATGTCCGGGTCGGACATCCGGGCCACACCGCCGTCCTTGCGGATGTCGGCCGGGACGCGCTCCAGGGCCATGACGGCGACGGCGCCCGCGTCCTCGGCGATCTTCGCCTGCTCGGGCGTGACGACGTCCATGATCACGCCGCCCTTGAGCTGTTCGGCCATGCCGCGCTTCACGCGGGCGGTGCCGGTCTCGGGGGCCTGGTTGTCGGGGAGCGTGCTGGACACGGGTACCTCACTGGAAGAAAAGAGGATGTCGGCAGCACTGAGGAAACGTGAACGGAGCAGGCCACAGCAAGGGCCAATGAGGAGCCGGTGGATCGTTTTCGCGCCCCGCGCCCCCGCCCCGCGCGCCGCGCCACACCCACCGCGCCCCGCGCGCCCGGCCCCGGCTAACCGCGGTCGACGAGGGCCGCCGGCGGTTCGTCGTCCATCTCGAAGGCCAGCGGGAAGGGGGCGTGGCCGGCCAGCCGGAACCAGCGGACCTTGCGGTGCTCGCGGAGCCGGCGGGCGGCGCCCACCGCGTCGTTGTGGAAGCGGCGGGCCATCGGTACCCGGCGGACCGCCTCGGTCAGCTCGCCGGCCGCCTCCTCGCCGCCGGGCGCCTCGCGCAGGGCCGTCACCTGGTGCGCGTCGCCGAACACGGCCCGCAGGGCCTGGCTCAGTTCGCTCTCGGCGACCTCCCGCTGCTCCTCCTCGGCCTGCCGGGCGGCGTGCGCCGCCTCGTACAGGACGATGGAGGCGGCCGGGTCCAGGACGCCCGAGGTGGCCAGTTCCTGCGCCACGGAGGCGCGGCGCAGCAACTGGGCGTCGAGCGCGGCGCGGGCGGCGTCGATCCGGGCGTGCAGCCGGTCCAGGCGTCCCGCCGTCCAGCTCAGGTAGACGCCGATCAGGACGAGGGCGACGAGGATCCAGATGAGGGTAGCGGTCACGGGCGGCAAGGCTACCGGGGCGCCCGGGGCCCGTCGGCCGGGTCCCGGGCCAGCCCGAACCGCGCCCGCAGCCCCGTGGCCCGTTCGTCCGCCGCCACCGCCGCCGCGCCCGCCGTCACCGTCTCGTAGACGGACAGGATGTCCGCGCCGACCGTCGACCAGTCGAAGCGCCGTACGTGCGCGCTGCCCCGCTCCCGCAGCTCCGCGCGGCGGGCCGGGTCCTCCAGGAGCCGTACGGCCGCCCCGGCGAGCGCCTCGGCGTCCTCGTTGGGGAACAGCTCACCGGCCGCGCCCCGGTCCAGCACCTGGGCGAAGGCGTCGAGGTCGGAGGCGAGCACGGGCGCGCCCGCCGACATGGCCTCGACGAGGATGATGCCGAAGCTCTCGCCGCCGGTGTTGGGAGCGACGTACAGGTCGACGCTGCGCAGGAAGCGGGCCTTGTCCTCGTCGCTGACCATGCCGAGGAACTCCACCCGGGAGCGCAGGTCGGCGGGGAGCGAGGCGACCGCCTCCTCCTCGTCGCCGCGGCCGGCGACCAGCAGCCGGGTCCGCGGGCGGGCGGCGAGGATTCTGGGCAGGGCCTTCATCAGCACCGGCAGGCCCTTGCGGGGCTCGTCGATGCGGCCGACGAAGCCGATGGTGTCGCCCTGCCACTCGGGGCGCGGCGCGGCCTTGGCGAAGAAGTCGACGTCGACGCCGTTGGGGATGACCACCGCGTCGCCGCCGAGGTGCTCGACCAGGGTGCGGCGGGCGTACTCGCTGACGGCGATCCGGGCGCTGATCTTCTCCAGGGCCGCCTGGAGGATGGAGTACGCGGCGATCATCGCGCGGGAGCGCGGGTTGGAGGTGTGGAAGGTCGCCACGATCGGGCCCTGCGCCGCCCAGCAGGCCAGCAGGCCCAGCGACGGCGAGGTCGGCTCGTGGATGTGGATGACGTCGAAGGAGCCGTCGTGCAGCCACCGCCGTACCCGGGCGGCGCTGAGGAAGCCGAAGTTCAGCCGGGCCACCGAGCCGTTGTACGGCACCGGCACCGCGCGGCCCGCGGAGACCACGTACGGCGGCAGCGGGGTGTCGTCGTCGGCGGGGGCGAGCACGGACACCTCGTGGCCGAGCCGGAGGAAGTACTCGGCGAGGTCGCGGATGTGGAACTGGACGCCGCCCGGCACGTCCCAGGAGTAGGGGCAGACGATGCCGATCCTCATCACGGCCCCTTCGGTGGGTCCAGGTCGGCGAGCCACAAGCGCTGCAGCATGTGCCAGTCCTCCGGGTGCTCGGCGATTCCGGTGGCGAAGGCGTCGGCCAGCGCCTGTGTCATGACAGACGCCTTCTCGCGCCGGTTGCCTGACCCGGGGACCGCGACGGGCGGATGGACCCGGCCCCGCATCACGGGCGAGTCGTCGAACCAGAGGGTGGCCGGCAGCAGCGCTGCCCCGGTCTGCTGGGCGAGCAGCGCCGGGCCGCCGGGCATTCGGGCCGGCTCGCCGAAGAAGTCGACCTCGATGCCGGAGGCGGACAGGTCGCGGTCGGCGACCAGGCAGACCAGGCCGCCCGCGCGCAGCCGCCGGGCGAGCGCGCCGAAGGCGGTGCCGCCGGTGTGCGGCAGCACCTCCATGCCGAGGCCCTCGCGGTAGGCGACGAAACGGTCGTAGAGGCTCTCCGGCTTCAGACGTTCGGCGACCGTCGTGAAGGGGATGCCGAGGCGGGTGGTGACCCAGGCGCCGGCGAGGTCCCAGTTGGCGAGGTGCGGCAGGGCGAGGATGACGCCCTTGCCCGCGTCCAGGCCCGCGGTGAGGTGGTGCAGGTCCTCGACGTCGA
The DNA here is from genome assembly GCA_014649155.1 of Streptomyces griseoviridis. Taxonomy (GTDB): domain Bacteria; phylum Actinomycetota; class Actinomycetes; order Streptomycetales; family Streptomycetaceae; genus Streptomyces; species Streptomyces griseoviridis. The sequence continues at coordinate 167,235 of BMSM01000009.1, read as the reverse complement.
CGCCGTCGGCGATCCGCTCCGGGCTCCACGCGGGCAGCCGGAACGACTCCATCCAGTACCGCAGGTAGGACCGCATTCCCGCGCGGGAGAGCGCGGCGAGCCGCTCGGGGCTCGCGCCCGGCACCACGCGCGCGAGGTTGCGCTCCAGCCGCAGCACGCCCTCGCCGCGCCGCTTCCAGGCGAGGTCCGCGACGGTGCGGCCGAGGCGTGCCGCGACCGGCTCGGGCAGCTTCTTCACGGTGCTCCAGCCGGCGCCGTAGAGCGCGTCGGCCAGCCGTTCCCGGGCGCTCACTTGGCCGCCTCGCTCCCCCGGGCCTCCCGGTCGGCCGCGGCCTCCGCCTCGGCGGACTCCCGGCGGACCGTGACGACGCGCTGGACGAGCGTGACCAGGCTGCCGACGGCGACGATCCACAGGGCGACGGGCAGCAGGTACTGGATGCCCGGTACGCCGAACTTGTGCAGCCCCGCGAAGCCGGCCGCGACCAGTGAGACGACCAGCCGCTCGGCGCGCTCGACCAGGCCGTTGACGGCGACGGGCAGGCCGATCGACTCGCCGCGCGCCTTGGTGTACGACACCACCTGACCGCTGGCCAGGCAGAAGATCGACACCGCGCACAGCACGTTGTCGTTCCCGCTGCCCGCGTACCAGAGGGCGAAGCCGCCGAAGATCGCTCCGTCGGCGACCCGGTCCAGGGTGGAGTCCAGGAAGGCGCCCCAGCGGCTGGAGCGGCCGAGCTGGCGGGCCATGTTGCCGTCGACCAGGTCGGAGAAGACGAAGAGGGTGATCACCACCGTGCCCCAGAAGAACTCGCCCCTGGGGTAGAAGACCAGCGCCCCCGCGACCACGCCCGCGGTCCCGATCAGCGTGACCGTGTCGGGGCTGACCCCGCGGCGGATGAGAAACGCGGCGAACGGTGTGAGGACACGCGTGAAGAATGCACGCGCGTACTTGTTCAGCATGGCCTTCCCGACGGTCGGTGTCGCCGCGCGGCCCCTGCTGGCCACCGGCTGGCCCATCGTAGTCACGCGCGCGCGTGGGCGACGGCCGGGCACCCGCACCACCGTACGGGGACGGCCGGCGCGGGCGCCGGGTCCTTCCGTATGGACGCGGCGTGACGGGAGTGGAAAGCTCGAAGGACCGCGGGCGTCGCAGGAGCCGCTCGCACGCGGCCGACGCGTGTCCGCGCCCCCGGTGACCTCACCGCGCACGGGAGGCAAGTCATGGGCGACAAGGCGCACACCCACCCCGGAGCCGCCGGCCGGGCACAGGCGGCCGACCACCCCGCGTCTGTACGGAACGTGGTGCTGGTCGGCTCCTCCGGATCGGGCAAGACGACACTCGTGGAGGCCCTCGCGCTGACCGCGGGGGCGCTGAACCGGGCCGGCCGCGTGGAGGACGGCGGCTGTGTCTCGGACTACGACGAGATCGAGCAGCGCAGGCGGCGCTCCGTACAGCTCTCGCTCGTCCCCGTCACCTGGGACGGCATCAAGGTCAACCTCCTCGACACCCCCGGGTACGCCGACTTCGTCGGGGAGCTGCGGGCCGGTCTGCGCGCGGCGGACGCGGCCCTCTTCGTCGTCTCCGCCGCGGACGGCGTGGACGGCTCGACCCGCGTGGTGTGGGAGGAGTGCGCGGCCGTCGGCATGCCCCGCGCGATCGTGATCACGCATCTGGAGGCCGCGCGGGCCGGCTTCGAGGAGACGACCCGGGCCTGCGCGGAGGCGTTCGGCGCCGGCGACCCCGACGCCGTACTGCCGCTGTACCTGCCGCTGCGCGGCCCGCGCCGCCCCGACGGGCACGCGCCCGTGACCGGGCTGATCGGGCTGCTCACCCAGAAGCTGTTCGACTACGCGTCCGGTGAGCGCGTGGAGTCCGCGCCGGACGCCGCCCGGCTCCCGCTGATCGAGGAGGCCCGCGGCCGGCTGATCGAGGGCGTCATCGCGGAGAGCGAGGACGAGACCCTCATGGACCGCTACCTCGCCGGGGAGCCGGTCGACGTCAAGACGCTGATCGAGAATCTGGAACGGGCCGTGGCGCGCGGTTCCTTCTTCCCGGTGCTGGCCGCCGCGCCCGCCGCCGAGGGCGCCCGGCAGGGCCTCGGCACGGTGGAGCTGCTGGAGCTGATCACCCGGGGTTTCCCGACGCCGCTGGAGCGGGCGGCGCCCCGTGTCACCACCCCCGACGGCCGGCCGCGCGAACTGCCGCCGTGCGACCCCGACGCGTCCCTGGCCGCCGAGGTCGTCAAGACCTCCTCGGACCCGTACGTCGGCCGGATCTCGCTGGTCCGGGTCTTCTCCGGCACCCTGCGCGCCGACCAGGCGGTGCACGTCTCCGGGCACGGTCCGGCCGGCCGCGGCCACGAGGACCACGACGTCGACGAGCGCGTCGGCGCCCTCTCCACCCCCTTCGGCAAGCAGCAGCGCCCGGTGTCGCACGTCGTCGCCGGCGACCTCGCGTGCGTGGCGAGGCTGACCCGCGCGGAGACCGGGGACACGCTCTCCTCGAAGGACGATCCGCTGCTCATGGAGCCGTGGGCGATGCCCGAACCACTGCTGCCGCTCGCCATCAGGGCGCACGGCAAAGCCGACGAGGACAGGCTCTCCCAGGGGCTCGCCCGGCTCGTCGCCGAGGACCCGACGACGCGCCTGGAGCAGAACCCGGAGACCCACCAGGTGGTCCTGTGGTGTCTGGGCGAGGCGCACGCCGACGTCGCCCTGGAGCGGCTGCGCGGCCGTTACGGCGTCCAGGTCGACGTCGTACCGCACCGGGTGTCGCTGCGGGAGACGTTCGGGCGGAAGGCGGCCGGGCGCGGGCGGCACGTCAAGCAGTCCGGCGGACACGGGCAGTACGCGATCTGCGAGATCGAGGTGGAGCCGCTGCCGGGCGGCTCGGGCATCGAGTTCGTGGACGAGGTGGTCGGCGGCGCGGTGCCCCGGCAGTTCGTCCCGTCCGTCGAGAAGGGCGTGCGCGCGCAGGCCGCCAAGGGCGTCGCCGCGGGCCATCCGCTGATCGACGTGCGGGTCACCCTGCGGGACGGCAAGGCGCACTCGGTGGACTCCTCCGACGCCGCCTTCCAGACGGCCGGCGCGCTGGCGCTGCGGGAGGCCGCCGCCGGCGCGGCGATCCGTCTGCTGGAGCCGGTGGCCGAGGTCAGCGTGCTGGTCGGCGACGACTACGTGGGCGCGGTGATGAGCGATCTGTCCGGGCGGCGCGGCCGGGTGCTCGGCACCGAGCAGGCCCCGGGCGGACGCACCCTGGTGCGGGCCGAGGTGCCGGAGATCGAGATCGGCCGGTACGCCGTGGACCTGCGGTCCCTGTCGCACGGCACGGCCCGGTTCGACCGCCGCTACGCGCGGCACGAGCCGATGCCGCCGCAGGTGGCGCAGCGGGTCCGGGAGGCGGCGCACGAGGGCGCGTGATCAGCGCCGGGCGCACTCCGGCGGTCCGCTGGCCGGGCGCCGCCCTCCTCGCCGGCGGGTGGCTTCCGGCCGTCCGCCGACACGGGAGGGCACCGGGAGTTACGCTGACGACCTGATCAACAGGTGTGCGGAGCACGGAAGTCGGGAAAGCCGCTTGAGCGAGAGCGGCTTCGATCTGGGGGCGGGAATGACCGACGGCGGTTACGCGGACTTCTTCGGGCCTCAGGTGCCCCGGGCGGGGGACGCGAGCCAGACGGCCACGCTGGCGCTGGCGTCGGCGGCCTACCGGGACAGCCCGGTGGAGGAGATCAAGAAGGCCGACAACGAGTGGCACCAGACGACCGTCAACCCGGGCCGCTCCTGGGCGAAGATCTTCCGGCCCAATCTCGGTGAGGCGTTCGCCCAGGCGGTGGTGGGCCGCATGCTGGGCGCCGGCCGCAAGCCCCTCATCCAGTCCTTCGGCATCGAGCCGCAGGTCGTCGTGGAGCACTGCCTGGCCGCGAACCGCATCCGCAAGGAGCGCGACCGGAAACTGACCTTCGTGATGGCGGTGTGCGGGCTGCTCTTCCTGCCCGGCCTGCTGGTCTGGCTGCTCGGCTTCCTGATCCGCGGCACGGTCGCCAAGTCGGAGAACAAGCAGGCCGGCGCTCTCGGCACGGCGGTGCTCGTGGCGGTGGGCGCGCTGGCGGTGCTCTTCGTGCTCAAGATGCCGTTCGGGGGCTTCTGGGGCTGGTACGGCCGGCTGGCGGCGGTCATGCCGGTGGTCGGCTGGTTCTGGGCCAAGCGGATCTGCGAGGGCACGGCGAAGGACCTCAGCGCGAGCTGGGGCAGCCTGGTCAAGGGGGCCAGTGTCGGCGCCAAGGTTCCTGAGGCGGTGCCGAGCAATCCCGACGAGACCGCCGCCGAACAGCTCCGCCAGTCCCTGGCCCGGCTCGGCGCCGAGCAGCAGTCCAACTCGGTCTTCTACGCCGGCCCCAAGGGCATACTCGGCATGGGCACCCGCTGGGGCAGCTGGCAGCTGGCCGAGGAGCTGCTCCCCGCCGATCCCGCCCGGGAGATCCATCCGTTCCGGAGCTGGGACGTCGTCCGCGCCATCCACGACCAGCTCAGCCTGCTGGAGCGCGGCCCGCTGAACACCGGGGGCTTCACCAAACCGTCGATACGGCACTGGATCGTCACCCCGATCGCGGAGGGCGCGACGGCGGTGTCCCGCCCGGAGGGCGCGGACGTCGAGGCGTACCAGGTCAAGCCGCACGCGGTGCAGGAGATCTGCAACAAGCAGCAGTTCGGCGCCGGCGACCGGCACTACCTGGGCGTGCAGTGGGTGCTGTGGGACGGGCAGCTGGTCATCACCATGCTGATCACGGTGACGGTGCTGCACTCCACCCTGCGCATCGAGGTCACCGGCCACGCGCTGGGCCCGGTGAACGGGCTGTTCATGGGCGGGCCCTCGGCGCCCTCCAAGACGGTCACCAAGGCGTTCAAGCCGTGGGAGAGCCGCAAGGTGATGCTTCCGCTGGTCAACACCCAGGAAGTGGTCCGGCTCGCCGTCCGCGCCCCGTTCACCTGGTACACGCCGGCGCTGAACTGGCTGGGCGGCACCATCTCCCTGCCCGAGCCGTTCGGCCTGCGGCACGCCTGGGCCGACCAGCCCTGGCGGCACCGCTTCATGGCGGACGACGCGCTGCGGGCGGCGACGCCCGTGCTGCGGGTGGTGCACCGGGCGGCGATCAAGGTGCTGGAGGAGAACGGCGTGAACACCGAGAAGTTCGGCGCCCGGTCGGCGTTCCTCAGCGGCGCGGTCCAGGACCCGACGCCGGGGAAGGCCGACACGTACAACGCGTAGGGGCGGCCGTCAGGCCGTCGGCGTCGGCCACGCCTCCGCCAGCATCTTCCGGGTGTCCCCGAGGAGCTGCGGCAGCACCTTGGTGTGGCCGACCACCGGCATGAAGTTGGTGTCGCCGCCCCAGCGGGGCACGACGTGCTGGTGCAGGTGGGCGGCGATGCCCGCGCCGGCGACCGCGCCCTGGTTCATGCCGATGTTGAAGCCGTGCGCGCCGGACGCGGTGCGCAGGGCCGTCATCGCCTGCTTGGTCAGCTCGGCCAGCTCGGCGGTCTCCGCGTCCGTCAGCTCGGTGTAGTCGGCGATGTGCCGGTAGGGCACGGCCATCAGGTGGCCACCGGTGTACGGGTAGAGGTTGAGCACCGCGTAGACCAGTTCACCGCGGCGGACGATCAGCCCGTCCTCGTCCGATTTCGCCGGGATCGAGCAGAAGGGACAGCCGTCGTCGGCGCCCGGGCCGCTCGGCTTGTTCTCCCCCTGGATGTACGCCATCCGATGGGGCGTCCACAGGCGCTGGAACGCGTCCCGCGTCCCCACTCCCCACTGCTGCTCCGGCTCACTCGTCATGCGTGCAGCATATGGCGTCGGGCCCGGGGGACGGGAAAGGCCCCCGGGGTCGCCCGGGGGCCTTCGCGGTACGGCGGGTCAGACCTGCGCGCGCTCCTCGACGACCTTGGCGATCTTGGCGATGGCCTCGTCGACGGGGATGCCGTTCTCCTGGGAGCCGTCGCGGTAGCGGAAGGAGACGGCCCCGTTGGCCATGTCCTCGTCACCGGCGATGACCATGAACGGGACCTTCTGCTTCTGGGCGTTGCGGATCTTCTTCTGCATCCGGTCGGAGGAGGAGTCGACCTCGACCCGCAGCCCCGCCGCCCGCGCCCTCTCCGCGAACTCCTGGAGGTAGGACACGTGGGCGTCGCCGATCGGGATGCCCAGTGCCTGGACGGGCGCCAGCCAGGCCGGGAAGGCTCCGGCGTAGTGCTCCAGGAGGACGCCGAAGAACCGCTCGATGGAGCCGAACAGCGCCCGGTGGATCATGACGGGCTGGCGGCGGGAGCCGTCGGCGGCGGTGTACTCCAGGTTGAACCGCTTGGGCTGGTTGAAGTCGACCTGGATGGTCGACATCTGCCAGGAGCGGCCGATGGCGTCCTTGGCCTGGACGGAGATCTTCGGTCCGTAGTAGGCGGCGCCGCCCGGGTCCGGGACCAGTGGGAGGTTCTGCTTCTCGGCGGCCTGGCGGAGCGCCTCGGTGGCTTCCTCCCAGTCCTCGTCGGAGCCGATGAACTTGTCGGAGTCGTCGCGGGTGGACAGCTCCAGCTCGAACTCGGTCAGGCCGTAGTCCCGCAGCAGGTCCAGGACGAAGGTGAGGAGCGTGTCCAGCTCCTCGGGCATCTGCTCGGTGGTGCAGTAGATGTGCGAGTCGTCCTGGGTGAAGCCGCGCGAGCGGGTCAGTCCGTGTACGACGCCCGACTTCTCGTACCGGTACACGGTCCCGAACTCGAAGAGGCGCAGGGGCAGCTCACGGTAGGAACGGCCGCGCGACTTGAAGATCAGGTTGTGCATCGGGCAGTTCATCGCCTTGAGGCGGTAGTTCTGCTCGTCGAACTGGATGGGCGGGAACATGCCTTCCGCGTAGTGCGGCAGGTGCCCGGAGATCTCGAAGAGGTGCTCCTTCGAGATGTGCGGGGTGTTCACGAACTCGTAGCCGGACACCTCGTGCCGGCGGCGCGAGTAGTCCTCCATGACCTTGCGGATCACACCGCCCCTGGGGTGGAAGACCGCGAGGCCGGGGCCCAGCTCGTCGGGGAAGGAGAACAGGTCCAGCTCGGCGCCGAGCTTGCGGTGGTCGCGCTTCTCGGCCTCGGCGAGGAAGTCCAGGTGGGCCTTCAGCTCGTCCTTGGACGGCCAGGCGGTGCCGTAGATGCGCTGGAGCTGGGGGTTTTTCTCGCTGCCACGCCAGTAGGCGGCGGCGGAGCGCATCAGCTTGAACGCCGGGATGTTCCGTGTGGTCGGCAGGTGCGGGCCGCGGCAGAGATCCTTCCAGCACAGCTCGCCGGTCTTGGCGTCGAGGTTGTCGTAGATGGTCAGCTCGCCGCCGCCGACCTCGGCGTCGGCGCCGTCGGCGGCCTGCGCGGCGTTGCCCTTGAGGCCGATCAGCTCCAGCTTGTACGGCTCGTCCGCCAGCTCCTCGCGGGCGGCGTCGTCGCTGGTGACCCGGCGGGAGAAGCGCTGGCCCCGCTTCTGGATCTCCTGCATCTTCTTCTCGACGCGCTTGAGGTCCTCGGGGGTGAAGGGCTCCTTGACGTCGAAGTCGTAGTAGAAGCCGTCCCGGATGGGCGGGCCGATGCCCAGCTTGGCCTCGGGGAACAGCTCCTGCACGGCCTGCGCCATGACGTGCGCGGTGGAGTGCCGCAGGATGTTCAGGCCGTCCTCGGAGGAGATCTCGACGCCCTCGACGGCCTCGCCGTCCTTGACCTCGTAGGTGAGGTCCTTCAGCTCGCCGTCCACCCGGGCGGCCACGATCGAGCGCTCGCCGGCGAAGAGGTCGGCCGCCGTGGTGCCCGTCGTCACCACGCGTTCTTCCCGCTCGGAATCGCGCTGGATGATCACACGGACGTCTGACACCGGTCTCTCCTGACTGAAGTGGGTCGCGGCGCCATACCGGAGCGCACGCATGGGGCCGATCGTACCGACCCGGCCGGGTCCCCCGCGAAACCGTTCCCCGGCGGGTGCCCGCCGCCGTACGGCGCGGCCCTTCCGGCGTACGGGGCGAAAAGGCCGGGTATCACCGGAACGGGCAGCGGGCGGGATGCCAACTGCCGAGGGTGATCGAGGGGTTGTGGTGGTATGGCGTGCTGGTACGAAGGGCCCCTGGCCGCGTTCGCCACGGAGACCACGGGCACCGACGTCGAGACCGACCGGATCGTGTCGGCGGCCGTCGTCGTGCAGGACGCCCCGGGCATCCGGCCACGGGTCAGCCGCTGGCTGGTGGACCCGGGGGTGCCGGTGCCCGCGGCGGCGACCGCGGCGCTCGGGCTGACGGAGGAGCATCTGCACCGCAGCGGGCGCTGGCCCGCCCCGGTGATGTACGAGACGGCGGAGACGCTGGCGGAGCAGGCGCGGGCCGGGCGGCCGCTGGTCGTGATGGACGCGCCGTTCGATCTGACGCTGCTGGACCGGGAGTTGCGGCGGCACCGGGCCTCGTCGCTGGGTCGCTGGCTGGAGCGGACGCCGCTGTACGTCCTCGATCCGCCGGTCCTCGACCGGCATCTGGACCGCTCCCGCAAGGGCCGCCGGACCCTGCCCGACCTGTGCGCGCACTACGGCGTCCCGCTGGAGGAGACGCCCGACGCGGCGGCCGGGGCGCAGGCGGCGCTTGAGGTGGTCCGGGCGGTGGGGCGCCGGTTCGCGGGGCGGCTGGAGCGGCTCTCCCCGGCGGAGCTGCACGCCTTGCAGGCGGTGTGGCACGCGGCACAGGCACGGGGCCTGGAGACGTGGTTCGCGCCCAGCGGCACGGAGGAGGCGGTGGACCCGGCCTGGCCCCTGCGGCCGGAGGTGCGGGCGGCGGCCTGACCGAGGTGCGGGCAGAAAAAAGCCGGTCCGCCATGCGGCGGACCGGCTCTCCCGGTGGGCGATACTGGGTTCGAACCAGTGACCTCTTCGGTGTGAACGAAGCGCTCTCCCACTGAGCTAATCGCCCGGGAACGCACTGAACCATACAGGTCCGGGCGGGCTTCCTTCAAACCGCTCCCAGGTGCGTGGCCAGTCCGCGCCGCCCGGCCCGCATCATCAGCGTGTGGTTGGCGCGGAAGAACGCCCGGCCGGGCACGGCGAGCCGGCGCAGCAGCGGCTTGCGGACGTCGACCTCCTGGTCATAGCGGGCGAGGGCGCCGGTGGCCTCGGGGGTGACCGTCCAGCGTGCCCAGCCCTCGATGTCGCCGGTCAGCGAGACCTCCAGGACGCCGGCGGCCGGATCGCGCCGCTCCTCCCGCAGGGTCTGGGTGAGGTCGTACGGGAGGAGGGCGCGGATGCGGGCGGTGCCGGTGGCGGCGTCGAGGCGGACGACCTCGCGGACCTGGGGCCACCAGCGGGGGTAGTCCTCGATCCGTTCCAGGGCGCGGTAGACGTCGGTGACGGGTGCGGGCAGCGCCCAGCGGCTGCGGAAGCGGTAATGGTTCCAGTCCACGCCCCCAGCCTGCCCGCGCGGGCGCCGGTCACGGCATGCGGTCGCCCACCAGGGCGAGGTTCTCGATGGCGGCGAGGCCGTAGAGGGCGGTGTCGTTGGTGGAGACCCAGCTCGCCTCGGTGCCGGGCACCAGCGCCATCGGGCCGGTGATCTTCTCCGTCGTCCAGGGGGCCGACTCCTTGTAGCCGTCGGAGTCGTAGAACTTCTGCCAGGCGCGGGCGGCGAGCTTGGCGTCGCCGGTCCGTACGGCGGCGTAGGCGTCGAGGCGGGAGTGGCCCTGGAAGAGGATCAGGGAGCCGAAGTGGGCGCCGTAGCGGGCGGCCTGTTCGGTCTTGGAGGCGTTGAAGTAGCGGCAGTAGTCGTAGTACGCCTCGTTGAACTCCGGGAGGTCGACCAGGTCGATCAGTTCGGCGCACAGTTCGTTGAGGCCGAAGACGGCGGACAGGTGGGAGACGCCGACCACCGGCCGCTCGGCGACGGCGAACTCGCCGGTGTCGAGGTCGTACAGGCCGCTGCCCTGGACGAAGCCGTTGGGCTGGGCGGCGATGCCCTTCATGGTGGAGATCACCCGGGCCTTGGCCTTCTCCCACTTGGGGCCCTTGCGTTCCCACTCGGTGAGCCAGGCGGACACCAGGCCGCTCCAGTCGGTGCCGAAGCCGATGGACAGGGCGTGCCGGTCGGGGGTGTAGGGGTCGGTGCGGACCTTGCGGTTGGGGTCGAGGACGAGGAAGGTCTCGTCGGAGTCGACGTTGGCGTGCATGAGGTCGCCGACGCGTTCGTCGGCGGTGAGGAAGTAGTAGAAGCGGCGGTAGGTGGTGTTGGCGATGCGCTGCTGCTTGGCGCTGTCGGCGTAGTGCTGGACGCCGTGCCGGGTGCCGAGGCCGGCCCACTTGCCGAGGTGGTAGACGTCGACCTCGCCGGTGTGCCGGGTCATCGCCTCGGCGAAGCGGAAGATGTCGGCGCGGCCGGAGCGCAGGTAGGCGTACCAGAGCCAGAGGTCGGGCGAGAGTTCGGAGTTGTCCCAGGCGTAGCCGCCGACGTCGTAGCGCCACTGGTGCCGGACGGTGTCGTAGGTGTGCATGATGTCGCCGTAGTCCCAGAAGCCGTACCAGCGGCGCTGCTCCACCTGGTCCTTGTAGTAGGTGAAGAGGAAGTCGAGGTGGTCCTCGATCTTCGCCTTGGCGGGGGTGGAGCGGTCGGGTTCGGCGTAGAGGCCCTTGCCGAAGACGCCCGCCTTGATGAGCTGGGCGGGCGGGGCGGCGAGCTGCGGCAGGACGCGGACGGCCTCGGCCTGCCGGGCGAGGGTCTCGGGGGCGGGGGTGGCGGCGTTGGCCCAGAACAGCAGCTCGGAGGTGCGGGCGATGCCGTAGGGGGTGCCGAACCCGGGCTCGTAGTCCTCGTAGGTGATGTTGAGGCCCTCCAGCTGTTCGGCGTAGGTGTCCTGGTCCATGCCGTCGTGGTAGAAGCGCAGGTCCATGGGCTGGGCCTCGGGGGACCAGAGCCAGAGGGTGACCTCGGCCTCGTCGGTCTGCGCGTCGCGGATGTCGAGCTGGGCGGGGTACTTCTCCCAGAAGTCGCGCAGGCCGAAGGAGAGGCCGCCGCTCACGCCGCCGACATAGCCGAAACCGGAGGCGCGGCGTCCGCCGCCGGCGGCGATCCAGCCGTGGCCCTTCGTGGTGCGCTTGCGCACGGTGAAGCCGTCGGCGGAGAGCTGGGAGAGGGTGTAGTCGCCCCACTCGGGGATGTACTGGAGGCGGCTGGTGACACGCTGGTCCCAGGTGGCCGGGTCGGGCAGCTTCTCCCCCGCGTACTGCGCCGCCTGTACGGCCGCCCCCGGGTCGCGGCGCAGTCCGGTGATGCCCTTGACGGCCTCGCGGAGCAGGCCGGTGCCCTCACCGCCGATGCGGATGTGACGGTCGTAGGAGGCGTCGCGCATCGGCACGGTGAGGCGGACGCCGAGACCGCGGATGAAGTCGCCGGAGGTCTTTCCGGGTTCCTGGGTGCCGTCGAAGGTGATGGTGTGCACCATGCGGAAGGAGTCGGCGCCCGCGTAGAAGTAGAGGCGGACGGAGAAGGGGAGCCAGCCGCGGCTGCCCTTGCGGTGCTTGCCGTCGACGCGGACGACGGCGCGGACCGGGCCCTGCTGTTCGACCGTCACCTCGCTGATCGCGCCGTCGAAGCGCTCGTGCTTGACGGTGCCCTGGTCGCCGTCCTCGATCTCGGGCTGGCGGAGCAGGACCAGCCGGCCGTTCCGGGCGATCTCGGTGGCGCCTCTGGTGATGGACTTGATCAGGGTGGTGCCGGAGGTGCCGATGCGCGCGGTGATGACGCCGGTCGCTATGTCGACTCCCCCGCCGCGCCGGGTGACGGTGACCTTCCGCTCGGGCACGGCGGGCGTCCCGGTGGTGAGGGTGAGTCGGCCGGAGCCGGTGGCGACCGCGTGCGCCGTCCACTTCAGGGAGCCGTCCGGCCAGTACGCCAGCGGCCAGGTCTGGACGGGTACGGCGGTGCCGCCGGCGTCGGTGACGGCGAAGGTCTGGTCCTCCTGGAGGGCGCCCTTGGGCCAGGGGACGCCGACGGTGGAGCCGGGGGCGGCGCCGAGGCCGCCGTCCTCCAGCCAGTCGAGGGTGACGGGGGCGTCGGCGGCGGTGTCGGCGGCGGGCGCGGCCTGGGCGTTCTTCGCGCCCAGCGCCCAGCTGAACTGGGCGGCGGCGCCGGCCACGGCGGCGGCCTTGAGCAGGGACCTGCGGGGGATGGGGGACATGGCCTTTCCTTTCCGCGTACGGATGCTGGAGTGATCAGGGGCATGACAGAGAGAGGGGCGGCGCCGGTCACGGGCGCCGGCCCCGGGAAGAGGGGGTCTCAGCCGCGGCCGGTGTGCCGCTCCTCCACGGCGACGGCGGCCGCCGCGACGGCCCCGAGGACCGGGACCGCCAGCGGCGGCAGGAGCCAGGCGGACCCGGCGACGACCGCGAGTCCGCAGACGATCAGCAGGGACCCGGCGGGGTCCCCCAGGGTGCGGCGGACGGCGGCGGCCAGCAGCGCGCGCCAGGACGCGCCGGGCGTCCACACCGCCGCCGCGCGCAGCCCGGCCACCGTCAGCGCGATGAGCGCGAAGAGGCCGACCGCCCCGGCGACCGGCCCGCCGGGCAGCCCCGCCCGCGCGGCCTGGACGTCGGTCCAGACCGCGCCGGCCACGGCCCAGCCGGCCAGCCCGGCCAGCCAGCCGCGGCGCACGGCCGCCCCGAAGTCGGCGGCGAACTCCCGCACGCCGCCGCCCTCGTGCCCGGTACGGCGCCGCAGGTGCCGGGCGCCGGCGGCGAAGGCCGCGGGGACGGTGACGATGCCGAGGCAGGCCACGGCGATCCACACACCGGTGAGCAGACACTCGGCGAAGAGGGAGAACCGTTCGCCGAACGGGGACTCCCGGCGTGCCTTCACACGTGCCTCAGCCATGCTGACCGCCTCACTTCAGTCCGGACGTGGCCATGCCGTCGATGAGATAGCGCTGGAAGGCCATGAAGAAGGCGACGACGGGGACCAGCGCCACCAGCGACATCGCGATCATGCTGCCGTAGTTGGAGATGCCCTCCTGGTCGCGGAACATCATCAGGCCGAGGGAGACGGTGTACTTGGAGGGGGTGTTGAGGTAGATCAACGGCCCCATGAAGTCGTTCCAGGCGTTGATGAAGGTGAAGATGGCGCTGGTGATGAGGGCGGGGCGGCACAGCGGCAGCACGACGGACCAGTAGGTCCGCAGGTGCCCGCAGCCGTCGAGCTTGGCGGCCTCGTCCAGCTCACGCGGCAGCCCGCGCATGAACTGCACCATCAGGAAGACGAAGAACGCCTCCGTCGCCAGGAACTTGCCCGCCACCAACGGCACCAGGGTGTCGACCAGTTCGAGCTTGCGGAACATCACGTACTGCGGGATGAGCAGGACGTGGTAGGGCAGCAGCAGCGTGCCGATCATGAGGGTGAACAGCAGGTTCCGCCCGGCGAACCGGATCTTGGCGAAGGCGTACGCCGTGAGCGAGGCGGACAGCACCACGCCGACCACGGCGAGCACCGCGTACAGCAGCGAGTTGACGAAGAAGCTGCTGACGGAGATGCCGGAGATGCCGTCGGCGAGACCGGAGAAGTTGGCCCAGACGGGTCGGGCGGGCAGCAGGTCGAGGCTGGCGATGATGTCCTTGCTCGGCTTGAACGCCGCGCCGACCACCCAGACGACGGGGTAGAGGACGACCGCGAGGACGACGAGCGCGCCCACGTGCCAGGCGATCGAGCCGGTACGGCGCCGTTCGCCGGCGGTGCGTACCGCGGGGCTGGTGGCGGTGGTCACTTGGCGGCCTCCTCGTAGTGCACCCACTTCTTCTGCGACCAGAACAGCACCGCCGTCACCAGCGCCACCGCGATCACCAGCGTCCAGGCCATCGCGGAGGCGAAGCCCATCTGGGCCTCCTTGAAGCCCTTCTGGTAGAGGTAGCAGGTGTAGACGAGGGTGGCGTCGGCCGGTCCGCACCGGGTGTCGGAGACGACGTAGGCCGAGCCGAACACCTGGAACGCGTGGATGGACTCCAGCAGCACGTTGAAGAACAGCACCGGGGAGATCATCGGCAGCGTGATGTTCCAGAACCGGCGCAGCGGTCCGGCGCCGTCCACCTCGGCCGCCTCGTACAGCTCGCGCGGGACCTGCTTGAGGCCGGCCAGGAAGATGACCATGGGCGCGCCGAACTGCCAGATGCTCAGGGCGACCAGGGCGTAGAGGACGTAGTCGGGGTTGCCGATCCAGCCGCCCACGTCCAGTCCGAAGACCTTCTGCGAACGGTCGACGATCGCGTCGTCCGAGAACAGCGCCCGCCACACGAAGCCCACGGAGACGCTGGCCCCGATGAGCGAGGGCAGGTAGAACGCGGCCCGGTACAGCCCCTGCCCGCGCCGCTTCTGCGCGAGCAGCATGGCGACGCCGAGCGCGAGCAGCAGTTTCAGCGGGGTGGCCACGACGACGTACTTGAGGGTGACCTCGACCGACTTCTGCCAGCGCGGGTCCTGGAACATCGTCGTGAAGTTGTCCAGCCCCACCCACTTCGGCGGCGTGAACAGGTTGTAGCTGGTGAACGCGTAGTACAGCGACGCGATCATCGGCCCCGCCGTGAGCAGCACGAACCCGGCGATCCACGGCGACATGAAGAGGTAGCCGGCGAGGTTCTCGCGGCGCCGCCCACGCCGCCCGGCGGCGGGAGCGGCGGCCCGCTTCCCGGCCGGGGGTGCGGGCGCTTCCTTGACGAGCGTCATGGTGGTACGTCCCCTCAGCCCGCGAAGGCGGCCTTGGCCTCGCTGAACAGCGTCCTGGCGGCGTCGGCCGGCTTGGCCTTGCCCTGGGCGACCTCACCGCCGATGCGCAGGAACGCCGCCTCGATGACATCGGCGCCGGACGGGTGCGGGGTGATCTTCCCGAGCACTCCGGCGGCGGCGACCTCCTCCTCGTACGCCTTGACGCCCTTGTCGGGGCCGTCGGAGGGCGCGTACGCCTCGTACTGCTCGGTGGTGGCGAGGATGCCGCGGTCGTAGCCCATGATCTTGCCGACCTCCGGGTCGTGGACCATGAAGTCGATGAACTGCGCGACCTCCTTGGGGTGCTGGGTGCCGGTGAAGGCGCTGAGCATCAGCGAGCCGAGGTACTGGCCGGTGTCCTTGCCGTCGGTGGTCGGGATCGGCGCGAGGCCGTAGTCGGACTCGCCCTCGCCCTCGTAGCGGATGGAGAAGTTGTCCCAGGTGAACTCGGAGGCGGCGAGCCCGGCCGACAGGCCCGACTTGGGCTTCACCTGCTCGATCTTCTTCGGGTCGGCGACCAGCCCGGACCTCACGCGCTTGTAGCCGTCCTCCCACCACCGCGTCAGGTCGTCCTCGGTGAAGCCGAGAGCGCTGTCGGTGAAGAACGCCTTGCCGTTCTGCCGGAGGTACAGGTCGTAGAGGTACATGATGGTGAAGTAGCCGGTGTCCCCGGCGATCTTCAGCTTGTCCTGGATGGTCTGGAGCGCCTCGAAGTACTCGTCCCAGGTCCAGCCGAACTCCGGCTGGACGCCCGCCTTCCGGAACGCCTTCAGGTCGATGACGAGCGACATGGTGTTGGCGCCGACCGGCACACCGAGCTGCTTCCCGTCGGCCTGACCGGCCGCCAGAACGCCGTTGCGGAAATTGTCCAGGCTCAGATTGCCCGCGTCCGCCTGCGTCTTGAGGTCCATCAGGACACCGCGCTTGTCGTACTTGCGCAGGAAAGCGACCGCATTCTGGAATACGTCCGGCGGATTCCCGCCGGAGGCCTGGGTCTGGAACTTCTCCCAGAACGCCTCGTAGTCCGTGAATTCCGGCTTGATCTTGATCTTCGGGTACTTCTTCTCGAAGAGCGCGATCGACTTCTTGATGGCGATGGCCCGCGGCTCGCCGCCCCACCAGGCGTAGCGGATGGTCACCGTGCCGTCCGCCGACCCGCTGCCGCCACCGCACGCGGTGGCCGTGGCGCCCAGCCCCGCGACGGCCAGCGAGGCCCCCGCCGCTTTGAGGATCGTGCGCCTCTCGATCCCGGTCCGCGCATTCCCGCCCTGCTGCATATGAGCCTCCCCGCGACGTTGCGTTCGCCCCATGGTGGTTCCATGAATCGTTTCAAGTAAGCGCTTGCTGGCACAAGGTACGGAGGGCCCAGGGGCGCGTCAATGATTCGGACAGGAATTGCCGGGCGACCCGGCCGGCCGCGGACGCCCGCAGCACCGGGCCCCCGTGCCGCACACGGAGCGAAAACCCTGGTGGACGCGGTGTGATCGACCCCTCGAACAGCACCGGACTCCTCGATGCGGGCGGCCGGGAAGGTCACGGTTGGATGAAGCCCGGCCACGCCGACGCATGGTCGGCGCAACGACAAGGCGGCCCGGCTCACGATCGTGAGCCGGGCCGCCTGAAGATCCCGGTGGGCGATACTGGGTTCGAACCAGTGACCTCTTCGGTGTGAACGAAGCGCTCTCCCACTGAGCTAATCGCCCGGGTGCGGGAAGAACATTACCGCATGTCAGGGGGTGCCCGTGACCAGCCGCGAAGGGCCGCGACCCAGGGCCGCCGCGCCGCCGGTCAGATCACTGGTCCTCGATCTTCCACGGCATGACGAGGCCGAACTTCCACAGGTAGAAACCGGCGATCGCCCCGATGATCACGAAGCCGGTCACCGTCAGGATGATGTTGCGCCGCCGCACCTTGGGGTCGAGCGCCCGCTGCGCCGCCTCGGTCACCTTGCGCTTGGTCCAGCGCAGTACGAGCTGCGCCCAGACGAACTCGGTCGCCCAGATCGCCATGCCGCCGAAGATCACCACCCAGCCCGGCCCGGGCAGCGGCAGCATGATGACGCCGGCCACCACGACCGCGAGCCCGACGACGAAGACGCCGACCTGCCAGCTCAGGTGCAGCATGCGCCGCGCCTTGACGAATTCCGGCGCCCGCGAGCCGAGCCCCCGCTCGCCCTCCGCCGTGTCCGCGTCCGTCCCGTCCGCCACCACGGCCACCTCGACCGAATCACTACTCCCCGTGCTCATACGGCCAAACCCTACCGGAGCCAAACGAGTCACCGGAATGGCCGCAGCCCGCCCCGGAACCCTGGGCCGGAAGAGGTACGTAAAGACACGCAAAACACTCAGAGGGGTTTACAACGGCACCGTAGGTGGCATGTCGATTTGGCCGACGTGCGAATCCCCGAGCGCACACTGAGCGAAAGGCCCTGGCGCTTATGAACACCACGGTCAGCTGCGAGCTGCACCTGCGCCTCGTTGTGTCGAGCGAGTCCTCACTGCCTGTCCCCGCAGGCCTGCGGTACGACACGGCCGACCCCTACGCCGTGCACGCCACCTTCCACACCGGAGCCGAGGAGACCGTCGAGTGGGTGTTCGCCCGCGACCTCCTCGCCGAGGGGCTGCACCGCCCCACCGGTACCGGCGACGTCCGTGTCTGGCCGTCGCGCAGCCATGGTCAGGGCGTCGTGTGCATCGCCCTGAGCTCTCCGGAGGGCGAAGCACTGCTCGAGGCCCCGGCGCGGGCCCTGGAGTCCTTCCTGAAGCGCACCGACGCCGCCGTGCCCCCCGGCACGGAACACCGGCACTTCGACCTCGATCAGGAGCTGTCGCACATCCTGGCCGAAAGCTAGGGCGAGGCCGCTCCGACCGCCCGGCGCCGTCGACTCGGGGTGACGGACCGGGCCGGGACAACCGCATAACGGCACAACGGACCGGCGTCGCGCCGCGGACCACACCGCGGGGCGGCGCCGGTGTGCGTCGTGCCCGGCCCGCCGGGAACCACCGGCGGGCCGGCGGCGTTGTACGGGCGCCGGGGACGACCGCCGGGCGTGGGCGGCGGTGGCCGGACGCCGCGGCGCCGGACGCCGGGCGCGGATGCCACTACCATCGGCCAGCAATCGGCGGGCGTCCGCCCGTCTCCAGGCCAGGGAGCGAAACGTGCTGATCACCCACGACACCCGGTGCGCCCTCGACACCGTGGTGGATCTGGTGAACACCGCACCGGAGGACGAGTCGTCGCCGGACGGGCTGCCGGACGTCGCCGCCCTCGACGATTTCGTACAGAACCACGAGGTCAGTGATGTCGGCGTGCTCTCGGAGGCCGACCTTTCAGCGGTGCGAGCGATCCGCGGCCGGTTCGCCACCGTCTTCGCCACCACCGAGACCCGCGCCGCCGCGAGCCTGATCAACGAGCTGGTCGCCGCCGCGGGCACCACGCCCCGGCTCACCGACCACGACGGCTACGACTGGCATGTGCACTACTTCGCCCCCGGGGCCTCCCTCGCCGACCATCTGGCAGCCGACTGCGGGATGGCCCTGGCGTTCTTCGTGGTCGCCGGGGAGCGGGAGCGGCTGCGGCGCTGCGAGGCGCCCGACTGCCGGCGTGCCTTCGTCGATCTCTCGCGCAACCGGTCACGGCGGTACTGCGACAGCCGGACCTGCGGCAACCGGCTCCACGTGGCCGCCTACCGGGCACGGCGGAAGGAGGCGGCGGGCTGACCCTGGCCAGCGGGTCCGGGCCGGCGGGACCGAGGTGACGGGGCGGGAGCGGGCCATAACGACAGGTAACGGGCGGTAACGGGCGCGAGGGGGGCGGGACCGGGGGGTGGGCGCGAGAGTGGCGGGACCGGGGGGTGGGCGCGAGAGTGGCGGGACCGGGGGGACCGGTGGGGCGGACGGGACGGCGACGGTCCGGCGGGGCGGACGGGGGCGTGGCGGGACCGGGGGACCCGGTGGGGCGGACGGGACGGCGACGGTCCGGTGGGGCGGGCGGGGGCGTGGCGGGACCGGTGGAGGCAGGCGCGAGGTGACGGGACCCGAGGGTGTTCGCGCCCCCGGCGGGTGGCGCCGGGGAACGCGGGTACGGCTCACAGCAACAGCAGGTCGTGCAGCGAAGCCATGAGCAGCAGACACCCGATCACCGCAAGGAAGATCATCAGCGGTGGCTGGGAAAGGGCGAAGAGACATCCGCGGGGCTCTTGCGGCCTGGGCGCGGCATCGCTCTCTGTGTGGTCCAGCTGTGTCGTGTCCAGCATCTCGCGGCGATGATGGCGCAGTTCAGAGCCCGATGCGATCAACACGCCCGCGAGGCACCTGTGTTCGCCGGTATCGATGATCTTCGGTTCGGGTTGTGATCGTTTCCGGCCGCTTCCCCCGCTCACTGTGTCGTTTCAGCGGGGCGGTCGCAGCCCCCTCGCGCGGGCTGTCACACGCGTTTCATATGCCGTGCTTCTTCAGGATGGCCTCGATGTCGCTGAAGTCGTCGTCCCCGGTGCCCGCCTTGGGTTCGCCGGCGGGACGGGCCGACGCCGGGCGCGGGGCGGTGCCACCGCCCAGTGAGGGGGCCGAGGCCCCCGGGGCCACGGCGTCCCGCCGGGCCGCCGCGCGGGCCTGTCTGCGCTCCTTGCGGGTGCCGCCGCGGCGGCGCTCCACGGCGCGGGTGACCATGAACAGCAGCCAGGCCACGCCGAGCAGGGCGAAGCCGGCCCAGGCCGTCGGGGAGAAGGCGGTGTCGGCCACCCAGTCGACGACGCCGGTCATCACCAGGGCGACCGGGATCAGCGCGTAGGCGGCGATGCGGACCGCCGCCAGGAAGCGCCTGCGGTACGCGGTGACCGCCGCGATGCCCAGGCCGGCCGCGGACACGGCGGAACAGACGGTCTCGGCAATCATCCGGTCCTCCAGGGCTGGGCGCGGTCGGGCAGCGTGCGTCTTCGTCCCTTCCATCCTGCACCGTCCCCGCCCGGCGCGGCCATGCTCCGGCCCGACATCAGGGGCATCTCCGGGTCGGCTCGGGGTCGGCTCCTCCTCAGGTCCCGGTGGGGCGGGGGACCCGGCGGCCGGGATTGGGCGGGCACGGGCGGGGCTGGGAGACTGGTCCCATGAGCGATTCCTCCCCCGTACGCCCCGCCCCGCCCGTGCTCGACGTGTGGTGCGAGCTCCAGTGCCCGGACTGCCGTACCGCCCTGGACGACCTGCGCGCCCTGCGCGCCCGCTACGGCGACCGGCTGGAGCTGCGGCTGCGGCATTTCCCGCTGGCCAAGCACAAGCACGCCTTCGCCGCCGCGCAGGCCGCCGAGGAGGCCGCCGCGCAGGGGCGGGGCTGGCCGTACGTCGAGGCCGTGCTGGCCCGGTGCGGGGAACTGGACCGCGCGGGCGAGGCCCTCCTGGTCGACGTGGCCCGGGAACTGGGGCTGGATGCCGAGGAGTTCGACACGGCCCTGATCGACGGCCGGCACATCCTGGCCGTCGACGCCGACGAGGCCGAGGGCAGGGCGATCGGCGTGACGGGGACCCCGACGTACGTCATCGACGGGCAGCGGCTCGACGGCGGCAAGAGCCAGGAGGGGCTGCGCGAGCGGATCGAGGAGATCGCCGACCGGCTGCTGGAGGAATAGTGCGGCCGGGCGTCCGGAGAGCGGTTCGCCCGGCGGCTAGGTGTGTTGTCCCGGGACGTTGGTGACACACGTGCTGGGTGCTTGAACGGGTGAGGGCCTTCTTGGGTTCGGTGTCGATTGCGACATCTGCACCCGACCGCAGGAGGCCCTAGTGTCCCACCGCAACGCCCCGCTGACTCCGACCGGGCGGCTTCGCCCGGCCCGGTGCGTCGTGGACGACGGCCGGCCGCTGCGCCGGGCCGCGGAACGCTTCCAGGCCAGCCACACCACCGCAGCCCGCTGGGCCAGTCACTGCCGGCAGGCCGGCGAGGCCGGGATACGCGACCGCTCCAGCCGCCCCCACCACAGCCCGCGCCGGACGCCCGACACGGTCGAACAGCAGGCGGTGCGCCTGCGACGCGAGCACCGCATCGGCCCCGCCCGGCCGGCCGCCCGGTACGGTATCGCGCCGTCGACGGCCCACCGCATCCCGTCCGTCACAACCTGCCCGCCCCGGCCACCCCGGACCGGGCCACAGGCGAGCCCGTCCGCCGCCACGAACACGCCCGCCCGGGCGAACCCGTCCAAATCGACGTCAAGAAACTCGGCCGCATCCCCGACCGCGGCGGTCACAAGGTCCTCGGCCGCGCAGCCGGCCGCAAGAACCGCACCGGCACCGGTCTCCCCTGCCTCCACACCGCCCTGGACGATCACTCCCGGCTCGCTCACACCGAAGATCCCCCCCCCCCGACGAGAAGGCCGCCACCTGCGCCGCCTCCCTCATCCGGGCCACCGCCTGGTTCGCCGCCCGGGGCATCACCGTCGCGCGGGTGCTGACCGACAACGCCTGGGCCCACACGACAAACACCTGGCGCGACACCTGCCAGAACCCGGGGATCCAGCCGCGCCGGACCCGGCCGTGGCGACCGCAGACCAACGGCAAGGCCGAACGCTTCCACCGCACCCTGCTCGAAGAGTGGGCCCACATCCGGCCCTACACCTCAGACCGCGAACGACAGGCCACGTTTCCCGACCGGCCGGACCGGTACAACTACCACCGACCCCACACCGGCATCCACGGCCACCCACCCGCCAGCCGCGTCACCAACCTGCCGGGACAACACACCTAGAGCAGCGGCTTGTGGAAGCCGACGAGGGTCGTCTCGTAGCCGAGTGACTCGTAGAGCCGCTCCGCCGGGGTGTTGCCGGCGAACACGCTGAGTCCGAGCACGCCGCGGCCCGCGGTGATCGCCTGGGCCTCCGCGAGCCGCATCAGGGTGCGCCCGTGCCCCCGGCCCCGGTAGGGCTCGTCCACTTCGACCTTGTAGACGAACGCGTCGTCCGGGCGCAGCGCCACCCAGAGGACACCGACCGGTTCGCCGTCGTGGTCCACCACGCTGAGCAGCGTGTTCTCGGTGTCCGGGCCGTGCGGCAGCAGTGTGTCGTGGTCGTGCCGGGACTTGGTACGGGCCGACTCCTCGGGCACGCCCCGGGCGGCCCAGTCCCGCGCGTACCGCTCCCGGGTGCGGGGGTTCCACCGCTCGTACTCGTCCCGGGTCATGGGCCGGGCGCGGCTGCCGGCGGGCAGCTCGGGCGGGGTGTCGCCGAGCCGTTTGCGCATGCCGCGGTTGAGCCGGGTGTAGCCGAGCGCCTCGAACAGCCGCAGGGCCGGCGCCGCGTCGGCCGGGACGGCCGTGGAGATCCGGCGGCAGCCCCAGCTCCGTGCCACCTCCTCGGCGGCGAGCGCGGCGACCGTGGCCCGGCCGCGCCGGCGCTCCCCCTCGTCGACGCGCAGGTCGTGGAGCACGGCCAGCGACGCGCCGAAGGCGGGCGAGGTGCCCAGGCGCAGGGTGCCGACGGGGCGGCTGTTCACGCACACCTGGTAGCGGCGTGAACGCGTTCCGTCGGCGGCGTCGTGGAGCGGCTCGGTCGGCCGCAGGGTGGTGGTCATCAGGGTGGTTCTACCCTTCGCGCCGCAGGGGCGCAGCCCCTTTTCCACGCGCCGCCGTGCGCCGGTCAGGGGTCCAGGTCGCCGGCGGCGCGCTCCTGGAAGATCCGCATGGCCTTGGCGGTCACCGGGCCCGGGGCGCCCGGCAGCGCCCGGTCGTCGACGCGGTGCACGGCCTGGACGTCACGCAGGGTGGAGGTCAGGAAGATCTCGTCGGCCCGCTCCAGGACGTCCAGCGGCAGGTCCGTCTCGGCGGCGCCGGTCCACTCCGCGGTGAGGGCGCGGGTGATGCCCGCGAGGCAGCCGGAGGTGACGGGCGGGGTGTGGATCTCGCCGTCGAGGACGACGAAGACGTTGGAGCCGGTGCCCTCGCACAACCGCCCCACCGTGTTGCCGAACAGGGCCTCGGAGGCGCCGCGTTCCCGGGCGCGGGCCAGCGCGACGACGTTCTCGGCGTACGAGGTGGTCTTCAGGCCGGTGAGCGCGCCGCGTTCGTTGCGGGTCCAGGGGACCGTGATCACGGCCGTGGTGTCGGGGCGGGGGGCGCTCTCGCCGAGGGCGACCAGGAGGGTGGGCCCGTGCGCGCCGCGGTCGGAACCGAGCGGCCCCTGTCCCCCGGTGCAGGTGATCCGGAGCCGGCCCAGCGGCATGGGGTTGGCCTCCAGTACGGCGGCGCAGGCGCGGCGGACCTCGTCGAGGTCGGGTTCGGGCAGGCCCAGCCCGTGCGCCGAGCGGGCCAGCCGGTCGAGGTGCCGGGTGAGGGCGAAGGGCCGGCCGGCCACCGCCTTCACCGTCTCGAAGACGCCGTCGCCCACGGTCAGCCCGTGGTCGAACGCCGAGACCCGTGCGGACTCCGCGTCCCGCAGCCCGCCGTCGAGCCAGATCTTCATGTGTCCGGTCCCTCCCCGCTCGCTTCGTACGCCCCCGACGCTACCGCGAGCAGCCGGGACGCCTTCAGCTCGGTCTCCCGCCACTCCCGCTCCGGGTCCGAGCCCCAGGTGATGCCGGCCCCGGTGCCGAACTTCAGGAGGCCCTCGGCCCGGTCGATCCAGAAGGTGCGGATGCCGACGGCCAGCTCGGCGGTGCCCCGGTCGGCGTCGACCCAGCCGACCGCGCCGCAGTACGGCCCGCGGGGCGCCGTCTCCAGCGCCCGGATGATCCCGAGGGCGCTCGCCTTGGGGGCGCCGGTGACCGAGCCGGGCGGGAAGGCGGCGGCGAACAGGTCCGGCCAGCCGGCGCCGGCCCGCAGGCCGCCCCGGACCGTCGAGACGAGGTGGACCAGCCCCGGGTGCTTCTCCACCACGCACAGGTCGGGGACGGTCACGGTGCCGGTGGCGCAGACCCGGCCCAGGTCGTTGCGGACCAGGTCCACGATCATCACGTTCTCGGCGTGGTCCTTCTCCAGCAGGTCCGCCTCGGTGCGCCCGGTCCCCTTGATCGGGCCCGACTCGACGGTCCGGCCGGCACGGCGCAGGAACAGCTCGGGCGAGGCGGTGGCCATCTCCACCCCGTGTCCGGGCAGCCGCAGCGTGCCCGCGTACGGCGCCGGGTTGCCGCGTGCCAGCAGCGCGGTGAGGTCGTCCACGTCGGCGTCGGGCGGGACGGGCGCGGACAGCACGCGGCACAGGTTGGCCTGGTAGACCTCGCCGGCCGCGATGTGCTCCCGGACGCGGCGGACGGCCGCCGTGTACGCGGCGCGGTCCAGGGAGGACGTCCAGTCGGTGACTTCCGGTCCTCGCCAGCGGCCGGGGCGCGGCGCGGGCACCGGCTCGTCCCGGACCTCGGCGAAACGGGCGCAGGTCACACGGCCCTCGAAGTCCGCGGCGACGGCCCAGAAGCCACGGGAGTCGAGGGCCGCGGGATCGGTCGTCACCTCGAGGAGACCGGTGGCGATCCGGTCTCCGAAACGGGCCAGGGGCGGGAACTCGGACACCTGGCCGAGTCTAGGCGGGGTGGCGTCCAGGTGACCCGAACGTGTCCTTCCGCACGCTCTGACCAGGCAGGCGGGCAAGCGCACCGCAGCACGCTGCGCAAACGCGTTTTTGTGCTGGCCGGGGAATCCGCTAGAGTTCAACACGTCGCCGGGACGCGCAAGCGGACCGAAACGACAGGCGGACGTAGCTCAGTTGGTAGAGCGCAACCTTGCCAAGGTTGAGGTCGCGAGTTCGAGCCTCGTCGTCCGCTCGCAGGAACAGGGGTTCCACAAGATCCCCTACACTCCTGGTGGAGTGGCCGAGAGGCGAGGCAACGGCCTGCAAAGCCGTCTACACGGGTTCAAATCCCGTCTCCACCTCCAAGGACGATTAGCTCAGCGGGAGAGCGCTTCCCTGACACGGAAGAGGTCACTGGTTCAATCCCAGTATCGTCCACTGATCCGCAAGGATCACGATCCGTAAGGATCTCCGCGCGATTAGCTCAGCGGGAGAGCGCTTCCCTGACACGGAAGAGGTCACTGGTTCAATCCCAGTATCGCGCACGCGGTGATCGCAGTACCGAGGACGATTAGCTCAGCGGGAGAGCGCTTCCCTGACACGGAAGAGGTCACTGGTTCAATCCCAGTATCGTCCACCAGCCGAAAGCCCCCGGCCGCCTCGCGCGGCCGGGGGCTTGGTCGTGCGGCCCGCCTCAGCTGGAGAACAGCATGTGGCCGAAGCTCTTGTGACGGTTGTGGCCGTGGTGACCGTGGCCGCCGTGCGGGGCGCCCCAGGCGGGGGCCGGGGCGGCGGGGTACGCCTGCGGGGCGGCCGGGGGCGGCGGGGCCGGCTGGGCCCACTGGGACTCCAGGCGGGTCAGCGACTCCAGCTCGCCGTAGTCCAGGAAGATCCCGCGGCAGCCACTGCACTGCTCGATCTGGACGCCGTTGCGGTTGTACGTGTGCATCGGTGCGTGGCACTTCGGACAATGCATGGTCGGCTCAACTCCTCGCCGGTAGGTCCTGCTTCGTGCTTCGCCAGGACAGACTCCGTCCGGCTGCGGTCGGTTGCACCCTACTCTTCAGATGATCTACGCCGGTCCCCCGGGGGCGACGGACGGCATGCGCGCACAGGCGTCGACCAGGCAGCGCTCCACCTCGTCCAGCGGGCGGCCGGCCGCGACCGCCTTGGCCAGGGCGCGGGCGGCGGTCTGCGCGGTGAGGGCGCGGGCCGGGACGTCCAGCGCCGGCCAGGGATCGCCGGCCGGCGGGACGGCGGGTCCGCCGGCGGCGCGGTAGGCGGCCAGGAAGCGCGTCCACTCGTCGGGCGGCAGCAGTCCGCAGGCGTACCAGGCGGCCGGGCGGGCGAGGTCCCAGGCGGGCACGCCGCGGCCCAGGTCGTCGACGTCTATCAGCAGCCACGGGCCGCCGGCCGTGGGGTGCCGGACCAGCTGGCCGAGGTGGAAGTCGCCGTGGCAGGGGGTGCCGGTGTCCGGCATCGCGTCCTCGCCGCGCGCCCACGCGGGCAGCGCGGCCCAGGCGCGCAGGACGGGGGCGGCGTCGGGGTGGCGGGGCGCGGAGCGCCGGAGGCGGGCGAGGGCGGCGGCGGCCTTCGCCGGGCCGCGCATCGGGGGCAGGGTGGCGGGGGCGGGCGTCCGGTGCAGCCGGGCGAGGAGCGCGCCGGCCGCCTCCCACGGGGCGGCGTCCGGGTCGTCCGGGTCCACGGGGGTGCCGTACGGCCAGCAGGTGACCAGGCGTCCGTGCAGTTCGGCGGGGGCGGGGGCGAGCGGGGGCAGGAGGACGCCCGGGAGACGGGCGGTGAACGCGAGGCGGTGGGCCAGGGCGTCGGCGTCGGTGCCGGGGGCGTGCGCCTTGGCGACCACCTCGCCGTGCCGGACGACGGTGGCGTCCGGGCGGTCGGCCAGCGTGGCCGCGCCGCAGGGGCAGGCGGCGCTACGGGCGTGCGCCTGGGCCCTGACCCGGGCGGTCAGGGCGGGGAGCAGGGGGGCCGTCGTCGTCACGGGGTGAGGGTACGGGCGGTGCCGTCCCCTCGATGGGGGCGGGGCTCGCCCGGGCACGGCAATGCCGGCGCAGCTCCCCAGCTGCGCCGGCATCCTTGCCGTCCGCCGCACCCCCGTCCCCACGGGGTTTCATGGATGGATGTCCCCGCCCGGACCGCTCTTCCGGGCCTGGGGTCGCCGCTCAGCGCCCCAGCATCACACCCACGGACGACGCCTGTGTGGCCACCGTCTCCCACCCGTCGAAGACGAGGAGGAGCAGGGCCGCCAGGGGAAGGGCCATGAGCGTCGCCACCAGCGGGTGACGGCGGCCGTGGCGACGGGTGCGGAACGGGGCGGCGTACATCCCGCGCTCCTGCGTGCGGACCAGTGTCCGCGGTGCCGTCTGGGCCATGGCTCCTCTCCTGACCTGTGTTCCGTTGCCGATCGGTGTCGTTCTGCAGCGGCGGGCGTCTGACCTCGGGGGACGAGTGCTGCACCCGCCGCTTGACCTCAAATCTAGGCGTCCGGCCCCTGCCGGGCGTCATGCCCTCGTACCGATTGCCGGGCCTCCCGGAGGATGAGCCCCAACCAGGGGCGTACTCCCGTGGGTGGAGAAGGTGTCCCGGTTTTCGGGGTCATCCCCGAGGGGTCACCCGCTCTGTCCCGCTTTCTCCGAGCCGTCCGCCCGCGGAACCGGCTGCTCCACCAGGGCCAGCACGCGGTTGGCCATGAACCGGGCCGTGCGGACCACCGTGCCGTTACGCGTGACTTCGCTCACCTCCACCACCCCCCGGCGCACCGCCGTCTCCACCCGGCGGCCCGCCCGGCCGGCCACCACCTCGTAGGTCCGTGTCGTGTCCCCGGCGTCCACGACTATTTCCACACGGTCACCTTTCACGGACTCAATCCCCCTTCTCGGCGGGCCGGTTGGAGACGCGGCCGGTACCGATCCGGCCCGTCCGTCCCCTTCCTGACCACTCCTCGATTCTCCCACCGCCCACTGACAATCGATCGAGTGCGGAGGGCGCGGCCTCTGCGCGCGGGCGGCCGGGGAAACGTAAGCTGTGGCTCGTCAGTGGGACCGGGCAGCGGGGATGAACATGGCGATGATGCGCCTGAGGCGCGAGGACCCGCGCGTCGTCGGCTCGTTCAGGCTTCACAGGCGGCTCGGCGCGGGTGGGATGGGCGTGGTCTACCTGGGCTCCGACAAGAAGGGGCAGCGGGTCGCGCTGAAGGTCATCCGGCCGGACCTGGCGGAGGATCAGGAGTTCCGTTCGCGGTTCGCCCGTGAGGTCTCGGCGGCGCGACGGATCAGGGGCGGGTGCACGGCGCGGCTGGTCGCCGCGGACCTGGACGCGGACCGGCCGTGGTTCGCCACGCAGTACGTGCCCGGCCCGTCGCTGCACGACAAGGTCGCCGATGAGGGGCCGCTGGGCGCGGCCGACGTCGCCGCCGTGGGCGCCGCGCTCTCCGAGGGCCTGGTCGCCGTGCACGAGGCCGGGGTGGTGCACCGGGACCTGAAGCCGTCCAACATCCTGCTGTCCCCCAAGGGGCCGCGGATCATCGACTTCGGCATCGCCTGGGCGACCGGCGCCTCGACGCTCACGCACGTCGGGACGGCGGTCGGCTCCCCCGGGTTCCTCGCGCCCGAGCAGGTGCGCGGGGCGGCGGTCACGCCGGCCACGGACGTGTTCTCGCTCGGTGCCACGCTGGCGTACGCCTCGATGGGCGACTCGCCCTTCGGGCACGGCAGTTCCGAGGTGATGCTGTACCGCGTGGTGCACGAGGAGGCGCAGCTGCACGGCGTTCCGGACGCGCTGGCCCCGCTGGTGCGGGCGTGCCTGGCGAAGGACCCCGAGGAGCGGCCCAGCACCCTGCAACTGTCGCTGCGGCTCAAGGAGATCGCCGCCCGCGAGGCCCAGGGCCTGGGCGACGTACGGCCGCCCGCGCCCCGCGCGGCGGAGGCGGACCGGCCCACGGGGCAGCTCGCCGACACCTATCCGGACCGCGAACGGCGGCGTCCGCAGGGTGCGCCGGGCACGGGCGGGTCACGCGGTACGACCGGTTCGCGCGGCGGGTCACGGGCTCCCGGCCCGGGGCGCGGGGCCACTCCCGCGCGGGGCGGCGGCGTACGGGACGGCAGTCCGTCACGGGGCGGCGGCCCGCGGGACAGCAGTCCGTCACGGGGCGGCGGCCCGCCGCGCGGGGGCACGCCGGCGCGGGGCGGTGCGCCCGCTCCCCGCAGCGGTTCCGGGGCGCGGCCCGCCCCCGGCTCCCGTCCCACCGGCCGCAACGGCGCCCGTCCCGGCACCGGCGGCCGTCCGGCGTCGCGCGGCGGGGGCGGCCGGCCCGGACCGCGCCCGACCGGGACGGGGCGGCGGCCCGCCAATCCCCGGCTGCTGCGCCAGCGGCTGTTCGTGTTCGTCGTGGTGACGCTGCTGGTGGCCCTCGGCATCGCCGCGGCGCAGGGCTGTCAGGGTCCGTCGCGCGGGCTCGGCGGCGGGGACGGCCAGGGGAGCGCGCGGACGGCGTCCGCCACGGTGGCCTACGACGGTCAGGCGGGGCGCGGGCGGGTGGCGTAGAAGGCCACCGCCGAGGCCGCCGCCACGTTGAGCGAGTCGACGCCCGCGTCCATCGGGATGCGGACGTGGACGTCGGCGGCGTCGAGCGCCCCCGGCGTGAGACCGTCGCCCTCGGTGCCGAAGAGCAGGGCGAGCCGGTCGTGGTCCCGGGCGGCGAGTTCGTCGAGGGTGATCGCGCGGTCGCTCAGGCAGAACGCGGCGACGGTGAAGCCCTCGGCGCGCAGGGTCCCGAGATCGTGCGGCCAGGATTCCAGGCGGGTCCACGGCACCTGGAAGACGTTGCCCATCGAGACCTTGACGGACCTGCGGTAGAGCGGGTCGGCACAGCGCGGGGTGAGCAGGACGGCGTCGACGCCGAGGGCGGCGGCGTTGCGGAAGGCGGCGCCCACGTTGGCGTGGTCGACGATGTCCTCGAAGACCGCGATCCGGCGGGCGCCGGCCAGCAGGGCGGTGGGCGCGGGCATCCGCCTGCGGTGCATCGAGGCGAGGGCGCCGCGGTGCACGTGGTAGCCGGTGACCTGCTCGGCGACGGCCGGGGAGACGACGTAGACCGGGGCGGTGGTCTCCTCGATGACGTCGCGCATGACGTCGACCCACTTCTCCGACAGGAGCATGGACCGCATCGCGTACCCGGCGTCGCCCGCCCGCCGGATGACCTTCTCGCCCTCGGCGATGAACAGGCCCTCGGCGGGTTCGCGGCGGCGGCGCAGCGCGACGTCGGTCAGGTCCGTGTAGTCGTGCAGACGCGGGTCGGCGGGGTCGGTGACGGTGACGGGGGCGGCCATGTCAGACGGCCGTCCCCTTCGGCGAGACCTGGACGACCGGGCCGATGACGATGACCGCGGGCGGGCGGACCTCCTCGGCGACGGCCGTCTCCGCGACCGTCTCCAGGGTGGCGTCGACCCGGCGCTGGGCCGCGGTGGTGCCCTCCTGGACGAGGGCGACCGGGGTGTCGGGGGACTTGCCGTGGGCGATCAGCGTCTCGGCGATCCGGCCGATCTTGTCGACGCCCATGAGGACGACGAGGGTGCCGGTGAGCTTCGCCAGGGACGGCCAGTCCACCAGGGACCGCGCGTCGTCGGGGGCGACATGGCCGCTGACGACGGTGAACTCGTGGGCGACGCCGCGGTGGGTGACGGGGATGCCGGCCGCGCCGGGGACGGAGATGGAGCTGGAGATGCCCGGGACGACGGTGCAGGCGATGCCCGCCTCGGCCAGGGCCTGGGCCTCCTCCATGCCCCGTCCGAAGACGAACGGGTCGCCGCCCTTGAGCCGGACCACGGCCTTGCCCTGCTTGGCGTGCTCGATGAGCGCGTTGTTGATGGCCTCCTGCGCCATGTACCGCCCGTAGGGGATCTTCGCCGCGTCGATCACCTCGACGTGCGGCGGCAGCTCGGCGAGCAGGTCGCGGGGGCCGAGGCGGTCGGCGATCACCACGTCGGCCTCGGCGAGCAGGCGCCGGCCGCGGACGGTGATCAGGTCGGGGTCGCCGGGGCCGCCGCCGACCAGGGCGACGCCCGGGGCGCGGGTGCGGTGGTGCGGGGCGACGAGGGTGCCGTCGCGCAGGCCCTCGACGACCGCGTCCCGGACAGCGGCGGTGTGGCGGGGGTCGCGGCCCCGGGCGCTGGTGGTGAGCACGGCGACGGTGACGCCCTCGCTCTGGCCGGTCGCCGGGGTCCAGGCGGTGGCCTGGTCGGCGTCGTCGGCGCGGACGCACCACACACGGTGCCGCTCGCCCTCGGCGGAGGCGGCGGCGTTGGCCGCCGGGTCGCTGGTGGCGATCAGGGCGTACCAGGCGTCCGCGAGGTCGCCGTCGGCGTACGGGCGCCGCGCCCAGGTCAGCTCACCGGCGTCCGCCATCGCCTCGACCGAGGGGGTGGCCTCCGGGGAGACGAGCAGGACGTCCGCGCCCGCCGCGACGAGGGCGGGCAGGCGGCGCTGGGCGACCTGTCCGCCGCCGAGGACGACCACACGGCGACCGGTCAGACGGAGACCTACGGGGTAGGCGGGGTGTTCGGCCATGAGGGGCGGCTCCTCGTGCTGGCGGGGGTGCGGTGGGCGCGCTGCGGCTCTGGAGCTGCCCTGACGTGCGGATTTTACGCAGTGACCGTGGATGGTGGTGCGGGTGGTACGCGGTCACTGGATGGGCGGATGATACGTGGTCGTCCCGGTGGGGGTGGGGTGCGTGGTCGCCCGACGGGCCCGGGGTGCCTGGCCGTCCGGTGGACGGGGGGCGCGCTTGTCCGATGGATGGGGGCGCGTGGTCGCCAGGTGGGTGGGTGGCGCGCTTGTCCGATGGGCGGGCGCGTGGTCGCCAGGTGGGTGGGTGGTACGCGGGCTTCCGGTGGACGGGGCGGTACGCGGTCGCCGGACGGGCCGGTGGTACGCGGCTTCCGGTGGGCGAGGGGTGCGCGCGGGCGCCGGGCGAGCGCGCGGTACGGCGGCCGGTGGGGGCGGCGGCGTGTGGCCGCCGCCCCTTGCCCGGGCCGGCGGGTTACTTCTCCGTGACGCCCGCCGAGTCGAACGTGGCGACCTCGTGCATGGCCCGCGCCGTGCTCTGCACCATCGGCAGGGCCAGCAGCGCGCCGGTGCCCTCGCCGAGGCGGAGGTCGAGGTCGACCAGGGGGCGCAGACCCAGCTTGTTGAGGGCGGCGACATGGCCCGGCTCGGCGCTGCGGTGGCCGGCGATGCAGGCCGCCAGCACCTCGGGGGCGATGGCACGGGCGACCAGGGCGGCGGCACCGGCGCTGACGCCGTCGAGGATGACCGGCGTCCGCAGGGAGGCGCCGCCGAGGAGCAGGCCGACCATGGCCGCGTGCTCCAGGCCGCCGACCGCCGCGAGCACGCCGATCGGGTCGGCCGGGTCGGGCCGGTGGAGCTCCAGGGCGCGGCGGACCACCTCGGTCTTGCGGGCCAGGGTCTCGTCGTTGATGCCGGTGCCGCGGCCGGTGACCTCGGCCGGGTCGGCGCCGGTGAAGACGGAGATCAGCGCGGCGGACGCGGTGGTGTTGGCGATGCCCATCTCGCCGGTGAGCAGCGCCTTGTTGCCGGCGGCGACCAGGTCGCGGGCGGTCTCGATGCCGACCTCGATGGCCTGCTTGACCTCCTCGCGGGTCAGCGCGGGGCCGGTCGTCATGTCGGCGGTGCCCGGCCGGACCTTGCGGGGCAGCAGACCGGGGGTCGCGGGCAGGTCGGCGGCGACACCGACGTCCACCACGCACACCTCGGCGCCGACCTGGGTGGCGAAGGCGTTGCAGACCGCTCCCCCGCCGAGGAAGTTGGCCACCATCTGGGCCGTGACCTCCTGCGGCCAGGGGGTGACGCCCTGGGCGTGCACGCCGTGGTCCCCGGCGAAGACGGCGACGGCGGCGGGCTCCGGGATCGGCGGCGGGCACTGCCGGGACAGGCCGGACAGCTGGGCGGAGATGATCTCCAGCATACCGAGCGCGCCGGCCGGCTTGGTCATCCGCTTCTGCCGCTCCCACGCCTCGCCGAGCGCCTTGGCGTCCAGCGGGCGGATCTGCGCGACGGTCTCGGCGAGCAGGTCGTGCGGGTCCTCGCCGGGCAGGGCACGGCGGCCGTACGTCTCCTCGTGGACGACCCAGGACAGCGGGCGGCGCTTGGACCAGCCGGCCTGCATCAGCTCGGGCTCGTCCGGGAACTCGTCGACGTAGCCGACGCACAGGTAGGCGACGACCTCCAGGTGCTCGGGCAGGCCGAGGGCGCGGACCATCTCACGCTCGTCGAAGAAGCTGACCCAGCCGACGCCGAGGCCCTCGGCGCGGGCGGCGAGCCACAGGTTCTCGACGGCGAGCGCGGAGGAGTACGGCGCCATCTGCGGCTGGGTGTGCCGGCCGAGGGTGTGGCGGCCGCCGCGGGTCGGGTCGGCGGTGACGACGATGTTGACCGGGGTGTCGAGGATGGCCTCGATCTTCAGTTCCCTGAACTGCTTCGCCCGGCCCTTCGGGAGGGACTTGGCGTACGCCTCGCGCTGCCGCTCGGCCAGTTCGTGCATCGCACGGCGGGTGTCGGCGGAGCGGATGACGACGAAGTCCCAGGGCTGGGAGTGGCCCACGGACGGGGCGGTGTGGGCCGCCTCCAGGACACGGAGCAGGACCTCGTGCGGGATGGGGTCGCCGCGGAAGCCGTTGCGGATGTCCCGGCGTTCGCGCATGACCTTCAGGACGGCCTCGCGCTCGGCGTCGTCGTAGGGAGGCGCGGCGGGTCCGGTGGACCGCCGGGCCGCTTCCTCCCGGTCCTCCTGCTCGGCGGCACGGGTGTCCAGGTCGTCGGCGCTCTGCGCGGGGACGGGGCCGGCCGCGGCCGGTTCCGGGTCGCCCTCGCGGGGGGCGGGGACCGTGGCGGCGGGGGGCGCGGCCTGCGGCTCCGCCTCCGCGAGGTGCTGTGGTGCCGCCGGGAGGTCCGTCCCGGATACGGCGGACTGGGGTCCCTGGGCGGGCTGCGGGACCACGGCCACCGCTTCCTGCTCCTGGGCGGACTGGGGGGCGCCCTCCACGGTGTGCTGCTCCTGGACGAACTGGGGGCCCGGGACCGGAGCCTGGGGCTGCGGAGCCTGGGCGGGCTGTGCGGGCGGTACGGGTACGGACGCGGGGGGCGTGGGCTGCGGGGCCGGCTCCACGGGTGCCGGCCGCGAGGGCTCCTCCGCGAGGGCCGGCCGCTCCGGGGCGGGCGGCGCGAGGGGGGCCTCGGGAGCCGTCCGCGCGAAGGGTTCCTCGACGGGTGCCGCGAGAGCGGCGGGCTCGATGTGCTCCACGGGCTCGGGGGTGGCGGGGACGTCCGGGACGCCGGGGGCCCCTGTGACCGGCGGTGTCTGCGGGGCGGCGGGGGCCTGCGGGACCTCGGGCGGACCCGCGACAACGGCCGGTGCCTCTGGAGCAACGGGGGTCACCGGTGCCTCCGGGACCTCCGCGACCGCCGGTGCCTCCGGGGCCACGGGAGCCTCGGCCGCGGCCGGTGCTTCCGCCGCGACGGGGACTTCGGATGCGGCGGGGGCCTCGGCGGCGGGGGCCTCCGGAGCGACGGGCTGCTCCGAGGCGACGGGCGCGGCCGGGTCCCCGAACGACGGCGCGGGTACGACGTCGGGCTGTGCCGGTACGGCATCGGGCAGTGCGGGTACGGCGTCCACGGCCGCCGGGGCGGGGACCTCCGGCAGCGGGTCGGGGGCGGATACGGCCTCGGGGGCGGCGGCCTCCGGGGGGAGCGCCGGTGCGGCCTCGGGGGCGGCTGCCTCCGAAGTGGGCGCCGGTACGGCCCCGGCGGCGGGTTCCGTCGCCGGGGCCTGCTCGGCGAGGGCGACGGCGGGCTCCGCGGCGGGCTCGCCTGCCGGATCGGCGGCGGGCTCGGGGGCCGCCTCCGCACCGGACGCCTCGGTCTCCTCGACGCCCGGGACCTGGGCGACCGGCACCTCGGCAACCGGGGCTTCCGCGACCGGTGCTTCCGCGACCGCGACGGGGACGGCCGGGGCTTCCGGCGCCTCGGCGGCCTGCGGCGCCGGTGTCTCCACGGGGGCGGGTGCCTCGAACGCCTCCGCCCCTGCCTCCGGTTCCGCCCCCGCCGGGCCCGGTACCTCGACGGCCGCGGCCGGCCCGGCGTGCTCCTGCGGGGCGGCGACCGGCTCCTCGGCCACGACCGGCGTGCCGACGGCCGGGACCGGCGGCTGCTGTTCCTGGGCCTCCGGCACCGCGACCGGCTCCGGCGTCCGGGGTTCCGCGGCGGCCTCGGTCGCCGGCACCGCGCTCTCCGGTACGGCACCTTCCGGCGCCGCGGCATCCGGCACCGTACCCGTCTGCGCACCGCTCTCCGGCACGTCCGCCGGAACAACCGTTTCCGCGGGGTCCGCCTCGGGGGCCGTCTGGGCCTGGGCGGGGGGCTGCGCGGCCCAGGGCGTCGCCGCCTGAGGGGCCTCGGGGCCGGGGGCCGGGGAGCCGGCGGGTCTGGCGGCCGGGTGGGCCGGGCCCCGGTCGGCGAGCGAACGCACCGGGCTCGCCGAGGTGTCGGGCAGGGGCGGGCCGAGGTGCAGGGGCCGGCGGGGCGCGGCGGGGGCCGCCGTCCGCACGGCGCCGAGGTCGAAGGCGCCGCTGTCCCGGCCGGAGATCTCGTGCGGCTCGGGCTCGTGGACGGCCTCGACGACCGGCTCGGGCGCCGGTGGCGCGACCTCGTTGCCCCAGGCGCTCTGCGCGCCGGGCAGCAGCAACAGGTCCTCGTCCTCGGCGGTGGTCTCGGAGAGGTAGGCGTACGCACCGGGCGCGGGAACGCCCGGGTGTTCCACCATGCCTGCGTTCTCCGGCAGCCCTTCCGGGATCTGGCCGGTGTCGGTCATGCGTACCCCTCGCCCATCGGTTTGTGCTCCTACGACCAGCTCACCCGGAACGGCGCACCGACCGCTCCGTCGTGAAGAACGAGCGTGCGTGCCCAGCGGCACGAACGACCCGCCGGAAAAGGCGACAAAGCCATTGAGTGGCATTCTCGCGGTCGTTCGCCCGTCACGTCAGCTTGATCCGCGACAGGCCGCTGTGGACTGCGCCACGTTGCGCGCCCTCAGGTTCCGCCGTACCGCCCGCCGCCCGGAAGAGGCGGGTTTTCCCGGACATCGGCCGACGAAGCGGCGAGGCCCTGGTGCGGTACAACGATCGGCCAGCCTACCGCGCGCGGTACGACAACCCGATCACGGGGCGCGGTCCTCGCGTTCCGGCAGGACACCGCTGAGCAGGAACGCGACGCTCCGCTCCGTCTCCGTCCAGGCCCGGGTGTCGAGTCCGACGGACTGGAGCAGGGCGCACTCGACGCGGTAGCCGTGCTCGGTGAGGTCGCGGCCGACGAGTTCGGCCTCGTCGCGGGTGGCGGCGTGCGCCACGACACGCTGCGGGCGGCGGTCGGCGACCGCGGAGACCACGGCCGCTCCCCCGCCGCCGACCCGGACCACGTCCGGTTCGGGAAGGTTCTCCAGGACGTGCGGGGCGGTGCCGTGGACGACGTGGAGCTGGACGCCGAAGCGGCGGGCGGCCGCTTCGGTGCCGGCGCAGGCGGCCGGGTCGCGGTCGACGGCGATGACGGCGGCACCACCGCGGGCGGCGTCGGTGGCGAACGCGCCGCTGCCGCAGCCGATGTCCCACACGAGGTCGCCGAGGCGGGGGCCGAGCCGGGCGAGCTGGGCGGCGCGCAGCAGGTCGGTCTCGCCCTCGCCCGGCGCGCCGCCGTAGACCTCGGCCGGCAGCGACCAGCCGCGCGGTCCGGTGGCCGGGTCGCGCCCGGCGATCCAGCCGGCCTCGTCCGTCGTGCCGAGGGAGCCGCCGATGACGATGACGACGTTGGGGTCGCGCCAGGTGTGGTCGGCGGCCTTGTCGGAGGTGACGACGGTGACCCGCTCGCGGGCGGTGCCGAGTTCCTCGCAGATGACGAAGGTGCGGTGCACGCCCTCCAGCAGCAGGCCGAGTTCGGCGGGGCCGGCCCCCGGCGAGGTGAGGACGGCGACCTTGGTGTGGGCGCGGCAGACGTTCACCGCGCGGCGCAGGGTGCGCGGGTGGGCGACGACCACCTGGGCGTCGTCCCAGGGCATGCCGGCGCGGGCGAAGGCGGCGGCAACGGCGGAGACCGCCGGGACGACCTCGACCTCCAGGCCGAATTCGGGCGCCCGCAGGGTGCGTACGACGCCGAAGAAGCCCGGGTCGCCGTCGGCGAGGACCACCGCGCTGCCGCGGTGGGCGGCGATGCGGCGGGCGGCGAGGGCGACGCTGCCGAGGCGGACGCGCTCGGCGGCGGGGGGTACTTCGGGCAGCGCCAGATGGTGTCCGGCGCCTGCCACGAGGGTGGCGGCGCCGAGTGCGGAGCGTGCCGCGGCGGTCAGCGGCGAGCCGTCCCAGCCGATCACCGTGACGCGGTCGGCCATCGTCGTCAGTCTCCAGGTTTTTCGCAGGTCGTCCGTGGGGCGGCCCCCTGGGGGGCTCAGTGAGCGTACCCGGCGGAGCGGTCAGCTCCAGTCGGTGAAGGTGGTGAAGCCGTCGGCGTCGGCCAGGTGGTCGGCCGCGCCCTCCAGGTCCTCGGGCAGCAGGCTCCACACGATGAAGTCGGTGCGTACGTCCGTCCAGGTCCCGTCCTCGGCCCGGACGTGGGCTATACAGGCGTTGCGCAGGACGCCCTCGCTGATGCAGCCGATCTTCTGGGCGACCTGCTGAGAGGCGGTGTTGTCGGCGGCGGTGCGCAGCTCGACGCGCTCGAACTTCTGGTCGCCGAAGAGCCAACGGGCGGTGGCCAGGGCGGCCTCGGAGGCGTAGCCCTCGCCGCGCGCCCAGGGGGCGATGATGTACGACAGCTCGGTGGCGCGCACGTGCCAGTCGGTCTTCCCGAGCTGGACGATGCCGACCAGGCGCTGG
Organism: Streptomyces griseoviridis; assembly: GCA_014649155.1. Taxonomy (GTDB): domain Bacteria; phylum Actinomycetota; class Actinomycetes; order Streptomycetales; family Streptomycetaceae; genus Streptomyces; species Streptomyces griseoviridis. The sequence goes on along the minus strand of BMSM01000009.1, from coordinate 130,027 downwards.
GTGAGGAACTCGGTGACGGCGAGGTCGAGTCCGCGGCCCGCCGCGCGTTCGGCGGGGGCGTACTCGGTGATCCAGGTGCGGGCGCCCGCCTCGGTGAAGGGCTGCGGGACGTCGGTCCAGGCGCCCACCTGCTCGTCGTTCATCATGGCGGCGAGGGCGGGGACGTCGTCCTCGTCGAGGGGACGCAGCACCAACCGCTCCGTGCTGATGGAGATGGTGGGGAAGGTGCTGCTCGTCATGCGCCGCTCCGTAACCGTCGAGCCGTCGATACCGTCAGGGCCTGCTGAACTGCCCAGCATGCAGCATGGGGCCGCGGAATCGCACCAGGGGGTCGGCTCCCGGCGGAGCCGACCCGCGCGGGTGGTTCAGAACGACGGGATGACGGAACCGGAGTAGTTGTCCTCGATGAACTTCTTGACCTCGTCGGAGGTGAGGAGCTTGGCGAGCTTCTTGACCCGCGGGTCGTCCTCGTTGCCCTCCTTGACCACGAGGAGGTTGACGTTCGGGTTGTTCTCGGCGGACTCCAGGACCAGGGCGTCCTTCGACGGCTTGAGGTCGGCTTCGAGGGCGTAGTTGCCGTTGATGACGGCGGCGTCGACGTCGTTCAGGGAGCGCGGGGTCTGGGCCGCCTCCAGCTCCTTGAACTTGAGGTTCTTGGGGTTCTTGGTGATGTCGGCGGTGGTGGCCGAGGTGCCGACGCCGTCCTTGAGGGTGAGCAGCCCGTTGTCGGCCAGCAGCTGGAGGGCGCGGGCCTCGGTGACGGTGTCGTTGGGGACGGCGATGGTGGCGCCGTCCTTGAGGTCGCTCGCCTTGTCGGCCTTGTTCGAGTACAGGCCGAGCGGCTCCAGGTGGACGGAGGCGACGGACTTCAGGTGGGTGCCGTTCTTCTTGTTGAAGTCCTCCAGGTACGGCTCGGTCTGGAAGTAGTTGGCGCCCACCGAGCCGTCCTCCGTCGCCGTGTTCGGCGTGACGTAGTCGGTGAACTCCTTGACCTCCAGGTCGAGGCCCTCCTTCTTCGCCAGGTTGTCCTTGACGTAGTTGAGGATCTCGGCGTGCGGGACGGGCGTCGCGGCGACGACCAGCGGGCCGGAGGTGTCGGAGGCGGAGTCCTCGGAGCCGCAGGCGGTGAGCCCGAGGGTGAGGGCTCCGGCGGCGAGGACGGCGGTGGTGAACTTGGCGGTGTTACGCACGAAAAGTGCCTTTCCTTCGGGTGATGCGACCCCAGGTGAGGGGCGTTCGGGGGGGGGGGTGGGCGCCCGGGTTCAGGCGACCTTGCTGATGTCGGCGGCCGCGGGCTCCTTGGCCTTCAGCAGCCGGAGCTTCGGTCCGGGTCCGGAGCGGCCGCCGCGCCGGTGCAGGGTGCGGGCGGCGTAGTCGCCGGCGAACTGGATGACGGAGATGGCGACGGCGAGGACCGCCACGGTGATCCACATCAGGCCGCTCTCGAAGCGCTGGTAGCCGTAGCGGACGGCGAGGTCACCGAGGCCGCCGCCGCCGACGGTGCCGGCCATGGCGGAGTAGCCGATCAGGGCGATGACCGTGGTCGTGGTGGAGGCGATGAGGGAGGGCAGGGCCTCGGGGACGAGGACCTTGCGGACGATGGTCCAGGTGTTGCCGCCCATCGCCTGGACGGCCTCGACCAGTCCGCCGTCGACCTCGCGCACGGCCGTCTCGACGAGCCGCGCGAAGAACGGGATGCCGCCGATGGCCAGGGGCACGACGGCGGCCTCGGAGCCGATGGTGGTCCCGGTGACCCACCGGGTGAAGCTCATCAGGGCGACCATGAGGATGATGAACGGCATCGAGCGGGCGATGTTCACGATCTGCCCGAGGGTCTTGTTCACCGGGGTGTTCTGGAGCAGGCCGCCCCGGTCGGTGAGGACCAGCAGGACACCGATCGGCAGGCCGACGACGACCGCGATGAGGGTCGACCAGCCGACCATGACGAGGGTCTCCTGACACGCCTGTGCCAGCAGGGGCTGCATCTCGGACCAGGTCATCGCGCGCCTTCCTTGATCGGCTCGGTACCTTCCACCACGTCGATCTGGAGGCCCTGTTCGCGCAGGAAGCCGACCGGCACGACGTTGTCCTCGTAACGGCCGGGCAGTTCGATGCGCATCCGGCCGACCTGGAGGCCGCCGACGGTGTCGATGGCCGCGCCGAGGATCGAGATGTCGATGTTGTACGTGCGGGACAGCTGGGAGATGACGGGCTGGGTGGCGGCCTCGCCCTGGAAGGTGACGTCGAGGACGGTGCGGTCCTCCGCGGAGCGCTCGCCGGTCACCGGGAAGAGGGCGGCGGCCAGCTCGGAGCCGGGGGTGGCGAGCAGTTCGCTCACGGTCCCGGACTCGACGATCCGGCCCGCCTCCATGAGGGCGGCCGAGTCGCAGATGCTCTTGACGACGTCCATCTCGTGCGTGATCAGCAGCACGGTCAGGCCGAGCTGCCGGTTCAGGTCGCGCAGCAGCTGGAGGATGGACCGGGTGGTCTCGGGGTCCAGGGCGCTGGTGGCCTCGTCGGAGAGGAGCACCTTGGGGTCGCCGGCCAGGGCGCGGGCGATGCCGACGCGCTGCTTCTGGCCGCCGGAGAGCTGGGCGGGGTAGGACTTCGCCTTGTCGGCGAGGCCGACCAGGTCGAGGAGTTCCAGCGCCTTGGCGGACCGTTCCTTCCCGGACCTGCCCAGGATCTCCAGCGGCAGCTCGACGTTGTCCTGCACGGTCCGGGTGGAGAGCAGGTTGAAGTGCTGGAAGACCATCCCGATCCGGCTGCGCGCCTGCCGCAGTTCCTTGCCGGCCCGGGGCCCTCGGCCGGCCAGGGCGGTGAGGTCCTGGCCGGCGACGGTGACCGTGCCGGCGGTGGGGCGCTCCAGCAGGTTGACGCAGCGGATCAGCGAGGACTTGCCGGCGCCGGACTGGCCGATGACGCCGTAGACCTCGCCTTCGCGGACGTGCAGATCGACGCCGTCGAGGGCGGTGACCTCGCGGCCGCGGGAGCGGTAGACCTTCGTCAGGCCCGAGGTGGTGATCACGTGGGTTTCCGTCACTGTCGAGTGCGCGGGCGCGGGTGGTCCCGGGCACGGGTGCATGCGGGTCGAAGGACGCGGCACGGTTCTCGCACGGGCGGGGGAACCGGGGTGTGCGCGCGGCCGGGGCTCGGTCGCCTGCGGCGGACCGGGCCGGCCCTCGCTTCGGGGCGCGAGGGTCGGTGGTGCGGGGCCCTCTAGCAGGCGCGCATTCGACACATACAACGAGCACCGGGCGTCATGGTCGCCTCGGTCGCGGGAACGCGGTCGCTCGTCGTGGTCATGCGCTCAGTAAAGCAGACGTATACGTTCGACCAGGACACCGCTGTCCGCATAGTGGACAGCGGTGGGATGCCGGTGGACGCGGCCGGTTCCGGGTCAGTCGCGTGCGGAGATCTCCACCACTCCGTCGATGACCTGTACGGACAGGGCCGACAGGTCCTCGACGACCAGGTCGGCGTCGAGTTCGGCGGCCGGGTGGGTTGTGGTCAACGCCACGGTCGTCATGCCGGCGGCGCGGCCGGAGCGGAGTCCGGCGGGGGCGTCCTCGAAGACGACGCAGGCGGCGGGGTCGGCGCCGAGGGCGCGGGCGCCGAGCAGGTAGGGCTCGGGGTCGGGCTTGCCGCGGGTGATGTCGTCGGCGGCTATCAGGGTCCCGGGCAGGACGCCCACGGCCGCGAGGCGGGCCTCGGCCAGGCGCCGGGTGGCGGAGGTGACGACGGCCCAGCGGCCGGAGGGGAGCGCGCCGAGGAGGTCGAGCGTGCCGGGGAGGAGGTGCACGCCCCCGTTGGGCACGTCCTCGACCTCCAGGTCCTCGATCCGGGCGACGGCCTCCGGTACGACGTGGGCGGGCAGCAGGTCGGCGGCCACCTCGGCGGCGGTACGGCCGTGCAGTTCGACCTTCCCGAACCGCTCGGCGGTGATCCCGTACTCCCCGGCCCACCGCGTCCAGCAGCGGTGCACGGATTCCAGGGAGGAGACGAGGGTCCCGTCGTTGTCGAACAGAAGGGCTTGGGCACGGATCTTCATGCCCCCGACCCTACGGCGCCCGCCGGGGTCGGCCGCGTCGGGCCGGTCACGCCGTATTAGGGTCACTGCCATGCTTGACGTCCTGACGCTGGTGACCGGCGTCGCCGCGCTGCTGCTCGCCGCCTGGTGCGGCTGGGCCGCGTACCGAGACCAGCCGACGAAGGACTGGCACTTCGCCGGGATGGCCGCGGTGACCGTGCTGGCGCTGGCGCAGCTGGTGGTCGGGGTCGTGAAGCTGGCGCGGGGCGAGGACCCGGAGCAGGGCACGACGATCTTCGTCGCCTATCTGCTGGGCGCCTTCGCCTGCGTTCCGGCCGCCGGGTTCATGTCGCTGGCCGAGCGCACCCGCTGGGGTTCGGTGACGGTGGCCGCCGGCGGTATCGTCCTCGCCGTCCTTCAGGTGCGGCTCTATGACATCTGGGGAGGCTGAGATGGCGACGGCCGAGCGGAAGCCGGCCCGGACCCGGCTGATCGCCGGGCCCGGCATCCTGCTGGTGTGGCTGTACGGCGTGATGGTCGTCGGTGCCGTGTCGCGGTCCGTGTACCAGATCGCGACCGAGTTCGACCGGGCACCGCTCGCCTACGCGCTGTCCGCGCTGGCCGGTGTGGTGTACGGCTTCATCACGTACACCCTGGTGCGCGGCGGGGAGACGGCCCGCCGGGCGGCGCGGGTCTGCTGCGCCGCCGAGCTGGCCGGCGTCCTGATCGTGGGCACCTGGACGCTGGTCGAGCCGTCCGCCTTCCCGGACTCGACCGTGTGGTCGGAGTACGGGATGGGGTACGTCTTCATCCCGGTGCTGCTGCCGCTGTCGGCGCTGTACTGGCTGCGCCGGGCGCGCACCGCGCGGTGAGCCACCGGGCGCCCGGCGCACCCGGTCAGGCCGTGGTGGCGTAGGCCCCGGCCTGCTTCTCCAGGACGATCATCGGGACGCCGTCGGCGCCCCGCGAGGTGCCGACCGTCTCGTAGCCGACGCGCCGGTACAGCCGCAGGCCGGACTCGCTGCGGTGGCCGGTGTGCAGGCGGAAGCGGGTGGCGCCGCGCTCCGCGGTGAGCGCGGCCTCGGCCGCCTTCAGCAGCCGGGCGCCGATGCCGTGCCCCTGGAGGCGGGGGTGGACGCAGAGCTTGCCGATGGCGGCGGAGCCGTCGTCGGTGATCCGTCCCCGGACCGAGCCGACCACCTCGTCGCCGAGCCGCGCCACGAAGACGCAGTCCGTGGCGACCTCCTCGCGGACGGAGTCGAGGGTCTGGACGAGCGGGTCGATGCGGTAGTTGCCGTAGAGCGCCGCCTCGCTCTGGAAGCAGAGGTACTGCAGCCGGAAGATCTGCTCGGCATCCTGGTCGGTCGCCGCCGAGATGGTCACGCTCATGCCCATGTGCGCATGCCTCCCGCTCACCTGATCGCCTGTTGTTCCTCACTCCTATCCCCGTCGTCAGTCGCCCGCAACCTCCGGTGTGAGCAATCGGCGCAGACATCCCAGACATCGGGAACGTTCCGGTCCAAGACTCCCCTGTGAGATACCCAACTCCCCCGCGATCTCGCGGTATGTCAGGTCTTTCGGGGACAGCAGCGCCTCCATCAGCCGGGGGCAGCGGCCGGGCAGGCGGTGCACGGCCTCGCGCAGCGCCCGGTGCCGGGCGGCGGCGAGCGCGAGCTGTTCGGGGTCGCGGTCGGCGGCGTCGGTGGGCTCGGTGCCGTACGGCCGTTCGACGCGGGCGGTGCGGCGGGTGCGGCGGACCTCGGTGCGCACGGCGCGGCGCAGCCAGCGGTGGGGGTCGTGGGGCGGGTCGCCGGCGTCCAGGCGTTCCAGCAGGCGCAGCCAGACCGTCTGCTCCAGGTCGCCGGGGTCGGCGCCGGACGCATATGCCTCGGCCCGTGCCTCGGCGGCGAGCAGCGGGCCCAGGATGGTGAGCAGATCGTGCGTCATATGCGGAAGTACGACCGGCGCCCGGACGGTGGTTGCCCGGGACGCCGGATGTCACCCCAACCGGGGTGGGGCGATCAGCCGTTGACGAGATCCTCGCGGGCCAGCAGGCCCGTGTCGGGGTGGTCGGTGAAGATGCCGTCGATGCCGGTGGCGAAGTAGGCCCGGAACGCGCCGAAGGCGTCGCCGTAGGCGTCCGCGTCGGCGCCCTCGCGGAACTCGGCGGGGAGGAAGGGGTTTTCGTTGCGCAGGGTGTAGGGGTGCAGGATCAGGCCCGCGCGGTGGGCGTCGCGGACGAGCGTGGTCGGCGCGGTGAGCCGGCCGGCGGCGTCGCGCGGGATGATCAGGTCGAGGGTGGGGCCGATGCCCTGGGCGTAGGAGGCGATCTCCTTCAGGCCCTCGGGCGTGATCAGGTCGGCCGTGGTGCGCGGGTCGCCGGTGGCGACGAAGTCCCAGGGGCGGGAGCCGGCCCCGCCGAGCAGCACGGCGAGCGGATTGCCGACCAGCTCGCGCATCCGCCGGATGCTGGTGGGCTCGAAGGACTGGACGATGACCGGGGAGTTCTTCCGGTCCTTGCCGTACCGGCGCAGCAGCTTCGCGAGGCGCTCCTCGGTGGGCAGGCCGAGCGCGCGGAAGTAGGTGGGGTGCTTCAGCTCGGGGTAGATCCAGACCTGCTTGCCGCGCCTGCGGGTCTGCTCGTCCTGCCAGCGCAGCACCTCCTCGAAGGTGGGGATCTCCCAGCGGCCGTCGTAGAGCGTGTTGTGCGGGCGGTTGGCGGGGATGCGCTCGGTGGCGCGGAGCGTCTTCAGCTCGGCGAGGGTGAAGTCCTCGGTGAACCAGCCGGTGGTGGGGACGCCGTCGAGCACCTTGGTGGTCCTGCGGCCGGCGAACTCGGGGTGGCCGGCGACGTCGGTGGTGCCGCCGATCTCCGGTTCGTGGCGGCAGACGAGGTGGCCGTCCCTGGTGGGGACGAGGTCGCCGGCCTCGACGATGTCGGCGCCCATGTCGAGGGCGAGCTGGTAGGAGCCGAGGGTGTGCTCGGGGCGGTGGCCGCTGGCGCCCCGGTGTCCGATGACGGCCGGGACGGGCAGGCTCCTGATCCCGCCGCCCTGGCCGGAGCCGCGGCCTGCCGCGCCCGCGGTGCCGGGCAGGCCGAGGACGGCCCCGCCCGCGCCGAGCACGGCGGCGCCGAGGAGCGCCCGCCGTCCGGTGCCGTTGCCCTGTTCGTTCGACTTCTGCGTTCCCATGAGCGCCCCTTGGCCGTCCGGCCGACCCGTGCGGCCCGTCTGGCCGTCCCGGTCGGATGCGGGCCGATCGTAGGGGCGCGTCCCTGACCACGGGGAGACCTCGTGCGGAACGCCGGGGTGACAGGGCATGTCGCAATGGACGCGAGGGCCGCCCGGTGCGGGACGGCCGGGGTTTCGCCGGCTTCGGGGCGGCCGGGCCGGGTACCCGGGCGGTGGTCCGGGTGGCCGCGCCGGTCCCGCGCCGGCGGGGCGATGCTCGTCACATCGTTCCGGCCCGGTTTCCGGCGGGCGGCGGCGCGCCACCGCAGGTGAACGTACGTCAACACCGTGTAAGACCCTGATGAACCCGACGTGCGTGACCCCCGGGGCCGCGAGTAATGTCCTCACCTGCACAGACTGGTACCGCAATTCCCGACAGCCCACGCACACTGACACCGGAGGGCCCGTTGTCCCGCTTCGCGCTCATCAAGGCAGTGCTCGGTCCGATCATGCGCCTGATGTTCCGCCCACAGGTGGAAGGCGCGGAGAACATCCCGGGCGACGGCCCGGTGATCCTGGCCGGCAATCATCTGACGTTCATCGACTCGATCGTGCTGCCCGTCGTCACCAAGCGGCAGGTCTGCTTCATCGGCAAGGACGAGTACGTCACCGGCAAGGGCCTCAAGGGCCGGCTGATGGCCTGGTTCTTCACCGGCGTCGGCATGATCCCGGTCGACCGGGACGGCGCGAGCGGCGGTGTGGCGGCGCTGATGACCGGGCGCCGGGTGCTGGAGGAGGGCCGGATGTTCGGCATCTACCCGGAGGGCACCCGCTCCCCCGACGGCCGCCTGTACCGGGGCCGGACCGGCATCGCCCGGCTGACGCTGATGACCGGCGCGCCGGTGGTGCCGTTCGCGATGATCGGTACGGACAAGCTCCAGCCCGGCGGCCGGGGCGTGCCGCGGCCCGGCAAGGTCACGGTCCGGTTCGGCGAGCCGATGGAGTTCTCCCGGTACGAGGGCATGGACCGTGACCGGTACGTGCTGCGGGCGGTGACGGACTCGGTGATGACCGAGGTGATGCGGCTGTCCGGACAGGAGTACGTCGACATGTACGCGACGAAGGCGAAGGCGGCGTAGCCACCGGGGCCCGACAAGGAGGCGGACCCTTCCCGCGCGGGGAGGGTCCGCCTTCGTCGTGCCGGGCGCCTACTCCTGGTGGGCGCCGTCCTCCAGTCGCTGTCCGCGCAGCAGGAACCAGGCCGCGACCGCCGCGGCGAGCAGGACCGCCGCGCCGAGGCCCGCGGCCAGCGCCAGGCCGTCGACGAAGGACTGCCGGGCGGCGTCCAGCAGTTCCGCCGCCGTCCGGGCGGGCAGGTGGCCGGCGGCCTCCACGGCACCGCCCAGCGACTCGTGGGCCGCGTCCGGGGTGCCGGGCGGGCCGGTGAAGCCCCGGTAGGCGCCGGTCACGATGGAGCCGAGCAGGGCGATGCCGAGGGCGGCGCCGAGTTCGTAGGCCGTTTCGGAGACCGCGGAGGCGGAGCCTGCCCGGTCCCGGTCCACGCCGGAGAGGATCACGTCGGCGGTGACGGTGAAGGAGAACCCGGCGCCGAGGCCGACGACCAGCAGCGCCGCGCCGAGCAGCGGGTAGCCGGTGTCCCGGCCGATCACGGTCAGCGCGGCCAGCGCCAGGCCCACCGCGGCCAGCCCGCCGGAGACGACCGCCCGTACGGAGAAGCGCCGGGCCGCGCGTCCGGCGACCAGGCCGGCCGCCACCGCGCCGACCGCGGCGGGCAGTTCGGCGAGCCCGGCCTCGAACGGCCGCCTGCCCTGCACCAGTTGCAGATACTGGGAGAGGAAGAACACCAGCCCGGACAGTCCCAGCACGGTCAGCAGGTCGGCGAGGACCGCGCCGCTGAAGCCCCGGTCGCGGAACAGCCGCATGTCGAGCAGCGGGACCGGCAGCGCGAGCTGGCGCCGGACGAACCCGTACAGCGCGGCGGCGCCCAGCAGGCCCGCGCCGAGCGTGGCCCACGCGAACCCGTGCGCCGCGGCCTCCTTCACCGCGTACACCACCCCGACGAGACCGACCAGCGACAGTACGACGCTGGGCAGGTCGAACGGCCCGGGGGCGGGATTCCTGGACTCCGGCAGCAGCTTGACGCCGACCAGGACCAGGACGGCCATCACCGGCAGGTTGATCAGGAAGACCGAGCCCCACCAGAAGTGCTCCAGCAGGAAACCGCCCAGGATCGGGCCGACCGCGGTGCCCGCGGAGGCGGTGGCGCCCCAGATGCCGACGGCGAGACTGCGTTCGCGCGGGTCGTGGAAGAGGTTGCGGATCAGGGCGAGGGTGGCGGGCATCAGGGTGGCGCCCGCGACGCCGAGCAGGGCCCGGGCGAGGATCATCACCTCGGGCGTGTGCGCGTAGGCGTTGAGCACGGACACCGCGCCGAACGCGGTGGCGCCGAGCAGCAGGACGCGTTTGCGGCCGACGCGGTCGCCGAGGCTGCCCATGGTGACGAGCAGGCCCGCGATGACGAACGAGTAGACGTCGCCGATCCACAGCAACTGGGTGCCGGACGGGGCGAGGTCCTCGCTGATGTACGGGGTGGCGAGACCGAGGACGGTCGCGTCGACGGCCACCAGCAGCACGGCCAGGACGAGGACGGCGAGCGCCAGCCACCGGCCGGGGCGCGCCACCGCCTCGTCCGTACCGGCCGGCCGCAGGGTGCTGCTCATGATCCCTCTCTCCTCAGCGCGCCGCCGAGCAGCAGCTCGACGATCAGGTGGGTGTAGTCGTTGCGGGCCACCCGGCCCTCGGCGACGGCCCAGGCGCCGGAGGCCAGCAGGCCGTAGAGCGCCTCGGTGAGCCAGACCGGGGGCAGGTCGAGACGGAACGCGCCGCTCTCCTGGCCGCGCCGGAACAGGGCGGTCAGCCGGGCGTCGAGCCGGTTCCAGCCCTCGTTGACCTGGTCGCCCTCGAAGAGCTGGTTCTCCGTGTAGAGGAAGGCGAGCAGGGCGGCCGCGGGCTCGACCGCGCGGACCAGGCGGCGCACCGCGTCGGCGGCCGGCCCCTCGTCGGGACGGGCGGCGTCCAGGGCCGCCTCGCACTCGGCGAGGCCCAGCTCCTCCAGCGCCCGCACCAGGGCGTCACGCCCGGCGAACTGCCGGTGCAGGGTGGCCCGGCTGATCCCGGCGGCGCGGGCGACCTCGTCCATGGTCGCCGTCGACTTCCGGGTCAGCAGGGCGGCGGCGGTGCGCAGTACGTGGTCACGATCGACAGCCATGAGACAACGGTAACCCATGTGAGACGTTGATGTCTCATCGCGGGTGCGGGTGACTCATGGCCGGGCGGTACGGCGGTGGCGGACGGGCTCAGTGCCAGGGCAGCCGGGCGCGCTGGTCCCAGTAGGCGCGCGGGTCCTCGGCGAGGGTGCCGAGGCGGGCCGCCTGGTCGTCGTCGAGGCGGGCCGAGGCGGCGGTCAGGTTGGAGCGGAGCTGGGCGACGGTCGCGGCACCGGAGAGGACGACGCGGGCCCAGGGCTGCCGCAGCACCAGGGCGAGGGCGACCGCGTCACGGCCGAGGCCGGTCTCCTCGGCCACGGCCCGCAGGACGGCCGGCGCGTGCGGTCCGGCGAGCCGGCCGTTGGCCATGCCCTCCTTGACGATGACGGTCAGCCCGGCGTCGTGCGCCTCGGCGAGCGCAGGCCCGGCGGAGGTCTCCAGCGCGTTGTACGTCGACTGGACGGTACGGAAGAGGGGGGCGCCGTCGACGGTCACGGCGAGCGCGGCGCGGATGGCATCGGCCTGGGCGGGGCCGGAGGTGGAGAAGCCGACGGCGACGCCCGTCGCGGCCAGCTCCGCGAGCCGGGCGTGCAGGTCCTTGTCGGTGAGGGCCGGGCTGTCGGGGGTCACCGAGTGGATCTGGTAGAGGCCGAGCCGGCCGCCGAGCAGGGCGTCGGTCTCGGCGCGCTGCCGCTCGTAGGTGGCGAGACCGTGGTCCTTGACCTCGTGCCGCTCGGCGTCGGTGGTCCAGCCGGCGGTGTAGGTGTAGCCCCACTTGCTGCCCACGGTGACGTCGCCGCTCCCGGGGCGGGCGGCCAGCCAGTCGGCGAGGAACTCCTCGGCGCGGCCGTACGACCGGGCGGTGTCGACGTAGCGGACGCCGGCCGCGTACGCGGCGTCGAGGAGGGCGTGGGTGCGGGCGCGCAGCGTGTCGACGCCGCGGTCGTCCCCGAGGTCCTCGTCGCGGCCGAGATTGATGTAGCCGGGGCGGCCTACGGCGGCCAGGCCGAGGCCGAGTCCTTCGGGGAGGGGGAGGGGCATCGCGGGTCCGTTCGGTCGGCCTCGGTGAGGTTTCCGACCAACGTATCCCGCGACGGCCTTCACATCGAGGGGGGGTCCGAGGGGTGATCCGGCGGGTGCGGGTGCGTGGTGGCCCGTCGCGCGGTTCCCCGCACCCCTCAGGGCCTACCGCCGCGCCGTTGCCCAGGCGTGCTGGCCGGCCACGTCCCGCTTCACCTCCGCCAGTTGGACGGCGACCGCGCTCGGGGCCGTACCGCCCCTGCCGTCGCGGGAGGCGAGGGCGCCCTGGACGTCGAGGACCGAGCGGACCTCGGGGGTGAGGTGGGGGGAGATCTTGGCGAACTGCTCGTCGGTCAGCTCGTCCAGTTCCTTGCCCTCGGACTCCGCGACCTTGACGCACTCGCCGGCCACCTCGTGCGCGACGCGGAACGGCACGCCCTGACGGACCAGCCACTCGGCGATGTCGGTGGCGAGCGAGAAGCCGGCCGGGGCCAGTTCCGCCATGCGCTCGCGGTGCACGGTGAGGGTGGCCATCATGCCGGTGAAGGCGGGGAGCAGGACCTCCAGCTGGTCGATGGAGTCGAAGACCGGCTCCTTGTCCTCCTGGAGGTCGCGGTTGTACGCGAGCGGCAGGGCCTTGAGGGTGGCCATCAGGCCGGTGAGGTTGCCGATGAGGCGGCCGGACTTGCCGCGCGCCAGCTCCGCGATGTCCGGGTTCTTCTTCTGCGGCATGATCGAGGAGCCGGTGGAGAAGGCGTCGTGCAGGGTGACGAAGGAGAACTCCTTGGTGTTCCAGAGGATGATCTCCTCCGCGATCCGGGAGACGTCGACGCCGATCATCGCGGTGATGAAGGCGAACTCGGCGACGAAGTCCCGGGATGCGGTGCCGTCGATGGAGTTGGCGGCGCTGCCGCGCTCGAAGCCGAGGTCGCGGGCGACCGCCTCGGGGTCCAGGCCGAGGGAGGACCCGGCCAGGGCACCGGAGCCGTACGGCGACACGGCCGTGCGCTCGTCCCACTGGCGCAGCCGCTCGGCGTCCCGGGAGAGCGCCTGGGCGTGGGCGAGGACATGGTGGGCGAAGAGCACCGGCTGGGCGTGCTGGAGGTGGGTGCGGCCGGGCATCGCCGCGTCCGGGTGGGCCTCGGCGAGGCCGATCAGGGCGTCCTGGAGGTCGGCGACCAGACCGCCGATGATCCGGGCGTGATCCCGCAGGTACATGCGGAAGAGGGTCGCCACCTGGTCGTTGCGGGAGCGGCCGGCGCGGAGCTTGCCGCCGAGGTCGGGACCGAGCCGTTCCAGCAGGCCGCGCTCCAGGGCGGTGTGCACGTCCTCGTCGGCGATGGTGCCGGTGAAGGCGCCGGAGGCCACGTCCGCCTCCAGCCGGTCCAGGCCCGCGATCATGCGGGTCAGCTCGTCCTCGGTGAGCAGTCCGGCCTGGTGCAGCACGCGCGCGTGGGCACGCGAGCCGGCGATGTCGTAGGGGGCGAGCCGCCAGTCGAAGTGGACGGACGCGGACAGCTTCGCCAGGGCCTCGGCGGGGCCGTCGGCGAAACGGCCGCCCCAGAGCCGGACATCACCGCTGTTGCTGCTCACTTGCGTCGCTCCTAGGGAGGGTCGGTCGCTGTTCTGCATGAGTATGCAACCCTCTGCATGAATCGTCAATTTCGGCGGGCGGCTGAACGAGCCGGCGGACGCTCCCGTACTCCTGTGCGCCGCGACCGTCCCGCCCGCACCGGCCGGGACGGTCGCGGCTTCCGCCTGCGTGAATGCCGGGACAGGGGACCCACCGGTCCGGATAATCGTTAGACATGGGAAAGACTTATGAGCGCATAGACGGCAGACTCCGCACCTTCATCGAGGCCCAGCCCCTCTTCTTCACCGCCACCGCTCCCCTCGGCGCCGACGGCACGGTCAACCTCTCCCCCAAGGGCCTCACGGGTTCCTTCGCGGTGCTCGACGAGCACACCGTGGCCTACCTCGACTTCGCCGGCTCCAACGCCGAGACCATCGCCCACCTCAGGGAGAACGGCCGGATCACGCTCATGTGGTGCGCCTTCCAGGGGCCGCCGAACATCGTCCGGGTGCACGGCCGCGGGGAGCCCGTCTTCCGCGACGACCCCCGCTTCCCCGGCCTGCTCGCCCGGTTCCCGGACATCGACCCGGCCGCACACGGCCTGCGCGCGATCATCGTCGTCACCGCCGAACTGGTCCGCGACACCTGCGGGTACGCCGTCCCCTTCATGGCGTACGAGCAGGACCGCGATCTGCACGCCAAGCGGTTCGCCCGGGAGGACGACGCCTCGCTGGACGCCTACTTCACCAAGAAGGAGCACATCGCGACCAGCCTGGACGGACTTCCCGGGCTGCCGCTGCCCTTGCCGCCCTCTACGGTCTGACCCATGCGCCCCGGTGCCGTCGCCCTCGCCCTCGCCGTCCTCCTGCTGCCGGCCTTCTCCGCGCCGCCCGGCCCGCTGCCGGAGCGGATGGCGGACACCGGCGGCGGCACCCAGCTCATCACCGCCGTCGCCCCGGACACCGGCTCGACCACCGGCACGGTCACCTGGTGGGACCGGCGGCGCGGGCACTGGCTGGAAGCGGGTTCGGCGCCCGCCCGGTTCGGTGCGAACGGGCTCACCGACGGGGCGACCCGGCGGCAGGGCACGAACACCACCCCCACCGGCCTCTACGGCCTCCCCTACGCCTTCGGCATCGAGCCCGCGCCGCCCGGGACGGCGTACCGCCACCGGCCCGTGCGCCAGGACTCCTGGTGGTGCCAGGACAACGCCTCCCGCTCCTACAACCGCTGGACCGAGCCCCGCCCCGCCGACTGCGCCGCCACCGAGGCCGAGCACCTGATCACCTACGGGACGCAGTACGCGCACGCGCTGGTCATCGGCTTCAACTACGCGCGTCCCGTACGGGGACGCGGCGCGGGCATCTTCCTGCACGTCAACGGGGAGGGCGCGACGGCGGGCTGCGTGTCGGTGCCGAAGGACGCGATGCGGGCGATCCTGGCGTGGGCGAACCCGGCGCGCCGGCCGCACATCGCGATCGGCACGGCGGACGGGGAGACGGCGCTCACCCGGTACTGAACACAGGGCGGTCCCGGCACGTACGGGTGGGCCGAAGGCCCGTCCGTCCGGAGGAACCGTGTCCACCACGCTCGCCGGCGGCCTTGCCGCCCGCCGCCGGACGATGCGCCGCATCCGTCCGCGCCGTTCTCCGGCCGTGCCGCTGCCGCTCGCCCTGTGGGCGGGCGCGGCGGGCGTGTTGTGGCTGTGGTGGCGCAGCACGCCCGCCGTCTCCGGCACCACCCGCCCAGGTCCTCGGTACCGGCCGGATCACCGGGCTGCTCGCCGGGTACCTGATGGCGCCGGCCGTGCTCCAGACGGCCCGGGTGCCCGCGCCGGAGGGGCGGGTCGGCTCCGACCGGGTGGCCCGCCGGCACGCGATGACCGGTCGCCCCGCCCTCTTCCCGGTCCTCCCGCACATCCTGTTGACCATGGGGGGTTACGCCCCGCGGTCGGGGCGGGGCCCCGGCGGGCTCGCCGCGCGGACCGCGGAGTCGGTCAACGGCCGCCCCGGCCGCGGCAAGGCGGCGATGGGCACGGGGCCGCTGGTGGTCATCGGGCTGCTGTCGGCCGGCCCGGTCTCGGTCAGCCGGTGACCTGGGGCCTGACCCGGGCCGACCGCTGGGCTACGGCGGCCTCCGCGAGGGGTTCGCGGGAGGGTCTGCGGCGGCTGGAGTCCCTGGAAGGAGTGGAGGCCCTGCTGATCACAGCGGGCGACGAGGTGAGACGCACCGGGGGCATGGCTTCTCGACTCGGGTGAGGAGAACGCCCCGGTGGGCGCGAGACTGTGTCGATCTGCGGCTGTACCGCGTGGGCGCGACCGGCCACGAAGCACCCGCACCCGGCCACGCACCCTCAATGCCCGTTCTGGGCCAGCCGCAGCAGATGATCGGCGAGCGCCTGCCCGCCCGTCGGATTCCGGCTGATCAGCATCACCGTGTCGTCCCCGGCGATCGTCCCCAGGATGTCGTGCAGCTCCGCCTGGTCGATCGCCGAGGCGAGGAACTGCGCCGCCCCCGGAGGGGTCCGCAGCACCACGAGGTTCGCGGACGCCTCCGCGGAGATCAGCAGCTCCGCGGAGAGCCGCCGCATCCGCTCCTCCTTCGCCGACCCGCCCAGCGGCGCCCGGGGCGTCCGGAAACCCCCCTCGCTGGGCACCGCGTAGATCAGGTCGCCGTCGGTGTTGCGGATCTTGACCGCGTTCAGCTCGTCCAGGTCCCGGGAGAGCGTCGCCTGGGTGACGGTCAGCCCGTCGTCGGCGAGCAGCTTCGCGAGCTGGCTCTGCGACCGCACCGGCTGCCGGTTGAGGATGTCCACGATCCGGCGGTGGCGGGCGGTGCGGGTCTGCGGCACGGCGGGCCCCGCGGCCCCCGCGCTCTCGTGGTCCTGCGCCTGACTCATCGTCGTCTCATTCTCCGGATCGTCCATCCGTTCGTCCGTCCCCGCCCGCCGCGTCCAGCAGGCCGGGCAGCGCCCCGAGGAACGCGTCCACCGCGTCGTCGCCGAGGTTCAGCGGCGGCATGAGCCGTACGACGTCGGGTGCGGGCGCGTTCACGAGGATGCCGGCGTCCTGGGCCGCCTGCTGCGCCTGCGGCGCGAGCGGCTCGGTGAGCACGATACCCAGCAGCAGGCCCGCGCCCCGGACGTGGTCGACCAGCGGGTGGCCGAGCCCCTCGACGCCGGTGCGCAGCCGCTCGCTCTGCCGCTTGACGTTGTCCAGCAGGCCCTCGTCCGCGATGGTGTCCAGGACGGCGAGGCCGGCCGCGCAGGCGACGGGGTTGCCGCCGAAGGTGGTGCCGTGGTGGCCGGGCTGGAGGAGGTCGGCCGAGCGGCCGAAGGCGACGGTCGCGCCCAGCGGCAGCCCGCCGCCGAGGCCCTTGGCGAGGGTGACGACGTCGGGCAGGACGCCCTCGTGGGCCTGGTACGCGAACCAGTGCCCGGTGCGGCCGACACCGGTCTGCACCTCGTCCAGGACCAGCAGCGCACCGGTCGCTGCGGTGATCGCGCGGGCCGCCTTCAGATAGCCGGCTGGCGGGACGACGACGCCGTTCTCCCCCTGGATCGGCTCGATGATCACCAGGGCGGTGTCCTCGGTGACCGCGGCGGCCAGTGCCTGCGCGTCGCCGTAGGGCACGTGGGTGACGTCCCCCGGCAGCGGGAGGAAGGGTTCCTGCTTGCCGGGCTGGCCGGTGAGGGCCAGCGCGCCCATGGTGCGGCCGTGGAAGCCGCCCCGGGTCGCGACCATGTGGGTCCGCCCCGTCAGCCGGCCGATCTTGAAGGCGCCCTCGTTGGCCTCGGCGCCGGAGTTGCAGAAGTAGACCTTGCCGTCGCGGCCGAAGTGCGTCAGCAGCCGCTCGGCCAGCGCGACGGGCGGCTCGGCGATGAAGAGGTTGGAGACGTGGCCGAGCGAGGCGATCTGGGTGCTGACGGCCTCGACGACCGCCGGGTGGGCGTGGCCGAGCGCGTTGACGGCGATGCCGCCGACGAAGTCCAGGTACTCCTTTCCGTCGGCGTCCCACAGCCGCTCTCCGGCACCGCGCACCAGGGGCAGCCGGGGGGTGCCGTAGTTGTTCATGAGCGCGCCCTGCCACCGCGCGGTCAGGTCCTGGCTGGCGGTCACGACTGGTCCCCCTCGGTCTCGTCCGGCACGACCATCGTGCCGATCCCCTCGTCGGTGAAGATCTCCAGCAGGATCGAGTGCTGGACCCGGCCGTCGATGACCCGGGCGGTGGTGACGCCGTTGCGGACGGCGTGCAGACAGCCCTCCATCTTCGGCACCATGCCGCTGGACAGCTCGGGGAGCAGTTTCTCCAGCTGGGAGGCGGTGAGGCGGCTGATCACCTCGTCGGAGTGCGGCCAGTCCTCGTAGAGGCCCTCGACGTCCGTGAGGACCATGAGCGTCTCGGCACCGAGCGCCGCAGCGAGTGCCGCAGCCGCCGTATCAGCATTGACGTTGTAGACATGGTGATCGTCCTGGGAACGGGCGATCGACGAGACGACCGGGATGCGGCCGTCCGCGAGCAGCGCCTCGATCGCGCCGGTGTCGATCTCGGTGATCTCACCGACCCGGCCGATGTCGATCGGCTCGCCGTCGATCCGGGGCTGGTGCTTGGTGGCGGTCATGGTGTGCGCGTCCTCGCCGGTGAGGCCGACGGCGAGCGGGCCGTGCCGGTTGAGCAGCCCGACCAGTTCGCGCTGCACCTGCCCGGCCAGCACCATCCGTACGACGTCCATGGCGTCCTCGGTGGTGACGCGCAGGCCGGCCTTGAACTCGCTGACGATGCCGTGCCGGTCGAGGGCGGCGCTGATCTGCGGGCCGCCGCCGTGCACCACGACGGGCTTGAGGCCGGCGTGCCGCAGAAAGACGACGTCCTGGGCGAAGGCGGCCTTGAGGTCCTCGTCGATCATGGCGTTGCCGCCGAACTTGATGACGACCGTCTTGCCGGCGTGCCGTACCAGCCAGGGCAGCGCCTCGATGAGGATCTGGGCCTTCGGGAGGGCGGTGTGCTTCCGCGTCGGAGTGCTCATGAGGAGTACGCGCTGTTCTCGTGGACGTAGTCGGCGGTGAGGTCGTTGGTCCAGATGGTGGCGGTGGCGTCTCCGGCCCCGAGGTCGGCGACGATGTGCACCTCGCGGTAGCGCATGTCGACCTGGTCGCGGTCCTCGCCGACGCCGCCGTTCTTGCAGACCCAGACGCCGTTGATGGCCACGTTGAGCGCGTCCGGCTCGAAGGCGGCCTTCGTCGTGCCGATCGCGGACAGCACCCGGCCCCAGTTGGGGTCCTCGCCGTGGATGGCGCACTTGAGGAGGTTGTTGCGGGCGATGGAGCGGCCCACCTCCACGGCGTCGTCCTCGGTCGCGGCGTGCACGACCTCGACCTTGATGTCCTTGCTGGCGCCCTCGGCGTCCCGGATGAGCTGCTGTCCCAGGTCGTCGCAGACGGTCCGGACGGCCTCGGCGAACGCGGCGTGCTCGGGGGTGACCCCGCTGGCGCCGGAGGCGAGCAGCAGCACGGTGTCGTTGGTGGACATGCAGCCGTCGGAGTCGACCCGGTCGAAGGTGACCCGGGTGGCGTCGCGCAGCGCCTTGTCCAGGGCCTCGGCCTCCAGGTCGGCGTCGGTGGTGAGGACGACGAGCATGGTGGCGAGGCCCGGGGCGAGCATGCCCGCGCCCTTGGCCATGCCGCCGACGGTCCAGCCGTCCCGGGTGAGGACCGACGTCTTGTGCACGGTGTCGGTGGTCTTGATGGCGATGGCGGCCTTCTCACCGCCGTGCTCGGAGAGCTGGGCGGCGGCGGTCTCGACGCCGGGGAGCAGTTTGTCCATGGGGAGCAGGACGCCGATCAGGCCAGTGGAGCAGACGGCCACCTCGCCCGCGCCGATGCCCCCGAGGACCTCGGCCGCCTTCTCGGCGGTGGCGTGGGTGTCCTGGAAGCCCTTGGGGCCGGTGCAGGCGTTGGCGCCCCCGGAGTTGAGGACGACGGCGCTCACCCGCCCGCCCTTGAGCACCTGCTCGGACCAGAGCACCGGCGCGGCCTTGACGCGGTTGGAGGTGAAGACGCCCGCGGCGGCGCGGCGGGGGCCGGTGTTGACCACGAGGGCCAGGTCGGGGTTGCCGTTCTCCTTGATCCCGGCGGCGATGCCCGCCGCCGTGAATCCCTTCGCTGCCGTCACACTCACGGCGCAACTCCGATCGTCGTCAGCCCCGTGGTCTCGTCAAGACCCAGGGCGAGGTTCATGCTCTGGACGGCACCGCCGGCGGTGCCCTTGGCCAGGTTGTCGATGGCGCTGATGGCGATGACGCGGCCCGCGGCGGCGTCGTACGCGACCTGCACCTGAACGGCGTTCGAACCGTGGACGGACGCGGTCGCGGGCCACTGGCCCTCGGGCAGCAGATGGACGAAGGGCTCGTCCGCGTACGCCTTCTCGTAGGCGGCGCGCAGCGACTGAGCGCTCACCCCGGGCCTGGCCTTCGCGCTGCACGTGGCGAGGATGCCGCGGGGCATCGGCGCCAGCGTCGGCGTGAAGGAGACGGAGACCCGCTCGCCGGCCGCGGCGCTGAGGTTCTGGATCATCTCGGGGGTGTGCCGGTGGACGCCGCCGACGCCGTACGGCGACATCGAGCCCATGACCTCGCTGCCCAGCAGGTGCGGCTTGGGCGCCTTGCCCGCACCGGAGGTGCCGGAGGAGGCGACGATCACCGCCTCGGGCTCGGCGAGGGCGGCCGTGTACGCCGGGAACAGGGCCAGGGAGACGGCCGTGGGGTAGCAACCGGGCACCGCGACGCGCTTGGACCCCTCCAGCGCGGAGCGGGCACCCGGCAGTTCGGGGAGGCCGTAGGGCCAGGTCCCGGCGTGCGGGGAGCCGTAGAACGCCTCCCAGTCGCCGGCGTCCTTCAACCGGAAGTCGGCGCCCATGTCGACCACGAGCACGTCGGGCCCGAGCTGCTCGGCCACGGCGGCGGACTGGCCGTGCGGCAGCGCGAGGAAGACGACGTCGTGCCCGGCGAGCACCTCGGGCGTCGTCGGCTCCAGCACCCGGCCGGCCAGCGGCAGCAGGTGCGGCTGGAGCGCGCCGAGGCGCTGCCCGGCGTTGGAGTTGCCGGTCAGGGCACCGATTTCGACCTCGGGATGGGCCAGGAGCAGCCGCAGCAGCTCTCCGCCCGCGTATCCGCTCGCTCCGGCCACCGCCGCGCGTACCACCATGGACATCCTCCTCCAGATGGCATGACTATACGTTTCCCTGCACGTTTATGCAACGGCCGTCCGCGTCCCCGGCGGGTGCGGCCCGTCACAGCACCAGCAGCCCCGCGACGAGCAGGCCGGGCGCGAGGAGCAGCGCGGTGACGTGCCAGAGCAGGGTGCGCGCCATGCCCAGGACCGCGAACAGGACGGCCCCGCCCAGCAGCCAGGAGAGGAAGATCCGCAGGCCGAGGCCCTGGAGGGCGCTCTCCTCGGCCCGGGTGGCGGGGTCGGTGAACACGCCGATCGCCAGCAGCAGGAGCAGGCATCCCAGCAGGGAGTTCGCCACGCAGACGACGGGCGCCGCCGGACCGTCGGCCCGGCGCGCCCGCCTCCACAGTTCCATGGGACTCATGAGCAGGGGAGCTTAGCTCCCGTGATCATCATTGCGGGGTCAGCGCTGCCTGATCCGCAGGAAGGTGACCGAGTTCGCCGGGAACGTGTACGAGAACGTCGCCGCGACGCCGCTGAAGGTGGACGTGACCGGCGTGACCGGGGTGTCCGTCTCGGTGTTCACCGCGTCCTGGCCGGCGGCGAGCGTGGTGACGCGGGCCCGGGAGGCGACCCGCGCGCCGCCGAGGTCGACGGCGGTGCGGGCGGACGTGTCCTGGGCGTTGACGACCTTGACGATCAGGTCACCGGTGCGCACGTCCTCGGTGACGACCTGCCGGAAGGGCTCGGCCGGCTTGTCGTCGGTGAAGGAGCCCCACTCCTCGCCGTCGAGGTAGAGGGTGACCTGCCGGCCCCGGACCTTGACGTCGATGTCGTAGGCCCGGCCCGTCTCGATGGAGCCGGCCTTGTCGATCAGGGTGGACTTGCCGCCGTCGACGGCCTGCTCGACGGCGGACCGGGTGTTGTTCCAGCCGCCCAGGTTCCACCAGTAGTAGTTCCCGGTGTCCTTGACGCCGAAGGCGACGAGGAAGCCCTCTTTGCCGGCCTTCTTGGTGGCCCTGACGTGCAGGTCGTAGTTCTGCCAGGCGGGGTCGCCCGCGGTGACCAGGGTGTTCTCGGCGGTCTCGTCGGTCTGCGCGTACTGGCCGTCCTGGACGCTCCAGCTGCCGGCGCCGGAGTGCGTCCACCGGGAGGCGTCACCGGAGAAGTCGTCGGCGAACAGGGAGCGGCCGTCGGCCGCGGTCACCCGCACGTCGTCGTAGGCCGCGCTCGTCGCCCAGGTCGACAGGCCGACGGCGCCGGTGATGGGGCCGCTGACGGCGGGCGTGGTGGTGGCCGTGGAGGGGACGACCCGGTCACCGGTGTTGTTCATGAACAGCTTCTGCACCTCGTAGTTGGCCGAGTTCCAGGAGGCGCGGTTGTTGAACCAGATCAGGTCCGGGCGCCACTGGACGTAGTCCTCGTTGGCGAGCAGCGGCGCGTACGAGGCGAGTTTCACGATGTCCGCGTTGCGTTCCAGACCGGTCATGTAGGCGGCCTCGGACAGGGCGTTCCTCCAGGCGTTGCCCTGGGAGGCGTACTCGCCGAGGAAGACCTCGGGGCCCCGGCGGTCGTAGGAGTCGTAGCGGTCGTTGTTCTGGAGGAACCACTCGGGGCTGTTGTAGTAGTGCTCGTCGACCAGGTCGACGCCGCCCTCCCGGTTGAGGCGCCAGGCGGTGTCGAAGGTGGTGCCGGAGTCGTCGGGGCCGGAGTTGGAGACGACGGTGATGTCGGGGTACTCCGCCTCGATCGCGGCGCGGAACTTCGCGAAGCGGGCGTAGAAGGCCTCGGGGAGGTTCTCCTCGTTGCCGACGGCGAGGTGGGTGAGGTGGAAGGGCTCGGGGTGGCCCATCCGCGCGCGGACCTTGCCCCAGGTGGAGCCGGCGGGGCCGTTGGCGAACTCGATGAGGTCCAGGGTGTCCTGGATGTGCCGCTGGAGCAGGGCCTCGTCGTCGGTGGCCCTGTTCTGGCCGCAGCCGGTGACCAGGGCGGGGACGACGGGCAGGGGCATGGCGCCGATGTCCTCGGCGAAGCGGAAGTACTCGTAGTAGCCGAGGCCGTAACTCTGGTTGTATCCCCAGAAGTTGGCGTTGGTGGCGCGGGTCTCCACCGGGCCCACGGTGTCCTTCCACTGGTAGGCGCGCTTGCGCTGGTAGCCGGACGCCTCGCTGTAGTCCTCCATCGAGCCGGTGTTGACCAGGCAGCCGCCGGGGAAGCGGACGAAGCCGGGGTCGAGGGCCGCGATCTTCTCGGCGAGGTCCTTGCGCAGGCCGTTGGGCTGCCCCTTGTAGGTGTCGCGCGGGAAGAGGGACACCATGTCGAGGGCGGCGTCCGCGGTGGTGGCGACGGAGAGGCGACCGCGGTTGCTGGTGCGGGTGGCGGTGAGGGTGGCGGTGTACTTGCGCCAGCCGCCCTCCGCGGTGATCTGGCGGGCACCCGCGAGGGTGCCGGCCGCGTCCTTCAGGCCGATGGTCAGGGTGGTGCCGGCCTCGGCACGGGCCCACACCGAGAAGTCGTACCGCTTGCCCCGCTCGACGCGGATGCCGGTGTTGTAACCGGCGTTGGTGACGGACGAGCCGGCCGCCAGTTTCAGGTAGGTGCGGTTGCGGTCGTCGAGCCGGCCGGCGTCGTCGGCGGCCTCGGCCGTGCCGTCCGCCGTCCAGGAGGTCAGGGGGGTGTAGGCGGCGTTGTCGGCGGTGGAGTACTCGAAGGAGCGGTTCTGCACCAGCTCGGCGTAGAGGCCGCCGTCGGCCGCCCGGTTGATGTCCTCGAAGAAGACGCCGTACATCGTGTCGCCGATCGCGGCACCCGTGGCGTCCGGATCGACGGTGATCGCGTAGTCGGTGACCGCCTCGGCGTGCGCCGGGACCGGGACCAGGGCGGTCGCGGCCAGCAGGGCCGTCGCGGACAGACCGAGTCGGAGACGGGTGCGGTACGTGCGTGACATGGATACTCCGCGGCTCTGTCTGGATCGGTGCCAGACTGTTCGTTCGAAATATCGGACATTGATCAGCACTTCGAACGGAGAAGATAGGGAGGGGGCCGAGGGGCGTCAATGGGTCGCGCAGGATCATCTGAGGCGGCGGGACGGACCAGACGCGAAGACGGATGAGGCGGAGAGACGGATGAGGCGGAGGGACGGATGAGGCGGAGGGATGGACGGATGGACGGGCGCGCGGACGGGTTCTGGCCGGTGCCGGACGTGCTGGCCTATCTCGCCGGGAGCTGGCGGGTGGAGCGGTCGGTACGGGATCTGGCGAGCGGGGACGAGGGCCGGTTCGCGGGGACAACGGTGTTCCGGCCGCCCGCGGAGGGCGCCGGGCTGCTGCACCTGGAGTCGGGCGCGTTCACCTGGCGGGGCGTGACCCGGCCCGCCGAGCGGACGCTGCGCTTCCTGCCGGGCGCGGCGCCGGGCACGGCCGACGTGCGGTTCGCCGACGGCCGCCCCTTCCACGGCCTCGATCTGGCCACGGGCCGGTGCGTCGCCGACCATCCGTGCGCCGCCGACCTCTACCGGGGCGAGTTCACCGTCGCGGGCGCGGACCGCTGGCGGACGGTGTGGCGGGTGGGCGGCCCCGCCAAGGACCTGCTGCTGGCCACGGACTACGTACGGGAGGCGGGCGGGGCCGGGACCGGGTCCGCCTACGGGATCGAGCGCTGAACCGGCGTGCCGTCGAAGCGCAGACGCCACCGGCCCGCCCCGCCGACCACGCCGACCGCCGACAGGGGACGCACGTCGAGCCGCCAGTACGCGGCGGGCGGTGCGTTCAGCGCGTACACCAGGGCCGCCCGGATCACCGAGGGCTCGGCCACCGCGACCACCGCGCCGCCGTCCTCCACGGGCCGGGTGTCCAGCCAGCCGCCGACCCGGCCGATGAAGCCGTACAGCGGCTCCCCGCCGTGCGGGGCGGCCAGCGGGTCGGCCAGCCAGGCGGCCACGGCGGCCGGCTCGCGCGCACTCGCCTCGGCCAAGGTCAGCCCGCGCCAGCGGCCCATGTCGCAGTCCCGCAGGGCGAGTTGGACGAGCGGGGCGTAGCCGAGGCCGGTTCCGGTGGCACGGCTGCGGGGGGCCGGTGAGCAGTAGCGCAGCTCCGCCGCCGCGAGCGGCAGCAGACCGGGGGCGGCACGTTCGACCTGTCCCCAGCCGTCCCGGTCCAACGGCCGGTCGTCCTCGAACCGTTCCGCGCGCAGGGGTGCGCTGCGCGCGGCCGCGACGAACGTGACGCGAAGCGACATGGGCCGATGGTGCTGCCGTGGACCAACCCGGTCAAGAGGGGTTACCCGTGGTCACGCGCGGTAGCCGGAGGCGGGGCGTCACGCCCCGGAGGTGAGTGCCATCCACTGCTCCGGGCGCTCCAGCGGCGCGAACCCGAGCCGGGCGTAGACACCGTGCGCGTCGTCCGTGGCGAGCACGGTGCGCCGCAGGCCGAAGGGGCGCAGGTGCTCGCGGACGGCCGCCACCAGCGCCGTCCCGATGCCCTTGCCGCGCACCGACCGGTCGACGTACACATCGCAGAGGTACGCGAAGGTCGCCCGGTCGGTGATCACCCGGGCGTAGGCGACCTGCTCCCCCGGCACCGCCGCGTACACCCCGAAGTTGAGCGAGCCGGCGATCGCCCGGTCCTGCTTCTCGCGGGAACGGCCGACCGCCCAGTAGGCGTCGGTGGACAGCCAGTGGTGCACCCGGCCGGTGTCCAGGCGGGCGGGGTCGGCGGAGATCTCGTAGCCCTCGGGGAGGGCGGGCGTGTCGGTCATGCGGGGAGGCTCGCAGGACGGGGGCGCGGCCGTCGAGCCGTTTTCCGCGCCGCCGGGCCCGCCGCTCAGGGGGCGGCGCGGCCGGCCACCTCGTCCCGCGCCGCCCGCAGGCGTCGTACGCCCTCGCCGATCTCGCCGGTCCCGGCGACCGCGGCGAAGCTCAGCCGCAGATGCCCGGCCGGGGGCTCGGCGCTGAAGTAGGGGCGGCCGGGGGTGACCGCGACCCCCGCGCGCAGGGCGGCGGCGCTGAGCGCGGCCTCCCCGGTGTCCTCGGGCAGCCGCAGCCACAGGTGGTAGCCGCCGGCCGGCACGTGCGGCAGGGCCAGCTCGGGCAGGTGCAGGCGCAGCGCGGCGGTCATCGTCTCCCGGCGGGTGCGCAACTCGGCCGAGATCGTCCGCAGATGGCGGGGCCAGGCGGGCGAGCCGACGAGTTCCAGCGCGGTCTCCTGGAGGGGGCGGGGCACGAAGAAGCTGTCGACCACCTGGATCGCGCGCAGCCGGCTCAGCACCGGCCCCCGGGCGGCCAGCGCGCCGACCCGGAAGCTCGGCGAGGTGGCCTTGGTCAGGGAACTGACGTGGACGACCACGCCGTCCGGGTCGTCGGCGGCCAGCGGCGGCGGCAGCGGCCCGGCGTCCTCGTGCACCAGCCGCCGCACGAAGTCGTCCTCGACGACGAACGCGCCCGCCGCCCGCGCGATCCGCAGCACCTCGGCGCGCCGGGCGGTGGAGAGCACCGCGCCGGTCGGGTTCTGGAACAGCGGCTGGCAGACCAGGACCCGGGCGCCGCTGGCCCGGAAGGCGTCGGCGAGCAGCGCGGGGCGCACCCCGTCGGCGTCCACCGGGACCGGGACGGGCCGCAGCCCCGAGGAGCGGGCGATGGCCAGCATGCCGGGGTAGGTCGGGGACTCGACGAGGACCGGGGCGCCGGGCGGGGCGAGCGCGCGCAGCGCGGTGGTCAGCGCGGACTGGCCGCCGGCGGTGATCAGCACCTCGGCGGCGGTGACGGTGCCGCCGGGTCCGCCGATGCCGCGCGCGAACCACTCGCGCAGTTCCGGCAGCCCCTCCATCGGCGGCCGGCCCCACGCGCCGGGGCGGCGGCCGGCCCGTGCCAGGGCCGCGGCGAGGGCCCGCTCGGGCTGGAGGGAGGGATGCAGATAGCCGCCGTTGAACTCGGTCACCCCGGGCGGCGGCGCGGCCAGCGACACCAGCACACCCGAGGCGTCGACCGAGCGCGGTACGAGGTCGGTGGCGCCGTCGGCGCTGAGCGCGACCTCCTGCCAGGAGGTGTCCCCGGCCGGGGCGGTGGGGGCGTGCGGCGCGGCGCGGAACGCCCCGGCGCCGGGCCGGGTGACCACCAGGCCCTCGGCGGCGAGCCGGGCCAGCGCCCGGGAGACGGTCACCGGACTCACCCGGAACCGTTCGACCAGGGCCCGGCTCGACGGCAGCTTTCCACCGGGTGAGTAGCGGTTCAGCTCCCGCCGCAGGAGGTCCGCCAACTCGTCCACGCTGCTACGCTCATGCATGAGAGCACAGAGTAGCGCTACCAGTACGGCACCGATAGCGGTCGACGTCCCCGCGGAAAAGCGGTCCGCAGGCACCCTCCAGGCCGCGCTCGGCGTCGTCGCCTTCTCCCTCACCTTCCCCGCCACCGCCTGGGGCCTGGAGGGCTTCGGCACCTGGTCGCTGGTGGCCGTGCGGAGCGTGCTGGCGGCCGTGATCGCGGGGAGCTGTCTGCTGGCGATGCGGATACCGCCGCCCGAGCGCCGGCACTGGTCCGGCCTCGCGGTCGTCGCCGCGGGCGTGGTCCTGGGCTTCCCGCTGCTCACCACACTGGCCCTGGAGACCTCCACCACCGCGCACGCCGCCGTCGTGGTCGGCCTGCTGCCGCTGACCACGGCCCTGCTGTCCGCGCTGCGGGTCGGCACCCGCCCCTCGCGCACCTTCTGGATCGCGGCGCTGGCGGGCGCCGCGGCGGTGGTCGCGTTCACCGTGCAGCAGAGCGGCGGGGCGCTGACGGCGGCCGACGCCTGTCTGTTCGCGGCGCTGCTGGTGTGCGCGGCCGGGTACACCGAGGGCGGCCGGCTGGCCCGGGTCATGCCGGGCTGGCACGTGATCGGCTGGGCGCTGGTGCTCTGCCTGCCGCTGACCGTGCCGGCCGCGGCGGTGGCGCTGGCCGTCGAGCCCGTCCGCCTGACCGCGCACGGGGTGGCCGGGCTGCTGTGGGTGGCGGTGGGCTCGCAGTTCCTCGGTCTGGTCGTCTGGTACCGGGGCATGGCCGCCATCGGCATCCCCAAGGCCAGCCAGTTGCAACTGGCGCAGCCGCTGCTGACCCTGGTCTGGTCGGTTCTGCTGCTGGGCGAGCACCTGCCGGTGGCGGCGCCGCTCACGGCCGTCGCGGTGCTGGTGTGCATCGCGGTCACCCAGCGCGCCCGGGGCTGACGGGCCGTCCGGTGCGCGAGGAAAGGCTCCGCCCCCCTGACCGCCGTAGACTCGACACCACGGACCGCTGCTCCCGCGACGGTGAGGAGGCCCCGCCCATGCACGCGACTGTGGGTGACCAGCTTGTCCAGCACGGCCGGGTGGTCGGGCAGCAGGACAGGAAGGCGGAGATCGTCGAGGTGCTGGGCCGGGCGGGCAGCCCCCCGTACCGCGTCCGCTTCGAGGACGGGCACGAGGCCGTGTGCTCACCCGGCCCGGACACCGAGATCCGGCACAAGGAGACCCAGCTCTAGGCCCGCTCAGCGCGGAGGCCGCACCTGCTGCCGGTAGTGGTCGGCGGTCACCCGCGCCATCGCGCCGAGGGGGTTCGCGGCCACGTCCCGCGCGCCGAAGAAGACGTGCCCGCGCACCTCGGGGTGGTCCTGGGCCAGCGTCAGGTGCCGGGACAGCTCGCCCGGCTCCTGCCAGGCGGCCGGCTGCGCCGTGTCACCGGCCTTGTACAGCGCCTCGCCGATGTACAGCTTGGTGCGGCTGTCCCGGGCCGTCGCGGCCCACCAGGGCAGCAGTTCGGCGTAGTCGGCGGCGTCCAGGCCGATGTTCCAGTACAGCTGCGGCGCGATGTAGTCGAGCCAGCCCTCGCGGACCCACGTGCGGGTGTCGGCGTACAGGTCGTCGTAGGTCTGGACGCCCGCCCGGGTCTGCGAGCCGCGCGGATCGGTGCCGGCGTTGCGCCACACCCCGAACGGGCTGATCCCGAACTGCGCGGCCGGCCGGACCCGCCGCACCCGGTCCGCGGTCTCCCGCACCAGCCGGTCGATGTTGTCCCGCCGCCAGTCGGCCCGGCTGCCGAAGCCGCTCCCGAAGGTGTCGTAGGCGCTCGCGTCGTCGAAGCTCTGCCCGGCCACCGGGTACGGGTAGAAGTAGTCGTCGAAGTGGACGCCGTCCACCTCGTAACGGCGCACCGCGTCGAACATCGCGTCCTGCACGAAGGCGCGCACCTCGGGCAGCCCGGGGTTGTAGTAGAGCTTGCCGCCGTACTTCACCACCCAGTCGGGGTGCCTGCGGGCGGGGTGGGAGGCGGCGAGCCGGGAAGGGTCGTCGTGGTTGGCGACCCGGTAGGGGTTGAACCAGGCGTGCAGTTCCAGTCCGCGGGCGTGGGCCTCGGCCACGGCCGTGCCCAGCGGGTCCCAGCCGGGATCGCGGCCCTGGACACCGGTCAGGCACTCCGACCACGGCTCGTACGGCGAGGGCCACAGCGCGTCGGCGGCGGGCCGGGCCTGGAAGAAGACCGTGTTGAGGCGGTACTTCACCGCCGTGTCCAGGTACCTGAGCAGGTCCCCCCGCTGGTCGGCGGCGGACAGCCCCGGCCGGGACGGCCAGTCCCGGTTGGCGACGGTGGCCAGCCACATGCCCCGCATCTCGGTCGTGTCGGCGTTCTTGCCGTCGGCGCCCGCGCCCCTCGTCCCGGCGTCGCGCCGTCCCGGTGCCGAGGAGGCCCGCGGCGCCATGGTGAGGGCGGACACGGCGGCCACCGCGAACGCACGGCGTGACAGCCGGCGCATGGGAAGACTCATAAATGACCCCAAAACGCTCCGGATCCGCTCGGTCACGGATCGTCCCAGGGGCACAGCATGCCCGACCCGGCGGACCGATCGACGGCACGGCGAGGGTAACGTGCACGATCGGAGCAGACGCCGGACCCCCGGCGGGCTGCCGGTGCCGTAGGACAGCGAAAGGGACGATGTGACCGTCTTCTCGGGAGATATCGCGCGCGTCGGCGTGGTCGGCTGCGGTCAGATGGGTGCGGGCATCGCCGAGGTGTGCGCCCGCGCCGGTCTGGAGGTGATGGTCGCCGAGACCACCGGGGAGGCCCTGGAGATAGGGCGTACCCGGCTGTTCAACTCGCTGGCCAAGGCCGCCGAGCGCGGGAAGATCACCGAGGACGAGCGGGCGGCCACGCAGGCGCGGCTCGGGTTCACCACCGACCTCGGCGAGTTCGCCGACCGGGACCTGGTGATCGAGGCCGTGGTGGAGAACGAACAGGTCAAGACGGAGATCTTCCAGGTCCTCGACCAGGTCGTCACCCGCCCGGACGCGATCCTCGCCTCCAACACCTCCTCGATCCCGCTGGTCCGGCTCGCGGTCGCCACCTCGCGGCCCGACCATGTCATCGGCATCCACTTCTTCAACCCCGCCCCGGTGCAGCAGCTGGTCGAGCTGATCCCGGCGCTGACCACCTCCGAGGGGACGCTCAGCCGGGCCCAGCTCTTCACCGAGAAGGTGCTGGGCAAGCACTCGATCCGGGCCCAGGACCGCTCGGGGTTCGTGGTCAACGCGCTGCTGATCCCGTACCTGCTCTCCGCGATCCGGATGTTCGAGTCGGGCATCGCCAGCCGCGAGGACATCGACAACGGCATGGAGCTGGGCTGCGCCCATCCGATGGGCCCGCTGAAGCTGGCCGACCTGATCGGCCTGGACACGGTCGCCTCGGTCGCCTTCTCGATGTACGAGGAGTACAAGGAACCCCTCTACGCCGCTCCCCCGCTGCTCCAGCGCATGGTCGACGCCGGCCGCCTGGGCCGCAAGAGCGGCTCGGGCTTCTACAGCTACGCCTGATCCGGGCGTACGGCGGGGCCACCGGCCGGGGCGCGGCCCCGGGGCCCCGGCGGGGCCGTCCGTGCACGGACCCGGCACCTGACGCGGGTGCCGGGTCCGCGGTGTTCACACGGCGTGTGCGGGGCGGGCTCGCATATGCCCCGCGCACACGCTCCCCTCCCGTCCACCAGACGGGTTGACTCGTCATGCGCATGCAAACGGATGAGGTGCGCGTCCCTACGAGCACGGAAAGGAGCGGACTCGTGACCGCCGATTCCGAGCAGCCCGTCGTGAACGGTGAACTGGCCGACCTGCGGCGCCGGCTCGACGTCGCCTACGCCCGCGTCGAGGGCGGACTGACGCTGCTCAACCATCGCACCGAGGAGGCCGCCAAGACGGTGGACGACCTCGGCGCCCGGCTCACCTCCCTGGAACACGCCCGCTGGCCACTGCCCTCGATCGCCGCGATCACGGCCGTGGGCGCGCTCGTCGTCGCGGTCTGGCAGGCGTTCGGCCGCTGAGCGGGCTGGGGCCGGATGCCACAGGGGGGGTCAGGGCCGGTCGTCCTGCCCGAGCCTGAGGTGGTGCAGCAGGAGTAACGCGGCCGCCATGTTGGCGGCCGGCACCTCCCCGCGCGCGACCATGTCGGGGACCAGCTTGAGCGGCACCCACTCCCGGCGGTCGGACTCGAAGTCGTCCACCGGGTGTCCGACGTACTCACCCTCCTCGGCCCAGTAGACGTGGTGCCGGGCGTCGGTGAGGCCGTTGGACGGCTCCACGCTCATCAGGTGCCGCAGGGCTCCCGGCCGCCAGCCGGTCTCCTCCTCCAGTTCCCGGGCCGCCGCCGCCGTGAGGTCCTCGCCGTCCTCGACGACGCCGGCCGCGAGTTCCCAGCCCCAGCTGTCGGTGATGAAGCGGTGCCGCCAGAGCAGGAGCACCTCGTTGGCCTCGTTGACGACCGTGGCGACGGCCACCGGGCGCATCCGTATGAGGAAGTGGTCCAGGTGCCGGCCGTCCGGGAGTTCGACGTCCGCCAGGTTGACGCTGAACCAGCGATTTGAGTACACCATCTGTTCGTACTGTTTCGACCACTGCACGGTTATGCCACCTTTCGTTGAGTAGGTGGCAATATCGCAGCCGTCTCTGTCCGGCAGCAGGCGCACGGCGGGCCGCGCGCGGGGCGGCGGCGGGCGCTGGGCACCGCCCGGGGACGCACCAGGGGCACCAGGGACGTGGACGGGGCACAGGGGTCACAGCAGTACGCGACGGTGCGCAGCAGTACGCGGCGGTACGCGGAAGGATCACAGGGGCACGCGCAGCGCTCCGTCGATCAGTTCGGCCGCCTCGGCGGTGCCCGCGCAGCCGCTGCGGACGAGGTGCTCGCGCACCGCGCGGAGCCTGTCCCGCAGCCGCTGGGACTCCATGCCCCGGGCCTGTTCGGTCATCTGCACCGCCGTCACCACGGCCTTGTCCGCGTGGCCCTGCCGCAGTTCGATGGTGCTGAGCATGGCCAGCCGGTGCACCCGGCCGCGGTCGTGCGCGGGGGTGTCGACGGCCGCGGCGGCGTGCTCGGCGGCGGCGGCCACCTCACCGAGGCTGAGGAGCGCCTCGGCCACCTGCACGTTGACCAGCCCCGGCTGCACATAGCCCGTCTCGTCGGGTTCGTGGCCGCGCCGGATGCGGTCGGCGGCCCGCTCGGCGCGGCGGATGCAGGACAGGGCGCTGGTGCCGTCGCCGAGATGGGCGTAGGCCTTCGCCTGCATCGCGTACAGGTCGGAGGCGAGGGCCGGGGTGATGTGCCGGCCGGCGGCGCGCAGCGCGGCCTCGGCGAAGGCCACGGCCTGGCGGTACTCGCGCAGGTGGAGCGCCTGGTTGACGAGGAGGGCGATGATGTACGCGCCCAGGCCCCGGTCGCCGCTGGCCTTGGCGAGCCGGAGCGCCTGGTGGAAGTAGCGCTGGGCCAGGCCGTGCGCGTCGGAGTCGTAGGCGCAGATCCCGGCGACCGCGACCAGGCCGCCGGTGGCGCGGTGCAGTTGGCGGCCGGTGGCGTCGGTGTAGCTGCCGCGCAGCAGCGGGGCGGCCTCGGCGTTGAGGAAGCCGACGATCCGGGCGCGGGTCGCCACGCCGCCGGCCTTGCGGTACAGCTGCTCGTAGTGGGCGCGGGCGCTGCGCAGCATCTCCAGGTCGGCCGGGGTGACCGGGTGCCGGCCGCCGCGGGAGACGTCCACGTCCTCGGGCGGGTTCTCCCACTCCCACACCGGCATCACGGCGGGGGTGCCGGTGAGCGCGGGGGCGCCCAGGAGGTGTGCGCGCTGCTGCTGGTCCGAGCGCCACAGGGCGGTGGCCCGCTCGACGAACCCGGAGAGGGAGCCGGTGTGCGCGGTGGCCGGCTCGCCGGGCACGCCGAGGCCGATGTCGTCGAGGGTGACGGGCCGGCGCAGCCGGACCGCGAGCACCTCGCAGATCAGGTCGGGCACCTGGCCGCGCGGACGCTGCCCCTTGAGCCATCGCGCGACGGCGGTGTGTTCGTAGCGGAGCGCGAGGCCGCGGCTCCGGCCGGCCTGGTTGACGTGGGCGGCCAGCCCGGCGTGCGAGATGCCCGCCTCGTCAAGGATCGCGTCGAGCAGGGTGTTGGGCTGCACGGGCTGCCTCCCGGTGGCTCGGTGCCGTAGAGAGTAGTGGGTGTGTCTTCACACGGGGTGTGAACGGAGTACGCGTATCCGTAGCGTGTGCGCGCTGTCGCGTAGCGTGTCGATTCGCTTGACTGAGGTGCCTCCTCATGGAGGCCGGTCGGGTCGCCGGGCTCCCCCTCGTACAGTGCGGCGGCCCGGTGCCGCGCCGTCCGCCCCACCGTCTGCCCGACGCTCCGTGGCGGGGCGGACGGCTCAGCCGGCTCACGGGAGCGAGTCGGCGCCCTGGGCCAGGGCGACGGTGTCCGGCCCGGTGCGGGCGCCGTCGTGGTGCAGCATCAGCAGGGCGACGTCGTCGGCCGGGAAGCCGTCGCTGTGATGGAGGAGCGCGGTGAGGACGCGCCGCAGGACCCGCCGCGGGCACAGCGGATCTTCGCGCGCGGCGTCGGCGAGCGCCTCCCGCAGCG
Source organism: Streptomyces griseoviridis (assembly GCA_014649155.1). Classification (GTDB taxonomy): domain Bacteria; phylum Actinomycetota; class Actinomycetes; order Streptomycetales; family Streptomycetaceae; genus Streptomyces; species Streptomyces griseoviridis. The sequence goes on along the minus strand of BMSM01000009.1, from coordinate 96,892 downwards.
GGAAGAAATTCCCGCGGGCGTCCCGGGCGTCCTCGGCGCCGTCGGTGTGCAGCAGCAGCGCCTGGCCGGGCAGCAGCCGCCCGTGCCGCTCGACCGGCAGATCGTCGGGGAGCGGGAAGAGACCGAGCGGGGGCAGCGGCTCGGACCGCGCCAGGGGCTCGGCCTCGGCGCCGGTGATCAGATACGGCCAGGGGTGGCCGCAGTTCACCGCCCTGATCTCGCCGTCCGCGCGGATCTCCAGCAGCAGTACGGTGACGAACTCCTCGTCCGCCGTGGCGTCGCGGGTCCGGGCGCGCACCTGCCGGGCGAGGGCGCGCTCCAGGCGGCGCAGCACCTCCGCGAGGTCCTTCCCGTCGTGCACCGCCTCGCGGAAGCTGTTGAGGACGGCGGCCGCGGTCCCGACGGCGGCGAGTCCGTGGCCCCGGGCGTCGCCCATCAGCACCCGGACCCCGTGCTCGGTGCCGACCGCCTCGTACACGTCGCCGCCGATGGTGGCACCGGGATCGGCGGAGAGCCGGGCGGCGGCGACGCTCAGTCCGTCGACGCGCGGCGGCAGCGGGGGCAGCAGGGCGCTCTGCGCGACGCACGCGATCCGCCGGGCCTGCCGCAGCTCCCGCAGCAGGGACCGCCGGACGTGCAGGACGATGCCGGTGCCGACGGCGAAGAAGACGGCACCGGAGACCATCCGCTGACCCAGCCCGTCCTGCTGGGCCAGCGGGCAGGTCAGTTTGTACGTGAGGGCACTGGCGCCCCAGGCGGTGGGCAGCCCCAGCGCGCGCACCCCGCGGGGCAGCCCAGCCTTGATACGGATCATGCCGTGGCCCCCCAGTCAGGCCCAGACAGCGCGGACCGGCCCCGAAGGACCGGTCCGATTCTGTCGACGGCATGACCGAGAAGGGCCATATCATCCGGCATCGTCACCCATATGAGTGATGGAGCCGGGGTGGCCGGCTACGGGGTCCGCACGGCGGTCACCCGCGCAGCACGGCTCCCGTCCGCTCACCGGCGAGCGCGACCGCCGCGTCCCGGGCCGCGGACGCTTCGTCGACCGTCAGCGTCCGGTCCGCCGCCCGGAACCGCAGCGCGTACGCCAGTGACTTGCGCCCCTCGCCGAGCTGCTCCGCGTTGTCGTACACGTCGAACAGGCGGAGGGACTCCAGCAGTTCGCCCGCGCCCTCGCGCAGCGCCGCCTCGACCTCGGCCGCCGGGACCGCCGCGTCGACCACGAGGGCGACGTCCTGCGTGGCGACCGGGAAGGTGGAGATGCCGGGCGCCCGCGGGGTGTCGTCCCCGGCGCGCTCCAGCACGTCGAGGTCCAGCTCCATCGCGCAGGTACGGGCGGGCAGCCCGAGCGCCTTCAGCACCCGGGGGTGCAGCTCACCGGCGTGACCGATGATCCGCTCGGTGCCGTCGGCGGTGACCGCCAGCTCGGCGCAGCGGCCCGGGTGCCAGGGACCGTACCGGCCCTTGCGGACGGTCAGTTCGGCGCCGGCCTCGCGGGCGACGGTGCGGGCGGCCTCGACGGCGTCGGCCCAGTCGGCCGGACGGCCCTTGCCCCACCAGCCGGCCTGCTCGCGGGCGCCCGCGAGGACGACGGCGACGTGCCGGGGCTGGTCGGGCAGCGCGGCGTTCAGCGCGGCGAGGTCCTCGTCGCTGGGGCGCCGGTCCACCGGGAGCCGTACGGCGGCCCGCCGGTCCTCGCGGGGCAGGAAGACCAGGCCGGTCTCGAACAGGGCGAGGTCGTGGCTGCCCCGGCCGTCGTTGCGGCGCAGCGCGCCGAGCAGGCCCGGCAGCAGCGTGGTGCGCAGCGCCGGCTCCTCGTCGCTGAGCGGGTTGACCAGCTTCACGACGCGGCGGGCCGGGTCGTCGGCGTCCAGGCCGAGCTGGTCGAAGACCTTCTCGCCGAGGAAGGGGTAGTTCAGCGCCTCGACGTACCCGGCGCCCGCCAGCGCCCGGCCGGCCCGGCGGTGCAGCCGCTGCCGGGGGGTCAGGCCCCGCCCGGCGGGCGGCTTGGGCAGCGTGGAGGGCAGGTTCTCGTAGCCCTCCAGGCGGATGACCTCTTCGGCCAGGTCGTTCGGGTCGGTCAGGTCGGGCCGCCAGGACGGCACGGTGACCAGCAGCTCGTCCTGGCCGTACACGTCACAGCCGACCTCCTGGAGGCGGCGTACGACGGTCTCGCGGCCGTAGGTGACGCCCGCGACCTTGTCCGGGTGGTCGGCGGCGACCGTGATGGTGCGCGGCGCGTGCGGCGCGCTGATCTCGGTGACGCCGGCCTCGGCGGTGCCGCCGGCCAGCAGCACCAGCAGGTCGACGGTGCGCTGCGCGGCGGCGGCGGCGGCCTGCGGGTCGACGCCGCGCTCGAAGCGGCGGGACGCCTCGGAGGAGAGCTTGTGGCGGCGGGCGGTGCGGGCGATGGAGACGGCGTCGAAGTGGGCGGCCTCGATGACCACGTCACCGGTGGCGTTCTGGAGGTCGTCGTGGTCGGCGATCTCCGTGTCGGCGCCGCCCATGACGCCGGCGAGCCCGATGGGCCCGCGCTCGTCGGTGACGACCAGGTCCTCGGCGGTCAGCGTGCGCTCGACGCCGTCGAGGGTCTTCAGCTTCTCGCCGGGCTCGGCGCGGCGCACGCCGATGGTGCCCTGGACCAGGGTGCGGTCGTAGGCGTGCAGGGGCTGGCCCAGCTCCATCATCACGTAGTTGGTGACGTCGACGGCGAGCGAGATCGGACGGACGCCGACCTTCTGGAGCCGGCGCCGCAGCCAGATCGGGGAGCGCGCCTCGGGGCTGAGGCCGGTCACCGTGCGGGCGGTGAAGCGGTCGCAGCCGGTGGGGTCGGCGATCTTCACCGGGTAGCCGTACGCGTTCGGTCCGGGCACGTCGAGGAGGGCCGGGTCGCGCAGCGGCAGGCCGTAGGCGATGGCGGTCTCGCGGGCGACGCCGCGGATGGACAGGCAGTCGCCGCGGTTGGCGGTGACGGCGATGTCGAGCACCTCGTCGACCAGTTCCAGCAGCTCGATGGCGTCCTTGCCGACCTCGGTCTCGGGCGGCAGCACGATGATGCCGTGCGTGCCGTCGTCCCCCATGCCCAGCTCGTCGCTGGAGCAGATCATGCCGTGCGAGACCTTGCCGTAGGTCTTGCGGGCGGAGATCGAGAAGCCGCCGGGCAGGGTGGCGCCGGGGAGGACCACGACGACCTTGTCGCCGACGGCGAAGTTCCGGGCGCCGCAGACGATCTCCTGGGGCTCGCCGGTGCCGTTGGCCTGTCCGACGTCGACGGTGCAGAAGCGGATCGGCTTCTTGAAGCCCTCCAGCTCCTCGATGGTCAGCACCTGGCCGACCACCAGCGGGCCCTTGAGGTCGACGCCGAGGCGGTCGACGGTCTCGACCTCCAGGCCGACCGAAATCAGCTTGGCCTGCACGTCACGGCCGGTCTCGGTGGCCGGCAGGTCGACGTACTCCCGCAGCCAGGAAAGCGGGACCCGCATCAGATCTCCATCCCGAACGGCCGGGTGAACCGGACGTCACCCTCGACCATGTCTCGCATGTCTTCAACGTTGTGGCGGAACATCGCCAGGCGCTCGATGCCGAAGCCGAAGGCGAAGCCGCTGTACCTCTCCGGGTCCACGCCGCAGGCGGTCAGCACGCGGGGGTTGACCATGCCGCAGCCGCCCAGCTCGATCCAGCCCTCGCTGGAGCAGGTGCGGCAGGGGCGGTCGGGGTTGCCGACGGAGGCTCCCTTGCAGACGTAGCAGACCATGTCCATCTCGGCGGACGGCTCGGTGAAGGGGAAGAAGTTCGGCCGCAGCCGGGTCTTCATCTCCGCGCCGAACAGCGACTGCACCATGTGGTCGAGGGTGCCCTTGAGGTCGGCCATGGTCAGGCCCTCGTCCACGGCGAGCAGTTCGACCTGGTGGAAGACCGGGGTGTGCGTGGCGTCCAGCTCGTCGGTGCGGTAGACGCGGCCGGGGCAGATCACGTAGACCGGCGTGCCGCGGCCGAGCAGGGAGCGGATCTGCACGGGCGAGGTGTGGGTGCGCAGGACGACCCCGGACTCGGTGCCGCCCTCGGGGCCGGCCACGAAGAAGGTGTCGGCCTCGCCGCGGGCCGGGTGGTCCGGGCCGATGTTCAGCGCGTCGAAGTTGAACCACTCGGCCTCCGCCTCGGGGCCCTCGGCGACCTCGTAGCCCATGGCCACGAAGATGTCCTCGATGCGCTCCGAGAGGGTGGTGAGCGGGTGGCGGGCGCCGGCCGGTACGCGGTCGTACGGCAGGGTGACGTCCACCGCCTCCTCGACCAGCACCCGCGCGTCGCGCTCCGCCTCCAGTTCGGCCTGGCGGGCGGCGAGGCCCTTGTTCACGGCACCGCGGGCCTGGCCGACCAGCTTCCCGGCGGCGGCCTTGGCGTGCGGGGGCAGGGCGCCGATCTCGCGGTTGGCGAGCGCCAGCGGGGAGGTGCCGCCGGTGTGGGCGACCTTCGCCTCCTGGAGCGCGTCGAGGGAGCTCGCTGCGGCGAAGGCGGCGAGCGCCTCGTCCCGCATGCGCTCGATCTCTTCCGGTTTCAACGCCTCGACCTCGACAGGGTCGTACGACTTATTCGGTGCCGACATCTCTTCCCGTGCTTCCGATTGTCCCCCAGCTACCGCTGGGAGGTGCCCCCAGGCTGGAGGTCCCCGTCCCGGCCCGGGGCCGTGTCGTCCCTTGAACGGGGACGCAAAGGTGCCAAAGGCCGAGTCTAACGGGGCGGGGATACGCGATGGCGCCCGCGGGCGGCTCAGGCGAGATAGGCCGGAGCGCTCACGGGCAGGGTGAAGCGGAACTCGGCGCCGCCCCGGGGTCCCCGGCCGACGGTGATGGTGCCGCCGTGGGCTTCCACGATGCCCTTGACGATGTAGAGCCCGAGGCCGGTGCCGCCGCGCTTGCTGCCCCGCCAGAAGCGGGTGAAGACGCGGTTCATGGACTCCTCCGGGATGCCGGGCCCCTCGTCGCTCACGGTGACCGACGTGCCGGTGTCCTCCCCTTCGCGGGGGGACGGCGCGGGTGTGATGTCGATGGTGACGGTTCCCTCGCCGTGGCGCACGGCGTTTTCGATGAGGTTGCTGAGCACCTGGTCGACCTTGTCGGGGTCGGCCCACAGGTCGGGCAGCGGCTGCGCGAGCCGGAGCAGGAACCGGTCGGCGCTCTGGCCCGCAGCGACGTACGCCTGGATGTGGCGGCCGACGGCGGCGCCGATGTCGACGGGCTGGCGGCGCAGCTCCAGGCGGCCGGAGTCGATGCGGGAGATGTCGAGGAGTTCGGCGATGAGCCGGGTGACGCGGTCGGCGTCGGCGTCGACGGTCTCCAGCATCAGCCGTTTCTGGTCGTCGGTGAACCGCTCCCACTTGGCCAGCAGGGTCGCCGTGAAGCCTTTGACCGAGGTCAGCGGGGAGCGCAGTTCATGGGCGACGGTGGCGATCAGCTCGGCGTGGCTGCGCTCGGTGCGGCGGCGGGCCTCGGTGTCGCGCAGGGTGACGACGACGCGGCTCACCGGGCCGGTGGGGTGCTCCCGTACGTACCGCGCGGAGACCAGGACCTCCCGGCCGCCGGGCAGCAGCAGGTTGCGCTCGGGCTGGCGGTTGCGGATGGCGAGGCCGCCGTAGGGGTCGGTCAGCTGCCACCAGCGGCGGCCTTCGAGGTCCTCCAGCGGGAGGGCCTTCTCCAGGGTCTCGCCGAGCACCTCGGCGGCGCGGCGGGCGGTGATGCGCTCGGCGGCCGCGTTGCAGCGGATCACCCGGCCGTGCTCGTCGGCGACGACGAGGCCGTCGGGCAGGTCGTCCGGGTCGATGCGGACGTCCGGGGCGGCCGGTTCACCGGGCCGGGGCGCGGGCGGGCACCCGGTCGGACGCGCTCCCGGTGCACTGCTCGTGCCGACACCCATTCCCGTACCCCACCTCTCCGCCACGCCGGGGTCCCGAGTGGGTCACCCTACTAGCTCTCGGTGACGGTGCGGCACCCTCCGACGGCGCGCTGTGCACGCGCCGACGCGTAGAGACATACGGCCGCGGCGGTGGCGAGGTTCAGACTCTCGGCCTTTCCGTGGATCGGGACCCGTACGACGGCGTCCGTGAGGGCGCGCGTCTCCTCCGGCAGTCCCCACGCCTCGTTGCCGAAGACCCAGGCGGTGGGCCCGCCCATGGTGCCGGCGTCGAGTTCGGCGTCGAGGTCGTCGGCGCCCGCGCCGTCGGCGGCGAGCACCCGCACGCCGGTCTCGCGCAGCCCGGCGACGGCCCGTTCGACGGGGACGCCGACGGCGACCGGAAGATGGAACAGGGAGCCCACGGAGGCCCGTACGGCCTTGGGGTTGTACAGGTCGACGGAGGCGTCGGTGAGGACGACGGCCTCGGCGCCGGCGGCGTCGGCGCAGCGCAGCACGGTGCCGGCGTTGCCGGGGTCGCGGACGTGGGCGAGGACGGCGACCAGTTTCGGCCGGGCGGCGAGGATGTCGTCGAACGGGGTGTCCACGAACCGGCAGACCCCGACCAGGCCCTGCGGGGTGACGGTGGTGGAGATGTCGGCGATCACCTGCTCGTCGGCGAGGTGCACCCGGGCGCCGGCGGACCGGGCCTCACCGACGATGCCGGCGTACCGCTCGGCCGCCTCCACGGTGGCGAACAGCTCGACCAGGGTCTCCCCGAACCCCGCCGCCTCCCGCACGGCCTGCGGCCCCTCAGCGAGGAACAGCCGCTCCTTGCCCCGGAAGTTGCGCTTGGCGAGCCGCCTCGCCGCGAGAACACGGGCAGAGCGAGGAGAGATGAGCTCAGGAGCGGCAGCCATGCACCTTACCTTCGGGAGGAATACCTAGGGGCGCGGGGAACCGCGCGAACAGCCACGACGGCCCCGCAGATCACACAGCACAGGACCCGCAGACCGAAGCCTGCGGGCCCCTACAGTCACGTCGGCCTAGAGCCGGCGCAGCGTCACGCGGCCTTGGGCGCGTTGACGTCCGCCGGCAGCGCCTTCTGCGCCACCTCGACGAGCGCGGCGAACGCACCCGCGTCGTTGACGGCCAGCTCCGCGAGGATCTTGCGGTCCACCTCGACGTTGGCGGCCTTCAGACCCTGGATGAAGCGGTTGTACGTGATGCCGTTGGCGCGGGCAGCGGCGTTGATGCGCTGGATCCACAGCTGACGGAAGTCGCCCTTGCGCTTCTTGCGGTCGTTGTAGTTGTAGACCAGCGAGTGGGTGACCTGCTCCTTGGCCTTGCGGTACAGGCGCGAGCGCTGACCGCGGTAGCCGGAGGCCTGCTCGAGGATCGCCCGGCGCTTCTTGTGGGCGTTGACTGCCCGCTTGACGCGTGCCACTTGTTTAACTCCTTGTAGCGGGGCCGCGGTGATCCTCACGCGGCCCGGTGTCGAATGGGTCCCGGTCCTGACGTACGGCGCTCAGCGGGAGCGCCGGGGCGTCACTTGCCGAGAAGCTTCTTGATCTTCGCGGCGTCGCCGGGGGCCATCTCGGCGTTGCCGGTGAGGCGACGCGTCACACGGGACGACTTGTGCTCGAGCAGGTGGCGCTTGCCGGCGCGCTCGCGGAGCACCTTGCCGGAGCCGGTGATCTTGAAGCGCTTGCTGGCACCGCTGTGCGACTTGTTCTTCGGCATAGCGCCGTTCTCTCCTCGTGGGTGGCGCTCCGATGCCCGGTCGTGGGAACCGGGCACGGTGGAGCGTCGCTCTTGTATCGGTTATGTCCTCGGGGGCTCGCGCCCCCCGGGATCACGCCTCGGCGGACGCCTCGGCCGGAGCCTCGGACGGGGCTTCGGCGTTGGCTGCCTCAGGGTCCGCGGCGTTCATCGAACGGCCGGGGTTGGCCTTCGCTTCCGCCTTGCGGGCTTCCTGTGCCTGGCGAGCCTCGGCCATCGCCTCGGTCTTCTTCTTGTGCGGACCGAGGACCATGATCATGTTGCGGCCGTCCTGCTTCGGGTTCGACTCCACGAACCCGAGGTCGGCCACGTCCTCCGCGAGCCGCTGCAGCAGTCGGTAGCCCAGCTCGGGCCGGGACTGCTCGCGACCACGGAACATGATCGTGATCTTGACCTTGTCGCCCTGCTTGAGGAACCGGACGACGTGACCCTTCTTGGTGTCATAGTCGTGCGGGTCGATCTTCGGCCGGAGCTTCATCTCCTTGATGACCGTGTGCGCCTGGTTCTTGCGCGCCTCACGGGCCTTCATGGCCGACTCGTACTTGAACTTCCCGTAGTCCATGAGCTTGCACACGGGCGGACGGGCGTTCGCCGCGACCTCGACGAGGTCGAGGTCGTACTCCTGCGCAAGCTCCAGGGCCTTGGCAAGCGGGACAATCCCGACCTGCTCGCCGCTGGGACCGACAAGTCGCACCTCGGGAACGCGAATCCGGTCGTTGATGCGGGGCTCGGCGCTGATGGATCCTCCTCGGTAGCACCACGCGACCGTCTGGCGGACAGCCGCGTTACGTCTGTGTTCGATAGACCTAACCGCGCCGACGCATGAAAAATGCCCCGGACGATCACAGGCGGGGCTCCTCGAACTGCTACCGGAGCACCGTCGCGATGATCGCGGGGCGCGCTTTCGGGCTGGTCACCGTCGTAGGACGGAACCGCCTGACCGGTGACCCGCCGCCCCGGGGGACGGTCAGGTGGGAGTTCGATGGCCTCCACTTGCAGTCGGTCGCGGTGCCGCGAGGCACACGTGTCCGACCGGTCGTTACACAAGGTTAGCAGCTCCGGCGCGGGACGTGCCAACCGAGACCGCCTGGGGGCCGGGTCCGCGCTGCGCCTATCGTGTCCGGCATGAGTGAGACCCCTCCCCAGTCCCCCGAGTCACCCGACTTCGACGCCATGACCCGCGACATCGCCGAGGTCCCCGCGGTCGAGGTGATCGTGACCGTCGCCGTCAACCTGATGAGCGCCGCGGCGGTGAAGCTCGGGCTGACGGAGGACGGCGACGCCCACAAGGACCTGGACGAGGCCCGCAAGCTGGTGCACGCGCTGGCCGGTCTGCTGGACGCGAGCGCCACGGAGATCAGCTCCTTCCACGCCGCCCCGCTGCGCGACGGCCTGAAGTCGCTCCAGCTCGCCTTCCGCGAGGCGTCCCTGGTCCCGGACGACCCGGGCCAGGGGCCGGGCGAGAAGTACACGGGCGCCGTCTACGGCTGACCCGTCACCGTCTCCCGTCGCTGACCCGTCACCATCTCTCGTCCACGTCAGCGCGCGTACAAGGGCACGTCAGCGCACGTACAAGGGCTCGCCCGGCGGCGTCGCCCCGGCCGGCAGCAGTGCCAGGTCGAGGCCGCGCACCAGGCGGGCCCGCAGTGTCTCGTCGGCCGCCAGGCGCCCCGCGACGGCCCGCGCGGCCTCGGCGGGCTCGGCGGCCGGGTCGAGGACCAGGGCGAGGGTGCCGTCGGCCTGCCCCGGCCCGAGGTGGGCGCGGAGCACGGCGGACTCGGCGGCCACGGCGGCGCGTACGGCGTCCAGGACGGCCGGGTCGGTGAGCGGGTCGGTGCTGGTGCGGCCCTCGGCGAGGGCGAGCAGGGCGGGACCGGTCAGCTCGAACGGCACCGGGCCGGCCAGGTCCAGGACGACGGTGTCCGCCCGTTCGTGCGCGGCGGCCCGGAGCGCCTGGTGCAGGGGGACGGCGACGGGGCGGGCGGCCGGGTCCCAGCGGGCGAGGGAGTCGGTGGAGGTGAAGGCGGGCAGCGCGGTCCGCTCGCCGGCCTTCAGGGTCGGTACGGCCATGTCGCTGGTCTTCTCGCGGCGCAGCCCGTTCTCGTCCTCCTCGGCCTCGCCGAGGACGGCCACCACCGGGACGAGCAGCCGGGCGCCCCTGAGCGCTTCGAGGACCGGCGCGAGGGCGGTGCGGTCCTCGGCCCAGGCGGCGAGCGCCGCGCTCAGCCGGGGGTCGGCGGAGCCGTCGTCGTCGGAGTAGCCGGGGTCGGGAATGTTCTTGTTCGCCACGGTCACCGACCCTAGTCCAGGGCGCTTGCGGCTCCTCGCGGACCCCGCGCGGTGGAACCGGAGGCGCGGGTGCCGGCGTCGGGACGACCATGGACGATCATCCGGGCGGTCCGGTCGTGGCCGAGGGGCCGCGCGTCAGCGGCCGGCGTCCGTGGCCCGTGTCCGGTTCCGGTCTCCTGGCCGGCGAGGACCGCGATGCGCCGCTCGTGGGCGCTGACCCGAGCGGCGCGGGCGCGCACCACCGGGATCTGTCCGCTAGGCACGGCCGTGGTCACCGTCGCGTTCCTGGCCTCCGAGCGGCTCGGGACGTACGCGGCGCACGGAGCGGGACTGCTCATGCCGGCCGCCACCGACGACAACGTGTGGGTCGCCGGCGTCGTCGTCCGCGTCACCCCGGTCGCGGTGGCGCTCGTGCCGCTGCCCCTGGTGCCGGCGCCCGCGGGGGTGGTGCTCGCGTGTCCGCGCGAGCGGCTCGCCGCCCGGGTAACACCGCCGTCACAGCCCTCAGGGAGTTCTCAGCGTTCCCTGACCGACATTTAACGGCTGTCATACGGGGCGCTCAGGAGCCGCGGCGAGCATCGCGGCATGGTGTCCTTGAGATCCCGGTTGCTGTACGCCGTCCTCGCCTGTGCCGTCGTCGGCGGTGGTACGGCGGCGGGGACCGTGTACCTGAACGAGCGGGCGGGCACGGCCGTCGCCGTGGCCCCGCTCACCACGGAGGGGGAGACAGTGCCGCGGCCCTCGGCGGAGCCTTCGGCGGAACCGGCCGCGGACCATGACGCGCTGCTCTCCGAGGCCATGGCGGCGGTCGCGGCCAGGAAGGACGGCGCGGACCTGTCGGTGGCGGTGCTCGACCCGGAGACCGGGGAGAGCGCCGGGTACGGCGACGGCGCCTTCGCCACCGCGAGCATCGTCAAGGTCGACATCCTGGCGGCGCTGCTGCTCCGGGCGCAGGACGAGGGGCGGTCGCTGACGGCGGCGGAACGGACGTACGCCACCGCCATGATCGAGAACAGCGACAACGCCTCCGCGACGGCGCTGTGGCGGACGATCGGGCGGGCCGGCGGGCTGGACGCCGCCAACGCGCGGTTCGGGCTCACGGCCACCGAGGGCGGGGACGGCGACCTGTGGGGGCTGACCGAGACCACGGCGGCCGATCAACTGGCCCTGCTCCGGCAGGTGTTCGAGGAGGACGGCTCGGAGCTGACGGTGGCGTCGCGGACGTATCTCCAGGGGCTGATGGAGCACATAGCGGACGGTCAGGACTGGGGGGTCTCGGCGGCCGGTTCGCCGGCCGCGCTGAAGAACGGGTGGCTGCCGCGGAGCAGCACCGGGCTGTGGGTGATCAACAGCATCGGGCGGGTGACGGTCGACGGGCACGCGTACCTGGTGGCGGCCCTGTCGCAGGGCAACGCCGGTCAGGCGGACGGCATCTCGCTGGTGGAGGCGGCGGCGAAGGCGGCGGTGTCCGTGTTCACCGGGACCGGTACGGACACCGGAACGGGCACGGGCACCGGGACCGGGGCCTCGTCGTCCGCCGCTCAGAAGTCGTCGTAGCGGGTGCGGCGGCCCCGCCACAGCACCACCGCGGCGACCAGCAGCACGCCGCCGGCGCCGCCCGCCAGCGGGGCCACCCAGGCGGAGGTCCCCCCGCCGGAGCGCTCGTCGTCGGGTCCGGGACCGAAGTACTCCTGCCCGTACGCCGCCGGCTTCGGGCTCTCCGTCCGCAGCCGGCCGGCCGCCTCGATCGCGGCGGCGGGGTCGATGAAGCCGTAGCCGCGGGAGTCGTCGCGCCCGTCGGCCGGGGCGTTGTCGGCGGTGTCCTCCAGGAGGCGCTTGACCTGGGCCGGGGTCAGCCCGGGGCGGGCGGCGCGGAGCAGGGCGACGGAACCGGAGACGAAGGCGGCGGCGGCGCTGGTGCCCCAGCCCTCGTAGTAGCGGTGGTCGGGGTCCGCGATGATCACGTCGACGCCGGGGGCGCTGACCGTGGCGTACCAGCGGCGGGTGGAGAAGGAGGCACGGGTGCCGTAGCGGTCGACGGCGGTCGCGGCGATCACGCCCGGGTAGGCGGCCGGGTAGGAGATGTGGTCACCCTTCTCACCCCCGTTGCCGGCCGAGGCGACGACGACCACGTTCTTCCTCAGGGCGTACTGGATGGCCTCGTCCTCGGCGGGCTCCGGGTGGGCGGAGGAGGAGTCGTCGCCGAGGGAGAGGTTGATGACGTCGGCGCCGTGGTCGGCGGCCCAGCGGATGCCCTCGGCGAGGGCGCCGCCGCGGGTCTTGCGGGCCTCGGTGCGGGCCGGGTCGCCGTCCTCCAGGATGACGCGGACGGGCAGCACCTCGGCCTCGGGGGCGACGCCCATGACGCCCTCCGCGTGGCCGGCGCCGTGTCCGTGGCCGGCGATGATCCCGGCCATGGCGGTGCCGTGCCGTGCCCAGTACGCGTCGCCCTCCCCGGCACCGAAGCCGACGAGGTCCTTGCCGGGCAGGACGTTGCCCGCGAGGTCCGGGTGGTCGGCCTCGACACCGGTGTCCAGGACGGCGACGGTGACACCCGCGCCCTTGGTGGTCCGCCACACCTGCTCCAGGCCGAGGGCGTCGAGGGCCCACTGCTTGGCCCGTATGCCGTCGGCGTGCGCGGCGGTGGAGGGGACGAGGGCGAGGGAGGCGGCGAGGAGCACGCCGAGGGCGGTGGTCCGGCGGCGCGGGAAGGCGTTCACGAGGGCTGCTCCGTGGCCGGTTCGGCGTTCTTGCGCAGGCGGCGTTCGACGCGGTCGGCGAGGCCCTGCGCCTCGTGGCCGAGGCCCGCCTGGGCCACGTCCGTGGTGGCGTCGGCCCGCATGGCCGCCGCCGCGGGCTGCGGGTCGCCGACCTCCCGGCCGTCCGCCCAGCCGGAGACGGCGTAGACGACGACCGGGGCGTCGGTGAGGACGGAGACGGTCCAGGAGGCCCGCTGGTGAGCGCCGAAGCCGGCGGCGAGGGTGTGCTCCGCTGCGTAGGGCAGCGGCATCAGGTCGGTGCGGACGCCGAGGTCCTGCCGGGCGAACCGGTCGGCCAGCGCGGTCATGGCGGCGGCGTCGGCCTTGGTGAAGAGCAGGCCGACGGTGGTGACATGGCTGCGGGTGGCGTCGGTGTAGGTGGCGCGGAGCAGGCGGGCGCAGCCGGCCGGGGCGAGGGCCTCGCGCAGCAGCGGGTCGAAGGCGTGCGCGCAGCCGCTGTCGGGGGCGACGGCGATCCGGGTCCAGGTGCGGTCGGCGCCGCCGGGGCCGGCGCCCCGCCCGTCGACGGTGGGCGGGAACAGGTCGTCCACGGGCGCGCTGTGCCACAGCTCGCCGGCGGCGGCGAAGGTGCCGGGCCGGCCGTCGTCCCCGGGGTCGTCGGCGAGCCAGCTGCCGGTGACGGCACCGGTGAGCAGGCCGGCGCCCAGTACGAGGCAGACGGCGGCGGCGACGGCCTGGGAGCGCGTGCGCCGGCCGAGCGGTCGCGGCCGGGCCCGCTCGTCGTCGTACCCCTCGGGGTCCGCGAACGTCACGTACGGACGCTGCCCGGCACCCCACAGCGGCGCCTGGGGCGGCAGGGGCCGGGAGGGCACGGGCTCCGGCGGTACGCGGCGCAGCCGGCGGGTCGACTCGGCGGCGGACTCGGCCGGGGCGCCGGGGCGGGACGGGCCGGGTACGGCTCCCGGGGCAGGTGGCACGGGGCGGCGCAGCCGCGCCGTGGTCTCCGAGGGGCGCTCGGCGGCGGGGGCCGGGCGCTCGGGCGCGCGGGGGGCCGCGGACGGCGGCTGGGCCGGGCGGGGAGGGGCGGAACGCGGATCGGTCCCCGCGGAACGCGGATCGGTCCCCGCAGCACCGGGGCGGGGGCCCGCAGCACCGGAACCGGCACGAGGACCCGCCGGCCCGGCACCGGCAGGCCGGGTCCCGTCACCCGCAGGACGCGCGCCGCGCCCCACGGACGGCGGGGTGTCGGGGAAGCGGGCGGACGACGGGGGCGGCGGGGGCACCACCGGGCGGGAGGGCACCGGGCGGTCCTCCCGGGCGCCGGCCGCCTCGGGCGTCCCGCCGTTCCCGTGCGGTGCGCGCCCGGCCGGCATGGCGGCCCCGGGCCCCTCGGGCGCGGACGCGCGGGGAGCACCGGCCGGCCGGGACGGCGGAGCGGACGGAGGCTCGGGCGGCGGCACGGCTCCCGAGCGGGCCGGGGTCACCGGGGCGCCGGGGCGGGGCGAGCCCCCCGGCGGCGGGACCACGCCGGCGGCCGGCGCGGGAGCCGAGGGGGACGCCGGGCGGGGCGGGCGCGGGGGAACGGAGGCAGGTCGCGCTTCCGTGCTCATGCACCCCCCGTTTCCTCGTGCCCGCGCCGTCCTCGTCGGCGGGCCGTCTCCTGCTGCCCGGCCCGGCGCGGACACGCCCGCCCCGGGCACCTACCCGCACGACCGGACCGCCATCCCGGCACCGGACACCGGGCCGTGGCCCGGACGCCTCCGACGTGCGTGCGCGTCACTCTACGGCGTGACCCCCTACCGCGGGGAACCAGTCCGCGCGCCCGCGGCATTGGCCCGGATCGTCCCCCTACCCTGCGGTAATCGTGTCTGGCAGGCTGCCCTCATGACCGCTGCCCCGCTGTCCCCCCGCCCCGCCGACCGGGCCCGCTACGACCGGGCCACCGCCCCGTTCGACGCCCCGCTGGCGATCGTGGACCTGGAGGCGTTCGACGCCAACGCGGACGACCTGGTGCGCCGGGCCGGCGGCAAACCGGTCCGGGTCGCCAGCAAGTCCGTGCGCTGCCGCGCGCTGCTCGAACGCGTCCTGGCCCGGGAGGGTTTCGCGGGCGTCATGTCCTACACGCTGGCCGAGTCGCTGTGGCTGGCCCGCTCCGGTTTCACCGACGTGCTTCTCGCCTACCCGTCGGCCGACCGCGCCGGCTACGCCGAACTGGCCGCCGACCCCAAGCTCGCCGCCGCCGTGACCGTGCTCGTCGACGACCCCGCGCAACTGGACCTCATCGACGCCGCCCGCGCCGGGGGCGCCGAAGTGGTCCGGGTCTGCCTGGAGTTGGACACCTCCCTGAAGCTGCTCGGCGGACGGATACGGGTCGGCGCCCGCCGCTCCCCGCTGCATTCCCCCGCCGACCTCGCCGACCTGGCCCGCGCCGTGGCCCGGCGGCCCGGGTTCCGGGTGGTCGGGATCATGGCGTACGAGGGCCATGTGGCCGGTGTCGGGGACGCGGTGGCGGGGCGTCCGCTGCGGTCGCGGGCGGTGCGGCTGATGCAGGCCGCCGCGCGGCGGGAGCTGGCCGGGCGGCGGGCCGCGGCGGTGGCGGCCGTCCGGGCCGTCGTCCCGGACCTGGAGTTCGTCAACGGCGGCGGCACCGGCAGCGTGCAGCACACGGCGGCCGAGGAGGCGGTGACGGAGATAGCCGCCGGGTCGGGGTTGTACGTACCGCGGCTGTTCGACAACTACACGTCGTTCCGGGGCCGGCCGGCCGCCCTGTTCGCCCAGCCCGTCGTGCGGCGGCCCGGGGTGGGCGTGGTGACCGTGCTCGGCGGCGGCTACCCGGCGTCCGGCGCGGCCGGCGCGGACCGGTCGCCGGTGCCGTACCTGCCCGAGGGACTGCGCTACGACCCCCAGGAGGGCGCCGGCGAGGTGCAGACGCCCCTGCTCGGCCCCGCCGCCGACGACCTGCTGATCGGCGACAAGGTGTGGTTCCGGCACGCCAAGGCCGGTGAGCTGTGCGAGCGCTTCGACCGGCTGCACCTGGTGGCGGGCGACACCGTGACCGCGACCGTGCCGACGTACCGTGGCGAGGGGCACACCTTCCTGTGAGACCTACAGCGGGGTGACGTACGCCCCCGAGATGCCGCCGTCCACCAGGAAGTCGGTGGCGTTGACGAAGGAGGAGTCGTCGCTGGCCAGGAAGGCCACGGCGGCGGCGATCTCCTCGGCGCGGGCGAACCGGCCGGCGGGGATGTGCACGAGCCGGCGCGCGGCCCGCTCCGGGTCCTCGGCGAACAGCTCCCGCAGCAGCGGGGTGTCGACGGGGCCGGGGCACAGGGCGTTGACCCTGATCCCCTCCCGGGCGAACTGCACACCCAGTTCCCGGGACATGGCGAGGACCCCGCCCTTGGACGCGGTGTACGAGATCTGCGAGGTGGCCGCGCCCATCCGGGCCACGAAGGACGCCGTGTTGATGATGGAACCCTTGCCCTGGCGCCGCATGTGGGGCAGGGCGGCCTTGCAGCACAGGTAGACGGAGGTCAGGTTCACCTCCTGGACGCGCCGCCACGCCTCCAGGCCGGTCTCCAGGATGGAGTCGTCGTCGGGCGGCGAGATGCCCGCGTTGTTGAAGGCGACGTCGACGCTGCCGTACGTCTCGTACGCCGTCCGGAACAGCGCCTCGACCTGCTCCGGGTCGGTGACGTCGACCTGGACGAAGAGGCCGCCCGTCTCCTCGGCCGCGGCCTTGCCGCGGGTCTCGTCGACGTCACCGCAGACCACGTGGGCGCCCTCGGCGGCGAGCCGGCGCGCGCTCGCGAGGCCGATGCCGCTGCCGGCTCCGGTGACGACGGCGGTACGGCCCACCAGGCGGCGGCAGACGGCGCGTTCGGTGTCCGCGGTGTCCGCGGTGTCCGTGGTGTTCTCGATGTCCCCGGGCGTGGTGGTCATGGTCGGTTCAGGCCTCCGTGCTGAGGAAGACGTTCTTGGTCTGGGTGAAGGCGGTCAGGGCGTCCGGGCCCAGTTCGCGTCCGATGCCGGACTGCTTGTAGCCGCCGAACGGCGTCCAGTAGCGGACGCTGGAGTGGGAGTTGACGGACAGGTTGCCCGCGCGCAGCGCCCCCGAGACGCGCAGGGCGCGGCCCAGGTCGCGGGTCCAGACGGACCCGGAGAGGCCGTAGGGGGAGCTGTCGGCGAGCCGGATCGCGTCCTGTTCGCCGGTGAAGGGCAGGAGGACGGCGACGGGACCGAAGATCTCCTCCTGGGCGGCCCGGCTGTCGGGGCGTTCCCCGGTGAGGACGGTGGGCGGGAACCAGAAGCCGGGGCCGTCCGGCGCGCTGCCGCGCAGGGCCTCGGCGTCCTCGGGGACGTAGGAGCGGACGCGGTCCCGCTGGGCGGCCGAGATCAGCGGGCCCATCTGCGTCCTCTCGTCGGCCGGGTCGCCGACCACGACGGTGGAGAGCGCCTCGGCGAGCAGTTCGCGGGCCTGCTCGTACACCGTCTCCTGGACGAGGACGCGGGTGCGGGCGCAGCAGTCCTGGCCGGCGTTGTCGAGGAAGGAGAACGGGTCGAGGGCGGCCGTGAGGTCGGCGTCGGCGAAGACGATGTTGGGGCTCTTGCCGCCGAGTTCCAGGGTGACGGGCTTCAGCAGGCGGGCGCAGCGCTCCGCCACCTCGCGGCCGGTGCGCACCGACCCGGTGAACACGATCTTGGCGACGCCGGGGTGGTCGGTCAGGGCGCGGCCGGTGGTGGTGCCGTGACCGGGCAGGACCTGGAAGAGGTGCTCGGGCAGTCCGGCCGCCAGGGCCAGTTCGGCGAGGCGGAGGGCGGTGAGCGGGGTGGTCTCGGCGGGCTTGAGGAGCACCGCGTTGCCGGCCGCGAGGGCGGGGGCGGTGCCCCAGGCGGCGACGGGCATCGGGAAGTTCCAGGGGGCGATGACGCCGACGACGCCGTACGGCTCGTGGAGGGTGACGTCGAGGCCGCCGGCGACCGGGATCTGCCGCCCGGTGAGCCGTTCCACGCCGCCGGCCGCGTAGTCGAGCAGGTCGCGGACGTTGCCCGCCTCCCAGCGGGCGTTGCCGAGGGTGTGGCCGGCCTCGCGGACCTCCAGGCGGGCCAGTTCCTCCAGGTGGTCGTCGACGGCGGTGGCGAAGCGGCGCAGCAGCCGGGCGCGGTCGCCGGGCGCGAGGGCGGCCCAGCGTTCCTGCGCGCGGGCGGCGCGGACGACGGCGGTGTCGACGTCGGCGGCCGATGCGGCGGGGATGGTGGCGACGGTCTCCTCGGTGGCGGGGTTCAGCACCCGCAGCTCGGGCGTGTCGGACAACGGGGCCTCACATGCGTTCGAAGGAGCGGCGCAGCTCCCAGTCGGTGACCGCGGTGTCGAAGGCGTCGAGTTCGACCCGGGCCATGGTGCGGTAGTGGTCGACCACGTCGTCCCCGAAGGCGGTCCGGGCGAGGGGGCTGTCCGTCCAGAGCGCGGCGGCCTCGCGCAGGGTGGCGGGGACGTGGTCGTAGCCGGTGGTGTAGGCGTTGCCCGTGCAGGGGTCGGGGAGTTCGAGTTCCCGCTCGACGCCGTGGAGTCCGGCGGCGATCATGCCGGCGACCGCGAGGTAGGGGTTGACGTCGCCGCCGGGGAGGCGGTTCTCGAAGCGCAGGGAGCGGCCGTGGCCGACCACGCGCAGGGCGCAGGTGCGGTTGTCGTGGCCCCAGGCGACGGCGGTGGGCGCGAAGGAGCCGGGCCGGAACCGCTTGTAGGAGTTGATGTGGGGGGCGTAGAGGAGGGAGAAGTCGCGCAGGGCGGCCAGTTGTCCGGCCAGGAAGTGCCGCATCAGCGGGGACATGCCGCCGTCCGGGCCGGGCATGGCGCTGGTCCCGTCGGCGTGGGTGAGCGAGAGGTGGATGTGGCAGGAGTTGCCCTCGCGCTCGTCGTACTTGGCCATGAAGGTGAGGGAGAGGCCCTCCTGGGCGGCGATCTCCTTGGCGCCCGTCTTGTACAGGGCGTGCTGGTCGCAGGTGACCAGGGCCTCGTCGTAGCGGAAGGCGATCTCGTGCTGGCCGGGGTTGCACTCGCCCTTGGCGGACTCGGGTGTCAGGCCGGCGCCGGCCATCTCGTTGCGGAGGCGGCGCAGCAGGGGCTCGACACGGCCGGTGCCGAGGACGGAGTAGTCGATGTTGTACTGGTTGGCCGGGGTGAGACCCCGGTAGTTCGCGTCCCAGGCCTGTTCGTAGGTGTCCTTGAAGACGATGAACTCCAGCTCGGTGCCGACCTGGGCGGTCAGTCCGCGCGCGGCGAGGCGGTCGAGCTGGCGGCGCAGGATCTGGCGGGGCGCGGCGGTCACCGGGGAGCCGTCCTCCCAGGCGAGGTCGGCGTGGACGAACGCGGTGCCGGGGTGCCAGGGCACCCGGCGCAGGGTGGCGAGGTCGGGGCGCATCGCGAAGTCGCCGTAGCCGCTGTCCCAGGAGGACATGGCGTAGCCGTCGACGGTGTTCATCTCGGCGTCGACGGCGAGGAGGTAGGCGCAGCCCTCGGTGCCGTGGTGCAGTACCTCGTCGAGGAAGAAGCGGGCGGCGAACCGCTTGCCCTGGAGCCGCCCCTGCATGTCCGGGAAGGCCAGGACGACGGTGTCGATCTCGCCGCCGGCGACGAGGGCGTGCAGTTCTTCGACACCGAGCGGGGGCGTGCGGTCTGCCACGGGGGCTCCTCGGGCTTCCTGGTCGGGCCGGGAGCCATAAGGTATGGCGCAGGACCATTGCTTGGGAAGGGGGCGCGGCGGCATGCCGGGAGCGACCGGGGGCACGGGGGCGGACCGGCTGGCCGCGGTGCTCCGGCCGGTGCGGGCGGGCAACGGCTTCGAGGAGGCGCTGGAGCAGATCCTCCAGGTCGTCCGGCTGGGACTGGTCCCGGCGGGCGGGCGGCTGCCGGCCGAGCGGGAGCTGGCGGAGCGGCTGGGGATCAGCCGGGTGACGCTGCGCGAGGTGCTGCGCGTGCTGCACGACCAGGGGCTGGTGGAGGCGCGGCGGGGGCGGTACGGCGGGACCTTCGTGCGGGCGGGCGCGGACGCCCGGGGCGAGGACGAGCTGCGGCGCCGGGTCGCCGAGGTCGACCTGGAGGACGTGCTGCGCTTCCGGGAGGTGCTGGAGGTGGGCGCGGCGGAGCTGTGCGCGGCGCGGGGGCCTGCCGGGGAGCCGGCGGAGCGGCTGCGGGCGGCGCTGGCCCGCACGCGCGACGCGCCGCTGGCCGAGTACCGCCGGGTGGACACCGCGCTCCACCTGACCCTCGCGGAGCTGTGCGGGTCGCCGTCGCTGGCCGGGCAGTACGCGGCGGTGCGGGCGCGGCTGAACGGGCTGCTGGACTGCATCCCGCTGCTGGTGCGGAACCTGGAGCACTCCCAGCGGCAGCACACCGCGCTGGTGGCGGCGGTGCTGGACGGGGACGTGGCGGGGGCGCGGGCGGTGATGCGGGAGCACTGCGCGGGCACGGCGGCGCTGCTGCGGGGATTCCTGACGTGAGGGTGCGCAAAGGTTCGGAGTGAGTCCATTGACGGGAGCGCGGATGGCGGACCGGCCGCTGATCGGTGTCAGTACGTATCTGGAGCCCCGGGTGTGCTGGGGGGTGTGGGAGCTGGAGGCGGCGCTGCTGCCGGCCGGGTATCCGCGGCTGGTGCAGCGCGCGGGCGGGCTGGCGGCGATGCTCCCGCCGGACGCCCCGGAGCACGCCGCGGCGGCCGTGGCCCGGCTGGACGGCCTGGTCGTCGCGGGCGGCCCGGACGTGGAGCCGGTCCGCTACGGCGCCGAGCCGGACCCGCGCACCGGCCCGCCCGCCCGGGCCCGGGACGCCTGGGAACTGGCGCTGGTCGAGGCGGCGCTCGCCGCCCGCCTGCCGCTGCTGGGCATCTGCCGCGGCATGCAGCTGCTGAACGTGGCCCTCGGCGGCACCCTCGTCCAGCACCTCGACGGCCACACCGGGGCGGTCGGCGTGGTCGGCCGTCACCCGGTCGTGCCGGTGCCGGGCACGCGGTACGCCGGGATCGTCCCGGAGACGGCGCCGGTGCCGACGTACCACCACCAGGCCGTGGACCGGCTCGGCACCGGTCTGGTCGCGTCGGCGCACGCGGCGGACGGCACGGTGGAGGCGGTGGAGCTGCCGTCCGCCGGCGGCTGGGTGCTGGGCGTGCAGTGGCACCCGGAGATGGGCGAGGACGAGCGGGTGATGCGGGCCCTGGTGACGGCCGCCACCGCCCGCTGAGACCCATGGGACCCTACGCGGCACCGCTCCCCGCGTGCCGCGTACGCGACCGGGTCGCGTGGGTCCGGCCCGCCCCCGTCAGGTACGCGGCTGTGCCCGGGTCAGGGACAGCAGGTGCCGGGCCGGTCCCGCCGGCTGGTGGCCCGTCGGCCAGACGGCCCGGAGGTCGCGGGCGAGGGAGACACCGTCGAGCGGGACCCGCACCAGCCGCCGCATCGCCAGTTCCTCGCCCAGGGCGAGTTCGCTGAGGACGGCGGGGCCGGCGCCGCCGACCGCGGCGGCCTTCACCGCGGTGGTCGACGACACCTCGATCAGCGGACGGGCCAGCCCGCCGAGCGCCGCGTCCAGCACCTGCCGGGTACCGGAGCCCTTCTCGCGCAGGATCAGCGGGGTCTCGGCCAGCTCCCGGGCGGCCAGCGGGCGCCGCCGCCGGGCCCATGGATGCGTCGGTGCCGTCACCACGATCAGCCGGTCGTGGGCGATGACCGCCGAGTCCAGACCGGCCGGCACGCTCACCCCCTCCACGAACCCCAGGTCGGCCTCGTCGGCCAGCAGCCGCTGGGCGACCACCGCGGAGTTCCCGGCGTGCAGCGACACCGCGGTGTCCGGCCGCTGCGCCCGCAGCGCCACCAGCCAGCCGGGCAGCAGGTACTCCGCGATGGTCATGCTCGCCGCCACCCGCAGCCGCGAGTCCCGCCGGTCCCGCAACGCCTGCGCCCCCGCGTCGAACGCCTCCGCCGCCTCCACGATCCGCCGCGCCCAGTCGGTGACCAGTGCCCCGGCGTCGGTCAGCCGCGAGCCGCGCGGCGACCGGTCGACCAGGGCCACGCCGAGCTGCCGTTCCATGGACCGGACGCGGCTGCTGGCCGCCGGCTGGCTGATGCCCAGCTCACGGGCGGCGCCGCCCAGGCTGCCCAGCCGGGCCACCGCCAGCAGCAGCTCCAGGGCGCCCAGGTCCGGGACCCGGTGCGCCAGCCCCGCCGCGTGCGACCGCCCGGACGCGTCGCCGCCGGTCCGGCTCTCCCCGCTGCTCATAACCCCAGCTTATGCCCTCATAGGGAGAGGGTCCCTGGTCAGGGGCGTCCCCCGGGGCGACCGTAGGACCATGGTCACCGCAGTCCGCCTCTCCCCCGCTCCCCGCCGTCCCGTGTCCGCGGCGCGGTTCCCCGCCCTCCGCGAACTCGGGCCGAACTGGTACGCCGGTGTCATGGGCACCGCCGCCGTCGCCTCCGCCGGAGCCGGGCTCCCCTGGCGGCCCCCGGGTCTGCGGGCCGTCTGCGCCGCCGTCTGGGCCTTCTCCGTCCTGCTGCTGGCGGCCCTGCTGGCCGCCCGGTGCCTGCACTGGCGCCACCACCGCGACCGGGCCCGCGCCCAGCTGCTCGACCCCGCGGCGGCTCCCTTCTACGGCTGCCTGGCGATGGCGCTGCTCGCGGTGGGCGGTGCCACGCTGACCGTGGGCCGGGACTGGATCGGGGTGCGGGCGGCTCTCGCCGTGGACGCCGCGCTGTTCACCGCCGGGACGGCCGCGGCGCTGACGGCGGCGGTGGCCGTCCCGTACCTGATGGCCGTACGCCACCGGACCGGGCCCGGGCAGGCGGCGCCCGCGTGGCTGCTGCCGCTGGTCGCGCCCATGGTGTCGGCGGCGCTGGGGCCGCTGCTGGTGCCGCACCTGCCGGCCGGGCAGCCGCGCGCGACGCTGCTGCTTGGCTGCCTGGCGCTGTTCGGGGCGAGTCTGCTGGCGACGCTGCTGATGCTGCCGCTGGTCTTCGCCCGGCTGCTCACCGGCGGCCCGCTGCCGCCGGCGCTGGTCCCGTCGCTGTTCCTGGTGCTGGGCCCGCTGGGCCAGTCCACCACCGCCGTCGGGAACGTCGCGGACGCGGCCCCCGGCGTCGTCCCGGCCCCCTACGGCGACGGCCTCACCGCGCTGACCGTCCTCTACGGCGTCCCGGTCATGGGCTTCGCCCTGCTGTGGCTGGCGCTGGCCACGGCGCACCTGGTCCGGGCCCGGCGACGGGGCCTCGGGTTCTCGATGACCTGGTGGTCGTTCACCTTCCCGGTCGGCACCTGCGTCACCGGCGCCACGGTCCTGGCCCGGCACACCGGGCTGACCGTCTGCACGGGTCTCGCCGTAGCCCTGTACGGGGTCCTGGCCGTCGCCTGGGCCGTGGCGGCCACCGGGACCGTGCGGGGCGTGGCCGCCGGGGAGCTGCTCCCCGCGCGGGCCGCGCACGGCGGCTGACGCGGGTCAGCGGCCGGGCCGGTCCCGGACCGCCTCGATGTGCTCGGCGACCGCGACGACGACCAGCCGGGTGTCCGGGACGGTGGCCCGCCACCGGTGCCGCACCCCGCCGGTGAGGTAGAGCGTGTCCCCGCGGCCCAGCCGGTAGGCCCGGCCCTCCGCCTCGATCTCCACGGCGCCCTCGGCGACGTACATCAACTGGTCGTTGCGGTACTGCAGTTCGCGGCCGGCGTCGTGGTCGCCGGTGAACTCCGAGGCGTGCATCTGGTGGTGTCCGCGCACCAGGGAGCGCACCCGGGGGTCGGGGCCCGGCTCGCCGTCCTCGGCGCGGACCACGTCCACGCTGCACGCGGGGTCGGCGGCGGCGAGCAGCTCCACGGCGGTGGTGCGCAGCGCGTCGGCGACCTTCTCCAGGGAGCCGGTGCTGGGCCGTGCCCGGTCGTTCTCGATCTGGCTGAGGAACGGCACCGACAGGCCGCTGCGCTCGGCCACGACGGCGAGGGTGAGCTCCAGCGCGCGGCGCCGCCGCCGGACGGCCGCGCCCACCCGAAGGGGCTGTTCTTTGTGGTCGCCCATCGCTCCGGCTCCCTCCTTCACCCGTCGTTTCCATGGTGCCGCCCCGGTGCCGTTCCCCGGGCACGGTCCCGCCGGGAGTCCAGGGTCCCGCGGCGGAGTCCTTGCTGAGTTGTCTGCACCCTACGCATGTTCGGCAAACCGTTTCACGCGGCCGTCACGTCGATGTCACGCGCCCGTGGCGCGGACCCGCCGGCCCGCGCCACCGGTCCGCCCCGGTCCCCGGCCGCCCCGCGGGCCCGCGCGGCCCGTGCGGGGCCTGCCCGGGCGGGGAGTGCGGCGCCTCGCGGTTGTCCGAATCGTGACCGTGCGGACCGGCCCGGAGCGCGGACGGCCCGGGGGGCGGACCGCGGCGCGCGTGCGGCGCGCGGGCGGCCCGCCCCCCGGGCGGCGGTCACGGGGGCGGTCAGGCCGCGGTCATCCGGTCGGCGACCCCGGGGTTCTCCTTCAGCCAGGCGGCGACCGCCTCCTCCTCGTGGCCCTGGCCGCGGTCCTTGATCTCGCTCTCCAGTCCGCCCAGCTCGTCCTCGCTCAGGTGGAAGTTCCTGATCCACTCGGTGAGCTGCGGGTACTCGTCCGGGAAGTCCTTGTGCGCGATCGTGTGGATCTTGTTGTTCTCGCCCCAGTACTTCTCCGGGTCGGCGAGCTTGGTCAGCTCGTAGTCGCTGTACGCCCAGTGCGGCGACCACAGGACGACGGCGACCGGCTCCTTCTTGGCGTAGGCGCGCTTCAGCTCGGTGAGCATCGCCGGGGTGGAGCCGTCGACGACCTCGTACTCCTCGTCCAGGCCGTAGCCGGGCAGGACCTTGTTCTTGAGCAGGTTCATCTCGCCGGTGCCCGGTTCGATGCCGATGATCTTCCCGTCGAAGAGGTCGGCCTTGCCCTTGAGGTCCGCCATGGACCTGACGTCCTTGACGTAGGAGGGCACGGCGACCTCCAGTGAGGTCGGTTCGTACCAGCTGCCCAGGTCCGCGAGGTTCTCCTTGCTCTTCTCCCAGTAGTTGGACTGGGCGTGCGGCAGCCAGGCGTCGAAGTTGAGGTCGATGTCGCCCGAGGCGAGGCCGGTGTAGACCGGGCCGACGTCCATCTGCTTCAGGTTCAGCCGGTAGCCGCGCTTCTCCAGGACGTTCTTCCAGAGGTAGGTCACGGCGACGTCCTCGTCCCAGGGGAACCAGGCCACGTCCAGCGGCTGCCCGGCCTCCGCCGGCTTGGCGCCGGAGCCGGACGCGGCCGGGGCGAGCTTGTCGACGAGGCCGGGGTTCTTCTTCAGCCAGGTCCTGACGGCGTCCTGCTGCTTGCCCTTGCCGACCTTGTTGATCTCCGCTTCGAGACTGGTGAGCTGCTTCTCGTCCAGCTCGAAGTCCTTCATCCACCGGGTGAGGGTGGGGTCGTCGTCGGCGAGGCCCTTGCGGGAGAGCGTGTGCACCCCGTCGCCGGAGCCCCAGGCGCCCTTGGGGTCCTTCAGCTTCTTCAGGTCGAAGTCGTTGTACGCCCAGTGCGGCGACCAGAGCGTGACGACGATCGGCTTCTTCCGGCCGTAGGCCCGCTTCAGCTCGGTGAGCATCGCCGGGGTGGAGCTGTCGACGACCTGGTACTCCTTGTCCAGGCCGTACGCCTTGAGGACCTTGCTCTTCAGCAGGGCCATCTCACCGGCGCCGGCCTCGATGCCGGTGATCTTCCCGCCGAACTCGTCGGCCCTGCCCTTGAGGTCCGCCAGGGAGTCGACGTCCTTCATGTACGAGGGGACGGTCAGCTCCAGCGTCGTCTCGTCGTACCAGGAGCCGAGGTCGTCCAGCTTCGCGCCGTACTTCTTCCAGTACTGCGCGTGCGTGGTCGGCAGCCAGGAGTTGGTGACAATGTCGATGTCGCCCTGCGCGAGGGCGGTGTAGAGCGGCCCGGCGTCGAACTGCTTGGCCTCGACCTCGTAACCGCGCTCCTCCAGCAGTTCCTTCCAGAGGAAGGTGGAGGCGACGCCCTCGTCCCACGGGACATAGCCGAGGGTGACCTTCTTGCCCTCGCCGACGTTCTTGCCGCCCGCGACGGACGCGGAGTCGCCGGAGCCGCCGAACACGCCCATGCCGCCGGCCACCAGCGCGAGGATCACGACGCCGACCACGGCGACCTGCGGACGCGGTCGGTACGACCAGATCTTCAGGCCGCCCGCGGCACGGGCCCGGGCGGCGGCACGCCGGCCGAGCGGCGAGACCTGGGTGCCGAGGGCGCTGGTCATGCGGTCGAGGTAGATCGCGAGGATGACGATGGCGATCCCGGACTCGGCGCCGAGACCGACGTCGAGCTGGCCGATGGCCTGGTTGACGGAGCCGCCGAGGCCGCCGGTGCCGACCATGCCGGCGATGGCCGCCATGGACAGGCCGAGCATGATGACCTGGTTGACGCCCGCCATCACGGTGGGCAGCGCCAGCGGGAGCTGGACGCGGAGCAGGGTGTTGCGCGGGGTGGTGCCGAACGCCTCGGCCGCCTCGACCAGTTCCTTGTCGACCTGGCGGATGCCGAGTTCGGTCATGCGCACGCCCGGGGCGAGCGCGAAGACCAGGGTGGCGACGATGCCGGCGGGGGCGCCGGTGCCGAAGAAGAGCAGCGCCGGGATCAGGTAGACCATCGCGGGCAGCGTCTGCATGAAGTCCAGCACCGGCCGGACGAGGGAGCTGACCCGGTCCGAGCGGGCGGCCCAGATGCCCACCGGGACGGAGATGACCAGGGCGATGATCGTGGCCACCAGGAGGAGCGACAAGGTGACCATCGCGTCCTCCCACAGCTCCATGGAGTCGATGAACGCGAAGCCCACGAAGGTCAGGACGCCGGCGAGCGTGCCGCGCAGCCAGAAGGCCAGCACGGCGAAGATGCCGGCGAGCAGCAGCGGCTGCGGCGCCTGGAGGACGGCGTCGATGCCGTCGTAGGTGCCGGTGAAGACCGCCTTGAAGAAGTCGAAGAGCCAGGAGATGTGGGTGCGCAGCCATTCGACCGCGTCGTTGACCCAGTCGCCGAGCGGGATCCTAGGCACGGGCCATCACCTTCTCCCCGCCCTTGTCCCGCGGTGAGTCACAGGTGCCGGGGTCGGCCGGCTCGTCGCCGAGGAAGCCCACCAGACGCTGGCGCGGGACCACGCCGACGAGGCGGCCGTCCCTCAGCACGGCCACGGGGTGCGGCACCCGCGCGCTGATCGCGCACAGCTCGGTGAACGACGTCTCCGGGGTGGCGGTCTCGCAGCCGCAGTCGGCCTCGTCGCCGCGCACCTCGGTCTCCATGACGGCGCCGGCGGTGAGCACGCGGGAGCGGTCGACGTCCTGGGTGAAGGAGGCGACGTAGTCGTTGGCGGGGCGGAGCAGGATGTCCTGCGCCGTGCCGATCTGCACGATGCGGCCGTCGCGCATCACGGCGATGCGGTCGCCCAGGCGCATGGCCTCGTTGAGGTCGTGGGTGATGAAGACGATGGTCTTCTTCAGCGTCTTCTGCAGTTCGAGGAGCTGGTCCTGCATGTCGCGCCGGATCAGCGGGTCGAGCGCGCTGAAGGACTCGTCCATCAGCAGCAGGTCGGCGTCGGTGGCGAGGGCGCGGGCCAGGCCGACGCGCTGCTGCATGCCGCCGGACAGCTCGTCGGGCCAGGACTTCTCCCAGCCGGCCAGGCCGCACAGGGCGAGCGCCTCGTCGGCGCGGCGTTCGCGCTCGGCGCGGGGCACGCCCTGCACTTCCAGGCCGTAGGCGGCGTTGTCGCGGACACTGCGGTGCGGGAAGAGCGCGAAGTGCTGGAAGACCATGCTGATCTTCTTGGAGCGGACGTCGCGCAGACCCCGGGCGCCGAGTTCCGTCAGGTCCTGGCCGCCGAAGCGGACGTGGCCGTCGGTCGGCTCCAGAAGGCCGTTGAGCATGCGCAGCAGCGTGGACTTGCCGGACCCGGACAGGCCCATGACGACGAAGATCTCGCCGGGTTCCACGGTGAAGGAGGCGTCGATGACGGCGGCCGTGGTGCCGTCGGCGCGCAGTTCCTCCCGCTCGGTTCCCTGGCGCAGTCGTTCGACTGCCTGGTCGGGTTTTCTGCCGAACACCTTGTACAGGTGCTCGGCCTCAAGCCTGGCTGACACGCTTACCTCTTGGCTCGGGGACAGGGGCAAGGTCCGAAGACTGGCTAACAGTTGAACTTTTCAACCAGCGCTGACCTGGAGGCGCACCTGCCCCGATCCTTACAGGCCAAACACAAGTGTGATTTGCGTCACTTATACGACTCGTGTCAGTCACCCTGCGTGCCCGCCCGGTCCGCCTGCGGCAGGCCGGACCCGTACGGAAGGCGGGCCCGCGCCGGGCCGCCGGCTGCGGCATGATGCGGTGCGTGACCGGACGACTCATGCTCCTCGACACCGCTTCCCTCTACTTCCGGGCCTACTTCGGCGTCCCGGACTCCGTCAGGGCCCCCGACGGCACGCCGGTGAACGCCGTGCGCGGGCTGCTCGACTTCATCGACCGCCTGGTGAAGGACCACCGGCCCGACCACCTGGTCGCCTGCATGGACGCCGACTGGCGTCCGGCCTGGCGCGTGGAGCTGATCCCCTCCTACAAGGCGCACCGCGTCGCCGCCGAGCGCCCGGCCGGCCCGGACGAGGAGGAGGTGCCCGACACCCTCTCCCCGCAGGTCCCGGTGATCGAGGAGGTGCTCGACGCGCTCGGTATCGCCCGCGTCGGCGTCCCGGAGTACGAGGCGGACGACGTCATCGGCACGTACACCGCGCGGGCGGGCGGCCCCGTCGACATCGTCACCGGCGACCGCGACCTGTATCAGCTCGTCGACGACGCCCGCGGCGTGCGGGTGCTCTACCCGGTCAAGGGCGTCGGCACCCTCCAGGTCACCGACGAGGCGTTCCTGCGGGAGAAGTACGGCGTCGACGGCCCCGGCTACGCCGACCTGGCCCTGCTGCGCGGCGATCCGAGCGACGGCCTGCCCGGGGTCCCCGGCATCGGTGAGAAGACGGCGGCGAAGCTGCTCGCGCAGTTCGGCGACCTCGCCGGCATCCTGGCCGCCGCCGACGACCCGGCCGCGAAGCTCACCCCCACCCAGCGCCGCCGCCTGCACGAGGCGCGGCCCTACCTGGCGGTGGCCCCGACGGTGGTCCGGGTCGCGGCCGACGTGCCGCTGCCGGACGTGGACACGGCCCTGCCGCACACCCCCCGCGACCCGGCGGCCCTCGGCGCGCTGACGGCCCGCTGGGGTCTGGGCGGCTCCCTGGAGCGTCTCCTGGCCACGCTCTCCTCCTGAGAGCCCGCCCGCGGGAACCCGCCGCGCCGGTGCGCGCATCGGCGCCCCCGCCCGGGGAAGCCGTACTGTGCCGGTCCGGAGGGACGCGAAAGACTCATGAACCTCTCGTTCATGAGGTGTCTCACAGGGGAGGGAATGCTAACTTAGGCAAACCTAACTCGTGATTTGGGAGGCGTCATGGCAGACCGACCGGGACGCAAGCCGCGGAAGCCGCACACCGCACAGGTCGTCCGCACCGAGCGGCTCACCCCGCACATGCAGCGGGTGGTCCTCGGCGGCGAGGGGCTCGCCGCCTTCTCGGCGGACACCTGCACCGACCACTACGTGAAGCTCCTCTTCCCGTCCGGCGGCGCCACCTACCCCGAGCCCTTCGACATGGAGCGCATCCGCGAGGAGTTCCCGCGCGAGCAGTGGCCGGTGACCCGGACCTACACCGTGCGGCACTGGGACGCAGAGCTGCGGGAGCTGACCCTGGACTTCGTCGTCCACGGCGACGAGGGCCTGGCCGGCCCCTGGGCGCGGGACGTCCAGCCCGGCGCGACCATCCGCTTCATGGGCCCCGGCGGCGCCTACGCCCCCGACCCGGCCGCCGACTGGCATCTGCTGGCCGGTGACGAGAGCGCGCTGCCCGCGATCGCCCGCTCGCTGGAGGCGCTGCCGGACGGCGCCCGGGTCCACGCCTTCGTCGAGGTCGCGGGCCCGGAGGAGGAGCAGAAGATCGACTCCGACGTGGAGGTCGTCTGGCTGCACCGCGGTGACCGGCCCGTCGGCGAGGCGCTGGTGGAGGCCGTGCGCGGCCTGGACTTCCCTGAGGGCCGGGTGCACGCCTTCGTGCACGGCGAGGCGGGCTGCGTGAAGGAACTGCGCAGGCTGCTGCGGGTCGAGCGGCAGTACCCCCGCGAGGACCTGTCCATCTCCGGCTACTGGCGGCTCGGCCACAACGAGGACGGCTGGCAGTCCTCCAAGCGCGAGTGGAACGCCCAGGTCGAGGCCGAACAGGAAGGCGGCACCACCGCCTCCGCCGCGTGACCTGACCACCGGCCGCACCGCCTCCGGTCCGTGCACCGAGGCCGACGGCCCCGAACACAGCGAAGCCCCGAGCACGGCACCTCACCCCCTCCACGCCACCCCGGCGCGACGGCACCCTCACCACAGGGGCGAGGCACGAGGAACCCGGCGCCGGCCCGGACGAGGACGGCTGGCAGCCCACCGAGCGCGAGTGGAACGCCCAGGTCGAGGCCGAACAGGAAGGCGGCACCACCGCCTCCGCCGCGTGACCTGACCACCGGCCGCACCGCCTCCGGTCCGTGCACCGAGGCCGACGGCCCCGAACACAGCGAAGCCCCGAGCACGGCACCTCACCCCCTCCACGCCACCCCGACGCGACGGCACCCTCACCACAGGGGCGAGGAACTCGGCGCCGGCCCGGCTGGCCCACGCCCGCACCTCGGTCGGCGGGCCCGGTGGCGTCGCGCGGACGGGCGCTCGGTCCCCTTCCTGGCCTGCCGGGCTCACTGCCCTCCCGGCCGGGCCCGGTCTCCGTCCCCCCGCAGGCGGGCGTGCAGATGCATGTCGTGCCAGCCGTCGGCGTGCAGCAGCGCGCCGCGCTTGATCCCCTCGGCGGCGAACCCGGCACGTTCCGCGACCCGGCAGGACGCCACGTTCGCGACGGCGTGGCTCAGCTCCAGCCGGTGGAAGCCGACCTCGTCCAGTGCCCAGCGGGCGAGTGCCGTCGCGGCCCGCGCGGCGACCCTCTGCCGCCGGGCCGCCGCCACGGTCCAGTAGGCCACCTCGGCCACCCCGTCGGCGAGCACGATCTCGCGCAGGGCCACCCGGCCGAGCAGCCGGCCGCCGGCCGCGTCGACGACGGCCCACTGCGCGTTCCGCTCCCCCGCCCACCCTCGCTGCCACTCGGCGATCCAGCCGCGCACCTCGTCCACGGAGTCGGCGGCCCGGAGGTGCCACTGGCGCATCACCGGGTCCTGGAAGGCGTCGAAGACCGCCGGGGCGTCCTCCTCCCGCCAGGGCCGCAGCGAGAGTCCGTCGCCGGTGGCGAGGGTGGGCTGGACGGTACGGCACAGGGTTCCGGCCGCCAGGACCGGTCGCGTCAGGTAGGGCATGCCCGGCATCCTGGCAGCGGGCCGCGCCGCCGGACAGCGGTTTTCCGGCGCCCGGCGCGGCCTCGTACCCTGGCCGACGATGAGACGCCGCACCCCGCCACCGCCCTCCCCGCTCCCCCAGCGCGACGGGGTCGACCCGGTACGCGTGCGGCTGCCCGCCGAGGGCCCCTGGGCCACGGTCCGCGATCATCTCGCCGAACGGCTCTCCGGCGCCCCCGAGGGGACGGTCGCGGAGCTGTTCGACGCGGGCCTGGTGGTCGGCGCCGACGGCCGGCCGGTGCCGGCCGACGCCCCGTACCGGCCCGGTGCGTACGTCTGGTTCCACCGCCGGCTGCCTCCCGAGGTCCCGGTCCCCTTCCCGCTCCTCGTCCACTACCGCGACGAGCACATCGTGGTCGCCGACAAGCCGCACTTCCTGGCCACCACCCCCCGCGGCGGACACGTCACGCAGACGGCCCTGGCCCGGCTGCGCCGGGAGCTGGGCGTCCCGACGCTCACCGCCGCGCACCGCCTGGACCGGCTCACCGCCGGCCTGGTCCTGTTCACCGTGCGCCCCGCGGAGCGCGGCGCCTACCAGACCCTCTTCCGCGACCGCCGGGTCCACAAGACGTACGAGGCCGTCGCCCCGTACGATCCCGCCCTCCCCCTGCCCCGCACCGTGCGGAGCCGGATCGTGAAGGAACGCGGGGTGCTCACCGCCCGCGAGACCGAGGGTGAACCGAACGCCGTCAGCCGCGTCGAGCTGCTCGACCACCGCCCGGGACCCGTGCCCGGCCCGGCGCTGCCCCCGGGGCCCGGGGCGACGCAGGACCCCGCACTCGCCCGGTACCGGCTGACCCCCGCCACCGGGCAGACCCACCAGCTCCGCGTCCACATGGCCGCCCTCGGCGTCCCGATCCTCGGTGACCCGCTCTACCCCGAGGTCACCGGCCCGGTCCCGGCCGGTGACTTCCGGCGCCCGCTCCAGCTCCTCGCCCGCGAACTGGCGTTCACCGACCCGCTCACCGGCCGCGAGCACCGCTTCCGCAGTACCCGCGCCCTCGCCGCCTGGACCTCCTACCCGGACTGGGCCGCCGGCCGGTGACGGGACCGGCCGCGGTCAGTACCCACGCCACCAGCGCACCAGACGCCGCCACGCACCGAGCGGACGGGGCGGCTCCGCGACGGCGCCGGGCCCGGCAGGACCCGCGACGGGCGGCACCGGCGGTGTGACGACGGGCGACGGCTGCGAGTCCCCCACCGGCAGCGGCAGCGGAGGGCCGACGTGCCAGCCGGTCCGCTGCGCCCCGGCCGGGGCGTGACTCGGCGCCTGCGTCACATCCTGGGGCGGTTTGGGCTCGAACCGCACCGGCAGCTCCACCAGGTGCCGGGAGGCGATCGAGGACCGCCAGCGCAGCTCGTCCTCGTCGCAGTCGAGCTGGACGTCCGGCAGCCGCATCAGCAGCGCGTCGACCCCGGAGTCGGCGATGGCACGGCCGATGTCCTGACCGGGGCACTCGTGCGGGCCGCCGCCGAAGGCCAGGTGGGAACGGTTGCCCTGCATGTTGGCGGACAGGTCGGGCCGGATGCGCGGGTCCACGTTGCCCGGCGCGATGCCGAGCAGCAGACCGTCGCCGGCCCGGATGCGCTGGCCGCCCAGCTCCGTCTCCTGCTTGGCGAAGTACGCGAAGATCGTGCTGAACGGCGGCTCGTCCCACAGGGACTGCTCCACCGCCTCGGGCACCGTCATCTGGCCGCCGCTGAGCTGGGCGCGGAACCCCGGGTCGGTCAGGACCACGCGCAGCACGTTGGAGATGAGGTTCGCCGTGTTCTCGTAGGCGGCGAACAGGATCAGCCGCAGGTGCTCCCGGACCTCGTCCTCGGTCAGCTCGGCCGGGTGGCTGAGGAGGTGGCTGGTGAGGTCCTCGCCGGGCTCGGCGCGCCGGCGCGCGGTGTGCCGGCCGAGGACCTCCATGACGTGGGTGTGGCTGGCGATGGCGGTGTCGGTGCCCTTGAGCGCGTCGCGGGCGGCCTCCACCAGCCGGTCGTCGTACTCGTCCGGCATGCCGAGGATCTCGCACATCACCGCCATCGGCAGATGCTCGGCGAACTGGCCGACCAGGTCGGCCCGGCCCTCCTCGCAGAACCGGTTGACCAGCCGCTGGGTGTGCCGCCTGATGTGCCGGCGCAGGCTGCGGAAGTCGATCGTGGAGATGGCGCCGGAGACCGCGCCGCGCAGCCGCTTGTGCTCGTCGCCCTCGACGTGGGAGGCGATGGGCTGCCAGGCGATGTGCGGCATCAGGGGGTGGTCGGGCTTGACCATGCCCTCCTTCCACGGCGTCCAGATCCGGCTGTCCCGGCAGAACTGCGCGGGCGTGCTCACCATGTGCAGGTTCTCGGCGTGCCCGAGGACCACCCACACCGGCACGTCGTCGTGGATCAGCGCGGGCGCCACCGGCCCGTGCTGGTCCCGCAGCCGCTCGTACAGCTCGTCCAGGTCCTCGGACTCGTGGAGCCGGTGCAGCCCGCCGGGTCCGAGGCCGTGCGCGGGGCAGCCGGGGGGTGGGCCGGGCGCGGGCTCGCCCGTTCCGGTCAGGGAGTGGGTTTCAGACGTCACAGTGGTCGCTCCGGGACTGAAGGTGGGGCAGGTGAGTAGGGCCGGCGGGCGGCGGCGGTCAGGTGAGCGCGCCCGTCATGGCGAGGGAGTGCAGGAAGCGCATCAGGGTCATCAGGACGTCGCGGCTGGAGGCCCTGCGGCGCACGTCGCACTCCATGATCGGGATCTCCTCGGCGAGGTCGAGGGCCGTGCGCAGCTCGGACAGCGGGTAACGGGGAGCGTCCGGGAAGGAGTTGACGGCGACCACGAACGGCACCCCGCGTTCCTCCAGCCGCCCCATCACGTCGAAGCTGACCTCCAGCCGGCGGGTGTCGACCAGCACCACCGCGCCGAGGGCCCCCTCGAACAGCCCGTTCCACAGGAACCAGAACCGCTCCTGGCCAGGGGTGCCGAACAGGTACAGCACGAGCTGGTCGGTGATGCTGATGCGGCCGAAGTCCATGGCGACGGTGGTCGCCGTCTTGGAGGGGGACCCGTAGTTGTCGTCGACGCCGATGCCGGCCTGGGTCATGGTCTCTTCGGTGGTCAGCGGTTTGATCTCGCTGACCGACCCGACCATGGTGGTCTTGCCGACGCCGAAGCCGCCCGCGATGACGATCTTCACGGCGGCCTCGGCGGTGTGCGGAAGCCGGTCCTCCGTCCGCGGGCCGGGAATGGTGTCAGAGTCTTTGAAGTCCATGCATCACCGCTTCGAGGAGGGATCGGTCGGCGACCTTCTGCCGGACGATCGGGGCGCGGGCCTGTACCAGTTCCGCGGCCAGCATCTCGGTGAGCAGTACGGTCACCACGCTGAACGGCAGGCTCAGGTAGGCCGAGAGTTCCGCCACGGACAGGGGCGCGACGCAGAGCCGGAGCAGGGCGGCCTGCTCGGGAGTGGCCGACGCCGGCGGTTCGGTGCGCGCCACGATCAGCGTGACCAGGTCGATGTCCGCGCGCTCCCCGCCCGCCTCACCGCCGATGACGAAGAGCCGCTCGGGATTGCCCGTGGGATTCCCCGGGACGGGGGCCCTCTCCACGGGGGGCCGGCCCGACGGGTCCTGGGCGGGGAGTCGCCTCTGGCGCTGGGGAGGCGTCATACGGTCTGCCCGTTGCGCCGCGCGGGGCTGGTCAGGTGGGGGCCGATGCGGGCGACCAGGTCCTGCATGCGGTTGCTCATCCGGCCGGGCTCGCACGTGATGTCGGAGAGCACCGCGAGATAGGCGTTGGGTCCCGCGGCCATGAGGTAGAAGTAGCCGCCGTTGATCTCGATGACGACCAGTTTCATCCGGCCGTCGCTGCCCGGAATCTCGTGGGCCACCGCGCCGGCCAGGCTCTGGAGTCCGGCGCAGGCGGCGGCCACCCGGTCGGCGGCGTCCGGGTCGCCGGAGTACCGGGCGATGCGCAGGCCGTCGGCGGAGAGCACCACGATCATCTCGATGCCCGGCACACCGTCGTAGAGATCCCTGAGCATCCAGTCGAACTTGCCTTGCTGCTCGATCACTTGAGGTCTCCCTTGTC
The DNA here is from genome assembly GCA_014649155.1 of Streptomyces griseoviridis. Lineage (GTDB taxonomy): Bacteria > Actinomycetota > Actinomycetes > Streptomycetales > Streptomycetaceae > Streptomyces > Streptomyces griseoviridis. The sequence goes on along the minus strand of BMSM01000009.1, from coordinate 61,685 downwards.
GTCGGCCGGGGCGTGGGCCGGCTCATGGGGCGGCTGGGACTGGGTGCACGCGTCGGGGGCGGGGCCGCTCTTGAGTCCCTCCCAGAAGGCCTCGACCCACATTCCCGGCGGCGGCTCCTCTTTCTCGTCCTTCTCCGGCTCCGGCTGCGACGCGGGTGCCGCCCAGCGGGCGTCGCGGGCGCGTTCGGCGGCCTCGCGGGCCTCGCGCTCGGCTTCCTCCCGCTCGTAGGCGGCCTGTTCGGCGAGGCGCTGGCTGAGCGGCATCTTGACGCGGCTGCGGCGCTGCGGCAGGCCGCCCGCCGTCCACTCGGTCACCTCGGGGACGTCGTCCTCCAGGGAGACGGTGGCCGGGATGCGCGGGCTGGTGGGGCGGCGCTTCTTGGGCTTGCGGGCGGGGCCGGGGAGCGCGTCCGGGCCGGGCATCGGGATGGACGTGGCGCCGATGCCGTGGGCGAGTCCGACGCCGGGCTCGGTGGTCATCATGGTGCTCGGCACGACGAGGATGGCGCGGACGCCGCCGTAGGCGGAGGCGCGCAGTGAGACCTGCATGTTGTACGTCGTGCAGAGGCGTCCGACGACGGACAGGCCGAGGCGCGGGTTGCCCGCGAGGTCCTGGAGGTCGGTGCCGCGCTTGGCCGCCTCCAGCATGCCCTCGATGCGCAGCCGGGACTCCTCGCTGAGGTTGACGCCGGCGTCCTCGATCTCGATGGCGACCCCGGTCTGCACCTCGGTCGCGGTGACGTTGACCTTGGTGTTCGGCGGGGAGTAGCGGGTGGCGTTGTCGAGCAGCTCCGCCGCGGCGTGGATGACCGGCTCGACCGCGGTGCCCTTGATGTTGACCTTGGCGATGGAGGCCAGGTGGATGCGGCGGTACTCCAGGATGCGGGACATGGCGCCGCGCAGCACGCTGTACAGCGCGACCGGCTGGGGCCACTGACGGCCGGGGCGGCCGCCGCCGAGGACGGAGACGGAGTCGGCGAGGCGGCCGATCAGCGCGGTGCCGTGGTCGATGCGCAGGAGGTCGTCGAAGACCTCGGGGTTGCGGCCGTGGTCCTCCTCCATCTCCCGCAGTTCCTTGTTCTGCTGGTGGACGATGGCCTGGACGCGGCGGGCGACGTCGACGAAGGAGCGGGCGGCCGAGTCGCGCAGCGCCTCCTCGTGGTCGATGATCTCGATCACCATGCGGATCAGCCGCCGCTGCGGCTCGTGCAGGTCGGCGTAGGACGGGTCGAGGTCCCCGAGGTGGAGCATCACCTCGCGCGGGGTGTTCCCGCGCCGCATGTAGTGCAGCGCGGCCGGCAGGACCTCGTCGACGAGGCGGGCCATCTCCTCGTCGTGCCCGGCGATCCGCCGCTCCAGATACGCGGAGTGACGGGCGTGCTCGGCGCGCGCGACCCGCAGGGCGCGGCCCCGGCGGACCGCCTCCGCGCCCGTCACGATCACCAGGAAGGTGGCCAGAGCGCCGCACAGGCCGACCGCGGTCCGGGCCGGCTCCGTCACCACGGCGACGGCGGCCCCGGTCGCCGCCGCCATCAGTATGGCCGGCAGCAACAGGACGCGTGCGTAGGGAAGTTGGCGGTGACCGGGAGGGGATTCAACACTCACCATGTAGGGCCCTCTGAGAACGAATCGGCGGGGACGGGGAAGCAGGCAGGGGGGTATGGCAGGGAATGGTCGGCAACATCGGCACATTGGGAACAAACGCGCGAATTCACCTCAACTCGGCGCGCTGCGGGCGAGCTTAGTCCGGGCGGGTCAACGTCGTGTCATATTCGGCAAGCACCTGAAACGGCACCGGGACGGGAGTAGCCTCAGTCCCATTTGCACGCTGCGGAGCTGTCCGAACACGTAAAGTATCCGCGCACGAGCATGCGATTGTCACTCACTGTAACGAGTGAAGCGTTGGTCCCGGACAGGACGAAGGCGCCCGAGCGGCTCTCGCTCGGGCGCCTTCGTGGAGGCCGTACGGCCGGTGGTCACTACCCCACGGACGAGTAGGCGACGACGCCCCGCAGCAGCCCTTCGACGGCCTTGCGGGCGTTCTTCGGCACCGTCGAGCCGTCCCCGGGCGCGGCGGCGGCGATCTGGCCGAGGACGTCGATCACCTGCTTGCACCAGCGCACGAAGTCACCGGCCGGCATCTCCGCCTCCCGCAGCACCTCGTCGAGGCCCTTGCCGGACGCCCACATGTACGCGGCCCAGGCGAACCCGAGATCCGGCTCGCGCTGCCCGACCCCTTCGGTCTGGCTGATCCGGAACTCCTCCTCCAGGGCGTCGAGCCGCCCCCAGATGCGGACCGTCTCGCCGAGCGCCGCCTTCGCCCTGCCCGAGGGCACCTTGGGCGCCATCGCGTCGTCGGCCGCCCGGGACTCGAACACCAGGGCCGAGACGCAGGCGGCCAGCTCGGCCGGGCCCAGGCCCTCCCAGACGCCCTCACGCAGGCACTCGCTGGCCAGCAGGTCGAGCTCGCCGTAGAGCCGGGCGAGCCGCTTGCCGTGTTCGGTGACCTCGTCGCCGCGGAGGTAGTCCAGCTCCGTCAGCAGGGCCACGATCCGGTCGAAGGTACGCGCGATGGTGTTGGTGCGGCCCTCGATCCGGTGCTCCAGCTGCGCGGTGTCACGCCGCAGCCGGTGGTAGCGCTCCGCCCAGCGGGCGTGGTCCTCACGGTCGTCGCAGCCGTGGCAGGGGTGCGCCCGGATCGCCTTGCGCAGCCGGGCGATCTCCCGGTCGTCGGCCGCCTGGGACCGCTTCTTGCGGGCCCGCTCCGGCGGGATGTGCCCGGCCTTGGTCCGCAGAGCGGAGGCGAGGTCCCGCCGGGACTGCGGCGAGCGCGGATTGAACGTCCTGGGGATGCGCATCCGCTCCAGCGGCTCCACGGGCACCGGGAAGTCGATCGACGCCAGCCGCTTGACCTGGCGCTCCGCGGTCAGCACCAGGGGACGCGGCCCGTCGTGGTGCTCGAAGCCGCGGTGCCCGTTGGACCGCCCGGCGGCCAGGCCGGGATCGAGCACCAGGGCGAGACCCGCGTACTTGCCGGTCGGGACGTGGATCACGTCGCCCGGCTTGAGCTTCTCCAGGGCGACGGCGGCCTCCGCGCGCCGCTGCGCGACCCCCTGCCGGGCCAGCTCGGTCTCCCGGTCCTTCAGTTCGCGGCGCAGCCGCGCGTACTCCTCGAAGTCACCGAGGTGGCAGGTCATGGAGGCCTTGTAGCCCTCCAGCCCCTCCTCGTTGCGCTGCACCTGCCGGGAGATGCCGACGACCGACCTGTCCGCCTGGAACTGGGCGAAGGAGGTCTCCAGCAGTTCCCGGGAGCGGTGCCGGCCGAACTGCTCGACCAGGTTGACTGCCATGTTGTACGACGGCTTGAAGCTGGAGCGCAGCGGGTAGGTGCGGGTGCCCGCGAGCCCCGCGAGGTGCTCCGGGTTCATGCCCCGCTGCCACAGCACCACGGCGTGGCCCTCGACGTCGATGCCACGGCGGCCGGCCCGGCCGGTGAGCTGGGTGAACTCGCCGGGGGTGATGTCGGCGTGCTGCTCGCCGTTCCACTTGACGAGCTTCTCCAGCACCACCGAGCGGGCGGGCATGTTGATCCCGAGGGCGAGGGTCTCGGTGGCGAAGACGGCCTTGACCAGGCCGCGCACGAACAGCTCCTCGACGACCTCCTTGAAGGTCGGCAGCATGCCCGCGTGGTGGGCGGCGATGCCGCGCTCCAGGCCCTCCAGCCACTCGTAGTAGCCCAGGACGTGCAGGTCCTCGGCGGGGATGGAGGCGGTGCGCTCCTCGACCAGGGCGCGTACGCGCTGCCGGGCGTCGTCGTTGTTGAGCCGCAGCCCGGCGTGCAGGCACTGCTGGACGGCGGACTCGCAGCCGGCGCGGCTGAAGATGAAGGTGATCGCGGGCAGCAGGCCCTCGCTGTCGAGCCGCTCGATGACCTCGGGCCGGCCCGGCGTCCAGATCCGGGTGCGCTGCCTGCGCTCCCGCTCCCGGTCGGCCTCCCTCATGTGCCGTCCCCGCCTGCGGTCCTGGTAAGAGGGCCGGCTCGCTTCCAGACGGGCCATGCGCGTCAAATCCGGGTTGACGGCCCGCTTGCGGTCCTCGCCCTCCTCGAACAGGTCGTACATCCGGCGTCCGGCCAGGACGTGCTGGAAGAGCGGCACGGGCCGGTGCTCGGAGACGATCACCTCGGTGTCCCCGCGGACGGTGTCGAGCCAGTCCCCGAACTCCTCGGCGTTGGAGACCGTCGCCGACAGCGACACCAGGGTCACCGACTCGGGGAGGTGGATGATCACTTCCTCCCAGACGGCGCCGCGGAAGCGGTCGGAGAGGTAGTGCACCTCGTCCATGACCACGTAGCCGAGGCCGGTGAGGGTCTGGGAGCCCGCGTACAGCATGTTCCGCAGGACCTCGGTGGTCATGACGACCACCGGGGCTCCCGAGTTCACGCTGTTGTCGCCGGTGAGCAGGCCCACCTTGTCGTTGCCGTAGCGGCGGCACAGGTCGGCGTACTTCTGGTTGGAGAGCGCCTTGATGGGCGTCGTGTAGAAGCACTTCCTGCCCTGCTCCAGGGCGAGGTGGACGGCGAACTCGCCGACGATCGTCTTGCCCGAGCCGGTGGGCGCGGCCACGAGTACGCCCTTGCCCGCCTCCAGCGCCTGGCAGGCCTCGATCTGGAAGGGGTCGAGGCCGAAGTCGTACATCTGGCGGAAGGCGCCGAGCGCGGTGGCCTGCTCGGCGGCGCGCCTGCGGGCCGCCGCGTACCGCTCGGCCGGTGAGAGATCCTCTGTCATCGTGCTTTCGAGCGTACCGGGCCGCACCGACAACAGGACGATCATTATCCGGATCGGGGCCCGGCCGTGCGGCGTCGTCGCAGCTCACGGGCGCGCACCGGGCGACCCGCGCCCGGCAGCGGGCGCGGCGCGGGCCCGGCAGCGGGCGCGGCGCGCGGGCCCGGCTCAGGTCACGTCGTCGTAGCCGTTCACCCGGTCCGTGCGGGACTGCTCGGGCAGGGCCGGGCTGGTGGTGACGGGCTCGATCTCGCCGATGTCCTCGGGGGTGAGGTCCAGCTCGGACGCCTCGTCGTCGTCGGGGCCCAGGGCCTCCCGACGGCGCCGGCGGCGGTCGTTCAGCAGGGAGAAGGCCACGGCCGCGAAGTAGAGCACCCAGATCGGCCCGGCCAGCAGCACCATGGTCAGCGGGTCGGTGCTCGGCGTGGCGATGGCCGCGAAGAGGGTGATGCCCATGATCATCCCGCGCCACCAGCCGGCCATCCGCTTGCCGGTGAGCACACCCGTGAGGTTGAGGAAGACCAGGAGCAGTGGGAGCTCGAAGGAGAGCCCGAAGACGAGCACCATGCGCAGGACGAGGTCGAGCAGGTCGTCCAGCGGCAGCAGGTTGGTCGTGCCGCCCGGGGTGAAGTCGAGCAGGACCTCCGCCGTGGTGGGGAGGACGTTGTACGCGAAATAGGCGCCGACGAGGAACAGCGGGGCGCCGGTGCCGACGAAGGCGTAGGCGTACTTCTTCTCGTGCCGGTGCAGTCCGGGCGCGACGAAGGCCCACAGCTGGTACAGCCAGACCGGGGAGGCGAACACGACGCCGGCCATCAGGGACACCTTCAGCGCCAGGGTGAAGGGCGTGAGCAGACCGTTGATGGTGATCGACGCGCAGGGCTTGTCCGAGGTGGACCTCGCCAACTGCTCGAACGTCTTCTCACAGCCGACGGAGTCGAGGATCGGCCGGGTGAGGAGATTGATGATGTCGTTGTAGAAGAAGGCGGCGACGACGGTGATGGCGACGATCGCCAGCAGGGCCTTCGCGAGCCGGTTGCGAAGCTCACGCAGGTGCTCCGCGAGGGGCATCCGCCCCTCGGGATCCCTCTCCTTGTTGCGGGCAGACTTCAGCAACCCACGTTCCCATCTCGTGCGGGCGGGCCGGAGGTCACCGGCCCCGCGTCAGCGCTTGGTCGTGTCCGTCGGCTCGGTGACCGGGCGGGAGCTGGTGACGTCGCCCGGGGCGGCCTGGATGGTGCGCTGCGAAGCGGCCTGCTCACCGGTGGCCGGCGGGTCGGCGGGGGCGGCGGACTTGTTGTCGTCCTTCATCGCCTTGGCCTCGCTCTTGAGGATGCGCGCGGACTTGCCGAGCGAACGCGCCATGTCGGGAAGCTTCTTCGCGCCGAACAGCAGGATGATGACGACGAGGATGAGAATGATCTCGGGGGCGCCGAGCCTTCCGAACATAAGTCTTTACCTTCTCACCGAGGCGGCTGGGTGGGGGTGCTGTCCGGCCGGCCGGACTTGTGTCCGAACGGCCGTGTTGTGCAGCGATCGTAACGCTCAGGGGTAAACGTGAGGCAATCCCTGTGCGTACTCCCGTCCGCGACCGGGCCTCGTTTTCCGGTCCGCGACCAGCAGCGTACCTGCCCCCTCCGGCGGGACGACAGGGCGAAGCGGCCCAAAACGCAAGTCACAGGAGTCCGCTGCGGGACTCGCAGGCGCTCCACAACCCGCCGGTGGTGTCCGCCGCGCCGGTCACAGCGCCTGGGCGGACCGGCCAGCGCGGGCCGCCGCGTGCTCCAGCTCCTCGGCGGCCGTCCCGATCCGGCGGGCCGACTCGGCCACCTGGCGGCCGAGCCGCTGCGCCTCCACGAACACCCGTACGGCGAGCACCCCGAGGACGGCGAGACCCAGGAACCCCATGGCAACCGCGAACATCGGCCAGAACATGCGGCCGAGCCTAGACCGTCCCGCCGCCGCGGTCTAAACGGCCGCCTCGTCCTGGACGGCGGCGTGCAGCCGCAGCGTCCGGACGCCGCCGCCGGTGAGCAGTTCCACGATCCGCTCCCCCGCCGGCTTGCGGACGGTGACGCCGCAGTCCGGGCAGGTGAACGAGTAGAACGTCGTACGGCTCGTGGCGCCGATGGCCAGCCGCAGGGCACCCGCGTCCAGTTCGAACCGGCCCCGGCAGTCCGGGCAGCCCGCGCGGAACACCACCGGCGTCACGCTCCGCATCCCGGCGAACGCGGACGCCACCGTCATGCCCGTCGCCCCGGGCCCCGCCGACTCGCTCAACGTCCCCGCTCCCGCCTGTCGTCTCCGGCGTCTCCCACCCGCACGGCCGGCGGCCCGTACGCGTCCGCCGTACCGCTCTCCTCGTACGCCGCGAGTGCCTCGCGCGCCGCCTGCCGGGCACTGTCCGCCAGGTCGGGCGGGGCGACGATCCGGCCGTCCCGCCCGAGGCGCAGCGCCAGGCGCCGGAGCGAGGCCGGGTCGGGGGTGCGCAGCGTGATGCGCAGACCGCCGTCGGCGAGTTCCTCGGCGCTGTCGTGCGGGTAGTACTCGGCGACCCAGCGTCCCGCCGGGCCGACCTCCACCACGACCTCGGGGTCCTCGGCGGCGGGCTGCACCAGCGCCTGGGACAGGTCCCGCGGCTCGATCTGCGGCGGCTCGGAGGGCTCGTCGAGGATCTTGATCTCGGCGACCCGGTCGAGCCGGAAGGTGCGCCTGGCCTCGGAGCGGCGGCACCACGCCTCTACGTAGGTGTGCCCGACGCTGACCAGGCGGATCGGGTCGATCTCGCGCTCGGTGACCTCGTCGCGGGCCGGTGAGTAGTAGCGGATCCACAGGCGGCGCCGCTCGGAGATCGCCCGGTCGACATCGGCGAAGACGCCGCCCTCGGACTCGAAGGTGACCGAGAGCCGGGAGCTGGCGCCGGCCGCCTCGCCGGCCGCGGTCTCCACCTTGGCGGTGGCCCGCAACAGCGCCTGCCGGTCGCTCTCGCGCAGGCCGGGCAGGGTGGCCACGGCCCGCGCGGCGACGAGCAGCGCGGTGGCCTCGTCGGCGGCGAGGCGCAGCGGCTCGGCCGCGTCGGCGCCGAGCGCGGCCGGGTTGTGCCACCAGATGCGCTCACCGTCGGTGTCGATGTCGAGCAGGTCACCGCCGCGGAAGCTGGTGCCGCACATGGGGAGCACGTCGAGGTCGGAGACCAGTTCGTCCTCGGTGATGCCGAAGGCGCGGGCCACGTCCTCGATCCGGGCGCCGGGGCGCTCGCGCAGATACGTCACCAGGGAGAGCATCCGCCGGGTCTGGTCGATGGCGTTGACGGGCCTGACCGGTTTGCCTGCCACTGTGTTGTCCGCTCCCCCTCAGCCCTTGGCGACGGCGCGCAGCCGGTCCACCACGTCGGCCCGCAGCTCGGCCGGCTCCAGCACCACCACGTCCGGTCCGAACTCCACCAGCCAGGCGTCCAGTCCGTGCCCGTACGGAATCAACAACTCGTCCCACCCGTCGCCGAGTTCCCGGACGGCGGTGGCCTTCGCCCGCAAGGGGTATCCGGCGTCCGCGCGCAGCCGGATCAGCGCGGAGCGGTCGGCGGTCTCCCCCGCCCAGCTCGCGACGGTCTCGCGGACGGTGACGACGTCCGGCACGGGGGCGGTGAACCGCGCCCCGCGCGAGCGCACCTTGCCGGTGATCCGGGAGAGCCGGAAGACGCGCTCGGCGCCGCGGTCCCGGTCGAACCCGGCGAGGTACCAGTGGCCGCGCCAGCACTCCAGGGCCCACGGCTCGACGTGCCGGGTCTCCGGGCGGGCGGCGGTGGCCTTGCGGTAGTCGAAGACGACCGGACGGCGGTCGCGGCAGGCCAGCATCAGCGGTTCGAAGGCCGCCTCGTGCACGGGGATGCGCGGCTCCAGGGCGCTGTGCGCCTCGTAGGGGTCGACGTCCTCGGGCAGTCCGGCGGCGCGCAGCTTCTGGAGGGCGCCGCTGGCGGCGCCGGCCAGCCTCGCCTGCTGCCAGACCTTGGCGGCCAGCCCGAGGGCGGCGGCCTCCTCGGCGTCCAGGGTGATGGGCGGCAGGCGGTTGCTGTCGCGGCGGGCGAGGTAGCCGATCTCGCCGTCCAGGCTCTCGACGGTCTCGATGACCAGGCCCAGCTCGCGCAGGTCATCCTTGTCCCGCTCGAACATGCGGTTGAAGGCGTCGTCGGAGCCGGGCGAGGTCTGCTCGGGTCCGAACGCCTCGACGTAGGCCTCGATGGACTCGCGCAGCTCGCGCTTGCTGAGCGGCCGGCGGGTGCCCAGCAGACACAGCGCCAGGTTCATCAGCCGCTCGGCCTTGGCAATGGCCATCGACGCCCTTCGCCTCCTTGTGATGCTTACGACCGTGACCGTACCGCCCCGCGGTGGCCTGGCAAAAGCCGAGGGCCCATGCCCGGACGGGCATGGGCCCCGAGGCGGTCACGTCCGATCGCATCCGTACCGATCGGACCCCGACGAGGTCGGATCAGACGCCGAGCAGGTCGACGACGAAGATCAGCGTCTCGCCGGGCTTGATCGCCGGGGTCGGGCTCTGGTTGCCGTAGGCGAGGTGGGCCGGGATGGTCAGCTGGCGACGGCCGCCGACCTTCATGCCCTGCACGCCCTGGTCCCAGCCCTTGATGACCCGGCCGCCGCCCAGCGGGAAGCGGAACGGGGCGCCGCGGTTCCAGCTGGCGTCGAACTCCTCGCCGGTGGAGAAGGCGACACCCACGTAGTGCACGGTGACGGTCTGACCCGCCTGCGCCACGGGTCCGTCGCCCTCCCAGATGTCCTTGATCTCGAGGTCCGCCGGGGGCTCGCCGCCGGGGAAGTCGATCTCGGGCTTGTCGATGCTCACGTCTCTAGCTCCTGCTTGTCTGCGGAAAGGCAACGGGTCCAGTCTTTCATCCCCCGGCCGTCAGAGCTTCGCGAGGATGTCCACGGAGAAGACGAGTGTGGAGTCCTTCTTGATGCCGCTGCCCTCCGGCGGGCTGTCGCCGTACCCGAGGTTCGGCGGGACGACGATGAGGACGCGGCTGCCGACCTTCTTGCCGGTCAGCCCCTGCGACCAGCCCTTGACGACCTGCTGGAGCGAGAATGACGTGAGCTGCTTGCGGCTGTACGTCGAGTCGAACTCCTTGCCGCCGTCCCACAGCACGCCCTTGTACTGCACGAGGACGCTGCTGTCGGCCTCGACCTCGGCGCCGTCGCCCTCGATGACGTAGTTGGCGACGAGTTTCGCGGGCGCCTCGGCGTCGGGCACCTCGATGGAGGGCGCCTTGCCGTCGGTGTCGGTGCCGACCTTGGGCAGCGCGGTGTCGTCCTGGGCGACCTCCTCGCCCTTGGCGGAGCTCGTGGCGTTGTAGCTGTCCTTCAGGTCGAAGACGAAGACCAGCGTGTCGTCCTTCTTCACGCCGAGCTGCTCGTTGCCCTGGTCGCCGTAGGCCCAGGTGGGCGGGACGGCGAACTGGACACGGCTGCCGGTCTTCTTGCCGGTCAGCGCGTACCGCCAGCCGTCGATGACGCTGCCCTGGGCGAGCTGGAAGACGAGCGGGCTCTTGGTGTCGTACGAGTTGCCGAGGACCTTGGCGGAGGACCAGATCTGGCCCAGGTAGTCGGCGACCACGAAGTCGTTCTCGGCGACCGGCTTGCCGTTGCCCGCGACGGTCGTCCTGACGGCGAGCTGGCCGGAGGGGTCGCCGCTGCCCTTGGCCACCGTCGGCTTCTCGCCGAACTCCGCGCCCGCGGTGATCGCCGGCAGCGGGCCGTCGACGATCTTGGGGGCCGGCGCGGACGAAGTCGCCGACGCCGAGGGGGAGTCACTGGCCTCGCTCGAATCGCCCCCGTCGTCGCCGCACGCGGCGAGGGTGGTCAGTCCAACGGGTACGGCGATGAGAAGGGAGCGTCGGCGCACAGCGGGGGCCTCGTAATCGGTCGATCTCGGGTGGGTGACGTGCGCGCGCAACTCTACGACGTGGAACGGGCGCCGTACGGAAAACGTACGGCGCCCGTGTGGCGTTCCGGCAATGCGTGCGGACGTCCCGGCTCACATTCCGGCGATCAGCTTCTCCACCCGGTCGTCCACGGAACGGAACGGGTCCTTGCACAACACCGTGCGCTGTGCCTGGTCGTTGAGCTTGAGGTGGACCCAGTCGACCGTGAAATCACGGCGCTGTTCCTGGGCCCGCCGGATGAAGTCGCCGCGCAGCCGGGCCCGAGTGGTCTGCGGCGGGACGGACTTGCCCTCGAAGATCTTCAAGTCGTTGCAGACCCGGGTGGCCTGGCCCTTCTTCTCCAGCAGGTAGTACAGGCCACGACGCCGGTGGATGTCGTGGTAGGCGAGGTCTATCTGCGCGACCCGGGGGTGCGACATGGTCATGTTGTGCTTGGCGCGGTACCGCTCGATGAGCTTGTACTTCATGACCCAGTCGATCTCGGTGCCGATGCGGTCGAGGTCCTCGGTCTCGATCGCGTCCAGGGTGCGGCCCCACAGCTCCAGCACCCGCTCGACGGTGCCGGTGCGGATGCCGCGGCGCTCGCAGAAGTCCACGGCCTTCTCGTAGTACTCCCGCTGCACCTCCAGCGCGGACGCCTCCCGGCCGCTGGCCAGGCGCACCTTGCGCCGTCCGGTGATGTCGTGGCTGACCTCGCGGATCGCCCGGATCGGGTTCTCCAGGGTGAGGTCGCGCATCACCGTGCCGGCCTCGATCATGCGCAGCACCAGGTCGGTGGCGCCGACCTTGAGGAGCATGGTCGTCTCGGACATGTTCGAGTCGCCGACGATGACGTGGAGCCGGCGGTAGCGCTCGGCGTCGGCGTGCGGCTCGTCACGCGTGTTGATGATGGGCCGGGAGCGGGTGGTCGCCGAGGAGACGCCCTCCCAGATGTGCTCGGCCCGCTGGCTGACGCAGTACACGGCGCCGCGCGGCGTCTGGAGCACCTTGCCCGCGCCGCACAGCAGCTGCCTCGTCACCAGGAACGGGATGAGGATGTCCGCGAGCCGGGAGAACTCCCCGTGCCGGGCCACCAGATAGTTCTCGTGGCAGCCGTAGGAGTTGCCCGCCGAATCGGTGTTGTTCTTGAAGAGGTAGACGTCGCCCGCGATTCCTTCCTCGTGCAGGCGTCGTTCGGCGTCGACCAGGAGTCCCTCGAGAATGCGCTCACCCGCCTTGTCGTGGGTGACGAGCTCGGTGACGTTGTCACATTCGGGTGTGGCGTATTCCGGGTGTGATCCGACATCGAGGTAGAGGCGGGCGCCGTTGCGCAGAAAGACATTGCTGCTGCGGCCCCATGACACGACACGGCGGAAGAGGTACCGCGCCACCTCGTCAGGCGACAGGCGGCGCTGTCCCCTGAACGTGCACGTGACGCCGTACTCGTTCTCCAGCCCGAAAATGCGGCGGTCCATGACTGAACATTACGCCCGATCCCCTGAACTGAAACGGGGTTCGACGGCACGGTTTGGATCATTTTCCGATGAAGCCGCAACCACCGCTTGTCCGGCGGGAGCTGCGAGGACCCGTCCGGTGGCGGTGAGCACCAGCAGGGACACGGTCCCGGCGGCCCCCGGCACGGCGAAGCCCCACAGCGCTCCGCCCGCCTCCACGACCGGTCCGGTGAGACCGGTGCCGACCGAGGCGCCCACGGTGATCGTCGTCACCAGCCAGGAGAACGCCTCCGTCACGGTCCCCGGCGGCGCGTGCCGGTCGACCAGGACGAAGGCGCAGGCGATGGCCGGCGCCAGGAAGACACCCGCGAGCGCGGCGAGCAGCACCATGCCGGCCGTGCCCGGCATCAGCGTCAGCGGCAGGTAGCACACCGCCAGGAGCGCCACGAGCAGCCGCAGCCGGCGCGCGGGATCACCGGTCCACTGCCGCGCCCCGTACCCGGCGCCGCCCACCAGTGCCCCGAGTCCGAGCGCCGCCATCAGCCAGCCGTAGACGGCATCGCCGCCGTGCGCGTCGGCGTACGGCACGGCGGCGACCGTGATCGAGCCGAGCGCGACCCCGACGAACAGGAAGGCGCCGAGCAGCGCCAGCAGGCCCGGCGAGCGCAGGGCGCCCAGCCAGTGCGCCTCGCGCGGGGCGGACCGCCAGGCGCGCGAGGGCGGCGACAGGACGACGGACAGTGCCCCGAGCACCCCGGCCACGTTGAGGACGAGCAGCGCGGCCTGCGCGGACCACAGGGACACGCAGAGCGTCACCAGCAGCGGCCCGGCGGTGAACATCACCTCCTGGGCCACGGCGTCCATCGCGTACGCCGTGTGCACCTGCCCCTCCTTGCGCAGGACGCTGGGCCACAGCGCCCGCAGCCCGCCCTCCAGCGGTGGCGTGAACAGCCCCGCGCCCGCCACCGCCGCGTACGCCACCGCCACCGGGCCGGTGCCGGCCCAGGCGAACACGGCCATCGCCACGCCGGACAGCACGGCCGCCGGGAGCTGCACCCGCGGCTGCCCGTACAGGTCCACGAGCCGGCCGAGCACCGGCTGCCCCACGGCGTTGGCGACCCCGTAGACGGCCGCGAGCGCCCCCGCGAGGCTGTACGAACCGCCCTCGGCCCGCACGAACAGCACGATGGCGATGGCGGCGGTCGCGTTGGGCAGCCGGCCCACGAGCGTGCCGGCCAGCAGGCGCAGGGCGTACCGCGCCCGAAGGATCTCCAGATATCCCGAGGCCATGTCCGACTCCCGTCCCCGCCGTCCGACGTTTTACGTATAACTCATGCGTGGTCATACGTACCATGACCGCTGTTCGGGAGTCCAGACGGAGGAGCGGGGCCCACGGTGGCACGAGACAGCACACGTCCGACCAGCCGGGACGTCGCCCGGGCCGCCGGTGTGTCCCAGGCGGCGGTCTCCCTGGTCATGGGCGACAAGTGGCGGGGGCGCGTGTCGGAGACGACGGCCGAGCGCGTGCGCCGGGCCGCGCACGACCTGGGGTACCGCCCCAACCTGGCCGCCCGCAATCTCCGTCTCGGCCGCACCCGCACGGTCCTGCTGGTCGTACCGGCCCTCACCACCGAGTTCTTCGCGGGCGTCTACACGGGGGCCGCGCGCGTCGCCGCGGAACACGGCTTCGGGGTGGTCCTCTACCCGTCTCCCGAGGGCATCGGCCCCGCCCGGGACCCGTTCGCCTCGGCCCAGGCGGCACTGGACGGCGTGATCGCCTCCTCGATGGCCGCGGACGCGCTCACCGCGATCCGCGGCGACCAGCTGCCGCTGGTGATGCTGGACAGCGACCCGGCGGGCAGTACCGGCGCCGCCACCGTCAACCTCGACATCGCCGACGGCATCCGCCAGGTCGCGGACCACCTGCTGGCCCTGGGGCACCGCCGTTTCCTGCACTTGGCGGCGGACGTGGGCTCCTGGACCTTCGAGGTACGGGCCAGGGAACTGGCCGCACGGCTGGCCGCCGTCCCGGGCAGCGCGCTGCGCACGGCTCACGCGCCGCTCTCGATCGAGGGCGCCCGGTCGGCCACCGAGGCGGCGCTGTCCGGCCCCGGCCCCCGCCCCACGGCCCTGGTCTGCGACGACGACAAACTCGCCGCGGGCGCCTACAAGGCGCTGCGCCGCCTGGGCCTGCGCGTCCCGGAGGACGTCTCCGTCACCGGTCTGGACGACCTCGCCCTCGCCACGGCGATCGACCCGGAGCTGACCACGGTCCGCCTGGACGCGGAGACCTTCGGGGAGCGGGGCATGCGGGCGCTCCTGGACGTGCTGGACGGCCGGGTCCCGAGCCGGGACGACATCCCGGTCGACCTGGTCGTACGAGGCTCCACGGCGCCGCCCCCGGGGGACTGACCGGGGCCCCGTCACACACCCCGGCGCCGGGGGGGTGTCCGTCCCCCGCCGGCGCCGTCGGCGTCACTCCTCCCCGGACCCGGCCTCCGAGGCGGACGGGTCCGCCGAGGAACCGTCGAGAAGCCGGGACAGCTGACCGCCCACGATGCGCTTGAACTTCCGCTTCTGCGGGCGCGTGCGGTCCAGCACCGCCACTTCCAGCCGCTCCGCGGGAATCTCCCGCTCACTGCCGTTGGTGTCCCGGGACAGCGCCTGCACCGCCAGCCGCAGCGCCTCCGCCAGCGTCATGCCGTCCTGGTGGCGCTGGTCGAGGTAGCTGCTGATCTGTTCCGCGTTGCCGCCGACGGCGACCGAGCCGTGCTCGTCGACGATCGATCCGTCGTGCGGCAGCCGGTAGATCTGGTCGCCCTCGGGTGTCTCCCCGACCTCGGCGACGACCAGCTCGACCTCGTAGGGCTTCTCACCGGCGCTGGAGAAGATGGTGCCCAGCGTCTGCGCGTAGACGTTGGCCAGCCCCCGCGCGGTCACGTCCTCGCGGTCGTAGGTGTATCCCCGCAGGTCGGCGTAGCGCACGCCGCCGATCCGCAGGTTCTCGTACTCGTTGTACTTGCCGGCGGCGGCGAAGCCGATCCGGTCGTAGATCTCGCTGAACTTGTGCAGCGCGCGGGACGGGTTCTCACCGACGAACACGATGCCGTCGGCGTACTGCAGCACGACCAGGCTGCGCCCGCGGGCGATGCCCTTGCGGGCGTACTCGGCCCGGTCGGCCATGGCCTGCTGGGGCGATACATAGAACGGCGTCGACACCGGTCAACCGTCCCTTTCTGTCGAAGTCACTGGACCACCTGACACCAAAGCAACCGTGCCCGCCGCTACAGCAGCGCCGCCCGCGGACCGTCGGGCCGCTCCAGCCGCCGCTCCAGCACGGAACGGGCGATCTGCGAGGACTCGTCCTCGGTGAGCCGGCGGAAGCCGTCCTCGGTGATCACGGTGACGATCGGGAAGATGCGCCGGGCGACGTCGGGGCCACCGGTCGCCGAGTCGTCGTCGGCCGCGTCGTACAGGGCCTGCACCACCAGGGTGGTCGCCTGGTCCTCGCTCAGGTCCTCCCGGAAGAGCTTCTTCATCGCGCCGCGCGCGAAGACCGACCCCGACCCGGTGGCGGCGAAGTGGTGCTCCTCGGAGCGCCCGCCCGTCACGTCGTAGGAGAAGATACGGCCCCTGCCGCGGTCGACGTCGTACCCCGCGAAGAGCGGTACCACGGCCAGCCCCTGCATCGCCATGCCGAGGTTGGAGCGGATCATCGTCGACAGCCGGTTGGCCTTGCCCTCCAGGGAGAGCTGCGCTCCCTCGACCTTCTCGAAGTGCTCCAGCTCCAGCTGGAACAGCTTCACCATCTCCACGGCCAGCCCCGCCGTACCGGCGATGCCCACCGCCGAGTACTCGTCGGCGGGGAACACCTTCTCGATGTCCCGCTGCGCGATGACGTTGCCCATGGTGGCGCGGCGGTCACCGGCGAGCACCACGCCGCCCGGGAAGGTGACGGCGACGATGGTGGTGCCGTGCGGCGCCTCGATCACGCCCTGGGTGGGCGGCAGCTGCCGGTTGCCCGGGAGCATCTCCGGCTGGTGCTCCGACAGGAAGTCCATGAAGGACGACGAGCCGGGCGTCAGGAAGGCAGCCGGCAGACGCCCGGTGCTACGAGTGTTGGCTTCCACGCGTTTCCTTCCACATATGCAACAGCCCGCCGTACGACGTCGGGCCGATCGTTCGACTGCCCCAGCACGGCGCTGCGGCTGGTGCTCGGTATGCCACGGACCCTACCCGCACCACGGCGGTGATCCACATACTCGGCGGAAGCCACGGAAAGCACCCCCACGGCCCCCCGGCGGAGACGGGCGTGCGGCACGGCCGTGACCGCGCCGCACACCGGCCTCACCCCGTCGCTCACCCGTCCCTCACGGGCTCGCGGCCTACTGGCCGCCCTTCTGCACGAACGACCTCACGAAGTCCTCCGCGTTCTCCTCGAGCACGTCGTCGATCTCGTCCAGCACCGAGTCGACGTCGTCGCTGAGCTTCTCCTGCCGCTCCTTGAGGTCTTCCGACGCCTGCGCGTCCTGCGTCTGCTCCTCGACCTCCTCGGTGGAACGCGTGGCCTTCTGCTGCCCGCCGCCGGTGTCCTTGGTCGCCATCACCCTCACCCCGCTCGGTTCGCCCGACACAGTTCGCTTCACTCGCTCAAGATCCGACCCTACAAGCCGGGTCCGACATCGGCCCCGCGGTTCCTCCAACGTGCGGGGATCACCTCGATGATTCCCGGGCCGGGGACTTTCACCCCGTCCAGGCGGTCCGCCCCGGGTACCCACTGACCGGGATCAACCCCCGGACAACACCCTGACCAGGTCCTCCGCCGTACGGCAGCGGTCCAGGAGCTCCTTCACGTGATTACGCGTTCCGCGAAGCGGTTCCAGGGTTGGCACCCGCTGGAGCGAGTCCCGGCCCGGCAGATCGAAGATCACCGAGTCCCAGGAGGCCGCCGCCACGTCGTCCGCGTACTGCTCCAGACAGCGCCCGCGGAAGTAGGCGCGGGTGTCCTCGGGCGGCTTGGTACGGGCCCGCTCGACCTCGTCGTCGGTCAGCAGGCGCTTCATGCGGCCCCGGGCCGCCAGACGGTTGTACAGGCCCTTGTCGGGGCGTACGTCCGCGTACTGGAGGTCCACCAGGTGCAGCCGGGCGGCGTCCCAGTCCACGTTGTCCCGCCTGCGGTAGCCCTCCATCAGCTCCCGCTTGGCGACCCAGTCCAGCTCCCCGGCCAGGCTCATCGGGTCGTTCTCCAGGCGGTTGAGGACGTCCTCCCAGCGGGCCAGGACGTCCTTGGTCTGGTCGTCGGCGTCCGAGCCGTACCGCTCCTCCACGTACTTGCGGGACAGCTCGAAGTACTCCATCTGGAGCTGCACCGCGGTGAGTGTCCGGCCGCTGCGCAGCGTGACGAGGTGCTGGAGCGTCGGGTCGTGGGAGACCTGGTGGAGGGTGCGGACCGGCTGGTCGACGGCGAGGTCGACCGCGATGAAGCCGTCCTCGATCATCGACAGCACCAGGGCGGTCGTGCCCAGCTTCAGGTACGTCGAGATCTCGGACAGGTTGGCGTCGCCGATGATCACGTGCAGCCTGCGGTACTTCTCGGCGTCCGCGTGCGGCTCGTCGCGGGTGTTGATGATCGGGCGCTTCAGCGTCGTCTCCAGGCCGACCTCGACCTCGAAGTAGTCGGCGCGCTGGCTGAGCTGGAAGCCGTGCTCGTGGCCGTCCTGGCCGATACCGACGCGGCCGGCGCCGGTGACGACCTGCCGGGAGACGAAGAACGGCGTCAGGTGGCGCACGATGTCCGAGAAGGCGGTCTCCCGCTTCATCAGGTAGTTCTCGTGGGTGCCGTAGGACGCGCCCTTGTTGTCGGTGTTGTTCTTGTACAGGTGGATCGGCTGGGCCCCGGGCAGCTGGGCGGCCCGCTCGGCGGCCTCGGCCATGATCCGTTCGCCGGCCTTGTCCCACAGCACGGCGTCCCGCGGATTGGTGACCTCGGGCGCGCTGTACTCGGGGTGCGCGTGGTCGACGTAGAGCCGGGCACCGTTGGTGAGGATCACGTTGGCCAGGCCGATGTCCTCGTCGGTCAGCTGGCTGGAGTCGGCGGCCTCCCGGGCGAGGTCGAAGCCTCGCGCGTCCCGCAGCGGGTTCTCCTCCTCGAAATCCCAGCGGGCCCGGCGGGCCCGGTGCATCGCCGCCGCGTAGGCGTTGACGATCTGGGACGAGGTGAGCATGGCATTGGCGTTGGGGTGACCGGGGACGGAGATCCCGTACTCCGTCTCGATGCCCATTACTCGCCGTACGGTCATGCGGCCCTCCTTGCCCGGCGGCGCCCTAGGTCGTGGACGCCGCTCACGTACCGCTGGCGCTCCGGTGCGTGTGCGGTGCCCGTCCCCGCACTGCGCGACTCGGCGGTATAGGAGAGCCTAGAACGCCTCTGCGCCGGTGGGGAGATCATTTGCGTCATTGCCTTGCTCCAGCCGGGGCTCGGAAAAACACTCGGCTGCGGGTACCCGCCGAGGGCACCCGCAGCCGCCCCGCCTTTTACAGGTACTGACCGGTGTTCGCCACCGTGTCGATGGAGCGTCCGGTGTCCGCGCCCTGCTTTCCGGTGACGAGCGTACGGATGTACACGATCCGCTCGCCCTTCTTTCCGGAGATCCGGGCCCAGTCGTCCGGGTTGGTGGTGTTGGGCAGGTCCTCGTTCTCCTTGAACTCGTCCACGCACGCCTGGAGGAGGTGGGAGACGCGCAGGCCCTTCTGGTTCTTCTCCAGGAAGTCCTTGATCGCCATCTTCTTGGCGCGGCCCACGATGTTCTCGATCATGGCGCCGGAATTGAAGTCCTTGAAGTAGAGGACTTCCTTGTCGCCATTGGCGTAGGTGACCTCCAGGAAGCGGTTCTCCTCGGATTCGGCGTACATGTGTTCCACCGCCGTCTGGATCATGCTCTGGACGGTGGCCGCCTTGTCCTTGTCGTGCTCCTTCAGGTCGTCCTCGTGGAGCGGGAGGCGCTCGGTGAGGTACTTGCCGAAGATGTCCTTGGCCGCCTCGGCGTCCGGACGCTCGATCTTGATCTTCACGTCGAGCCGGCCGGGCCGCAGGATGGCGGGGTCGATCATGTCCTCGCGGTTGGAGGCGCCGATCACCACCACGTTCTGCAGGCCCTCCACACCGTCGATCTCGGCGAGCAGCTGCGGGACGATGGTGTTCTCCACGTCCGAGCTGACGCCCGAGCCACGGGTGCGGAAGAGGGACTCCATCTCGTCGAAGAAGACGATGACGGGGGTGCCCTCGCTGGCCTTCTCCCGGGCCCGCTGGAAGACCAGGCGGATCTGCCGCTCGGTCTCGCCGACGTACTTGTTCAGCAGCTCGGGACCCTTGATGTTCAGGAAGAAGCTCTTGCCGGCGGACTGGCCGGTGACCTCGGCGACCTTCTTGGCCAGCGAGTTCGCCACCGCCTTGGCGATGAGGGTCTTGCCGCATCCGGGCGGGCCGTAGAGCAGGACGCCCTTGGGCGGACGCAGCTCGTGCTCCTTGAACAGGTCGGGGTAGAGGTACGGGAGCTCGACCGCGTCGCGGATCATCTCGATCTGTCCGCCGAGGCCGCCGATCTGCTCGTAGCCGATGTCGGGGACCTCTTCGAGGACGAGTTCCTCGACCTCGCTCTTGGGGACGACCTCGTAGACGTAGCCGGAGCGGGGTTCGAGCAGGAGGGCGTCACCGGCGCGGATGGTGATGCCGCGCAGCGGCTCGGCGAGCCGGACCACGCGCTCCTCGTCGGTGTGCCCCAGCACCAGGGCGCGCTCGCCGTCCTCCAGGATCTCCTTGAGGGTGACGATGTCGCCGACGCTCTCGAACTCCATGGCCTCGACCACGTTGAGCGCCTCGTTGAGCATGACTTCCTGGCCGCGGCGCAGGTCGTCCAGCTCGACGCTGGGGCTGACGTTCACCCGGAGCTTGCGGCCCCCGGTGAAGATGTCGGCCGTGCCGTCCTCGTTCGCCTGCAGGAAGACACCGAAGCCGGCCGGTGGCTGGGCCAGCCGGTCGACCTCTTCCTTGAGGGCCACGATCTGGTCGCGGGCCTCACGGAGTGTATTGGCCAGTCGCTCGTTCTGCGCGGATACGCCGGCCAGATTGGTCTGCAGCTCGACGATCCGCTCTTCGAGGATTCTCGTGTGCCGCGGAGAGTCGGCGAGCTTGCGTCGCAGGACGGCGATCTCCTGCTCAAGATAGGCAATCTGTCCGGCCGGGTCGTCGGACCCGCGTCCCGGGCGGATGCCGCGGTTCATGTCGTCGTCGTGGGCTGCCACGGTCCTCACCTCCTCCAAGGGGAGCTGGACGCTTCCAGACCCTACCTGGGTGGGTGTCGATTGAAACCCCTAGATCACAAAGACGGTCGGGGTGTGTCCGATCTTCACCCTTGCGCTCTCCCTCACGCCAGGGGAATACCCACGGAACACGGTTGGAAAGCAGCCGGGGGTAGGGTCGAAGTGTTCAACACCCGTCAGAGCTGGCCGGATTCCCGCCGCTCGGCGCAGAAACGCGAGGAGTGACGATCGTGCAGCAGGAGGCCGCAGCCGTCGATGAGGCCCTGGAGGTCTGGATCGACCAGGACCTGTGTACCGGCGACGGCATCTGCGCCCAGTACGCGCCCGAGGTGTTCGAGCTGGACATCGACGGTCTGGCGTACGTCAAGGGCGCGGGCGACGAGCTTCTGCAGGACAAGGGGGCGACCACGCCTGTGCCGTTGCCGCTCCTGACCGACGTGGTGGACTCGGCGAAGGAGTGTCCGGGCGAGTGCATCCACGTACGGCGCGTTTCGGACAGCGTCGAGGTCTACGGTCCCGACGCAGAGTGACCAAATCCCGACCGGTTGCGCACGTTCCGTGACCGTTGTCTGATGGCTCACACGGAGTCGGCGCCGGGTGCCGTCAGACCGCGTGGGCCCGTCCGGGGGTGGAGCGGACGAACGCGCCGTTGTTCCAGCGCCACTTCGCGTCCTCCTCGACGTCGGGGCAGCAACTGGGCACATCGGCCGACGAGTAGCCGAGGTAGCCGGCGAGGACGGATCCGCCGGACACGGTGAGGCCGGTGACGGTCCGGCGCTCCTTCGGGTCGATGAGGGTCGCCACCACGCGGGGCTCGCCGTCACCGCCCCGGGTCAGGACGTAGACGCCGTCGGGC
Source organism: Streptomyces griseoviridis (assembly GCA_014649155.1). Lineage (GTDB taxonomy): Bacteria > Actinomycetota > Actinomycetes > Streptomycetales > Streptomycetaceae > Streptomyces > Streptomyces griseoviridis. The sequence goes on along the minus strand of BMSM01000009.1, from coordinate 40,340 downwards.
GGAGTGCCCATGGGGGCGTCGCAGTGCACCGCGGCCACCGTCTCCGGTCGCCCGTCGCCGTCCAGGTCGCCGGACGTCCTCTTCCGCACCACCGTCTCGACCGGGCCGCAGTCCAGCGGGAAGGCGACGGCCGCGGGGTCGGGCGCGGCGACGCGCGGGCCGGCGGGCGCGGTCCTGGCGCCGGCGGCCTGGGCGGCGGTCGCGGCGTCGGGCTGGAGCACCGAGGAGAGGGCCACCACGGCGGCTACGGCGGTTGCGGTGGCGACCCAGTGGATCGGACGGGTGCGTGTGTGCGCCAGTTCCGGAACGGCGGAGTGCTGCACGAGGAGTGTCTCCTGTGAGGGCTGTGCCGGTGGGGTGGCCAGCATCGTGCCACACGTCACAGTGCGGGGGAACGGCGGGGTGGGTACTGGAATCCGTTCGCCCGGCGCCGGTCGGGCCGGCGGTCCTCCGGCAACGGGACGACGCCGTGGCGGAGTTCCCGGTGTGGCGCGGGAACTCCGCCACGGCGCCGGTACGTTGGCGGGGTGGCGGTCCGGGTCAGCGGCCGGTGCCGCCGCCGGCGTTCGGGCCGTCGTAGTCCTCGCCGTAGGCGCCCTTGGCGGGGCGGCGGCGGCGCATGGGCGGCTCCACGCCGTCGGCGAGGCGGCGGGCGGTGAGCAGGAAGCCGGTGTGGCCGATCATCCGGTGGTCCGGGCGGACGGCCAGGCCCTCCACGTGCCAGTTGCGGATCATGGTCTCCCAGGAGGTCGGCTCGTTGAAGCAGCCGATCTCGCGGATGGACTCCACGGTCCGGGCGAGCTGGGTGGTGGTCGCCACGTAGCAGCAGAGGATGCCGCCGGGGACGAGCGCCTTGGAGACGGCGTCCAGGCACTCCCAGGGGGCGAGCATGTCCAGGATGACGCGGTCCACCTCGGTGTCGGACAGGTTGTCCTGGAGGTCGCCCACGGTGAGCTGCCAGGCGGGGTGCGGGCCGCCGAAGTAGCGCTCCACGTTGCCGCGGGCGATCTCGGCGAAGTCCTCGCGGCGCTCGTAGGAGTGCAGCATGCCCTGGTCGCCGATGGCGCGCAGCAGGAAGCTGCTGAGCGAGCCGGAGCCGACCCCGGCCTCCACGACGCGGGCGCCGGGGAAGATGTCGGCGAAGGCGAGGATCTGCCCCGCGTCCTTGGGGTAGACCACGGCGGCGCCGCGGGGCATGGACAGGACGTAGTCGGGGAGCAGGGGGCGCAGCGCGAGGTAGGCGACGTTCCCGGTGGTACGGACAACGCTGCCCTCGGGAGCACCGATCAGTTCGTCGTGCGGGAAGGAACCCTTGTGGGTGTGGAAGTTCTTCCCGGCCTCGAGCGTGAACGTGTAGTGGCGGCCCTTGGGGTCGGTCAGCTGAACCTGGTCCCCGACCTTGAAGGGCCCGCGCCTGCGGGCGGCACCGGTCGGTTCGGACATGTGACCAGCCTACCGGCGTTTCGGAAGGGCACCGACCACAGGCCGGGAACACCGCTCCGGGCGGGCGGGTGTCAGCTGGGCCGGGCCATCGCCTTCACAAAGGCGCGTTCCACGTCGGCCGCGGACAGGACGCCGTAGATCTCGCCGCTCTCCTCCGTGACGAGGTACTCGGTGGCGGGGGTGGCGCGCAGGACGTCGAGGAGTTCCTCGCCGGCCAGCTCGGCGGAGACCCGCATGCCGTCGGTGAGGTCCTGGGCGAGGCCGCTGACCGCGACCCAGGGGCGGCGGTGCTCGGGCACGCCGACGATCGCGGCCTCCCGGACCAGGGAGAGGGGGGTGCCTTCGGCGTCGACGACGACCAGGGCACGGGCCCCGGCGGCGTTGGCGCGGCGCAGCGCCTCGGAGAGCGGGGTGTCGGTCTCGACGGGGACGGCGCGCCGAGTGAGGTTGCGGGCGCGCAGTTCCGGCAGGTGCTCGCGCAGGCGGGCCATGCGCAGGCTGTTGCCGGCGCCGGTCCAGATGATCGCGGCGAGGATGGCGGCCAGCAGGGCGTCCATCACGGTGTCCATGCCGACGTTGTCCACGGCGTCGGAGCCGAGGGCCCCGGACTGGGTGAGCAGCGGCAGGCCGATCAGGACGGCGATGGCGAGTGCCCGGCCGACCCAGGCGGCGGCGACCGTGCCGCTCATCGGCTTGCCGGTGAGCTTCCAGACCACGGCGCGGAGCATCCGGCCGCCGTCCAGGGGGAGGCCGGGGAGCAGGTTGAAGGCGGCCACGATGAGGTTGGAGATCATCAGGCCGGCCAGCAGGACGCCGGGGACCGTGCCGGGTTCGACGGGCAGCAGGGCCAGGTAGAAGACGCCGGCCAGGACGAGGGAGAGCAGGGGGCCGACGAAGGCCAGCACGAACTCGCGGCCCGGGGTCTCGGCCTCCTTCTCGATCTCGGAGACACCGCCGAAGAACTGGAGCTGGATGCGGCGGACCGGGAGCTTGAAGCGGAGGGCGGCGACGGTGTGGGCCAGTTCGTGGACGAGGACGGAGGCGTAGAAGGCGACGGCGAAGAAGAGGGAGACCAGGTAGCGGGCGGCGCCCAGCTCGGGCAGGACCCGGTCGAGCTGGCCGCCGAAGACCCAGGTGATGAGGGCGGCGACCAGGAACCAGCTCGGGGCGACGTAAACGGGGACGCCGAACGGGCGGCCCATCAGCAGTCCGCCGCCGGGTTCGCGGGGGCGGCGCGGGGGTTTGCCGCCCGGCCGGGCGGGAGCGCGGTGGCCCTCGCCGGGGGTGCCGGGGCGGGCGGGGGCGGGCCGGGGCGGGGTGGGGGGCGGGGGTTCGGCGGCGGGCGGCCGGTGGGGGCCGCCGCCCGCGGCGTCCGGGTCCGGGGGAGCGCCGTCCCCGGCGGTCCCCGGGCGCGGGTCGCCCGGCCGGGTGCCCCCGGTGGGGTCCGGGGCGGGGCCGGAGGCCGTGGGTGCGGTGGGGTCCGGGGCGGGGCCGGAGGCCGTGGGCGCGGTGGCCGGGGGCGTGTCGTCCGGTTGCCCGGCTCCGTCGCCGGAGGCGGGCGCCGGGGTGCCGGGGGTGCCGCCGTCCGGGTTCCGGCCGGGGCGCGCGGAGCCGGGGGCCTGGGGCCCCGCGTGGTGCTCGGCCGACTCGTCGCTGCCGGACCGCGGCTGCCCGCTCCCGCCGCTCACGTCCACGGTGTCCCCTCGTTCGAAGCGTCTTCCGCTCCTGCCGGGCGGAAGGGTCTCACATCGATGGTATGCGGCCCCCGCGCTCCCTTCCGCCCCGGCACCCCTGTGCTCCTCGCGGCACGGGCGGCACCGCCGCGGCTGGGTGACTGTCAGTGGCGGGCCGTAGGGTCTGGGACATGGAGACGAGCATCGACGGTGCGGCGGAGGGCGGCGCGGAAACGGCGGCGACCGTGGTGGACGAGGCGGCGGGCGCGGTGGGCACGGTCCCCGGGGCCGCGGTCCGTGCCGCCACCGCGCCCGCCTCCCTCTCGCCCTCGCGGGCCGGTGACTTCATGCAGTGCCCGCTGCTGTACCGGTTCCGGGTGATCGACCGGCTCCCGGAGAAGCCGAGCGAGGCCGCCACCCGGGGCACGCTGGTGCACGCGGTGCTGGAGCGGCTCTTCGACGCCCCGGCGGCCGAGCGGACCGCGCCGCGCGCCAAGTCCCTGGTGCCCGGTCAGTGGGACCGGCTGCGCGAGACGCGGCCCGAGGTGGTGGAGCTGTTCGCCGACGACCCGGACGGCGAGCGGCTGGCCCGCTGGCTGGCCGAGGCCGAGCGGCTGGTGGAGCGGTGGTTCACGCTGGAGGACCCGAGCCGGCTGGAGCCCGCCGAGCGGGAGCTGTTCGTCGAGACGGAGCTGGACTCCGGGCTGCGGCTGCGCGGCATCATCGACCGGGTCGACGTGGCGCCCACCGGCGAGGTGCGGATCGTCGACTACAAGACGGGCAAGGCCCCCCGCCCCGAGTACGCCGAAGGCGCCCTGTTCCAGATGAAGTTCTACGCCCTGGTGGTGTGGCGCCTGAAGCAGGTCGTCCCCCGCCGGCTGCAACTGGTCTACCTGGGCAGCGGTGACGTGCTCACCTACGACCCGGTCCCGGCCGACCTGGAGCGTGTGGAGCGCAAGCTGCTGGCGCTGTGGGAGGCGATCCGGCTGGCGACCGAGACGGGCGACTGGCGGCCCCGGCCCACCAAGCTCTGCGGCTGGTGCGACCACCAGGCGCACTGCCCGGAGTTCGGCGGCACTCCCCCGCCGTATCCGCTCCCCGTGGCGGCGGCCGCGCCGGGCGGCGTCCGAGGCTAGCGCCTGTCGTTCGGATCAGGTCGCGGGGAATCGGCCGCGCCTTCCTCGCGCCGGTGAGCGGGGCCTGGTGCGTGCGGAGGCAAGGCGGAGGAGGGAGTGACGTGGAGCGTCGGCGAGTGACGACAACGCGGCAGGTGCGCGTGCCAGGCCCCGTGTCCGCGGCGTGATCCGAACGACCGGCCCGAGGCCGGAAACGGCCCGGCGGCCGGGCAGGGCAGAATGGGCCGGACTAGCGAAGGAGAGTCACGTGGCCATCCGTGTCCTACTGGTCGACGACCAGCCGCTGCTGCGTACGGGCTTCCGGATGATCCTGGAGGCCGAGCAGGACATCGCGGTCGTCGGCGAGGCCGGGGACGGCCTCCAAGCGCTCGACCAGGTGCGGGCGTTGCAGCCCGACGTGGTCCTGATGGACATCCGGATGCCCCGGATGGACGGGGTGGAGGCGACCCGGCAGATCACCGGCCCCGGCCGGGACGGACCGGCGAAGGTGCTGGTGCTGACCACCTTCGACCTCGACGAGTACGTGGTGGAGGCGCTGCGCGCCGGGGCCAGCGGCTTCCTGCTGAAGGACGCCCCGGCGCATGAGCTGGTCCAGGCGATCCGGGTGGTGGCGGCCGGTGAGGCGATGCTCGCGCCGAGCATCACCAAGCGGCTGCTCGACAAGTACGCCACCCATCTGCCCTCGGGCGAGGAACCGGTCCCGGACACCCTGCACACGCTGACCGAGCGTGAGGTGGAGGTGCTGAAGCTGGTGGCGCGCGGGCTGTCCAACGCGGAGATCGCCGCCGACCTGTTCGTCAGCGAGACGACCGTCAAGACGCACGTCGGGCACGTCCTGACCAAGCTGGGGCTGCGCGACCGGGTGCAGGCCGCGGTCTACGCCTACGAGAGCGGGCTGGTGCGTCCCGGCGCGCAGTAGCGGCCTCGGCCTCGACGGCCGGGCCGGACGGCCCGGCACCCGGGCACACCGAAGAGGGCGCCCCTCCCGGAAGAGTCCGGGAGGGGCGCCCTCTTCGGTGTGCCCGGGTGCCCGAGGATCACTCGCTGACGCCGCGGCCCAGTTCCCAGAGCTGGAGGGCGGAGGCGGAGTTGAGGACGTAGGCGGTTCCGGTGATGTCGTCGCGGGTGGCGACGTACTGCTTGCCCTGCCACAGCGGCAGCAGCGGCACGTCCCTGGCGATGATCTCCTGGATCTTCGTCAGGCTGTCGGCGGCGGACAGCCGGTCGGCCTCCCGGCGGGACTCCGGGATCAGGGTGTCGATGATCTCCTTGTTGGCGTAGGGCGAGTTGAGCGTGTTGCCCTTGTCGAGGAAGGGCGCGATGAAGCTGTCCGCGTCCGGGAAGTCGGGGAACCAGCCCATGCCGTAGACGTCGTACTCGCCCTTCATCTCGGCCGGACGGAACTTGTCCCAGATATCGCCCTGGATGTCGACGTCGAACAGGCCGCTGTCGTTGAGCTGCTTCTGGAGCTGCTCGAACTCCTGCTTGGTGGCCGCACCGTAGTGGTCGGTGGTGTAGTGCAGGGTGAGCTTGACCGGCGTGGTGATGTTGGCCTGCTGCAGCAGGGCCTTGGCCTTCTCGACGCTCGGGTCGCCGTACAGGTTGAAGAACGAGTTCGAGTGGCCCGTGATGCTGGCCGGCACCATGGAGTACAGGGGCTCCGCCTGGGCGCCGTAGACGCTGGTGACCAGTTCGCTGCGGTTGATGAGCTGGGCGAACGCCTTGCGGACGGCCTTGTTCTCCACCGTGGCCGCCTCGGTGTTGAAGCCGAGGTAGCGGATCTCCAGGCCGGACACCTCGACCAGGTCGACGGAGCCGCCGGAGGTGTTGGACAGCTTGTTGATCTGGTCGGGCGTCATCGCGCGCGTCATCAGGTCGATGTCTCCCTTGTCGAGGGCCGTGCCCATGGTCTCGGCGTCGACGAAGGAGACCATCTCGACCTTGTCGTTGTTCACCGTCAGGGACCCCTTGTAGCGGGGGTTCTTGGTGAACACGGCCTTGGTCATCTCGTCGCCCTTGGTCTCCGCCTTGAAGGTGTAGGGACCGGAGCCGGACATCTCGAAGCCCTCGCGGAGCTTGTCCTTCTTGTAGTCGTCGGGGTCGACGATGCCGGCGACGGGGGTCGCCAGCTTGTACGGGAAGGTGGCGTCGGCCGTGTTGAGGTGGAAGATGACCTCGCGGTCGCCCTTGGTCTCGACGGTGTCGACGGTGGACAGCAGGGAGGCGACACCGCTGTCGCCCTTGATGGCGATGGCCCGCTCGATGGAGTACTTCACGTCGGCCGCGGTGACGGGGTCGCCGTCGGCGAACTCCAGGCCGTCGCGGAGCGTGCAGGAGTACCGCTCGTTGCCGGTGTCGGTGAAGCCGCACTGCTCGGCGGCCTCGGGTACGGGCTCGCCCTCACCGCGCGGCTGCATCATCAGCGTCTGCTGGGTCTGGCGCAGGATGTTCCAGAGGCCGACGTCGTACGCCCACGCCGGGTCGAGAGGCGCGGGGGCCTCCTTCGAGGCGGTGAACCGGTCCGTGGTGCCGACGACGATCGCGTCTCCGCCGCCGCTGCCGCCGTCGGAGCCACCACACGCGGCAAGCACCGGCGTAAGCAGGCCGACAACGGCCGGCAGCACCAAAGTCTTACGGTTCATGCTCGGGTTTCTCCAGGGCTGTCGATTCCGTGTATCCGGCGTGCAGGGGTGTCGCGGCCGATCACGGGGGTAGGGGCTGAGCTTCTCGCGTCGAGATTAGTCCGCGCCCGCACGACAGTTCGCAGCCGCCGGAGTTGAGTCCCCATCACGGAGCGAAACCGGGCGTGGACGCACCGAAAACCCGACAGCGGAAGGATTCGTGCAGGGTTCCACCAATCAGGACACATGGGCATGCCGACCGCCCCGGACGCCTGCGGGACAGCACAAGCACAGCATGCTGTCGACCCTCCGGGGCGTGGGGAACGTCACATGGCCAAGGAGCCGCTACCGGTACTCACGGTGAACGGCTAGCGCGCCCCGGTCATCAGGCCCCGCAGGAAGGCCAGGTCGACCTCTTCCAGGGAGGTCACGACCGCGCGCCGGCGGGCCGGTGCGATGGGGGCGACCGAGGGGACCGCGACGACCTGGCAGCCGGCCGCCTCCGCGGCGGCGACGCCGGTCGCGGTGTCCTCGACGACGGCGCAGCGGGCGGGGTCCACGCCGAGTCCGGCCGCGGCGGCCAGGTACGGGTCGGGGAACGGCTTGGTGCGCGGGACCTCGTCGCCGCCGACGGTCAGCGCGAAGTGATGGGCGCCCAGGACGTCCAGGACGCGGTCGACGATGCGCCGGTGCGAGGCGGTGACCAGGGCCGTCGGCATCTCGTGGGTGTGCAGTTCGGCCAGCAGCCGCCTGGCTCCCGGCATCAGCGGCAGCTCCTGGCCGATGCGCTTCTCGAAGCCGTCGTTGAGGAGCACGGTCAGTTCGGCGAGGGTGATGTCGGCACCGGTGGCCTCGATCAGGAAACCGGCGCTGCGGGTCATGGGGCCGCCGACGACGACATGGCGCCAGGATTCGTCCAGGGTGTGGCCGAGACCGGCGAAGACCTCCGTCTCGACGTCCCACCAGAAGCCCTCGGTGTCCACCAGGGTGCCGTCCATGTCGAGCAGCACCGCCTGGAGTGCGGAGCCTTGCGCCGTACGGGTGCCGAGCGCGGGGACCGTACTGGTCATCCACTTACCTCCTTGAGGGACGATCAGGCCGGTTCCCGTGTGCGGGAACCGGCCTGCGGTGGACCGACCAGTGTACGTCGCCCGGGAACGGAGCGCCCGGCGTGCCTCAGCGGGCGTTGAAGTACTTCGCCTCGGGGTGGTGCAGGACGATGGCGTCGGTGGACTGCTCGGGGTGGAGCTGGAACTCCTCCGACAGGTGGACGCCGATCCGCTCGGGCTCCAGCAGCGCGGCGATCTTCGCCCGGTCCTCCAGGTCCGGGCAGGCGCCGTAGCCCAGGGAGAAGCGGGCGCCCCGGTACTTCAGCTCGAACATGCCCTGCATCCCGTCCGGGTCCTCGCCGGCGAAGCCCAGTTCGGAGCGGACCCGGGCGTGCCAGTACTCGGCGAGGGCCTCGGCGAGCTGGACGGAGAGGCCGTGCAGTTCGAGGTAGTCCCGGTAGGCGTTGGCCTCGAACATCCGGGCGGTCTCCTCGCCGATGCGGGAGCCCACGGTGACGACCTGGAAGCCGACGACGTCCGTCTCGCCGGACTCCTCCGGGCGGAAGAAGTCCGCCAGGCACAGACGCCGGCCGCGGCGCTGCCGGGGGAAGGTGAACCGGGTGCGCTCGGTGCCGTCGTCGTCGAGGACGATCAGGTCGTCGTCCTTGGAGACGCAGGGGAAGTAGCCGTAGACCACGGCCGCCTCCAGCAGGTTCTCCGTCTGGAGCCGGTCCAGCAGGCCGCGCAGCCGGGGCCTGCCCTCGGTCTCGACCAGTTCCTCGTACGTCGGTCCCTCGCCGGTGCGGGCCTGCTTCAGGCCCCACTGCCCCTTGAACAGGGCGCCCTCGTCCAGCCAGGAGGCGTACTCCCTGAGCTGGATGCCCTTGATGACGCGGGTGCCCCAGAACGGAGGCTCGGGCACGGGGTTGTCGACGGCGACGTCGGAGCGGACGTGTCCGGCCTCCGGGCGCTCCTCGACCTCGACGGTGGCGGCCCGCACCCGGCGCGGGCGGAGTTCGGGGAGCTTGGCGCCGGGCACGCCGCGCTTGATGCCGATCAGCGCGTCCATCAGGCGCAGGCCCTCGAAGGCGTCGCGGGCGTAGCGGACCTCGCCCTCGTAGATCTCGTGGAGGTCCTGTTCGACGTAGGCCCTGGTCAGGGCGGCGCCGCCGAGGATGACGGGGAAGTCGGCGGCCATGCCCCGCTGGTTCAGCTCCTCCAGGTTCTCCTTCATGATCACCGTGGACTTGACCAGCAGGCCGGACATGCCGATGACATCGGCCCTGTGCTCCTCGGCGGCCTCCAGGATGGCGGAGACGGGCTGCTTGATGCCGAGGTTGACGACCGTGTAGCCGTTGTTCGACAGGATGATGTCGACCAGGTTCTTGCCGATGTCGTGCACGTCGCCGCGGACGGTGGCCAGCACGATCGTGCCCTTGCCCTCGTCGTCCGTCTTCTCCATGTGCGGTTCGAGGTAGGCGACCGCGGTCTTCATCACCTCGGCGGACTGGAGGACGAACGGCAGCTGCATCTGGCCGGAGCCGAACAGCTCGCCGACCACCTTCATGCCGTCCAGCAGCACCTCGTTGACGATCTCCAGGGCGGGGCGGGTGCCGAGGGCCTCCTCGAGGTCGGCCTCCAGGCCGTTGCGCTCGCCGTCGATGATGCGGCGCTTGAGGCGCTCGTCCAGGGGCAGCGCCGCCAGCTCCTCGGCCTTGGAGGCGCGCAGTGACTTGGCGGTGGCGCCCTCGAAGAGGGCCATGAGCTTCTGGAGCGGGTCGTAGCCCTCGGCGCGGCGGTCGTAGATGAGGTCGAGGGCGGTGGTGACCTGTTCCTCGTCGAAGCGGGCGATGGGGAGGATCTTGCTGGCGTGGACGATCGCGGAGTCCAGGCCGGCCTTGACGCACTCGTCCAGGAAGACGGAGTTCAGCAGGATGCGGGCGGCCGGGTTGAGACCGAAGGAGATGTTCGACAGGCCGAGGGTGGTCTGCACGTCCGGGTGGCGGCGCTTCAGCTCGCGGATGCCCTCGATGGTGGCGATGCCGTCCTTGCGGGACTCCTCCTGGCCGGTGCAGATGGTGAAGGTCAGGCAGTCGACGAGGATGTCCTCCTCGCGGACGCCCCAGTTCCCGGTGAGGTCGCCGATGAGGCGCTCGGCGATCTCGACCTTCTTCTCGGCGGTGCGGGCCTGGCCCTCCTCGTCGATGGTCAGGGCGATCAGGGCCGCGCCGTGCTCCTTGGCGAGCCGGGTGACCTTGGCGAAGCGGGAGTCGGGGCCGTCGCCGTCCTCGTAGTTCACCGAGTTGATCACCGCGCGTCCGCCGAGCTTCTCCAGGCCGGCGCGGAGGACGTCGACCTCGGTGGAGTCCAGCACGATGGGGAGGGTGGACGCGGTGGCGAAGCGGCCGGCCAGCTCCGCCATGTCGGCGACGCCGTCGCGGCCGACGTAGTCCACGCAGAGGTCCAGCATGTGGGCGCCCTCGCGGATCTGGTCGCGGGCCATCTCCACGCAGTCGTCCCAGCGGCCGTCCAGCATGGCCTCGCGGAACTTCTTCGACCCGTTGGCGTTGGTCCGCTCGCCGATGGCCAGGTACGCGGTGTCCTGGCGGAACGGCACCGACTGGTACAGGGAGGCGGCGCCCGGCTCGGGGCGCGGGTCGCGCTCGGTCGGGGCGGCGCCGCGGACCCGCTCCACCACCTGGCGCAGGTGTTCCGGCGTCGTACCGCAGCAGCCGCCGACCAGCGAGAGGCCGTACTCGCGGACGAAGGTCTCCTGGGCGTCGGCCAGCTCGGCGGCGCCCAGCGGGTAGTGGGCGCCGTCCTTGCCGAGCACCGGCAGACCGGCGTTGGGCATGCAGGAGAGCGGGATGCGGGAGTGCCGGGCGAGGAAGCGCAGGTGCTCGCTCATCTCGGCCGGGCCGGTCGCGCAGTTCAGGCCGATCATGTCGATGCCGAGCGGCTCCAGCGCGGTCAGCGCCGCGCCGATCTCCGAGCCCAGCAGCATCGTGCCGGTGGTCTCGACGGTCACCGAGACGATCACCGGGAGGTCGAGGCCGAGTGCGTCCAGGCCCCGGCGGGCACCCAGTACGGCGGCCTTGGTCTGGAGCAGGTCCTGCGTGGTCTCCACCAGCAGCGCGTCGGCGCCGCCCGCGACCAGGCCCTCGGCGTTGCGCTGATAGGCGTCGCGCAGTACGCCGTACGGGGCGTGGCCGAGCGTCGGCAGCTTGGTGCCGGGGCCCATCGAGCCGAGGACCCAGCGCGGGCGGCCGTCCTTCGCGGTGAACTCGTCGGCGGTCTCGCGGGCCACCCGGGCGCCCGCCTCGGACAGCTCGTGCACCCGGTGGGCGATGTCGTACTCGCCGAGGGCGGAGTGGTTGGCGCCGAAGGTGTTGGTCTCCACGCAGTCCACACCGACCGCGAAGTACTCCGCGTGGACCGAGCGGACGATGTCCGGCCGGGTCAGGTTCAGTACCTCGTTGCAGCCCTCCAGCTGCTGGAAGTCGTCCAGGGTGGGGTTCTGCGCCTGGAGCATGGTGCCCATCGCGCCGTCGGCGACCACCACGCGGGTGGCGAGCGCCTCGCGCAGGGCGGTGACACGGGTCCGGGTGTCGGCGGACGGGGTGGACGGCGACGAGGCCATGTACGGGCTCCCTAGGATGCGACGGCTGTCGGCTTTGCGGCTTCCCGGTGTCATCGGCACACAACGCGCCGGGAGGGCGCACGCCGTCAGGGTATCCGGGACGCGGGGCCCGTGGTCGGGGCGTCCACGGGACGGACGAGGATGAGACGCGGTGCCGGCGGTCCCCCGGTGGGCGGTCCGGAGTGGCCGAAGGGTGCCACAGTGACGGACCGGCCATTGGCGGCAGGTCGGCATGGACCGGTAGTGTTCGGCATTGCCGAACAACGGAAGTGACGTCGCACGTCGACGGTGGGACGGGACGGAGGCGGGACGGCGATGGCACGGAACATCCAGTCGCTCGAACGGGCGGCCGCGATGCTGCGGCTGCTCGCGGGCGGCGAGCGGCGGCTCGGCCTGTCGGACATCGCCTCGTCGCTCGGGCTGGCCAAGGGCACCGCCCACGGCATCCTGCGCACCCTCCAGCAGGAGGGTTTCGTCGAGCAGGAGCCCGCCTCCGGGCGCTACCAGCTCGGGGCGGAGCTGCTGCGCCTGGGCACGACCTACCTGGACGTGCACGAGCTGCGGGCCCGCGCCCTGGTCTGGACGGACGACCTGGCCCGCTCCAGCGGCGAGAGTGTCCACCTGGGCGTGCTCCACCAGCGGGGCGTGCTGATCGTGCACCACGTCTTCCGGCCCGACGACAGCCGGCAGGTGCTGGAGATCGGCGCGATGCAGCCGCTGCACTCCACCGCCCTGGGCAAGGTGCTCTCCGCCTACGACCCGGTCGCGCACAGCGAGGCCCTGGAGAGCGAGCGGCGGGCGTTCACCGACCGCACCGTCTGCGAGCCGGACGCCTTCGAGAACGTCCTGGACCTCACGCGCGCGCGGGGCTACGCGGCCGACATCGAGGAGACCTGGGAGGGCGTCGCGTCCGTCGCCGCCCCCATCCACGACCGGCGGCGCATGCCGGTCGGCTCGGTCGGCATCACCGGTGCCGTGGAGCGGCTCTGCCAGGAGGGCGAGCTGCGCCCCGAACTGATCGCGGCGGTGCGCGACTGCGCCCGCGCGGTCTCCCGGGACCTGGGCGCCGGGCGCTTCTGAAGCCCGCCGGAGCGGGTGGCGCCGGAACGCCGTGGACGGCGGCCCCGGCCCCGGCCCGCCCTCCTCCCCCGCCTCCGCCCTGCCCCGCCCGCTCCCCCTCCCTGTTCCCGGAACGTGATTCCCGCCGAAACCGGCAATACATCACCGTAAAGTGACAGATCCGGTCGAAAGTCGATCACGAGTGCCGATCGGCATCATCGGTATCAATCGTGTTTCAGACAACAGAACCCTTGACGTGCGTGTGATGTCGGGATGAGACTCCGTCCATCGGTCGGCATTGTCGAACACCTAACGGCATCACGCGATAGAGTGGACGACCTCAAGGGCCGGCTTCCCTGGACGAAGGACAAAGGAGTCGCGGGTGTCCAGCTCCGACATCTTCATCGGCGAGACCATCGGTACCGCCATACTCATCCTGCTCGGCGGCGGCGTCTGCGCCGCCGTCACGCTCAAGGCCTCCAAGGCGCGCAACGCCGGCTGGGTGGCCATCGCCCTCGGGTGGGGCTTCGCCGTCATGGTCGGCGCCTACATCTCCGCGCCGCTCTCCGGCGCGCACCTGAACCCGGCGGTCACGCTGGCCCTCGCGATCAAGGACGGGAACTGGGGGGACGTACCGGTCTACTTCGCCGGCCAGATCCTCGGCGCCCTGATCGGCGCGACCCTGGTCTGGCTCGCCTACTACGGCCAGTTCCACGCCCACCTCACCGACCGGGAGATCGTCGGCGATCCGGGCGTCCGGGACACCCCGGCCAAGTCGGTCGAGGCCCAGGAGAAGGGCGCCGGCCCGGTGCTCGGCATCTTCTCCACCGGCCCGGAGATCCGGAACACCTGGCAGAACCTGGTCACCGAGATCATCGGCACCTTCGTGCTGATCCTCGCCATCCTCACCCAGGGGCTGAACCAGGACGGTGACGGCCTCGGCGCCCTCGGCGTCCTGATCACCTCGTTCGTGGTGGTCGGCATCGGTCTGTCGCTCGGCGGCCCGACCGGTTACGCGATCAACCCGGCCCGCGACCTCGGCCCGCGCATCGTGCACGCCCTGCTGCCGCTGCCCAACAAGGGCGGTTCCGACTGGAGCTACGCCTGGATCCCGGTGGCCGGCCCGCTGATCGGCGCCGCCATCGCCGCGGGCGTCTACAACGTCGCCTTCGCGTGAACCGCGCCGCACCCGACCGCCACCACCACGGACCCCAGGAGCACCCCATGACCGACACCCACACCGCCGGCCCCTTCATCGCGGCGATCGACCAGGGCACCACGTCCTCGCGCTGCATCGTCTTCGACCGCGACGGCCGCATCGTCGCCGTCGACCAGAAGGAACACGAGCAGATCTTCCCCAAGCCGGGGTGGGTCGAGCACGACGCCAACGAGATCTGGGCCAATGTCCAGGAGGTCGTCGCCGGCGCCGTCCGCAAGGCCGGCGTCACCCGCGACGACATCAAGGCCATCGGCATCACCAACCAGCGCGAGACCACCCTCGTCTGGGACAAGAACACCGGCGAGCCCGTCCACAACGCCATCGTCTGGCAGGACACCCGCACCGACGCCCTCTGCCGCGAGCTGGGCCGCAACGTCGGCCAGGACCGCTTCCGCCGCGAGACCGGCCTCCCCCTGGCCTCCTACTTCGCCGGCCCCAAGGCCCGCTGGCTGCTGGACAACGTCGACGGCCTGCGCGAGCGCGCCGAGGCCGGCGACCTGCTCTTCGGCACCATGGACACCTGGGTCATCTGGAACCTGACCGGCGGGGTGAACGGCGGCAAGCACGTCACCGACGTCACCAACGCCTCCCGCACCCTGCTGATGAGCCTGCGCACCCTCCAGTGGGACGAGAAGATCTGCGAGTCCATCGGCGTGCCGCCGCAGATGCTCCCCGAAATCCGCTCCTCCGCCGAGGTCTACGGCGAGATCACCGGCGGCCCGCTGGGCGAGCTGCTCGGCGGCATCCCGGTCGCCTCCGCGCTCGGTGACCAGCAGGCCGCCCTGTTCGGCCAGACCTGCTTCGACGAGGGCGAGACCAAGTCGACGTACGGCACCGGCACCTTCATGCTGATGAACACCGGTGACAAGGTCATCAACTCCTACAGCGGCCTGGTGACGACCGTCGGCTACCAGATCGGCGACCAGAAGCCGGTCTACGCCCTGGAGGGCTCCATCGCCGTCACCGGTTCGCTGGTGCAGTGGATGCGCGACCAGATGGGGCTGATCTCCACCGCCGCCGAGATCGAGACCCTGGCGATGCAGGTCGAGGACAACGGCGGCGCCTACTTCGTCCCGGCCTTCTCCGGCCTGTTCGCCCCGTACTGGCGCTCCGACGCCCGCGGCGTGATCGCCGGGCTGACCCGGTACGTCACCAAGGCGCACCTCGCGCGCGCCGTCCTGGAGGCCACCGCCTGGCAGACGCGGGAGATCGCGGACGCCATGACGAAGGACTCCGGGGTGGAGCTGACCACCCTCAAGGTCGACGGTGGCATGACCTCCAACAACCTGCTGATGCAGACCCTCGCCGACTTCCTGGACGCCCCCGTGGTGCGCCCGATGGTCGCCGAGACCACCTGCCTCGGCGCCGCCTACGCCGCCGGCCTGGCCGTCGGCTTCTGGAACAGCACCGACGACCTGCGCGCCAACTGGCGGCGGGCCGCCGAGTGGACCCCCCGCATGGACGCGGACACCCGTGACCGCGAGTACAAGAGCTGGCTCAAGGCCGTCGAGCGGACCATGGGCTGGATCGACGACGAGAGCTGACGAGCACCCTCACCGGCTCTGATACAGGAGTTATGAACCGCAATGACCACTGAGTCCACCCTCCAGACCGCGCCTGCTCTGGGCACGCACCCCGCCTCCGGTTCCCTCCCGGGCCGGGCCGAGACCCGGGAGCAGCTCTCCCGGGCGTCGTACGACCTCCTCGTCATCGGCGGCGGCATCCTGGGCATCTCCACCGCCTGGCACGCCGCGCAGTCCGGTCTCCGGGTGGCTCTGGTCGACGCCGGCGACTTCGCCGGCGCCACCTCCTCCGCCTCCTCCAAGCTGCTCCACGGCGGTCTGCGCTACCTTCAGACCGGCGCGGTGAAGCTGGTGGCGGAGAACCACTTCGAGCGCCGCGCGGTCTCCCGCCAGGTCGCCCCGCACCTGGCGAACCCGCTCACCTTCTACCTCCCCGTGTACAAGGGCGGGCCGCACGGCGCCGCGAAGCTCGGGGCCGGCGTCTTCGCGTACTCGGCGCTCTCCGCGTTCGGCGACGGTGTCGGCCACCTGCTCTCCCCGGCCCGCGCCCGGCAGGACGTGCCCGAGCTGCGCACCGAGAACCTCAAGGCCGTGGCCGTCTACGGCGACGACCAGATGAACGACGCCCGGATGGCGCTGATGACGGTCCGCGCGGCCGTCGACGCCGGCGCCGTCGTCCTCAACCACGCCGAGGTCTCCGGGCTCCGCTTCACCAAGGGCCGGGTGACCGGCGCCGAGCTGAAGGACCGGCTGACCGGCGAGGAGTTCGGTGTCAACGCCCGGCTGGTGCTCAACGCGACCGGCCCCTGGGTCGACCACCTGCGCAAGCTGGAGGACCCGGACGCGGCCCCCTCCATCCGGCTCTCCAAGGGCGCCCACCTGGTCCTGAAGCGCACCTCCCCGTGGAAGGCCGCGCTGGCCACCCCCATCGACAAGTACCGCATCACCTTCGCCCTCCCCTGGGAGGACATGCTGCTGCTCGGCACCACCGACGAGGAGTACGAGGGCGACCCGGCGGACGTCGCGGTCAACGACAAGGACATAGCCCAGATCCTGGACGAGGCCGCGTTCTCCGTCCGGGACCAGCAGCTCGACCGCGACCTCATCACCTACGCCTTCGCGGGCCTGCGGGTGCTGCCCGGCGGCCCCGGGGACACGGCCAAGGCCAAGCGCGAGACGGTCGTCACCGAGGGCCGGGGCGGCATGCTGTCGGTCGCGGGCGGCAAGTGGACCACCTTCCGCCACATCGGCCGTACGGTCATGCAGAAGCTGGAGGCGCTGCCGGGCCACCCACTCGGCGACGACTTCGAGCCGATCTCCTCGCTGCCCAAGAAGCTGCCGCTGCCCGGCGTCGCCAACCCCCGGGCGGTCGCCCACCGCCTGCTGGTGGACGGCCCCGCGCCCGGCCCGCGGATGGCCGCCGACACCGCCCGGCACCTGGCCACCCACTACGGCTCGCTCGCCTTCGACATCGCCCGGCTCGCCAACGAGAACCCGGAGCTGGCCGAGCGGGTCCACCCGGACGCGCCCGAGATCTGGGCGCAGGTCGTCTGGGCCCGCGACCACGAGTGGGCCGAGACCCCGGACGACGTGCTGCGCCGCCGGACCACCCTGACCATCCGCGGCCTCGCCACCGACGAGATCCGCGGCAAGGTGCAGGACCTGCTCGACAAGAAGTAGACCCCGCGCCCGGGAGGCGGTGACCCCGTGCCGCGGGGCCGCCGCCTCCCGGGTGCGCGGCACGGCCGCCGCCGGGCCCATAATGGCTCATACATCGGATGTCTGGGCGGCATCCGGCAGAGGCAGGAGGCCGAGCGTGGCAGTCACCGACGAGGCGATCGAGAAGATCAAGGACATGATCGTCTCCGGCGCGCTGCGCCCCGGCGACCGGCTGCCCAAGGAGAGCCGGCTCGCCGACGACCTCGGCCTGTCCCGCAACTCCCTGCGCGAGGCCGTCCGCGCCCTGTCCCTGATCCGCATCCTGGACGTGCGGCAGGGCGACGGCACCTACGTCACCAGCCTGGACCCGCAGCTCCTGCTGGAGGCGCTGAGCTTCGTCGTCGACTTCCACCGCGACGACACGGTGCTGGAGTTCCTCGCCGTTCGGCGCATCCTGGAGCCGGCCGCGACCGCGATGGCGGCGGCGTCCATCACGGAGGAGGAACTCGACGCGCTCGGCGCCCAGTTGGACGCGCTCGGCGACGAACCCTCGGTGGAACGGCTGGTCGCCGCCGATCTGGAGTTCCACCGGGGCATCGTGCGCGGCTCGCGCAACACGGTGCTCTGCTCGCTGCTCGACGGTCTGTCCGGGCCGACCACCCGGGCCCGGGTGTGGCGCGGCCTGACCCAGGAGGACGCGGTCGGGCGCACCCTGCGCGAGCACCGGGCGATCCTCGCCGCGCTGCGCGACCGGGACGCGGAGGCCGCCCGCTCCTGGGCGACGGTGCACATCGCGTCGGTGGAGCAGTGGCTGCGCTCCAGCCTGTGAACCGCGCGGGGTGTCCGGCCCGGAAGATCGGGGCAGTGATCCGTTCACTGCCCCGTACAAGGGGGCTGCGGGCGCTCCCGCCGCACGCCGTAAGGTTGGGTCGTTAAGCGAGGGCACGTCGGAAGGAGGCGCTGGGTGATCGAGCTGGAGGGGGTTCCCGAGCTGATCGACCCAGTGATGGTGGCCGCGTTCGAAGGCTGGAACGATGCCGGCGACGCCGCCTCCACCGCGGTCGCGCATCTGGACAGGGAGTGGAAGGGCGAGGTCTTCGCGGCGCTGGACGCCGAGGACTACTACGACTTCCAGGTGAACCGGCCGACGGTGTTCATGGAGGCCGGGGTGCGCAAGATCACCTGGCCGACGACGCGGCTGTCCGTGGTCCGGGTGGGCGGCGACAAGCCGCGCGACCTGGTGCTGGTCCGCGGCATCGAGCCGTCCATGCGCTGGCGCTCGTTCTGCAACGAGCTGCTGGGCTTCGCCCATGAGCTGGGCGTGGAGCTGGTGGTCATCCTGGGCGCCCTGCTCGGGGACACCCCGCACACCCGTCCGGTGCCGATCAGCGGCACCACCTCGGACGGCGACCTGGCCCGCCGGATGGACCTGGAGGAGACCAAGTACGAGGGGCCCACGGGCATCGTCGGCATCCTCCAGGAGGCGTGCGCGCACGCGGGCGTGCCGGCCGTGTCGCTGTGGGCGGCGGTCCCGCACTACGTGTCGCAGCCGCCCAACCCCAAGGCCACGCTGGCCCTCCTGAACCGCCTGGAGGACCTGATCGACGTCCGCATCCCGCTGGGCGAGCTGCCCGAGGACGCGCGTGCCTGGCAGGTCGGCGTGGACCAGCTGGCCGCCGAGGACAGCGAGGTCGCCGAGTACGTGCAGACGCTGGAGGAGGCCCGGGACACCGCGGAGCTGCCGGAGGCCTCGGGCGAGGCGATCGCCCGCGAGTTCGAGCGGTACCTGCGGCGCCGGGACGGCGGCGGACCGGGCGGCCACGCCACGGCGGACGGCGGCGAGGCCCCGCCGGGACCGCCGTTCCGGCGGGACGCCCCGGGAGGCCGGCCGCGGCCTCCGAAGCCGCCGCGGGCCGGCGGGGACGACGAGGATTCCTCGGAGGAGTGACGTGACGACGTGGAGGGGGGCCTGCCGCGGCAGGCCCCCCTCCACGTCGTCGTCCCCGGGTTACAGGGCGACGCCCAGCAGCGCGTCCACCGCGCGGGAGACGACGCCGGGGGCACCGGCGTCCGTGCCGCCCGACTCCTGCTGGAGCGCGGCCCAGCGGTCGACCGCGGCGAGCGCGGACGGGGCGTCCAGGTCGTGCGCGAGGGCCTCGCGGATCTCCTCGACCAGCGCCTCGGCGGGCGGGCCGTCGGGCCGGGAGACGGCCGCGCGCCAGCGCTCCAGGCGGGCGACGGCGTCCCGCAGCACCTGGTCGGTCCACTCCCAGTCGGAGCGGTAGTGGTGGGCGAGGAGCGCGAGGCGGATCGCGGCCGGGTCGACGCCGTCGCGGCGCAGCCGGGAGACGAAGACCAGGTTGCCCCGGGACTTGGACATCTTCTCGCCGTCCAGGCCGACCATGCCGGCGTGCACGTACGCCTTGGCCATCGGGAAGGCGCCGGTGAGCACCTGGGCGTGCGAGGCGCCCATCTCGTGGTGCGGGAAGGCCAGGTCGGAGCCGCCGCCCTGGACGTCGAAGCCCATGCCGAGGTGGTCCAGGGCGATGGCGACGCACTCGATGTGCCAGCCGGGCCGGCCGCGGCCCAGCGAGCCGCCGTCCCAGCTCGGCTCGCCCTCGCGGGCGGCCATCCACAGCATCGGGTCGAGGGGGTTCTTCTTGCCCGGCCGGTCCGGGTCGCCGCCGCGCTCGGCGGAGAGCAGCCGCATCGCCTCCGCGTCCAGGTTCGAGACCTGGCCGAAGTGCGGGTCGGACTCGACGGAGAAGTAGACGTCACCGTCCAGCTCGTAGGCGGCGCCTGCGTCACGGAGCCGCTCGACGAGCGGGACGATGCCCGGTATGGCCTCGACGGCGCCTATGTAGTGCTTCGGCGGGAGCATCCGCAGGGCGGTCATGTCCTCGCGGAACAGGGCGGTCTCCTGCTCGGCGAGGGCGCTCCAGTCGACGCCGTCGCGCACGGCCCGCTCCAGGAGGGGGTCGTCGACGTCCGTGACGTTCTGGACGTAGTGAACCTGCCGCTTGGTGTCGAGCCACACGCGCTGCACGAGGTCGAACGCGTTGTAGGTGGCCGCGTGCCCCATGTGGGTCGCGTCGTACGGCGTGATGCCGCAGACGTAGATACGGGCGACGGGACCGGGGTCGAGGGTGACCAGGCCGCCGGTCGCGGTGTCGTGGATCCTCAGGTCGCGGCCCTGACCAGGCAGGGCGGGGACCTCGGAAGCGGGCCAGGCATGCATGACACGAGCCTAACCGGACGGATGTTCCGTACACGAACCGGACGGCGGCAGGATGACCGGGAAGGCGTTCTTGCCGATTCCCGCAGGGTGTGCTGTCACACCGGGGGCCAGGGGATCGCGGGCCACTCGCCGCCCGGTTCCGGATGGGTGCCGGTGGCGAGCAGCGCCTCGACGCGGGCGCGGGTGGCCGCCGTCTCGGCGGGCGTGATCAGTTCGCCCAGCCGGGTGGCCAGGCTCCCGCCGTCCGCCAGCGCCTCCCGCAGCCCGCCGAGGACGGCCAGCGCCTCCTCGGTGAGCGGCTCCCCCGCCCAGCCCCACAGCAGGGTGCGCAGCTTGTCCTCGGCGTGGAAGGTCACGCCGTGGTCGATGCCGTACAGCCGGTCGCCGGCCGGCAGCAGGTGGCCGCCCTTGCGGTCGGCGTTGTTGATCACCGCGTCCAGCACGGCGAGGCGGCGCAGCCGCGGGTCGTCGGCGTGCACCAGCAGCGCGGTCCGGCCGTCGCCGACCTCGGCGAGGCCGATCGCCTTCCAGCCTGGCTCGGGCTCCTCCGCGTCGACCAGGGCGAGCAGTTCCGCGTCCGGGGCCGCCTCGATCCACTGCTGGACCATGCCCTCGCCGTACGGCCCGTCGCGCAGCACGGTCACGGGCACCAGGCCCCAGCCGGTCGCCTCGGAGACCTTGTACGCGGCGACCTCGCGCTGGGCGAGGGTGCCGTCCGGGAAGTCCCACAGGGGCCGCTCGCCGGCCACCGGCTTGTAGACGCAGGCGGCCTCGCGGCCGTCGCGGGCGACCGTGCAGTACAGCGCCGCGTTGGAGGCGTCGCGGATGCGGCCCCGGACGGTCAGCTCACCCTCGGTCAGCAGCTCCGCGAGGGACCCGGCGGGCGGCTCGGGAGGCGTCACGCTCCGCGGCGGTATCCGTTCTGGCGCGGACATACGTGTCCTTCCGGGTCGAGGGGGAGGCTGCACAGCGGGCACGGCGGCCGCCCGGCGTTGACGACGTCGAGGGCGCGCTTGGCGAAGGCCCGGGCCTGCGCGCCGGTGAGCCGGACCCGCAGCATCGGGGGGCCGTTCTCCTCGTCCTGGAGAAGCTTCTCCTCCGCTTCGGCCAGGTCCTCCTCGGACTCGGCGTCCAGCTCCACCAGGGCCTGTGCCTCGACGATCATGCGCTGTTCGTCGCCGTCCCAGGCCAGGGCCATGGTGCCGACCCGGAACTCCTCCTCCACGGGGGCGTCCAGCGGGGCGGTGTCGGCGGGCTCGGCGGGCGCCACGGCGGGGACGGCGGCGCTGCCGCCGCTGCGGCGCACGACCTCGTCGAGCAGCTCGTCCATCCGTTCGGCGAGCGCGGCGACCTGCGTCTTCTCCAGGGCCACGCTGGTCACCCGGGGGCCGGCGGTGGCCTGGAGGAAGAACGTACGGCGTCCGGGCAGTCCGACCGTGCCGGCCACGAAGCGGTCCGGCTGGTCGTAGAGGAACACCTGACGGGACACGTCCTGTCTCCATTGAGAGTCGGGGGTGGCTACTGCTGGGACGGCTTCACCCTACTGGGCCGACGATCACGGTGCGCCCGCGCCGCCCCCGACGGTCGCGTCGTCGCCGCGCGGCTCCTTCGGGGGCGCCAGCGAGGAGAGGTCGCCGGTGTCGCCGAGGCGGACCAGGAAGGGCCGCAGCCGGGTGTAGCGGATCGCGGTGACGGAGCAGGGGTCGACGTGGATGCGCTGGAAGAGGTCCAGGTGGAGGCCGAGCGCGTCCGCGACGAGGGACTTGATGATGTCGCCGTGGGAGCACATCAGGTACACGGCGTCCGGGCCGTGGTCGCGCTCCACGCGCGCGTTCCACTCGCGTACCGCCTCCGCCGCGCGGGTCTGCATGGCGCGCATCGACTCGCCGCCGGGGAAGGCCGCGGCGGACGGGTGCGCCTGGACGACCTCCATCAGCGGCTCGTCCTTCAGCTCGGCGAGCTTGCGGCCGGACCAGTCGCCGTAGTGGCACTCGCCGATCCGCTCGTCGGTGTGGACGCGCAGCTCGGGCCGGGCGTCGAGGAGCGGCCGGATCGTCTCCTGGCAGCGTTGCAGGGGGCTGGCGACGACCTCGGCGATCGGCAGCGCGGCGAGCCGGGCGGGCAGGGCGGCGGCCTGGGCGGCACCGCGTTCGTCGAGGGCGACGCCGGGCGTCCAGCCGGCGAGCAGCCCCTCGGTGTTGGCGGTGGAACGTCCGTGCCTGACCAGGATCAGCGTGGGCATGCGCCCAGGGTAGGCGTACAGCACCGGGCACCGGCGTCCGGGCGAGGGGAGAATGGGTTCGGTGATCGTCGACTGTGCCATCTACCGGGACGGACACCGCACCGAGGGCCCGGAGGACTTCTCCGACGCGCTGGATCAGGCGCGGTCCGCGGGCGGCTTCGTGTGGATCGGGCTGCACGAGCCCACCGAGGAGGAGTTCGAGCACGTCACCCAGGAGTTCGGGCTGCATCCGCTGGCCGTGGAGGACGCCCTGAAGGCGCACCAGCGGCCCAAGCTGGAGGTGTACGACGACTCGCTCTTCGTCGTCGTCAAGCCGGTGGTCTACGAGCCGGAGAGCGACACCGTCTCCTCCGGCGAGGTCATGATCTTCCTCGGGGACGCCTTCGTGGTGGTCGTCCGGCACGGTGAGGGGGCCGCGCTCAAGGCGGTGCGGCAGCGCCTGGAGCACGAACCCGAGCTGCTCGGCAAGGGCCCGACCTCGGTGCTGTACGCCATCACCGACGCCGCCGTGGACCACTACCTGGAGGTGGCCACCGAACTCCAGACCGACCTGGAGGAGCTGGAGGCGGAGGTGTTCTCCCCCGACAGCGGCGGTTCGCGGAACACGGCGTCGCGGATCTACACCTTCAAGCGGCAGGTCCTGGAGTTCCGCCGGGCCACCGGGCCACTGGCGGTGCCGCTGGCCCGGCTGGCGGGCACCGGCTCGTTCGGCGCGCCCGTGCCGTTCGTGAACGACCGCGCGCGCCCGTTCTTCCGGGACGTGCAGGACCACGTCACGCGCGTGAACGAGTCGGTCGAGGGCCTGGACCGTCTCGTCTCGGACATCCTCTCCGCGCACCTCGCGCAGATGAGCGTCCGGCAGAACGACGACATGCGGAAGATCTCCGCGTGGGCGGCCATGGCCGCGGTCCCCACGATGATCGCGGGGATCTACGGCATGAACTTCGAGCACATGCCGGAACTGCGCTGGGTGTGGGCGTACCCGGCGGTGATCGCGCTGATGGCCGTCCTGGAGGTGCTGCTGTACCGGATGTTCAAGCACCGGGGATGGCTCTAGTACTCCAGCAGCGGTTCGTGTCCTGAGCTGCGTTTTCGGTAGTGGCAGTGGCGGGCGACGGCCTGGCGGCGTCTTCTCCAGGCTGACCACTTCAGTGCGTGGGCGACAGGGTCGTGGTCGCTTCGTGGGTGGGGCAGGAGAGTGTCCAGGAGCCGCCGGATCTCTGCCACGGTGAGCGGGACGAGGGCTGATCCGTTTCTGCAGCCCCCTTTGCGGCCTCGCCGCCGGCCTGGGCGGCGAGTGCGGTCAGGACCGCCTGGGCGAGCATGGCCAGGGTGATGTGCCGATACCAGCCGGGATAGCGGCGGACCTCGTACTGGTCGAGGCCGCATTCGTTCTTCGCGGCCTGGAAGCACTCCTCGATCGCCCAGCGGGAGCCTGCGATGCGGGCCAGCTCGACGATCTCGACACCGACGGGGGCGTAGGCGAGGTAGTAGGCGAGTTCGCCGGGGTCGGACAGGCTGCGGCGAGCCATGACCCAGCGGTCATGGGTCGGCGGGTCGGGGTCGAAGATGACATTGGCGGGCAGCTTGGCTGCGGCCCAGTCGTAGACGCGCGGGCCCTTGGCGCCGTCGCCGCAGGAGAGTCTCCGCCAGGCATCGGCAGGGGCGTCCTCGATGAGCTGGTCGATGCGCCAGATGCCGGCCAGGGACTTGATCTGCTGCGACTTGGGCACCGCCACCACATAGCCGACGTCGAACTGCTCGAGCAGGCGGCGGAAGTGCCAGTCCTGCCCGTAGGCCTCGTCCGCGGTGACCCAGGCAGCGGGCAGGCCGGCGGCCAGGCAGCGGCGGACGATGTCCCGGGCCAGCTCTCCCTTGGTCGCGAAGCCGCGTTCGTCGGGGATCTTCGCCGCCCGGCAGCGGGCGCGGTCGGACGTCCAGGCCTTGGGCAGGTAGAGCTCCCGGTCCACCAGGGCCCGGCCCGAGCGGGTGGCATAGGCGGCGAACACCCCGATCTGGCAGTTGTCGATCTTTCCCGAGGTGCCGGTGTACTGCCGGCCGACCCCGGCCGAGGTGGTGCCCTTCTTGATGAACCCGGTGTCGTCAATGATCAACACTCCATTGAGGCCAAGGGACTCACCGACGTAGGCACGGACATCGTCACGCAGGGCGTCCGCGTCCCAGACACTGCTGTTCAACAGCCGCTGAAAGCCGTCCGGCGTGCGGTGACCGGCCCATTCCGCGAGCTGCCAGCCGTTCTTCCGTGCCGCTTGGCCCAGCAGACCGCGGACGTAGTCGCGCATCCGCCACCGCAGATCCGCCCGAGCGAACCGGCCCGCCACCCGAGCGAACACCGACTCCAACTCGTCAGCCCAGCAACCGACTTCAGTCATGCCCTCCATACCAGGACAACGACATTCAGCAGCTCAGGACACGAACCGCTGCTGGAGTACTAGGTGTGCTGTCGTCCGGATCAGGTCGCGGGGAATGGGCTGCGTCTTCCTCGCGCCGGTGAGCGGGGCCTGGTGCGTGCGGATGCGAGGCGGAGGAAGAATCGACGCGGAGCGTCGGCGAGTGACGACAACGCGGCAGGTGCGCGCACCAGGCCCCGCGTCCGCGGCGTGGCCCGAACGACAGGCCCTGGGGGGCCGGCCGCCCCGTCAGGCGGGTTCGGGGGCCGGGGCGGCCGGGCCGCCGAGGGCGTCGCGGCGTTCGGGCATCCGCAGGGTCACCATCCGGCGCCAGCCGCCGAGCCGCTCGTAGGCGTACACCGCGCGGATGCCCGCGGCGAGCGCGGCGGACCGGGCCCGCGGCCAGCCGAGGATGCGGCCCATGCGCGCCATCACGGCGAGGCTGACGTCCCGGTGGACGGCGATCTCGGCGAGCGCGCACGCCCGCAGGGTGCGCTGGATGAGCCGGCCGTGTCCGGCGGCGGCGAGGCGGAGCAGTTCCTCGTGGGAGTAGGCGAGGTGGTTGTCCTCGTCGGCGGAGATCATCCGCACCGCCCGGCCGATGTCCGGGTGGTCGGCGAAGTACCGGCGGAGCAGGGCCATCTGCTCGGCCGCCCGCTGCTCGGTGACCCTGCTGTGCGCGAGGTAGGTGACGAGGTCCGGCACGGTCAGCGGCCGGTCGGCCCTGAGCCTGTCGTGGGCGAGGCCGATGCCGCGCCGCTCCAGGAGCGCGGTGTAGTCCGTCTCGGGGGGTACGGCGACGGGTTCCAGGCCGCGCTTCCTCAGCAGCGCCTGGAAGATGCGGCCGTGCTTGTCCTCGTCCGCGCCGTGCCGGGCGATCCTGGGGGCCAGGGCGCGCTCGCTCTCCGGTACGAGGGCGGCGATCCGTCCGTTCTCCCAGCCGCCCTGCGACTCCCCGCCGGCCGCGATGGAGCAGAACAGCCGGAACGACTCGTCGTGGTCGAGGATCTCCTGGAACAGACTCTTGGCCGACAGCATGACCGGTCACCTCTCCGCCTCAGCAAGGTGCTGCGGAGAACGAGTCAAGTGCGGACCCCGGGGGACGGCAACAGGTGTGCCGGGCGACTGCGCCGAACGACGGACGGGGAGGGCCCGGAAGCGGGCGTAACCCCGTGCGCGCGGGCGCGTTGTTCCCCGTGACGGCCGTGGCGGGGAAGACCCCCGAGCCCCCACCACGGCCGTGGAACCTCTTCCCGGCCCTACGCCAGCCCGGCCCGCTCCAGGGCCTCGGTGCCGGCCCGCAGGGCGGCGATCCGCTCGTCCAGCGTGAAGCCTGCGGGGGCCAGCGTCAGGGTGGTGACGCCGGCCGCCGCGTAGGCCCGCATCCGGTCGGCGATGCGGTCCACCGAGCCGAGCAGGGTCGTCTTGTCGATCAGCTCGTGCGGTACCGCCGCGGCGGCACCCTCCTTGTCGCCGGCCAGGTACTTGTCCTGGATCTCGACGGCCTCCTTCTCGTACCCCATGCGCTGGGCGAGCCGGTTGTAGAAGTTCTGCTTCCGGCTGCCCATGCCGCCGACGTACAGCGCGGTGTACGGGCGGAAGGTGTCGGCGAGCGCGGCGAGGTCGCCGTCGTCGCCGAGGGCGAGCGGGACGGTCGGGCAGACGTCGAAGCCGTCGAGGGACTTGCCCGCCTTCTCGCGTCCGGCGCGCAGGGGGCGGATCGCGGTCTCCTCCAGGTGCTCGGCGGACGGGAAGATGAGCAGCGCGCCGTCGGCGATCTCGCCGGTCTGCTCCAGGTTCTTCGGGCCGATCGCGGCGATGTACAGCGGGATGTGCTCACGCTGGGGGTGGACCGTGAGCTTGATCGGCTTGCCGGGGCCGCCGGGCAGCGGCAGCGTCCAGTGCTCGCCTTCGTGGGCGAGGCGTTCGCGGGACATGGCCTTGCGGACGATCTCCACGTACTCGCGGGTCCGGGAGAGCGGCTTGTCGAACTTCACCCCGTACCAGCCCTCGGAGACCTGGGGGCCGGAGACGCCGAGGCCCAGGCGGAACCGGCCGCCGGAGAGGGAGTCGAGGGTGGCGGCGGTCATCGCGGTCATGGCCGGCTGGCGGGCCGGGATCTGGAAGATGGCCGAGCCGACGTCGATGCGCTCGGTCTGGGCGGCGACCCAGGTGAGCACGGTGGCGGCGTCGGAGCCGTACGCCTCCGCGGCCCAGCAGACGGCGTAGCCGAGGCGGTCGGCCTCCTGGGCGACGGCCAGATTGTCCGCGTCCATCCCACCGCCCCAGTAGCCGAGGTTGATCCCGAGCTGCATGGCCGATCCCCTTACTGATCAGTAACGTCCCTGGTGGTCCGACCTTAGCGCGGGCGGTCCGGTTGTCCACAGGGCCCCACAGGGGAAGCCGTGGCCAGTAATCTCGGCGTCCATGGAGCAGAGGCATCTCGGCCGCACCGGCCTGCGCGTGTCCCGTATCGGTCTGGGCACCCTGACCTGGGGACGCGACACCGACGAGCACGACGCCGCGGAGTGCCTGAAGACCTTCTGGGAAGCGGGCGGCACGCTGGTCGACACGGCGGACGTGTACGGCGACGGGGAGGCCGAGTACCTGCTGGGCCGGCTCATGGAGGGCCTGGTGCCGCGCCGGGACCTGGTGATCTCGACCAAGGCCGGCAGCGTGCCCGACCCCGACCGGCGCTCCGACGGCTCGCGCGGCCATCTGCTCTCCGCGCTGGACGCCTCGCTCTCCCGGCTCGGCACCGAGTACGTCGACGTGTGGCACGTCCACGCCTACGACCCGTACACGCCGCTGGAGGAGACGCTGCACGCCCTGGACCTCGCGGTGAGCAGCGGACGCGCCCGTTACGCGGGGGTGTCCAACTTCTGCGGCTGGCAGCTCGCCAAGGCGGCGACCTGGCAGCTGGCGGCGCCGGGCGTGCGGAACCGGCTGGCGAGCACGCAGCTGGAGTACTCGCTGGTGCAGCGCGGGGTCGAGCGGGAGGTGCTGCCCGCCGCCCTCGACCTCGGCATCGGACTGCTGCCCTCCTCGCCGCTGGGGCGCGGCGTGCTCACCGGCAAGTACCGCACCGGGACGCCGTCCGACTCGCGCGGGGCGTCCGAGCACATGGCCCCCTTCGTCGCGCCCTACCTCGACGACGACGCCGCGCGCATCGTGGACGCGGTGGCCACGGCGGCGGACGGGCTCGCGGTGACCCCGCTCCAGGTCGCCCTCGCCTGGGTCCGGGACCGCCCCGGGGTGGCCGCGCCGATCGTGGGCGCGCGCAACGCACGGCAGCTCACGGCCGCGTTGTCAGTGGAGGCGCTTAGTCTTCCTGACGAGATCTGCCGGGCGCTGGACGACGTGTCGGAGCCCGTGCACCGCTATCCCGATCACGACTGGAGCACGCTGTGAGCACGGAGCCCGGGCCCGAGCCCGCCGAGAACCCCGCGGACGTCGCGGAGGCCGGGGACGGTACGGAGGCGGAGACCGCGGACGGCACGGGGGCCGGGGACGGTACGGAGGCGGAGACCGCGGACGGCACGGGGGCCGGGGACGCGACGCCGGCGGACGGGGCGGAGGCGCCGGCGGACGGGACCTCGGAAGCCGAGGCCACGGGCGGCGCCGAGGGTCCCGGGGACGGTACGGAGGCGGGCGCCGTGACGCCGGGCGGCGTGGTGGCCGGCGGAAACTCGGAAGCCGAGGCCGGGGACGGCACAGGGGCCGGGGACGCCACGCCGGCGGACGGGGCGGAGGCGCCGGCGGACGGGACCTCGGAAGCCGAGGCCACGGGCGGCGCCGAGGGTCCCGGGGACGGTACGGAGGCGGGCGCCGTGACGCCGGGCGGCGTGGTGGCCGACGGAAACTCGGAAGCCGAGGCGGGGGCCGGGGCGGCGGAGGCGGGCGGCGCGGAGGGCGCCGGGGGCAAGCAGTTGTCCGAGGCCGAGGCCGAGCTGGCCGCGCAGCGGCTGGAGCGGGAGCGGATCGAGCGGCGCAAGGCGGAGCGGAAGGGGCCGGTCACCGCCGGGGCGAAGCTCAGCGGCACCGCGGCCGACCTGCTCGCCGCGGTCCGGGCCGTGGAGAGCGGCGCCAAGCCGGTGGCGACGGTCTTCGCCGACCCGGAGCCCGCCCCCCGCCGCCCCGCCCCCGAGCCCGGACCGGTCCGCCGGGACGTGCCGGTGCCCGGGCGTGCCCCCGGTGCGGCCCCGGCACCCGCCCCGGAGAGCGTGCAGGCCGTGCGGCGGGTACTGGCCCGGGGCGGCGCCCCCGAGACGCTCGCCCCGGCCGCCGCCGCGGCGCTGGGCGAGGGCGCCGACGAGATGCTGGGGGCCGACCCCTGGCAGTTGCTGCGGGTGCCCGGGGTGCGGCCGGAGCAGGCCGACGGCTTCGCGCGGGCGCTGCTCGGCGCCGACTGCCGCCCGGACGACGAGCGCCGGGGGCGGGCCGTCACCGGCTGGCTCCTGGAGCAGGCGGCGCTGGCCGGGCACACCGCCCTGGAGCTGCCGAGGCTCACGGCGACGCTCGCCCAGCGCGGCGTGCCGGACCCGGACGCCGCCGTGCGGAGCACCCTCGCCGAGGGCGAGGCCCTGGCCTTCCAGGACGCCCTGGAGGAGCCCGGCGCGCCCGCGCCCCGGGCGGCCCGGGGCGCGGAGGACGGCGAGGACGAGGCCGAGGAGGAGCGGCCCGTCCGGGTGCTGATCGGCCTGGAGCGGTACGCGCTCGCCGAGGAGAGCCTGGCCGACGGCCTGGCCCGGCTGGCCGGGTCGGTGCCGAAGCAGGACGGTTCCCCGGAGGACTGGGAGCGGGCCGCGGCCTCGGCGCGGGGGTCGGCCGCCGAGCTGGTCCGCGCCGTCGCGGAACACGGCCTGGTGCTGCACACCGGCGGGGAGGCGGCCCTGGCGGAGCCCGCCGCCCTGCTGCGCGCCGCGCGCGGGCTGGGCCTGCGCGCCTGGGCCTGCGCGCCCGGACCGCTCGGCCGGCTCCGCTTCGCCGCCCTGTGCGCACCCGGTGAGGATGCCCCCGGAGCGGCGGCCCCGCCGGTCGCCACCGTCGCGGGGTTGCTCGCCGGGGCCGAGGGGCCCGGACGGGACCCGGAGGGCGCGCTCGACCTGGACCTGCTCGTCGTGGTGGACGCGCCGCAGCTGGACGTGGAGGCGGCGGCCCTGCTGACCGAGTCCCTGCCGGACGGGGCGCGGCTGGTGCTGTCCGGCGACCCGGCGGTGCTGTGGTCGGCAGGACCCGGACGGGTCTTCGCCGATCTGCTGGCGGCCCGGATCTGCCCGCAGATCGCCTCCCGGCGACCGGACCCCGGCCCGCTGGGCGAGCTGGTCTCCGGCATCGGCGCCGGCGAGCTGACCCAGGTCGAGGCGCCGGGCAAGGAGATCGTGATCGTGCCGGTGCGGGAGCCGGGCGAGGCCGTGCACCGCACCGTGCAGCTGGTCTCGGACTCGGTGCCCCGGGCGTTCGGCGTGCCCGCCGAGGAGACCCGGGTGATCACGCCGGGGCACGGTGGCCCGGCCGGCACCCGGGCGCTCAACGCGGCGCTCAAGGAGCGGCTCAACCCGGGGCCGGGCCGCTTCGGCGGCTTCGACCCGGGCGACCTGGTCGTCCACTCCCCCGTGCCGGGCCGTACGCTGCCGGGCCGGGTGACGGGGGCCGACGCGGAGGGGCTGCGCCTGTCCTGCGCGGACGGGACCGCGGTCGTCGTCCCGAGGGACCAGGTGGAGAGCCGGGTCCGGCACGGCTGGGCGCTGACCGCGCACCAGGCGGCCGGCGGCCGGTGGCCCGCGGTGGTCGTGGTCCTGCCCGGTGACGCGGCGCAGACGCTCAGCCGGCCCTGGGTGTACACGGCGTTCGGCCGGGCGGAGCGCCATCTGTCCGTCGTCCACGGCGTGGACCAGGCGCTGCCCCGGGCCGTGGCCGAGGTCCCGGGCAAGCCACGGACGACACGTCTGCCGGTCCTGCTCGCCCCGCAGGCCCCGGCGGAGGACTGAGGGGGGAGCCGCTACGACGACGGCGGTGGCCCCGGGAAACCTCCCGGGGCCACCGCCGTCACGGTTCTCTCGGCCCTCTCAGCGGGCCGGCGTCAGCGCGGTCCGCTCAGCGGTCCGCGTCCAGCCGCTCCAGCTCGTCGTCCTCGTCCAGTTCCTCTTCCCCGGCCTCGTCGGCCTCGTCCACGTCGGTGTCGAGCTCGACCATCTCGTCGTCCACCTGGTCCACTACGTCCTCCACATCGCCCGCCTCGTCATCGAGGTCGTCATCGAAATCGTCGTCAGCGTCGTCGTCGAAGACCGCGCTGACGTCGAAGCGGCACACCACCCGCTGGGGATCGACGTGTTCGAACGGCGCCTCCAGCCACTCGCCGGCTTCGGCCGGTTCGTCCGCCGCCGTCACCCACAGCGTGGAGTCGCCCTCCTCGAGGCCGAACTCCTTGTGCCGGGAAGCGACCTCGTCGGGTTCGAACTCGCCGAAGAGCAGCCCCAGCGCACCGTGCACCGTACCGGAGGCTCCCGTGCCGGACGCACGGTCGTCGTCCGCCGCCTCGACCCGCCGGGCCTGGGCCAGCAGCCGCTGCGGTTCCACCACCGCGTAGTCACGGCGGATCAGCACGCTCAGCGCGTTCGGTTCCTCGGGGCCCGTGTACGGGGGCAGCTCGTCCTCCGCCGCGGGGATCTCGAAGGGGGTGACCTCGTCGTAACGGTCGTAGAGCAGCTCGTCGTACGCCTCGGCGGCCGCCGCCACCTGGTTGAACGCCTCGTAGACGGCCGGGTCGTCGTCCCCCGAGCGTCGTTCGACCGCGGCCAGATGACGGTCGAGCGCGGCCTTGACCGCCTCGGCGGCGGCGCGTACCTCGGCAGCGGTGGGCTGCACAGCATCAGACATACAGCAGACGCTATCCGTACCGGGCCCCAGCCCGCACAATAGATGCGATGCCGGAATACGAATTTGTCGACGTGTACGTGCCGCGCGGGGTCTCCCGCAAGGAGACGGCGCGTCTGCTGACGGACCACGCCGAGTACGGACACTGGGAGTTGTACCGCCTGAGCCTGCTGCGCGACGGCAGTCGCAGGGTGCGGCTGCGCCGTCGGATCATCCGACAGGTGCGCGCCACCTGGTGAGCGGGACCGGGCCGGTGACGGCCGAACCGGAGCGGGCCCCGCCGGTGAAGCGGGGCCCGCTCCGGTCGCGCGCGGGGCGCGTCACCGCGTGGCGCGCGCCTTGCGGTAGAGCATCGTGCCCGTGAGCAGCACGCCCGCGCCCATCGGCAGGGCGAGGCCCAGCGGCAGGTCGCTGCCGGTCTCGGCGAGCTGCGCGTCGGGGGCCGGCTGGCTGACGGACGGCTCGTCCGGGGTCTCACCGCTTCCGGCGGGCGGGGCGACCGGGTTCTCCGGGGTGCCGGGCTCCTCCGGGGTGCCCGGTTCCTCGGGCTGGCCCGGTTCACCCGGCTGTCCGGGCTCCTCGGGCTCGCCCGGCTGTTCCGGTTCCTCCGGCTGGCCCGGCTCCTCCGGCTCACCCGGAGGCGGCTCCTCGCCACCGCCGGGCGGCGGGGTGGGGTGACCGCCGCCCTGCTGGCCGCAGTCGTTGCCGGTGGCCGGGTCGGCGACACCGACGACGTTCACGGAGTTGCCGCAGACGTTCACCGGCACGTGGACCGGCGCCTCGACGTGGTTGCCGGAGCCCACGCCCGGCGAGTCCGTGGCGTGGCCGTCGGCGTGGCTGCCGCCGCCGTGCCCCCCGTGACCGCCGGAGCCCTTGCCCGGGCCGCCGTTGGCGCAGGCGTTGCCGACCGCGGCGTTGAGGCCGCCGATGACGGTGACCGTGTTGCCGCAGATGTTGACCGGCGCGTGCACCGGCGCCTGCACCGAGTTGCCGGAGAGCACGCCGGGGGACCCCGAGGCGCCGCCCTGCGCGCCCGAGCCCGTCGCGTGGGCGGTGCCGCTCGCGGCGGCGATCACGCCGGTGGCCGCCGCCACCGTCATCAGGCCCTTGCGGGTGACCTGTCGCATGTACTGAATTCCCTGCCTTCGACCTGGTACCGACGTTTCACGTTCCGATAAGGCCGGTCGGCCCCGGAGCGCACGGCATGCGTTCCGGGGCCGACGGGCTAGGCCCCCGAAAGGGCGAGACACAACGTCACTTGTTGATGCAGGTGTTGCCGAAGGCGGGGTTCAGCAGACCGATCACGTTGATCGTGTTGCCGCAGACGTTCGCCGGGATGTGGATCGGCGCCTGGACGACGTTGCCGGAAAGGACGCCCGGGGAGTGCACGGCCGCACCCTGGGCACCGGAGTCGGCGACGGCCAGGCCCGCGCCCGCGAGAACCAGTCCGCCGGTGGCAGCGGCAGCGGCGACGACCTTCTTGATCATTATTTCCTCCTAGTTGGCAAACGCGATCCAAAATGCGGATCACATGACCAGTAACGAGGAGGGAGTAATGAGGCTACGAGCGTATGGTCGCATTCACTCTTCCCGGGCCACTCCCGTACGTTCGGACGATTAACTACGAACGATTAACGGAGTGTCGTACTCAGGACGCGTCGATGAACCGGTCCAGGACGCGCACGCCGAACTTCAGGCCGTCCACCGGCACCCGCTCGTCGACACCGTGGAACATTCCGGCGAAGTCCAGCTCCGGCGGCAGCTTCAGCGGGGCGAAGCCGAAGCCGCGGATGCCGAGGTCGTCGAAGGACTTGGCGTCCGTGCCGCCGGAGAGCATGTACGGGATCGCCTTCGCTGCCGGGTCCTCCGCCACCAGCGCGGACTGCATCGCGGCGACCAGCGGACCGTCGAAGGTGGTCTCCACGGCCTTGTCGGAGTGGACGTCCTCGCGCCGCACCTTCGGGCCGAGGATGCGGTCGAGGTCGGCGAGGAACTCCTCCTCGTGACCGGGCAGGAACCGTCCGTCGACGTGGGCGGTGGCCTCGCCGGGGATGACGTTGACCTTGTACCCGGCGCCGAGCTGGGTGGGGTTGGCGGTGTTGCGCAGGGTCGCGCCGATGAGCTTGGCGATGCCGCCGAGCTTGGCGAGGGTGCTCTCCATGTCGTCCGCGTCCAGCTCGACGCCCATCGCGTCGCCGAGTTCGTCGAGGAAGGCCCGGGTGGTCTTGGTCACCCGGATCGGGAACCGGTGCCTGCCGAGCCGGGCGACGGCCTCGGACAGCTCGGTGATGGCGTTGTCCCGGTGGATCATCGAGCCGTGCCCGGCGGTGCCGGCCACGGTCAGCTTCATCCAGTGCATGCCCTTCTCGGCCGTCTGGATCAGGTAGAGCCGGCGCTGCTCGCTCACCGTGAAGGAGAAGCCGCCCACCTCGCTGATGGCCTCGGTGACGCCCTCGAAGAGGTCCGGGTGGTGGTCGACCAGGTAGCGGGCGCCGTAGGTGCCGCCCGCCTCCTCGTCGGCGAGGAAGGCCAGCACGATGTCGCGCGGGGGCCTGCGCCCGCTGCGCATCCGGTCGCGGACGACCGCCAGGGTCATCGCGTCCATGTCCTTCATGTCGACGGCGCCGCGGCCCCAGACGCACCCGTCGGCGATCTCGCCGGAGAACGGGTGGTGGGTCCAGTCGTCGGCGTTGGCCGGGACGACGTCGGTGTGGCCGTGGATGAGCAGCGCGGGCCGGGACGGGTCCTCGCCCTCGATCCGGGCCACGGTGGAGGCGCGGCCCGGGTGCGACTCGAAGATCCTGGGTTCGAGCCCCACCTCGGCGAGCTGTTCCGCGACGTACTCGGCCGCCTTGCGCTCACCCGGTCCCGAGTGGTCGCCGTAGTTGCTGGTGTCGATCCGGATCAGGTCGCGGCAGATGCCGACGACCTCGTCCTCGCCGGTGACGCTTCCGGTCGTGCCCGAGTCGCTCACGTGCTTCCTCCCGCTGTCACTGCTGGTGGGTCACCCTCATCCTCCCTCTCCCGCGGGTGACGCCCAAGACCGGTCCCGGCCCGTCACACGCCGTTCACGCGCGGGCCGGGGTGATCGGGCACCCCCGGACGCCTGGTAATGTTTACGTCGTCGCCGCGGGGCAGCACTCCGCACGACAGACACCTTGTCCGGGTGGCGGAATGGCAGACGCGCTAGCTTGAGGTGCTAGTGCCCTTTATCGGGCGTGGGGGTTCAAGTCCCCCCTCGGACACATCGGATGTGAGGGCCGTGACCGTGAGGTCACGGCCCTCACGCGTCTCCCGGCGGGCGCTGCCGCACAATGGTGGCCATGACCACGCGTTCCTGCCCGTGCGGGCGGTCCGAGCCGTACGAGAAGTGCTGCGGCCGTTTCCACTCCGGTGCCGCCGCGGCGCCGACGGCCGAGGCGCTGATGCGGTCGCGCTACTGCGCGTTCGTGAGGCTGGACGCGGCGTATCTGCTGCGCACCTGGCACCCGCGCACCCGCCCGGTCCGGCTGGACCTCGATCCGGCGATGCGGTGGACGGGGCTGGAGATCCTGGGGACCACCGACGGGTCCGCCTTCCACACCACCGGGACCGTGACGTTCCGGGCGTCCTACCGGGGCGGGTCGCTGCACGAGCGCAGCCGGTTCCAGCGGATCGACGGGGGCTGGGTGTACGTCGACGGGGAGTTCCTGGACTGACGGCACGCCCTACGGGGCGAGGATGTCCAGCTCCTGGAGGGCGCCGACGGTGATCTCGCGGGTGAGCGCCTCGGCGCGCTCGGCGTCCCGTTCGCGCACGGCCTCGGCGAGGCGGACGTGCAGGGTGACGGCGGCGGGGTCGGGGTCCTCGAACATCACGTCGTGCCGCGTACGGCCGGACAGGACCTCGGCGACCACGTCGCCGAGGCGGGCGAACATCTCGTTGCCCGAGGCGTCGAGGATGACGCGGTGGAAGGCCACGTCGTGGAAGAGGTACCGGTCCAGCCGGTGGCCGCTGGAGTTGGCGACCATGCCGAGGGCGCACTCGGTCAGCTCGGCGCACTGGGCCGGCGTGGCGTGGCGCGCGGCGAGGCCGGCCGCGACCGGCTCCACCGCCGAGCG
This sequence comes from Streptomyces griseoviridis, assembly GCA_014649155.1. GTDB lineage: Bacteria > Actinomycetota > Actinomycetes > Streptomycetales > Streptomycetaceae > Streptomyces > Streptomyces griseoviridis. Next base: position 4,451 of record BMSM01000009.1, on the reverse strand, counting down.
CAGGACGGTGAGCGAGCGGAGCTGGCGGGGGCGGTCGGCGCCCGCCAGGCGCCAGCGGATGACCTGGGGGTCGTAGACGTTCCACTCGCGCTCGGGCAGGACGGTCACGCCCACCCGGCGGCGGGACTCGACCAGGTGCATGGACTCCAGGACCCGGACCGCCTCGCGCATCACCGAACGGGAGACGTCGAAGCGCTGGGCGAGTTCGTCGGTGCGCAGGACACTGCCCACGGCGTACTCGCCGGCGGTGATGGCGGGGCCCAGGGCGTCCAGTACTCGGCCGTGCAGACCGCGGCCCGGTGTGCTCATGCACTCAGCGTACGTGCCGGATCACCGCACGAAAAAGTCAGACTTATATGTCACACCCTCTTGAATTAGTAGGACGTAATAGGTTTCAGTTGCGTCGACATCACGTGTCGACGAAGACAGCAGACAGCGAGAGCACGATGCAGCAGCCGCAGACCCCCCACGTCGTCGTGGTCATGGGCGTGGCGGGCACGGGGAAGACCACCGTCGGTCCCCTGCTCGCCGCCCGCCTCGGCGTTCCCTACGCCGAGGGCGACGACTTCCACCCGCCGGCCAACATCGCCAAGATGACGGCCGGCACCCCGCTCGACGACGACGACCGGTGGCCGTGGCTGGACGCCATCGGCGCCTGGGCACACGAGCGGGCGGGGCTCGGCGGGGTGGTCAGCTGCTCGGCGCTGAAGCGGTCGTACCGCGACCGGCTGCGGGGCGAGGCCCCCGGGCTGGTCTTCGTCCACCTCACCGGCGACCGGGAGCTGATCGGCGACCGGATGGCGCACCGCGCGGGGCACTTCATGCCGACCGCGCTGCTCGACTCGCAGTTCGCCACGCTCCAGCCGCTTCAGCCGGACGAGGCCGGGGTCGCCGTGGACGTCTCCGGCAGCCCCGAGGAGATCACCGAACGGGCCGCCACCGCCCTCCAGGGGCTCCCCCGACCCGCGTAGCGCTCCCCGCGCTCACCCACCCCGCATCCCCATCACCGCAAGGAAATCACCGTGACCAGACTCAGCGTCGAGATGCTGGCAGCGGACACCGTCGAGCCGATCACCTCGGCCGGTCACGCCCAGCTGGGCATCGCCGTGCTGCTGGGCATCGCCGTCATCGTCCTGCTCATCACCAAGTTCAAGCTGCACGCCTTCCTGGCCCTGACCATCGGCTCGCTGGCGCTCGGCGCGTTCGCCGGGGCGCCGCTGGACAAGGTCATCACCAGCTTCACCAGCGGGCTCGGCTCGACCGTCTCCGGCGTGGGCGTGCTGATCGCCCTCGGCGCGATCCTCGGCAAGATGCTCGCCGACTCCGGTGGCGCCGACCAGATCGTGGACACCATCCTGGGCAAGGCGAGCAAGCGCTCGATGCCGTGGACGATGGTGCTGATCGCCTCCGTGATCGGGCTGCCGCTCTTCTTCGAGGTCGGTATCGTCCTGCTGATCCCGGTCGTCCTGATGGTCGCCAAGCGCGGCAACTACTCGCTGATGCGGATCGGCATCCCGGCGCTGGCCGGCCTCTCCGTGATGCACGGCCTGGTGCCGCCGCACCCCGGTCCGCTGGTGGCCATCGACGCGCTCGGCGCCAACCTCGGCGTGACCCTGGCGCTCGGTGTCCTGATCGCCATACCGACGGTGGTCATCGCGGGTCCGGTCTTCTCGAAGTTCGCCGCCCGCTGGGTCGACGTGCCGGCCCCTGACCGGATGATCCCGCAGCGCGCCTCGGAGGACCTGGAGAAGCGTCCCGGCTTCGGCGCCACGCTGGCCACCATCCTGCTGCCGGTCGTGCTGATGCTCGTCAAGGCGCTGGTCGACATCATCGTCGACGACCCGGACGCCCTGGTGCAGCGCACCTTCGACGTCATCGGCAACCCGCTGATCGCGCTGCTGGCCGCCGTGCTCGTCGGCATCTTCACGCTGCTGCGGCCCGCCGGGTTCGGCAAGGAGCGGGTCTCCGGCCTGGTCGAGAAGGGCCTCGCGCCCATCGCGGGCATCCTGCTGATCGTCGGCGCGGGCGGCGGCTTCAAGCAGACGCTGATCGACTCCGGCGTCGGCCAGATGGTCCTGGACATCTCCGAGGACTGGTCGATCCCGGCGCTGCTGCTGGCCTGGCTGATCGCGGTGGCGATCCGGCTGGCGACCGGTTCGGCGACCGTGGCGACCGTCTCGGCGGCCGGTCTGGTCGCGCCGCTGGCGGCCGACATGTCGACCACCCACGCCGCGCTGCTGGTCCTCGCCATCGGTGCCGGTTCGCTCTTCTTCAGCCATGTCAACGACGCCGGCTTCTGGCTGGTGAAGGAGTACTTCGGGCTGAACGTCGGCCAGACGATCAAGACCTGGTCGATCATGGAGACGATCATCTCGGTGGTGGCCGGCGCGCTGGTGCTGCTGGTCTCCCTGATCGTCTAGCGCCCCCGCCGCGCACCCCCGCCGAGGCCCCGGTCACCGCCGGGGCCTCGGCGCGTTCCTGCTTGGATGGCCGTATGAGACCTGAAGACGAGATCCTCGACGTCGTCGACGAGCGGGACCGGGTCGTGGGCCGGGCGCCGCGTGGTGAGGTGTACGCGCAGGGGCTGCGCCACCGCTGCGTGTTCGTCCAGGCCCGGGACGCCGAGGGGCGGATCTTCGTCCACCGGCGCACCGCGCGGAAGCTGGTCTTCCCGTCCCTGTACGACATGTTCGTCGGCGGGGTGGTCGGCGCGGGCGAGTCCTACGACGACGCGGCCCTGCGCGAGGCCGAGGAGGAACTGGGTGTCAGCGGACTGCCCCGGCCCCGGCACCTGTTCACGTTCCTGTACGACGGCGGCGGCGGGCGCAGCTGGTGGTCGGCGGTGTACGAGGTGCGGTGCGACACGGCGGTGCGGCCGCAGGCCGAGGAGGTGGCCTGGTACGCCTTCCTGCCGGAGGAGGAGGTCGTGCGGCGGCTGACGGAGTGGGAGTGGGTGCCGGACGGGCTGGCGGCGTACCGGCGGCTGACGGGGCGGGGCGAGGGAGCGGGGGCGGCCGGATAGGGTCCTGCGCGTGATCGACTTCGCACGGAACGTCCGCCTGTGGTTCGCGCCCGAGGAGGTCCGCCGGGAGGGCGGCACCCCCGACTACCGCTTCTCGCTGGCGAACGAACGCACCTTCCTGGCCTGGCTGCGCACCGCGCTCGCCCTGATCGGCGGCGGGTTCGCCGTCGACCAGTTCCTGCCGGACCTGAGCGGGGCGTGGCGGGTGGGGCTCGCGCTCACGCTGCTGGCGTCGGGGGTGCTGTGCTCGCTGCGGGCCGTCAACCACTGGGTGCGCTGCGAGCGGGCCATGCGGCGCGGCGAGGATCTGCCGGTCTCCCGGTTCCCGGCACTGCTGGGCGTGGTCGTCGCCGTGGTGGCCGTGGCGATGGTCGCGGTGGTGCTGGTCGGGTGGGAGGGGTGAGCGGTACGCCGCCCCCGCGGCGCGGCGCCCCGGTGCCGGAGCGCGGCTCCTCGGTACCGGAGCCGGGTTCCCCGCCCCCGGCGCGCGGCGCCCGCACCCCGGTGCCGGGCCGTGATCCGGGGCTCCAGCCCGAGCGGACCCGGCTCGCCTGGCGGCGGACCACCCTGTCGGGGGCGGTGGCCGCCGTGCTCGCCGCGAAGACCGCGCTCCAGCGCGACGCCTCGGCCGTCTCCGTCCTCGCCGGTTCGCTGACCTGCGTCCTGTGGCTGGGCCTGCTGTTCCTCGCCCACCGCCGCATCACCGCCGTGGCGGCCTCGCCCCGGCCGGCCGCGCTCGGCCCCCGGCACGCCACCGCCCTCGCCCTGTGCACGGTGGCGATGGCGGGGTGCGGGGCCGTGCTGATCATCGGCTAGGTGTGTTGACCCGCAGCGTTGTTGACGCGGCTGATGGGTGGCTGGCCGCCGAGTGCGGTGTGGCAGCGGTGGTGGTTGTAGGTGTGGAGGACGTCTGCCAGGGCTGTGGTGCGTTCGGTGTTGCTGGTGCAGGGCCGCAGGCAGGCCCACTGGTCGAGCAGGGTGCGGTTGAAGCGTTCGACCTTGCCGTCGGTCTGGGGCCGGCAGGCGCGGGTGAGCTTGCCGGTCGCGCCGGGGTCGGCCAGGGCCTGCTGCCAGGCGAAGCTCTTGCGGTAGGGCCAGGCGTTTCGGTCAGGACCCGCTCGATGCGGCCGATGCCCGCGGTCTGGAAGAAGGCTGCGGCCCGGCGCGGGAAGTTCGCGCAGGTGGCGGCCTTCTCGTCCGGGTGGATCCCGCTGTGGGCGAGACGGGAGTGGCGTCGACGGCGGAGTGGATGTGGTCGAAGCCCATGCTGCCGCGCCGGGCGCGGCCGGCCTGGCGGCCCAGGACCTTGTGGCCGCCGCCGTCCGGGATGCGGCCGAGTTTCTTCACGTCCACGTGGACCAGCTCGCCGGGGCGGGCCCGTTCGTAGCGGCGGATGACCTGTCCGGTGGGCCGGTCCATGTCCGCGAGT
>BMSM01000008.1 GCA_014649155.1 Streptomyces griseoviridis | reverse complement strand
CGCCCTGGACGACGACCCGCACCTGGAGAAGCTCCGCGGCCGGGCCGCCGACTCCGGCGAAGGCCGCTGGACGGTGGAGGCCGCCATCGACAACGCCGTGCCGCTGCCCGCGATCACCGCGTCCCTCTTCGCCCGGTTCTCCTCCCGGCAGGACGACTCCCCGCAGATGAAGATGATCGCCGCGCTGCGCAACCAGTTCGGCGGCCACGCCGTCGAGTCCTCCAAGTAGTCCGCGGTGGGAGATCTGCTGCTGGTCCGCCATGGCGAGACCGAGTGGAGCCGGTCCGGACAGCACACCAGCCACACCGACCTGCCCCTCACCCCGCACGGTGAGGAGCAGGCCAAGTCCCTGGCCCCGCTGCTGTCCGGGCGGCCGTTCGCACTGGTGCTCACCAGCCCGCTCGGCCGGGCCGTGCGCACCGCCGAACTGGCCGGACTGGTCGGCGCGGTGCCCGACGCCGACCTGCGGGAATGGGACTACGGCGGCTACGAGGGCGTCACCAGCGTCGACATCCACCGGGTACGGCCCGGCTGGGACCTGTGGACCGACGGGGCGCCGCCCGGTGCGGAGAGCCCCGGCGAGTCGCCCGAGCAGGCCGGCCGGCGCGCCGACCGGGTGCTGTCCCGGGTCGAGGCCGCGCTGCCCGACGGGGACGTGGTGCTGGTGGCGCACGGCCACTTCCTGCGGGTGGTGACCGCCCGCCGGCTCGGGCTGCCCCCGTCCGAGGGCCGGCTGTTCCAGCTCGCCACCGGCACGCTGAGCCGCCTGTCGACCGAGCACGGGCACCCGGTGGTCGCGGAGTGGAACACGCGTCCGTGAACGCCCGGCGGCCGGGGCCTGGTTGACAGGCCCCGGCCGCCGCGTCAGAGTCCCCGCTGATGGAGATCGACGAACTGACGCCGGCCGAGGCGCGGATATGGCGGGCCTTCGCCCGGGGCGACTACGTCGACTTCCGCACCGGCCCCGACGACGACCCCGCCGACGGCGCCGCCTGGGGGCCGGAGCGGACCGTGCGGGCCCGGGTGCTGCGCACGCTGCTGCTGGACGGCCCCCGCGCGAGTGGCGAGATACCGTCCCTCGACCTCTCCGGCGCCCGGATCACCGGCGGCCTGCACCTCCAGTACGCGACGGTCGAGCTGGCGGTGCGGCTGAAGAACTGCTGGTTCGAAGAGGTTCCCCGCCTCTACGCCGCCCGGCTGTGGGAGATCAACCTGAGCGAGTCGGTGCTGCCGGGGCTGATCGCGCACGCCGTGCGCGTCGACGGCGTGCTGCGCATGACCCGGGCCCGCTTCACCGGCCTGGTCCGGCTGGCCGGGGCGGAGGTCACCGGGAGCCTCTACCTGGAGGGCGCGCGGATCGACGCGCCGGACGCCGAGGGGCCGGTGCTCCAGCTGAACCAGGCCGCCCTGGGCGCCGACCTGTGGGCGCCGGGGCTGCGTGCCCGCGGCCCGGTCCGGCTGACCGGCGCCTCGGTCACCGGCACGGTCCATCTGAAGGACGCCGTGCTCGACGCGCCCGGCCGCACCGCCCTGGACGCGCAGTCTCTCGTCGTCGGGTCGAGTGTGACGGCCGGCTGCCTGGACGCCCGGGGGACGCTGGACTTCCGCGGTGCCCGGGTCCCCGGCACCCTCGAACTCACCCACGCCCGCCTGTCCTGCCCCGGCGGCATCGCGCTACGGGCCACGAGCTGTGTCATCGGCGAGCTGTGGCTGTTCGGCGACGGCCGGATCGAGGGCGCGCTGCGGCTGCGCCGGGCCCGGATCGACAGCCTCAGCCTCGACCCGGACCTCGTGCCGGACGAGGTGTACCTCAACGACCTCACCTACGGGGCGCTGGTCCCGCAGCACCCCGCCGAGCGCCGCCTGCAGATGCTGGAACGCGACGGCGACGGTTATGTGCCGTACTCCTACGAGCAGTTGACGGCCGCCTACCGGCGCAACGGCGACGACGACGCGGCCCGGCGCGTGCAGCTCGCCAAGCTGCGCCGGCACCGCCGCACGCTGCCCTGGTACGGCCGGGTGTGGGGCCGGCTCCAGGACGCCGCCGTGGGCTACGGCTTCCGTCCGCTGCGGGCCGGCGCCTGGCTGCTGTCGCTGCTCGCGGCCGGCTCCGTCGTCTACGCCCTGGCCCCTCCGCCGGCGCTCAAACCCGGCGAGGCGCCGGACTTCAGCCCGGTCTTCTACACCCTCGACCTGCTGCTGCCGATCATCTCCTTCGGCCAGGAGACGGCGTTCGCCCCCGAGGGCCCGTACCAGTGGCTCTCGTACGCCCTCGTCCTCATGGGCTGGCTCCTGGCCTCCACGGTGATCGCGGGCGTGACCCGGTCGGTCAGCCGCCCGTGAGTCCCCGGGCGGCGTGCTGCGCGGCCAGCCGCACGGGGGCGTTCGGGGCGCCGTAGCCGCGGTAGCCGCCGTCGCGCTGGAGGAGTTCGACGAAGACCCGGCCGACGGTGAGCGTGTAGCAGTGCCGGAACGCGCCGTGCGCGTCGCGGTCGTAGAGGATGCCCAGTTCCCGGTACGTCTCCAGTTCGCCGTCGGGGAGATCGAAGCGGGCGGCGAGGTCGTCGTAGTAGTTGGCGGGGATCGGCAGCAGCCGGCCGCCGGCCGCGCGGAAGCGGCGGGCCGCCGCTACCACGTCGTCGGTGGCGAGGGCGAGGTGCTGGGCGTGCACGGTGTCGTCGGTGGGGGCCGCGCCGACGCTCAGGACGATCCGGACCCCGCCGTCCTCGCCGGCGACGGCGCGGCTGCGGAGCAGCCCGTAGGGATCGGCGACGTCCACGCCGGCCTGCGGGCTGAGACCGAGGACGCCGCGGTGGAAGAGGACCGCCTCGTCGAAGTGGTGCCAGGGCTGGGTCAGGGCGAGATGGTCGATCCGGCACGCCTCGGGGCCCTCGGGGGCGGGGGTGTCGGCCGCGAAGTCGGCCCGCCAGTCGGGGCCGTCGCCGCCGGGCGCGGCGCAGAAGAACAGTTCCGTGCCGTCGGGTGCGGCGACCGCCTCCAGTTCCGCGTCCCCGGGAGCGCGGCGGCGCGGCAGCACCGGGGCGAGCAGCGCCTCCGCGCGCCGGGCGGCACCGGCCGGGTCGGGGCTGGTCAGACCGACGGCGGCGAGCCGGGTGCCGTCCCGGCGCTCGGCCGGCCCGGTGTTGACCAGGACGCGGGCCTCGCCCTGCTGCCAGAGGTCGACGGGTTTGCCGCGGTGGCGGGCGACCCGGGTGAAGCCGAGGGCGCCGAGCAGGGCGGTGACGGGCCGGTCGTCCGGGGTGACCAGCTCGGCGAAGGCGACGCCGGTGGGGACGACGGGCTCCGGGAGCGCGGCCGTGCCGGTCTCCTCCTGGAGCAGCCGCAGGGAGCGCTGGGCGTCGACGGCGGTCGGCGCGGCCTCGGCCTGCCGGAAGACGTCGTTGAAGACTTCCAGGGAGAGCGGCCCGGCGTACCCGGTGCGCAGGACGTGGCGGACGAGTCCGGCGATGTCGAAACCGCCCTGGCCGGGGAAGCAGCGGTAATGGCGGCTCCACTGGAGGACGTCCATGGCGAGCCGGGGCGCGTCGGCGAGCTGGAGGAAGAAGATCTTCTCGCCGGGGATGTCCTCGATTCCCTTGGGGTCGCTGCCCCGGGAGAGGATGTGGAAGCTGTCCAGGCAGGTGCCGAGGGCCGGGTGTCCGGCGGCCTCGACGACCCGCCAGGCGTGGTCGTAGGTGCTGATGTGCCGGCCCCAGGCGAGCGCCTCGTAGGCGACGCGGATGCCGTGCTCCGCGGCGAGGGAGGCGAGGCGGGCGAGCTGTCCGGCGGCGAGGGCGTCGTCGTCGATCGCGTCCGGGTCGACGCTGGAGCAGACCAGGACGGTGTCGGCGCCGAGCCGGCGCATCAGCGCGAACTTGTGCCGGGCGCGCCGCAGGGCGTCGGCGAACCGCTCCTCGGGGAGCGCCTCGATGTCCCGCATCGGCTGGTAGAGGTCGATGGTCAGGCCGAGGTCGGCGCAGCGGGCGCGGATCTCCTCCGGGGTGAGCGGGCTCGCCAGCAGGTCGTTCTCGAAGATCTCCACACCGTCGAAGCCGGCCCGGGCGGCGGCGGTGAGTTTCTCGGTGAGGGTGCCGCTGAGGGAGACGGTGGCGATGGACGTACGCACGTCGGTACCTCTTCCGGTCGGGTCAGCGGGGCGCGGTGACGGCGCCGGTCAGCTCGTGGAAGTCGGCGAGCATGGCCGTGCCGTCGGGTTCCCGGCCGGTGAACAGGCGGAACGCGTCGACGGCCTGGAAGACGGCCATGCCGCCGCCGTCGAGGGTGGCGCAGCCCAGCGCGCGGGCGGTGCGCAGCAGCTCGGTCTCCAGCGGGCGGTAGACCACCTCGGCGACCCACAGCCCGGGGTGGAGCAGCGCGGCGGGCAGCGGCAGGCCCGGGTGGGCGGCCATGCCGGTGGGGGTGGCGTGCACGATGCCGTCGGCGCGGGTCAGCAGGCCCGGCAGGTCGCCGGGGGCGGCGGGGGCGGCCCGGCCCGGGCCGAAGTGCCGGGTCAGGGCGTCGGCGAGGGCGGCGGCCCGCTCGGGCAGCGCGTCGACGACGGTGACCCGGCCGGCGCCCAGGGTGAGGGTGGCGTGGGCGACGGCGGCACCCGCCCCGCCCGCGCCGAGCTGCACGATCCGCTCCAGCGGTGCGTCGGGCAGGCCCCGGGCGAAGGAGGCGGCGAAGCCGGTGGCGTCGGTGTTGTGGCCGACCGCCCGGCCGTCGTCCTCGAAGACGACGGTGTTGACCGCGCCGAGCGCCTCGGCACCCGGGGCGAGCGCGTCGAGGTGGCCGAGGACGAGCTGTTTGCACGGGTGGGTGATGTTCAGCCCGTCGAAGCCCAGGTCGCGGGCGGCGCGCAGCAGCTCGCCCACCGCCTCGGGCGCCGCGCCGAGGACGTCGAGGTCGATCAGCCGGTACAGGTACCGCAGCCCCTGCCGGTCGGCCTCGCGTTCGTGCAGGGCCGGGGTGAGCGACGGGCCGATGCCGGAACCGATCAGGCCGACGAGATACGAGTCCTTGGGCACAGGGGGACCTCCGCTAATGTACGAACCGGTACGTTAGTCATAGCAGCAGGGCCCGGCGCAGGGGAAGACCCGACCTTCTACAATCGGCGCACCTGCCGTTCTGCCGAAGGAACCCGATGACCAGCGTCGACGAACCGGCACGATCCAACGGGCGCATCCGGGACGCCGCCCGCACCCGCGCCGAGATCCTCGACGTGGCCACCCGGGAGTTCGCGCGCGCCGGGTACGACGGGGCCAGGGTCGACGAGATCGCCGCCCGCACCCGCACCACCAAGCGGATGATCTACTACTACTTCGGCGGCAAGGAGCAGCTGTTCACGGCCGTCCTGGAGCGGGCGTACGGCGTGATCCGGGAGGCCGAGCAGGAGCTGGACGTCGACCATCTCGACCCGGTCGCCGCCATCCGGCGCCTGGCCGAGGTCACCTTCGACCACCACGAGCAGCATCCCGACTTCATCCGCCTGGTCAGCATCGAGAACATCCACGACGCCGAGCACATCGCCGCCTCCGAGAAGCTCGGCAGGATCGGCTCGCCGGCGCTGGACGTGATCCGCCGCATCCTCACGGCGGGTCAGGAGTCGGGCCTGTTCACGGCGGACGTGGACGCGGTCGACCTGCACGCGATGATCAGCTCCTTCTGCTTCTTCCGGGTCGCCAACCGGCACACCTTCGGCGCCCTGTTCGGCCGCGACCTGGTCGACCCGGGACAGCGCGCCCACTACCGGGCGATGCTCGGCGACATGGTGATCGCCTATCTGACGGCGGAGCGCTCCCCGGACCGTTCCGGCGACCGACACACCTCTTGACAGCCGCGACCCGTGGGCGCAGCATCCCTAGCCACCCCCTAGTAACTATCCAGTGGGTTAATTAGGCGATGAAGCCGAAGGAGCCGCACGTGTCCGTCCCCGCCCCCTCCTCCGACGCCCCGCCGGGGCAGCCCAAGAAGGCCGCGACCGCCGCGTGGATCGGCAGCGCCCTGGAGTACTACGACTTCTTCATCTACGGCAGCGCCGCCGCGCTGATCTTCCCGGAGATCTTCTTCGACGAGTCCGATCCGGCGACGGCGACCCTGCTGTCGCTGGCCACCTTCGGCGTCGCCTATGCCGCCCGGCCGGTCGGCGCGTTCTTCCTCGGGCATGTCGGGGACCGCCTGGGCCGCAAGAAGATCATGGTCTTCACCCTGCTGCTGATGGGCCTGTCGACGTTCCTGATCGGCTGTCTGCCCACCCGCGACCAGGTCGGCACGCTCGCCCCGGTGCTGCTGGTGCTCTGCCGGGTCCTCCAGGGGATCTCGGCCGCCGGTGAGCAGGCCAGCGCCAACTCCATGACGCTGGAGCACGCGCCGCCGGGACGGCGGGGCTTCTTCACCAGCTTCACCCTCAGCGGCACGCAGGGCGGGCAGCTCCTCGCCACCCTGGTGTTCATCCCCGTCGCGGCGCTGCCCGAGGAGCAGTTGCTCTCCTGGGGCTGGCGGGTCCCGTTCTGGCTGAGCGTGGCGGTCGCGGTGGTCGGCTGGTTCATCCGCCGCAACCTCGACGAGACCCCGGCCTTCGCCCAGCAGGCCGCCTCCGAGGGTGTCGTCAGGCTGCCGCTGGTGGTGCTGGTGCGCGAGCACTGGGCGGATGTGCTGCGGGTGATCGGGGGCGCGCTGATCGCCTCGGTCAGCACGATCTTCACGGTCTGGGCGCTGGCGTACGCCACGAGCGACTCGGTGGGCATGTCCCGTACGGCGATGCTGTGGGTGGGCGCCCTGGCCAACGTGGTGGCGCTCGCCGCGATCCCGCTCTGGGCGACGCTGTCCGACCGGATCGGCCGGCGGCCGGTGTACCTGATCGGCGCGGTGGGCAGCGCGGTGACGATGTTCCTGTACCTGTGGGCGATCTCCACCGGCTCCTACGCCCTCACCTTCCTCCTCGGCATCGTCTGCTTCGGCGTGGTCTACAGCGCCGCGAACGGTGTCTGGCCCGCCTTCTACGGCGAGATGTTCACGACCCGGGTCCGGCTGTCCGGCGTGGCGATCGGCACGCAGATCGGGTTCGCGGTGGCCGGTTTCGCGGTGACGTTCGCGGCGCGGATCGCCGGCCCGGACGGAGCCGACTGGTCGGCGGTGGCCCTGTTCACGGCGGCGCTGTGCGTCCCGCCGGTCATCGCCGCGCTGACCGCCCGGGAGACCCACAAGGTCCCCACCGAACACCTCGGCGAACGGACCCCCGGGGAACCGGCCCACCAGGAAAGGGTGACGGCCTGACAACGCGGCCTCCGGCATTGACTATCGTTGCCCGATCATGTGACGGATCTGATCCGACCCGATCGGGAGGCGAGCGGACGTGTCGGGGGCCGACGGCTGGATACGGGTGCCCATCGGTGACGACGCGGCGCGGTGGGCGACGCGGGGCCGCACCGCGAGGGTGCTCCTCGTCGTCCACAACGTCACCGCCGCGACCCGGCTGCTGGACGTCCTGCCCCTGTTCCACGACGACCTCCGCGTCCAGCTCCTCGCGACGTGCCCGGGGTCGTCGGCGTTCCGGGCGGGGACGGCGGAGCTGCTGGCGGACCTGGGCATACCGGTGCTGCCGTGGGAGCAGGCGGTGTCGGTCCCGGTCTCCCTGGCGGTGTCGGCGAGCTTCGGCGGGCGTCTGCGGGACGTACGGGGAAGGCTGGCCGTCCTGTCGCACGGCGTCGGGTACTCCAAGACGCTCGCGCCGCCGGGTGCCGCGAGCGGGGCGCCCGCGCCCGTCTTCGGGATGTCCCCCGAGTGGCTGCTCGACGCGGACGGGCGGCCGGTGGCCGACGCGCTTGTGCTCTCCCATCCGGAACAGTACGAGCGGCTGCGCGCCATCTGCCCCGAGGCGGCGCCCTCTGCGGTCGTCGCCGGGGACCCCTGCTGGGACCGGATGCTGGCGGCCCGCCCGTACCGTGACCGCTACCGTCGCGCCCTCGGCGCCGGCCGGGACCGCCGGCTGATCGTCCTCTCCTCCACCTGGAACCCGGAGTCGCTGTTCGGTGACGGCGGCGACGACGTGCTGCCGTCCCTGCTGCCCCGGCTGGCCGACGAGTTCCCGCTGGACGAGTACCGCTTCGCGGCCGTGCTGCATCCCAATGTCTGGCACGGGCACGGCCCCGGCCAGATCCGGGCCTGGCTGGACCGTGCCCGGAGGTCCGGGCTGGCGCTGATCGACCCGCTGACCGGCTGGCGGCAGGCGCTGATCGCCGCCGACGCCGTGCTCGGCGACCACGGATCGGTGACGTACTACGCCGCCGCGCTCGGCACTCCGGTGCTGCTCGGCCCGGCTCCGCCGGCCGGTCTCGCGCCGGACGCGCCGGTGCGCGCCTTCGTCCGCGAGGCGCCCCGGCTGGTGCCCGGGCGCCCGCTGCGCCCGCAGGTGGAGGCGCTGCTCGACGGATTCCGGCCCGCGCCCGGTCCGGCCCGGTTCACCAGTTCCGTACCGGGCGAGTCGGCGGCCCGGCTGCGCCGTCTGTTCTACGGTCTGGCCGGACTGCGCGAGCCGGAGGCACCCGCCCGGCTCGAACCGCTGCCGCTGCCGCCGTACGAGCCGGGCGAGCCCCGCGTGCCGCTGCTGGTGCGGACCCGGCTGCTCGGCTCGGGCGAGATGGCCGTGACCCGGTACGCGGGCACGCCACCGGACACGGCGAGAAATGCTGCGGCGGGGGACGCGCATCTCGCCGTGCACGAGGACACCCGGGAGACGGACCGGCTCGACCTGGCCGACGTGGTGTTCCGCTACGGCGCCGACGACGACCCCCGGCTGGGCGCGGCGGAGCGGTGGACGGCGGAGGTCCTGGACCGGCACCCGCGCTGCGCGCTCGCGGCCCGCGTCACCGCCCCGGGGACCTGTGTCGTACGGCCCCGGGGCGGGGAGCCCCTGCGGCTGACGGCCGGTCCGGGCGCGGACGCCGATCCGGCCGCGTACGCCTCGGCGCTGCACGCGTGGCTCGCGGCGGGTGGGACGCCGCGTCAGCTGTACGGGCGGGGCCTGACGGTCCGTGTGGGCGCCGGCCGGCACCGGGTGGGCGTCGCGGCGTCGACGTGACGGTGTGTCAGTCCTTGCGCGGGATCCCGTACACCCGCTCCACCCGCAGCCGGACGACCAGGCGGCGGTCGCGGATCATGGCGGCGCGGTAGTCGTCCCAGTCGGGGTGTTCGCCGAGGACGTCGCGGTAGAGGCGGACGAGTTCCTCGACCGTGTCGTCGTGGGGGTCGGCGGCGACCGGGGAGAGGTCGGCCGTACCCTCGGCGACGGCGTAGGCCCAGCGGTCGTCGGTGGTGACGTGGTAGGAGGCCCGGGGGTCGCGGCGCAGGTTGCGGGTCTTGGCCCGGTCGTCGGTGACCGAGACGCGGAGGACGCGCTCGGCGGGGTAGTAGGCGTGACTGACGTTGGACAACTGGGGCCGGCCGTCGCGTCTGAGGGTGACGAGCACTCCGGCGTGGCCTTCGGCGAGCAGCTTCAGCAGGGCGTCCTGCGTGGCGTCATCGGTCATGTCCCGGTGAACGGGCGGGTCCTCCGGCCTGTTCCCCTTTTCCATGATCCGGTTTTCTATGATCCGGTCGGGTGACACGTGATGGAGGAGGCGGAGGCGAACGATGGTGCGGCTGCGGCAGGAGACCGAACCGGACGAGGCCGGGCTGGACGGCGAGGCGCTGGACCGGCTCGACCGGCACTTCGCCCGGGAGGTGGACGAGGGGCGGCTCCCGGGGTTCCTGGTGGCCGTCGCCCGGCGCGGTCGCGTCGCCCATCTCACCACGTACGGGCACCGGGACGTCGCGGCCGGTCTGCCGGTCGAGGCGGACACCCTGTTCCGGATCTACTCCATGACCAAGCCGGTCACCGCCGTGGCCGCGCTGATGCTGGTGGAGGAGGGCCTGCTGTCGCTGGACGACCCGGTGGCCCGGTACCTCCCCGCCTTCGCCGAGCCGCGGGTGTACGCGGGCGGCACGGCCCCCGACATCACCACCCGCCCGGCCCGGGGCCCGGTCCTGGTCCGGCATCTGATGACCCACACCGCCGGTCTGACCTTCGGCTTCTACCACGCGCACCCGGTCGACGCGCTGTACCGCGCGGCGGGCCTGGAGTCGTCGGTGCGGCCCGGCGACGACCTCGCCGCGACGGTCGACCTGTACGCGAGCCTGCCGCTGCAGTTCGAGCCGGGCACCGAGTGGAACTACTCCGTCGCCAGCAATGTCCTCGGCCGGCTGGTGGAGGTGGTGAGCGGCCGGCCGCTCGACGCGTTCTTCGCCGAGCGGATCTTCGGCCCGCTCGGCATGACCGACGCCGGTTTCCAGGTGAGCGACGAACAGCTGCCCCGGCTGGCCGAGTTGTACGGCGAGCAGGACGGCGGCGGCATCGCGCCGATACCGGGGCTGCCGCTGCGGGGCCGGCCGAGGCTGCTGTCGGGCAGCGGCGGCCTGGTGGCCTCCGCGCACGACGTGCACCGGTTCGCGGAGCTGCTGCGGCGCCGGGGCGAACTCGACGGCGTCCGCCTGCTCGCCCCCGCCACCGTGGACCTGATGACCCGCAACCACCTGCCCGGCGGGGCCGACCTGCGTGCCGCCGGCAGCCGCCCGGCGCACGACGTGCCCGGCAACGACGGTGTCGGCTTCGGGCTCGGGGTGTCCGTGGTGACCGATCCGTCCCGTACCCAGGTGCCCTCGGGGCCCGGCACGTTCGGCTGGAACGGGGTGGCCACGACGACGTTCTGGGTGGACCCGGGCCGGGAGCTGACCGTGCAGTTGCTCACCCAGGTCCGGCCGAAGGGGTCGCACACGGTCTTCCCGGACCTCAAGCGGCTGGTGCACGCGGCGGTCATCGGCTGACCGGCACGGCGTCGGGCACGGCCGAACGGTCCGGGCGGGGCAGGTCGTGGTCGAGCCGTTCGCGTTCGGCGCGCAGGTAGCCGATGTCGTCCTCGCCCGGCGGTATCAGCAACGGCACCCGCTCGGTGACCCGGATGCCGTGCCGGACCAGCGCCTCGTGCTCGCGCGGGTTGTGGGACATCAGCCGCCCGAGCGGACGCCCAGGTCGGCGAGGACGCCGGCGCCGCGTCCGTGCCGTGCCGCCCGGTGCACGTCGCCGAGGCCGCCGCCGGGGCGGTCGCGCAGGTGCTGCCGCTGGTGCCGCTCGGTACGGCGCACCGCCGGGGCCCGGCGGGCCGGCTGGCCGGGCTCGGTCTCGCGGGCGGCACCTGGGCGGTGCTGTCCCGGGCGCTGCGCCGGGCCCGGCCGCCCCCGTCCGGCCCGGCCGACCGCGTCGCCCCTCGCCCGGACCCTGCTGGCCGGCGCCGTCATGGCGCTGGTCGCCGGCTCCTTCCGCGCCGCGCCCCCGTCCCGCTCCTGGCGGGCCTGACCACCGTCGCCCTGCTCCCGGACGGCGTCGACGGGCGGGTCGCCCGGCGCGCCGGCACGGCGACACCGCTGGGCACCCGCTTCGGCATGGAGGTGGACGCCCTCCTCGCCCTGGTGCTGAGCGGGTACGTGTCCCGGCGGCAGGCCACTGAGTGCTGCTGATCGGCGCGACGCGCTACGTCTTCGCCCGCCGCCGCCCCCGCCCGCCGTGGCGGTCGGCGCCGCTGCCACTGCCGCCGAGCACGGCCCGCACGGCGGTGGCCGCGCTGCAAACGGCGGTGGCCGCGCTGCAAGGGGTGCTGCTGCTGGCGGCGGCCACCGGTCTGCCTGCCGCTCCCGGCCGACGCGGCCGTGCTGTCGGCGCCGGCCCTGCTGCCGAGGCGGCCGTGCTGTCGGCGCCGGCCCTGCTGGTGTGGTCCGTCGGCCGGGACGTGCGGTGGCTGTGGCGTGCGTGCACCGGCGGGGCGCGGACGCGGGCGGCTGGGTCAGGCGGTCGTGCCCGACCTGGTGGCGCCCTGACGCCCAGGCAGCAGGGCCGCCGCCGTCAGCGGCAGCACCGCCAGCACCAGCCACGGCACGGCGGCCGGCAGCCCGCTGTCCAGGAGCGACCCGGTGAGGGAGCTGCCGAGCAGCACGAGGAGCCCGGAGACGGAGGAGAGCGCGCCGGTGTACAGGCCGAGCCGCCCGTCCTCCGCGAGGTCGGGAACCCAGGCGCGGGCGACGGGGGCGACCAGCATCTGGCCGAGGGTCAGCAGGACGACGAAGACGGCGGCGGGCAGCAGTCCGCGGACGCCGGTCCAGCCGGCCGGGCGGGCCGCCGCCACCGCCGCGAACCCGGCCGCGACCAGCACCAGTCCGGCGGCCATGGACCGGCGCGGGGTGAGCCGCCGGCCCGACCAGCGGGTGACGGGCAGTTGGGCGGTCACGACCAGCAGCGAGGAAAGGGCGAACAGCCAGGCCAGCGGCGCCCGCGAGCCGGCCGCCCGCTCCACCTCGGCGGGCAGCGCCAGGTAGAACTGGTTGTAGGCGAGCAGGTAGGCACCGTACGCGCAGCACAGCGCGAGGAAGGGCCGGTTGCGCAGCAGCGGCCGGACGCCGCCCTTGACGCGGAGGCGGGCCCGGCCGGGGAGGCGCTGCGGCAGCAGCCGGGCGTGGCCGGCGAGGACCAGGACGAAGATCCCGGCGCCGGCGAGGCACGCCGTGCGGAAGTCGACGGCGAGCAGCAGCGCACCCAGCAGTGGTCCGGCGAAGGCGCCCGCCTGCCCGGCGACGGTGAACAGGGCCAGCACCCTGGTCCGGTCGCCGCCGCCGGCCTCCTCCCACAGCACCGCCTGCCGGGCCACCTCGGACTCGACGGCGGGTGAGAACAGCGCGGCGGCGAACCCGATGAGCAGGACGGCGCCGACGACCGACCAGGTGGCGTCGGCGTACCCGAGCCAGGCGAACCCGGCGATCCGCAGCAGGCATCCGGCGAGCACCACGGGCCGGATGCCGTACCGGTCGGCCAGCGCCCCGCCGACCACGAACAGCCCCTGCTGGCTGAAGGTGCGCAGCCCCAGTACGAATCCGACCAGCCAGCCCGCCATGCCGATGCCCTGCCCGAGGTGCTCGGCGAGGAAGGGCAGCACCGCGTAGAAGCCGACGTTGAAGGCGAGCTGGGTGAGGACGAGGAGGCGCAGCAGCGGGGAGAGGCGGGTGCGGCCGGGGGCGGTGACCGCGGCCCCGGTGGGTGTCGCGGTCACCGGGCCTCCGCCGGTTCCCTGGGGGTCTCTTCCACCACGGGGGCGGCCGCCGGGGTACGCGGGTGACGGCGGCGGCGCGGGCGGCGGACGCCGCCGGCGGCGGTGACGGCGAGCGCGCCGAGCAGGGCGAGGACGAGCGCGGGGGCGAGGACGGCCCAGGGGGCGCGTTCGGCGTAGGGCTGGTTCTCGGCGAGCAGCAGGCCCCACTCGGGGGACGGCGGCTGGGCGCCGAGGCCGAGGAAGCCGAGCGAGGCGAGGGCGAGGGCGACGCCGGGCAGCCGGATCAGGGCGTGCCGGAGCACGGGCGGCAGCACGGCGGGCAGCAGTTCGCGGCGGAGCAGGTACCAGCGGCCGGCGCCGAGGCCGCGGGTGGCGAGGACGTGCAGGGTGGCGCGTTCCTGCCGGAGCAGGGCGGTGGTGTGCGCGGCCAGCGGGGCCCAGGCGACGGCGGTCACGGCGACGGCGGGGGTGGTGGTGCCGCTGCCGGCGACGGCGGTGACGAGGAGGGCGAGCAGCACCGGCGGGACCGCGTTGACGGTGTCGGCGAGCGGTCCGGAGAGCCGGGGTACGAGGCCGAGGAGGACACCGGCGATCAGCGCGGCGGCGCTGATGGTGAGGGCGAGCAGCAGGGTGTCGAGGGCGCCGTGGCCGACCCGGGCGAGGAGGTCCCGGCCGAGGGAGTCGGTGCCGAAGGGGTGGGCGGGCGAGGGCGGGCCGAGCCGGGCGCCGGTCTCGACGGCGAGCGGGTCGCGGGGCAGGCCGCAGGCGACGACGGCGGCCAGCACGGCGGCGAGGCCCAGCGGGAGCAGGCCGCGGGCGGGCGGGGCGGGCCGGTGCAGGGTGGACAGGGCCCCGTCGCGCAGGGCGGGGCCGGCCAGCAGGTGCGCGGCGAGCCGGGCGCCGCCGGTGGCGAGGGCGGCGAGCAGGACGAGGGCGAGGGTGCCGGCCTGGAGGACGGGCAGGTCCTGGGCGAGGGCGGCCTGGAGGGCGGCGCGGCCGAGGCCGGGGATGTCGAAGATCTGCTCGACGGCGACGGCCCCGCCGGTCAGGCCGACCACGAACAGTCCGACGTTGGGCAGCAGGGCGGGAACGCAGCGGCGTACCGCCTGGCGGGCGATGCGCCGGCCGGGCAGGCCGCGGGCGGCAGCGGCCAGCGCCCACGGTTCGGCGAAGGCGCCGGGCAGCAGGTCGTCGAGGAGCCGGCCGAGGACGGCCCCGGCGGGCAGGCCGAGGGCGAGGGCGGGCAGCAGGGTGTACTGCGGCCCGTACCAGCCGAGCGCGGGCAGCCAGCCGAGCTGGACGCCGACGACGGTGGCGAGCACGGCGGCGAGCAGGAACTCGGGGAGCGCGGCGAGCATCGCGGAGGCCGTGCCGCGCGAGCGCCGGCCGCCGAGCCGCCGGCGGGCGCCGAGGCGCAGGGTGCGGGCGCAGACGCCGGCGGCGGTGAGGACGGCGACGGCCAGCGCGACCGCCATCAGCAGCAGGGAGACGCCGAGGGCCTGGAGGACGCCGGGCAGCACGTCGGTGCCCGAGATCCAGGACTGCCCGGCGTCGCCGCGCGCCAGTCCGCCGAGCCACCGGCCGAGCAGGTGGGCCGGCCCGGCGTCCAGGCCGAGTTGTGCGCGGATCGCGTCGAGGACCTCGGGGGTGGGGTCGCGGTCGGCGGACCGTGCCTTGAGGACGGTCCGCGCCGGGTCGGTGCGGGTGAGCCAGGGCAGCAGCCCGATCCCGCACACGAGTCCGGCCGCGAGCAGCACCCGCCACAGGGCGGCCGTCACCTGCCGGCGCACGGGTCAGCGCCGCGTTCCGGTGCCGACCAGGGTGCGCTCGTAGGGGTCGAGGACGACACCCCGCACACCGTCGGCGACGCCGGTGATGATCCGCTGGTGGACGAGCGGCACCACCGCGTCCGAGCCGAGGACGCGGGCCTCGGCGGCCATGGCGGCGTCGCGCCGCTCGTCGGTGTCGGTGACCTGCCCGGCGGCGGCGACCGCCCGGTCGACCTCCCGGTCGCAGAGCTGGGCGATGTTGAAGTCGCCGTCGCAGGTGTAGTCGCTGGCGAGGATCGAGACGGGGTCGCCGGTGTCGAGGAGGGTGTTGCGGGCGAGCACGAACGCGTCGAACGTCCCGTCCAGGGCGTCGCTCTCCAGCCGCGAGTATTCGCGCACGGTGAGCTTCACCGTGAACCCGGCCTTCTCCAGCTGTTCCTTCACCACCTGGGCGACCTCCGGCAGTTCGGGCCGGTTGTCGTAGGTGGCGAGGGTGAGGGTCTGCCCGGTCGCCTGCTCGGCGCCGGCTCGGCCCACGGGCTTCTCGCGCTTGCCCTCGGCCCAGGTGACGGCGGGTCCGTAGATGCCGGCGCCGGCGTCGCCGTGACCCTCGTAGACGTCCTTGGCGAAGACGGAGGTGTCGATGGCGGCGCGGGCGGTGGCCCGCAGTCCGGCGTCCTTCAGGGGGCCGGTGGAGGCGTTGAGGAGGAGGCTGGTGGTGCGGGTGGTGGCGGTGTCGCGCCGGGTCGCCTGGTCGAGGCTCGCGGCCTGGGAGACGGGGACGGCCTCGGCGATGTCCAGTTCCCCGGTGCGCAGGGCGTTGGCGCGGGCGGTGCCGTCGGCGATGAACCGGGCGTCGACGCCGGACGCCTGGGCGCGCCCGCCCCAGTAGTCGTCGAAGCGGTCGAGGGCGGCGGAGGTCGTCCCGTTGACCTCGGTGATCTCGAACGGGCCGGTGGCGGTGCCGACCGGGTCCGCCTTGCCGCCCTTGTACGCCTTGGCGGAGAGGATGGCGAGGGAGGGGCTGGACAGCCGCAGCGGGAGGACGGGGTCGGGCTCGTCGGTGGTGACGGTGACCGCGTGGTCGCCGTCGGCCTTGGCGGTGAGGGAGACGCCGGAGAGGGCGGCGGGCGCGGGTTCGGCGGCGACGGCGTGCGCGAGGGAGCCGGCGACGGCGTCCGCGGTGACCTCGCTGCCGTCCTGGAAGGCGGCCTCCCGCAGCGTGAACGTCCACGTGGTGTCGTTCTTCCGCTGCCAGGACGCGGCGAGCGCGGGCGCGGCGCTGCCGTTGGCGTCGAGCGAGGTCAGTCCCTCGGTGACGCCGAGCCGGCTGAGCAGGGTGGCGTCGGCGCCGTACGGCGAGAGGTTCTCGGCGGGCGGGAAGGCGAGGGCGACGCGCAGCCGGGACCCGTCCCCGTCGCCGGAAGCGGAGTCGGAGCCGCCGCCGGTGGAGAAGCAGCCGGCTGTCAGCGGGGCGAGCAGGAAGGGGGCGAGCAGCCGAAGGCGGCGGTGGGAACGCATGGTCCTCGGTTCGATCGGGTGCGGACGGGTCGGGGCGGACGGCGACGGTGCCGGGGCAACCCTACGTGGAAATGGTTTCCACCTGTACGTCAGGGCGGCGGTACGTAGGTCAGGGCATGGGCACGTCGAAGTGGACGACGTTCTGCCCGCCCCCGGTGTCCTCCCGCTCGTCGTGCACGACCTTGGCGAGCGACCGCCAGAAGGGCTCGGCGCCGGTCACGGCGGGGTCGGTGTGCAGGTACACGGCCCGGTACCCGCCGTCGGCCGCGGCGAAGGCGAGCAGTTCGTCGACGATCCGCCGCGCCAGCCCGCGCCGCCGGTGCTCGGGCCGGACGTAGACCCGCCGCAGTTGCGCGGTCACGCCGGACGGGTAGCGCTCGGCGACGTGGGCGGGGTTCGGCGGGTGCGCGGGTCCCCGGCTGTCGAGCGCCCCGGTAGCGACCACCTCCCCCGTGCCGTCCACGGCGACGACGAGCGTGTGCCGCGCGGGCGTCAGATAGGCCGCGGCCAGGTCGATGATGTCCCCGTGCCACCGGGGCACGTATCCGGTGCCGAAGTCGCGGTAGACGGTGTCGAGCATGACGGCTCGGGCGGCGTCGAGGTCGGCCGGGGTCGCCGGACGGATGCTGTAGTCGTGTTCGCGCACTTGCGCATCATATGCATCAATGCCGTATGCCCTGATCAGGGGGTGTCGGCAGGCGCGTAGACCCCCGCTCTCGCCGCCACCGCCGCCGCCTCGGCGGCGCGGGTCGCCAGCTCCTCGTCCAGCGGGCCGCCCCCGACCAGGAAGCGGTAGTAGAGCGGGGCGGAGACGGCCCGGATCACCTCCGCCGCGTCCGTGCCCGCCGGCACCTCCCCCCGCTCGACGGCCCGCTCGACGACGGGCGCCCACTCCGCGATCCGCGTGCCGTAGAAGCGGTGCAGGGCGGCGGCGGTCCGCTCCTCCCCCGCGGCGGCGGCGATCAGCGCCTTGAACAGCGCCCCCTGCCGGGGATCGGCCAGCGTCTCCCGCACCAGCCGCGCGTTGGCGGCCAGGTCCCCCCGCAGGGAACCCGTCTCCGTGCGCGGGACCGACCGCTCGGCCATGTCCTGGAGCAGGTCGGCCACCAGCCCCGCCACCGTGCCCCACCGCCGGTAGACGGTGGTCTTGCCGGCCTCGGCGCGGCGCGCCACGTCGGCCAGGTCGAGCCCCGCGAACCCCTTCTCGATCAGGGCGTCCTCGGCGGCCCGCAGCACCGCCGCCCGCACCCGAGCCGTCCGCCCGCCGGGCCGCACGGTCCCGGGCTCGCCCCCATCAGCCGCCATAACGGTACTCCAGTTCCCTTAAGTCGAAGATCCTGCTACCTTCACTTCACCAGCTAACGGAACCACAGTCCCGTTAAAGAGGCAATTCCTGGAAGGGATCCGTCATGGAACACCGACGTCTGGGCGCGTCCGGCCTCCTCGTCCCCGCGCTGAGCTTCGGCACCGGCACCTTCGGCGGCAGCGGCCCGCTCTTCGGCGCCTGGGGCACCACCGACGTCCAGGAGGCCCGCCGCCTGGTCGGCATCTGCCTGGACGCGGGGATCACGATGTTCGACACCGCCGACGTCTACTCCGCCGGCGCCTCGGAAGAGGTCCTGGGCGCGGCGCTCAAGGGCCGCCGGGACGAGGTGATCGTCTCCACCAAGGCCGGCCTGCCCACGGGCGACGGCCCCGGCGACGCGGGCACCTCGCGCGCCCGCCTGATCACGGCCGTGGAGGACGCCCTGCGCCGGCTCGGCACCGACTACATCGACCTGTTCCAGTTGCACGCCTTCGACGCGGGCACACCGGTCGAGGAGGTCCTCTCCGCTCTCGACACCCTCGTCCGGGCGGGCAAGGTCCGCTACACCGGCGTCTCCAACTTCTCCGGCTGGCAGGTGATGAAGTCCCTCGCGACGGCGGAGAGGTACGGCTTCCCGCGCTACGCGGCCCACCAGGTCTACTACTCCCTGCTCGGCCGGGACTACGAGTGGGAGCTGATGCCGCTCGCCCGCGACCAGGGCCTCGGCGCCGTCGTCTGGAGCCCGCTCGGCTGGGGCCGCCTCACCGGCAGGATCCGCCGGGGCACCCCGCCGCCGCCCGACAGCCGACTGCACCGCACCGCCGACTTCGGCCCGCCCGTCGACGACGAACACCTCTACGGCATCGTCGACGCGCTGGACGAGACCGCCCGGGAGACCGGCCGTACGGTCGCGCAGATCGCCCTGAACTGGCTGCTCGCCCGCCCGACCGTCTCCTCCGTCATCATCGGCGCCCGCGACGAGCGCCAGCTCCGCCAGAACCTGGGCGCGGTCGGCTGGACCCTCACCCCGGAGCAGACGGCCCGGCTCGACGCGGCGAGCCACCGCCCGGCGCCGTACCCGTACTTCCCGTACGAACGCCAGGAAGGCTTCGCCCGCCTGAACCCGCCGATGGTCTGACCGGGCGGCCGGTCAGACCCCCACGAAACCGAGGAAGTCGCCCCACGCGGCAGGGGCGACCGTGAGGCAGGGGCCGTCCGCTTCCTTGGAGTCGCGGACCCACACACCACCGGACGTGTGCGCGACCTCCACGCAGTCATCACCCTCGGACCCGCTGTAGCTGCTCTTGAACCAGTCCAGCTCGCTCATGGCGCTCCTCGCATCTGCCGCAACAACTCGGCCGAGTCCGCAGGGGACAGGGCCTGCGAGCGCATCTTCGCATAGCGCATCTGCATGACACTGACCGCTTCCCGGTCGGTGATGAGCTGCCCGGTCTTCTGGCCCTCCGCATACCCGACCCAGTGCCGTTCAGGAGTCTCCAGCAACCGCATAGGCCCATCGGTCCCCGCGTGGAACGGCTGCCGCAACGGCATCACCTGCAACTCGACGTTCCACAGTTCGGCGCAGGCGAGGAGATGGCCGAGCAGCGCGCGGGTGACCTCCTCACCCCCGACGTGCCGCAGCAGTACCGCCTCCTCGACGATGAAGCTGAACGCGATCGGCGGTGTGCGCCGCAGCAGTTCCTGCCGCGCGCGCCGCGCGGCGATCCGCTCCCCCAGTTGCTCCTCGCTGGGCGGCGGCGGCACGTTCAGCATGACCGCGCGGGTGTACTCCTCCGTCTGGAGCAGCCCCGGCACCACCCGGCACTCGTAGGTGCACAGGGTGACGGCGGTCTCCTCCAGTTGCGCCCACTCCCGGAACCAGACCGCCAGCCCCCGTTCCCGGCCCACGTGCCGGGCCATCGCCCGCAGCACGCCGAACGCGTCCAGCACCGCCTCCACCCGGTCGATGAACGGGGGCGTCGGCAACCGGCGGCCCTGCTCGACGGAGGCGACGGTGGCGACCGAGTAGTCGATCAGCACGGCCAGTTGCTCCTGTGTCAGCGCGGCCCGCTCCCGGAACGCCTTCAGCGCCGCTCCGAACGCCTTGAGACTGTCGGACGTCTCGACCGTGCCGTTGTTCGCCATGGACGACCCCCTTGTCGCGCTGACCGCACACCTTCGGGCAGTACAACGGCCGTGGTCGGCAGCCGGACACGCGCGCGGCGCCCGGGGAGCCCGTACAGAAGGAGGTGTACGCCCCCGGCCCTTCCCGGCGGCGCCCCCGAGGTCACGGACGTACGACCCGCCGAAGCATGCCAAGATGCACTCACGACACTCACGCCCCACGGGCAACGCGCGACAGCGGCGCGCGAGTTCAGGACGGAGCCAGGCACCATGACCTCCCTCGGCAGCGACGGCCGGAGCGACTCCCCCGCCCACCGGATCGACACCAGCAAGCCCCATCCGGCCCGGATGTACGACTACTTCCTCGGCGGGAAGGACCACTACGAGGTCGACCAGGCCGCCGCCGAGGAGTTCATGCGGCGGGCGCCGGAGGTGCGCGAGGGCGTCCTCGCCAACCGGCGGTTCATGCGGCGGGCCGTCGAGCACGTGGTCGCCGAGGGCGGCATCCGGCAGATCCTGGACATCGGCACGGGCCTGCCCACCGAGCCCAACGTGCACCAGATCGCCCGCGCCGTCGCCCCGGACACCCGGGTCGTCTACGTCGACAACGACCCGATCGTCAGCACCCACTCCATGGCGCTGCTGGACGAACCCGACACCGCCGTCGTCCTCGCCGACCTGCGCGATCCCCGGGCGATCCTCGACCACCCGGAGGTGCGCCGGCTCATCGACTTCGACCAGCCGCTGGCGCTGCTGCTGGTGGCCGTCGTCCACTTCGTCTCCGACACCGAGGACCCGGACGGCATCCTCGCCACCCTCCGCGACGCCCTCCCCGCCGGCTCGTACCTGGTCCTCTCGCACGCGACGGGCGACGTCCACGAGGACCACCGCGAGGACGCGGCGGCCGTCTACGACAAGGCGTCCGCCACGATGAACCTCCGCCCGCACGCCCGCGTCCTGGACCTCTTCGGCGACTTCTCCCTGATCGAGCCGGGTCTGGTCCGCGTCACCGACTGGCGCCCGGAGGAGCCCCCGCGCCCCGACGCTCCGCTGATCGGGATGTACGGCGGGGTGGGCCGGAAGGAGAGCTGACCGCTCAGGCCAGCCAGGCGACCGCCCCGGCCGCCACCACCAGCACCACGTTCAGGGCGACCTGCCGGTCCCCCATGCGCAGGTGCACCCCGGTCGCGGCGAGCTGGAGCAGGACGAAGCCGAGGGCGGCGGCGACGGCGAGTCCGGGAGCGAGGCCGGTCAGGGGCGGGAGGAGCAGGCCGAGGGCGCCCAGCACCTCGACGGCGCCGATGGCCCGGACCGCCGGCAGCGGCATGCTGTCCACCCAGGCCATCATCGGCCGGAGCCGCTCCCGGCTCCACACCGTCTTCACCGCGCCGCTGTAGAGGTAGAAGAGGGCCAGCAGGCCGGCGACGGTCCAGTACGCGAAGGTCATGCCCCCATCCCACCGCCGGCACCCCGCGGCCGTCCAAGACCTGTTCCGTCTCCCCCATACCCCACGGGTATCGTCGCAGCATGGAGCTGGAGCTGCGGACGCTGCGCTACTTCGTGGCGGTCGCCGAGGAACTGCACTTCGGCCGGGCCGCCGCGCGGCTGCGCATGAGCCAGCCGCCGCTGAGCCGGGCGATCAAGCGGCTGGAGACCGAGGCCGGTGCCCTGCTCTTCGAGCGGTCGTCCGCCGGGGTCGCCCTCACCCCGGTCGGCGTGGTCCTGCTCGCCGAGGCGCGGGACCTGCTCGACCGGGCCGGCCTGGCCGGGACCCGGATGACCGCGGCGGCCGGACGTGCCGTCCTCACCGTGGGCATCCTGGGCGACAGCGGCGACCCGGACGCGGCGCGGCTGGCCCGCTCCTACCGCGCCCGGCACCCGCACGTCGAGGTCCGCGTCCGCGAGGCCGGCCTGTCCGACCCGACCTGCGGACTGCGGGCCGGGCCGGTCGACGCCGCCCTGACCCGCGCGCCGTTCGACGGGACGGGCCTGGAGGTCCGCGAGGTGCGGGCCGACCCGGTGGGGGCGCTGCTGCGCGCGGACGACCCGCTGGCCGGCCGCGCCGGGCTGACACTGGCCGACCTGGCGGGACGCGACTGGTTCCGGTTCCCGGACGGCACCGATCCGCACTGGCAGTCGTACTGGCACGGCGGCCGGCCGCGCCGGGGGCCGGTGGTGCGCGCGGTCCAGGAGTGCCGGCAGGCCGTGCTGTGGAACGGCACGGTCGGCGTGACCCTCGTGGGCCACGACCCCGGCGAGGGCCTCACCGTGGTGCCGCTGACCGACATGGCGCCGAGCCGGGTGGTGGTGACGTGGCGGGCCGGGGAGACCGACCCGCTGGTGCGGTCGTTCGTGCGGGCCGCGATCGCCGCCCACCGCGCCTGAGCCCGCCCGGCGCCCGGCGCCTCACCCCTTCTGCTCGACCCGCACCCAGTCCACCTCCGCCCGCACTCCCCCGCCCGCGACGCGGTCCACGCTCGACTGCGGCAGCCCCCAGTAGGGCGAGGTGACCTTGTTCCACCCGGCGGGGTAGGCGCCGCCCAGCGCCAGGTTGAGGATCACGTACTGGTCGTGGCCGAAGACCCACTGGCCCCGGGTCGACTCCAGCTTGTTCCGGGTCGTCTCCTGCACCAGCCGGTCGTCGACGTAGAAGCGCATGCCCGTGGGCGTCCACTCCACCGCGTAGGTGTGCCACTGGTCGGCCCGGCCGCCCGCCGGGTACACCTGCCGGGCGCCGATGTTGCCGTCCGCCGAATAGCCCGGGCCGTGCAGGGCGCTGCTGGTCCAGTCGCCGTAGCCGATGTTCTCCATGATGTCGGTCTCGCCCGAGGCGGGCCAGGAGACGGCCGGGTCGTCCACGTTGCTGCCGAGCAGCCAGAAGGCGGGCCAGAAGCCGTCACCGACGGGCAGCCGCATCCGCGCGCTGACCCTGCCGTAGGTGAAGTCGAACTTGGTGTGGGTGTCGATGCGGCCGGAGGTGAAGTCGTACGTCACTCCGCCCGCCCGCGTGCAGTCGTCGCAGTACCGGGCGGCCAGGACCAGCGCGCCGTTCTCCTGGCGGACGGTGTCCGTGGAGTCGACGTACGCCTGGGACTCGCCGTTGACCGGGCCCATCTCCGTGCCGGTGCGCACCACCCGCCACTTGGAGCGGTCCAGGGCGGACGTGGTGAAGTCGTCGAAGAAGGCGGTCCGGTAGGTGCCGCCCTGGTCGCCGGGGAGCGCCGGGTACGCGGCCGACGCCGAACCGCCGGTGCCCCAGACCTCGAACTCGTAGAGGGAGTAGCCGAACTGGGCCGTCGCCGGGGCCGGGTTGTAGAAGGAGCGGCGTTCCTTGCCGAGCATGCGGACGTAGCGGCCGGTGGCCGGCGTGGGCAGGCGGACGCTGTCGCGCCGGCCCGTCGCCTCGGCCGGGGACTTCACGTCGGCGCGGCGGGCGGCGACCTCGGCGGCCGAGGGCCGGTACACCGTGCGCCAGGTGCGGTTGTCGTCGGAGACCTGGAGTTCGTAGTCGACGGCGTACGCCGCCTCCCAGTACAGCTCCACCGTGTCGATGACCGAGGTGGCGCCGAGGTCGACGGAGACCCAGCGGTCCGCGTTCCAGTCGCTGGACCAGCGGGAGACGTCCGCCTTGAGGTCGGCGGGCCGGCCGCCGTCCGTGACGAACGCGGGCGAGTTGCCCGCGTGCTGGTAGACGTCGGAGTAGGCGGGGTGGTGGAGGGCGAGGTTGGCGCGGGTGCCGGTGGCGGGGGCCGGTTCGCCGCCGTACACCTTGAAGGACCAGAGCGAGTAGCCGTACGGGGTGGCCCGCTCCACGCCGCGCAGGCGGACGTAGCGGGCCCGCGCCTCCTGCGGGTAGGTGTGCGCGGTGACCGAGCCGCCGGTGCCGTCGGTCTCCGTGTAGAACGGGGTCCAGGCGGTGCCGTCCACCGACGCCTCCAGGACGTATCTCCTGCCGTAGGCCGCCTCCCAGTCCAGGACGACCCGGTCGACGCGGATGACCGAGCCGAGGTCGACGCGCAGCCACGCGCCGTCGGTGAAGTCGCTGGACCAGCGGGTGCCGCCGTCGCCGTCGAAGGCGAGACCGGGCGCGGTGCCCGCGTTCTCGCTGCCGGACGCCGTGACGGCGGCCGGGGAGGCCGCGTAGGCGGCGGCCGCGCGGTCCGTGTCCCAGGCTGCCGCCACCGCGGGGTTCGCGGCGGCCGGCGGGGTGAACGCCGGGCCGGCGGCCAGCAGCGTCAGGGCCGCCAGGGCGGTCAGGAGAGTGCGGGATGCCATCGGGATCTCCTTCGGTGAGTGCGGGATGACGCAATTGACGTGCACCTGACATATAGGGAGCTGCGGGAGACCGCCGGGCGCGGACTTCCGTGTCCGCGCCCCCGGCCCCCGGATCACCGGGCCACGGTCAGGCGGCCTTCCGCCCCCTCCCCCGTCCGTGCTCCGCGATGATGTCCGCGTACCGCCGGCCGCTGCCCTTGATGGTGCGCACCTGCGTCTCGTAGTCCACGTGGACCAGGCCGAAGCGCTTGTCGTAGCCGTAGGCCCACTCGAAGTTGTCCAGCAGGGACCAGGCGAAGTAGCCGGCCAGCGGGGCGCCCTTGCGGGCGGCGGCGGCGCAGGCGGCCAGGTGGGAGACCAGGTAGTCGGTGCGCTCGGGGTCCTCGACCGTGCCGTCGGGGCGGACCGTGTCGGGGAAGGCCGAGCCGTTCTCCGTGACGTACAGGCGCCGGGCGCCGTAGTCGCGGGTGAGGCGGAGCAGCAGGTCCTCGATGCCGCTCGCGTCGATCTCCCAGTCCATGCCGGTGCGCGGGACGCCGTCGCGGCGGACGGTGCGGACGTACGGGGCGGGAGCGGCGGGGTCGGCGGCGACCGTCTGCGGGAAGTAGTAGTTCAGGCCGAGCCAGTCCAGCTCCGCGCCGATCACCTCCAGGTCGCCGGCGCGTTCGGGCAGGTCGACGCCGTACAGCTCGCGCATGTCGGCGGGGAAGCCGCGGCCGTGCACCGGGTCGAGCCACCAGCGGTTGGTGTGGCCGTCCATGCGGCGGGCGGCGGCGAGGTCCTCCTCGCGGTCGGAGGCGGGGTGGATCGTGGACAGGTTGTTGGTGATGCCGACCCGGGCGCCGGGCGACGCGGCCTTGACCGCCTGCATGCCGAGGCCGTGGGCGAGCAGCAGATGGTAGGAGGCGCGGACGGCCGCCGTCAGGTCGGTCCAGCCGGGGGCCATCTTGCCCTCCAGGTGGCCGATCCAGGCCGAGCAGAGGGGCTCGTTGAGGGTGGCCCAGTGGGTGACGCGGTCGCCCAGCCGCTCCGCCACCACCGACGCGTACGCCGCGTAGTGCTCGGCCGTCGCGCGCTCGGGCCAGCCGCCCCGGTCCTGGAGGACCTGCGGGAGGTCCCAGTGGTAGAGGGTGACGGACGGGGTGATGCCCGCTTCGAGGAGGGCGTCGACCAGCTCGTCGTAGAAGGCCAGTCCCTTCGCGTTGACCGGGCCGTCGCCGCCGGGCAGGACCCGGGGCCAGGCGACCGACAGCCGGTAGGCGTTGGTGCCCAGGCGCCGCATCAGGGCGATGTCCTCGCGCCAGCGGTGGTAGTGGTCGCAGGCGATGTCGCCGTGGTCGTCGCCGTCGATCGTGCCGGGGGTGTGCGCGAAGGTGTCCCAGATCGACGGCGAGCGGCCGTCCTCCGCGACGGCTCCCTCGATCTGGTACGCCGAGGTGGCCGTGCCCCACAGGAAGTCGTCGGGAAGGGCGGCGAGGTCGATGGTCACGGGGGTCCTTTCGGTGGAGAGGGGCCGGGTCACTTGACGGCTCCGGCCGTCAGTCCGGCGACGAGATAGCGCTGGAGGAGCAGGAAGCCGGCGACCACGGGGACGCTCACCACGAGCGAGGCGGCCATGATCTGGTTCCAGTACACGTCGTTGAGGGTGGAGTAGCCCTGGAGGCCGACGGCGAGGGTGCGGGTGGTGTCGTTGGTCATCACCGACGCGAACAGCACTTCGCCCCACGCGGTCATGAACGCGTAGACGGCGACCGCGACGATGCCCGGGACCGCGGCCGGCACCACGACCCGGAACAGGGCACGCAGCGGACCGCAGCCGTCGACCAGCGCCGCCTCGTCCAGGTCGCGCGGCACGGAGTCGAAGTAGCCGATCAGCATCCAGATGGAGAAGGGCAGGGAGAAGGTGAGATAGGTGAGGATCAGGCCGCCGCGGGAGCCGAACAGGGCGATGCCGGTGGTGTTGCCGATGTTGACGTAGAGGAGGAAGAGGGGCAGGAGGAAGAGGATGCCGGGGAACATCTGCGTCGACAGGACGGTGACCGTGAAGACCCGCTTGCCGCGGAAGTCGTACCGGCTGACGGCGTACGCGGCGAAGACCGCGATGACCACCGAGCAGACGGTCGCCGCGCCCGCGACGACCAGGGAGTTCACGAAGTACCGGGCGAGCGGGACGGTGGACCAGATGTCGATGTACGGGCGGAGGGTCAGGCCGCTGGGCAGCCAGTGGAAGCCGCTGGTCACGTCGGCGAGCGGCTTCAGCGAGCTGGAGACCATGACGTAGACCGGCAGCAGGACGAAGGCGGTCAGGAGCGTGAGGAAGACCCGCCGGGTCCACTGGAAGGAGCGGGGCGCGGCCATCGGGGAACGCGGGCTAGGCACGGGTACGGACCCTCCGTCCGCGGGAGGTGACCGCCAGGTGGACGCCGGTCACGACGAGCAGGAAGAGCAGCAGCAGGACCGACATCGCCGAGCCCCGGCCGAAGTTCCAGGTGGCGAAGGACTCCTGGTAGATGTGGACGGAGATGAGGTCGGCGGAGGCGGGGGCGCTCTTGCCGAAGAGGACGTACGGCGTGTTGAAGTCGTTGAACGTCCACAGGAACAGGACGAGGACGAGGACCTGGTTGACCGGCCGCAGCGACGGCAGGGTGATCCGGCGGATCTGCTGCCACACGCCGGCGCCGTCCAGGGCGGCGGCCTCGTACAGCTCCCGGGGGATGTTCTGGAGGCCGGCCATGACGATCAGGAAGGCGAACGGCCAGCCCTTCCACACGGAGACGGTGAGCAGCGCGACGAACGCGTTGTCGCCGATCAGCCAGAAGGAGGGCTTGTCGGTGAGGCCGAGCTGGTCGTGCAGGACGTGGTTCACCAGGCCGTTGTCGTGCTGGAACATGAACACCCAGGTGATGACGGCCGCGTAGACCGGCAGCGCGTACGGCACGAGGAACAGGGCGCGCAGCAGGCCCCGGCCCCGGAAGGTGTCCTGCATGCAGATCGCCGCCGCCGTGCCGAGGGCCCAGCAGAGCCCGACCGACAGCACGGTGAAGGCGACGGTGATCAGGAAGGAGTGCAGGAGGTCCGCGCCGACCGGGCCGTCGAAGTCGACGGCGACCGTGTAGTTGTCCAGGCCGGACCAGGGGGCGGCGCCCCAGTCGCGGATGAAGAACTGGGTCAGTTCCTTGAAGCTCATCACCGTGCCGATCACCATCGGCACCAGGTGGACGAGGAGTTCGAGCAGCAGGGCGGGGAGCAGGAGGAGGTACGGCAGTCCGACGCGGCGGACCCGGCCGGGGCGGCGGGCGGCGCCGGCCGCCGGACCGGCGGGCGGGCCGTCGTGCGGGGCCCGTCCGCCGGTCGCGCGGGCAACGGTGGCGGCCATGGCGCTCACGCCGCCGGCATCTGCGTCTGGGCCTTCTCCAGCGCGGCCCTGACGGACTGCGTGGTGACCGGGCGTCCGGCGGCGGCATCGGCGAACAGCTCCTTGACCGCCGTACCGATCGCCGTCTCGAACTGGGACTCGGCGGGCACCTGCGGCACCGCGACCGCGCTCCTGGCGAGGGTCTCCTTGAGGACCTTGTTGTCCGGGGTGGCGAAGGCCGGGTCGGACTGGGCCGCCTCGACCGGCGGGATGGAGCTGTACGCCTTGTTGAGGATCTTCTGCTCCTCGGCGCCGGTCATGAACTTCACGAACTTCTTCGCGCCGGAGAGGTTGTCGGTGTTCTTGAAGACGGCGATGTTGATGCCGGTGACCAGGGAGTTGACCTGGGTGCCGGGGCCGGGCGCGCCCGACTGCACGGGCACGGGCGCGATGCCGTAGGCCCCCGGGTCCATGCCCTGGGAGGTGAGGTTGGCGGCGGCGGACTGCCAGAGCAGCATCGCGTTCCGGCCCTTGGCGAAGTCGCTGACGGACTGGTTCTGGGCGTACTCGGCGTTGCCGGGCGCGATGACCTTGTCCTTCGCCATCAGATCGACGTACTGCTTGACCGCCGCGACGGCGTGCCCGTCGGTGAAGTCGGGACGGCCGTCGTCGGTGAAGAAGTCGACGCCATGCTGGCGGGCGAAGACATAGGCGTGGTGGACGTTCTCGGAGAGGTTCGAGCCCTCCGCGCCCAGGGCCCCCTTGCCGTCCTGGGCCAGCTTCCTGCCCGCCGCGACCAGCTCGTCCCAGGTGGCCGGCGGCTTCGCTATGCCCGCGTCGGCGAACATCTGCTTGTTGTAGTACAGCGCGTACGCCATCGAGTACAGCGGCACGGCGGCCGGGTCCTCGCCCTGCTTGCCGGTGGAGGCGAGCGCGGCGTCGACGAAGCGGTCCTTGCCGCCGATCTCGTCGAAGGTCTTCGTGTCCCAGGGGAGCAGGGCGCCGGTGGCCTGGAGCGAGGCGCTCCAGGTGTTGCCGATGTTGAGGACGTCGGGGCCCTGGCGCGAGGTGGCGGCGGTGAGGATGCGGTTGAGCAGGTCGGACCAGGGCACGACCTCCAGCTTCACCTCGATGCCGGTCTCCTTCTCGAACTTCTCCAGCTCCGGCTTCAGGACCTTCTTGTCGGCCTCGACGCTGGCGCCCTGGTTGGACGCCCAGTACGTCAGGGTCTTCGGCGAGTCGTCGGACCCGCCGCCCGTCGCGGAACCGCCTCCGCAGGCCGAGGCGGCCAGGGCGAGAGACAGGGTGACGGCGCCTGCGGCCGCGGCTCGGATGCTGCGCATGGCTCTTGGTGTCCCTTCGATCGTGCCGGGGATCTGTCGGTCACGACTTAATTTAGGACGTGAGTTAAACCCTGGGAGAGGGGTCCGTCAAGGGTTTGCGCGGCTCTCGTCGAACTCCGTCCCACCCCTTGACGCCCGCGTTCGGATGGCAGAAGCATTCCTCGCCGAGAGAGCGCTCCCCCGTTCCCTCACGTTCACTTCCTGAACGGACCCGGACGACCGGTGCCCGCGACTCCCCTCGCGGGCACCGGCGTTCGCTTTCCGCACGGGTCCCCGCCGTTCGTCCCGGAACGTCCCCGACAGGAGAGCCGCCCCATGACTTCCCCCACCCCGTCCTCGTCCTCGTCCCTCCCCGGCCGGGCGCCCGGCCGCCGAGCCGTCCTCGGTGCCGTGGCCGCCGCCGCTGCCGCCGCGCCGCTGTTCCCGGGCCCCGCCTCCGCCGCGCCGGCGCCCCGCCGGAACCGGCCCCGGGCGGCCCTGCCCGGCGGCGGCGACCTCGGTCCGAACGTCATCGTCTTCGACCCGTCGACCCCGGGCATCCAGGCCCGGCTGGACGAGATCTTCCGGCAGCAGGAGTCGGCCCAGTTCGGCACCGGCCGCTACCAGCTCTTCTTCAAGCCGGGCACGTACCACGGCCTCAACGCGCAGATCGGCTTCTACACCTCCATCTCCGGTCTCGGCCTCTCCCCCGACGACACCACCATCAACGGCGACGTGACGGTCGACGCCGGCTGGTTCGGCGGCAACGCCACGCAGAACTTCTGGCGTTCGGCGGAGAACCTCGCCCTGGTCCCGGTGAACGGCACCAACCGGTGGGCCGTGTCGCAGGCCGCGCCCTTCCGCCGCATGCACGTCCGCGGCGGCCTCAACCTCGCGCCGGCCGGCTACGGCTGGGCGAGCGGCGGCTACATCGCCGACAGCCGCATCGACGGCCAGGTCGGCCCGTACTCCCAGCAGCAGTGGTACACGCGGGACAGCGCGGTCGGCGGCTGGCTGAACGCGGTCTGGAACATGGTCTTCTCCGGCGTCGAGGGCGCCCCCGCGCAGAGCTTCCCGAACCCGCCGTACACCACCCTCGCCACCACCCCCGTCTCCCGCGAGAAGCCCTTCCTGTACGTCGACGGCGGCGGCGCCTACCGGGTGTTCCTGCCGGAGAAGCGCACCAACGCCCGCGGGGTCTCCTGGGGCAACGGCACCCCGCGCGGCACGTCACTGCCGCTCACCCAGTTCTACGTGGCCCGGCCCGGCGTCTCGGCGGCCACCCTCAACCAGGCGCTCTCCGAGGGCCTCCACCTGCTGCTCACGCCGGGCATCTACCACCTGGACCGGCCGATCCAGGTGGGCCGCGCCAACACCGTCGTCCTCGGCCTCGGGTACGCCACCCTCATCCCCGACAACGGCGTCACCGCGCTGCGGGTCGCCGACGTCGACGGCGTGCGCCTGGCCGGCTTCCTGATCGACGCCGGGCCGGTCAACTCCCCGGTCCTGCTGGAGGTCGGCCCGCAGGGCTCCTCCCGCGACCACTCCGCCAACCCCACCACCGTGCAGGACGTGTTCGTCCGCATCGGCGGCGCGGGCGCGGGCAAGGCCACCACCAGCATGGTGATCAACAGCCGGCACACCATCGTCGACCACACCTGGATCTGGCGCGCCGACCACGGCGAGGGCGTCGGCTGGGAGACCAACCGCGCCGACTACGGGCTGATCGTCAACGGCTCCGACGTCCTGATCACCGGCCTGTTCGTCGAGCACTTCAACAAGTACGACGTCCAGTGGAACGGCCAGCGCGGCCGGACGATCTTCTTCCAGAACGAGAAGGCCTACGACGCCCCCAACCAGGCCGCGATCCAGAACGGCTCGGTCAAGGGGTACGCCGCCTACAAGGTCGGGGACGCCGTCACCGAGCACGAGGGCTGGGGACTGGGCAGCTACTGCTACTACAACGTGGACCCGACGATCATCCAGCACCACGGCTTCGCCGCCCCGAACCGCCCCGGCGTCCGCTTCCACGGCCTCCTCGTCGTCTCCCTCGGCGGCAACGGGCAGTACGAACGCGTCATCAACGACACCGGGGCACCGACGTCCGGGACCTCGACCGTGCCGTCCACGGTGGTGTCGTACCCCTGATCCATGGGCGCGGCGGCGCCGTCCCGAGCCGTGGCGCGGCGGGCTTCGAAGATCGTGATTCGGACAACTTCGCCACGGAAGCCGCTCGGCGCACCCGCGCCGCCGCCGCCTGCCGTAAGCTCGGCAGGGTGAGTTGAGAGCTCCCGCCCGGTCTGTTCCCCCGTCGGACCGGGCGGGTTTCTGTTTTCCCGGGTCGTGTCCGGGGAGGGGACGCCCGCGCGACTCGGGCGGCGGGGCTCACGGTTTGTGGGTCACCCAGAGCAGCTCCGCCGGCCAGCGGTGCGCCCAGTCGGGCGGGTCGGTCTCGTTGTAGCCGTTGGGTGTTCCGGGGCCGGGCCGCGGCTCGATGAGGTCGTCGATGACGAGACCCGCGCCGCGCAGGACCCTCACCCAGTCGCCGTAGGTGAGCTGGTAGCTGGTCGCGCCGTCGCCTTCGGCGATGGTGTGGTGGCCGAAGTAGTCCTGCCGCAGCGTCGTGGTCACGCGGGCGGCGGCTTCGTCGTAGCAGGCTTCGAACCAGGGGCTGGCGACGTTGAACACCAGTCGCCCGCCCCGGCCGAGGACGCGCGCGGCCTGCGGGACGGCCAGGTGCGGGGGCGCCCAGCTGAGCCCGCCGAAATCGCAGAAGACCAGGTCGAAGCTGCCGTCGGCGAAGGGGAGGTGTTCGGCGGCGCCCTGAACCAGCGGGTAGCGGACCGCTCCCATCGCGCCGGCCGCCGCGGCGAGCTGGGCCTCGGACAGGTCGAGTCCGACCACGGCGGCGCCCTCGGCGGCGAGCGCCCTGGACCACTGTCCCGCCCCGCAGCCGAGTTCGAGGACGCGTTCGCCGGCGACGTCGCCCAGGGCGCGCAGGTGCGCGTCGGGGAGGGAGTACATGCCCCACAGCCGGGGCGCGGCGCCGATCTGCGGGTCGTGCTCCTGCTGGTAGGCGCTGCTGATCCGGTTCCAGAGCCGCCGGTTGGCGGAGATGCTGTCCACGCGCCGACTCCACCACTGCCCGCCGGGAATGGTCAACACGACGCGGGGACCGGCCGTCCCGGGTCGGCGGCCGGGGAGTTCCTCGGCCGCCGGGCGCAGGTCCTTCGCCTCATGCGCGCGGTGCGGCTGCCGGTGGTGGTCGGCCCCCATGCGGGCCGATGGGACCGTCCGCCGCCGGGCGGCACAGCGCAGGCGTGACACTCCGGAAATACTCGTCACCGAGAAGGACATGTGGGTGTCGACGGCGTATCCCCGGCACGGGCCGCACCAGGTGACGCTGTGGTTCCGGTGGGACGGACGGGCGGCGTGGATGTGCACCGGTGCCGCTTCCGCGACCGCGCGGAACGTCCGCGTGGAGCCGCGCGTCCGCCTGGCGCTGCCGGACACCTTCGACGGGGTGCTCCTCCAGGGTGAGGCGGAATGCTTTCCGGACGAGGACGTGCCCGCGGCCGCGGCCGAGGCGTTCGCCGCCAGGCTCGGCGGGGACCCGCGCGCGGAGGAAGGTGCCTGCCTGTGCCTGTGCGTGGTGCCGAAGAGTGTCCTCGCCTGGCGCGGCACACCGGAACCGCGCGGCAGGGTCGTCATGGGTGACGGGACGCGGCTGGGGCGGGGGACGGCCGCGTCACACCCGTAGAAACAGAAAGACCCCCAGATCGACTGGGGTCTCCGCTGGTGTCCGAGGGGGGACTTGAACTCTGCTCTCGGGCACCAGCCCCCAACCGCTCTGACCTGGGGAAACACCCGTCGACAGGCTTGCTTTCGGCGGGCGTTTCTCCTGTTCTTTCCTGCTGTTTCAGGCCTTCTCGGGCCCCTGTTGGTCATGCGTTGGTCACGTGACCAACCCTCCTCCAAGGCGTCCGTCCCTGGTCAGGCTTCCCGGACGGCGCCACGGGCTACGCCCGGTCTGCACGGGCACATGCGCGACCGCGTACCGGGGGCGGGCCGGGCGGTCACCGCCCTGTTTATGCAAGGACACGCATAGTCGCGTTCACGCATAGACGCGTGACACCGCCCCCTCTAGTGTCGTTGGGCAGGCGGCCCGAACGGGGCCAGGGCAAGGGGGTTTGGCATGTCCGAACGTTCGGCGCTCACCCGGCTCACGGGCAACGGCAACGGCGAGTGCGGAGAGAAGGACTGCCCGAACGTGTACCGCACGGCTACCGGGTCGTTCGTGGTGCAGGGCGACGTGTCCGACGCCTTCACCCCGCCCTCCGGGGAAGGGCTCGTGGAAATCCCCGAGGCGGTTCTCAGGGAGGCATTCCGTGCACTTGGATGGTGACGCGTGGAATGACTGCTTCGATTCCATGGAGCGTGAGGCGTGGCGGCTGGAAACGCTGCCCGCATACACCATGCCCCAGGAAGCGGAGAAGCTGAAGCGCTTCCTCGCCGGGGAGAAATCCCCTGACGATTACACGTCGGCATGGATGGACGAGGTTCGGCAATGGACCTCGGAAGGAAAGAGTGTCGGCAGGGTGCACGTCGTGACCCGCCCGCTCTCGGACTACCTTCGGTTCGAGTTCGAGTATTACTACCGGCACCACGTGAAGGTGGGCGAGGATATCCGCATCCTCGACCTCACCGACCGGGAGAACCCGCGACTTCCGGCTCAGGATTTCTGGATGTTCGATGAGTCCAAGGTGGTCCTGATGAACTACCGGGCGGACGGGACGCAGATAAACCGGGAGCTGCACGAGGGCGATCCCGAGCCGTACCGGCAGTGGAAGCGAATTGCTGTTGCCGAGTCGGTTCCATTCCTGGAGTACGTGAGCAGGTGACGTTCGACCCTGAGCAGTTGGGGCAGCCAAAACAGGAGCTGGCGGCCCTGCTGAAAGAACTACGCAAGCGAGCCGGCCTCACTGGGGACCGGCTCGCTCGGCGTTGCAACATGTCCCAATCGAAGATCAGCCGGATCGAGAACGGGAAAGCCCAACCGAGCCTGCTGGACCTGGAAAGAATCCTCCGGGCTGTCGTGGCTCCGCCCGAGGTCATCGAGGAGGTCATCGCCCTCGCGCGGCTGGCCAACACCGAATGGCAAGACCTGCGCTCGCTGCGCCGTAGGGGCCTGGAGAAGAAGCAGACTGAACTTGCAGCGCTCGAATCCTCGTCTACGGAATTCCGCTTCTTCCTGCTCTCGATGATTACGGGACTACTGTCCACCCCTGAGTACATCCGGGCCAGCCTTGCCCATTCCCCGGCCGATGTCACTAAGACGATCGCGAGGAAGCTGGAACGGCAAGAGGTTCTTTACGACACGAACAAGCGGTTTACCTTCATCCTGACCGAGCAAGCCGTGAGGTGGCCGCTCCTGCCACCGGCTGCGATGGCGATGCAGATTGACCGACTGGCCTCACTGACTCACCTTACGAACGTGAAGATCGGTGTCATCCCAATCGCGGGACACAAGCCCATGGCTCCGATGGATACCTTCACCGTCTATGACAATACGCTGGCCACTGTGGAGAACACGACCGGTGTCGTGATCCTGAGAGATCCAAGAGACATCGAAATGCACTTGGAGCTGTTCTCCACGCTGGAGGGTTACGCATTGTTCGGGGAGGAAGCGCGAGCCTTGTTGGCCGAGTGGTCTGCCGCTTGCCGTTCATGATCTTTAGTCCATGACGGGAAAGAACTGCACAGCCCCCGCTCTCCAGGTCAATGATTTCCCCCATGGCGGCGACCGAGCGAGACGAAACGAGAAACCGCAACGGCGGACGCATGACCCTGCGGGTGTCATACGACGGCGGCGCGACGTACGGCCCGGTTCGTGAGGTGCAGGTGGACCCGCGCAACGCAGTGATCTTGGGTTCACCGACCAAGTACCCGCCCTGCGGGTGCCCTCGGTGCACGGGCCGCAGCTCACCGTCTGTGAGTGATCCCCGCCCTGTCGCGGCGGAGCCGAAGACCGCGTGAGGCATGGCCTGGGCTGCCGGGTGCTGCACCACCTCGGGCGGTACGCGGGGCCGTTGTACCTGACCGTGATCCTCGGCGGCTGTGCCCTGGTTCTCGCCGGAGCCCTGGCGGCCCGGTATCCGCCGGACCCGCCGCTGTCCCCCTTTGCTTCCCGCCTGATCCCAGGCGGGAGTCCCCGAGATAAGAGAGGTAGTCCGATGGTGGAAGAGAACACCGGTTCCGTGGCCCCCGAGGGGGGTGGCCTGCTCATCGCGAAGCGGAAGATCGTGGCCGCGCGCACTCGTGCCGAGCAGGAGTCGGACGTCAGCGGTGGCCGTTCCGACGGCAACGACTGACGGGGGCGCCCACGTTGCTTGATGCAGCCTCGTGGGCGGGGCGTCTGGGCGGGGACAAGTTCCTCGCCCAGACATACCACCGCTCCTACGCACACATCCCCGGAGCCGCCGACACGGCGGGCCTGTTCTCCTGGGACGACCTGAACCGAATCATCGCCACACAGCGGCTGGAGCCGCCCCGGTTGCGCCTCTCGGTCGACGGCGAGATGGTCCCGCTCCACCGCTACGCCATCCCCACCACGAACCGCCGAGCGGTCACCTGGTCCCGCATCCAACCGTCCGACTTCCACGCTCAGCTCAGGGACGGGGCGTCGCTAGTCCTCGACGCGGTGGAGAAGATCCACCCCCCTGTGAGGGCGGCTGCGGAGGGGCTGGCTCGCTTCCTCGGGACTTCCGTGCAGGCCAACGTGTACGCCTCATGGACCGAGCGGGAGGGCTTCGGCCGGCACTGGGACGACCACGACGTGGTGGTGGTCCAATTGCATGGCTCGAAGCGGTGGCGGCTGTGGGGGATGACCCGCGAGGCGCCCACTTTCCGGGACGTGGAGTCGCCGGAGGAGCCGGAGGGCGACCCCGTGGCGGACCTCGTTCTGTCCCCGGGGGACGTGCTCTACCTGCCGCGCGGCTGGTGGCACGCGGTCACCGCTGACCAGGGGACGGAATCCCTTCACCTCACCTTCGGCACGGTCACGCACACGGGTGCTGACCTGATGCTCTGGGTCGTGGATCAGCTCCGGGCGTCCCTCGCGCTCCGCAGGGACATCCCACGCTTCGGTTCGCTGGCGGAACAAGCGGACTTCACCGACGCGCTGCGCCGTGAGGTGGCCGACATGATGGCGGACCCGCGCCTTGTGGAGCGGTGGGCGGAGTCGATCGACACGACCGACCTGGGCCACGCGATCCCATCCCTGCCCTACGTGGACGGACTCCCCGCACGAGGGGAGATCACGGTCAAGCTGACCGCTCCGAGGGGCCGCCTGACGACGAACCCGGCAGAGGGCACGGTCACCTTCTCGGCGGCCGGTACCGCGTG
This sequence comes from Streptomyces griseoviridis, assembly GCA_014649155.1. Taxonomy (GTDB): domain Bacteria; phylum Actinomycetota; class Actinomycetes; order Streptomycetales; family Streptomycetaceae; genus Streptomyces; species Streptomyces griseoviridis. The sequence continues at coordinate 268,715 of BMSM01000008.1, read as the reverse complement.
GGATTTCGCCGAGTCCGCCGCTCCCGCACTGGGCACGCTGCTGACCAACCAGCCGACCACGCTGGGCGAGATGGCCGACTCCGCCGGACTGGAGGTCAAGGACGTAGCCGAACTGGTCTCCGTTCTCATCGACGGCCACGCCGTCGCAGTCGTGGGGACGGCGCTGTGACCGCCGCGCTCTCCCTGGGGACATACCGCGTGCGTGCTGTCGGTCAGGCGGCACGCATCGCCCTGGCTGCCGGTAGCCCCTGGGTGGACACGGCACCCAACTACGCCCACGGTCGGGCACACGAGGAGCTGCGCCCGCTTCTCAGGGAGTACCAGACCGTGCGGGTAGCCACGAAGGCGGGGTTCTTCACAGCGGAACAGGGCCGCACCGCACTGGCTGACGGCGTGCTCACCCGGGAGGAGGCAGCCGGTAGGCACAGCCTTGAGCGGGGCTTTGCCCGCTGGCAGACGGAGCGTTCGTTGGCCACGCTCGGGCGCGTGGACCTGGTGTTCGTGCACAACCCGGAGCACGACGGCCAGGGCCTTGACCGTGCCGATCTGCATGGGCATGTGCGGGAAGCCTTCATGGCGCTGGAGGAGTTCGCCCATGCGGGCAGGATCGGCGGGTACGGCGTCGCCACATGGTCGGGCCTGACCTCCGGAGCCTTCAGCGTTCCCGAGCTGCTCACGCTCGCCCGGCAGGCGGCGGGTTCAGCCGAGCACCACTTCACGGGCTTGCAGATGCCCATCAGCCTGATCATGGATGCCCCGATCACGCAGGCTCTGAACGGTGGCGGACCACTGATGCAGGCGAAGGACGCAGGGCTGATCACCTTCGGCTCCGCGCCCCTGCACGGGGGCGCCCTCCTCGATGCCATGACACCCGAACTGGTGGACATCATCCGCCCTGGCTTGTCGACGGCAGCCGCTGCCCTGCTGGCCGCTGGCTCGTGCCCTGGCCTCGATGTCGTCCTGACTTCCGCGAGTACCCGTGAACACTGGGATGATGCGGCCAAGGCTCTGGCTGCGCCTCTGACGGCCCAGGAACTCAGGAGGGTGACGGATGAACTCACCAGTGAATGAGGAGGTACAGGCCCTGATGGAGGCCGCCCACGACCGGGCGGCTCAGGAACTCGGGCTCACCTGCACGGGGCCGCTGGCGTGGGGCTTCCTCGGTGTCACCCTCGGACGCCGAGCGGGGGACCGGTGGCTGCGGGTGAGCCGGACGGCGAAGAGGAACGCGGGCAGGAAGCGGGGGGAGGGCATCGTCGGCGCCTCCGAGCTGATGCCTGACGGCGTCCCCCGTCCCCGCCTGTACGAGGTGCACGACTGGACTGACGGCGAGTGGGCTTTCGAGGCGGAAGTCCTCGACTACGTGACGCAGCCGATCGTGTCCCCGGACCGGGCCGACATTGACCACGACCCGGGGTTGCCTGACGAGTGGTGGGCGGACCTTCGCCAAGCCCTTGCCCTACTCGCTGAAGTGGAGGGTGTGAAGACGACTGTCCGAGACGGGTGGATTGAACGGGCCTTCCCCCAGTTCCTCGGCATCCCGGCCCCCGACACGGTGGAGCGGGTGACCGGTCACGGTGACCTGCACTGGGGCAACCTCACGGCTGCGCCCCTCTGTCTGCTGGACTGGGAACGGTGGGGCCTGGTGCCCTTCGGCTATGACGCCGGGCTCCTCCACGCCAACAGCCTGCTCGTTCCCGACGTAGCCGCCCGCATCCGCAGGGAGTTCGCGCCGACCCTCGACACCCCGGCCGGCCGAATCGGGGAACTCGCGGCCCTGGCCGAGATGCTGCAAGCCGTAGCCCGTGGCTGGTACCCCGCCCTTGCACCCCGGGTCGTTGCCCGCGCGGAAACGCTCACCGGTGTTCGCCCACCCGTCCCGGTGCGCTCCGAGGTGAGCACCTGACTGCGCCCCTGTGCGCCTGTCCCAGGCGCTCTCACTGATGTGCCGGTACAAGGTTGCCCGGGAGATCCCCAGCGCCTTGGCGATGGCGGAGACGCTCTCTCCCTTGGCGTGCCGGGCACGGGCCACGGCTGGCTTGTCGTCGTCCGTCACAGAAAAACCCCAGGTGAACTGGGGTCTCTGCTGGTGGGACGTTCACGAGTTCCCTTGACCAGGCACAACAGGACTAATTGATGTTGAGGTTCCCGCGGCCCGCAAGATCACTCCCCGAGAGCATGCATATGCATTTATTGAACCCGCACCTACGCCCCTGAGGTAGTAGGGGCCTTACCCGCTGAGGAGACGAGGGGTGAGACTCCCTCGACTCCTCAGCGGGAAGCTTCATTCGTCGTCATCTCCGTCATCGAGGTCGAAGTCGAAGGCCAGCTGGCCCGACAGAGCGTCGTCCGGCGCGGCCGCAGCCTGGGGCTCCGTCGGGTCCAAAGCCTCCTCGATCTCGTGAGGCAAAGCGTAATCGTCCGCGAGTCGCGCGAGATGGAGGATCAAGGGCAGAGCCAACCCCTCGCGACCAGCACGGTAGTCCTCGCTGAAACGCTGCTGGTGGACGAATGCGGCCCATGCCTCCGCATCGTCACCGGGCTGAAGGCACGCAACGGTCAGTTCGAGGAGGTCCGGATTCCAGGCGTTCGCCGTCGGCCGGTAGGCGTTGTTGCCCGAGGCGTTGGTGTGCGGAGTAAGTTTGGCGTCGTCGTTGGTGAGATTTGGCTGCGAGCCGGACTTGCCGGTCGTGCTGTAGAAGACGCGGTCCGAGTCACCCCGCACTCCGGGCCGCCACAGCCCCATCGCGATGCCCCCACGCTGCTGGCCCTCCAACTTGGGAGAGCGTTCCTCCGCCTCGGCCCAGCACTGTGCCGTTTCGTCCCGGCTGCCATCGGCGATCCGAACGATACGAAGCTGCTTGCCGTACAGACCGATCCGCTGAACGGGACCCCCGTCGAGGCCGAGCCTGTCCCGTTCCAGCCCGTCGTTCCTCAGCCATGGCCAGCGCTTCCGGACGTCCTGGGCGTGGGTCAGAACGAGCGTCGGGGTACTGCGCAGCTGCGCGAGAGTCTTCTTGACGAAGGCCGCCATGAGGGCCGACTGCTCCGCGCTGTTCTTCTTGCCTTCGACCCTTCCCGTCAAAGACTTGAGGAGTTCGGGGTACGGCACCCATGCGTGCATGTCGGCCGACTTGCCCAGCACGCATTTCGCGCCCGGTCGGATGAGCACCGCGATCGGCGTGAACTGCTGCTTGCCTGTGGGCCCGTCAAGGCGGCGTTCCACGAGGTGGAAGGCCACCTGGTTCAGGTTCGCGGGGATGAGCGTGTCACCGAGCGTGTGCTGGGGCACCAGCCGCATACCGGTCTGGCGCAGGCCGTCCGACCAGGCCGCGGCGGCACGCAGACCAGCATCGGCGAGAGCCTCCTCCGTCTCCGCATCCGGGTCTGGTGGACGGATGAACTGGGTCACCAGGCCTGCGTCCGCGCAGCCGAGGCGGATCGCGTGCTTGGGGTCGGTCCGTCGCTTGGCGTGGCGGAAGGCATCCTGCCCGTCGAGCTCCACGAAGGCCAGCCGCACCCCGGGTACGGCTTCCCGCAAGGCGGCCATGGCCCGCGCGACACCGATACGGCGCTCCTCGATGGCCTTGTCGTGCTCCTGCCCCCGGCGCGGCACGCTGTCGCCTCCCAGCGGTGCGCCGAGAGCGCCCAGGGGCCGCGCGTGCAGCCGGACGGTCAGCTCCTCCGCCTCCCACACCCAGGTATCGGGACCCTGCTCCCGCCGATGCCCAGACAGCCCCAGCCCCGTCTCCGCCGCTGCGATCATCTGATCGCGGATGGCATCGTTCTGGTGGAGCACGACCGCGGTGAGGTCTTCCCCTTCGAGGGCTTCGGCCAGTCCTGCCCGCAGAACCTGCGCGTTGTGGGCTGCGTTCAGCTCACGCTGGTCCAGGATGACCGCGCGCTCTTCGGGATCCTTCTCTTCCATGTTCTTGGGAATGGACGGCAGCTTCTTGAGCTGCTTCTTGGGCGGCCGCGCGTACGCACTTCGCTCGAGCTTCGGAACGGAGACGAACTCGGGAGCGATCGCCTGCTCCGCCCACTCGATCAGCCGTCGGCGTTCACTGGGCATCACTCCGGTGCCGATCGTATGCCTGCCCATGGCCACCTGGTGCCCGATCGCGATCCGGATGCCGTCCCGGCCGTGGATCCAGTGGTCGGCCTCCTTCACCAGCCGGTCCGGGGACGGCAGTGCGTCGAGTGCGCTGATCCCGGCGAGCATTCCTTCTGCTCCGCCCTGACGCCAGTCCGTGGTGCCGTTCTTCCACTCCAGCATGGCGACGGCGAAACGCTGCGACTGCGGGCCATCGTGGACGAGGGAGTCGTCCGGGAGCAGGTACGCGGACACGCCCTTGCCGTACGGCATGTAGACCTTGCCGGTGACGAACCGACGTACGCCGGCAGCCACGTGGACGCGCGGGACGGGTGAGAAGGGAACGGTGCGCACGGTGATGCGGAGGGTCGCCGCGTAGTAGGCCGGCTTGCCGTCGCCGCCACCACGCCGCCCGGTTACGTACTCGATCACGTTCGACATCAGCTCGGCGCCCCCGCTTCCCTGCCCCCTGGCCCCCGTGCGGCTGGCGACCTGTCGGAACGACAGCTGCTGCCCGTGGTGTTCGTACGGTCCCTGGCGCGTGATCCTTTCGGCGAGGACGTCGGGAAGCAACCGGTACACGTGGGGCGCGGGCAGAGCGGTTCCTCCGGGCGACACCTTCTGCTCGAGGAGGTCGACCCTGCCGGGCCGCCAGCTGAGAGCCGCGGTGTCGAGGTCACGAAAGCAGTTCATCAGCAGGGCCGCGGTCTCGGGATCGCCGGCATCGCGCGGGAGGCTCCTGAGCCAGGTGGCGATGTAGAGGTTCGTCACCGCCATCGGGTACGCGTCCTGGCAGTACAGCCAGGGGTTCTCCGAACCGAACCGTGCCGTGGAGTCGACCGTGACGATGTCCGGCGCGGTGGCGCGCATCAGCTGGTTGACAGCCGCTGTGGGTACGCGGCGCCGTCGCTCGGCCTGCCCCTCTGTCATTCCGCCGTGGTAAAGGCGCAGGAGTGGTTCCTCCCAGTGGGCGGGCAGGGAGAGCGTGTGCATCGGGAAGACGAAGGGTCCCCGTGCCGGGTCGGGCAGGTACGCCGCCGGACGGTTGTACTGGTAGGCCATGGTGTCGGTTCTCCTCGAAGCAAGGCGTTAAGTCTTCGGACGCGACGCGAACACGTCGGGGGTGCGGTGTGGTGACGGATGCCGTCAGCCCATGTCCACCAGGGCGCGGTAGAGCGGTTCGTACAGCTCACGGACCAGGGACTTGTCGATCGGGGCAAGGTGCCGCTCCGCCGTGTTCCCGTCCTCGAAGAAGGGGGCGAGCACCTCACGCATGCTCGCCAGTAGGCTGGTGTCTGGGGTGTCCGTGTCCTGGAATCCGGCTTCTCTGGGAGAGAAAGCCGCGTCGACGAAGACCACCCGGGCCGGCACGCCGCCGCGCACCAGACGACCGATGACCTGCCACATGACGACGAGCTGGTCCCAGGTGAACGCCGTCTTCTCCTCGTCCCGCAGGCTGGACCAGGCCAGCCGCCGGGTGAGGAAGCGGTTCCACTGACGGCGTGCGCGGCTGCGGAACGCCACAGCCGCCTGGTCGGGGGTGGCGGCGGCGAGCGCGTTCTGCCGGAAGGATCCGTCAGCATCCCGGAGTTGGCGTACGGCCCAGTCGTTGATGGACTGGATGGCGAGCGCGATGTCGTCGGGCCGAGGGTGTGGGCGTGCCAGGAAGTAGACCGTGCCGATGGCCGCCTTGCCATCGCGCAGGACGATGTTGTGTCCCCGCTCCACAGCGAGCAGCGGCGCGACGAGAATGTCGCCGCCGACCGAAGGGAAAGCCTTCACGTCACCGCGGGGCAGCGTCCGTGCGGCGGCGTCCTCCGGCAGCCGGGTCCAGGCGGTGTCGGAGTCCGCGTCGTCGGACACCAGTCGGGTGACGCGGCCGTTCCACTCGGGGATCTGGTTGAGGTACTCGGCGGCCCGACGTGCCTCGTCGTAGCTGCCGACGAGCAACAGGATGCGGCGGCGGTCCGGATCGTCGATCTCCTTCAGCTCGGCGTCCAGCATGCTCTCGGCGTCGGGCAGACTCCGGTCGGGCACCGCGAGCTGGTGCAGCATGTGCAGAAGGGCCTGGGGCCGTTCTTCGGGGTCGCAGCCGGACAGGCGCAGCGGCTTGGGCCGGTCGTTTCCGGGCCAGTACAAGAACTCCTTGCGGAACTCGCTGCCCAGGACGGCTTCGACTTCCTCGTCGTGAGGACGCAGAACGGCACCGACGTCGGCGTGCACGTGGTACCTGCTCGACGTGCCCGCCCAGCTCGTTGCGGACATGAGCAGGACGTGCGGGCCCGGGCGGCCGTCCACGGCGCACAGGTCACCGAGCCGCATGAGCAGTTCGCGGCCCACGCCGTTGCAGTGGAAGAAGCGGAGTTCACCGCTGCGGTCACCATCGCGCTCACGGTCGTCGTGGCGGAACTGGAAGCCGAGCACGTTACCCATGGGCGACTCGGGGATGACCGCCTCGTAGTCCTTGGGGGGCCTGCGGGAGAGCACGTTCGAGGCGCTCTCGAGATTGAGGGCGGCCTCGACGCGCGGCCACAGCGTGGTCATGAAGTCGAGACGGCTGTGCAGAGCGGAAAGGAGCAGGGTGAACTCGAAGCGCCGGGCCTGGAGGTCGGCGTCCGCGAGCACCTTGCTGTCGTCTCCGACGATGTCGGTGAGGGTGTCGCGCAGCCTCTCACGCGTCCGTGCTCCCTGGGGCGCGTGCAGGAGTTCCAGGGCGAGGTGGACGAAGGTGTTCACCAAGGGTGTCACTTCATCGTCGTCTCCCGTGCTCTGCTGCTCGTGCAGCGGGTCGTCGCGGAACCGGCCGAGCGCACCGTCCAGCGTCCGGGCCGCCGCAGGCGGGCGTTCGCCCTCCTTCCGCCCCGGGAACCAGCTGTCCAGCAGCAGGTTGTGGAGGGTGAAGGCACTGAAGTAGTCGACGCTGATCCATCGCCTGAGCTTGTCGTCCTTGACGAGCAGGGCGAAGAGGCGGTCGGTGGCGGCGCTGACCGTGTTGACGGCGTTGGTCCAGTCGTCGACGTCACGGGCGGACAGCTGGAGCCGGCCATCCCGGGCCATCTGCTGGAACTTGTGGACGGCGACCTCGTCGAACCAGGAGTTCGGGGCCTTGCCCACCAGAGTGCTGGCCGGCGCGAAGGCCGTGTCGAGCTGCATCTGCACCCGGTCGGCCTCGTCGACGATGATCAGGTCGCTGAGTCGGCACGCGAGTTCGAGGTACCGGAGCTGTTCCTGGTGCTGGTGCAGTGGGACGGAGCTGTGCACGAGACCGGCCGGGGTGGCGACCCACACCTGTGCGTCGACCAGATCACGAGCCCCGCGGTGGCGCGGACAGCGGTTCCACAACGGGCACAGTCTCCGCTGCGGCTTCGGGCCTTGTGCGTCACGCTGCGTGCTGTGCTCCTCGTCGAGGAGGGGATCGCCGTCCGTGGTCTCCTGCTCGGGGACGGTATACAGCGTGATGCACGGTGCTTCACGGACGCCGAGCGGGCGGCGGGCCTCCAAGCCGCGCAGCACGTCGACGGGGCAGGCGCTGCTGAGGTAGGCGAAGCCCGCGTGGTCGTGCCCGAGCATGGTGGCGGCGCCGGCCGTGGCAGTGCGGCGGTGCAGCCGGTTGATGTTGCGCTCCCTGGTGGAGTGCCCGAGGATCGGCGCCGCCCGCACACCGAGCCGGTCGAACTGCTCCACCACGGCGAGCGTCTCGGCCACATCGCCGACGACGATGGTGACCCGGCGGGGTGTCCGGGTCACGAGGTGGTAGGTCAGGATGTCCCGGAGGGTGGACTTGCCAGCTCCCACCATCCCCACGAGGTGCAGCAGCCGGTCGATCCTCAGCCGTTCCTGTTCTGTGAAGCGGCCGAGTTCCGCGTCGCGCACGAGCAGTTTCACCCGCCGGAGCCGCCCGGCCCAGCCGTTGCGCGGCCCCTGTGCCGTCGCCTCGACGGCGTCCATCTCGTCGGCGGCCTTTTCGAGCTCTTCCCAGGTGACGTCGACGGGCTCTCCACGCCCGGCCGGTGGTGCGTCAAGCGCGTGGGCGCGCGGCAGGGTGTCCGTCAGCAGTTCCTCGTCGAACACCACGGAGTGGGTACGGTCCTGCACCCGGAAGGTGTGCTCTCCCTCCTCGGCGAACGGAATGGACCGCGTCGCGAACCGCGGAGCGGTGCTGAGCAGTTCTTCGAAGATCTCGAAACGGCGTGCGGCTCGCGACGGCTCGCGACGGCGTGGTACGGAGCCGGGTCCGTCGATGTCGTATCCGCGCAGGTGCTGGGGGACCTTCAGGTAGTCGATCAGCGCCTCCGACCAGGCGTGCCGTCGCCGCATGTCCCACAGATAGTGGCGGGCGCGCAGAACACGAAGCCGCTGTTCGTCGCTGCGAACGTCTCCGAACACCTCGCTGTACGGGTAACCGCCCAACAGCGGCCAGACATCGGCGGCCGTGCGGGTGGGCGTCACGTCCTGCAAGAGATACAGGCCCAGTTCGACGTCGAGAAGGTCGCCGGGGCGGAAGCTGCCGAGGTTCGCCGGCCACACCTCGGTGAGCTGCTGCGGCGAGCAGCGCCGGTGCCATCCCCTACGGTCACGCACGGCGTCCTCCTTCGGTACGCGGGTCCCCCGCCTTGTCACGCGGGGTGGAGATCTCATCGGCGACCAGCCGCAGGAAGGCCTGGTCGTCCAACAGGGTGACCCGATCGGCCAGGTCCTCCGGCAGGTTTCGGCGGAACTGCCGCCCATACGACTCGTTGTCGCGGAAGCGGTAGCGGGGCACGACGAGGAATGCACGGTCGTACGGCGGCTCGTTCCTGAACGGCGTGAGGGAGCGCGCCAGGAGAACGGGGTTCACCCGGTCCTTGACGTCCACCGCCCAGTGCCGTCGCTCAGACAGGGGGACGCGCAGGTCGTACGCGTCGTAGTTGGGCCACATCTCGGCGGTGATGGCGAACTTCTTCTCCAGGGCGGCTTGTAGATCGGTCTCCGCGAGCCCGGGGCTGGTGATGAACATCCGCAGGGGGCGGCTGAGCTGGAAGACCCCGCCTTTGTCGGCACGAAGCGGCGTGCCTTCGTCCGATGTGCCGTCGCGGCGGCACCGGTCCAGTTCGCAGCGGTGGCTGCCGTGCAGCAGCGGCACCATGAGGCAGCGGCAGCGAGCGCACTGCCGGTACGTGCCGCGCCTCAGATAGGAGGCGGGCACAGGCTCGTAGCAGCGCTTGATCACGTCGTGCAGCAGCATTCCGCAGTCGGGATCGCCGCCGAGCAGTGCCAGCTCGGCGCCGGTCAGCACGGGCCTGGAGGTGAGCAGGGCCCGGAACGCGGTGTAGGCCTGCGGGGCCTTGGCCGCACGGCACACGGCGAGTGCTTCCCGGATGCGTTCGTTCTCGAAGAGCTCGGCCGCCGGGTCGGCCGCGCTCACCTCCCACTCCAGACAGAGCTGGTGCGGCAGCCGGGTCTCCGGATCGACGAGCAGGGCCGCTCCGGGAAAGTTGTCGGGCGGCAGCTCCAACGGCCACTCGATCAGCGGCCGTTCACCAGCCCAGCGGACCATCTGCGGCACGCTGCCCGGCGGTTCCTCGCCCCGGCGCAGGCAGTGCAGGACGAGGCGGTTGTACGCGTTCTGCACCTTCGCCGGGTAGACCGGGTTGGGTACGGTCCGCTGCCGGGACAGGCACGCCAGGGCGCTGGCGATCTGTCGGAGCAACCCCTCGTCCGTGCCGACGGCGTCCTCGGACCGGGCCTCCCTCATGTCGGTCGTGGTCACGACTCCCCCTCTCCCGCGACGGCGCCGTCGGGCGCGGCGCTCGGACACCACCGGGAGACCGGGCAGGACCGGCAATGCGGTCCGGGGCGGGCGTCCCATGTCTCGTCCTCCCGCCACGGGCCGGCGTACCGCCGCAGCACCGACAGCGCCTTCCGCTGTCGGCCGGGGTCCGTCGGGTCGATCACGTGGGGATCGGAACCGTCCGGCCGGAGGATCTCCACCTCGACGCGCGAGCCGTCCGGATCGCCGCCCAGCGCACCCTGAGCCAGGAGCGCGACCGCCAAGGCGAGTTGGGGGTAGGTGTCGAGAAGGTCCTCGTGGTGGCGGCGCCGCTTCCGTGTCGTCTTGAGCTCCCGCCACACCCACGAGCCGTCCTCCTGGTAGAGCAGGTCGGGTTTGGCGATGACGACGGCCTGCGCCGCGGTGTCGTGGACGACTCGGAGGGCTTCGGGCTCGACCCGCTGGATGAGTGCGGCGTCCTGGAAGGGACAGGCGTCGACGTGGTGGAGCAGCATGTCCCGACCGGTCGCGGCGTCCTCGTCGGAGACCCGCCAGCGTCCCTCTGTCCAGTTCTCGCCCGCCGGGGGCATGTCGCCGACCGCGCACGGCGGCTGTTCCGGGCGCCGGTGCAGCTTCTCGATCCAGCCGTGCACCGCCTGGCCGAGTCTGGCCGCGCTTCCGTACTCGTCGGACTTGGGCAGGTGCAGGGCGCGGAGGAATCCCTGTGCGGGGCAGGCCGCGTGATAGCGCAGATCGCTGACCGACACCTTCCTCAGCGGTGCCACCCGCGAGGGAAGGCCGAGGACCCCCGGCCTGCGCGGCACGGCCTCGCAGCCCGTGAACTGCTTGCAGTCGACGCAGGATGAGCCGGGTGCCGGCCTGCCGCCCGCCACGACACGCGCCACGTGCGCGTGCCCGTGCTCGGCGTAGTAGGCCTCGGCTTCCTCGGCCGTCCCGTCGAACTGCACGCGCGGCCGTCCGTCGGAGAGCCCGACTTCGACGACACGCACCCGCTCGGGCCGGGCTGTGGGGCCATACGGCTGGAACGCGCGCGCCCACTTCCGCGGCCAGGCCGCCTGGCGCCCGTGAACGGCCACGTACACGGCGATGGCGATCTCGCCGGGCTCGGAGTCCTTGGCCTCGCCGTGCCGCAACCGTCGGTACTCGCGCAGGCGTCCGTCGGCCGACTCGTACCTGCGCCACCAGGCGTACATCTCCCAGAACTTGCCGTTCTCCCGCTGGGCCACCCAGTACGGACGGACCGGCCGCAGCCGCTGCTCACCATCGTCGGCGCACGCTTCTATGTACGTACGGAGGGCGTGCTCGGCATACGTCAGGTGACCGGGGTGCAGGGCGGGGGTGCGGGAGCGCAGCCCTGCAAGGGCCTGGTCGGGTGTCTCACCGTGGAATTCGACCCGGTCCACGGCGTCCATCACAGGCCCGAGGGTGAACGTCTCGAGCTCCGGCTTCGGAAGACGGAGACGCCGGGCCGGCCAGAGACCGGGCCGGGCCTTGGCAGCGGCGTGCGAGGGGCAGGTGTGCTCCTCGCTCCCGCCCGTACCGGGCGCCACGCGAACGAGGTCGTCATTCCCGGTCAGCCAGTGCGGCTTGTGCCATGCCGTCGTGTCGTGACTCATTGCCTCCCCCTTGTCTCGGAACAGACGGCGCCCTTTGGACCAGCCGGGTGCGCCGCCGCACTCGACCGTAGCAGGTAATCTTGGAACTCATTGGAAGTTCTTGGCATAGGTTGGTTGCTGCGCTAAGCTGCCCCACATGGCGGCATCACTGGAGGAACTCGAGCAGCGCCTGTCCCACCTGCGCACCGAGCTGCGCGGTGCCGTGCGCGCACGGGACAAGGCCGAAACCGCGCGCATCCGTCGCGCGCTGCGCGAAGCCGAGGCCGCCTGGGAGCACGCCCTCGAGACCGAGGCGGAACCGGACGGCGAGGCACTCCCGGCCGAGCCCCCGGCCCCGCAGGCGTCGGCGACCACAGGCGCACCACGCCGCACGGAGCGCTCGGCGCACGGCTCCATCCCGATCCGCGAACAGGTCCACCAGGCACTCACCCTGCTGGGCGCCCCTGCCTCTCCGAAGCTCATCTCGTCCACGTACGAGGCGTTCTTCACCGAGTCGCTGGTCGCCACCAAACTCGCGTCCCTCCGCCGCGACGAGGAGCGATCCTTCACGGCACAGGGCTATGCCCGCCCGTACTACATCTGCGCGGCACTGACCCACGACCGCCTGGTCCCCGCACGCGGACTCCTAGCCCTGTCCACCTGGCCCGTGGAGCGGCGGATCATCGGCCCACTCAGCCCACGCACCGACTTCCTCACTCACACGGTGGGAACCGCCGAGCAGATCCAGCGACTCACCACCGCGGGGCATCCGGCCCCCGACGCGGCCTGGCGGCTGCTGTGCCGTTTCGCCCTCACGATCCCGGGCGCCTACGACGCCGCGGCCCCGGAACCCGACCCCGCCCGCGTGATCGCGGCCGCCCAAGCCGAAGCGGCCGTCCACCAGCAGGAGGACGGCCAGCACCGGCAAGCGGCCGCGCAGCGCGCCCGTACCCAACTCTCCGACGTACAGCAGCTGTTCGGTGCGGCACCGATGCGTGACGCCCTACGCGACGCGAGTGGGACCCTGTCCTGACGACCCCTTCACGACGGCGATGACGTCAGACGCCTCGCACGCCGGTGAGCTCCCGAAGACGTACCCGAAGACGTTCCCGAAGTAGAGACGATGCCCTCGCAGCAGTCCGAACCTCCCGACAACCGACTCGCGCGGCTGCGCGGACCGCAGCCCCCTCAGCCGTACACCGCCCGTAAGATCACCGCCCTGACCGCCAATCCCGCCTGCGCCCGCCGCGCCGTCCTCGACGCCGCCGGGGTGGACAAGGCACTGCTCGCCCAGCAGGTCGGATACGAGCCGCGCTTCGGCCAGTCACCCTTCGCCCTCGCCCGCGAACAGGCGTTCCACAGCCTCGTGAAGTGGGGCAGCTACGCCGAGCTCATCCGGCTACTGCGCGAGCAGCTCTCCGTCCCCGTGGCGGAGGCCCATGTCACCGACCTCAACGAGGTAGGGGGCAACACGGCCCTGCACCTGCGCGAGCGGGAGACCCTCCGCCTCATCGCGCACGTGGCCTCCGGCCAGGACGTACGCCTCATCCTCGACCGCCCCGTGCTCACCCTCGAAGTCGCCGGTCAGACGGCGTACTTGGAGCCGGACGCGCTCACCCACCGCATCGGGGGGAAGTTCCACGTCGTCCTCATCCGCTCGTTCGCGGCGATCGACGGCCAGGCCAATCCGACCGCCGTCGCCGAGACGGCCAAGCAGGCCGCGGTGTACGTCCTCGCGCTGCACCGCGCCTTCGAGACGGCCGGCCTGCCCACCGAGCAGATCTCCCACGAGTTCCTGCTCGTCTGCCCCAAGGACTTCTCCAACCGCCCCTACGGCCGCCTGATCGACCTCCGGCAGGAACTCGACGCCCTCCAGTTCCAGCTCTCCCGGCTGCGGCGCGCAGAGGACCTCGCGGCCCAACTGCCCGAGACGGCAACCCTGGACACGACCCGAAGCGCGGACGAACTCTCCTCTTCCATAGAGGCGTTGGACGCGTCGTACACGCCCTCCTGCCTGTCCTTCTGCGAAATGGCGCGCTACTGCCGCGACGAGGCCGACGGATGCGCCTCGCCGGCCCGCCTGGGCAGCGGCGTGCGCAACGACCTGCCGGGCATCGACTCCACCCGCACCGCGCTCCACTACGTGGACGGCGTCGCCGCCCCCGGAGAGGCCGAGGCGGAAGCCGCCGACCTGCTGCGCGCCGCCGCCCGGCTGCGCCGACTCCGCCGGGGGGCCGCATGAGCGTCCTGTCCACCGTCGCGGCGCTCACGGCGTCCCGCACCGGCCGTGCCGAACCGCTGACGACCGTCCGCCACCAGCACCTGGACGAGAAGCCGTTCGTCCTGGTGCCGCTCACCCTCGCCGGCGAGGCGTGCGCGCCCCTGGCCGCGCTCGCGGGTACGGACCCCGAGCACCCGACCCTCCTCACCGTCCACCAGCCACGCAACCGCGCCGAACGCTTCCGGTTCGCCGAGCGCCTTGCCGCCCTCCTCCTCGCGTACATCGACGGGTGCCGGACGGAGACGGAGCCCTACACCGTCGGCCGCGGCAAGGAGAAAGAGGAACGCCTGCGCTGCCGGCGGGCCCCGCAGCTCCTCGTCCCGAACGGCGAGGGCATCGCGTACGTGCGCCTGCTCGGCCGGCTGACCAGACTGCGCGCCACCGAGGGGCCGTACGCGGTCGACCCGTCCGTGCCCGCCCTCGGCAAGTGGCTGACCTGGTTCGCGGACCTGGCCGAGTTCCCGGACTCCGGTGTGCTCCTCGCCATGACCCGGCTGCTCGCCGCCAACTGGGCCACGGGCCAGAGTTCTTCCGAGGACTCCCACCTCGCGTCCCTGCTCGCCTGGATCGATCCACCGGAGGGCAGCGACGGCGCGCGGGCGGCGCGGGAGGCGGAGGACCCCGCCGTGTGGCCACCGGCGGGTCCATCCACGGACCCGGTCTTCGACCGGACCCTGCACGAGTTGATGACGCGCTACGACGAGGCGTCCGACGACCGCGGACGCGAGGCGGTCGGCCGCCAGATCGACCATGAGCTGAGCGGCCAGATGCTGCCCACCTGGCATCTGATGTGGCGCGGCGTGGAGCTGCTCCGCGAACTGCCGGAGGGCGCCCACGTCCCCGGCCGCTGGACCCTCGACCGGCGCTGGTTCTCCGAGTACTCGGAGTACCTGGACGCTGACGGCCGCCCGCAGGCCCGCCGCGACCAGGCCGTCCGAGCCGCCCGCCGCCTGGCCCGGCTGGAGGACGCGGTTACCCGCTACGAGGCGCAGCGCGCGTACGACGACCCGCTGGTGATGGCGGAGTACGAGCTGACCGGTCAGGCGTTCACGGGCACGGTCACGGCTAGGGACGAGGACCGCTTCGTCCCCGGCGACCGTCCCGGCTCCCAGGTCTGGCGTCCGACGATCACCCTGCGCACCGGCACCGACACGCGCGTCGATCTCGCGGTCGGCACGGAGGTGAAGTCCCCGGCTCGGCCCGGCCAGGAGGCCCGCATCCTCGAAGTCAGGCGGGAGGACGACGGCGGCCACACCGTGGTGCTCCAGCTCAAGGGCGGTTTCGCGAGGAAGCGCACACCGCCGGCACCGCCCGGCACTCTCGCGGAGACCGGCGAGGAGCTGACGTACACCACGCTCAACCCCACGGCCATGCCGTCCGCCCTGCCCGACGAGGAGAACACCCCCTGGACCCACGGCGGTCCGCCCCATCCGTACGAACCCACCGACGAGGACGCAGAGGAGACCTGGGAGTGACCGCCCTCCTTCCCGACACCGGGGAGCCCGAAGCCCTCACCCCCGGCGAACGCGCGGACCGGGCGGTCGCGGGGATCCTGACCAGCCTCGACACCGCGCCCGGCCGGGGCGTCGTCGTGGACTCCCCGCCCGGAGCCGGAAAGTCCACGCTGGTGGTGAAGGCCACCGGGCACCTGACGTCCGCCGGCCACCAGCTCATGATCGTCGCGCAGACCAACGAGCAGGTCGACGACCTGGTGGACCGCATCGCGCGGGAGCACCCCGGTCTGGCACTCGGCCGCCTCCATGCCAGTGGCCACGTCCTCCCGCCCCGCGTCACCCGGCACCCCAACGTGACCGGGAGCAACCAGGTAACGGACCTGCGTGACCTGCCCATCGTGGTGTCCACCGCGAAGAAGTGGTCGTTCGTCACCCCGGACAAGTGCGCGCCGTGGCGGTGGGCCATCGTCGACGAGGCGTACCAGATGCGCTCGGACGGGCTGCTCGCGACGGCCCCGCTGTTCGCCCAGGACGACACGCAGGTCCTGTTCGTCGGCGACCCCGGCCAGCTCGACCCCTTCGCCACCGTGGAGACCGACCGCTGGCACGGCCTGACCTGGGACCCCCTGCGCAACGCGGTCGACGTCACCCTCGCCCACAACCCCGACCTGCTCCGCCACCAGCTGCCCGTCTCCTGGCGCCTCCCGGAGACGGCGGCGCCCCTGGTCGAGCGAGCCTTCTACCCCTTCTACCGGTTCATCCCCGGTACGACGGCTCCGGAGCGCGTCCTGTCGTACGGCAGCCTTTCCCACGGCTCGGGTCCGCTGGACGAGGTCCTCGCCCGGGCCGCTGACTCCGGCTGGGGTCACCTGGAACTCCCCGCCCGCCACACCCTCGACCAGGACCCGGAGGTGGCGGACGCCCTCGCGGCGACGGCGGCCCGGCTGCTGGAGCGCGGCGCGCTGGTCAACGGGGAGCGGCTGACTGAGGCGCGCATCGCGATCGGCGCGGCACGCACCGTGCAGGCGGACGCGGTCCGCTCCCGCCTCGCCGCCCGCGGCCTGACCGACATCACCGTGGACACCGCCAACCGCCTCCAGGGCCGCGAGTTCGACGTCACCCTCGTCTGGCACCCACTGTCCGGCCGCCAGGACGCCTCCGCCTTCCACCTGGAGACGGGCCGCCTGTGCGTCCTGCTATCCCGACACCGTTTCGCATGCATCGTGGTGGCCCGGGCCGGGATCCGGGATCTGCTGGATCGGCATCCGCGGAGCAGTCCTGTGTACCTGGATGTGCCGCCTAAGTTTCCGGATGGGTGGCGGGCTCATCAGGTGGTTATGGGGTGGTTGGAGCGGGGGGAGCACCGGGTGCGGGCGGCTTGAGCACCCCTGAATTCCAACTCATCACCAAGATGTGAAATATCTGTGGAGAAAGTGGTTGAATGCTACATGTGCTGCATCTTGGCAGCGTTCGTCAGTGACGTCGGACACTCGTAACTACGCTCTCGATGAAGCAGCGACGTTCAAGGCGGTCGGCGCCGAGTTTCTCAGCGCCTGATTGTGGGGGGAAGGGTCCTATGCACGTCAATGATGTCGAGCCTGGGGTTCGCCTGACCGGATTGGCCTCGGGGTCGGTCACCGTCGTGGCCGCGACGCCGGTCGGTGACGCTCTTCAAATTACGGTCCGCGACGACTCTGGACACCTGTTCGATCAAGTGCTTTTCCCCGAAGACATCACCGGGCTGCGGCGGGAAGCACCGCGGTCACGGTGGTCGTTCGACGCCGCCCCCGAACAGTTCCGTCTCGCGGCTGAGGCACTGCGCATGCAGCACGCGGGTCTGTCGGACCCGATGCTGGCAGTGGAAACCAGCGACATCGACCCGCTGCCCCACCAGATCCGCGCTGTCTACGGCACCCTGCTGGCCCAGGCCGGCTCCCTGCGTTTCCTGCTGGCAGATGATCCTGGCGCAGGAAAGACGATCATGGCGGGTCTGTATCTCAAAGAGCTGCTGCTGCGCGGGGACGTGCAGCGTTGCCTGATCGTCGCCCCCGGCGGGCTCGTCGAGCAGTGGCAGACCGAACTCGCGGAGAAGTTCGGGATCGAGATGGCGATCTTGACACGTGACCTGGCGGAGGCCGATCGCGACGGCGACCCGTTCCGGCGTAACCCGATGCTGATCGCGCGCATGGACCAGCTGGCCCGCAACGAAGAGTGGCAGACCATTCTCGCGGAGTCGGAATGGGACCTCATCGTCGTGGACGAGGCCCACCGCATGAGCGCCTCCTGGTTCGGCAACGAACTCAAGCGGACCCGCCGCTATGAGCTGGGCCAGATGCTCGGCAAGATCACCCGGCACTTCCTGCTGATGACCGCGACCCCTCACTCGGGGTCGGAAGCCAACTTCCAGACGTTCCTCGCTTTACTGGACCCCGACAGGTTCGCCGGGCAGTACCGCCAGGGTGTGCACTCCACCGACACCACCGGACTGATGCGCCGGATGGTCAAGGAGGACCTGCTCACCTTCGACGGCAAACCGCTGTTCCCCGAGCGGGTGGCTGAGACCGTCGAATACACGCTCTCCCCACTGGAGATGCACCTGTACGAAGAGGTCACCGAGTACGTACGCACGGAGATGAACCGGGCCGAGCGAGCCGACGGCAGACGACGCACCGTCGGCTTCGCGCTCACGGTCCTGCAGCGACGCCTGGCGTCGAGCCCGGAGGCGATCTACCAGTCGATCCGGCGCCGTGCCGCGCGCCTGCGCGCCCACCGTGAGCAGATCCTGGCGGGCCCGTTCGTTCCCCCACCCGAGACGCTGTCGTTCGACCCGGAGGACTTCGACTCCGACGAGTTGGGTGCCGCCGAGCTGGAGCATCTGGAGAGCGAGGTCCTGGACGCCGCCACCGCCGCGCGCACGGCAGCCGAGCTGGACGCCGAGCTCGCGGTCCTGGCACGTCTTGAAGAGATCGCCCAGCAGGTCCGTACCTCGGGTGAGGATCGCAAGTGGCAGGAGTTGCGTTCCCTTGTCCTCAAGGCCCGCGAAGACGGTCTGAGCAGTGACCGCCACGCCCCGCACAAGATCATTGTCTTCACCGAGCACCGCGACACCCTCGACTACCTCGCAAGCCGGATCACCACTCTGCTGGGCGGCGACGAGGATGCCGTATGCACCATCCACGGTGGCACCGCGCGACAGGCTCGTCGGGAGATCCGCACCAAGTTCACCAACGACCCTCGCTGCCACGTTCTGATTGCCACCGACGCCGCCGGCGAAGGACTGAACCTTCAGGCCGCGCACCTGATGGTCAACTATGACCTCCCCTGGAACCCCAACCGCATCGAGCAGCGCTTCGGACGCATCCACCGCATCGGCCAGCGCGAGGTCTGCCGCCTGTGGAACCTCGTGGCCTCCGAGACCAGGGAAGGCCAGGTCTTCCAGCGCCTGCTGACCAAGATCGAGCAGCAACGCCTCGCCTACGGCGGCAAGGTCTTCGACGTCCTGGGTGAGAACGCCTTCGCTGACGAGCCGCTGCGTGACCTGCTCGTGCGAGCCATCCGCTACGGCGAGCAGCCCGAGGTCCGCGCTTACCTGAACCAGGTCATCGACAAGTCCGTAGCCGACGGCCTCCAAGAGCTGATCAAGGAACGAGCCCTGGCCACCCCGGAGATCGGGCTGGAGGAGCTGGCCGAGCTGCGCCGGCAGATGGACGAGGCCCGCGCCCGGCGCATGCAGCCCCATTTCGTCCAGGCCTTCGTCATGGAGTCCCTGCGTGCCCTGGGTGGGCGGGCCTCCAAGCGGGAAAAGGACCGGTTCGAGCTGAACCAGGTGCCCGCCGTTCTGCGCGAAGGCAGGCGTACCATCAGCCCGCGCTATGGGCGCATCACCTTCGAGCCCTCGGCCGTGGTGATGCCCGGCCGCCCGGACGCAGAGCTAGTAGCACCCGGTCATCCGCTGATGGACGCGATCATCACCGAGATCCTGAACAGGTACGGCGATACCCTGACCCGTGGAGCAACCTTCCTGGACCGGACCGCCACCGCTCCCCGGCTGGTGTTCGCCCTGCTGGAGGAGCTCTCGGACGGGCGCGGCACCGCGATCAGCAAGAGGTTCGAGTACGTCTCCGTGCTGCCGGACGGAACCGCACAACCGGCAGGCCCCGCCCCGTACCTCGACCTGTCCCTGCCCGCAGACCTGAACCTCGAACAGCACACCGCACTGACCCTTGCCATCAACTCCGAGCTGTCCTCACCCTGGCTTGCCGACGGCGTTGAGAAGATCGCTCAGAGCTGGGCGATCCGGCACGTCCTGCCCGAGCACCGGGCCGACGTCGTCGCTCGTGTCGTCCCGGCTGTCGAGCGGACGCGCAAGCTGGTACGTCAGCGGCTGCTGGCTCAGATGAACTACTTGGACGGCGAGTCGATCAAGCTTGCCGAGGCACAGGCGGCAGGCAAGAAGATCCGTATCTCACCGGCCACCGCACGCGATCGCGCCCGTTCCCTGGAAGCCCGGCTCACGCGCCGCCAAAGCGAGCTCGACCTCGAGACCCAGGTCACCGTGCACCCGCCGAAGATCATCAGCGCAGCGCTCGTCCTGCCCGCCGCGGTCGTCCCGGGCGTCGCCGGTGAACCGCCGACGCCTGACAGCTTCGCCCTGGACACCACCGTGACCGAGCGTCGCGCCGTAGATGCCGTACTGGCTGCCGAGCGTCGACTCGGCCGGGTGCCTGAGGAGATGGCTCACTCGAACAAGGGCTTCGACATCCGTTCCCGCAAGCCCGACGGCCATCTGATCTTCATCGAGGTGAAGGGGCGTGTGCTGGGCGCTGACAACTTCACCGTCACCACCAGCGAGGTCGGCTACGCCAAGAACGCCGAGCCCGACTACCGGCTCGCGCTCGTCGCCGTCGACCCCGACACCCCCGACGGATCGAACGACCAGGTCCGTTATGTTCTCAACCCCTTCGCCGACCTGGTCCTGGACAAGTACGTCGACGACCTGCGCCGCAAGTGGAAGGCCGAGTGGGGCCGCGGTGTAGAGCCCCTCTGACACACAAGATCCACAAGCTTTCATCCGCTCGAACGCCACCCGAGGCACGGTTCGAGCGCCTCGGAATCTAGATTGAGCAGGTGAACATCGCAGTGCAGCCCGGAACGCCGTCAGGTTCGGTCCCTCGACGCAAGCTCATCGAGGTCTCCCTTCCGCTGGAGGACATCAACGACGCCTCTGCCCATGAGAAGTCCGTCCCCCGCAAGGGGCACCCGGCAACTATGCACCTGTGGTGGGCACCACGCCCTCTCGCTTCGATCCGAGCTGTACTGTTCGCTCAGCTCGTCGACGACCCCTCCTCGCGGCCAGATCTGTTTCCCACTGAGGAAGAACAGAAAGCCGAACGCGAACGACTGCACTGGATTATTCGCAGGATTGCACGGTGGGAGAACACGAACAACGAAAGGGTCTACCGCGAGGCTCGGGAAGCGATTCTCAAGTACACCGACGGAAAACCGCCAGCCATCCTCGACCCGTTCTCCGGGGGAGGAACCATCCCCGTCGAAGCACAGCGACTCGGGCTCGAAGCACACGGCAGTGATCTCAATCCCGTCCCGTCCCTCAAGACCAGGGCGTTGATCGAAATCCCACCGAAGTTCGCCGCACAGGCGCCTGTGTTCCCCGGGGCAGCCGATACCCAGGTCAACGATTGGCCTCGCGCCACCGGTCTGGCTGAGGACGTGCGCCGATACGGCATGTGGATGTTCGACCAGGCTAAACAGCGGATTGGACATCACTACCCCGACGCGCAGGTCCCCATTCTGGGACGAGACGGCGAACCCACCGGCAAGCACACGCAAGCACCAGTGATCGCCTGGCTCTGGGCCCGCACCGTAATTTGCCCCAACCCCGCCTGCGGGATCCGAATGCCTCTTGTGCGCTCTTGGTGGCTTAGCAAGAAGAAAGGCAAGGAGGCTTACGTCGTCCCCAAGATCGTACCCGACACCACTTCACCGGGCGGGCGGCGCGTAGAGTTCGCCATAGGGCACGACCCGCATCTTGCCCCAGGTAAGGACATCGAGGGCACGGTAGATCGCAAGGGGGCCACCTGCATCGCCTGCCACAGCGCTGTCGAATTCAAGTACATCCGTGAGAAAGGCCGCGCTAAACAAGTGCGCGAGCAACTGATGGCCATCATCGCCGAAGGTGATCGTCGCCGGATTTACCTGAAACCCACCAGCGCCCACATCTCGTCAGCAGATCTACCGCAGCCGGAGTCAGTACCTCTGGGGAGCCTCCCCGACGCCACGCTCGGTTTCCGAGTTCAAGCCTATGGAATGACCGACTATGTCGATCTATTCACCAATAGGCAGCTCACCGCACTCGTGACGTTCAGCGATCTAGTTGCCGAGGCGCGAGAAATGGCACTCAAGGATGCACTCGCGGCCGGCCGCCCCCGTGGTGAATCCCTGGCCCGCGGCGGCGTGGGAGCTGAGGCGTACGCTGATGCGGTAGCGACATACCTTTCCATGGCAATCTCGAAGCTTGCCGATTGGTCTTCTTCAATCTGCAGCTGGATCAACGGGGTCGAGAAGGTCAGGAACACGTTCCCCCGCCACGCCATCGCCATGACCTGGGATTTTATTGAAGTCAACGTCCTCTCCAACGCGGTAGGCAATTTCGGAAACCATGTCACATGGGTATCTTCCGGCATCGACTCCGTCCCTGCGGATCAAGTTCCAGGGTTCTCACACCAAGCAGACGCGGCTAGTCGGGACTACTCTGGCCTCCTGGTCTCCACCGACCCTCCTTATTACGACAACATCGGCTACTCCGATTTGTCTGACTTCTTCTACGTCTGGCTTCGTCGATCCCTCCGAGGCATCCACCCGGACCTCTTCGGCACAATGCTCGTCCCGAAGAAGGAAGAGCTGGTCGCCAACCCCTATCGACATGGAGGGAGGGTGAAAGCAGAAAAGTTCTTCGAGGAGGGATTCGAGCGGGTATTTGCCCACACCCGGCAATCAGCATCACCAGAATACCCGATCACCGTATTCTACGCTTTCAAACAGTCCGAACTGGAAAAGGAGGGAATTGCCAGCACCGGATGGTCCACTCTCCTGGAGGGCATGATCCGGGCCGGCTGGACCATTACCGCGACCTGGCCAGTCCGCTCCGAGCGCAGCGGCCGGATGATCTCGGTGGGTACTAACGCCCTCGCATCTTCCATCGTGCTCGCTTTGCGGCCACGCAAGGAGACAGCATCGGCCACTGATCGCATGGGATTCCTCTCGGCCCTGCACGCCGAGTTGGAGGAAGCGCTGCCCCGTATTCACGAGGGCGCCATTGCCCCAGCGGACCTGCGGCAGACGATTCTGGGGCCGGGGATGGCAGTGTTCTCCCGCTTCTCCCGCGTGCTGGAAGACGACGGCTCCACGATGTCCGTGAAGACTGCGCTGGCGCTGATCAACCAGACATTCGACGCGCTGCAGAACGAGCATGACGCCGAGCTGGACGCCGACACCCGGTTCTGCCTGGACTGGTTCCGCTCCTACGGCTGGGACACACGCCCCTACGGTGACGCAGAGTCGCTGGCGGTGCCCTTGGGGCTATCTGTGGACGGGATCGCCCGCGGCGGAGTCCTGACCTCCGGCGGCGGCAAAGTCGCGCTCATCAAGCCGCTGGATCTGGACTCCCGGTGGGACCCGGCCCACGACGACCGGCTGTCCCTGTGGGAGGTCACCTGCCATCTGGCACGCGCGTACGCGACCGAGGGACGCGAGGAGGCCGCCAGGCTCATGGCCGGAGTGAAGGGGAAGGTGGACCTGGACGAGGTCAACCGCCTGGCCACCCGCCTGTATGAACTGATGGAGTCTCAGGATGCCTCGACCGCTGGCCTGTTCAATGGGCTTGGAGGGGCGTGGGCCGATGTCTCCGCGACGTCGACCACGATCCGCCCGGCTGCTGTGGCCGAGACGCTCTTTGGGGAGGAGATCTGATGGCGCTGACGAACAACGAGAAGGTACTGCGCGGACTCGACCAGCTGCTCGAGGGGATGCGCCCGTGGGTCGACATGCGTATGTCCGCGCAGGCTCCAGCCGGCAAGGACTGGGTAGAGCTGATCGCCGCAGAGGACGAAGCGAAGTTCGGCACAGCCAAGACGTACTCGCGCGACGACGTGCGGTTCCTGCTGCGCATGGTTACCGAGCGTTGGAAGGTCTTCGAGAAGGACCTGTCGCGCCCGCAGTCCGCCTTGGCCTCCGAGCTGCGTGAGACGGCGAACGCGGCGCACCACGGGCAGAAGTTCTCCTCGGACGACACCTACCGCGCGCTGGACACGATCGAGCGTCTGCTGACGGTGATCGGTGCCGCCGACGAGGCCGATGCGGTAGCGAAGACGCGCATGGAACACCAGCGTGAGGTCTTCGAGAAGCAGACGCGCAACCGGCTGACGCGTGAAGCGCAGGCGGTCAAGGTGGCCGGTATGCAGGCCGGTACGGCGATCAAGCCGTGGCGTGAGGTCATCCGGCCGCACGCCGACGTGATCCGCGGGCAGTTCTCGGCCGCGGAGTTCGCCGCCGACCTGTACGCGGTGGCCCACGGCCACACTGCGGCGCCGGAGTACCTGAACCCGGCTGAGTTCTTCTCCCGTACCTATCTCACCAGTGGTCTCTCCGACCTGCTGACTCGTGCGCTCAAGCGCCTCTCCGGGGACGCCGGGGCAAGCCCGGTGATAAATCTGCAGACCCAGTTCGGCGGCGGCAAGACGCACTCGATGTTGGCCTTGTACCACCTGTTCTCCGGCGGCTTGACCACGAGCGCGCTGCCCCAGGCCGTCCAGGACGTGGTCCATGCCTCCCTGCCCACGGGCGAAGGCGATCCGCTGAAGTCTCTGGACGTGAAGCGGGTCACCTTGGTGGGCACCAAGCTCTCCCCGAGCCAGCCGATCCCTAAGGACGACGGCACGCAGGTGCGCACGCTCTGGGGGGAGTTGGCCTGGCAGCTCGGAGATCGCGAGGCGTTCGACCGCATCGCAATGGCTGATGCGACCGGCACCGATCCCGGCGACGCGCTGGACGCCGTGGTACGCGACGTCGTCGCCGGCGGCAAGAGCGTGCTGATCCTGATCGACGAGTGGGTGGCCTACGCCCGTCAACTCGTCGGCCGCGAGGACCTGCCCGGCGGAACATTCGCAACTCAGCACACCTTCGCCCAGCACCTGACCGAGATGGCCAAGTCCATCCCCGGCGTCATGCTGGTGGTCTCCATTCCCGCCTCCGACTCCCTGGACAACGGAGGCGGCGGCTCGGCACTGGAGGTGGGCGGCCCCAACGGGCACGTCGCTCTGGAAACCCTGCAGCACACCATCGGCCGGAACGCCGACGACTGGCGACCGGCCAACAACATCGAATCCTTCGAGATCGTCCGGCGGCGCCTGTTCGAAGAACCCGACGCTGTGGCCCTGGCGGACATCGCCGCGGTGGCCAAGCAGTACGTGAAGTACTACCAGGAGAACACCGGGTTCTTCCCTCGCGAGACGACCACCAGCGCGTACGAGCAGCGCATCCGAGCGGCGTACCCGATCCATCCCGAGCTGTTCGACCGGCTCTACGAGGACTGGTCGACGCTGCCGAAGTTCCAGCGCACCCGCGGCGTGCTGCGTCTGATGAGCGTGGTCATCAACTCACTGTGGGCCGCCAATGACACCACACCGCTTATCACCCCCGGCGCCGTGCCCGTCCACGACACCCAGGTATTCAGCGAGATCACTAAGTATCTCGATGACAACTGGAAGCCGGTGGTGGACAAGGACGTCGACGGGGAGGGGGCCACCCCGGTTCAGATCGACCACGAGCGTCCGTCGTTCGGGCAGCGGGCCCTTACCAGGCGTGTCGCCCGATCGGTGTTCATCGCGACCGTCCCGACGCTGCGCTCCGCACACAAGGGCGTGGACATCCAGCAGCTCCGCCTGGGCACCGCAGTTCCTGGTGACGTCATCAACCACATCGGTGACGCGCGCGCCCTGCTGGGCCAGCGTGCCACCTACTTCTACGAGGACGGCGACCGCTCCTGGTACGACCTGGCCGCTTCGGTCTCCCGCGTGGCCGCCGACCGTGCGGCCGGCTACAGCGAGGCCGACGTGCACGCCACGATCGTCGAACGCCTCAAGGCCACGGCGAAGACGTCCAAGGCTTCCTTCGGTGCCGTGCACGCCGCGCCTCTCGACACCGGGGACATCCCCGATTCCGAGGTGCTCAAGCTCGTCGTCCTGCACCCGAAGTTCACCTGGGGCAAGGACGCCTCCACCGCCACGGACTTTGCCTCGCGTCTCCTGCGGGAGGCAGGCAACGGGCAGCGGCAGCGCCGCAACATGCTGGTCATGGTCGCCGCCGATCGCGACACTTACCCCGAGCTCGACGGAGTGGTGCGGGAGTACCGGGCCTGGAAGTCCATCGCGGACGAGGCCGAAGAACTCGAGCTGAGCGCCCAGCAGCGCAAGCAGTCCGTCACCCGCGCACGCCAGTTGGACGCGGCCGTCGACGACCGTGTCCGAGCGGCATTCACCGCAGCGCTGATCCCGACCGAGCTGCCCGGCCAGAAGCCAACCATCTCCTTCACTCGTATTGCCAAGGACGGTGGTTCCCTCGCCGATCGCGTCACCGCGGCGCTCAAGGCCAAGGGCTGGATCACCCCGGTGCTCGGGGCCACGCTCGTGCGTATGGCTCTCGAAGGCGCACTGGCCAACGCATGGGGCAAGGGGCATGTGAAGTTCGGCGACCTGTGGTCCTGGTACACGCAGTACCCCTACCTAAAGCGCCTGCCCAACCGGCAGGTGCTCGAGCAGGCCGTACTCGGTGCTGCCGACGTCCTCCTCTGGCAGCAGGACGCCTTCGCCCTCGCCGACGGCTACGACGAGGCGACCGACGAGTACCAGAACCTTTGGATCCACGGCGACAAGCCCGATCCCAGCTTCGTCACCGACGACACGCTCCTTGTCCAACCAGCCCGAGCCATCGCCCAGCGCGCGCGGGTTGTAGCCACCCCGCCGAACGCACCGGTCACCCCTGCGGATGGCGGCAATAGTGGTGAAAGCAGCAGCCCGTCTTCCAGTCCCGGTACTGTCACGCCTACGACGGGTCCCGGCTCTCAGCCTTCGCCTCCGCCTGCGAAGAAGGTCACGCGCAGGTTCTGGGGTGTCAAGACCCTTAACCCCGACCGTCCCGCTGCCGACTTCGCCAACATTCAGCAGGAAGTCCTGGCGCACCTCGAAGCCGCCGACGGCGTCACGCTCGAAGTCCGTATCGAGATCACCGCAAGCACTGCCGACGGATTCACCGAACAACAGGTACGTACCGTCCGAGAGAACGCCGCCCAGCTGAAGTTCGAGGACAGTGGTTTCGAAGAGAACTGAGGTGGCCCGACGATCCGCGCGCACGTCGTTCTACTTGGAGGAGTGCGTGAGGGTGAGCCTGGGAGACATTGACGTTCTGTGTGCGGCCTTCCGCCCTCGACGTCATCGATGAACCTGGGCACGGCTGACGCTACATATTGCTGGTGAGGGAGGCCCAAGGTCTCCCCCACCAGTACTGAGCGTTGCGAGACCGAGGGCATCACCACCACACCGGTCACCGACCGTTGGCGCCCGCGTCTCTCACCCCTCTGTCGCGAACCCCACGAACCGCGACCACTCTTCACGGCCGACGGCGAAGTGAGGACGCGTCACATCCTTGGAGTCCCGTACGCACACGGCCTGTTCGGTAACGGCGACCTCCACGCAGTCGTCACCCTGACTGCCGCTGTAGCTGGACTTGAACCACGCCAGTTCCGGCCTCGTGCTCATAGCTCTCCTCGGAGTCGCTCCAGCAGACCCCGCGAGTCCTTGGCGTTCAGGGCCTGCGAGCGCAGTGTGTCATAGCGCTGGCAGAGGAGGCTCACCTCTTTCACGTCGGAGATCAGACGGCCGTTCTGCTGCCCCTCGGAGTACGCAAGTCGTCGCCCTCTGGGAGTTTCCAGAAGCCGCACCGGCCCATCCAGGCAAGCATGCAACCCTGCCTCCAACGGCACGATCTGAAGCGTCACGTTCCGCGGTTCGCTCAGATCCAGCACATGGTCGAGCATCTGCCGCATCTGCTCCGGGTCCCCGAACCGGCGCCGGAAGACGTGCTCTTCGACGATGAAACTGAACGGTGTCGTCGGCCGCTCGAACAGCATCCGCTGCCGCTCCATCCGTCGGGCCATGAAGTCCTCCAGCAGGCTGTCCGGCGCCACTGGAACGGTCCCCTCGAACACCGCCCTGGCATACCCCTCCGACTGCAACAACCCCGGCACCAGCCTGCACTCATACGTGCACAGGCTCACCGCCACCCGCTCCAGCCGGGCCCACTCCCGGAACCACGCCGCGAGCCCCACATCCCCCGCCCCCGCGTCACGTACTTCGACGACTTCCGCAACGCGCCGGTGTTCCCGAGGAGTTCCTCCGACCGCACCACGTACGACTCGTCGGGCATCCGCCGCCCCAGTTCCACCGACTCCACGGTGTGCTTGGAGAAGCGCACCAGGTCCGCGAACTCGGCCCTGCTGTAACCCGCGTGCTCGCGCAGCGCCTGCTGGACGGCACCCCAGGTCCGCAGGCTGTCCGAGGGGTCGGGCTCGCGGTCCGGCTCACAGGCGGCCAGGTCGTCGCCGTCAGGGCCCCCGTCATGACTGCCGTCACGGCCGTTGCCGCCGCCGTGGTCGCTGCCTACGCTGTCGATGTCGATGCCGCCCGTCATCCGCGGCCACCTCCGGTTCCGTACACGTACTGTCCGTCGTACCTGCGCCCGACGGCACCCAGAGTGACGGACCGCGCCGCGTACCGTCCACGGAATGTGCCCGTACGATGACGTACCGTACGGGCCGGGCGCCTGGAACACGCCCCCGCGCGCCCGTCACCGTGGCCTCATGAACGCAAATACACCCCAACTCTCCGCAACTGTACGCACATTCTCACTGCTCTTGTCGTCCACCCGTCGCGGAGCCCGCCTCGCCCGTCTGCTCGCCGTCGAACAGCTCCGCGCCTCGGAAGTGTCACCCGGCGTCACCGAGCGCGCCGAACAGATCGTGGCGGAACTCGCCGGCAACGCCGCCCTGCACGGCCGCGTCCAGCGACGCGACTTCCGCCTCGTCCTCACCCTCGACACCGGCACCCTGCACATCGCCGTCACCGACGCCCGTGGCGATCAACTCCCGCTCCTGTCGGCCTCGGCAGACGGAGGCCCTCTCCCCGACGCCGAGTCGGGTCGAGGCCTCCTCCTGGTCGCCGCCTTGGCCGACCGTTGGGGCACGGACCCGTATCCGCCCGGCGGCAAGACGGTCTGGGCCGAATGCGCCCGTGAGCCCCACGGCCCGGACACGCACAGCGGGCGTACCTGACCGCGACGGCAGGGCGCGGTTCACCCGCTACGCGGCACGCGGCTGAGCACAACCCTCGCCCATGACTGAGGAGTTCAAGCCAGACGTCTGGGTGAACCGCCACCGCGACGGCTCCAAGCTTGAAACCGGTAGGTGCTGTCGGGGAAAGCGTCCCAGAACCGGCTGCCTGAGTGGGAGACTTGGGGCCTAACGACCCAAGGAGTTCAAAGCATGGCAACAGATGCCCACGACGGACCTGTTCCGGCAGAAGACGGACGTGGGCAGCGAGTCCTCGACCTCCTGGACAAGGCGATCGACAGCCAGAGCCTACTGGTGCGCAAGAACATAGCCCGGGCCCGCCAACGGACCCCGGAGGCGACGCCGGCACAGGTGATCCGCAATCTGGAGCGGATGTACGTCAGCGCCTTGACCGGGACCGGTGCCGCAGTAGGAGGAACCGCAGCCGCCCCCGGCGTCGGCACGGGAGTCGCACTGGCGCTCTCGGCAGGTGAGGCTCTCTCGTCCCTTGAGCTGAGCGCCCTCTTCGCGCTCTCGCTCGCCGAGGTCCACGGAGTCCCCATCGACGAGATTGAGCGCCGCCGAACGATCGTGATGGGAATCATGCTCGGCGGGAGTGGCTCCGCCACCATTACCAAGGTCGCCGAGCGTACGGGGCAACACTGGGGACGTCAGGTCGTCGCCAAGGTGCCAGCCGAGACGTTGCGTCAGATCAACAAGATCCTGGGAAAGAACTTCATCACGAAGTACGGGACCAAGCAGGGGATCATCGTTCTCGGTCGAGTGGCACCGTTCGGTATCGGCGCTGTGATCGGTGGTGGTGCCAACGCCGCCATGGCCACGCTGACTGTGAGGGCCGGTCGTCGCGCCTTTGGCCCGCCCCCGACGTCGTGGCCAGGGCTGACGTCCAGCACGCCGCCCACGTCCGAGAACCCGCCTGGCTGACCCTCGGTGCACTGAAGTATGTCGAGCATCCCGCCTCCGCCATCGCAGTCGATTACGGCGCGTCCAGCGCCTACGTGGTTGCCGCGAGGCCGCTCGCTCCGGGCCATCGGGGCGAGTTCACGCGGAACGTCCCGTCCGCGATATCCCACGTGATGCGAGCCGAGACCGGCAGGACACGGCAGCAAGCACGGGAGACATCAGCTCAACCAAGGGGGTGCTCGTGGGAGACGGAGGGTTCAACCGCACGTGTTTGAAGTGCCGCAACTCCATCGAGGTCGACCAGGACGGGCGCGTGGTCGCCCATGACAGGCCGATAAGTCGTCTCCGTTGCCATGCCTCCGGTCAGCTCGCCGCACTTGTGTCGGTCGAGTGGGGGCCCGGGCCTCGACGTAACCGGCGGACTACGGGCAGGGACAAAGGGCGCGGGCGTGCCTTGCGGGAGAAGACCGAGCACCTCAAGCCCCCTGAGTGGCTGCCGAATTATCGGGGTGAGCACCTGCCGACCATCGGCCTGCCCGCCAAAGGGTGGTTCGGTGTCTGGTTCCCGGCTCACACGATGTGGGAGCACGAGCGGAGGCTGTCCGGCTGGGTCGGAAGCGACAGATCGTTCCGGTGGGACAGCCGCGAGGGTTGCTGGACGGTGGCCAGCGCTCACTTCCCCCACATCAGCCGGGAGCTGCTCCGCAGGTATCCGAGCGTCCTGATCGGCCGTGAGTACAACCCACGTGAAAGGTGCAACTCGTCCTGCCAGAACGCCCAGGGCTTCCTGTGCACCTGCTCCTGCCGTGCCAAGTACCACGGCCGTGGCAAATGGCGAAGCGGGTGGAGGACTCTGGGCGAGTTCAGCGGTCGGCGCGCGGGGAGGCCGTGGCACTGGATGGCCGTTGCCGTTGATGGCTGACCACCTCGGCACCCGCTCGCGGAGCGAGTCTGCGCAGGGCCGAGTTCCGTGCCCCGCTCCTGCCGACGGCTCGTTCACCGCCTGCGCGACGCCTGGACGGGGCCGAGCGTGGCTCCCGGTCATCAGACAGCGACCACGTGCACGTCCGACGGCGCGAGAATCGTGAGGTAGGCGTGCATGTCCCCCGGGTCGGTGGTGAAGATCACCGAGCTGCCGTGCCGGGCCGCCGCCAAGGCCACCCAGGCGTCCACCGCGTCCGGCCGCTTCTTCGCCGGCAGGGCCGCCCGCCCCAGAGCGGTCCCGATGCGCCGCCAGTCCGCGAGGTCCGGGCCCGTCGCGCAGGCCAGACACTCCGGACGGCCCGCCTTCGTCTCGCGCATGGGCGGCTCGGACGTACGGGCCTGGGGGACAGTGCAGTCCTTCAGGACACCGGACAGGGCATGCACCAGCGCCGGCTGGGGGCGCCACACCTGGGCGAGGACCGGTCCGAGCACCAGCGCCCGGTGCGGGATCGTGCGCAGCCCCTCATGGAGGGCCACCGCCTTCGCCTTGCGGTCGGCCAGTGCGATGAGCATGCCGGTGTCGTAGATCGGCACCCGTGCGCTCACGCGGCGTGTCCCGGACGGCGGCCTCGCCGGTCGCGACCGTGGACGAGCCCCAGGGCCTCCTCCACATCGCGGCGTTCCTGCTCCGTCAGCTCCGCGGTCGGTTCCGGGGCGGGTTCTGCGGGCAGCCCGTCCGCCGCTCGCTCCGCCCGGGCGATGAGTGCGTCCACCTCGGCGAACTGTTCCTCTATGGCATCGCTCTCGGCCATCTGGCGCGTTGCGGCATGCACCAGATAGGCCGAGACGTCCATGCCCGCCCGTTCCGCGTGCTGCCTGATGCGTTCGGCCTGATCCTGCCCCAAGCTGATGCTGATGCGTGTCTTCGCCACGAAGACATCGTAATACGCGTATGACGGCGGTGCGAGTGCGGCTGGTCGAGGTGGGCAACCGGGCAGCCCCCTCCCCGGCACCCCGTTCCGTGCCGCCCCCGCCCACCGGACGACGTCCGCCGCCTGCCCCGCGCGACGGGCCTGCGGTCCGACGGCGATCCGTCACCGCGTCCGGAGCGTCAACGCCCCGATCACCCTTTCTACGTCGTCCCGCCACGCCCACAGCTCCCCCTGCGTGGGAGCCAGCTCGTACCCGTGGTAGTGGCAGGCCCGGCTGAGGCCGGCCCAGGTCGCCGACCAGCGGCGGGCCGTGTCGGGGTCGGCGTAGGACTCCAGGCACAGGGCCTGGGCGTGCGGCGGGCAGCGGGCCAGCTGCGGTTTGCGGGTCTGCCAGTAGCGGCGCAGGGCCTCTTCGAGGGCGTGTCGCAGCAGCAGGGCCACGGCGCGCGGCCAGACGCCCGTGGTGGAGGCGGTGGCAGTGCCGAGCAACCGGTCCGCGCCCGCGAGCAGTTCCTCGGGGGTCGAGATGGACGGCGGCGGAGGCGGGAGGGTCACGGGGAGCCGGGGCGGGCGCGCGGACGGCACGGGTGTGGCCGGGCGGATCGTGGTCACAGGGATCGCACCGCCTTCGCGAGGTCCGCGGTGCGGCGGATGATCTCCTCCACGTCGTCGACGGGCACGGCTTCGTGGGAGCCCTTGTTGCACCACCGGATGTGGTCGGTGGCCTGCTGGCCGTAGGCCCGGGTGAGGTCGGTCATGGCCTCGCCCACCCGATCCATCTCCCCGTAGAGGGCGAGGGAGGCCAGTTCGGTGAGTTTGTGGGCCTTGGCGATGCGCTGCTCGATCTCGGCGTGCGGCAGGCCCGTGCCGAGGAGCCGGCGCCGGGCCGGTTCGAGGAGGGCGGCCTCCAGGGCGGTGCGGCACAGGCCGGGCAGGACCCGGGCGACGACGTCCCCGGGCAGGTCGCGCGTCCTGGCGAGCGCCTTCGCGTCGTACAGGGCCTGCTTGACGGGGTCGTCGCCGGAGCGGACGCGTACGGCGGAGCGCTCACGGCGGTCGACGGTGAGGACGGTGGCGGGCAGCCGCAGGTACTTCAGGGCCTGCGGCAGGCGGGTGTCGTGGGTGAAGACGACGACCTGGCGGTGCTCGGCGAGGAGGGCGAAGACGCGGGCGAGGCCGTCCACCTTGGCGGGGTCCATGGACTGCACCGGGTCGTCGATGACGAGGAACCGGAAGGGGTTCTCCGGGAGGAAGGTGCGCGGGAGGAAGAGGGACAGGGCGAGGGAGTGCAGTTCCCCCTGGCTCATTACGCCGAGCGCGGGGGCGTCGATGTCGTCGACGGTCACGTCGAGGGCGACCTTGCGCTGAGTTGCGGAGCCGCTCAGACGGACCGGGCCGAGGGCAACGTTGCTCTGCTGGCGCAGATTGGACCAGATGCGCTGGGCGTCCTCGGCGATGGGCCGCATCCGGTCGGCGCGGATCTCGTCGTGGGTGGCCCTGAGCCATTTCTGGGCGGCCTTGACGCGGGCCAGGTGCGGGGCCGCCCGCTCGGCCGCGTGGGCCTTGTCGAGCCAGGCGGCGAGCGCCCGCGCGGCGTCGCGCCAGGTGTCGTCCTGGTCGGCGAGGCGCGCCGCGGCCTCCTGGCGGGTGACCCGTGCGGCGTCGGCGGCGATCCGCGCGGCGTGCTCGGCGGCGGACGCCAGCACGGCCGGGTCGGATACGGTGCGGCACCGCAGCCAGTCGTCCCAGGCGGCGGCGATCCCGGACGGCAGCCAGTCGGGGGGCGGGACGGCCAGGTCGCGGACGGCCTGCGCGGCCGCGTCGAGTTCCCTGCGGACGGTGAGCACCTGCTCGGCCTCGGCGCGCAGCAGGCGTTCCTGCTCGGCGGCGTCGCGTGCCCATTCCTCGTCGAGGCGGGCCGCGCCGCCGCACACCGGGCAGGTGTCGAGGTCGGGGTGGGCGCGGTGGTAGGCGAGCGCGCGGGCGAGGAGTTCGGCGCGGCACAGCGCGTCCTCGGCGGACGTGCCCCGCAGGTCCTCGGCGGAGGCGATGGCTTCGCGCAGCCGGGTCACGGCCGTGGCGACCGCCTCGGTGTCGGGTCCGGTCAGGGTGGAGCGGCGGCGCAGGTCGAACAGGAGGGCCTCGTCCACCGGGCCGGTCCCGACGGCCAGTTCGGCCGCCCGCGCGAGGTCCGGGCGCCGCCCGCTCAGTGCGGTGTGGGCGCTCCGGGCGCGGGGGTCGTCGGTGCCGGCCAGGAGGGTGAGCAGGGCGGGGAGTTCGGCCTTCGCCTCCTTGGCGGGCGCGTCGTACTCGCGGCTCAGGTCGCGCAACCACTTGTCGGCGGCGGCGAGTTGCTCCAGCCCGAGGATGGAGGCGACGGCGTCGTACATCTCGCTGGGCTTGCCGCCGATCACCTGGCCGAGCTCGGAGTACGACAGGAAGGGGCGGTAGGTCGCCAGGTCCTCCTGCCAGCCGAGGCCCGGGAGGGGGACGGGGTCGTGGCCGGGCCGGTCGAGTTCGGCGGTGGAGTCGGCGACGTCGTCCCCGTGCCAGGTGCGCAGCACGGTGGCCGGGTCGGGATCGCCGTCGAGACGCAACTCCACGGCGACCTGGGGTTCCTGGCCGTGGTGGAGGTTGCGCCAGCTCTTGCGCCAGATGTCGCTGCGGCCGCGCCAGCGGGCGTTGTCGCCGGTCAGCGCGATCTCGACGGCCTCCGCGAAGCTCGACTTGCCGGAGCCGTTGCGGCCGGTGACCAGGGTGAGTCCCGGGCCGGGGGTGAGGGGGAGACGTGCGGTACGACCGATGCCGCGGAAGCCGCTGACCGTGACGGACTGCAGGTAGGCGCCCGGCATCCGGCCGCGCGCCCCGCCGTCGTCCTGGAAGGCGGTGAGCAGGAGGGCTCGGGTGTCCGCGTCGAGGTCCGAGCCGGCGAGCCGCCCGGCGATGAGACTGGCAAGGGTGCCGGCGGTCGGGTCCTGGGCGGGCGGCCCTGCTGGAGACGGGTCCGGGGCGGAATCGATGGGTACGGGCATGACGGGACTCCCGTGGAGGCGACGGCTGCGGTGCGTACGGCCGGACAGGCCGACGGCAACTGAACGACAGGGGACACACGGGAGCAGCGTGGTAACGCGGGGCCGTGAGACCTGAGTTGTGGACGACCATAGCCCACACAGGCCCAACAATGGAACTCTTTGGAACTTCATGGAGTTCATTGGGCTCGGGGCCGGGGTATGCCGCCCCGACCCCCGCCCTCACAAACGCCACTCCTCGAAGAGCACCCCCAGCAGCTCCTCCTGCCTGGCCTTCAGCACGTCGGGGGTCCACTCGACGTGCTGGAGCACCTGGCTGGTCAGCGCGAAGGGGACCACTCCCCCGCGGCCGGTGAAGTACTTGGCCTTCTTGATGGCGAAGTCGTAGTTCTGGGCCGCCGAGTTCTTGGCGCGGTTCAGCAGCACCAGGTTTCCCAGACGGTGTGTCCACTGGGCGCGCAGCTCCTCATCGAACAGCCCGACCCACTGCGAATCGGCCTTCGGGTTCTGCGGCAGCACGTGCTCCACGGTGATGAGCGGGTGGTCGTACGTCACCCCCTGCCCGCGGGCCAGCAGCTCGTCGAGCCGGAGCAGCACATACTTGCGGATCTTGCCGACCAGATAGAGATCGCCGTCGAGCCTGGCCCGGGTCTCGGCCTTCTCGTCGTCCCTCAGTTCGAGAGCCGGGGAGGCAAGGCCCTGTCCCTCGTCGAGCTGCCGAAGCAACTCGGCGTACCGCGTGACGCGGGGAGTCGTGTAGACACGGCGGACGAACATGCTGGCCGACAGCCGCTCCAAGGCCCGCATGAACGTGTCCAGCCATGCCGGGTCGTCCTCGTGGTGACGCAGCGCCCAGAGAGCGGCGGGCCGCCAGTCGTAGTTGTCGACCTGCTGGAGCCTCCTGAACCAGGCGTTGACCGCCTCCGCACCCGAAGCGGACTCATAACGTGCTTCACGGATCTGGGCATAAGCCTCGGCATACGGCCGGACAACGTCATGGACGAAGACCTCGCCCCTGCCGGGGAGGTAGCGTTTGAGTACCTGCTCAGGGAACTCCTTGAGCAGCTCCTGTTCCGCCCGCTTCTTGGCAAAGATCATCCGCAGGTGGAGGAAGAGTTCCGCGAAGTCGTCGCGCCCCAGCATCTCCTCGGCGTCCTCCCAGGTGGTGGCGCATGCCTCAGACGCCTCCGCCCCGAGATCCCCGATTATTTGCGACTTGAAGATGTCAGTGGGAGACAAGTCCAGGCCGCGGGAGTTCATGACGCTGAAGATCCGGTGTGCGCTGTCGAGGTCAGGAGTGCTGACGACGACCAGGAACGTCCGCTCGGCGAGCATCTGAGCCAGTTCTAGCCGACGTTCCTCGGTCAACGCGGTGAGGCTGCGGTGGAGGACTGTCGCGTTGCGGAGGACGGCCTTCTGCGCGTCGGTCCGCAGGGCTTCCTCCTTGAGCGTCAGAAGAGTGCCCACTGCGCCCTTCGTCTGGACGTACTTCTCGAAGAAGTCCGCGTCACGGCTCCGCAGAGTGAGCCGCGGCCTCG
This sequence comes from Streptomyces griseoviridis, assembly GCA_014649155.1. Lineage (GTDB taxonomy): Bacteria > Actinomycetota > Actinomycetes > Streptomycetales > Streptomycetaceae > Streptomyces > Streptomyces griseoviridis. The sequence continues at coordinate 232,779 of BMSM01000008.1, read as the reverse complement.
GGGCGAGCCCACGGATCTTGGCACCCGGCTCCATGACCAGCCGGTCGAGGTCGCCACGCAGCTCCGGATCCTCGGTGAGGTCGCGCAGGACCGACAGGAGGATGGTCAGGGTCGTGAGGCGCTGCTGGCCGTCGATGACGTCCGCCTTCGGGACCGCGCTGTTCTTGACGAGCACAACGGATCCGAGGAAGTACGGCTCATCCGTCCCACGGACCAGGGCTTCCTGCAGGTCCATCAGCAGTTGAGCAGCCTGCTCCTCCTGCCAGGCATAGGGGCGCTGGTAGTCAGGTATCTGGAAGTCGTAGTCACTGCTGAACACCTTGTGCAAGGGCATCTCGTGCGCCTCGAGCTTCTGCATGCCCCGATGATGTCGGAAAAATGGATCTCCGCGGCACCAATCCGACGCAACTTCCTTCCACCCGGCAGCGATTTCATGGGACCGGGGCCGTCCCACGCCTGGACGAGGGTTTCACTGTCCACTGCTGTATCGACGAAAGCGTGAGCACCCGCCACGTCCGGCATGAGTTTCAACAGGGACCGGAAGGCCGTCATCCCGCTTAGCCGGCGCTCAGCCGCGCCCTCATCCCTTGTCCCACGCTTCTGCGTGACACGTCAACGCCCGCCGCGCATAGGTGACACCAGGCCGGAGGACCTGCTCGATCGTCAGGTTTGGAGCGGGGATGCTCCGGTAGACGAAGTCGGGCGCGAACTCGTTGAAAGGCAACCGAGCATGCGGGGCGGCTACAGTCACTCGGGACCGGTGTCACCCAGCGGGGTGCGCGCTCGGTCGAAGCAGAAGTAGTCGCGGGAAGCGCGGGCCTCCTGTTCACGGGCCGCCCGCCGTGTCGGGCCGGGGCCGTGGGCAGGGCCGGGGCCGGAGCCGGTCAGGTAGACCAGCTGGAACTGACCTTCCTGGATCTGCCAGCCGAAGCAGGGGGTCGTCTCCGCGGTGAACATCTCCACGATGCCCTGGCCCCGGCTCATCGCCGTCCGCACGATGCCCCCGCCCTGTTTGATCTCCGGCGCCAGCTCTGCCCAGACGAGGCTCGAGACGTGCCGGCAACGCATCTTCTGCACGGTCGCGTCCAGTCGAGCACTCTTGAGGATCGCGACTGCTTCGTCTGGCAACAGCACCGGTTCCGCCCCCGCGGGGGTGCCGACCTCGGCGGCCAGTCACACGAGCTTGTCGATCAGGTCGAACCAGTGCTCGAACACATCGGCGCCGAACCCGTCCGCCCGCCGGAGATCGGGCAGACAGAACCGCAGCGCGGCACACAGGTCCTCGTAGCTGCGGTACGCCAGGTCAGACCGTTGGGGGTCGTCCATGAGCCGTCCGGCCAGCCGGGAGCGACCAGGCAGAGCAGTACCAGGACGGGATGGTCTAGGCCGTGGAGATTGCCCGCTGCGTACGCGTTCAACTGGCCGCTGTCCGGGAGCAAGAACCCCCCAGCCTTCGGGCCATCGAAAGCTCTTGCGGAACTCGAGACCATCCGGCCGTTCCTGCTCGGCGCCTACTCAATCCAGATTCGGCATACCGGAGCCCACAAGCCGACCAAGTTCGCCAGCTCATCTCCGCGATAAGCCCCTCGTCGGCACGGGTAAAACTGGCCGGTTAAGCGGCCGCATGTCAGGATCGGACTGTGCCTGCTTTTCTGGACGCCGCCGAAGGTTCGGAGTGCCCTGCCGTGCCGCCTCCCAGGATGCGGCGGGTGGTGTTCGTCGCGGTGCTGAGCTCGGATGGGCAGCTTGCCCTGGTGGCAGACGACCTGCCTGGAGCTGGCCTCCGATGGGTGCTCCCTTCAGGCTCCGTCCGAGCCACAGAGCCCTACCGTGAGGCGGCAATGCGCGTACTCCGTGATGTGGTCGGCTCAATGCCGGTGCGCGGGGGCGCCGTTGAAGGATGCCGCTGGGCTCAGGTGCCTGTACCCGAAGGTCGGAGCCGTCGAGAGGCACATGTGTTCATCTTTCGTCTCGCTGCGGCTGGTGCTCCGCCGGAGCATCTGCCCTGGAAGAGAGCGACACGCTGGGCGGGGCCTGAGCAGTGGCAGGAGTTGTGCACACGGTGCGATCTGCCAGATGTGGATGTGCTGTTGACGGGATACCTGGAGGGGTGGATCCCGGACGGGCGGATCACGTTGGGGCCTTGAGGCCCGGCACCTCGACACCCGCTGTCACTCTGCCCTGGCGATCGCGGTGGCGGTCTCCTGCAGGGCCGTGGCAATCGCTGGCATGTCCTGTTCACGCAGACGTACGGCGGGTGCGTACACGGAGATCGCGGCGAGCGGTTCCCCGATGCGGTTGCGGATGGCCACGCCTACGCCGTGCAGGTCGTGTGCACTTTCCTCGAGGTCTGCCGCCCATCCCCGGGCTCTAACTTCCTCCAACTCCACCTCAAGCAGTGGCCACTCAGTGATGCTTCCTGCCGCCGTGGCAGGCAGCGCTGCCGGGAGTGTCGCGCGTACATCTGTCGGGTCGCGCAGTGCGAGCAAAGCCTTGCCCGCCGCTGTTACGTGGGCGGGGAGCTCCTGTCCGAGCGGAACGCTGACGCGCAGGACGTGCCGGCACTCGACTCCGTCGAGTAGGCGGACGACGGCCGCATCCAGGGAGTACAGGCACACCGTCTCCTGCAGCTTCTCGGAGAGCTCCTCCAGCAGCCTGCGCGCCTGTCGCCGGACGTCCAGCTGGGCGATCGCGGCCAGTCCCATGCGTACGAGCTGCGGCCCGGCTGAGTATCCGTGCTGGCCAGGATCGTGGCGCAGGAAACCCGTGCGCTGCAGGGTGACCAGGATGCGGTGTGCGGTGGAACGTGAGATACCGAGCTCCCGGGCGGTTTCGGTAACACCGACTTCCCCCCGGTCATACGCCAGGACTAGAACATCCAGGGCCTTCGTCACCGACGCCAAGGCCTCTGTCGCCGACAGATGCTTGCCATCCACCATGAAGGAACCGTAACGCTCAAACGTTCCCGGACACCGGGAGCTTCGACAGAATCCACACGTCAGGATTCTGTGATGACACGTCTCACAGTTCCGGTGCGGCATCGCACGAACCCGGCGAGCCAACTCTGCGCCAAGGCAGGTCGAGTCCTGCGATAACACCGACCGGACTTGCCGTGCTTGAGCGCACTGTTGACCGTTTGATAGCACCTCACAGGAACTGCGTGCGTGCCACAGTGTGCCGTCCCTACACTGGCAGCGACCTTCCTTAGGAGTTCGCTATGGCGGGATACCGGACCAGCGCACCTGCGTCAGACAAGGGTGTCTACGTCGGCCAGGCCCGGCATGCCGTGAAGGAGCTGATCACTTCACTGCGCGGCGAGTTGGCGACATTGGAAGCTGTGTACGCGATGATGTGCCAGGGCGACGAATCCACCGATGTCCGCGAAGAGCGGCCGGACACTGGCGACGCCCCGGCAACCGCCCAGCCTTCCCGGGAGGATCCGTCTGAAGTTTCTGTCGCCGACGAGGATCCTTCGTCAGAAGGTGTGCGCCTGGGCTCTGGCACTCGGACCCTGGGGCCGCCGCGTAACGGAAGCATGCGTGATGCAATCCTCACACTCCTGTGTGCCGCTCAAGAGGCAATGTCCATCACCGATATCGCGGCGGCGGTGCGACCGGGAGCGGACGCGACGGTCCGCTCATCCGTAGGAAAAACCCTCAACCGCATGAAGCAACTTGGCGAGGTGGAAAACGTAGCACCGGGAATGTTCCGGGCCGTGCTGTCATCCCGGGCTGCTTGATCCACCCGGGAACGACCCTAACCCAACAAGCAGGCCTCCCTCGATTAGCGGTCGAGGGAGGCCACCAAACACGCGAACGGACGCTTCTCCTAGCAGGGTTCCGGTCCGTCGCGCACGTTCACTCTAGCGCTCCTACGGGTGGCGCTATAGGGCGTCTGCGCCATCCGGCACTTGAGCGTGCACGACTGACCTCAAATAGGCAATTGGGGATCAGTCATGAGCACATTGGGTCGCATTCGATCCGGGCCAGAGCGCCAGGCCCAGGGCGCGCTCCAGTCGGCAGACCGTCAGCACGTCCGGCCAGGTGGCGCCCGCCAGCAGATCGCCGATGGTCTGTCTGCCGACGTTGCTCTGGGCGGCCAGTGCACGCAGCGAGAGCTCCGGCCTCTCACGCAGGGCGGCGGCGAGGCGGCGGGCAATCGTCTGGACCACCGCCGCGGCGGGCTCCCCGGCGATCCGGGCATCCGGCCACTCCTCCGGATCGACGGCGTAGCTCCATGGCGGCGCCGTGCGCGCTCGGCCTCCGGTCATAAAGATGCGTTCCTTCAGATCGTGATCGACACTGACACCAGTGGCCGGTTAACCGGCCACCTGTCATGGGCCTTGCGCCTGGAGGTCGCTGTGTCGAATCGCCTGCTGGCCTACGCACCGAAGGCGGAGACGGTGCCGCCCGCCCAGTGGCGCCGCATCGCTCCGGTCGTCCGCTCGCTGGGATTCATGGCCGTCGCAGCGGGACCCTACGGCCCAGACGTGGTCATGACGCCGCTCGCACGGCTGGTCGCCTGGGTCGAGTCCCAGGGCCTCCCGCTCGAACCCTCGGTGATCCTTGACCAGAGCACCGTCGAACGGTTCATCCTCGTCGGCTGCCGCGACATGGCCGCCAACAGCCGCCGAACCTGCAGCAGCCAGCTGCGCCGGGCCTCCGAAGCACTCCTGCTGGACCAGCTCGGACAGCATCCGCCGATCCGGCTGAAGGCCACCGCCGCACCAGTGGCCCCCTACCCGCCGGCAGAAATCGCCTACTGGCTGATCTGGGCGCAGAGCCTGCCCACCCCGGCACAGCGGCGCAACGCCTGCCTGCTGTTCTGTCTCGGCGTCGGTTGCGGGCTCGCCGTTGAGGATCTTGTGTACGTTCAGGGGCGGGATATCCTCGCGGGCCCCACCGGCCGGGCACTGGTCAAGGTGCACGGGCGCCGTCCGCGCACTGTCGTATGCCGGTACGCCTACGAGGAACTGCTGCTGGCGGAAGCCGCCCACATCCCGGCAGACGCGTACGCCTTCCGGCCCGACTGGCAGGACCGCACCAGCAAGCACATCGCATCGGACTGGCTGGCCAGGTACCCGCGGATCATCGGCCGTTGTGACGGTGCAGTGCTGCAGACCCAGCGGCTGCGCACGACCTGGCTCGTCGATCTGCTGAATGCAGGTATTCCGCTGAAGGTGATCCTTGAAGCGTCGGGACTCGGGACCCTGCACAGCCTCTCGCGCTACCTCGTCTTCCTCCACGACGTGCCCGAAGCGGATGCATCCGATCTGTTGCGGGGGGCGGCATGAGCAGGAAGAACCCGGAGGGCAAACCTTGCCGGCGTACCGGCCTCGCTCTACGCCCTGCACCGCAGGCCCCCGGCCGTACCCTCAGCGACCGCGTTGTGAGGCAGGTCTTCGACCTCGTGCGCCACAGCGGAGTACTGGAACGCCTTCCCTCCAACGAGCACCGGCCGGGCCCGAAGGGCTTCCCGTTCCGCACAGTGCTGATCGGCCTGATCTTGTCGCAGTACATGGGCAAGAGCGCGAACATCAACGACGCATGGGAGACGCTCTTCTTCGCCTTGTCTCCAGGGTCCAAAGCCCTCCTTGACGTCCCCGACGTCGACCTGCACATCCGCGAGGGCGCAACCCGAGAAGAAGTCGACCGCGTCGCGCACCACCAGTACGCGACGTCGAAGCGCGTCTACCGGTCCTGGTCCTCGATGACCCGGCGCCTCGACCCTGCACCGCACGACCGCCGCAAGCGGCTGTCCCTCAGCGAGGCCAAGAAGATCCGACGGAAGTGGAATGCCCGCGACAACCAGGACACCGTGCGCAACCTGGAGGCCATCGCCCAGGATCTGATTCTCGCTCCGGTGATGGCTTCCTACCAGCGCGGCGACTTCGCTCGGTGGCCCGGCCACGTTGCGGTCGACGACACTCCGGTTCCAGTCTGGGGCAAAGAGCCGGACTACCACCAGGACCGGGCCTCGCTTGAGATCACCGCCGGGATGTACGTGAAGGGAGGAACGCAGAAGAAGTCGGGGCCCAGCGGCAAAGCTGCGGCCTCCACGAACACTGGCACCCGGCGCGGCACGGCGAACAAGCCAGCGACTCGCAAGACCAAGTCGGCACAGCAGAAGAAGGCCAAGGCGCAGGAGAAGAGAGAGTTCCGCTACGCCATGATGGCCGCGTTCCCGGGCCATGGCCATGGCGACCTCGCCGGCGCCTACCCGGCGGTCTGCCTCGGCATGATCCTTCACACCCCGGGCACCGAACCTGGCCCGGCCGCCCTGCGCGCCATCCAGCCGGCGTTCGAACGAGGCCTGGTCAAAGACCTGTTCTGCGCCGACCGGGGCATCACCCAGGCCAAGCCTCACAACCTGCATTTGCAGCTGCTCGAACTCGGCCTCAACGCGGTGAAGCACTACAACGACGACAAGGTCGACCGGCAGGGAGAGTTCCGCGGCATGCAGTTGGTCGGCGGCGAGTTCTACTGCCCGCTGATGCCCACCCCGCTCGTCACTGCGGGCGCCACATACATCGACAGCCGCACGGACGAGGACCGCGCCCACGCACTCAACCTGATCCAGTCCCGGAAGGACTACCAGGCCAAGATCAAGGAATACGGGCCCGCAGGGGATCAGCGTCGACAATGCCCCGCCCTCGGGCCGCACGCCACGGTCACCTGCTACCGCCGGCCCCAGCCACGCCCGTCCACCGTCGTCGACCTCGACGCCCCCACTGTCCGTACCCCGGCAGCCCTGCCCACCATCCCCAGGCCCAAGCGGGACACCCCCGTCTACCCCGACATCTGCATGGGGAAGAGCATCACCGTCCCGGGCACCGTGTTGGCCAAGTGGCGGCAGAAATACCCCCTGTTCACCCCTCTGTGGCAGGAAGCCTGGTCCGGACTGCGCAGTCAGAACGAGGGCGGCAACGGCAACCTCAAGAAGTCCGCCCTCGACAGCATCGACAATCCCCAGCTCCGCCTGCCGCACGGACGCGTCGCACAGACCCTGCTCAATGCCGTCATCATCTTCGTGGCGAACCTCAGAGCCATCCGACGGTTCCTCCGAGACCAGGGCATCCAGCCCCGCAAAGCCGGCACGCAGAGCACCGCAACCCGACTCGGTGCGTACTCCGATCCTCCGCAGGCGCGACCGCTCCCGACCGAGCAGGCCGAGCCTCCGCCACGCGAGTGACACACCCCCGCCGCGCTCCACCCCCTGAAAACCCCACATGCCTGCGCCACGGCTCCCAGCCGTCGCGCAGGCATGTCTTGTTTCCGCAGGTGAGAGGCGCAGTACCTGAACCGCCACCGCCTCACCTCCTCATCGAGCCGATCACGAGGCTTGAGGCCCCAGAAACGACGAATTACCGGTGAGTCACATGACTCGACCGGTAATTCGTGAACGCTTCGGGACGATCTCGTGAACGTCCCTGCTGGTGTCCGAGGGGGGACTTGAACCCCCACGCCCGATAAAGGGCACTAGCACCTCAAGCTAGCGCGTCTGCCATTCCGCCACCCGGACCAGGTGCCTGTCGCCCGCCAGGGTGTTCCCCCGCGGCGACATGGACAACCATACCAAGCTTTCGCAGTGCCTTTCACCTGCGTATCGGCGCCCTGGGCAGTGGCTGGGACGGGGTGTGACCGGTCGGTCACGGCATGAGCCGGTGGTCCGGGAAGTTGCCCGGCAGCCGCTCCCCCGCCGGTCCCCGGGCCACGGCCCGCACCGGCGGCTCCCCGCCGGCGAAGGCCTGCCGGCGGGCGTCCCGGAGCGTGCGGACGCGCGGACGCGGTCGTCGTGGAACGCCTCGGGTACGGCGGCGCGGCAGCGGCGGCAGGCGCCGGCCCGGGCGGTGCCGCTCTTAAGGGTGAGGGTGGGTGCCGTGCGCGGTCTCCGCTCTCGGTGCACGGTGGCGGGCGGGCGCGGGTGCGGTGATCGGCATCGGCGGCGACCCGGTGGTCGGTACCGGCCACATCGACTGCCTCGCCGCCTTCCAGGACGACCCCGACACCGACCTGATCGCGCTGATCGGCGAGATCGGCGAGATCGGCGAGGATCGGCGGCGACGCGGCGGAACGCGCCGCCGCCCGCATCCGTGACCATGTCACCAAGCCGGTCGTCGGCTACATCACCGGCTTCACCGCATCCGAGGGCCGCACCATGGGCCACGCGGGCGCCATCGTCTCCGGCTCGTCCGGTACGGCCGCAGCGAAGAAGGCCGCCCTGGAAGCGGCCGGCGTCAGGGGCGGCGCGACCCCGGCCGAGACGGCCCGCCTGGTCCGGACGTACTGACCGGCGCCTGACCCCCGTCCGGGCGGGGGGGGCCGCGCACCCCAGCGGGCCATCACCCCGGCACGACACAGGTGGAGAAGCCGGTGCCGCGCAGTTCGCGCGTGAGCCGGTAGGTGAGGGTGGCCGCCTTGGAGACCGGGCCGACGCGGCCGGGCTCGGCGATGCCGGCGGGGATGTCGACATGACCAGGCCGGCGCCGTGGCCGATGACGCCCACCCTCACCGTCCAGTTCCACGTAGGCGAGGCCCTTGGCGGCGGCTGCGGCCTCCAGCGGATCGGCGGGCGGGGACGCCCCGCTCCCCCACGGGGGTGCCGGAAGAGGGCGTTGTCGTCCAGGGTGACCTTGCCGTCGAGGGCGACGGTCCGGCCCTGGCGGTACGCACCAGCGGGTCCACCTCGACGAGCCGGGCGTCCTCGCGGACCAGCGCCTCCCCCCAGCCGTACGAGGACGTCGGCGGTCTGCGGGGGCGGGCCGGCCGCTTCCGCCACCCGGGCCGCCTCCAGGTGGTCATCTTTTCGGCCGGTTCCACGGCGACCCGGGCACCGCCTCGGGGCGCCGGGCCGCGACCTCCTCGATCCCCGTGCCGCCCTCGGCGGGGGCGACGGCCAGGAAGCCGTCCGCCGCCCGGTCCGGGGACGCAGGAGACGCGGGACTCGCTCTCCACGTCGACCGGTTCGGCGACCATGACCGCGGCGGCGGTGCGCCCCTTGACCTCCATGCCGAGGACGCGGCGGGCCGCGGCCGGGTCGGCGGTGCGCACGACGCCGCCCGCCTTGCCCCGTCCACCGGTCCTGACCTGCGACTTGACCACGGTTCGGCCGCCGGGGCGGCGGGCGGTGTCCCGGGCCCGCTCGGGCGAGTCGGTCACCTCGGCCCGGGAGACCGCGATGCCGTGCTCCGCGGAGAGCCGCCTTGCCCGGCGCTCGAACAGGCCCGTCTCGGCTCCCGTCTGCCGGTGCCGGGCCCACCGGGGCTCCGGTGACCGAAAGTGCCCCACTCCCCCTGGACACCACTCACGGAATGCGGGATAACGAGTTTCATACAGTATTCGTCGACTGTATGCAATGTACTGTGCGAGCGCCCCAACCCCTCATGGAAGGGACCTACTTCGCCATGCCCGAGGACACTCAGTCCCAGGACGTCATCTCCGGCGGTCACCTCGTGGCCAAGGCACTCAAGGCCGAGGGGGTCGACCGCATCTACACCCTCTGCGGCGGCCACATCATCGACATCTACGACGGCTGTGTGGACGAGGGCATCGAGGTGGTCGACGTCCGCCACGAGCAGGTCGCCGCGCACGCCGCCGATGGCTACGCCCGGATCACCGGCAGGCCCGGCTGCGCGGTGGTCACCGCGGGCCCCGGCACCACCGACGCCGTCACCGGTGTCGCCAACGCCTTCCGCGCCGAGTCACCGATGGTGCTGATCGGCGGCCAGGGCGCCCTGGCCCAGCACAAGATGGGGTCCCTCCAGGACCTGCCGCACGTCGACATGATGACGCCGATCACCAAGTTCGCGGCGACCGTGCCGTCCACGGCCCGCGCGGCGGACATGGTGTCGATGGCCTTCCGCGAGTGCTACCACGGCGCACCCGGCCCCTCCTTCCTGGAGATCCCGCGCGATGTGCTCGACGCCAAGGTGCCCGTGGACAAGGCACGGGTGCCGAGGGCCGGCGCCTACCGGGCCTCGACCCGCTCGGCGGGCGACCCGGAGGCCGTCGAGCGCCTCGCCGACCTGCTGACGCACGCCGAGAAACCGGCCATCCTGCTGGGCGGCCAGGTGTGGACCACCCGCGGCACCGAGGCCGCCGTCGAGCTGGTGCGCGCACTGAACATCCCGGCGTACATGAACGGCGCCGGCCGCGGCACCCTGCCGCCGGGCGACCCGCACCACTTCCAGCTCTCCCGCCGCTACGCCTTCTCCGGCGCCGACGTCATCGTCGTCGTCGGCACCCCCTTCGACTTCCGCATGGGCTACGGCAAGCGGCTCTCGCCGGACGCGACCGTCGTACAGATCGACCTCGACTACCGCACCGTCGGCAAGAACCGCGACATCGACCTCGGCATCGTCGGGGACCCCGGACTGGTGCTCAAGGCGGTCGCCGAGGCGGCCTCCGGGCGGATCGACGGGGGCGCCGCCAGGCGCAAGGAGTGGCTGGACGAACTGCGGGCCGCCGAGCGGGCCGCACTCGACAAACGGCTGCCGCAACTCCGCTCGGACGCCTCCCCCATCCATCCCTACCGGCTGGTCAGCGAGATCAACGACTTCCTCACCGAGGACTCGATCTACATCGGCGACGGCGGTGACATCGTCACCTTCTCCGGGCAGGTCGTGCAGCCCAAGTCCCCCGGCCACTGGATGGACCCGGGCCCCCTCGGCACCCTCGGCGTCGGTGTCCCCTTCGTGCTCGCCGCCAAGCAGGCGCGGCCCGACAAGGAGGTGGTCGCCCTCTTCGGCGACGGCGCCTTCTCGCTGACCGGCTGGGACTTCGAGACCCTCGTCCGCTACGACCTCCCCTTCGTCGGGATCGTCGGCAACAACTCCTCCATGAACCAGATCCGCTACGGCCAGAAGGCCAAGTACGGCGAGGCCCGCGAGCGGGTCGGCAACACCCTCGGCGACGTCCCCTACGACCAGTTCGCGCGGATGCTCGGCGGGCACGGCGAGGAGGTCCGCGACCCCGCCGACATCGGCCCCGCGCTGCTGCGGGCCCGCGAGTCCGGCAAGCCCTCCCTGATCAACGTCTGGGTCGACCCGGACGCGTACGCCCCCGGAACCATGAACCAGACCATGTACAAGTGAGGTGATCGCCCGTGACAGCGAAGGCTCTTGAGGGCATCCGCGTCCTGGACATGACGCACGTCCAGTCCGGTCCCTCCGCGACCCAGCTGCTCGCCTGGCTCGGCGCGGACGTCGTCAAACTGGAGGCACCGACCGGCGACATCACCCGCAGGCAGTTGCGGGACCTGCCGGAGGTCGACTCCCTCTACTTCACGATGCTCAACTGCAACAAGCGGAGCATCACCCTCAACACCAAGACCGAGCGCGGCAAGGAGATCCTCACCGAGCTGATCCGGCGCTCGGACGTCATGGTCGAGAACTTCGGGCCGGGCGCGGTGGACCGGATGGGGTTCGCCTGGGACCGGATCAAGGAGATCAATCCCCGGATCGTCTACGCCTCCATCAAGGGGTTCGGCGACGGCCCCTACACCGGCTTCAAGGCGTACGAGGTCGTCGCGCAGGCCATGGGCGGATCGATGTCCACCACCGGGTTCGAGGACGGGCCGCCGCTGGCGACGGGGGCCCAGATCGGGGACTCGGGCACGGGCGTCCACGCCGTGGCGGGCATCCTCGCGGCGCTGTACCAGCGGGAGCGCACCGGGCGCGGGCAGCGGGTGAACGTGGCCATGCAGCACGCGGTGCTCAACCTCTGCCGGGTGAAGCTGCGCGACCAGCAGCGCCTGACCCATGGTCCACTCGCCGAATATCCCAACGAGGACTTCAAAGACGAGGTTCCCCGCTCCGGCAACGCGTCCGGCGGCGGCCAGCCCGGCTGGGCCGTGAAGTGCGCGCCGGGCGGCCCGAACGACTACGTGTACGTCATCGTGCAGCCGGTCGGCTGGCAGCCGATCACCGAACTGATCGGCCGGCCGGAACTGGCCGACGACCCCGAGTGGGCGACCCCGGCGGCCCGGCTGCCGAAGCTGAACAAGATGTTCCAGCTGATCGAGGAGTGGTCCTCCACCCTGCCCAAGTGGGAGGTGCTGGAGCGGCTGAACGCGCACAACATCCCGTGCGGGCCGATCCTGTCCACCAAGGAGATCATCGAGGACCGGTCGCTGGCCGACAACGAGATGGTGGTCCGCGTCCCCCACCCCGAGCGCGGCGAGTTCGTCACCGTCGGCAGCCCGCTCAAGCTCTCCGACTCCCCCGTGGAGGTCAGCAGCTCCCCGCTGCTCGGCGAGCACAACGAAGAGGTCTACGTCGGCGAGCTGGGCCTCGGCGACGAGGAACTGCGCCTGCTGAAGTCGGACGGGGTGATCTGAGGTGAGGGCCGAGGACCGGACCGCGCGGGTGCGGGCGCTGCTGGACGCCGTGCGCGCCGAGGGGCGCACCGCGCTCACCGCGCCCGAGGGCAAGGTGGTCGCGGACGCGTACGGGATCGCCGTACCCGGCGAGGAACTGGCGACCGACGTGGACGGGGCGGTGGCCTGCGCGGCACGCTTCGCCGGCCCCGTCGTGATGAAGATCGTCTCGCCGGACATCCTGCACAAGACCGACGCGGGCGGTGTGGTCGTCGGCGTCGAGGGCGCCGCCGACGTCCGCGCCGCGTTCCACCGGATCATCGAGAACGCCCGCGCGTACGACGCCGACGCCCGCATCCACGGCGTACAGGTGCAGGAACTGCTGCCGGAGGGCCAGGAGGTCATCGTCGGTGCGGTGACCGACCCGACGTTCGGGAAGGTGGTGGCGTTCGGGCTCGGCGGGGTGCTGGTGGAGGTCCTCGAGGACGTCACGTTCCGGCTGGCGCCGGTCGGCCCCGACGAGGCGCTGTCCATGCTGGACTCCATCCGGGCCGCCCCGGTGCTGCGCGGGGTGCGCGGACAGGAGGGCGTGGACCGGTGGGCGGTGGCCGAGCAGATCCGCCGGGTCTCCGAACTGGTCGCGGACTTCCCCGAGATCGCCGAGGTGGACCTCAATCCGGTGATCGCCACGGCCCACGGCGCCGTCGCCGCCGACATCCGGGTGATCCTCTCCGAGGCGCCGGCGGAATCCCGCCGCCGTTACTCGCGCGAGGAGATCCTCGCCTCGACGCGCCGTCTGATGCAGCCGCGCTCGGTCGCCGTCATCGGCGCCTCCAACGAGCCCGGCAAGATCGGCAACTCGGTGATGCGCAACCTGGTCGACGGCGGTTTCGCCGGGGACATCCACCCGGTGAACCCCAGGGCCGACGACATCCTGGGCCGCAAGGCGTACAAGAGCGTGACGGACGTGCCCGGCGAGGTGGACGTCGCGGTCTTCGCGATCCCCGCGCGGTTCGTCGCCGCGGCCCTCACGGAGGTGGGACGCAAGGGCATACCCAACGCGGTCCTGATCCCCTCCGGTTTCGCCGAGACCGGCGAACACGCCCTCCAGGAGGAGATCGTCGCCATAGGAGAGCGGTACGGCGTCCGGCTGCTCGGCCCGAACATCTACGGCTACTACTCGACCTGGCAGGACCTGTGCGCCACGTTCTGCACGCCGTACGACGTCAAGGGCGGCGTCGCGCTGACCAGTCAGTCGGGCGGCATCGGGATGGCCATCCTGGGGTTCGCCCGCGCCACCAGGACGGGTGTGTCGGCGATCGTCGGGCTGGGCAACAAGTCGGACCTGGACGAGGACGACCTGCTCACCTGGTTCGGCGAGGACCCGCACACCCAGTGCATCGCGATGCACCTGGAGGACCTCAAGGACGGCCGGGCCTTCGTGGAGGCCGCGCGGGCGACCGTGCCGAAGAAGCCGGTCGTGGTGCTCAAGGCGGGCCGTACGGCGGCGGGCGCCAAGGCGGCCGGGTCGCACACCGGGGCGCTGGCCGGGGACGACGCGGTGTACGACGACATCCTGCGGCAGGCCGGGGTGATCCGGGCGCCGGGGCTGAACGACATGCTGGAGTACGCGCGCGCGTTGCCGGTGCTGCCCGCGCCGCGCGGCGACAACGTCGTCATCATCACCGGGGCCGGGGGCAGCGGGGTACTGCTGTCGGACGCGGTGACGGACAACGGGCTGAAACTGATGGAGATCCCGCCGGACCTGGACGCGGCCTTCCGCCGGTTCATCCCGCCGTTCGGCGCGGCCGGCAACCCGGTGGACATCACCGGCGGCGAGCCTCCGTCGACGTACGAGGCGACGATCCGGCTGGGCCTGGAGGACCCGCGCGTCCACGCGCTGGTCCTCGGCTACTGGCACACCATCGTCACGCCTCCCATGGTCTTCGCCGAACTCACCGCACGCGTGGTGGCCGAGTTCCGCGAGCGGGGCGTCGAGAAGCCCGTGGTGGCCTCCCTCGCGGGCGACGTGGAGGTCGAGGAGGCGTGCCAGTACCTCTTCGAGCGGGGGGTCGCGGCGTACCCGTACACGACCGAGAAGCCGGTGGCCGTGCTCGGCGCGAAGTACCGCTGGGCGCGGGCGGCGGGCGTGCTGGGGGGCGGTACATGAGCTGAGGCAGCGCGGGGCCGGCCGACGGTGCGCGTCGGCCGGCCCGGGACCCGTGCGCACGCGAAAGGCATTGGACAGGGGGCGCTGGCCAGAGCTTTCGAACGCAAGGGGTGCGACACGACATGGCAACCACCGACGTCTCGACCTCCGTCCCGCGCAGGGAGGTGACGGACCGCAACGGCCGGGTGTACCGGATCGGCGAGTCCGACATCGACATCATGGGACGGCCGCGCACATGGATGGTCGTCCTGCCCTGGGTCGGCATGATGGGCATCAGTTCCGCCGAGTACGCGTTCACCTCGGCGGAGGACACCCTCCACGAGGCCCATCTGTGGAGCAGCGGGCACATCTTCTGGCTGATGGGCGTCTGGGTGTTCTTCCAGGCGGCCGTGGCCCTGCCGGCCGGGCACCTGCGGGAGAGCGGCCGGCTCCCCGCGCGGGCCGCGATGCAGGTCGGCGCGGTCGGCACCCTGCTGGGTTACGTGTCCCTCGCCTACGCCCCGCACGTGGTCGTCGCCTACCTCGGCTTCGGCATGTGCAGCGGCATCGGCGCCGGACTGGTCTACGCGACGTGCGTGAACATGGTCGGCAAGTGGTACCCGGAGCGCAAGGGCGGCAAGACCGGCTTCGTCAACGGCGGCTTCGCCTACGGCTCCGTGCCGTTCGTGTTCCTGTTCACCTCGTACATGGACCTGGGCAACTACGAGACGGTGCTGGTCTGCGCCGGCGTCGGGCTGTGCCTGGTGGTGGCGTCGGCGGGCCGGTTCTTCAAGGACCCGCCGAAGAACTGGTGGCCCGCGCACGTCGACCCGCTGAAGCAGACCGACGACCCGAAGATCCGCCGGGCGCTGCGGAAGAACCCGCCGGCGGTCAAGCAGTACACCCCCAGGGAGGCCGCGCGCACCCCCGTGCTGTGGATGATGTGGTTCTGTCTGCTGTGCACGGCCGGCATCAACATCTTCGGCATCGCCTTCCAGGTGCCGTTCGGCAAGGACATGGGTTTCGCGGGCGGCGTCGTGGCGACGGCGATGTCCCTGAAGGCGATCGTCAACGGCACCGGTCGCGGGGTCATCGGCTGGATCTCCGACCGGTACGGGCGCCGCAACACGCTGATCGTCGTCTGCGTCGTGCTGGGCGTCGCCCAGTTCGGCGTGCTGGCCTCCGGGACGATGGGCGTGATGCCGTTCTTCCTGTTCTGCTCGATGGTGTCGGGCTTCGGAGGCGGCGCGGTCTTCCCCCTGTTCGCCGCCATGACGGCGGACTACTTCGGTGAGAACAACAACGCGACCAACTACGGCATGGTCTACAGCTCGAAACTCGTCTCCGGTCTGGTCGGTTCCGGTATGGGCGCGGTCGTCGTCGGCGCCTGGGACTACGAGGGCGCGTTCGCCCTGGCCGGATCGATCGGACTGGCCTCCGCGGTGCTGGCGCTCTTCCTGAGGGCACCGGGCAGGCCCAAGGCACAGCGCGTCGTTCCCAACCCCCAACCCCTCGGCGAGGAGATGGCCTGATATGACGGCGGACCCCACCGCTGCCGACCGCTCACCCGCGGCGCGCGGCGCCGCTGACCCTTCCTACCGCGAAGTCACCGACGCGCACGGCCGCGTCTACCGCGTCGGCGAGACCGACCGGGACATCCTCGGTCACTCTCGCAAGTCGATGGTGTACCTGCCATGGCTGGCCATGATGGCCATCAGCGTCTTCGAGTACGCCTACGGCTCGGCCGAGGACACCCTGTCCCGCGCGCACGGCTGGTCGCAGTCCAACACCTTCTGGATCCTCAGCGTCTGGGTCTTCTTCCAGGCCGGCATCGCCTTCCCGGCGGGCTGGCTGCGGGAGAAGGGCCTGCTCACCGCGCGCCGGGCCATGTACGCGGGCTCCGGCATGTGTCTGCTCGGCTTCCTGTCCCTGTCCCACCTCGACAACGTCCTGCTGGCCGTCCTGGGCTTCGGCGTGGTCGGCGGGCTGGGTGCCGGGCTGGTCTACGCGACCTGCATCAACATGGTCGGCAAGTGGTTCCCGGAGCGGCGCGGCGCCCGCACCGGGTTCGTCAACGGGGGGTTCGCCTACGGATCGCTGCCGTTCATCTTCATCTTCAACTACGGCTTCGACACCGCCAACTACCACCGGGTCCTGGACCTGATCGGCTGCTACATCCTGATCGTGGTCCTGGGGTGCGCGTTCTTCTTCAAGGACCCGCCGAAGAACTGGTGGCCCGCCGAGGTCGCGGTGCCGGCGTCCACGGGCGGGAGCACGGGGAGCCTCGCGAAGAATCCGCCGGCGGTACGGCAGTACACGCCCAAGGAGGCGATCCGCACGGGCATGCTGCCGCTGATGTGGATCTCGGTCGTGATGACCGCCGGGGTGTCGATCTTCGGGATCTCCTTCCAGGTGGACTTCGCCAGGGAGATCGGTTTCGGCCCGCTGGTCGCCGCGTCCTCGATGGGCCTCATGGCGGTCATCAACGGGGTCGGCCGGGGTGTCGTGGGCTGGCTGTCGGACAAGTGGGGCCGCAAGTCCACGCTGGTGTTCGTGATCGTCGTCCTCGGGCTCGCCCAGTTCGGCGTGATCTGGGCCGGTGACCTCAAGAGCGAGTGGCTGTTCCTGTTCTTCGCGTTCCTGTCCGGGTTCGGCGGCGGCGCGTTCTACCCGCTGTTCGCCGCGCTCACGCCGGACTACTTCGGGGAGAACTACAACGCCACCAACTACGGGCTGGTGTACAGCGGCAAGCTGATCAGCGGCCTGTTCGGCGGCGGGCTGGGCTCCATGGTGGTCGCGGCCTGGGGCTACAACGGCGCCTACGCGCTGGCCGGCGGGGTGTCGATGGCCGCGGCGGCGCTGGCGCTGCTGCTGCGGCAGCCGGGACGGCGGCGGGCCGTGGCCTGAAGCGGACGCCCGCACCGGCACGGGGCGGCTCCTCCCGCGGTGTGCGGGAGGAGCCGCCCCGTGCCGGTGCGGTGGGCGGGTCAGCGGCGGCGCCTGCGCAGGGCCGCCAGGTTGTCGTAGCTGATCTTGGCCTCGCGCAGTGACTGGGCGGGGTCGGTGGCGCTCGGGGAGTTGTCGTCCTCGATCATCGGGTTGCGGTAGGTGCGCAGTCCGACGCGGGAGAAGAACGTCGTGTAGTCGATGACGCCGGTGCCGAAGGGCACCATGTCGTACCCCATGCCGTTGGTGGCGGAGACGACGCCGTCCTTGGCGTGGAACAGCGGATAGCGCTTGTTGTGGCGGGCGACCAGGCCGGCCGGGTCGAAGACGTTCTTCCGGGTGGAGCCGTCGTGGGCGGTGTAGGTGTGGAACTTGTACTGGGCCACGTGCGCCCAGAAGATGTCCATCTCCAGCCAGACGGACCGGGGGTCGGTGACCTTCAGGAAGTACTCCAGCTTGCGGATGCCGGAGCTGCGGGTGGGCCGGCCCTGGTCGTCCAGGGGGCCGCCGTCCAGCAGGAAGCCGTAGGCCGCGTCGTGGTTGTGGGTGTAGAGCTTGACACCCTCGCGCCGGGCGATCGCGCCCATGGCGTTCCACTTGTCGGCGGCGATGTCCCAGTCGGCCCGGTAGGAGCTGCCGGTGGGGTCGCCACCGGTGCCCATGTGGTCCATGCCGAGGATGTTGGCGATCTCCAGGTGCTTCTTGAAGGTGTCCAGGTCGGCGCTGGTCAGCGGCCAGGACGGCGGGATGAAGCCGTGGTTGCCCTGGGCGCGCAGGCCGTGGTCGTCGAGCCAGGAGCGCAGCAGCCGGGCGCCCTGGACCGTCTCCAGGTCCGCGCCGCCCAGCGCGTTGGCGTGCTGGCGGTAGCCGGCGAACTCGACCTGCCGGTAGCCGTGCCGGGCGAGCTGCTTGAAGACCTCCCGGAAGCCGGAGGGCAGGTCGGAGGCGAGCGGGTCGCGGGCGGTGGCGTCACGGACGGTGTAGAGGATGATGCCGCGCTTGTGCGCGGGGACCAGGACCTCACCGCCGTGGCCGTGGCCGTGGCCGTGGGGCTCGTGGCCGCCATCCCGGTCCTGGCCGGCGTGGGCGGGTGCCGCGCCGAAGACGGGGGCCGCGATGGCGCCGGCCGTGACGGCGGTGCAGGTGGTGAGGAAGCGGCGGCGGCCCACACCGAGGCCGCGGCGCAGGGCCTCGTCGGGGGTGCCGGTGGTGGCCGCGGGGGTGCCGGATGTGCGGGAGAACGGGGTCACGGGTGCCTGCCTTGTCTCTCGTGGGTCTCTCCGACCTGCCCCGACGGTGCGGGGTGGGTCATTGTCAGTGGTCCGTGCTTCACTGTCGGTAGCTGGAACTGGGGGGGCGTACGCGGCCGTTCTTCAGTCAAGTCCGGCCAGGTGGAGCAGGAGTTGCTTGACATCGGTGGCCGCGACACGGTCACCGACGGCGCGGGGGGTGGAGCAGATGAGGAGCGGACCGTCGTCGTCGCTCGCGGGAAGGCGGCCGTGGCTGCCGCGAACAGGTGAGGCGTCCAGCGGCACGACCGCCATGCGGTAGCGCATGCCGAGTTTCTTGCGGGCCAGGGCGGTGGCCGCCTTGACCTTGACGTAGGGGTCGAGCGGGTCCATGAACAGCTCGACCGGGTCGTAGCCGGGTTTGCGGTGGATCTCGACCAGCTGCGCGAAGTCGGGCGCGCGGTCGTCGTCGAGCCAGTAGTAGTACGTGAACCAGGCATCCGGCTCCGCGACGGCGACCAGTTCCCCGGCGCGCGGATGGTCGAGGTGGTGGGCCTTCTTGCCCTCGTCGTCGAGGAGTCGCTCGATGCCGGGCAGCCCGTCGAGGGCGGCGCGGGTGGCGGCGAGGTCCTCGGGGCGGCGGACGTAGACGTGGGCGATCTGGTGGTCGGCGACCGCGAAGGCCCGGGAGGCCATGGTGTCGAGGTACTCCATGCCGTCTTGCGTGTGCACCTCCAGCAGGCCGGCGCGGCGCAGGGCGCGGTTGATGTCGACGGACCGGTCCACGCGGGTGATGCCGTACTCGGACAGGGCGACGACGGTACGGCCCTCGGCGCGGGCGTCGTCCAGAAGCGGGGCCAGCGCCGCGTCCAGGTCGGTGGCCGCCCGCAGGGATCGCGGGTCGTCGGGGCCGAAGCGCTGGAGGTCGTAGTCGAGGTGCGGGAGGTAGCACAGGGCGAGGTCGGGGCGGCGCGTGTGCAGGACGTGCCGGGTGGCGTCGATGATCCACTGGCTGGAGACCAGGTCGGCCCCCGGACCCCAGAAGTGGAAGAGGGGGAAGGTGCCGAGTCTGCCGGTGAGTTCGTCGTGCAGGGCCGGGGGCCGGGTGTAGCAGTCGGGTTCCTTGCGGCCGTCGGCGTAGTAGACGGGGCGGGGGGTGACGGTGATGTCGGTGTCGGCGCCCATGGCGTACCACCAGCAGATGTTGGCGACCGTGTAGCCGGGGTGGACGCGGCGGGCGGCGTCCCAGAGTTTGTCGCCGGCGACGAGTCCGTTGTGCTGGCGCCAGAGCAGGACGTCGCCGAGTTCGCGGAAGTACCAGCCGTTGCCGACGATGCCGTGTTCGGCGGGGAGGGTGCCGGTGAGGAAGGTGGACTGGGCGGCGCAGGTGACGGCGGGCAGGACGGTGCCCAGCGGGGCGCGGGAGCCGGCCTGGGCCAGTGTCTTGAGGTGGGGCATGTGGTCGAGGAGACGGGGGGTGAGGCCGACGACGTCCAGGACGAGGAGCGGGGTGGGCCCGCCCTCGGGTCGGGTCCGGGTCACGGCAGCTCCTTCAGGCCGAGGTCGGTGAGCAGGTCGCGGGCGAGGGTCAGCTCGGCGGCGATGCCGTCGGTGAGCTGGGCGCGGGCTCGGGGGCGCAGTTCGGGAGGGAGGGCCTGCCAGGTGTAGGTCTCGACCTCCAGGTGCCGGGTGAGCGGGTGCGGGCCGCCGACCAGTCGGCCCAGCGCGGTGGTGAGGACGTCGAGGGTGGAGGTGAGCGGTGCGGCGGGGGCCGCGTGCAGGGGGACGTGGAAGTGGGAGCGCCAGGGGGCCGTGTCGGGCAGCGCGTGGCCGGTGAGGGCCTCGCCCAGGTCGTCGGTGCCGTGGAGGCGGTGCGGGGCGGTGGTGTGCCGCGCCGTGTCCGCGGGGGTGCGGGGTGTGGTGGTGCGGGTCTGGTGCAGGAAGCGGGGTTCGGCGAAGGCCGCCAGGGCCGCGCGGACTTCGGGCGAGCGGGGGTGTTCGGCGTGCAGGGCGGCGGAGAGCTGGGACTTGACGACGGGGACGTGTGCCTCGGTCAGGGCGTCCAGCGCGGTGTGCGGGTCCTCGAAGGAGGTGGCGAGGTGGCACGTGTCGACGCAGACGCCGATGCGGGGGTGGTCGATGGCGGTGAGCGGGGCGATGGCGTCCCGGGTCGTCTCGACCACGCAGCCGGGTTCGGGTTCCAGGCCGACGCGGAGGGAGCGGCCGGTGAGTTCCTGGAGGGCGTCGAGGCGTTCGGCGAGGGTGACCAGGGCGGCGCGGGCCTTCTCGGCGCGGGCGTCGTCATACGCGGTGCGCCAGGCCAGCGGCAGTGTGGAGATGCTGCCCTCGGTGACGTCGTCGGGGAGCAGTCCGGCGAGGACCCGGGCGAGGGAGGTGGTGTGCTCAAGGCGCTCGGGTTCGGCCCAGTCCGGCCGGTAGACGCGGTACTTGACCTCCTCCGCGCCGAACCCCTCGTAGGGGAAGCCGTTCAGGGTGACGACCTCCAGGCCGCGCCGGTCGAGTTCGGCGCGCAGGCCGCGCAGCGCGGACGGGTCGGTGACCAGGGCGTGGGCGGCGTCGCGGGCCAGCCACAGGCCGATGCCGAGGCGGTCGCGGCCCAGCCGGCGGCGGACGGGTTCGCAGTGGTCGCGGAGTTGCGCGAGGACCCCGTCGAGGGTCTCGGCGGGGTGCACGTTGGTGCAGTAGGCGAGGTGGACGACGGAGCCGTCGGGGTGCCGGAAGCGCATCGCTCACTCACCGCCGCGCAGGATGGAGTTGCCCTCGTGGGTGGCGTCGGGCGCGGTGACGTCGAGAGCGAGGCGTCCGCTGAGCCCGTAGAAGGCGACCGGGTTGCGCCACAGCACGCGGTCCACGTCGTCCTCGTCGAAGCCTTCGGCGAGCATCAGGTCGGCGACCTCGCGGGTCTTGAGGGGGTCGCTGCGGCCCCAGTCGGCGGCGGAGTTGACCAGTACCCGGTCCGGGCCGTGGGCGCGGAGGATCGCGACCATCCGGGCCTCGTCCATCTTGGTGTCCGGATAGACGGAGAAGCCGAGCCAGGCGCCGCTGTCCTTCGCCTCCTTGACGGTGGTCTCGTTGAGGTGGTCGACGAGGACGCGGTCGGTGGGCAGCGCGGACTCGCGGACCACGTCGAGGGTGCGGCGCAGGCCGGCGAGCTTGTCCCGGTGCGGGGTGTGCACGAGGGCGGGCAGGCCGTGGTCGGCGGCGAGCTGGAGCTGGGCGGCGAGCGCGGTGTCCTCGGCGGGGGTCATGGAGTCGTAGCCGATCTCGCCGACGGCGACGACCCGGTCCTTGACGAGGTAGCGGGGCAGTTCGTCGAGGACGGGGGCGCAGCGCGGGTCGTTGGCCTCCTTGGGGTTGAGGGCGATCGTGCAGTGGTGGGCGATGCCGTACTGGGCGGCGCGGAAGGGTTCCCAGCCGAGGAGGGAGTCGAAGTAGTCGCGGAAGGAGGCGGGTGAGGTGCGGGGCTGGCCGAGCCAGAAGGCGGGTTCGACGACGGCGCGGACACCCGCGGCGTACATGGCCTCGTAGTCGTCGGTGGTCCGGGAGGTCATGTGGATGTGGGGGTCGAAGAGGCGCATCAGGACTCCTTGCCGTGGGGGGCCGCCGGTCCGTGCGACGCGGTCGCCGGTTCGGTCAGGGCCAGGACGCGGTGCAGGTCTCCGGGGACGGGGCGGCCCGCGGCGGTGCGTTCGACGGCGTAGTCGGCGAGCATCCGGGCGAGTTCGGCGTCCCCGCGGGCCCGGCGGTCCAGCTCCGCCACGTGGCCGGTGCCGACACCGGTGAACAGGCACTTCAGTACCGCGTGCCGCCACTGGTGGGCGTCGAGGTGCCGGGCGGCGTACGGTCCGACGGCGGCGGCCAGCAGCCGGGTGTCGTTGGTGCGCAGGGCGTCCTCGACGAGCGGGAGGGCATCGGGCCCGGGTACCAGGCCGGGCAGCGCCCGCAGGACGGCGCGGCGTTCGTCGGCGGTGCCCTGGTGGTAGACGCGGGCCAGCGCGTCGGCGTCGGCGCGGGCCGCGTGCAGGATCAGGACGCGGGCGGCGTCGGCGTGGTCGGGTCCGCAGCGGCGGCCGGCCTCGGCGAGGCGCAGTTCCCAGGTGGAGATCGGGCCGTGTCCGCCGGGGTGCGCGGCGGCCTCGTCGAGGGCCTGGTCGAGCCAGCGGCGCGCGGCGGTGTCGAGCCGGGCGGTGAGGGCGGCGCGCAGTTCCGCGACGTCCCTCGCGGCGTCGGACCGCCGGGGGGCGGTGTCGTGCTCGGCGCCGGCTTCCGCCGGCCGGGTGAGCCGGGGGGCGGGCTGGTGGGTCGGCGGATGTGTCATGGCGTGCTCCCTCGTGGGGCGGCGGAGGGCACGCCTGGGGGTGGGGCGGCCGGCGCCGGGAGATCGGTGGTGGCGGGGGCCCGCGTGGGGCGGGCCCCGGTGACGGGGCGGGTGCCGTCCGGTGTCCGTGCGACGGGGACACCGGCGGTGGCCGCCGCCCGGTGGAGGAACGGGAGGGAATGGGCGGCCTGGTGGGGTCCGGCGTGGGAGTGGCGGGGCAGTTCGACGACGGTCAGGCCCTGGTAGCCGGTGGCGGCGAGGGCCGCGAGGACGGGCGGGAAGTCGATCTCGCCCGTACCGAAGGGGAGGTGTTCATGGACGCCGCGTCGCATGTCCTCGATCTGGACGTGCCGCAGCCAGGGGGCGGCGGCGCGTACGCAGTCGGCGGGAGGGAGGGGTTCCAGGCACTGGCAGTGACCGATGTCCAGGGTGAGACCGAGGGGCTCGGGGTCGCCGAGGGCGCGACGCAGGTGGTGGAAGTCGGCCAGGGTGGCGACGAGGTGCCCCGGTTCGGGTTCGACGGCCAGCGGGACGCCGGCGGCGCCGGCCGCCTCCACGACCGGGGCGAGGGCGCCGGTCAGCCGGTGCCATGCCGTCGTGGTGCGGATGCCTTCGGGGGCGGTGCCTTCCGGGACGGTTCCGCTGAAGCAGTGGACGGCGTGCGCCCCGAGGTCGGCGGCGATCCGTACGGCCGTGCGCAGCAGGCCGACGCGGCGGGCGCGGGCGTCGGGGTCGGGGTCGAGGAGGGAGGGGCCGTGTTTGCGGCGCGGGTCGAGGACGTAGCGGGCGCCGGTCTCGACGGTGACGCCCAGGCCGAGCGCGTCGAGCCGGTGCGCGGTCCGGCGGGTGCGGGCGGCCAGGTCCGGGGCGAGCGGGTCGAGGTGCATGTGGTCGAGGGTGAGCCCGACCCCGGTGTAGCCGAGGTCCGCGAGGAGAGCGAGAGCGTCGTCCAGGCGGAGGTCGGCGAGGCCGTTGGTGCCGTAGCCGAAGCGGAGGGGGGCGAGGGCCGTGCCCCGGGGGGCGGGGGGCGTCATGTGATGCTCACCTTCCTCGCGAAGCGCCGGCCCAGCGGCGCGAGGCCCGCGACCAGCAGACCCAGGGCGCTCGCGCCGGAGCGGGCGGCGAGGGCGGCCTGGAGGGGGATCGTGGCCCGGATACCGGCGCCGACGGCGCGTTGGGTGAGCGGGGGCGAGGGATTGAGGGCGGCGTGCAGGTAGGGGCGGGCCGCGGTGGCCGCGTAGGCGGCGGCGAGGGAGGTGGTGATCCGCGTGGCGGTGGGTGGCGGGGTGGGGGCGCAGGGCGTGGGGGCGGAGGGTGTGGGCCGGGGTGGCACGGGTCGGGTCGCCGCCGCCCGCGACAGGGCGGAGCCCGGCGGGGTGGACCGGGGCGGGCCGGGCGCGAGCACGCGTCCGGGCGGCGTCGGCCCGGGTGCCGCCGGCGTTCCGGTCAGATCCGGGCGCGTGGGACCCGGCAGGCCGCGGGAGGCTGCTTCCCGTCGGCCTGCCGGGAGTCGGACGCGGCGCCGGGCCACCGACGCGGCCAGCGCGGCGGTGGTGGCGAGGGCCGCGAGCGGCGCCAGGGCCGAACCGCCGGTCGTCTCCCGCCGGGACACGGACGTCACCGCGAGGGTGTGGGTGCCGAGCAGCGCCGCCGAGGACAGCGCCGGGCGGACCCGGCCCGTGCCGGCGGCGCCCAGGAGCAGGTCCAGGGCGCGGGCCCCGGCCATCGCCACCGGACCGGCGGGGGTGTGCTTCAGGGCGAGGTCGTAGGCCCAGACGGTCGCCGCCAGGGGCACGGCCACGCCGAGGGCGGGACGGCCGGCGCGGGCGGCGAGGGCCAGCCCGGCGCCGGTGAGGGCGCACGCGGCGGTGAGGGCGGCGGCGGGGTGGACGCGGCCGGACGGGAGGGGACGGTGGGGGCGTTCGGCGGCGTCCTCGGCGCGGTCGGCCCAGTCGTTGAGGACCATGCCGGCCTCGTACAGGCAGAGGGAGGAACCGATGGCGAGCAGCGTGCGGCGTCCGGGGCGGGCGCCGGCCGCCGCGGCACCGGCCAGGGCGTCGCCGGGGACGGTGAACAGGGCGGGCAGGCGGAGGAGTTCGGTCCAGGCGAGCAGGCGGGGGCCGGGGCCGGCCGGGCGGGTCACGGGCGCTCCCCCGCGTCGGCCGCCGCGGCGTCCGCGGACCGGGCCCGCAACCGGTCGGCGAGGCCGAGCAGTTCGGCGTACTGCTCGCTCAGGCCGGACGGCCCGTCCCCCACCGGGTCCTTGAAGTAGAAGCCCAGCTCGCGCAGGGGGCCGGTGAGGCCCGCCTCATGGGCGCGGGCGGTCAGGCGGGCCAGGTCCAGGACAAGGGGTGCGGCGAGCGCGGAGTCGCAGCCCTGCCAGATGGTCTGGAGGATCACACGGGTGCCGAGGAAGCCGTCGAAGGCGATGTGGTCCCAGGCGGTCTTGAAGTCGCCGAGCGCGGGGACGTCGTCGATGTGGACCTCGCCCTCGACG
The DNA here is from genome assembly GCA_014649155.1 of Streptomyces griseoviridis. Taxonomy (GTDB): domain Bacteria; phylum Actinomycetota; class Actinomycetes; order Streptomycetales; family Streptomycetaceae; genus Streptomyces; species Streptomyces griseoviridis. The sequence goes on along the minus strand of BMSM01000008.1, from coordinate 207,304 downwards.
GTGGTGCCGAGGGTGTCGTGGAGGACGCGCTCCTTGCCGGCGTTCTTCGCCGCGGCGGCGGCCGGGTCGGCGAGGGCGGCACCGTCGCCGCCGCCGAGCAGGTTGGTGCCGGACCAGGCCCGGACGGTGAGCGCACGCTGGGCGAACATCGGGCCCAGCACCGAGCGCAGCAGGGTCTGGCCGGTCTTGCCGTCACGGCCGGCGTACGGCAGGGCGTGTGCCGCCGCCTCGGCGGTCAGGGACGGGTGGTGCAGACCGGTGGAGGGGGTGAAGTTGACGTACGGACAGCCGGCGCGCAGGGCCGCCGCCGCGTAGAGGGAGCTGGGCGGGAGGTCACGGCCCCTGGCGAGCGGCTCCGTGGAGGCCACGTTGACGACCACCGTCCGGGCCACGCCCGAGCGGCGTGCGAAGGCGCGGATGTCGGCGGCGAAGGCCGTGACGAGGTCCTCGGCGGACCGGGTGTCGCCGGGCAGGGGGCCGCCGGGACGGATCTCCCGTTCGGCGGCGGCGAGTTCGGCGGTGACGGCGGCGGGGAGGCCAGGGGGCAGCACTCCCCCGGCGGCCAGGGCCTCGGCTCGTTTGGGAAGGGGGCAGTCCACGGTGTCGTGGCCGCCGAAGACGAGGGAGGACAGGGCGGGGAGTCCGGTGCCGGCGAAGTGGGGGGTCTCGGTCACCATGCCCGTCGGGGCGTGCAGTCCGGCGGTGAGGGCGGCGCAGCCCGCCACGACGGTGGTGGCGACGGAGCCGCGGGCGCCGATCAGCCAGACACCCGTGCGGGCGGCGGCGGAGGACACGGAATCGGGAGCGGACGCGGATGCGGATGCGGACGCCGATGCGGATGCGGATGCGGAAGCGGGAACGGAAGGGGACGCGGACATGGGCAGCCTCCTTGTCGAGCGCGTCGGGGTGGAGCCCCGGGGTCACCGGGCCGTGCGCCGGAAGAACGGGAGCCGCATCGCCGGACCGGCGGGAAGTCCCCCGGCGGTACCAGGAGGGACCCCGGCCGGTCCGCACCGGAGCCCTCGCCGGAACCGGAAGGGATCTTCGGCCGGGCCGAAAGCGGCCCCCTCGCCGGGACCGGGATGAGTCCCGGCCGGACCGGAGACGGCCCCCTCACCGGAACCGGGGCGGCCCCGGAGGAGCTGGAGGGGTGACGGCGGGCGGGGGTCCGGCGTCCCCCGCCCGCCGCCGTCTGGTGGGCCCGGGCGGGCTAGGAGGGCAGCTCCTTCAGCTGGATGTCCCGGAAGGAGACCTTGTCGGCCGCACCGTGGTTCTGGAGACCTATATAGCCGTCGGTCAGGCTCCGCTCGGGGTCCTTGTTGGTGAAGTCGTTGATCTTGACTCCGTTGAGGAACACCTGGAGGCGTTCGCCCTGGACCTTGATCTCGTAGGAGTTCCACTGGCCGGGCGGGCGGAGCACCTGGTCACGGGCCTTGATGTTCGCCGACTTGAAGGAGTAGACGGCGCCCGTGGTGCGGTCGGCGGCGTCCGTGGCGTCGATCTGGATCTCGTAGCCCTTGTCCACCGCGGACCAGGGGTCGTCGGAGGCGGGGAAGCCCACGAAGATCCCGGAGTTGTCGTCACCGCGCATCTTCCAGTCGAGCGTGAGCGAGTACGACTTCAGCTCCTTGGCCTGGTACCAGAGCAGGCCCATGCCGCCGTTGGACTCCAGGGTGCCGTCCTTGACGTCGAACGTGCCGGGGCCGGCCTGCTTCCAGCCGTCCAGGGTCTGCCCGTTGAAGATCTTCCGGTAGCCCTTGTCCGGTCTGCAGTCCGCCTTGACCTGGCCGGTGGCGTACTGGAGGCCGCCGAGCAGGTGGCCCCGGAAGGCCTCGTCGGTGTAGGACTCCTTGGTGTGGCCCAGGCCGGTGTAGAAGGAACGGCCGCCCTGGTACGCCTGGCACCAGGCGATGGGGTGGTCGCCCTTCATGGTGCCGCCCTGGTAGGTGGTCTCGTCGAGGGTGGCGAGGACCTTGGCCCTCTCACGCGGGTTGGCACGGTAGTTGTACCACTCGTCGGTGCGCTCCCAGGTGTCGCCGAGGTGCGCGGTGGCGGGGTGGTCGTGGTCCTCGACGCGGACGGTGGCCTTCTGCTGGGCCGGGTGCGAGTCGAAGTAGGCGCCGACCAGTCCGCCGTAGAACGACCAGTCGTACTCGGTGTCGGCGGCGGCGTGGACGCCGAGGTAGCCGCCGCCGTTCTTGATGTAGTTCTCGAACGCGGCCTGCTGCCCGGCGTCGAGGACGTCGCCGGTGGTGGAGAGGAAGGCGACCGCGTCGTACTTGGCGAGGTTGGCCGTGGTGAACTGCCCGGCCTCCTCGGTGGCGGTGACGGTGATGCCGGCCGGGGCGCCCAGTTCCTTCAGGGCGGCGATGCCCGCCGGGATGGAGTCGTGGCGGAAGCCGGCGGTCCGGGAGAAGACCAGGACCTTCTTGCCGTCGGTGAAGGGCTCCTTGGAGAACTCGAAGTCGTCGATGTCGAAGAGCGCGCCGTCGCCGCCCCGGAAGACCAGGTAGATGTCGGTGGTCTTCTTGGGCAGGGCCCGCAACGGCACGTCGACGTCCTGGAACGTCTCCCAGCTTCCGGTCGGCGGGATGTACGCCGAGCCGTGCAGCGGTCCGGTGGGCGAGCCGGTGCGCAGTTCGACGAAGCCGCCGGCGCCGCCGGAGGAGGCCCGGACGGTCAGCTTCCTCTGGCCGTCGAACCGGTACGGGCTGAAGGAGATCCAGTCGCCGTCGTGGACGTCGCCGACGGTCTTGCCGCCGTTGGCGCCGGTCTTGTCGATGACGGAGACGCCCTGCTGGGTGGTGAAGTGCTCGGCCTGGCGGTGCAGCGGCTGGAGGACGGTGCGGGCGGTGCCGGTCAGCGCCTCCTGGCCGCCTCCGCCGCCGTCGGTGTAGCTGGCGCCGACGACGCCGTAGATGTTGGCGTTGGGGTCGTGTCCGCCGTCCCCGGCGGGCGGTTTCAGGGTGCCCTCACAGCCCGTCTCGCTGGTCAGCTCGTGGGCGTGGTTGTCGTGTCCGAGGCTGTAGGCGACCTTGACCCTGGAGCAGTCGACGCTCTCCTCGGGGTCGGTCACCGTCACCTTGAAGGGGACGGGTTCACCGAAGGCGGCCAGGGTGCCGTTCCCGGGTATGTCGATCTTCACCGTGGGTTCGGTGTTGCCGACCACGATGCGGACGCCGGCGGTGCCGGTGTTGCCCTCGGGGTCCTTGGCGGTGAAGGTCGCGCTGTAGGTGCCCGCCTTCTTGTAGCGGTGGGTGGGGGTGAGCCCGGTGCCCTTGGTGCCGTCGCCGAAGTCCCAGCTGTAGGTGAGGTCCGGGGAGTCGGCGTCCGTGGCGGAGCCGGTGAACCTGACCCGGAGGCCGGCCGCGCCGGAGGTCCGGTCGGCGCTCACCTCGGCGATCGGGGAGAAGCCGTCCTCGGCGCTCTCGATCCGGTACAGCGCGGAGTCGTCGTCGCCCTGGAACCAGGAGAGGCCGTAGTCGAGGACGTAGAGCGCGCCGTCGGGGCCGAACTCCATGTCCATGATCTGGGTGCCGGTCCACGGGAAGTCGTTGATCGACGCGACGGACCCGTCACCGTTCTGCTCGATCCGCTTGATCCACTGGCGGCCGAACTCACCCGCGAAGAAGTCTCCGTCGTACTCCTCGGGGAACTTCACCTCGGAGTCGAGGCCGGGGTCGTAGCGGTAGACCGGGCCGGCCATCGGGGACTCCGAGCCGGTGCCGAACTCGGGTACCGAGCCGCCGTCGTACGGGATCCAGGCGGCCTGCGCGGGCGGCAGGTCGACCAGGCCGGTGTTGTGCGGGGAGGTGTTCTCCGGGGCGGCGCAGTCGAAGGGCTCGCCGGAGGTGCCGGTGGCGAAGTCGTAGTCGACGTACGGGTCGTTGTCGCCGGTGCAGAACGGCCAGCCGAAGTTGGCGGCCTCGGTCACCTTGGCGAACTCGACCTGTCCGGCCGGGCCCCGTTCCGGGTCGGCGGCGCCCGCGTCGGGGCCGTAGTCGCCGACGTAGACGACGCCGGTCTTGTCGTCGACGCTGATCCGGAACGGGTTGCGGAAGCCCATCGCGTAGATCTCGGGGCGGGTCTTCTCGGTGCCGGGGGCGAAGAGGTTGCCCTCGGGGATGGTGTACGAGCCGTCCTCGGCGACCTTGATGCGGAGGATCTTGCCGCGCAGGTCGTTGGTGTTGCCGGCGCTGCGGCGGGCGTCGAAGGCCGGGTTGCGGTCGGGGCGCTCGTCGATCGGGGTGTAGCCGTCGGAGGCGAAGGGGTTGGAGTCGTCGCCGGTGGAGAGGTAGAGGTTGCCGTCGGCGTCGAAGTCGATGTCACCGCCGACGTGACAGCAGGTGCCGCGCGAGGCCGCGACGTCCAGGACCTTCTTCTCGCTGGCCAGGTCCAGGGTGCCGTTGGGGTTGAGGACGAACCGGGAGAGCCGGTTGACGCCGTCGAACGTGGCGAAGTCGGCGGCGGTGCCGTTCTCCGGGGCGTCCCCGGCGGGGGTGTCCAGCGGCGGGGCGTAGTAGAGGTAGATCGCCCGGTTGTGCTCGAAGTCCGGGTCGATGCCGACGCCCTGGAGGCCCTCCTCGTCGTGGCTGTAGACGGGGATCTTGCCGGCGACCTTGGTGACACCGCCCTGGTCGGTGAGGCGGAGTGTGCCGTCGCGGGCGGTGTGCAGGACGCTGCGGTCCGGGAGCACGGCGAGCGACATGGGCTCGCCCATCTCGGGCTCGCCCTTGGCGAGGGGCACCTGCTGGAACTGCCCTTCGGCCGCGGCGGCCGGGGCGTCCTTCGCCGCGGTGGCGGGCTGGGCGCCGGCCACGCCGGCGGGGGTGCCGACGGCCAGCAGCATGCCGGTGAAGAGGGCGAGGGCGGTGCGGAGTCCGGTTCTCCTGACACGGGTGACTCTGGTTCTGTGCACGGGAATCCCTCCGGGAACGGGTGGGCCGTACGGGATGGGGTGCGAAGGCGTGCCGGTGAGGAGGTGCGGTGCGGGCGCCGGGGTGCGCCGTCACCCCGGAGGTGTGCCGAGCCGCGGCGCTCAGCTGCTGAACGCCGCGTCGAAGGACGCGCTGGGCGGCTCGAAGTCGTAGGTCTTCAGACGGGCCAGGGCCTCGGGGGCGCCCTGGAGGCGGTCCATGCCGGCGTCCTCCCACTCGACGGAGACGGGACCGTCGTAGCCGATGGAGCGCAGCATGCGGAAGACGTCCTCCCAGGGGACGTCGCCGTGGCCGGCGGAGACGAAGTCCCAGCCGCGCCGGGGGTCGCCCCAGGGCAGGTGGGAGCCGAGGCGGCCGTTGCGGCCGTCGAGGCGTTTGCGGGCCTCCTTGCAGTCGACGTGGTAGATCCGGTCGCGGAAGTCCCACAGGAAGCCGACCGGGTCGAGGTCCTGCCAGACGAAGTGGGAGGGGTCGAAGTTGAGGCCGAAGGCGGGGCGGTGGCCGATGGCCTCCAGGGCTCGGTGGGTGGTCCAGTAGTCGTAGGCGATCTCGCTGGGGTGGACCTCGTGGGCGAAGCGGACGCCCTCGGCGTCGAAGACGTCCAGAATCGGGTTCCAGCGGTCGGCGAAGTCCTGGTAGCCGCGTTCGATCATCGCCTCGGGAGCGGGCGGGAACATGGCGACGAGGTGCCAGATCGCGGAGCCGGTGAAGCCGATGACGGTGTCGACGCCGAGCCGGCGGGCGGCCCGCGCGGTGTCCTTCATCTCGGCGGCGGCCCGCTGCCGTACGCCTTCCGCGTCGCCGTCGCCCCAGATCCGGGCGGGCAGGATGGCCTGGTGGCGTTCGTCGATGATGGCGTCGCAGACGGCCTGGCCGACCAGGTGGTTGGAGACGGCCCGGCACTTCAGGCCGTACGTGTCGAGGAGCTGGTGGCGGGAGTCGACGTAGGCGGGGTCGGCTAGGGCCCTGTCGACCTCGAAGTGGTCGCCCCAGCAGGCGAGTTCGAGGCCGTCGTAGCCGAAGTCGCGGGCGAGTCGGCAGACCTCCTCCAGAGGCAGGTCCGCCCACTGGCCGGTGAAGAGTGTGAAGTCGCGCGGCATGTCGCTGCCAGCCTCCTCAGGGGGCGATCGGGGTGTAGACGGAGTTCTTCTCGGCGCTCTCCTCCACGGCCGCGAGCACCCGCTGCACCTGGAGGCCGTCGGCGAAGGACGGCTCCGGGGCGCGGCCCCCGGCGACGGCGTGGACGAGGTCGCGGGCCTGGTGGACGAAGGTGTGCTCGTAGCCGAGGCCGTGGCCGGGCGGCCACCAGGCGTCCAGGTAGGGATGTCCGGGTTCGGTGACGAGGATGCGGCGGAAGCCGGCGTGCTCGCCCGGTTCCGTGCCGTCGTGGTACGTCAGCTCGTTGAGGCGTTCCAGGTCGAAGGCGAGGGAGCCGCGCTCGCCGTTGAGTTCGATGCGCAGGGCGTTCTTGCGGCCGGTGGCGTACCGGGTGGCCTCGAAGGAGGCGAGGGCGCCGGAGGGGAAGCGGCCGGTGAAGACGGCGGCGTCGTCGACGGTGACCTCGCCCGTGGTGCCGCCGGCCGACGCGGCGGTCAGGCCGTGGGTGTCCCCGGCGGGCAGCGGCCGGTGCCGTACGAAGGTCTCGGTGAGGGCGGAGACGCCGGCCAGCCGCTCACCCGTGAGGTACTGGGCGAGGTCCACGATGTGCGCGCCGAGGTCGCCGAGGGCGCCGGAGCCGGCGTGTTCCCGGCGCAGCCGCCAGGTCAGCGGCGCGGCCGGGTCGGTGAGCCAGTCCTGGAGGTAGGCGACGCGCACGTGCCGCAGCCGGCCGATGCGGCCCTCGGCCACCATCCGCCGGGCGAGCGCGGTGGCGGGGACCCGGCGGTAGTTGAAGCCGACCATCGCCACCTGGCCGCGGGCCCCGGCCAGGTGGGCGGCACGGGTCATGGCCTCGGCCTCGGCGACCGTGTTGGCCAGCGGTTTCTCGCACAGGACGTGTTTGCCGGCGGCGAGCGCGGCGAGCGCGATCTCGGCGTGGCTGTCACCGGGGGTGCAGATGTCGACGAGGTCGATGTCGTCCCGTTCGACCAGGGCGCGCCAGTCGGTCTCGGCGGTGGCCCAGCCGTGCCGGCCGGCGGCGGTGCGGACGGCGTCGGCGTCCCGCCCGCAGATCGCGGCCAGTACGGGGTTGAGCGGCAGGTCGAAGACGCGGCCCGCGGTGCGCCAGCCCTGGGAGTGGGCGGCCCCCATGAAGGCGTAGCCGATCATGCCGACCCGCAGGGGCGGTCGGGTGACGGACACTCCCGTGGTCGTGGCCTCGCCGGCCACGGGCGCCGTACCTGCTGTTCCCGCCCCGGCCCCCTCGGGCGCTTGCGGCTGTCCCATGCGTACGTCCTCCTCATGATGGTGGCGCGGTACGGCCGGTCGCCGCCCCGGGGCTGGTCAGGACCCCGGGGCGGAACGCCGGCCGGTCACTTGAAACCGGTGGACATGTACTGGTCGACGTTCTCCTTGTCGATCACGGCGGAGTAGAGCGTGACGTGGGCGGGGATCTCGTACTCGGCGAGACCGCTGATGCCCTTGCCCTGGCCCAGCGCGCGGGCGAGGTCGATCGCGGAGGCCGCCATGGTCGGCGGGTAGAGGACGGTCGCCTTGAGCACTCCGTTGTCCTGCTTGATCGCCTGGAACGCGGAGAGCGCGCCCGCGCCGCCGACCATCAGGAAGTCGTCGCGGCCGGCCTGTTCGATGGCGCGCAGGGCGCCCACGCCCTGGTCGTCGTCGTGGTTCCACAGGGCGTCGAACTTCGACTGGGCCTGGAGGAGCTGGGCCATCTTGGCCTGGCCGGACTCGACGGTGAAGTCGGCGGCCTGGCGGGCGACCTTCTTGATGTTGGGGTAGTTCTTCAGGGCGTCGTCGAAGCCCTTGGTGCGCTGCCGGGTCAGTTCGAGGTTGTCGATGCCGGCCAGCTCGATGACCCGGGCGTCGGGCCTGTCCTTGAGTTTCTCGCCGATGTAGTGCCCGGCGTTGAGGCCCATGCCGTAGTTGTCGCCGCCGACCCAGCAGCGGTAGGCCTGCGGGGTGTTGAAGACGCGGTCGAGGTTGACCACGGGTATCCCGGCCCGCATGGCCTTCAGCCCGACCTGGGTGAGGGCCTTGCCGTCGGCGGGCAGCACCACCAGGACGTCGACCTTCTTGTTGATGAGGGTCTCGATCTGGCCGATCTGCTGGGCGGTGTCGTTGGAGCCCTCGGTGACCTCCAGGGTCACGTCGGAGTACTTCTCGGCGCGGCCCTTGGCCTGGTCGTTGATGGCGTTGAGCCAGCCGTGGTCGGCGAGCGGTCCCGCGTAGCCGATGGTGACCTGCTTGCCGGGCTTGTCGGCGGCGGCGGGGCGGGTGTCGGTCTCCGCCCCGCCTGCGCCGTCGTCGGACTCGTTGCTGGTGCACCCGGTGAGGAAGGCACCGGCGGACACGGCGGCGGCTCCGAAGAGCAGCCCTCTGCGGCTCGCGAATGGCGTGTGCTCTGGCATGACGGTCGACCCTTTCCTCAAGGCGTGCTCGCGGTACGGCGCTGGACCAGCACGGCGGCGACGATGATCGCTCCCTTGGCGATCTGCTGGACGTCGCTCTGCAGGTTGTTCAGGGCGAAGATGTTGGTGATCGTGGTGAAGATCAGGACGCCGAGCACGGAGCCGACGATGGTGCCGCGTCCGCCGCTGAGCAGCGTCCCGCCGATGATCGCGGCGGCGATGGCGTCGAGTTCGTAGAGGTTGCCGTTGGTGTTCTGGCCGGAGCCGGACAGGACGATCAGCAGGAAGGCGGCGATGCCGCAGCACAGGCCGGACAGCAGGTAGAGGTAGAGGCGCTGGCGGCGGACGTCGATGCCGGCCAGCCGGGCGGCCTCGGCGTTGCCGCCGACGGCGACGGTGCGGCGGCCGAAGGTGGTGCGGTTGAGCACCAGCCAGCCGATGACGGTGACGGCGGCGAAGACCAGCACCAGCGGCGGTACGCCGAGGACGTAGGCGTCGCGCTCGCCGAGGTCGAGCACGCCGGAGACGGTGACGACCTGGGTCTGCCCGTCGGTGATCTGGAGGGCCAGGCCGCGGGCGGAGGCGAGCATGGCGAGGGTGGCGATGAACGGGACCATCGCGCCGTAGGCGATGAGGACCCCGTTGACCAGTCCGCAGCCGACGCCGACCACCACGGCGGTGAACAGGATGCCGAGGAATCCGTACTCCTGGGTGGCGACCGTCGTCGCCCACACCGAGGCGAGGGCGACGATCGCGCCGACGGAGAGGTCGATGCCGCCGGACATGATGACGAAGGTCATGCCGACGGTGACGACGCCGATCACGGACGCCTGGGTGAGGACGAGTTGCAGGTTGCGGGTGTCGAGGAACTCGTCGGGCTTGGTGACGCCGCCGATCAGGACCAGCACGGCGAGCACGCCGAGCAGGGAGAGGATGCGGACGTCGGCGCGGGCGAGCACGCCCTTCCAGGCGGGCGGCCCGTCGGCGGCGGGCGCCTTTCCGGTGCCGTCCCGGGGCGGGGACATGTGCTGCGTCATGCTGCCGGGCTCCCTTCCATGACGAGGTCGAGTACGCGGTGTTCGTCGAGTTCGCGGGCGGGCGCCTCGTGCACGACCCGTCCCTCGCGCAGGACGAGGACCCGGTCGGCGAGGCCGAGCACCTCGGGCACCTCGCTGGACACCAGCAGCACCGCCAGCCCCTCGTCGGCGAGGCGCCGCACGACCGCGTACAGCTCGGCGCGGGCGCCGACGTCGACGCCGCGGGTGGGTTCGTCCAGGAGCAGGACCCGGCAGCCGCGCAGCAGCCAGCGGGCGAGGACGGCCTTCTGCTGGTTGCCGCCGGACAGGGTGCGCACGGGCACGTCCGGGTTGTCGGGGCGCAGCGACAGCTCGCGGACGGCGGCGCGGGCGGCGCCCCGTTCGGCGGCGCGGTCGATCCAGCCGCCGCGCGCGAAGCGGGACATCGAGGAGACCGAGACGTTGCGGGTGACGGACTCCAGCATCAGCAGGGCCTGCGCCTTGCGTTCCTCGGGGGCGAGTCCGAGGCCGGCCCGGACGGCGGCCCGGACGCTGCCGGGCCGGAGCGGGCGTCCGTCGACCCGTACCTGTCCCGCGGTCGGTCTGCGGGCGCCGTAGACGGTCTCCAGGATCTCCGAGCGGCCGGAGCCGACCAGTCCGGCGAGGCCGACGATCTCCCCGGGGCGGACGTCGAGGTCGAGGGCGCCGAACTCGCCCTCGCGGGCCAGTCCCCGCACGCTGAGCACGGGTTCGCCGGCGGGGGCGGCGGCCGGGCGCTCCGGGAAGACGTAGGCGACGTCGCGGCCGGTCATCAGGGCCACGACCTCGCGGGTCGGGGTGGACTTGGCGGGCAGTCCGCGGGCGACGGCGCGGCCGTCCTTGAGGACGGTGACCCGGTCGCCGATGCGGCGGATCTCCTCCAGGCGGTGCGAGATGTAGACGACGGCGACACCGGCGGCGGTGAGGTCGCCGACGATGCGGAAGAGGTTGTCGACCTCGTCGGGGTCGAGGGCGGCGGACGGCTCGTCCATGACGATGAGCCGTACGTCGTGGGAGAGCGCCCGTGCCATGGAGACGATCTGCCGCTGTGCCGCGGGCAGTTCGCCGACCAGGCGGCCGGGGTCGATCTCGGGGTGGCCGAGGCGGGCGAGCAGGGCGGCGGTCGTGGCGCGGGCGGCCTTGGAGCGGACGACGAAGCCGGCGCCGACCGGCTCGTGGCCGAGGTGGACGTTCTCCGCGACCGACAGGTGCTCGACGAGGTCGAGTTCCTGGTAGATGGTGGCGATGCCGCGGCGCATCGCGGCGATCGGTGAGCGCAGCACGACCTCCTCGCCGCGCCAGCGGATGGTTCCGGTGTCGGGCTGGTGGGCGCCGGCCAGCACCTTGATGAGGGTGGACTTGCCGGCCCCGTTCTGGCCGAGCAGGCAGTGCACCTCGCCGGCCTGGACGTCGAGGTCGACGCCGTCCAGGGCCCGGACTCCGGGGAAGGACTTGGTGATGCCGGACATGCTGAGCAGCGGTGGTTCTGGTGCCATGAGGTCCCCTCGGCGGGCGTGCGGGCCGGTGTCAGGGCAGGGCGGAGCGACGCGCTGTACGGAAAAGGGGTGCGAGCGGCGGGGTGTTACGCGGGTGAGAACAGGTGGTCGCTGATGAGCCGGGCGGCGCCGATGACTCCGGCGGTGGGGCCCAGCTCCCCGAGCACGATGGGCAGGTTGCCGGTCGCCAGGGGCAGCGACTGGCGGTAGACCTGGGTGCGGATCGCGGCGAGCAGGGTGTGGCCGAGGCCGGTGACCCCGCCGCCGATCACCACCAGGCCGGGGTTGAAGAAGCTGACCAGGCCGGCGATGACCTGGCCGGTGCGGTCGCCGCCCTCGCGGATCAGGTCGAGGGCGGTGGCGTCCCCGGCGGCCGCGGCGGCGGCGACGTCGGCGGCGCCCAGGCTTCCGCCCGCCTCCAGGCGGGCGGCGAGTTCGGCGGACCGGCCCTGCTGGGCGGCCTCCTCGGCGTCGCGGGCCAGGGCCGCGCCGCTGAAGTGGGCCTCCAGGCAGCCCCGGTTGCCGCAGGCGCAGGGGCGGCCCTCGGGCACCACCTGGATGTGGCCGATGTCGCCCGCGCTGCCCGTCGTCCCGCGGTAGACCTCGCCGCCGACGACGATGCCGCAGCCGATGCCGGTGCCGATCTTGACGACGAGGAAGTCGTGCACGGTACGGGCGACGCCCGCGTGCTGCTCCCCCAGCGCCATCAGGTTCACGTCGTTGTCGACCATGACGGGGCAGCCGAGGTCCTGGCTGAGCGCCTCCCGGACCGGGAAGCCGTCCCAGCCCGGCATGATCGGCGGGGCCACGGGGACGCCCTCGGGGAAGCGGACCGGCCCGGGGACGCCGATGCCGGCGCCGTCGAAGCCCTCCGCCAGTCCCGAGGCCCGCAGTTTCGCGGCCATGGCCAGCACCTGCTCGAAGACCGCGACGGGTCCCTCGCGGACGTCCATGGCCTGGTTGATGTGTCCGAGGATCTCCAGCTCGGCGTTGGTGACGGCGACGTCGACCGAGGTCGCGCCGATGTCCACGCCGAGGAACCGCAGCTCCGGGTTGAGCCGGATGTTGTGGCTGCGGCGCCCGCCCCGGGAGGCGGCGAGTCCGTCGGCCACGGCCAGCCCCGTCTCCAGCAGCCGGTCCACCTCCACGGCCAGCTTCGACCGGGACAGGTCGACCTGGTCGCCGAGCTGGGCACGGGAGTTGGGGCCGCCGTCACGGAGCAGTCTGAGCAGCCGGGCCTGGTGGGCGTTGGCGGGCCGTGCGGTCATACGTCTCACAAGCCCCTCCCCGCCCCGATCGGCTGCGCGCTGCTGTGCTTTCGAAGGGAACGTAGCAGCGGCTGCCGAACCTGGGAAGAAGCTGTGCGGGAATTACCGCCGACTTTCTCCACTCACAGGACAAAGGGCGGTGCGGATGCGGACGTTCAGGACGTGCCGCGCGCGTGGTACGACCGCCGGGTGTGCTCGGTGTGCTCGCGCATCAGCCGGGTCGCGCGCTGCTCGTCGCGGTCGCGGATCGCGGCGATCATCGCCCGGTGCTCGGTCCAGGACTCCCGGCCGCGCTGCCGGGCGATCGGCGTGTAGTACCAGCGCACCCGGCGGTCGACCTGGGCGGCGAGTTCGGCGAGGACCGCGTTGCCGGCCAGTTCCATCACCTTGGCGTGGAAGCGGGCGTTCAGGGTGACGGCGGCGTCCACGTCGTCGGCGGCGACCGCCCGCTCCCCCTCGGCGCACAGCTCTTCCAGCGCGGTGACGCCCGCGCCGCCCGCGTGGGCCGCGGCGAGCCGGGCCGCCTCGGCCTCCAGCAGCGTACGGACGGTGAGCAGCTGGTCGGCCTCCTCCTCCGTGGGCTCGTGCACGAACGCGCCCTGGGCGGGGCGCAGATCGACCCAGCCCTCGGTGTTCAGCCGCTGGAGTGCCTCGCGCACCGGCTGCCGGGAGACGCCGAGGTGACCGGCGAGTTCGCTCTCGACGAGGTGCTGGCCGGGGCGCAGGGCGCGGGTGGTGATGAGTTCGAGCAGCGCCTCGTAGACGCGGTCGCGCAGCGGCCCCGGGCGTTCGAGCCTGGGCACCGCCCCGTGCGGCAGTCCTGTCGACAACATCGCGGCCCCCTAGGCGGACGAAGCGAAGACGGTGGAGACAGTGGAGAGGTAAAGACAGTAAAGAAAGTATCAATTGTCTTTCGTCTACAGTCTACGGTTCGGGGAGAACGTCCGGGGTCAGGGGCGGTCCGGGGCGGGTCAGGGGCAGCGCACGACCTGCCCGGCGTAGGACAGGTTCCCGCCGAAGCCGAACAGCAGGACGGGGTCGCCGCTGCCGATCTCGCCGCGTTCGGCCAGCTTGGCCAGGGCGAGGGGGATGCTGGCTGCCGAGGTGTTGCCGGACTCGGTGACATCCCGGGCGACCACCGCGTCGACGGCGCCGATCCGTTCGGCCAGCGGCTCGATGATGCGCAGGTTGGCCTGGTGCAGGACGACGGCGGCGAGGGCGGCGGGCTCCACCCCGGCCCGTTCGCACACCCCGCGGGCGATGGCGGGCAGCCGGGTGGTCGCCCAGCGGTAGACGCTCTGGCCCTCCTGGGCGAAGCGCGGCGGGGTGCCCTCGATCCGCACGGCGTGCCCCATCTCGGGCACCGATCCCCACAGGACGGGCCCGATGCCGGGTTCCTCGCCGGCCGCGCAGGGTTCGACGACGGCGGCGCCCGCGCCGTCGCCGACCAGCACGCAGGTGGTGCGGTCGGTCCAGTCGGTGACCTCGGACATCTTGTCGGCGCCTATGACCAGGGCGCGGCGGGCGGCGCCCGCGCGGACGGCGTGGTCGGCGGTGGCCAGGGCGTGGGTGAAGCCGGCGCACACGACGTTCAGGTCCATCGTGGCGGGGCTCCCCATGCCGAGCCGGGCGGCGACGCGGGCGGCGGTGTTCGGGGAGCGGTCGATGGCGGTGGACGTGGCGACCAGCACCAGGTCGACGTCGGCGGGGGTGGCCCCGGCCGCCGCGAGCGCCTTGGCGGCGGCGCGCGCGGCCAGGTCGTCGACCGGCTCGTCGGGGCCGGCGATCCGGCGGGTGCGGATGCCCACCCGGCTGGTGATCCACTCGTCGCTGGTGTCCACCAGGCCCGCCAGGTCCTCGTTGGTGAGGACGCGGGCGGGCTGGTGGTGGCCGAGCCCGGTGATGCGCGAGCCGTGCATGGTGAACCCCTAGGTGCATGCGGTAGCGGGTCCACCAGTCTGATCAGTGACTCGCGGGTACGGCGGCAGGTGATGCGACAGGAAACGGAAGCCCCCCTTGTCGGCTTCCGTCACCGGCACGTCCGGCGGGCCGGACCGGCGGACACCCGCCGCCGTCCGAAGCCGGGCCCGTGCACACCGGCCGCCGTCCGGCGGGTTCGCCCCGGACACGCCCGCCACCGCCCGTCACCGCCCGGCGGGCTCACCCCGTGAACAACTGCGTGGCCTTCCGTACCAGCTCGTACAGCCCGTAGGCGAGCGGCGCCCCCACCCAGAGCCAGGCGAATGCGATCAGGGGGCGCCGGGCGGGCGGGCGCTCACTGCTGTCGGGCGACATCGGCGCTCTCCTCGGGGTCCGGGGCGGTGACGTGGTGGCGGGGGTGGACGGGGCGTACCAGTTCGTTGGCGGCGAACCCCACGACGAGCAGGCCGATCATGATGACCAGGGACAGCCCGTACAGGGACGAGCCGTGCCGCCCGGCCTCCTCCTGCCGGTCGGCGATCCAGTTCACGATCAGCGGTCCGAGGACCCCGGCCGTGGACCAGGCGGTGAGCAGCCGGCCGTGGATAGCGCCGACCTGGTAGGTGCCGAAGAGGTCCTTCAGATAGGCGGGGGCCGTCGCGAAGCCGCCGCCGTAGAAGGAGAGGATCACCAGGGCGGCGAGCACGAACAGCGGCTTGGAGGCGTCGCCGAACAGGGCGATGAGCGCGTACATCAGGGCGCCGACGCCGAGGTAGACGCGGTAGATGTTCTTGCGTCCGATCAGGTCGGAGGCGGAGGACCAGCCGATCCGGCCGGCCATGTTGGCCGCCGACAGCAGGGCGACGAACCCGGCGGCGGCCGTCGCGGAGACCGGCGCGGAGGTGTCGGCGAAGAAGTCCGTGATCATCGGGGCGGCCTTCTCCAGGATGCCGATGCCCGCGGTGACGTTCATGCAGAGCACGATCCACAGGCACCAGAACTGCGGGGTCCGCACCGCGGAGCGCGCCGACACCTGGACGCCGGCCGACGGGGCGGGCCGGCCGGCCGCCGACGCGGGCGCGCGGGGCACCCGCACGAGGAGCACGCCGAGCAGCATGAAGACGGCGTACGCCAGTCCGTGCACGAGGAAGGCGAGGGCGATGCCGGAGCTGTCGGCCCCGAAGGACTCCAGCATCTGCGCGGACCAGGGAGAGGCGATCAGCGCGCCGCCGCCGAAGCCCATGATGGCGATGCCGGTGGCCATGCCGGGCCGGTCGGGGAACCACTTGATCAGCGTGGAGACCGGCGAGATGTAGCCGATGCCCAGGCCGATGCCGCCGACGAAGCCGTAGCCGAGGACGATCAGCCAGTACTGCTCGGTGGCCGCGCCGAGCGCGGAGAGCAGGAAGCCGGACGAGAAGCAGATCAGCGCTACCGTCATCGCCCAGCGCGGCCCGCGCCGCTCGACCAGGGTGCCGCCGAACGCGGCGGACAGGCCGAGCATGACGATGCCGAGCTGGAAGGGGAGCGCGCTCTGCGTGCCGCTGAGGCCGAGCGCGGATTCCAGGGGCGGTTTGAACACGGACCAGGCGTACGCCTGCCCGATGGAGAGGTGGACCGAGAGGGCGGCCGGGGGGACGAGCCAGCGGCTCCAGCCGGGCGGTGCTACGGGGGGACTCATGATCCCGAACGGTAGGAAGGAAACGCCGCGTTGAGAAGACGTACGAGGTCTCCGCCCGGTATCGGTCGCATGACGGTACGTCAGGCATTGCGGGGGGAGCCGGGAAGGCCCGAGCACAGCCTCCCTCGACGCGACCGCCCGCCGGGTCCGCCGCAGCCGCCCGCGCCGTCACTACGGGGACGCCCGGTCCTGCGCGGTCCCTTGCCGACCCCCCTTCCATACTGTAGACAATATTCGCCGACAGAGTCGCGGCACGCTCTCCGGTTCCTCGGTACGACCCTCGCCGAACGGAGCTACCCCCATGAACGTCGCCGCCCTCGGCGCCGGCGCGATGGCGTGCGCGTGGGCGCCGCGCCCCAACGCGCCGGCGCCCGCGTCCGTCTCGTCGCCCGCGGACCGCACCTGGCGGCCATGGGGCGGCACGGCGTACGCGCGCGCAGCCCGCGCGGTGACTTCACCGCGCGTCCTCACGCCACCGACGACCCGGGTGAGGTCGGCCCGGCGTGGGACGAGTCGGCGCAGACCGCCACGACCACGGTGTGCGCGTACTGCGGGGCGGGCTGCGCCCTCACCCTGCGCGTACAGGACAATGAGATCGTCGAGGTCACCTCGCCGCACGACAGCCCGGTGACCCACGGCGATCTCCGCATCAAGGGCCGTTTCGGCCACCAGCACGTACAGAACCGGGGCTGATCAGGACATGGGACGAGTCACGGAACGACGCAAGGTGATCCGCATCCGCGACGGGGCGGTCTCCGCCCGGCCGGACACGCTCGTCGCCGAGGAGCCACTGGAGATCCGGCTCAACGGCAAACCCCTCGCCATCACCATGCGCACCCCCGGCGACGACTTCGCGCTCGCCGCCGGGTTCCTGGTCAGCGAAGGGGTGCTGGCCCGCGAGGAAGACCTGCGGAACATCGTGTACTGCGCGGGCGCGACCGCCGACGGCTCCAACACGTACAACGTGGTGGACGTGCAGACCGCGCCCGGCGTGGTCCTGCCCGACATCACCCTGGAACGGAACGTCTACACCACCTCCTCCTGCGGGCTGTGCGGCAAGGCCAGCCTCGACGCGGTCCGTACGACGGCCCGCTGGCCCATCGCCGACACCCCGCCGGTCCGGATCGACGCCGCTCTCCTCGCCGAGCTGCCCGACCGGCTGCGCGCCGCCCAGCGGGTCTTCGACCGCACCGGCGGGCTGCACGCGGCGGCCCTGTTCACCGAGGACGGCGAACTCGCCGACGTCCGGGAGGACGTGGGCCGGCACAACGCGGTCGACAAGCTGGTCGGCCGCGCCCTTCAGCGCGGCGGCCTGCCGCTGAGCCGGTCGGTGCTGCTCGTCTCCGGGCGGGCCTCCTTCGAGCTGGCCCAGAAGGCCGTGATGGCCGGCATCCCGGTGCTGGCGGCGGTGTCGGCGCCCTCGTCGCTCGCCGTGGACCTGGCCGCCGAGACCGGCCTGACCCTGGTGGGCTTCCTGCGGGGCGCCTCCATGAACGTGTACGCGGGTGAGGAGCGGATCGCCCTGCGGACCGCGGCCGTACAGGGCTGAGGCGCCCGTCCGCGGCACGGCGGCGGAACCCCGGCCGGCGGGGAGCGCCCCCTGCGCCGGGCCGGGGTGATGCCGTGCCGGGCGGTGGCGGCGACACGCGCGGTGATCCAGCGCGTCGTATCCGGCATGTGATGACTTGATCTACTGATGCCCTGATGACCGGCTTCCCGCCAGCCGCGTGAAGGGCCACCGCTCCATGCCGTCCTCCCCCCGTCGTCCCCGCCCGAGATTCCGTACGGCCGTGCTCGCCTCCCTGTCCGCCCTCGGCGTCGCGGCGGCCGTCGCCGTCCCCGCCCCGGCGCACGCCCGCGCCGCCGCGTTCGAGCAGCGGGTCCTCTTCCGGGCCGACCGGGACCCCGGGTACGCCTGCTTCCGCATCCCCGCGCTGGTGCGGACCACGGACGGGACGCTGCTCGCCTTCGCCGAGGGGCGGGTCCGCGACTGCGGGGACGCCGCCGACATCGACATCGTGCTGAAGCGCTCCACCGACGGCGGCCGTACCTGGGGGCCGCTGCGGGTCGTCACCGAGGGCGGCGGGGACACGCACGGCAATCCGGCGCCCGTGGTGGACCGCGCCACGGGACGTGTGCTGCTGGTGGAGACCCACAACACCGGCCGGGCGGACGACGCGGGCTGCGCGATCCCCTGCGACCGCGTGCCCCACCTCCAGCACAGCGACGACGACGGACTGACCTGGTCCGAGCCGCGCGACCTGAGCACCGGGATCCGGCCGGACGACTGGAACTCCTGGTACGCGACCGGCCCGGTGCACGGCGTGCAGCTCACCACGGGCGCGCACGCCGGGCGGCTGGTCCTCGGGGTGAACGCCGAGACCTGGGCGGGCGGCCGGGTCACCGCCAACCACGCGGCGCTGGTCGTCAGCGACGACGGCGGCGCGCACTGGCGGGTCGGCGCCACCGACACCTGGCCGGTGGCCGGGGACGGCACCTTCCGGCGGAAGCCGTCCGAGGTGACGCTCGCCGAACTCGGGGACGGCTCGCTGCTGGTCGGCGGACGCGAACAGGACGGCGCCGACCTCGGCCACCGCGCGCAGACCGTCAGCCGGGACGGCGGCGACAGCTTCGCCGCGCCCTTCGAGGCCGTTCCCGACCTGTACACCCCGCAGGTGCAGGGCGCGCTGCTGCGCCTGGGCGACCGGGTGCTGCTGTCCGCGCCGGCCGACCCCGACCGCCGCCGGACCATGGTGATCCGCTCCTCCTGGGACGGCGGCGCCACCTGGGACAGCGTGGACCGGGCGACGGTGGTCACCCGGGACTGGTCCGGCTACTCGGACCTGGCGGCCCTCGACGCGGCGTCGGCGGGGCTGCTGTACGAGGCGGGCACGGCCGACGCCCGCGACGAGATCCGCTTCGCCCGGTTCGGCGAGGGCCAACTCCGGGACCGGCGCGGCGCCGACCCGGCCACCCCGGACCGCGCGCCGGGCGCCGCCGCGGCCGCTGTGCTGGGCGGCGCCGGTAGGACGGCGGACGGCGCGGTCGGCGGCGCGCTCGTCCTCGACGGCGCCGACGACGGGGTGCGGCTGCCGTACCGGAGGGAACTGCCGCTGGGGGACGGCGACTTCACGGCGTCGCTGTGGTTCCGGTACACAGCGACGAGCGGGGAGCAGCCGCTGCTGTGGATGGGCGGCATCGGCACCCGCCAGCCCCAGGTGTGGCTGCGCGCCGAGCCCGCGCGGGACCGGGTGACCGGGCTGATGACGGCGCGGGACGGGGCGGCGGCGCCCCGGTCGGCGTACGCGCGGATCGCCGGCGCCCGCAACGACGGCCGCTGGCACCGGCTGGTGCTGCGCCGGGGCGGCGGACGGCTCACCCTGTTCCTCGACGGGGAACGCGCCGGGACGGCGGACGTGCCGGGCTCGGTCAGCCGCTTCTCGGCGTTCGGGGTGCACGTGGGCGCCCGGATGGACGGCCGGGCGCACTTCGCCGGCGCGGTGGACGACGTACGGGTGTGGCGGCGGGCGCTGACCGACGACGAGGTCACCGGCGGCGAGGCGGCGGCGGGGGACGTGGTGCTGTGGCTGCCGCTGGACCGGGTGGACGCCGGCGGCTGACCGGGTCAGCCGCGGGAGGCGCCGGTGCCGGCCGTGGGCCGGGCGGCCGTCCCGGGGTCCGGGGTGTCCTCGGCCTCCGGGTCGTGCGAGCGGCGCTTGGCGATGACCGCGCACACCATCAGCTGCATCTGGTGGAAGAGCATCAGCGGCAGCACCGCCAGCGAGGCGTGGGCGCCGAAGAGGACGCCGGCCATGGGCAGTCCGGAGGCGAGGGACTTCTTGGAGCCGGCGAACTGGATGGCGATCCGGTCCGCCCGGCCGAACCGCAGCGCCTTCGCGCCGTACCAGGTCAGCGCCAGCATCACGGCGAGCAGCACCGCCTCCACGGCGAGCAGTCCGGCCAGCCGGACCGGACTGACCTGGTGCCAGACGCCCTGCGCCATGCCCGCGCTGAACGCGGTGTAGACGACGAGCAGGATCGAGCCGCGGTCGGCCAGCCCGAGGACCTTCTTGTGCCGGGTGACGAAGCCGCCGATCCAGCGCCGCAGCACCTGCCCGGCGACGAACGGCACCAGCAGCTGAACCACGATCTTCACCAGCGAGTCGGCGGAGAACCCGCCGGCCGAGCCGCCGAGCAGCGCGGCGGCGAGCAGCGGGGTGGCGACGATACCGACGAGGGAGGAGAAGGAGCCCGCGCAGATCGCGGCGGGCACGTTGCCCCGGGCGATCGAGGTGAAGGCGATCGAGGACTGGATGGTGGACGGGACCAGCGTGCAGAACAGCAGGCCCTGATGGAGGGGGTCGGTCAGAAGGACCGGGACCAGGCCGCGCGAGGCCAGCCCCAGCAGCGGGAAGACGACGAACGTGCAGGCCAGGACGGTGACATGGAGTCGCCAGTGCTTGAGCCCGTCCAGGGCCTCCCGGGTGGAGAGGCGGGCGCCGTAGAGGAAGAAGAGGAAGGCGATCGCGGCCGTGGAGGCGCCGTTCGCGACATCCGCCGACGTCCCGCGGGCGGGCAGCAGCGCCGCGAGGCCCACCGTCGCCAGCAGCAGCAGGATGTACGGGTCGACCGGCATCCAGCGCGGCCATCGCAGGCGTTTCACGGTGCTCCACTTGCTCGTTCGATCGTCGGACGCTCCGACCCGGGGGCCCAGGGATACGGGAACACGGGTCCCCGCTCCATCGTGCTCCCTCACCCGGCGATCGGGAATCCCGTACACCGCTCTGACTGCCATCGCGTTCGGCGATAAGCTCGCCCCGTGTACGACCCCTCCCAGCTGCGGACCTTCCTCTCGGTGGCGCAGACGCTGAGTTTCACCCAGGCCGCCCGGCGGCTCGGGCTGCGCCAGTCCACGGTGAGCCAGCACGTGCGGCGCCTGGAGGAGGCGACCGGGCGGCCGCTGTTCGACCGGGACACGCACTCGGTGGAGCTGACCGAGGACGGCGAGGCGATGCTCGGCTTCGCCCGGCGCATCCTGGAGGTCCACGAGCAGGCCACCGCGTTCTTCACCGGCACCCGGCTGCGCGGGCGGCTGCGGTTCGGGGCGTCGGAGGACTTCGTGCTGACCCGGCTGCCGGAGATCCTGGAGGGCTTCCGGCACGACCACCCCGAGGTCGACCTGGAACTGACGGTCGAGCTGTCCGGCACCCTGCACGCGCAGCTCGCCGCCGGGAGGCTCGACCTGGTCCTGGCCAAGCGGCGGCCCGAGGACCGGCGGGGCGAGCTGGTCTGGCACGACCGGCTGGTGTGGATCGGCGCGGAGCGGCTGCGTCTGGACCCGGCGCGTCCGGTGCCGCTGATCGTCTATCCGCCGCCCGGCATCACCCGGGCCCTCGCCCTGGAGGCGTTGCAGCGCCAGGGCCGGGAGTGGCGGGTGGCGTGCACCAGCGGCAGCCTGAACGGCCTGATCGCGGCGGCCCGCGCCGGGCTCGGCGTGATGGCGCACAGCCGGGGGCTGATCCCGCCGGGACTGGTCCGGGTGCCGGAGCGGGCCGGGCTGCCGGAGCTGGGGCGGGTCGACTTCGTCCTGGTCACCGGGGAGCGGCGGACCTCGGCGCAGGACGCGGCGGACGCGCTGGCGGCGGCGGTCCTGGCGGGCGGCGACCGGCTGCACACGGCGGGGAACCCGGTCAGGAACGCGGGCGCGGACAGATGAGCTGCTTGACCCGGCGCGGGAACGGCGACGCCTCCACGTGCCGCACGCCCGCGAGGTGGCCGAGCGGTCCGCTGAGGTAGGCGTACAGCTCGGCGGTGCCGCGGACGACGGCGGTGGCGACGAGGCCGGAGGGGCCCGCGGTGGCCGCCGCCGTTCGCGGGTGAGGTCCGGGGCGGTCCGGTCCGCGTGCCGGCCGCAGGCGGGTCGTGGCTTGTCGCGCGGTTCCCCGCCGCCTCCCGCGGTCGCGTCCCTCACGGGTGCGGGGAACCGCGCGAGCGACCACGACGCACCCGCGCCCCAGGTGGCCGCCGCGCCTCCCCTACCCCCGGTAACCGCCCGGTACAGATTCCGTGGAGATTACGGTCGCGGAAGTTACCCGACCGTCAGCAACCCACGGCCTTGGGGTAGCTTTCACCGCGCTGTGCGGGGCGTCACAAGGATCGGGGAGCGGGGTTTGCGCGAGTTCACGAGCCCTCCGTCGGCACTGCCGCCACCGGTGGGCGGCCTGGCCGACGCGGTCTTCCGCAATGCGCGGGAGGACCCCCGGTGCGTCGCGCTGGGCCGCAAGGACGACACCGGCCGCTGGCGGGACGTGACCGCCGCCGAGTTCCGCGACGAGGTGCTGGCGCTCGCCAAGGGACTGCTCGCCCGGGGCGTCCGGTTCGGCGACCGGGTCGCCGTCATGTCCCGCACCCGCTACGAGTGGACGCTCTTCGACTTCGCCCTGTGGACGATCGGCGCGCAGGTCGTGCCGGTCTACCCCACCTCCTCGGCCGAGCAGTGCTTCTGGATGCTGTACGACGCCGAGGTGAGCGCGGCGGTCGTGGAGCACGAGGACCACGCGATGACCATCGCCACCGTCATCGGCCGGCTGCCCCGCCTGGAGCAGCTCTGGCAGCTCGACGCCGGCGCGGTCGGGGAACTGTACGAGGCCGGCGCGCACCTCGACGACGAGGTGGTGCACCGGCACCGCCGGGCGGTCACCCCGGAGACGGTGGCCACCGTCATCTACACCTCCGGCACCACCGGCCGCCCCAAGGGCTGTGTGCTGAGCCACGGCAACTTCATGTTCGAGGCGGACACCGTCATCGGCCGCTGGGAGTCGGTGTTCCACTCCCGCAAGGGCGACGAGGCGGCCACCCTGCTCTTCCTGCCGCTCGCCCATGTCTTCGGGCGGATGGTCGAGGTCGCGGCGGTCCGCGGCCGGGTCCGCTTCGGCCACCAGCCGCAGCTCAACGCCGCGGCCCTGCTGCCGGACCTGGCCGCGTTCCGGCCGACGTTCGTCCTGGCCGTGCCGTACATCTTCGAGAAGGTGTTCAACGCGGCCCGGCGCAAGGCGGAGCGGGAGGGCCGGGCGAGCGCGTTCGAGAAGGCCGTGGACGTGGCGGTGCAGTACGCGGAGGCCGTGGAGGCGAAGGCGTGGGGCACCGGTCCGGGCCCCTCGGCGGGCCTGCGCGTGCAGCACCAGCTCTTCGACAAGCTCGTCTACGCCAAGGTCCGCGCCGCGCTGGGCGGACGCCTGCGCAACGCCATGTCCGGCGGCAGCGCGATGGACCGCAGGCTCGGCCTGTTCTTCGCGGGCGCCGGGGTGCGGATCTACGAGGGGTACGGCCTGACCGAGTCGACGGCGGCGGCCACCGCCAACCCGCCCGAGCGCACCCGCTACGGCACGGTCGGCCACCCCGTGCCGGGCGTCACCGTGCACATCGCGGACGACGGCGAGATCTGGCTGCGCGGCGGCAATGTCTTCCAGGGGTACCTCAACAACCCCAAGGCGACCGGCCAGACCCTGCAGGACGGCTGGCTCGCCACCGGCGACCTGGGCGCGCTGGACGAGGACGGCTACCTGACGATCACCGGCCGCAAGAAGGAGATCCTGGTGACCTCCGGCGGCAAGAGCGTCTCGCCGGGCGTCCTGGAGGAACGCGTCCGGGACCACCCCCTGGTCAGCCAGTGCGTCGTGGTCGGCAACGACCGGCCGTACATCGCCGCCCTGGTCACCCTCGACCAGGAGGCCGTCGACCACTGGCTGGCGATGCGCAACAAGCCCCGGATGGCCGCGGCCGACCTGGTGCGCGACCCCGACCTGGAGACCGAGGTGCGGCGCGCGGTGGTCGCCGCCAACACGCTCGTCTCGCAGGCCGAGTCCATCCGCACCTTCCGCATCCTGGCCCAGCCGTTCACCGAGGAGCACGGGCTGCTCACCCCCTCGCTCAAACTGAAGCGGAAGGCCATCGAGAAGGCGTACGAAGCGGAAGTGGATGCCCTCTACAGGGTTTGAGTCGCGCCAATTCGTCGATCAGGAATGCGGATCGCCTCGTGATCGTTGACGATGGAAGCACCACTTCACCACAACCGAAGGATCAACAGCCCGTGAGCAGCCAGGTCCCCCCGATCATCCTGAACAACGGCGTCGAGATGCCCCAGCTGGGCTTCGGCGTGTGGCAGGTACCGGACGACGAGGCCGAGACCGCCGTCGCGACGGCCCTCCAGGCCGGGTACCGCAGCATCGACACGGCGGCGATCTACGGCAACGAGAGGGGCACCGGCAAGGCCATCGCCGCCTCCGGCCTCCCCCGTGAGGACCTCTTCGTCACCACCAAGCTCTGGAACAGCGAACAGGGGTACGACTCCACCCTGCGCGCCTTCGACGCCTCCCTGGACAAGCTGGGCCTGGAGTACGTCGACCTCTACCTGATCCACTGGCCGATGCCGGCCAGGGACCGCTACGTCGACACGTACAAGGCGTTCGAGAAGATCCTCGCCGACGGCAGGGCCCGTGCCATCGGTGTCTCCAACTTCCTGCCGGAGCACATCGAGCGGCTGACCGGTGAGACGTCGGTCATCCCGGCGGTCAACCAGATCGAGCTGCACCCGCACCTCCAGCAGCACGCGGCCCGCGAGTACCACGCGGAGCAGGGCATCGCCACCGAGGCGTGGTCCCCGCTCGGCTCGGGCAAGGGCCTGCTGGAGGTCCCGGCGATCGTCGCCATCGGCCGCAAGCACGGCCGCAGCCCGGCCCAGGTGGTGCTGCGCTGGCACCTCCAGATCGGCAACATCGTGATCCCGAAGTCCGTGACGCCGTCCCGGATCAAGGAGAACATCGAGGTCTTCGACTTCCGGCTGGACGACGAGGACCTCGCCGCGATCAGCGCGCTCAACGAGGACCGCCGGGTGGGCTTCGACCCGGCCGAGGTCAACGACTGACCCGCCGAGTGCGCCCCGAAGGGCCCGGCATCCCGCGAGCGGGGTGCCGGGCCCTTCCCGTGGACGGTCGGCGGGCGGGTCAGTCCGCGCGGACCGCCGTGTACACGGTGTGCGCGGTCAGCAGGAACAGGTCGGCCCGGCGGTGGACGCTCGCCGCGTCGTCGGGGTCGAGGAGCCGGTCCAGGACGGCGCGGTCCCCGGCGTCCAGGCCGGTGTCGCCGGCCATGGCGCGCAGCCGGGTCAGCGAGGCGGCGACATGGGCGCGGGCCGCGTCCGGGAGCGGGGCGGGCAGGTCGAGCAGGAAGCTGCGGGTCCCGGTGTGCTTCAGCCCGGCGGCGGTCAGCAGCGCCGGCCAGTCCTCGGCGACGGCGACCGAACCGGGCAGGGACTCCCGCATCCGGGCGAAGGTCTCCTCGTGCGCCGCGTCGAGCCGCGCCTGGAGCCCTGGGCGGCCGAAGCCGAGGTCGCGCGGCAGGAACCGTACGGGCAGCCCGCCCTCCAGGATCGCCAGGGTGCCGCCGGGCGCCAGGTGCCCGGCGAAGGCGGTCAGCGCCGCCCGCTGGTCGCCCAGATGGTGCAGGCTGCGGCTGGCCCACAGCAGGTCGGCGGGGTAGTCCAGGCCGTCCAGCACCTGGGGCAGCTCGCCGGCCAGGGTGTCGAAGCGGTCGGCGTACCCGTCCCGTCCGGCGCGGGCGCGGGCCCGCTCCAGCAGCGGCGCGGCGCCGTCGGCGGCCACCACCCGGGCCGACGGGAAGGCGTCGGCGAGCAGCCCGGACAGGACGCCGGGGCCGCTGCCCGCGTCGACGACCAGGCCGGGCCCGGTCACCTGCTCGGCCAGCCAGGCCATGGCCCGCGCGTACAGCGGGGTGTACAGCTCCGCCTCGCCCTCCAGCAGCGGCGCCATCTCGGCCCAGTCGATGTCGGCGTGGTCGTGGTCGTGCTGGTGCTGCTGCTCGGGCTGGTGCTGCTGCTCGGGCTGGTGCTGGTGCTGGTGTTCGTGCTGGTGTGTGTGCGCCATGGTGGCCGGCCTCCCGTCTCGCGTTGCCGCCAGCCTGCGCCGGACCACCGGAGATCGGCAACTTTTGTTGCCGTTACCGCAAAACAACATGGCCGTGCGGCCCGGTCCGGTGAACACACGGACCGGGCCGCACGGGGCGGGGAGGGGGTCAGGACAGGGGCGGGTACGCGTTCTTCATCAGCTCCTGGAACTGGGCGGAGAACCAGTGCCCGGAGAGCGGGGCGTTCGGCAGGGCGCCGGACAGGTTGTTGTTGTTCCGCGGGTTGCCGGTGTACGTCGGGTCGCACATCCGGTCGAAGCCCTTGCCCTCGTCGTTGTCGATCGCCTTGCTGGCGCCGTCGGACTCACCCGGGGGCTTCATCCAGACGTAGGCGTCGATCCCGGCGGCGGGGTTGGCCCGGGGCCGCTCGCCGAGGCCGGCTCCGGACTGGTTGCACCAGTTGCCGGTGTTGAGCCGGCGGTCGTAGCGGCCGCCGTCGACGTAGGTGTCGACGTTGGTGGTGGCACCCGGGCCGGTGGGCCGGGCCGAGCCTCCCCAGCCGTTGCGGGAGGTGTCGATGAGCATGCCGAGGTTGGAGTCGAAGCCGATCGAGACCAGCTTCTGCCGCATCGCCTGGGCGTAGGACAGCTCGTCGGTGTACCGGTTCCAGTCGACCCACTTGGACTGGCGCACGGAGGTGCCGTTCACGCTGTCGTTGATCGTGAAGTTCTCCTCCTTCAGCGCGCTGTAGTTGGCGGTGTTGACGATGAAGCCGTGCACGTCGTTGACGGTCGCGCCCTCGGTGGTGGCGGCGGTCTTGAACATCTCGGCCGAGGGGCCGAAGTTGTCGTCCCAGCCGAGCCAGCCGTGGTGCCCGGCGTCGATGTAGTTGTAGACGTTGGGGGCGTCGCCGAGCTTGTTCAGCGCGTAGCCGACGCCCTTCTGGTAGTTGCCGTTGGCCTTCATCACGTCGCAGTTGGGCGTGGCGGTGGCCCGCGGACTGACGTTGGTGACCAGGTTGGGCAGCGAGTCGATCTCGATCACGGGGACGATCCGCAGCGAGGAGTACTTCGAGTCGGCCAGGATCGCGGCGATCGGGTCGATGTACTGCGTCTTGTACTTGTCGATCTCCGTCGGGCCCAGCTCGCCGTTGGAGGCGAGGGCGGCGCAGTCACGGCCGGGCAGGTTGTAGATGACGAGCTGGATGTAGAGCTCGCCGGAGCCCTTCTGCCGCAGCGCCTCGTCGAGGTGGTCCCGCAGGCCCATGCCGCCGTTGACGCCGTTGATCGCGGCGATCCGGTCCAGCCACACACCGGTGGGCTGGTTGGCGATGCGGCTGCCGCCGGGCTCGGCCGCGGCCTTCGCGGACCACTCGGGGTTCACATAGCCCTTGGCGCCGGCGTACGGGTTGTCCACCCGGGTGCCCGGGGTGCCCGGGTCCGGCGGGTCGGTCGGGCCGCCACCGCCGTCGACGTTGCAGGTCGCGCCGTCCAGGGTGAAGGTGGCCGGGATCGCGTTGCTGCCGCTGTAGGTGCCCTGGAAGCCGAAGCTCACCGAACCACCGGTCGACAGGGCGGCGTTGTAGGACTCGTTGGCCGCGGTGACGGCCGTACCGCTCTGGCTGAGCTTGGCGTTCCAGCCGCTGGTCACCTTCTGGTTGCCGGCGTAGGACCACTTCAGGGACCAGCCGGACTTGGCGGCGCTGTTGTTGGTGACGGTGACCGCGGCGGTGAAGCCGGAGCCCCAGTCGTTCTGCACCTTGTAGTCCACGGTGCACGGGACGGCCGCCGTGCCGACGTCCCCTGGTACGACGGCGTACGCCGCGCCGGATGCCCCGGCGACGAGCGCGAGAGCGGCCAGTAACGCAGTTCTGCTACGGCTCATGGGTGCGGGTTTCCTCTTCATCGGTGTGCGGGCACGCCGTGGCGGACGCGCCGGACTGATGGAACCGCTCCCACTGGTGTCAACGAAGCTAGCGCCAAGTCACGGCAAAGGACAGGGGAGGCACAGACTTTCCCCGCGTTCGGGCTGTCGAACTTTTTCGATTCTTCACACACCTTGACCGCCCCCACCCCTCTCCCCAACATGGGAGCGCTCCCACTGGTTCAAGGCTTGACGTACCTTCCCCACCGCTCCTCCCCCACCACCGCTCCCGCTCCCTCCCGCTCCGCTCCCGCTCCCTCCCGCTCCGCTCCCGCTCCCCCGCACCGAGCCGCAAGGAGGAACCAGCAACCATGCATCCGCACCGAGCCCGAAGACGCCGCGGCGTCCGCCGGCTGTGGACCGCCGCGTTCGCGGCCCTCTCGCTCCCGCTCGCCCTGGTGGGCACCGGCACGACCACCGCCCACGCGGCGGCGGTGCAGTGCAGCGTCGATTACAAGACCAACGACTGGGGGTCCGGCTTCACCGCCGAGCTGACCCTCACCAACCGGGGCACCGAGGCCCTCGACGGCTGGACCCTGACCTACGGTTACACCGGCAACCAGAAGCTGGCCAACGGCTGGAACGGCACCTGGTCGCAGTCCGGGCGGACGGTCACCGTCACCAACGCTCCGTACAACGCTCGAATAGGCGCCGGCGCCGCCGTGACCACCGGCGCCCAGTTCACCTACAGCGGCACCAACACGGCACCGGCCTCCTTCGCGGTCAACGGCACCCCGTGCACCGGCGCGCACCAGCCGCCGATCACCGTGCTGACCAGCCCCGCGCCGGGGGCCGTGTACAGCCAGGGCGCGGCGGTGCCGCTGGCGGCCACCGCGGCCGCCGCCGACAACGCCACGATCAGCAAGGTGGAGTTCTACGACGACACCACGCTGCTGGGCACCGACAGCAGCGCGCCGTACACGTACTCCGCCGCCGGCCTCTCCGTGGGCAGCCATTCGCTGCTGGCGAAGGCGTACGACAGCCTGGGCGCCTCCGCCGCCTCGACCCCGGTGGGCATCACGGTCGCCGCCGGTCCGACGGTGGTGGCCACCCCGGCCCAACTGGGTGTCCAGCAGGGGAAGTCGGGGACGTACGAGGTGAAGCTGTCCACGCAGCCCACCGCGAACGTGACCGTGACGACCGCGCGGGCCAGCGGCAACACGGGCCTGTCGGTGACCGGCGGCGCGACGCTCACCTTCACGCCGTCGAACTGGAACACCGCACAGAAGGTGACCGTCGGCGCGGACTCCTCCGGCACCGGCTCGGCGGTCTTCGAGTCGACGGCCCCCGGCCACGGCAAGGCCACGGTCACCGTGACCCAGCTCGCCGCGTCGACGGAGTACGACGCCCGCTTCCTGGAGCTGTACGGGAAGATCACCGACCCCGCGAACGGCTACTTCTCCCCCGAGGGCATCCCGTACCACTCGGTGGAGACGCTGATCGTGGAGGCGCCGGACCACGGCCACGAGACCACGTCGGAGGCGTACAGCTACCTGCTGTGGCTCCAGGCCATGTACGGCAAGGTGACCGGTGACTGGTCCAGGTTCAACGGGGCCTGGGAGATCATGGAGAAGTACATGATCCCCACCCACGCGGACCAGCCGACCAACTCCTCGTACAACGCGTCCAAGCCGGCCACCTACGCGCCCGAGCTGGACACCCCGCAGGAGTACCCGGCGAGGCTGGACCCGGGGGTCTCCGTCGGTCCCGACCCGATCGCCTCCGAGCTGAAGTCGGCGTACGGCACGGACGACGTGTACGGCATGCACTGGCTCCAGGACGTCGACAACGTGTACGGCTACGGCAACTCGCCCGGCAAGTGCGAGGCGGGCCCGGCCGACACCGGACCGTCGTACATCAACACCTTCCAGCGCGGCGCGCAGGAGTCGGTGTGGGAGACGGTGCCGCAGCCGACCTGCGACGCCTTCAAGTACGGCGGGAAGAACGGCTACCTGGACCTGTTCACCGGTGACGCCTCCTACGCCAAGCAGTGGAAGTTCACCAACGCCCCGGACGCCGACGCGCGGGCCGTGCAGGCCGCGTACTGGGCGGACCTGTGGGCCAAGGACCAGGGCAAGGGCTCGCAGGTCTCCGCGACCGTCGCCAAGGCCGCGAAGATGGGCGACTACCTGCGGTACGCGATGTTCGACAAGTACTTCAAGAAGGTCGGCAACTGCGTCGGCCCGACCACCTGCCCGGCGGGCACCGGCAAGGACTCCTCGCACTACCTGCTCTCCTGGTACTACGCCTGGGGCGGCGCGGTGGACACCTCGGCGGGCTGGGCCTGGCGCATCGGCTCCAGCCACGCCCACGGCGGTTACCAGAACCCGCTCGCCGCGTACGCGCTGAGCAGCTACGCCGACCTGAAGCCGAAGTCGGCGACGGGCGCGGCGGACTGGGCCAAGTCCCTCGACCGGCAGCTGGAGTTCTACCGCTGGCTGCAATCGGACGAGGGCGCCATCGCGGGCGGCGCGACCAACAGCTGGCAGGGCCGGTACGCCACCCCGCCGGCCGGGACGCCCACGTTCTACGGCATGTACTACGACGAGAAGCCGGTGTACCACGACCCGCCGTCCAACCAGTGGTTCGGCTTCCAGGCGTGGTCCATGGAGCGGGTCGCCGAGTACTACCAGCAGACCGGTGACGCCGACGCCAAGGCGGTGCTCGACAAGTGGGTCGACTGGGCGCTGTCGGAGACGACGGTCAACCCGGACGGCACCTTCCGCATCCCCTCCACGCTCCAGTGGTCCGGCAAGCCCGACACCTGGAACGCCTCCTCCCCCGGTGCCAACAGCGGCCTGCACGTCACCGTCGCCGACTACACCAACGACGTCGGGGTGGCGGCGGCGTACGCCAAGACCCTGACGTACTACGCCGACCGCTCCGGTGACACCGAGGCGGCGAGCACGGCGAAGGCGCTGCTGGACGGCATGTGGGAGAACGACCAGGACGCGCTCGGCATCGCCGTCCCGGAGACCCGCGCCGACTACAACCGCTTCGACGACGGCGTGTACGTCCCGAGCGGCTGGACCGGCACCATGCCGGGCGGGGACACGATCAACGCGTCCTCCACGTTCGAGTCGATCCGCTCCTTCTACCAGGACGACCCGAACTGGTCGAAGATCGAGAGCTATCTGGCGGGCGGTGCCGCACCCGTCTTCACGTACCACCGGTTCTGGGCCCAGGCCGACATAGCCCTGGCCATGGGCTCGTACGCGGAACTCCTCGAATAGTCCCCGCTGGAAGGTTCCGCGTACCGCGCCGGGCGGCCCCACCCGCACAGGGGCCGCCCGGTCTCGCGTACCCGCCCCCTCGTGTGAAGGGAACCCCCACCGTGCGAAGGACCCGCATCCTCACCGCCGCGCTGGCGCTCGCGGCCGGCCTGCTGACCGGCGGACCGCCCGCCGCGCTGGCCGCCGAACCGCCGTCGGCGGCCCTCGCCGCCGACACCTACACCTGGCAGAACGCCCGGATCGACGGCGGCGGTTTCGTCCCCGGCATCGTCTTCAGCCGCACCGAACCGGACCTCGCCTACGCCCGTACCGACATCGGCGGCGCCTACCGCTGGCAGGAGGCGACGAAGACCTGGACCCCGCTCCTCGACCACGTCGGCTGGGACGACTGGGGGCACACGGGCGTCGTCAGCGTCGCCTCCGACTCGGTGGATCCGGACCGGGTGTACGCGGCGGTCGGCACGTACACCAACGACTGGGACCCGGGCAACGGAGCGGTGCTGCGCTCCGCCGACCGGGGCGCCACCTGGCAGAAGACCGGTCTGCCGTTCAAGCTGGGCGGCAACATGCCGGGCCGGGGCATGGGCGAGCGCCTCGCCGTCGACCCGCACGACAACGACGTGCTCTACCTGGGGGCGCCCAGCGGCAAGGGCCTGTGGCGGTCGACGGACGCGGGCGTCACCTGGAAGCAGGTCACGTCCTTCCCGAACCCGGGGAACTACGCCCAGGACCCGAGCGACACCAGCGGCTACGCCTCCGACAACCAGGGCGTCACCTGGGTGACCTTCGACGAGTCCACGGGCAGCGGGAGCACGGCGACGAGGACGGTCTACGCCGGGGTCGCCGACAAGGAGAACGCCGTCTACCGGTCGGCGGACGCGGGCGCCACCTGGGAGCGGCTGCCGGGCCAGCCCACCGGGTACCTCGCCCACAAGGGCGTCCTGGACGCCGGGAACGGCTACCTGTACCTCGCCTACAGCGACACCGGCGGCCCGTACGACGGCGGCAAGGGCCGGCTGTACCGGTACGCGACGGCCACCGGCACGTGGACCGACATCAGTCCGGTGGCGGAGGCCGACACCTACTTCGGGTTCAGCGGTCTGACCGTCGACCGGCAGCACCCCGGCACGGTGATGGCGACGGCGTACAGCTCCTGGTGGCCGGACACCCAGATCTTCCGCTCGACGGACAGCGGGGGCACCTGGACGCAGGCGTGGAGCTACACCTCGTACCCGGAGCGCGCGAACCGCTACACCATGGACGTGTCGTCCGCCCCGTGGCTGACCTGGGGCGCGAACCCGGCGCCGCCCGAACAGGCGCCGAAGCTGGGCTGGATGACGGAGGCGCTGGAGATCGACCCGTTCGACTCGGACCGGATGATGTACGGGACGGGCGCGACGGTCTACGGCACGGAGAACCTGACCGACTGGGACGCCGGGGGCAAGTTCACGATCACGCCGATGGTCCGGGGCCTGGAGGAGACGGCCGTCAACGACCTGGCCTCGCCCCCGTCCGGCGCCCCGCTGCTCAGTGCCCTCGGTGACCTCGGCGGCTTCCGGCACACGGACCTGACGAAGGTCCCGTCGATGATGTTCACCTCGCCGAACTTCACGTCCGGCACGAGCCTGGACTACGCCGAGACGAAACCGGACACGGTGGTCCGCGTCGGCGACCACGACTCCGGCCCGCACATCGCCTTCTCCACGGACAACGGCGCCACCTGGTCCGCCGGCACCGACCCGACCGGGGTGAGCGGCGGCGGCACGGTCGCGGCCGGCGCGGACGGCGCCCGGTTCGTGTGGAGCCCGGCCGGCACCGGGGTGCGGTACACCACCGGCTTCGGCACGTCCTGGCAGGCGTCCACCGGCATCCCGGCGGGCGCGGTCGTCGAGTCCGACCGGGTCGACCCGCTGACCTTCTACGGCTTCAAGTCGGGGACGTTCTACGTCAGCACGGACGGCGGCGCGACCTTCACCGCGTCGGCGGCGGCCGGGCTGCCGAGCGGGGACAGCGTCCGCTTCAAGGCGCTGCCGGGCGGCAAGGGCGACATCTGGCTGGCGGGCGGTGCCCCGGACGGGGCGTACGGCCTGTGGCACTCGGTGAACGGCGGCGCGAGCTTCACCAAGCTGGCCGGTGTCGAGCAGGCCGACACCATCGGCTTCGGCAAGGCGGCGCCGGGCGCCTCGTACCAGACGCTGTACACCAGCGCGAAGATCGCCGGGGTGCGGGGCGTCTTCCGCTCCACCGACCAGGGCGCCACCTGGACCCGGATCAACGACGACGCCCACCAGTGGGGCTGGACCGGCGCCGCGATCACCGGTGACCCGAGGGTCTACGGCCGGGTGTACGTCGCCACCAACGGGCGGGGCGTCGTCTACGGCGACACCTCGGGCGGCGGGACCGGTCCCGGTCCGGAGCCCACCGCCCACTGCTCGGTGACGTACACCGTCACCAACCAGTGGGCGGGCGGCTTCCAGGCGGACGTGAAGCTCACCAACACGGGCTCGGCCCCCTGGAACGGCTGGTCCCTGAACTGGTCCTTCCCGGACGGCCAGAAGGTGACGCAGATGTGGAACGCCGAGCACGCGGTGTCGGGTGCCGCGGTCACCGCGAAGAACACCGGCTGGAACGGGACGGTGGCGGCCGGTTCGTCGGTGGGCTTCGGCTTCACCGGCGCGTGGTCGGGGAGCAACGGGAAACCGGCGGCGTTCACGCTGGGCGGCAAGAACTGCGCGGTCGGCTGAGCCGCGCGCGGGACGGGCGGGGCGTGCTCTCCGGCGGGAGCACGCCCCGTTCCCGCGCGTCACACCGGCCGCGCCCCGATGATCTCGTCGGCGAGCCAGCGCGCCACCCCCTCGGGGTAGGGCGCGGGCAGCATGAGGAC
Source organism: Streptomyces griseoviridis (assembly GCA_014649155.1). Lineage (GTDB taxonomy): Bacteria > Actinomycetota > Actinomycetes > Streptomycetales > Streptomycetaceae > Streptomyces > Streptomyces griseoviridis. Next base: position 173,459 of record BMSM01000008.1, on the reverse strand, counting down.
GAGGTGGCGGAACCCCGCGGCGGTGGCCCGGCGAATCGTCTCGCGGACGGGCGCCGGGTCGTCGTAGGAGACCGGCAGCACCAGGGAGCGGGTGATCGAGGCGGGGTCGCGGCCGAGGTCGGCGCAGTGCCGGTCGAGCAGCGCGCCGCGCCGGACGGCGTCCGCCACGTCGTCGCCGGGGTAGTTCCACACGTCGGCGTGTTCGGCGGCCACCCGCAGGGTCGCGGAGGCACGGCCGCCGACGAGGACCGGCGGGTGCGGGCGCTGGACCGGTTTGGGGTTGCCGAAGGCGCCGGCCAGCCGGATGTGTTCGCCGGTGAAGTCGAACGGTTCCGGTTCCGTCCACAGCCGGCGGATCACCGCGCACGCCTCGGCGAGGGCGCTGACCGCGTGCGCCCCGTCGTGGTAGGGCAGGCCGTGCGCCTCGTACTCGCGCCGGGCCATCGGCACGTCGGGCCGGGACCCGGCGCCGATGCCGAAGTCCAGGCGTCCGCCGGAGACGACGTCGACGGTCGCGGCGATCTTGGCGAGGACGGCCGGCGGCCGGAACCGGTTGCTGGTCACCATCACGCCCAGCCGCAGCCGGCGGGTGTGCGCGGCGAGCGCGGCGAGGAGGGTCCAGCCCTCGTACGTCACTCCCCTGGGATCGCCGTAGATCGGCAGCAGGTGGTCGAAGAGCCAGGCGTGTTCGATCCCGGGGACGGTGTCGGCCTCGCGCCAGACCCGCAGCAGGTCCGCGTAGTCGACCTGCGAGGGTGCGGTCATGATGCCGAACCGGGCCGGTGCGGGCAGGGTCACTTGCTCTCCAGCCGGCCCAGCGGCCGGGGCTCGGCCGCGAGCGCGGCGGCGGCCGTCCGCCAGGCGTCGTCGTCGGGGCCGAGGGCGCTGCGCAGATAGGCGAGGGTGAGGCGCTGGAGCAGGGCGACCCGCTCGGGGCTCTCGTCGGTGGTCTCGGTGTGCTCGTGGGCGGTGATGCCGCCGAGCGAGTGCTCGGCGCCGAACAGGGTGAGCAGGCTCTTCTCCTCGGGGCTCAGCCGGTAGGCGTCGGTGAACCAGTCCGGTCCCCGGACGGAGAGCGCGGAGTCGTCGTGGTCGCCGGCGACCACGAGGGCCGGGGTGGTCATCCGGTCGAAGGAGGGGTTCATGAAGGCGAAGTTCTCCGCCGCGAACGGGGAGAGGTCGGCGCCGCCGCGTCCGGGCACGGCGAGCAGGATTCCGGCCGTGACCCGGGGGTCGGTCAGGTCATCGCCGGGGGCGCCGTCGGCGTCGAGGACCCGGGCGCCGAGCAGCATGCTCGCCGACTGGGCTCCCCAGGAGTGCCCGGCGACGGCGATCCGGCCGTGGTCGACCCGTCCGGCGAGGCCCGGTACGGCGGCCTCCAGGCCGGCGAGGTGGTCGATGACCCGCGTGAGGTCGTCGATCCGGGTGCGCCAGATCAGCGGGGTCCGGGGGTCGTCGGCGGGCAGGGCGAGGGTGCGGGAGTCGAGGTGGGTGGGCCGCAGGACGACGAAGCCGTGGGCGGCCCAGTGGTCGGCCAGCGGGGCATAGCTGTCGAGGGACCCGCCGTAGCCGTGCGAGAGGACGACGACCGGCAGGTCGCGGCCGGTGACGGGGGCGGAGACCTGGACCCGCAGGTCGTCGCCCCGGCCGGGGGCCGGGAGGACGACGGGCTTGACGGAGACGACCGGTACGGGGACGGTCACCGGCTGGGAACCGGACGGCTGGGACTCGGACATGGAGGTGCCTTTCGAGCATGCTGATGAGGGAGACGCGGAGGCGCGGCTTGGTGGCGGCGGCGCCCGTCCGGCATGATGGAACAAGCGGAACCTTGTTCCGTTAAACATACGGAACAACGTTCCGCTTTGCAAGAGGCGGCGGAGGGAGTGGCAGTGACCGCGGACGGACAAGGTGCGGAGCGCACGGCGCGGCCCCGGCGGGCGGACGCCCGGCGCAATCAGCGGACGCTGCTGGACGCGGCCGCCGCGGTCTTCGTCCGGTCGGGCGTGGACGCGCCGGTCCGGGACATCGCGGCCGAGGCCGGGGTCGGCACGGGCACGGTCTACCGGCACTTCCCGACCCGCGCCGATCTCGTCGTCGCCGTGTACCGGCACCAGATCGAGGCGTGCGCCGAGGCCGGTCCGGCCCTGCTGGAGAGCTGCCCGACACCGTACGAGGCCCTGGGGCGGTGGGTGGACCTCTTCGCCGACTTCCTGGTCACCAAGCACGGCCTCGCCGCCGTGCTGAACTCCGACGACCCCGGCTTCCAGGCACTGCACGCCTCCTTCCTCGACCGGCTCGCCCCCGTGTGCGGCCGGCTGCTGGCGGCGGCCGAGGAGGCGGGCGAGATCGGCCCCGGCCTGGAGGCGTACACGCTGATGCGCGGGGTCGGGAACCTCTGCGTCGGCGCGGAGAGCGACGACCGCTACGACGCGCGCCGGATGGTCCGGCTGCTCGTCGCGGGGCTGCGGCAGCCCCGCTGACCGCGTCCGCCCCACCCGTCCCGCCTGCCCGTGCGCCCCGGCCGCGCGGGCTTCCACACGCCCGCCCCGCGCTCCTGGGGACGGCCTCTCCCTCGCTGGACCGCGGTGGCACAGGCGGATCCGGGCCGAGGAAGGGGGCCGCACGGGACGGCGGCGGGACGGCGCGCCGGGCAGGCTGCCGGTGTCGGCGGCCGTGCGGCGCAGCGAGGGACGGCGGGGAAGCGAGCGGCCCGGCGCTGGAGACGGCTCCGGGACGACGCGCCGCGCGCGGCCCGCGACCGGGGCGTGTCCGCGGACGTGCTCGCCGCCCCCCTCGGACCGTCCCGGAGCCGGATGCGCAAGCCGGTCAGGCGGCCGGAGACCGGTCAGGACGGCGCGGAGCCCGCCCCGTAACGGCACATGTCAGCCTGACCTGCGGAAACCTCTTTGATCCAGGCCGCTCGCCGGGACTTCGCTCCCTGCGGGAAAGCGCCGAACCTCTATGCGATCCCGCGGTGAGATGTGCGCCGACTCGCCATGGAATCCGCAGCGGGGAAGCGGGCCCGGCCCAACGCCCGGCCCGGCCGATCGCGGCGACGGCGACTGCCCCGGCTCGGCATTGACGCCGAGGCGGCTCACCTGTCCGTCCGTACCGCAGAGATCGACCGAGGGTGTGATCGTCCGATTCGCCCTGCCGGTGCCACCTCCTCGGCGGCCGGTGGCGGCTCACTGGCGGGCGCGGGCGACAGGGGAGTCGATCCGGACCAGCCAGTCGGTGCCGCCGTCGGCATCCGCAGGGCCCGGATCTCCTGCGGAGCCCAGGTGGACGCCCCGTCGAGGGCGTAGCGGCGGAAGCGGGTGCACCCGTCTGCCGGAGCCCGTGCCGTTGCGGCAGACCACGCCCCGAGACTCGGTACGGATCTTGCGGACCCTCCCGTTGGTGATCCGGCGGTCCGACGCCCGGGCTCGTCCGGCGACCGCGGTACCAGCGGAGCGAGCAACCTCCTGTCGGCCCCGAGCAGGACCGGCCCACGGGCCGACGGGAACTTCACATCATTCCGATATGGGTTGAATAGCCGCCCACCGAAGGGGGCACTCCGGCACATGAACCCCACACGTCACATCGGAGTCATCATGATCGTCAAGAAGATGCATGACATGGGAGTCAAGAGCGAACACGCCTACCTGGCCGCCTTCGCCTCCATCGGCCTCACCGTCGCCGCCTGGGCCACCAGTCTCAGCGCCGAACCCGGCGCCGGCATAGCCCGGGCCGACCGCTGGGGTCTCTTCGTCGGTGAATGGGCCCCCACCTTCTTCGGCCTCGGACTCGCCCTCTCCCACTACGAGCAACAGGACGACACCCTCACCGGCAGCGCCGTCCACGCGCTCCGCGACCAGAACGGCGCCTGACCGTCGACGCACGTCCGCCCCGTCCTCAACCACGGAGGACGGGGCGGACGTGTGCGCTGGGCAGCGCTCGGCAGCCGATCGGACGGCCCCCCAGGGGAGCCGTACTGCCGGTGGCGGTCCGTGCGGGCGCGAGCCGGGCAGAAGGCTGCTCGGGTCAGGGGCGAAGCCCGCCGCAGGGGCCTGCAGGCGGTGGTCCGGAAGGCCGGGCCACGACCGGCGCCGGTGGGACACGGGATCTCCGCGGGCTCCCGCTGCTCTGCCGTGCAATGGTCCGGGAGCGGTCGGGGCTCCCCTCCGGCTTCCGGGAACAGGCCGGCCTTCCCCGTCAGCGGCAGCTGCCTCGCGCCGGCGTAGACGTCCGTCCAGCCGCCCCTGTGACCTGACGGCGGGCAGCGGACATCGGCGTGAGCGGTGGCGGGCAGCTCGTGCGCCGGGTCCCTCGAGACAGGGCGCGGTCGACCGTTCCAGCTGGACCGCACAGGGCCCGGACATGCCCGGACATCGGAGGACGGCCGGGACGACGGGCCGGTGGCAGGAGGAGTCCCTCGGGCATCCGGTCCGACACGTCATCACCTGCCGCAGCGGCGAGGACGAGTGGACGGCAGCTCGTGCGCTCCCGAAGGAACCCCCTAGCCGGTTCGTCACGACAGGCGACCTGCGCTCGCAGGTCCCTCCCATGTGGTCTGACGTGTTCCAGCGATCGACCGCTGGGGAACCCATGTCGGAAGCCGGCCGCTTCTCCGGTTCGGCCGACGGCATGTCCACCGGCTCGCCGAACTCGTCCCGGGTCTCTTTCCGCTTCAGGCCCCGGCCACGCCCGGCTGCGCCGGTTCCGGTTCCGGTTCCAGGACCATGATGTTCAGCCACGTCCTGCTGACGCTGTAGGGCCGCATGGAGAGGATGGCCAGCCGTCCCGAGCCCCAGCCGTCGAGGCGGATGGGGTGGCTGTGCCGTTCGGGCTCGAAGGTGTGGGCGCAGTCGCGGTAGACCGCCTCGGCCCGCGGGTCGGCGAGCACCTCCCGTTCGATCCGGCGCAGTCGCCGGTTGTTGGGGTGCCGGGCCAGTGAGTACCGCAGACGCGCGGCGGCCGACCGGGCCCACTCGGCCTCCCAGCCCAGCAATTGCCGTTCCCGTGCCTCCTCGCACAGCAACTGCCAGTGCAGGAGGTTGAAGCCGTCCGGGGTCCCCTCTCCGGCCCGCTCGCCGACGAGGGCCCGGTGGAACGCGGCGAAGCCGCGGTTGTGCGCGACGACGGTCCAGGCGACGTCGGTGACGGCCACCGGGTGCGGTGACACGTCGTCGAGCAGACCGGCCCAGGACAGGCCGGCCGGGGTGTCGTGGGCGGGGTCGTCCTGGGGACCGCCGGCGGACCGGTCCGGAGGTTCCTGGCCCAGCGCGTACAGGTACAGCGAGGCCCGTTCCTGCTCGTTCATCCGCAGTACGCGGGCCACGTCCTCCAGCAGCTGTGGGGGCGGCGCGTCGATACCACCCCGTTCGAACTGGCCGTACCACCGCTCGGTGCGGAACAGGAGCTGGGCCACCTGCGCCTGGGACAGGCCGGCCGCCCGGCGGCCCCGGCCGCCGCGGCGCGGCAACCCGGCGTCCACGGGGTCGACTTGTGCCCTGCGGTAGCGCAGCAGCGCCGTCAGTTCTCCTCTTTTCGCCATGTCCCCCCGTCCCTGGGCCGCGGCCGTTCCTTGCCGTCGATGCCGGTGTGCCGGCCGGAATGCAGGACCTCGGCGGAGTTGCTCCGTCTGGGGCCGGACTTCATGGCGAGGACGAGCTTCTCCATGTGGGCCCTCTGCTCCGCCGGGTCCCAGGGTCCGGCCGGTTCCGGGGTCGAGCCGTCCCAGTAAGCGTGCGGCGCCCAGTCACCCCGCTGGTCCTTGACCTCCTCCACGGTGCCGTTCAGGCCCTGCCGGGTGACCGCGCCGTGGTACGGCTCGTCCGCCGGACGCGACGGGTCCCGGAGGGGTGGCGCCGTCGCCATGGTGGCCGTCACCAGTGCCTGGGCGGCGTGCCGCCAGGAGTAGCCCTTGAGGAGTTCGTACAGGCGCTCCGCCTCGTCGCGGGCGCCCGGCAGGTTGGTCCGCAGGTTCTCGATGGCCGTGGCCCACGCCCGCGCCCGCGAGTCGGCGCCGCCCGCGACCTCCTTGCCGCCGGCCGAGTCGACGTTGAAGGGCGCGTCGACGACCCCCATGAAGGAACCGTCGGTCACCTGCCTCAGGAACTGGGCCGCGCCGCTCTCCCCGTTGACCAGGACAGGGAGGCTGCGCCCCGCTCCCTCGGTGGCGACCAGCCCGAACCCCTCGTGCAGCGACGGCATGATCACCGCGTGGGTGGTCTCCCGGTCGTGCTCCAGATCCGCCGGGTTCTTGCTGAAGGGGCGCATGATGACCCCGCCCGCGCCGTGGGTGTCGACGATCGACTTCCACTTGGCGTAGTTCTCCGGTTCCTTCTCCGGGTCCGGGGTGCCGCGGATCGTCATCCGGACATCGAGTCCGCGACCGCCCTGGTCCTTCGGGCGGCGCAGCATACCGATGGCCTGGACGGCCGCCTCCACGCCCTTGATCTCGTCCGCGGCCCGTCCCGGCAGCAGCACCTTGAGCTTGCGCGGCAGGTGCAGCATGTACTTGGCCTGGTTGAGCAGGGACGGCTCGACCGGCTCGCCGACCTCGGTGCCCGGGACGAAGTCGTGCAGCGCGGGGACGCGCAGTACCCCCTCGGAGAGCCGTTCGGCCTCCTTGGCGAGCAGCGATCCGACCCCGGCCACCAGATCGGCCTTCTGCATGGCCGCACGTTCTTTGATCGCCTTCTCGGCACCCTTCTTCGGCGCCTGTTTGATCTTGTCGAGGCGTACGGGGCTGGTGTGCAGGAAGTGCACCACCCGGGCGCTGGGATACCAGGCGTTCCGGATCTTCTGCGCGGCGGGCCCGGAGAACCGGGAGTGGCCGATGACGATGTCGAAGGCGTCCTTGCCGGTCGGCAGGCCGTACTCGCCCGGCGAGCCCTGGGCGACGACGTCGAGGCGGTCGCGGCCCTCCTCCACACCGGACACCGAGGCGTTGACGACGCGGGCACCGCCGTGCTGGGTGGTCGTCTTGCCATGGTCGTAGTCGGCGTGCGCGTCGACGGTGAGCAGGGTGACGTCGTGGTCGTGGTGGAGTCCCTTGACCAGCTCCATGTTGAAGACCGGGACACCGCCGAGACCGAGCCCGCTCTCGTCGCAGACCACCAGCACCCTGCGGCGCTCGCCCGTCCCCGCCTCGCGCCCGTCGGTGTCCGTCTCCGCACGCTGCACGGGGGCGCCGTGCGCGTGGCCGTCCCGGGCGTGCCGCGTCGCGGGCGCCGGGGCGGCGGTCAGCCGCTCGCCGGCGCTCGCCGACCGCTTGAGCGTCTGCGCCACGGCGGCGTTACCGGCCGTGCGCTGGAGGGCGAGCAACGGCGGCTGCGGGGCGGGCGACGGCTGCCGCGGCGCCGGTGCGGCCTTCGCCGCCCGCTGCTCGTCCTGACCCTGCTTGCGCATGTTCATCGTTCCCCGTGGTCGACGGTCCGTCGCGCCAGACTAGGGAGGCACCCCGGCCGCCTGCTACGTCAAAGAGGGCAATCTCGTGGACAGTTGAACGCACGGCGAGGGCAGCGCGACCTGCGGGCCAACCGTGGATGGATTCACGCCATGGGCCGGCCGGGCACACCGGGGCGCCGCTGCCAGGGAAGCGGGCCGCCGGGCCGGCGGTGGTCGACGCCGAGCGCGTCCAGCCGGGCACGGTGCCCGGCCATCCGCGCCTCGAACTCCGCCACGTCCCGCTCGGCCGGGGCCGGCAGGTCGGACCAGGTCACTTCGGCCAGCGCGGCGAGCCGGGGAAACACCTGGTAGTCCAGGCGCTGCGGGGTCTCCAGGGCCTCGGACCAGGCGTTGCCCTGGGCGCCGGCCACGCGTCCGGCCTCCTCCTCGGTGAGGCCCGCCGGAACCGGCTCGAACCGGTAGACGTCGGCGAGTGTGCGCACGTAGCCGATGGGCACCGGCTCGCCCTCCGCCGCCTGCCGGTGGTCCAGGTAGAGGTGTTCCTCCGGACACATCACCGCCGTGTGGCCCGCGCGGACGGCCGCGACGCCGCCGGCGGTGCCCCGCCAGGACAGCACGGTCGTCGCGGGCGGCAGATCGGACTCGGCGGAAGGTCGCGCGTCGGGCCGCACATCCGCCCGTACGGCGCCCGAGACCGCCCCGAACGCGGCGCCGGTGTCGGCCCAGGCGGCTGCCTGGGCGCCCGCTCCGGAGGCCGGGGACCGCCGGTCCATGATCTCGTCCCAGGCCGCCGGGCGCCGGCCGCGCTCGGCCAGCCACTCGGCGAAGTGCCGGTTCAGCCAGTGCTGCAACGCCACTTCGTCGGGCAGGCCGAGCGCGGTCCTGCGGGCCTGCACCGACGGCGAGGCACGCCACTGCCCCATCGGGCACTCGTCGCCGCCGATGTGCACGTACGGTCCGGGGAAGAGTTCCAGGATCTCCTCGAGTACGTGCTCGTAGAACCGCAGGACGGTGTCGGACGGGGCCAGCACGTTGGGGCTGAGTCCCCATTCGGTCCACACCTCCACTGCGGCCGTGTCCACCACGTCGCCCACCCCCAGCTCCGGGTGGGCGGCGATGGCCGCCTGGGAGTGGGCCGGCATGTCGATCTCCGGTACGACGGTGATGTGCCGGTCGGCGGCGTAGGCGACGATCTCCCGCACGTCGTCCTGGGTGTAGTAGCCGCCGTGCGGGCGTTCGTCCCAGAGCGGCGAGGACGTCAGGCCGAGCCTGCTGCGCGGCCGCCAGCCGCCGACCTCCGTCAGCCGCGGGTACCGCCGGATCTGCACCCGCCAGCCCTGGTCGTCGGTCAGGTGCAGGTGCAGGGTGTTCATCTTGTGCGCGGCCATGAGATCCAGGTAGCGCAGGACCCCGTCCTTGGGCAGGAAGTGCCGGGCGACATCGAGCATGAGTCCGCGCCATCGGAAGCGCGGGGCGTCCTCGATGACGACCGGCGGCACCGTCCAGACCGCGTCCCGGCGCACCGGGGCCCGGCGGTAGGCCGCGGGGCCCAGCAGCTGGCGCAGGGTCTGCGCGGCCCAGAACAGTCCGGCGGGACCGCCGCCGGTGAGCGTCACGCCCGCCGGGCCGGATTCCAGCAGGTAGCCCTCCGGGCCGAGGGACCGCTCGGTCCTCGCGTCCAGGCGCAGCCGCACGCCCGGCGCGCTGCCGTCCCGGACGGGCAGGGGAAGGCCGGTGGCGGCGCCCACGGTGGCGCTCAGCCAGCGGGCCGTGTCCTCCGTGCCCGGACCGGCGTCGATCTCGCTGTCCGCGTCCAGCCGGAACGGCGGTCCGGGCCGGAGGCTCCAGCTCCGGGGCAGCGGAAGCAGCGCGGACGGTACGGCCGTCCCGGGCCAGGGCGGTGTTCCGTGCGCTTCCCCCGTTTCCGTATCGGTTTCCGGCTGGTTGTCGCGCACCGTCTCGGTCACTTCGCGTCCCTCCGCCTCAGGGGTCTGTCGTCGGCCAGCACGAACACGGTGTGCGCGGTGCCGAACGCGGGGTGCGTCCTGGTGTCCAGTTCACGCATCCCGAGCCGATGGCACATGCGCAGGCTCGCGTCGTTGCCCGACTCCACGACCGCCACCAGCGGGCGCACCCCGCGGTCCAGGCAGTCGGCCACCGCGGCCCCGGCCGCCTCGCCGCCCAGGCCGCGGCCACGGGCCCGGGCCGCCAGCCGCCAGCCGATGTCCCAGCCGCGCGGGACGGGCGGCCAGGAGGACGCGGCGGGCCCGGCGTACCCGAGGAGCCGGCCGTCGGAGCGCGCGCACACCGCCCAGCGGCCGAAACCGTGCCGTTCCCAGTGGTCACGGACCCCCTCCAGGAACCGCGCGGCCTCCTCGGGGGAGCGGGCGCGGCGGAACGGATGCCAGGAGAAGCTGGGCTCGGCGAACAGGGCCGTCAGCGCCCCGAGGTCGTCCGGGCGCCACCGGCGCAGACGCAGCCGAGCGGTGATCAGCTCGTCGGTCACCGCGCCTCCGTCCGCTCGCCGTACCGGGCCGCCGCGCCGAGGTCCTCCTCGATGCGCAGCAACTCGTTGTATTTGGCGACCCGTTCACCGCGGACCGGCGCGCCGCTCTTGAGCTGTCCGCAGCCGGTGGCGGCGGCCAGTTCGGCGATCAGCGGATCGTCGGTCTCGCCGGTGCGGTGGCTGACCGTGCAGCGGTAACCGCTCTCCCGGGCCAGCGCCATGGTGTCCAGTGTCTCCGTGAGCGTGCCGAGCTGGCCCGGCTTCAGCAGGACGGCGTTGGCGGCGCCGTCGGCGATGCCCCGGCGCAACCGCTCCGCCTGCCCGGCGAACAGGCTGTCGCCGGTGAGCTGGAGGCGGTCGCCGAGCGCTGCGGTGAGCTGTGTCCAGCCCGCCCGGTCCGCCGCGTCCAGGGGGTCCTCGACCGAGACCAGGGGGTGGCGTGCCAGCCACCCGGCGTACAGACCGATCATGCCCTCCGTGTCCCGCACCGCGCCGTCGAACCGGTAGGTGCCGTCGGCCCGGCGCCCGGGGCCGACGTCGATCCCCACGGCGACGTCGGTCCCGGGCCGGAGTCCGGCTGCCTCGATCGCCTCGGCCAGCAGCGCGAACGCGGCGTCGTTGCCGTCCACCGGCGGCGCGAGCGCGCCCTCGTCGTCGACCGCCGTCGCCCAGCCGCGGGCCCGCGACAGGGAGCGCAGCGCCCGGTGGGTCTCCGCGCACCAGGTCAGGGCCTGCCGGAACGACGACGCGCCGTGCGGCACGAGCATGAACTCCCGTACGTCCGTGACGGCGCCGGGGCCCCGTCCGGAGAGCACGTTCATCTGGGGCACCGGGAGCGTGGGCGTCCCGTCCCCGGCCAGCCGCCGGTACAGGGGGGCGCCGGTGGAGGCGGCGGCGGCCCGGGCGACGGCGGCGGAGACGGCGAGCGTGGCGTTCGCGCCGAGCCTCGACTTGTCGGGGGTCGCGTCGAGGTCGCACAGCAGGCGGTCCACCGCGCGCTGGTCCGTCACGTCGTGGCCGTGGAGGGCCGGCCCTATGGTCTCCCGCACCCCCCGTACCGCGCGGGTGACGCCCAGCCCGGCGAACCGGTCGCCGCCGTCGCGCAGTTCGACCGCGAACGGCCCCCGCGAGATGCCGCCCGCGACCGAGGCACGGCCACGGCTGCCGTCGTCGAGGACCACGTCCACCTCGACGGTGGGCACCGCCAGTGCGTCCAGCACCTCGCGCGCGGTCACGGAACGGACGGACGGCATGGGAGACCTCCGGGGCATCTCGTCGTGGGCCGGGCGGCCGGGTCAGGCGGCGCCGGTCGTCGCCAGGTGGGCGGCGGCGTCGGGTGGTCCGCCGCCGTCGAGCCGCCGTAGCAGGTCGTCCATGAGCAGCAGTCCGCCGAGGTGGAGTCCGAGTGCGCGGTTGAGCCGGGTCGCGGGCGGGGCGGCGCGGTCGGAGAGCCGGCAGGCCGACTCGGCCAGGACGTGGCTGGCGTGGGCGAGCAGCAGCCGGGCGAGCCACGGGCCGTCGCCCAGGCCCGCGGCGGCCAGCCCCTCCCACACCCGGGGCAGCAGGTCGAGGAACCCCGGCACGGCATGGCGCAGCCCGCTCGGCCCGGCCGGCGCGAGGGTGTACTCGCCGGGAGCGGGCGAGTGGACGGTGTACCCGGTGCGCATGCAGTCGTCGAAGAGGGTGAGCGTGAACAGCATCTTGGCCAGGTCGTACACGACGTCCCACGGCCGGACGGTGCCCCGCGGGTCGATGAGGTGGAACTCGGGGGCGGCGCACGGGCGTGGGTCCGCCAGGACGTTGCGCAGGTTGAGGTCGCCGTGCACGGGCAGGGAGAGCCGGCTCCCGGTGAACAGGGCGGCGACCCGCGGGGCACCGGCCGCCCGGTACAGGGGCTCCATGGTGGGCACCCGCCGGCCGTTGACGACGACCGTGTCCCGCCACAGGTCGGCGGGCAGATGACGGCGCAGGATCCAGCGGCGGCGGGGCAGCCGCTCCAGGTAGACCGACTGCCACAGATCCGGGGCGGGCGGATGGCCGCCCGGTGCGTAGCCGTCGTCGACGAGCGGGCCGACCACCGCGTCCAGCAACCGGACGAAGTCCGCCGTCCCGGCCGAGCGGCCGGTGTCGGCCAGTGACGGGTACGGGCTGTACGGCAGCAGGAACGCCGACCAGCCCGGTCCGTGCTCGGCGTGGAGCACGGGCAGGTACCGGGCCGCCACGGCGGGGGCCACCCGGGCCAGGTGGCGCTGCTGCCGTTCCTTGGCGCGGAAGGTGCCCAGACCGTGTCCGTCCACCCGTCCGGTGGCCGAGCGCAGGTACTTGAGGACGAAACGGGTGCCGTCGCCGTCGCGCACCAGGGCGCACACGGAGTCCGACCCGCCGCTGTCCATCCGGCCCACCGGGTCCAGGCCCAGGCGGGCGGCGGCCTGCGCGAGCGAGGGCGGCACGGTGGCGGGGGGTGTGCCGGGCCCCGGCTCCGCGCGGAGCGGGACCGGGGGCAGCGGGGCGGTCATGCGGCGCGCGGCCAGTCGGTCGCCGACAGCCCGGCCAGCCGCTCGCGCAGGTCCGCCAGCTCCGCCGGTCCGGCCCCGGTCAGGAAACGGCGCAGGTCGTCCGGCAGCGCCAGGCCGTCCGGGCGCAGGTGCCCGGTCAGCACCACCGGCGGGACGGCCGGGGCGCCCGCCGCCGGCTCGGCCACCGGGCGGTCGCCGGACATGGCGATCAGGTACGGCAGCGGAGCACGCGCGTGGTACTTGCCCGCGACGTCGGTGCCGCCCGCGCCCCGGCGGTCGGTGTAGATGTTGAAGACGGTCGCCGGTCCCCAGGGCGCGCCGGTGAGGTGGAACCACCCGCGCGGCACCACGGCCGTGTCACCGGGGCCGTACTCGGCCAGGGAGATCGTGGCCGGCGTCGCGTCGTCGCCCATCAGCAGCACGACCCTGCCCGAGACGACCTGGAAGACCTCCAGTTGCTCGGGCGGGTTCCAGTGCCCGATCGAGCGGACGGGTTCGCCGTCGGCCATGACACCGCCGCTGTACTCCACCAGGTCGCCCCGCCAGTAGAGGGCGCCGGCGGGGCCGGGCAGCGGGCGGCGGGGGTCGGCGTCCCGCTGCGCCGTGTACAGCACGGGGTCGTCACCGCCGCGCAGGACCGCGCGCAGCGCCGGGGCGTCCCGGACCACGGGCCCGGTGGCCGCGCCGAGCAGGTCGGACAGCCGACGGGTCTCGGGGGCCGGGCGGGGCGGAACATGAGCGTCGTCCTGGTCGACCTCGTCAACGAAGCGCACGGGGTGTCGCTCCCTTCGGCTGGCGGTTGAGGAAACGTCACTGCTGGGCCGGGACACGTCGGGACCGGGCGGTGGGGCCACCGTAGTGCGGCGGTCGACCTTGATCCTAGGAACTCCTTCTTCCGGAAATTGAACTTCCGGTGCTGTTCGCTCCGGTTCGGGCCGCGAACGCGGGGAAACGCTTCGGACGTCGTCACCGATGCGCCACCGGACACCACAGGGACGGATGGGACGCCGCAGGGGGAAGGAGAAGCCGTGGACGTCCGCCGGCCCCGCGTCGCGCTGATCCTGGTCTTCCTCACCGGCGGCGTCCTGTTCGGCACCTGGGCGGCGCGGATCCCGGCCGTGAAGGACCGCACGGGCGTCAGCGGCGCCGGCCTCGGGTGGTGCCTGTGGGCCATGGCGGCGGGCGCCCTGTCGGCCAAGTGGGCGGCGGGCCGTCTCGTCACCCGGTACGGCAGCCGCGCGGTGTGCCGCACCGGCGTCCTGCTCGCCTGCCCGGCCGTGATCCCGATGGCCGTCGCCGACGGCCCGTACTCGCTCGCTGTGGCCCTCACTGCCTTCGGCGTGGTGCTCGGAGTGACGGACGTCGCCATGAACGCGCAGGCCCTCGTCCTGGGCCGGCAGGCGGGCCGCTCCGCCATGTCCTCCCTGCACGCCGCCTACAGCGTCGGCGGCCTCACGGGTGCCGCGACCGGCGCGTGGTTCGCCGCGCGGGGGATCGCTCCGGTGGCGCACTTCGCCCTGGTCGCGGCGGCTCTGGTCACGGCGAACGCCGTGTGCGGCAGCCGGCTGCCACCGTCGGAGCCCGCACCCGCCGGACGGGTCTCGCGGACCGGTTCGGGGGCGCCGGTTCCGTCGGTGCCGTCGGTGCCGTCCGCCCCGTCGGTGCCACCGGTCCCGTCGGCTCCGTGCGGGGCGCCCACCGCGCCGTCCGGCGAAAGGGCGTCCGCCGCGACCGCCCCGGCCACCGGCACCGGCACCCACCCGCCCGTGCCCGCAGCGGAGTCGGCGGGCGCCGCACGCGACCGGATGGCGTTGGCCGTGCTGGCGCTGGCCTGTCTGTGCGGGCTGGCGGCCGAGGGGGCGACTGCGGACTGGGCCGCCGTGCACCTGCACGAGGACCTGGGGCGCAGCAGCGGGTTCGCCGCCCTCGGGTACGCCGTCTACTGCGTGGCCATGGCGGTCGCCCGACTGTGCGGGGACCGGGTGACCGCGCGCTGGGGCGGTCCGCGCTCCGCGGCGTACGGCGCCGCCGCCGGTGCCGTGCTCTTCGGCGCAGCGCTCGCGACCGGGCAGGCGACGGTCACGCTGGCCGGCTTCGCCGCACTGGGCGCCGGACTGTCCCTGGTCGTGCCGACCGCCATCGAGACGGCGGGGCGGCTGCGCGGTCACCGGCCCGCCCGCGACGTCGCCGTGGTGACGGCGATCGGCGGCCTCGGCTTCCTCGCCGGACCACCCGTCATCGGCTCCCTGGCCCAAGTGTGGGGACTGCCCGCCGCCCTGACCCTGGTGCCTCTGCTCACCCTCGCCGCCGCCGGACTGCTGTACGCACCCGCGGCGCACCCACCGACCCGGCCCAGGAGGCACACATGACCGCCCTGATGTCCACCGACCCGCGGGTACTGGCGCAAGCGGTGGCCGACAGCATCGTGGTGGCCAACGACCCGGAGGCACGCCGTGCCTGCCTGCTGTACTGGCAGTACGCGCGACCGCGCCTGGAGCACGTCCTCGACGCGGCCACCGGCCACGCCGATCCGGGGATCGCCGCGTCGGCCGGGGCGCTGGCGGCCCACCCGCAGGACCCGGCCCGGCACCGCGCGCTGACCGCCGCCCTCGCCGCCCGGGGCGCGGACGACCCGTACTCCGTCCCGGTCTTCACCGCGGCGTGGGAGGCGGAGAGCGTCAACCGGCTGGGACATCATCTCGGCGCGCGGTACCGAACCGGAGCCGATCCGGTGGACGTACAGGAGCTGCTCGCCGTCCCACCGGCGCCCGGCCGAGCCGACGAGGACGCGGAGCTTGTCGTCGTCATCCCGTTCCGGGACCGCGACACCGGCGGCGCCCGCCTGCGTAACCTGCTGGCGTGTCTCGCCGCCCTCGCGGACCAGTCCTACGACCGGGGCCGCTACCGCGTCACGGTGGTGGAGGCCGACGACCGGCCGCGGTGGCGGCAGGCCGTCGAAGCCCGCACCGACCGCTACGTCTTCGCACCCAAACCCGGGTTGTTCAACAAGTCGTGGGCCGTCAACGTCGGGGTGGTCGAGACAGCGGGCGCGGCGGAGGCGATCTGCGTCCTCGACGCGGACGTCCTGGTGGACCGGGAGTTCGTCGCACGCAACGCGGCCCGGTTCCGGCGGCCCGGCACCAGCGGCCACCTGACCTACCGGAACATGCTGAACCTCGGGGAACGGGCCAGCGACGCCGCCGTCCGCACCCGGGTGCTGGCCGGGGCCGCCGAGGCGGACACCGCCGATCTGCGGGGTTTCGTGCTCCGCCGGCCCCCGGGCTGCTGCCTGTGGGTGCGCACCGAGGCGTTCCACCGCATCGGCGGCATGGACGAACGGTACGAGGGCTGGGGCGGCGAGGACAACGACTTCGCCTACCGCATGGACTTCCACACCGCCTTCGACAGCTACGACGACGTGCTGCTGCACCTGGCCCACCCGCCGGCCCCCGCCACCAAGGAGAACGGCGAGCTGTTCAACGCCCATATCCCCATGCTCAGTTGGCGCCCCGGCACCCCCATCGGCCGTGTCGACCGTTTCGCAACCGAGGAGTGAGTGGAGATGCCCGGTCCTGGATACGCCTTCTTCGGCCCGGAGGAGCGCGCGAACGTCGAAGAGGTGCTGGACCACTGGGAGCGGACCCGGCACGCCTACGGCCGCCCCGAACCGGCGTCGTTCGTGCACCGCTTCGAGGCCCTGGCAGGTGAGGTCTTCGGCGCCCGCCACGCCGTGACGACCAACAGCGGCACGTCGGCCTTGCTGGCCGCGCTCGTCGCGGCCGGGATCGGCGCGGGCGACGAGGTCATCGTGCCCGGCTACACCTTCGTCGCCTCCATCGCGAGCGTCGCCCATCTGGGCGCGGTGCCGGTGCTCGCCGAGATCGACGAGTCGCTCACGCTCGACCCGGCCGACGTCGAGCGGCGCATCACCCCCAGGACCCGCGCCGTCATGGCCGTCCACATGCTCGGCGCGCCGTGCGACCTGACCGCACTGCGCCGTGTCACCGAACGCCACGGCCTGCTGCTCGTCGAGGATGTGGCCCAGGCGTGCGGTGGCACCTACGAGGGCCGGGCCCTGGGCACGTTCGGGGCCCTGGGCGCGTTCTCCCTCAACCCCTACAAGGTTCTCACCAGTGGCGACGGCGGGTTCGTCCTCACCGACGACCCCGGCCTGCACCGGCGCGCCGCCGCCTTCAAGGACCACGGCCGGTATCCGGCGGACGGGCCCGCGGGCGACCCGCTCTTCGGCCTCAACCTGCGGATGCCCGAACTGAGCGCGGCCGTGGCCTGCGCCCAGCTGGCGAAGCTGGACTCCGTGCTGAGGCGGACCCGGGCCGTCAAGCGGCGGCTGGCGGCGGCGATCCCGGCACGGGAGGGTGTCCGGCGCCGGACACTGCACGACGCGGCCGGGGAGTGCGGCACCTTGCTGGTGCACCTCTTCGACCAGGCCGGGGACGCACGAGCCGTCGCCTCGGCCCTGGGCACCACGACGCTGCGCGACTCGGGCCAGCACTACTACGGCAACATGCGCCAGCTCACGGCGCCGGGCGGACGGTACGCGGGCCCGGCGCTGCGGCCCGGCGCCCTCCCCCGGACCGACGACTGCCTGGCCCGAGCGGTGGCCCTGTCCGTCGGCGTCTCGGACCGGCACCTGGGCGCCGGCTTCGGCACCACCGTGCACGCCTCCGACACGGAGATCGACTGGGTCGCCGAACGTTTCACCAAGGCGGTGCGGGGCGTGCTGGGCTGACGGGGCCGGGCTGTCCCCTGCTGTCCGGCGGTGCCCAGGAAGGCCGGCGTGCCGGTCGCCCGCAAGGCGAGGGGGGAGACGACGCCCTTGGTGCGGTCGCCGCTTCGCAGGCGCCCGGCGGTCCGGTGCACCGCCGGGTGGCGCGCGTCGTCGAGGCGCGTGCCACCCTGCTCGTCACCACCAGCCACGTCGACAGCGTCCGCGGCGGCGCCATCAGCCGGGACACGTTCAACGACCGGCAGTGGAAGCCGGCTCTCGTCGAAGCAGGGCTCATCGAGCCGCCTGTACGGGAGTGGGTGGAGTCGAAGCGGGGCGGGAAGCCGTGGCGGCGGGACAAGTGGGAGATGCCGCGGGAGTTCGGCTTCCATGTGTTGCGGCACACGTTCGCCGGCGTCGTCCTGGCGGAGGGTGAGACGATCACGAAGCTGGCCGAGTGGCTGGGGCACAGTGATCCGGCGTTCACGCTGCGGACGTATGTGCACTTCATGCCGAAGGCGGGGAACCGTGCTCGGGCGGCGCTGGGGAGCTTCATCTCGGAGCCGCCGGCTGAAGCGGACGCCTCAGGTGATGCTTCGGAAATGGATCTCCCCAGTTCCTCCCCAGAGATCGGCGGAGACGATGCGTGATGGGTCCGCACGGGAGGCCCGGCGGACCCATCACTGGACCTGGATAGCTTATTGCGCCTGGTCAGGCGGCTACGGCGTGTACACCGCCGGCCGCGGCGCGGTCGCCATGCCGTTGCCGAGGAAGAAGCTCGGGTGCGGGGGCTGGTTGTAGGCGGTGTTCTGCCAGGCCAGCCCGGTCCGGTACATGGTGTCGTGCAGCAGGGTGGTGATCTTCGTGGTGGTCTCGTACGGGGTCGAGTAGATCCGCAGTGCCGTGTTGTCGCCCGTCGGCCAGACGACCTCCTCGCGCCAGTCGCCGAGGATGTCGCCGGACAGGGACGGGGTCGCCTTGGTGCCGTTGTTGGAGTGGACGTCCGCGCCGGTGAGCAGGCGGGTGTCGGACGACGTGCCGTACTTGTCGATCCGGGTGCCGTCGAGGAGTTCGCGCACCGGGTCGCCGTCCCACCAGGACAGGAAGTTGGCCGAGGACGGCTCGCGGCCCTTGGTGGCGCCGGCCTCGTCGCGGATGGACGTGTCGGAGGCCGACCAGACCTCGGCGCCGTCGTTGCCCGCGTAGATGTCGCCGGCCACGCCGCGGCCGTTGTCGCAGCAGGCGGGAAGCTTCCAGCGGACCGCGCCGTTCGCCGGGTTCAGGTACACCTCGGCGGGCTGGGAGGTGGACTCGGAGACCTTGAAGTACTCCAGGCCCGCGGTGGACGGGTCCAGGTCGCCGAGGTGCTGGGCGTCGCCGTGGCCGGTCCTCGCGGTCCACAGGCCGTTGCCGTTGTCGTCCACGGCCATCGAGCCGTACACGATCTCGTCCTTGCCGTCGTTGTCGACGTCCCCGACGGAGAGGCTGTGCGAGCCCTGCCCGTCGTAGCCCTTGCCGCTGTTGGTGGAGGAGGTGGTGTCGAAGGTCCAGCGGCGGGTGAAGGCGCCGTTGCGCCAGTCCCACGCGGCGATCACGCTGCGCGTGTAGTAGCCGCGGGCCATGATGAGGGAGGGCCGGGCGCCGTCCAGGTACGCGGTGCCGGCCAGGAAGCGGTCGACGCGGTTGCCGTAGGAGTCGCCCCAGGCGGAGACCGTGCCGCGGGCCGGGGCGTAGTCGACGGTGCCCATCGCCTTGCCGGTCTGCCCGTTGAACATGGTCAGGTACTCGGGGCCGGACAGGACGTACCCGGAGGAGTTGCGGTGGTCGGCGGAGGCGCTGCCGATCACCGCGCCGGTGCCGTCGGTGGTGCCGTCGGCGGTCTTCATGGCGACCTCGGCCTTGCCGTCGCCGTCGTAGTCGTACACCTGGAACTGGGTGTAGTGGGCGCCGGAGCGGATGTTGCGGCCCAGGTCGATCCGCCACAGGCGGGTGCCGTCGAGCTTGACGCCGTCGACGATCGTGTTGCCGGTGTAACCGGACTGGGAGTTGTCCTTGGCGTTGGTGGGCTGCCACTTCAGGACGAAGTCCAGGGCGCCGTCGCCGTCGAGGTCGCCGACGGAGGCGTCGTTGGCCTCGTAGGTGTAGGCGACGCCGTCGGGGGTGGTGCCGCCGGCCGGCGGGGAGATCGGGACGTCCTTGTAGCCGGCGCGGAACTGCACCGCGTGGACGGAGTCGGCCTGTTCGACGCCGTTCACGATCGCGCGGACGGTGTAGTCGGCCTGTTCGGGGGCGCCGGAGTGGAAGTAGTTGGTGGAGCCGGTGACCGGGGACGAGTTGACCTTCGTGCCGGCCCGGTAGACGTTGAAGGAGACGTCGTTCGGGTCGGTGCCGAGCCAGCGCCAGCTGACCAGGTTGCCGGCCGAGGTGTGGACGCTGACGACGCCCCGGTCCAGCTTCTCGACCTGCCGGGCGGTGGCGGCCTCGGCGGTGTCGGCGCCGAGGGCGGTCAGTCCGGCGCCGGCCAGCGCGAGGGCCGCGGCGAGGGCGGGGACCAGGACACGGCGTCTGCCGCGCCCGTGCGGGTGCTTCATGGGGGGCCTCCTGGGAGGGCGGGGGTGTTCTCCTCCCAGTCGCCGCCGACGGCACCGGAGTTGCCGCCCCCCGCACGGTGGCCCGGCGGGCTTCGGCCTCAGGGCTTGTGGAAGGCCCGCAGCGTGAACACCGGGTCGGGGCGGGGCCGGTCCTGGTCGGGCAGGGCCGCCAGGCGGGCGGCGAACTCGTCGGCCGTCGGGGAGTCGGGCGGCAGCGTCATGAACCAGCCACGGCGCAGGTCCTCGACGGTCCGCCGGGGGCTGCGGCCCTGCCCGTGGCCGGTGAAGCGGGCCCGCCCGGCCGGGACCAGGCCGGCGGCGCGGGCGTACGCCTCGACGGCCTCGGCGGCGTCCCGGACGGGGCTGGGCGGGCGGGCGGCGAGGACGGCGTCGATGTCGCTGCCCACGTTGTGCGAGGCGCCCTTGTCGACCGTGGTGACGTACACCCCGCCGGGCCGCAGCACCCGGGCGCACTCGCCGACGACGGCCCGCGCGTCCTCCCCGGTGGCCGTCAGGTGCAGCAGCCACACACTGGTCACGGCGTCGAACCGGCCGTCCCCGAACGGCAGCCGGCGGGCGTCGGCGCGGACCACCGCGCCGGGCAGCCGGGCCGCGGCCCGCCGGATCATGGCGTCGGTGAGGTCCACCCCGGTCACCCGCAGTCCGTCGCGGGCCGCCGCGAGGCGCCGGGTGACGATCCCGGTGCCGCAGGCCGCGTCGAGCAGGACGCGGGCGCCGGGCGGCACGAGGCTCAGGACGGCCTCGGCGGCGGCGGCCGCCCGGGGCTCGCCGCCGCGCGCGGCGTCGTACCGCTCCGCTTCCTTGTCGTAGTCCAGCACATACGTCAGTGTGCCCCGGCCGGCCGTACGTCAACGTGGCCCGGCCGGCCGTGCGTCAGCGTGCCCCGTGCGCCGGGGCGAGAGCCTCGACGCGGCGGGCCAGTCCGACGTCCTTCTCGGTCACCGCGCCGCCCGCGCTGTGCGTGTGCACGCTCAGGGACACGGTGTCGTAGCCGAGCGTCAGGTCGGAGTGGTGGTCGAGTTCCTCCTGGACCTGGGCGATGTGCACGACCATCGCCGTCGCCGCGGTGTGGGAGGCGAGCCGGTAGGAGCGGGTGAGGCGGTCGCCGTCGAGCGACCAGCCCGGCAGCCCGGCCAGCCGGTCCTCGATCTCCTCGGGTGACAGCGGTACGACGGGCATGGGCCGCGTCTCCTTCCCTGACGGCGCCCCGGAGGGCGGGCGGCGGTCCCCCGGCGGCGGGCGTCGGCCGGGGTCCACCCCAGCGTGCCACAGGAGGGCCGTACGGGCTCCGCGCGGCCGCGCCGGTCGGCTACGGTTCCCCTCATGACCGCTGACGCGTCGTCCGTGCCCGCCGCCTGCCGGGGTGTGGGTCCGCTGCTGCGGGCCTGGCGGGAGCGGCGCCGGGTGAGCCAGCTGGAGCTGGCGTCGCGCGCCGGTTCCTCCGCCCGGCACATCAGCTTCGTGGAGACGGGCCGGTCCCGGCCGAGCGCCGAGCTGGTGCTGCGGCTGGCCGAGCACCTGGACGTACCGGTCAGGGAGCGCAACGCGCTGCTGCTCGCGGCCGGTTACGCCCCGCACTATCCGGAGACCCCGCTGGACGACCCGGCGCTGGACACCCTGCGGGCCGGCCTGGAACGGCTGATACGCGGCTACGAGCCCTACCCGGCGCTGGTGGTGGACGCGGCGTACGACGTGGTGGCCGCCAACCGGGGGGTCACGATGCTGCTGGACGGCGTCCCGGAGCGGTTGCTGGCGCCGCCGCTGAACGCGCTGCGGCTGACGCTGCACCCGGAGGGCCTCGCACCGCGCATCCGCAATCTGCGCGTCTGGCGCGGACACCTGCTGGCCCGCCTGGAGCGGCAGACGGCCCTGCACCGCTCGCCCCGGCTGCGGGCGCTGTACGACGAGGTCGCGGCCTATCCGGTGCCCGAGGGCGGCGGCCCGGAGGCCGGGCCCGAGGAACCGGAGCCGTTCCCCGCGCTGCCGATGCAGGTGGAGCACGCCGGGCGGACGCTGTCGTTCCTCTCCTCGATCTCCACCTTCAACACGCCGATGGACGTGACCGTCGCCGAGCTGGCCGTGGAGACCCTGCTCCCCGCCGACCCGGCGACCGCCGAGTACCTTCAGGGACGCGCGCTCTGACGCTCCCTCAGCGACCGGTGCTGGGCCAGGGCGAAGCCGGCGACGACCAGTGCCTGCGCCACCGTCCAGACCGCGCCGGCCGTGGTGGGCGACAGCCACAGCACGAGGGCCGCCAGGCTCAGCACCGCCCAGGCGAGGTTGGCCGCCACGACCGTCCGCACCCCCGTGGCGGACGGTTCGCGGCGGCCGGCCAGCAGGCCCACGGCGGCGGCATAGAGGGCGAGTGCCGCGCCGAGCGCGAGCAGCAGCCCGGAGCCCGCGCCGAGGAGGTCGCCGAGCGGGCCGGACAGGGCGAGGTAGGCGAGCCCGTTGGCGCCGGTCACCGCGGCGTCGAGGGCCAGGAAGCGGCGGAGCGCCACGCCGGGCTCACGGGTCCGGGCGAGGACGGCAAAGTAGGTCGTGGACATGACGGGACGCCTCCGGGCGGTGCGGGAGCGGGCGGGGCACCGGGGGCCGGGACGGGGCTCACCGGCCCGGCGCCCGGTGTGCGCCCCACGATGACGGACAGGCGGCGGCCGGTCGATTACCCCGGAGGTCATCGTGCCGGCGCCCGGCCCGGCTTGTGGTAGGGGGCGGGTGGCGTGAAAGACTGCGCGCATGCGTGGGCACGTGGGAGGGGCGTGGCGTGAGTGACCGACGACCCGCGCCCACCGTCGGTCAGGTGGTGCTGGGCAAGCGGCTCCAGGAGCTGCGGGAGGCGGCCGGCCTGAGCCGGGAGGCGGCCGCGAAGGTGCTGCGGGTGGCCCCCGCCACCGTACGGCGCATGGAGACGGCCGAGGTCGCCCTGAAGATCCCCTACGTCCAGCTGCTGCTGCACGCGTACGGGGTGCCCGAGGACGAGGTGACGGCCTTCGTCGACCTCACGGAGGAGGCCAACCGGCCGGGCTGGTGGCAGCGCTACCACGACGTGCTGCCGGACTGGTTCAGCCTGTACGTCAGCCTGGAGGGCGCCGCCCGGATCATACGGTCCTACGAGCCGCACTTCGTACCGGGACTGCTCCAGACCGAGGACTACGCGCGGGCCGTGATGGAGACCGGCACGATCGGCACCTCCGGGCCGGACACGGTCGACCGGCACGTCGCGCTGCGCATGGAGCGGCAGCGGCTGCTGGAGCGCGAGGGGCCGCCGCACCTGTGGGTGGTCATGGACGAGACGGTGCTGCGCCGCCCGGTCAGCTCCGACGGCCGGGTCATGCGGGAACAGCTCGACAAGCTGCTGGACTTCGCCGGCCGGGAGCGGGTGACCCTTCAGGTCGCCGAGTTCGCCACCGGCCCGCACCCGGGGACGTACGCGCCGTTCACGCTGTTCCGGTTCGCGGAGCCGGAGCTGCCGGACATGGTCTTCACCGAGTATCTGACGGGTGCCCTGTACCTGGACTCCCGGGACGAGGTCTCCACCCACCTGGAGGTGCTGGACCACATGACGGCGCTGGCCGCCTCCGCGTCGCGCACGCAGAAGATCCTGCGCGAGTACCGCGAGCGCTGCTGAGCCCGCCCCGTCCCGGAAGGCCCCCCCGGGCACCCCGCCCGAGACGGCCGGCCCGTACGCGGAGCCCCGAGGAGAACGCCGCGCGTGACCGCCCGGGACGACGCCGTGCCCGCCACCGGCACCGGCCGGCCGCACCCGGCCCGTGTCCCACGACCGGTGGCTGGGCGGCAAGGACAACTGCCCGGTGGACGAGGAGCCGGCCCGCAGGATGCTCGCCGCCGACGAGACGGCGGTGCGCGGCGCCCGCGCCAACCGCCGAGTCACGCACCGGGCGGTGCGCACGGCCGCCGAGGCGGGCATCCGCCGGTTCCTCGACGTCGGCACCGGCGTACCGGCCCGGCCGAACCCGCACCAGGTGGCGCAGGGCGTGGCGCCCGGGTGCCGGGTGGTGTGCGCGGACAACGACCCGATCGTGCCGCGGCACGCCGAGGCGCTGCTGACCGGTTCCGCCGAGGGCGCCACCGACCACGTCCACGCCGACGTCCGCGGCCCGGACACGATCCTGCGGCCGGCGGGCGAGTCCCTGGACCCGGCCCGGCCGGTCGCCCTGTCGCCGGTGGCCCTGACGCACCACCTGGGGGACGCGGTCGACGGCGGCGACGCGCACGGGCTGCCGAAGCGGTGCGTCGGCGCCCTCGCGCCCGGCGGTTTCCTGGTCCTGTCGCAGGTCACCGCCGATCTGAACCCGGAGGCCGTGGGCAGGGCCACCGCGCTGTCCGCGCGGTACGGCACCCCGTTCCTCCCGCGTCCGCCGGCCGGGTCCGCCCGGTTCTCCGACGGTCCGGAGCTGCTGGGGCCGGGGGTGCTCCCGGTGACCGGGGGGCGGCCGGAGCCGGTGGACGTGGCGGCGCGGGCGGAGGGCATCGAGCCGGTGTACGCGGGGGGCCCGCAAGCCCTGACCCTGGGCGGGGGAACCCGTACGCGCGACCCCTCCGGGGGAACCCGTACGCGCGACCCCGGCGGGGAAACCCGTACGGCGACCCCGGCGGGGAAACCCGTACGGCGACCCCGGCGGGGGAACCCGTACGGGCGCCGTGAACGGGTGCGCTCCCGTGCCCGGCCCTAGGTTCGTGAACCAGGGCCGCCGGCAAGGGAGCGCACGTGACGGACACGCGGACACCGCCCGCCGAGCCGGGCGCGGTGCTGCTGCGCGCGGGACGGTTCCTGCGGCGCGGTACGGCCTCGCCCGACCTGCACAGCATCGGGCTGGCGGGCGGGCGCGAGGCGGACGCCTTCTACCGGGACCGCTGGAGCCACGACAAGGTCGTGACCTCCACGCACGGCGTCAACTGCACGGGCTCGTGCCGCTGGAACGTCTTCGTCAAGGACGGCATCATCACCTGGGAGACCCAGGCGACGGACTACCCGTCGGTCGGCCCGGACCGCCCGGAGTACGAGCCGCGCGGCTGCCCGCGGGGCGCCGCCTTCTCCTGGTACACGTACTCCCCCACCCGGCTGCGCTACCCGTACGTGCGGGGGGTGCTCCTGGAGATGTACCGGGAGGCGAAGGCCCGGCTGAAGGACCCGGTGCTGGCCTGGGCGGACCTCCAGGGCGACCCCGGGCGGCGGCGCCGCTACCAGCGGGCCCGGGGCAAGGGCGGCCTGGTGCGGGCGTCCTGGGACGAGATGGTGGAGCTGGTGGCCGCCGCGCACGTGCACACCATCAAGGCCCACGGCCCGGACCGGATCGCCGGGTTCTCCCCGATCCCCGCGATGTCGATGGTGTCGCACGCGGCGGGCGCCCGCTTCCACTCCCTGATCGGCGCGCCGATGCTGTCGTTCTACGACTGGTACGCCGACCTCCCCGTCGCCTCCCCGCAGGTCTTCGGCGACCAGACGGACGTGCCGGAGTCGGGCGACTGGTGGGACGCGGCGTATCTGATCATGTGGGGCACGAACGTCCCGGTCACCCGCACCCCGGACGCGCACTGGATGGCGGAGGCCCGCTACCGGGGCCAGAAGGTCGTGGTGGTCTCCCCGGACTACGCGGACAACACCAAGTTCGCCGACCAGTGGCTGCACCCGCACCCCGGCACGGACGCCGCGCTGGCCCTGGCCATGGGGCACGTGGTGCTGAAGGAGTTCTTCGTCGACCGGGAGACGCCGTTCTTCACGGACTACGTACGGCGCTTCACCGACCTGCCGTTCCTGGTCACCCTGGCCGAGCGGGACGGGGCGTACGTCCCGGCGAAGTTCCTGCGCGCCGCCGACCTCGGGCAGGGCGGCGAGGACGCGCGGTGGAAGACGGTGGTGCTGGACGAGACGACGGGCCGGGCGGTGGTCCCCAACGGCTCGCTCGGCTTCCGCTGGAACGAGGCCGACCAGGGCAGGTGGAACCTGGACCTCGGGGACGTCGGCCCCCACCTCACCCTGCACGGCCACGAGGCCGCGGCGGGCGTCGAGGTGCTCCTCCCCCGCTTCGACACCGACGGCGGCCCGCACGGCCAGGGGCGCGGCGAGGCGGTCCGGCGCGGGGTGCCCGCGACCCGGCTGGGCGGCCCCGGCGGCCCGCTGGTGACGACCGTCTTCGACCTGCTGCTGGCCCAGTACGGCGTCGCCCGCCCCGGCGTGCCGGGCACCTGGCCGGCGTCGTACGAGGACCCGGCCGACCCCTGCACCCCGGCCTGGCAGGAGACGCACACCTCGGTGCCGGCGGCGGCCTGTGTGCGCGTCGCCCGGGAGTTCGCGCGGACGGCGGAGCGCTCCAAGGGCCGCTGCATGATCCTGATGGGCGCGGGGACGAACCACTGGTTCCACTCCGAGACGATCTACCGGGCCTTCCTCGCCCTGCTCCAGCTCACCGGCTGTCAGGGCCGCAACGGCGGCGGCTGGGCGCACTACGTCGGCCAGGAGAAGTGCCGCCCGCTGACCGGCTGGGCCTCCCTGGCGGGCGGCCTGGACTGGACCCGGCCGCCCCGGCAGATGATCGGCACCGGGTACTGGTTCCTCCACACCGACCAGTGGCGCTACGACCGGTTCGGCGCCGACGTCCTGGCCTCGCCGCTGGGTGAGGGCAGGTTCCGGGGCATGACCGGCGCGGACTGCCTGGCGCTGTCGGCGCGGGCGGGGTGGATGCCGTCGTACCCGACCTTCGACCGCAGCCCGCTGGAGCTGGGCGAGGTGTCCGGCGACCCGGTGGCCGAGGCGGTGGCCGAACTGCGGGCCGGGACGCTGAGGTTCGCGTGCGAGGACCCGGACGCGCCGGAGAACTGGCCGCGGATCGTGACCCTGTGGCGGGCCAACCTGCTGGGGTCCTCCGCGAAGGGCGCCGAGTACTTCACCAAGCACCTGCTGGGCACGCACTCCTCGCTCCGGGCCCAGGAGGCGGCGCCCGGGGAGCGGCCCCGGGACGTGGTCTGGCACGACGAGGCGCCCGAGGGCAAGCTCGACCTGCTGCTCTCGCTGGACTTCCGGCACACCTCCTCCACCCTGCTCTCCGACGTCGTCCTGCCGGCCGCGACCTGGTACGAGAAGCACGACCTGTCCAGCACCGACATGCACCCCTATGTGCACGCCTTCTCCCCGGCGGTCGACCCGCCCTGGCAGGCCCGCACCGACTTCGACACCTTCAAGGCGCTGGCGGAGAAACTGAGCGAGCTGGCCGCGGGGCACCTCGGTGTCCGCAGGGACCTGGTCGCCTCGCCCCACCAGCACGACACCCCGGGCGAGCTGGCCCAGCCCGGCGGTGTGGTACGGGACTGGAAGCGCGGCGAGTGCGAACCGGAGCCGGGGAGGACCCTGCCCGCGCTGACCGTCGTGGAGCGCGACTACACGGCGATCGGCGCGAAGTTCGCGGCGCTCGGCCCGCTGGCCGAGGCCGAGGGGCTGCCCGCCAAGGGCATCACCCTGCGCCCGGACGAGGAGGTGGCGCTGCTGCGGGAGCTGAACGGCGCGGTGCGCGGCGGCCCGGCACACGGGCGTCCGGCGCTGGACACGGCGGTGAAGACGGCCAACACGATCCTCGCCCTGTCCGGCACCACCAACGGCCGCCTGGCCGTGCAGGGGTTCCGCACCCTGGGGGCGAAGACCGGGCAGGAGATGGCCCACCTGGCCGCCGAGCACGAGGGCCGGCGGGTCACCTACGCGGACACCCAGTCCGCGCCGGTGCCGGTGAACGCCTCCCCGGAGTGGTCGGGCAGCGAGCACGGCGGACGCCGGTACACGGCGTTCACACAGAACACCGAGCAGCTCAAGCCCTGGCACACCCTCACCGGCCGGCAGCACCTCTTCCTCGACCACGACTGGATGCACGAGCTGGGCGAGGCGCTGCCGGTCTACCGGCCGCCGCTGGACATGCACCGCCTGTTCGGCGAGCCCCGGCTCGGCCCGGACGGCACCCGGGAAGTCACGGTCCGCTACCTCACCCCGCACAACAAGTGGTCGATCCACTCCGAGTACCAGGACAACCTGTTCATGCTGTCCCTCTCCCGGGGCGGGCAGAGCATCTGGATGGCCCCGCAGGACGCCGACGCCATCGGGGTGGCGGACGACGACTGGATCGAGGCGGTCAACCGCAACGGCGTGGTGGTGGCCCGCGCGATCGTCTCGCACCGGATGCCGCCCGGCACGGTCTACATGCACCACGCGCAGGAACGCACGGTGAACGTCCCGCTGGCCGAGACCACCGGCATGCGCGGCGGCATCCACAACTCGCTGACCCGGCTGATCCTCAAGCCGACCCATCTGATCGGCGGGTACGCCCAGTTCTCCTGGGCGTTCAACTACCTCGGCCCCACGGGCAACCAGCGCGACGAGGTGACGGTGATCCGCCGGCGCGGCCAGGAGGTCGAGTACTGACATGCGTGTGATGGCACAGATCGCGATGGTGATGAACCTCGACAAGTGCATCGGCTGCCACACCTGCTCGGTCACCTGCAAGCAGGCGTGGACCAACCGCCGGGGCATGGAGTACGTCTGGTTCAACAACGTGGAGACCCGCCCCGGCCAGGGCTACCCCCGCCGCTACGAGGACCAGGAGAAGTGGCGCGGCGGCTGGGAGCTGAACCGGCGCGGCGCGCTGAGGCTCAAGGCGGGCGGCCGGTTCAGGAAGCTCGCCGGGATCTTCTCCAACCCCAGGCTCCCCGAGATCAAGGACTACTACGAGCCCTGGACGTACGACTACAGGAACCTCACCGACGCCCCGCTCGGCACCGACTACCCCGTGGCCCGGCCCGTCTCCCAGCTCGACGGCAAGCCGATGAAGATCGCCTGGTCGTCGAACTGGGACGACAACCTGGGCGGCGCCCCGGCCTACGGCGACCTCGACCCGGTGGTGGAGCGGGTCCGGCGGGAGGCGTCGGACAAGGTGCGGTTCGCCTACGAAGAGTCGTTCATGTTCTACCTGCCGCGCATCTGCGAGCACTGCCTCAACCCGTCGTGCGTGGCGTCCTGCCCGTCCGGGGCGATGTACAAGCGCGCGGAGGACGGCATCGTCCTGGTCGACCAGGACCGCTGCCGGGGCTGGCGGATGTGCGTGACGGGGTGCCCGTACAAGAAGGTGTACTTCAACCACCGCACCGGCAAGGCCGAGAAGTGCACCTTCTGCTACCCGCGCATCGAGGTCGGGCAGCCCACGGTCTGCTCGGAGACCTGCGTGGGCCGGCTGCGCTACCTGGGTGTGCTGCTCTACGACGCGGACAAGGTGACGGCGGCGGCCGGAACGGCGGACGAACGCGGCTTGTACGAAGCCCAGTTGGACGTGTTCCTCGACCCGGAGGACCCCGCGGTGCGGCGGGCCGCGGAAGCGGCGGACATCCCGTACGACTGGATCGAGGCGGCCCGCCGCTCCCCCGTGCACGCGCTGATCAGCAGGTACCGGGTCGCGCTGCCGCTGCACCCGGAGTACCGGACGATGCCGATGGTCTGGTACATCCCGCCGCTCTCCCCGGTGGTCGACGCGCTGACGGAGACCGGGCACGACGGGGAGGACGCCGGCAACCTGTTCGGCGCGATCGACACCCTGCGCATCCCGCTGGAGTACCTGGCGGAGCTGTTCGCCGCCGGGGACACCGGGCCGGTGCGGGCCTCCCTGGAGAAGCTCGCCGCGATGCGCGCCCACATGCGGGCGGTCAACCTGGGCGAGGAGACCGATCCCGGCGTCGCGGGCGCCGTGGGGATGGCACCGGACGAGATCGAGGACATGTACCGCCTCCTCGCCATCGCCAAGTACGAGGAGCGGTACGTCATCCCGACGGCCGCCGTCGGGGACGCGCACCGGCTGGAGGCGTCCGCGCTGCCGGACACCTGCGCGGTGGACGGCGACGGGCCGTTCGGCCAGGACTCGGGCCGCAGGCGGCTGCCGCTGGTGCCGGTGGAGAACTTCCACATCCTGCGCCGCCGGCAGACCGCCGACGAGCCGTCCGACAGGGAGGTCTGATGCCCGGTTTCGAGGTGCTGTACCAGGCGGCGGCGCTCTGCCTGACCTACCCGGACGAGGACTTCCGGGCCCGGCTGCCGCTGCTGCGGGAGGCCGCGCCGCAGCTGCGGGAGTTCACCGACCACGCGGTGGTGACGGCCCAGCCCGAACTCCAGGCGCACTACGTCGAGGTGTTCGACTTCAGGAACCGGCACAGTCTCTACCTGAGCTGGTGGAGCGACGGCGACACCCGGCGGCGCGGCATGTCCCTGGTCCGGTTCAAGGAGCTGTACCGCGCGCACGGCCTGGAGTGCACCGGCGAGGAACTCCCCGACTTCCTGCCCGCCGTGCTGGAGTTCACCTCCCGCACCGGGGAGACGGGCCCGCTGGTCGAGTACCGCGACGCCCTGGAGCAGCTCCGTACCCGGCTCACCGCCTTCGGCACGCCCTACGCGTGCGTCCTGGACGCGGTGTGCGCCACCCTGCCGCCCGCCACCGCCGGAGCCCGCCGATGACCGTCTTCCTCTGGGCCGTCCTGCCCTACGCCGCGTTCGTCTCCCTGGTCGCCGGACTGGTCTGGCGGCACCGCTACGACCGCTTCGGCTGGACCACCCGCTCCTCCCAGGTCTACGAGTCCAGGCTGCTGAACATCGCCTCCCCGGTTTTCCACTACGGCATCCTGTTCGTCCTCGCCGGCCACCTCATCGGCCTGTTCGTCCCCGAGTCGTGGACCGACGCGATCGGTGTGCACGAGCGCGCCTACCACCTCTTCTCCCTGTACGGCGGCACTCTCGCCGGGGCGCTCGCGGTCCTCGGCATCGGGGCGCTGGTCTACCGGCGGCGCACCAACGCACCGGTCTTCCGGGCCACCACCGCCAACGACAAGTTCATGTACGTCTTCCTGGTCGGCGCGATCCTCCTCGGCATGGCCGCCAAGCTCGCCCACTCCACCGGCACGGGTTACGACTACCGGCACTCCCTCGCCCCGTGGGCGCGCAGTCTGTTCCGGCTGAGCCCCGAGACGGGCCTGATGGCGGACGTGCCGGCGCTGTACCAGGCGCACGCGGTGGTCGGCATGCTGCTGATCGCGCTGGTGCCGTACACCCGGCTGGTGCACATGTTCAGCGCGCCGGTGCAGTACCTGGTCCGTCCGTACGTCGTCTACCGCTCCCGCGACCCGGAGCGGCTCGGCCCCCGGCCGGACCGGCCGGGGTGGGAGCGGGCGGAGGTACGGCAGCCGGGCGGGGGGCGGTAGGGCCGGCTCAGCGGCCGACGGCGTACCCCTGCATGCCGCGCGGGTTGGCCGCCGCCGACAGGACGCCGGTCTCCGGATCGCGGGCGACCGCGCACAGCCGCCCCTCCGACCAGGGGCCGGACACCGTGACGCGGTGTCCGCGGCGGCGCAGGCCGTCGATGACGTCGGCCCCGAAGCGGGACTCCAGGACGACCGAGCCCGGGTCCATGAGCCGCGGGTAGAACGACGACGGGAAGCTCTCGGTGTGCCAGTTCGGGGCGTCGATCGCGCCTTGCAGGTCGAGGCCGCCGCGGAACCTCTCGCGCAGGGCGACGGCGAGCAGGAAGTGCGGGCTCCACTGGTCCTGCTGGTCACCGCCGGGGGTGCCGAAGGCGAGCACCGGCACGCCGTCGCGCAGGGCGAGGGACGGGGTGAGGGTGGTGCGCGGGCGGCGTCCGGGGGTGAGGGAGTTGGGCAGCCCCGGCTCCAGCCAGGTCATCTGGAGTCGGGTGCCGAGCGGGAAGCCGAGGGCGGGGACGACGGGGTTGGACTGGAGCCAGCCGCCGCTGGGTGTCGCCGCGACCATGTTGCCCCAGCGGTCCACGACGTCGAGGTGGCAGGTGTCGCCCCGGGTGGCGCCGTCCCGGGCGACGGTCGGCTCGCCCGCCCCCGGGGTGACGGCCACCGCGGGGTCCGCGTCCGGGGAGGCCGCCGCGGGCAGCCGGGGCGTCCGCCCGTCGGGGCGGCCCGGCCGCAGCTCGGACGAGGCACGCCCGGCGTCGACCAGGGCGCGCCGTCCCGCGTTGTACCCGGGTGACAGCAGCGTCCGCAGCGGTACGGCGGCGGGGTCCGCGTCGCCGTACCACGCCTCCCGGTCGGCCATCGCCAGTTTGGTGCCTTCGACCAGGGTGTGCACGTACTCCGCGCCGCCGTACTCAGCCCCGCTGCCGGGAGCGCCGAAGTCGTCGTCCAGCAGGGCGAGTTGCTGGAGGAAGACCGGGCCTTGGCTCCAGGGGCCGGCCTTGGCGACGGTCCAGCCGTTCCAGGTGTGGGTGACCGGCTCCTCGTAGTGCGCGGCGTACCCGGCGAGGTCGTCGCCGGTGAGGGTGCCGGTGTGGCGTTCGCCGGAGGTGTCCCTCGTGGGCCGGGCGGCGAAGTCCGCCAGCGCCTCCGCGACGAACCCCTCCCGCCAGACGCGGCGGGCCGCCTCGATCTCCGCCTCCCGGCGTGCGGGACCCACGACGGCCCCGGCGACCGCCCGTGCCTCGGTGAGCAGACGCCGCCAGGTCGCCGCGAGGGCGGGGTTCTTGAGGAGGGCACCGGGGGCCGGGGGCCGGCCGCCGGGGAGGTAGATCTCGGCGGAACTGGTCCACTCGGTTTCGAACAGTTCCCGGACCGTCTCCACCGTCGCGCCGATCCGCTCGACCGCCGGGTGCCCGTGCT
Source organism: Streptomyces griseoviridis (assembly GCA_014649155.1). GTDB lineage: Bacteria > Actinomycetota > Actinomycetes > Streptomycetales > Streptomycetaceae > Streptomyces > Streptomyces griseoviridis. The sequence goes on along the minus strand of BMSM01000008.1, from coordinate 141,041 downwards.
CGGCGTATCCGATGGCGTACTTCAGCACGTCCGCGAGGGACTTGGTGCCGTGGTCGCGCAGGAGCAGCAGCCAGGCGTCGAAGGCACCGGGCACGGCGGCGGCCAGCGGGCCGGTGCCGGGGACCAGGTCCAGGCCGAGGGAGGTGTAGTGCGCGATGGTCGCCCCGGCCGGCGCGGGCCCCTGCCCGCACAGCACGCGGGGCGCGGCCCCGGCGGGCGCGACGATGACCGGCACCTCGCCCGCCGGGCCGTTCAGGTGCGGCTCCACGACGTGCAGGGTGAACGCCCCGGCCACCGCGGCGTCGAAGGCGTTGCCGTCGTCCTCCAGCACGGCCAGGGCGGCGGCGGAGGCCAGCCAGTGCGTGGCGGACACCATGCCGAAGGTGCCCTGGAGGGTGGGGCGGGTGGTGAACATGGGGCCTCTCACCTCGTTGTCTGCGTGTACCGGCCCGGACGGTGGGCGCGCGGGGGGTTTCCGGGGAGGTTCCGGGACGTTCACGCCGGGGCCCTCCCCGTCCCACGCCGCCTGAAGGCTACCGACCGCCGGGCGTGACGGCCCGGCCCGCCCGTGGCCCGGAGGCGGGACCGTGCTGGTGGGCGGTCGGGGGCGCACGGCATGATGTGGTGATCAACTGTTGTGAGAGGGGACCCTGTTGTCGCGTCAGCTCATCGTGGTGGACCCGGCCGGAGGTTCCCCCTACCGCACTCTGACCGCCGCACTGGCCGAGGCGAGGGCCGGGGCGCTCGTCCGGGTGCGTCCGGGCCGCTACCCGGAGAACCTGGTCCTGGCCCGGCCGGTCACCCTGGCCGCCTACGAACCGGACGGGACGGTGGAGATCGCGCCCGGTGACGGCAGCGCCGTCCAGGTGCTGGCGGAGGCGGTGAAGCTCTCCGGACTGCTGCTCACCGGCAGCGACGAGGAGGCGCCGGTGGTGGACGTGCCGCGTGGGCAGGCCGAGTTGGCGGGGTGCGAGGTGCGCGGGGCGGCCTGGACGGCCGTCCTGGTACGCGAGACGGGCTCGGTCGCGGTCCGCGAGTGCCGGGTGTCCAACCCGGAGGGGGCGGGCATCGTGGACCTCTCCGCCCGGCCCAGCGTGGTCGTCGACTGCGCGCTGTCCGACTTCGGCAGTTCCGCGGTGGTGCTCGGTGAGGAGGCGGAGACCACCGTGCGCGGCTGCCGGATCGACGACGCCCGGGGCAACGGGATCCTCGCCAACGGCCGGGCCCGGGGGACGGTGGAGGACTGCGTCGTCTCCCGCACGGTGAAGCCCGGCGTCGCCGTGGAGGGCGACGCCACCACCGCCGTCCGGCGCACCACGGCGCGGGACTGTGTCATCGGCTTCTACGTGGCCTCCGCCGGCGCCCCCCGGCTCACCGACTGCGTGGCGGAGCGGGCCGCCACCCAGGGCGTGCTCACCGGTGGCACGGGCGCCGCGGAACTGACCGGGCTGCGGGTGCGGGACAGCGGGGGCCAGGGCGTGGCGCTCCTCGACCGGTCCCGGGCGGTGCTGACGGACTGTGACGTCGAGGGGTCGGGCGCGGCCGGGCTGCACGCCGGTGACCGGGCGGCGCCGGTGGTGCGGCGGACCCGAGTGCGCGGCGGCGGCGCCGAGGGCGTGGTGCTCGACGGTTCCGGCACGGCCCGGCTGGAGCGGCTGGAGGTGGCGGGGCCCGCCGGACACGGGGTGGTGGTGGCCGGGAGCGCCGACCCGGTGCTGCGCCGTACGGAGGTCACCGGCAGCGGCGGCAACGGGGTGGAGGTCCGCGACGAGGGCCGGGGCCGGTGGGAGGAGCTGCGGGTAGAGGGGGCGGGCGGCCACGGGGTCAGGATCGCCGGCCGGGCCCGTACGGCGTTCCGGGCGGCGACCGTGCGGGGCGGCACCGGCACCGGGTTCGTGGTCGGGGACGGCGGCACCGCCGAGCTGATCGACTGCGCCGCACAGGACGCGGGCGGCGACGGGCTCGCGCTGGACGGGGAGGCGGAGCTGACGGCGGTCCGGGTACGACTGCTGCGCAGTGCCGGGCACGGCGCGCTGGTCGCCGGGGACGCGACGGCCGCGCTCACCGAGTGCGTGCTGTCCGACGGCGCCGGGGACGGCCTGCGGGTCACCGGGCCGGGTCCGGTGCGGGCCGTCGGGTGCACGGTGACCGGCAACCGGGGCGCGGGGCTGCGGCAGACCGACCCGGGCGGCAGCCTGGCCGCCGACCGCCTCACCGCCCACGGCAACGGGGAGCCCGACGTGCTGGGCGGGGGACGCGCCGACGGGGCGCGTCCCCGGGACGCGCACGGTGGCCCGGACGACGGCGGCCCGTCCGCGGACCCGCTGGCCCGGCTCGACGCGCTGGTCGGCCTCAAGGGGGTCAAGGACCAGGTGGCGACGCTGGTCAACGTCAACCGGCTGGCCCGGCGGCGCCGGGAGATGGGCCTGCCGGTCCCGGCCACCGTCCGCCACCTCGTCTTCGCCGGGCCGCCCGGCACCGGCAAGACCACCGTGGCCCGGCTGTACGGCTCGATCCTGGCCTCGCTCGGTGTGCTGCGCTCCGGCCACCTGGTGGAGGTGGCCCGCGCGGACCTGGTCGCCCGGGTGGTCGGCGGCACCGCGCTCAAGACGACCGAGGTGTTCCAGCGGGCCCTGGGCGGGGTGCTGTTCGTCGACGAGGCGTACACGCTGGCCAGCGGCGGCGGCACCGGCGGCCCGGACTTCGGCCGGGAGGCGGTGGACACCCTGGTGAAGCTGATGGAGGACCACCGCGACGACGTGGTGGTGATCGCCGCCGGCTACTCCGCGCCGATGACGGACTTCCTCGCCTCCAACCCCGGCCTCGCCTCCCGGTTCAGCCGGACCGTGGAGTTCGAGAACTACGGCGACGACGAACTCGTCACCATCGTGCGCCGGCTCTGCGAGCGGGACCGCTTCCGGTTGCGGGAGGACACCGAGCGGGCGCTCGCGGTGCACTTCGCGCGCCTGCCCAGGGACGAGACGTTCGGCAACGCGCGCGAGGCCCGCAAGGTCTTCGAGGAGATGATCGACCGGCAGGCGTACCGGCTGGCCGGCACACCCGAGGCCACCGAGGACGAGCTGGTCCTGCTGGTGCCGGAGGACGTCGGGGAGCACGCGGCGGCCGCCGTCGGCGCCGGCCCCGGCGGCGGCGCCCGTCCGGTGGCGGGCCTGCTGGCGGAGCTGACCGGCCTGGTCGGGCTCGCGGAGGCCAAGGCCCAGGTACGGGACGTGGTGAACCTGCTGTCGGCGGGCGAGCGGCGCCGGGCCGCCGGACTGCCGGTCTCCTCCGTCGGCCACCACCTGGTGTTCGCCGGGCCGCCCGGCACCGGCAAGACCTCGGTGGCCCGGCTCTACGGCCAGTTGCTGGGCGCCCTCGGCGTGCTGCCCCGGGGCCAGCTGGTGGAGGTGTCCCGGGCCGACCTGGTGGGCCGGTACGTCGGCCACACCGCCCAGCTGACCCGGGAGGCGTTCCAGCGGGCGCGGGGCGGTGTGCTGTTCGTGGACGAGGCGTACGCGCTCACCCCGGAGGGCGGTGCCCCCTCCGACTACGGGCGGGAAGCGGTGGACACGCTGCTGAAGCTCATGGAGGACCACCGTGAGGACACCGCCGTGGTGGTGGCCGGCTACGAGGCCGAGATGGGACGTTTCCTCGCCTCCAATCCCGGACTCGCCTCCCGGTTCCCGCGTACCGTGCGCTTCGCCGCCTACGAGGCCGCCGAGCTGGTGGAGATCGTGCTGCGCACCTGCGCCCGGGACGGCTACACCTGCCCGCCGGCGACGGTGGACGCGCTGCTGCGCCACTTCGAGGGCGTCGAGCGCGGCCCCGGCTTCGGCAACGCCCGGTACGCCAGGACCGTACTGGAGACGATGGTGACCCGGCAGGCGGGACGGCTCAGCGAACTGCCCGACGCCGGGCCGGACGAACTGCGGGCGCTGCTGCCGGAGGACGTCCCCGGCGGGGGCACGGCCGACTCGGCCGGCTGACCCGGCAGTCGGCGTCCGTCCGGCGCCGGGGCGGCCGGGGCGGGTGGCCCGCACCCCAGTACGATCACCGCCATGGTGACGACCAGGCGGGTGGGACGGGGCGGGACGGGCACGTCGGCGGGGCTCGTCCTGCTGCTGATCGGTGCCACGACGGCCGCCGTCGGCACGGCCGGCCCGGCCGCCGCCGACGGGGACACCCTGCCCCGGGTGTCCGCCGCTCCCCCGGACGACGGGGGCTGTGTCGCCCGGTCCACCCGCTCCGTCCCGGGGACGCCGTGGGCTCAGCAGTACCTGGCACCGTCCCGGGCCTGGGAGTGGAGCCGGGGCGCCGGGGTGACCGTGGCCGTGCTGGACACCGGAGTCGCCGGCACCGGGACCGCCCCGCTGGCCGGGCGGGTCACCGCCGGTCCCGACGTGGTCGGCGGCGGCCGGGCCGGTGACGACTGCATCGGCCACGGCACCTTCGTCGCCGGGCTGGTCGCGGGGGCCGGCGCGGCGGGCGGCACCGGTTTCGCCGGGGTGGCTCCCGACGCCCGCATCCTGTCCGTCCGGGTCACCGACGGCGACGGTGTCACCACCGCGGGCCGGATCGCCGACGGGATCGAGGCGGCCGTGGCGGGCGGCGCCCGGGTGGTGGACGTGCCCTTCGCGCTGCCCTCGGGGAGCGCCGCGCTCACCCGGGCCGTGGAACTGGCCGAGCGGCGCGAGGTGGTGGTCGTCGCCCCCGCGTACGCCTCGGGCCGCGCGGGTGCGAAGGCGTCCGCCGCCGCTCCCGCCGCGTACCCGGCGGCGCTGCCGCAGGTGCTGGCCGTGGCCGGTCTCACCCCGGAGGGGGTGCCCGAGGAGACCGTCGCGCCCGTCACCGCCCCGGACCTCTACGCCCCCGGCACCTCCCTCACCGGCATCGGCCCCGGCGGTGGCCCGTTCACCGGCGGCGGCGCCGAGCTGGCCACCGCCTTCGTGGCCGCGACGGCCGCCCTCGTGGACGCCCGCCGGCCCGGTCTGCCGGCCGCCGCCCTGCGGGACCGGCTGACCGCCACCGCCTACCCGGCGGCGGGCGCCGGGGCGGGCACGGTGGACCCGGCGGAGGCCGTCTCGGCGCCGTTCACCCCCGCGAGCGGCACCGGCGCGGCGGAGGGCCGGCAGACCGCGGTGCCGGACGGGCCGGGTGGTACCGGCGCCCGGGGCGGTCTCGCCCTGTCCGGCCCGCCGGGTCATCGGGGCCGGGCCACCGCCTTGTGGGTCGCGGGCGCGGCGGCCGGTGTCGTCGTCCTCACCGCCGCCACCGCCTTCGCGGTCCCGCGCGGGCGCCGCCGGCGCTGGGCCGCCGGCACCCGCTGAGCCGTCCCCGCCAGGGCCTACCGCCGGGTGCCCTCGGGGTCCGTCGTGTCCTGTGCGTCCTGGGCGTCCCGTCCCCGCAGCGCGAGCTGCGTCTCCACCGCCGTCCGGCGGGTGACGTACTCGCCGCGTCCGGGCCGCTGCACACGCGGCTTCCGGCCCGGGACGACCTGGCCCTCGGAGGGCGGGCAGGACAGCAGCAGGACGGGTGAGTTGGCCTCCGTCAGGCGGCGCAGGAACGGGTCGCCGAGCAGGGCGCGGCCCGCCCCGTTGGCGCCCCGCGCGACGATCACGTGCAGGCCGATCTCGGCGCCACGCACCAGCACCTCGTGCAGCGGGCCGAACAGGTCGCCGCCGCCGGCGACCAGTTCGTGGTCGTCGATGACGAGGAACACGCGCGGCCCGGTCCACCAGTCGCGGGCCCGCAGCCGGTCGGGGCCGATGTCCGGGCCGGGGACGCGTTCCCGCATGGCCCGGGAGGTCCCGTCGACCATGCGGTGCACCAGGTCCGGTCCGACGGCGTAGCCGAGCCGGTACTCCTCGGGGACGGCCGTGGTGAGGCCGCGCCGGTAGTCCACGGTCATGATCTTCGCCTCGCCCGGAGCGAACCGCCGGGTGACCGCGTCCACGACGAGGGCGAGCGCGTTGGTCTTGCCGCTCTCCACGTCGCCGACGACGACCAGGTGCGGATGTTCCTCGAAGTCGTGCCAGAGGGTGCCGAGCCGGGCGCCCTCCAGACCGAGCGGCACCCGCAGTTCCCCTTCCGGTGCCGGGAGCCCGGCGGCGGGCAGCAGCGCGGGCAGGACCCGGACCGGGGGCGCCGGCGGCCCGTCCCAGGCCGCGGCGGTCTGCCGTACCAGGGCGGCGAGGCCGTCCGCGGCGGTGGCCGGGTCGGCGTCGCCGTCCAGACGGGGCAGGGCGGTGAGGAAGTGCAGCCGTTCGTCGGTGAGTCCGCGGCCGGGCAGCTTGGGCACGGTGCCGGCCGCGCGCATGTTGACGACCGAGTCGACGGGGTCGCCGAGCCGCAGTTCGAAGCGGGTGCCCAGCAGGTCGCGGAGGCCGCCGGTGATCTCGCCCCACCGGCCGGCGGAGACGAACAGGTGCACGCCGAAGTTGAGGCCGCGGGAGGCGACCTGGGTGAACACCGGCATCAGGTCGAGGAAGTCCTGGCGGACCGTGGACCAGCCGTCCACCACCAGGAAGACGTCGCCGTGGGGTTCCCCGGCGAATTCACCGGCGCCCCGGCGGCGGCGGTAGTCGGCCATCGACTCCACCCCGTGCTCGGCGAAGAACCGCTCCCGGTGGGCGAGGATCTCGGTGACCTCCTGGAGCGTCCGGCCGACCCGTTCGCGGTCGAGCCGGCCGGTGACGGACCCGACGTGCGGCAGTCCGGTGAGCGCGCCGAGCAGGCCGCCGCCGAAGTCGAGGCAGTAGAACTGCACGTCGCGGGGGGTGTGGGTGAGGGCGAGGGCGCAGATCAGGGTGCGCAGCAGGGTGCTCTTGCCGCTCTGCGGGCCGCCCGCGACGGCGACGTGGCCGCCGGCCCCGGCCAGGGAGGCGACCAGTTCGTCACGACGCTGGTCGAAGGGCCGGTCGACCACGCCCACCGGCACGGTCAGCGGCGGGCGGGGCTCGTCGGGGGTGAGCAGCAGGTCCAGGGTGGGCGACTCGGCCAGTGGCGCCAGCCACACCTGGTGGGCGGCCGGTCCGCAGTGCCGCAGCCGCTCCACGGCGACGTCCAGTACGCTCGGCGCCTCGCCGCCCTCCGGTTCCGGTGCGGGGTCGGGTGCGGCGGGATGCGTGACGTGCCGGGGTGCCACCCATTCGGCCCGGAAGGGCACGACCTGCCCGGCGATCACGGCGTGCGGCGCGGTGGGGCGGGCCTGCCGGTAGGGGCCGGAGACGTAGGCGGCCTTGAACCGGGTGAGGGTGCCGACGTCGTTCTTCAGCAGACCGCTGCCGGGCTGCGGGGGCAGTTCGTAGGCGTCGGAGACGCCCAGTACGCCCCGGCTCTCCATGGCGGAGAAGGTGCGCAGGCCGATCCGGTAGGACAGGTGGGACTCCAGCTGGTGGATGCGTGCCTCGTCCAGGCGCTGGGAGGCGAGCAGCAGGTGGACCCCGAGGGACCGGCCGAGGCGGCCGATCATCACGAACAGGTCGAGGAAGTCCCGGTGAGCGGCGAGGAGTTCGCTGAACTCGTCGACCACGACGAGGAGGGTCGGCAGCGGGTCCAGGGCGGCGCCGGCCTGCCGGGCCTGCTCGTAGTCGCGGACCGAGGCGTGGTTGCCGGCGCTGCGCAGCAGTTCCTGGCGGCGGATCAGTTCGCCGTGCAGGGCGTCCTTCATCCGGTCGACCAGGGCGGTCTCGTCGGCGAGGTTGGTGATGACGGCGGAGGTGTGCGGGAGCCGGTCGAGGCCGAGGAAGGTGGCACCGCCCTTGAAGTCGACCAGGACCAGGTTGAGGGTCTCGGAGGAGTGGGTGAGCGCCAGGGAGAGCACCAGGGTGCGCAGCAGTTCGGACTTGCCGGAGCCGGTGGCACCGATCAGCATGCCGTGCGGACCCATGCCGCCCTGCGCGGACTCCTTCAGGTCCAGCAGCACCTGGGTGCCGTCGGCGGCCACGCCGATGGGGACGCGCAGCCGGTCGGCCGCCGGCCGGGGGGCGTGCAGGGCGGCGGGGTCGGCGCCGGCGAGGTCCCGGATGCCGAGCAGCTCGGTCAGCTCGCGGTCCTCCTGGAGGGGCTGCCCGGTCGGGGCGGCGGCGCCGAGCCGGTACGGGGCGAGGCCGAGCGCGAGGGCCCTGGCAGCGGGTGCGCCGAGGCCGTCGGGCCGGCCCAGCGGGGTGCGGGTGCCGGGTCCGTCGGGGCCGGCGGCGACCAGGGTCAGCTCGCCGGGTGCCATGTGCAGGCGCAGCGTGCCGGGGTCCGGGGCGTCGGCCAGGGTGGCGCGGACGTCGAGGACGACGGCGTTGCGGTAGCCGGCACCCGCGATCCGCGCCGAGGCGGGGACCGACCCGGTGTCCAGCACGATGACCGTGTACGGCTCGGCACGGGCGGGCCGGGCCCCGGGCTCGAAGGCCGGGCGGCCGGCGAACTCCTCGCCGAGCAGCGGCTCCAGTTCGGAGACGCTCCCGGCGACGAGCCGGACGGCTCCGGCGCCGTCGGTGTCGGCGGGGTGCCGGGTGTGCGGCAGCCACTTCACCCACTGCCAGTGGGGCAGGGCGTCGGCGTCGGTGACCACTGCGATGGCCAGGTCCTGCGGGGAGTGGAACACGGCGAGCTGGGCGAGCACACCGCGGACGACGGCCCGCGCGGTGTCCCGGTCGCCGGGCAGCAGCACCCGGGCGAAGGAGCGCAGCCGGACCGCGATCGGCTGTGCGGGAACGACCGAGTAGGTGCGGATGAAGCGGCGCAGGGCGTGGGCGCAGAGCGGTTCGAGGTCCTCCACCGGCCGGGTGGACAGCGGGGTGAGGGAGAGGGACAGGTCCTGTTCCCCGGTGGCCGTCCGCACCTCGGCGAAGTCGTCGTGGGCCGGGCGGCGTTCCCACATGCGGGCGGTGCCGACCAGGGACCACAGGGTCTCGGGCGCGGGACGCTGCCAGTTCTGGGCCCGGCGCTGTTGGTCGACGACGCGGCGCACCCGGCGCCGGCTGGTGGCGAGGTAGCGCAGGTAGTCCCGGCGTTCGCCGCGCAGTTGCCGCTTGCGGTCCCCGGACGCCTTCAGGAACTGGCTGACCAGCATGGCGACGGCGGACACCGCCATCACCCCGACGGCCACCCACATCAGGACGCCGTTGCCCTCGCCCGGCCGGATGAACACCAGCAGCATGCCGAGTGAACTCAACGCCATGGGCAGGTAGGTGACGACTCCGCCCATCGCGCCCTGTGGTTCGGGCAGCGCGGGCGGTTCCTGGAGGGCCAGCTCGCCCTCGGGCATCTGCGGACCGGCGCGGCGCGGGGCCCGGCGGAACGTGACGGTACTCAACTCCGCGCCCTCCCGGGGCAGACCGTGGTGCGGTGGATGTGCGGGAACCGGCCGGGCGTGAGGTCCCCACCTCGGCGGGGGCCGCACCGTGGACCGCGTACGCGGAGACCTCCGGGCCGTCCGGGGCCCGGTCGGAGCCGGCAGTGGATCACGATAATGTGCAGCCGATCTCCAGTCGAACGACAGTCCAGCGGACGGGAACGGCGTGCCGTTCCCGGTCCGGGGAAACCGAACCGAGGCATCGTGAGCGATCAGACCGCCGGATTGTGCCGCATAGCCGTCAGAGCACCCGGCAGCGTCGTGGAACTGGGCGTCCCCACGGACGTCCCCCTGGCCGAACTCCTGCCCGTCCTGGTGGAGTACGCGGGCGGTGACCTGCGTGAGGCCGGCCTGGAGCACGGCGGCTGGACCCTGCAGCGGCTGGGCGGCGCGCCCCTGGACGAGAACGGCACCGCGGAGACCCTGGGCCTCGCGGACGGCACCACTCTCTACCTGAGGGCACGTCATGAGGCTCTCCCGGCCGTCGACTTCGACGACGTGGTGGACGGGATGGCGGAGACGCTGGCCGACCGCCGGGACGGCTGGCGGCCCGAGCTGAGCCGCCGGCTGCTGCTCGGGTTCACCCTGACCGCGCTCGCGGCCGCCCTCTTCGCGCTGCTGCTGCCCGGCGCGGCGGGCTGGCGTGCGGCCGCCGCCGCGCTGCTGGCGGTGCTGCTGACCGGCGGCGCGGCCACGGCCTCCCGGGCGGTGGGCGACGCGGCCGCCGGGGCGGTCCTGGGCGCCGCCACCGTGCCGTTCCTCGCACTGGCCGGCGCGCTGGTGCCGGCCGGGTCGGCCGGGGAGTCGCTGCTCGGTCCGCGGCTGCTGGCGGCGGGCGCCGCGGCGGCCGGGGCGGCGGTCCTCGCCCTCGGCGCGGTCGGCACCCACGCCCCGCTCTTCCTCGCCGGCGGCACGGTCGCCGTGTTCACGGCCGTCTGGGGCGCGCTGGTCACCTCCGGCGTGGACCCGGTGCACACGGCGGGCTGGACGGCGGTGGCCACCGTGCTCGCGGGGGGCCTGGTGCCGGGGCTCGCGTTCCGGCTGGCCGGGTTGCGGCTGCCGCCGCTGCCGTCCAACGCGGCCGAGTTGCAGGAGGGCATCGATCCCTACCCGGCGGCCCGGGTCCGCGTCCGCGCGGAGCGCGCCGACGGGTACCTCAACGCCCTGCACGGCGCCCTCGGCCTGGTCGCCGCGGCCTGTGCCACCGTCCTGCTGACCGCACCGGAGCGGCACGGCCCGACCGCTCCCGTCCTCGGCTGTGTGCTCGGTGTCCTGCTCCTGCTGCACGTGCGCACCCTGGGCGGCCTGCGCGGCCGGCTCACCATGGCGCTGCCGGGGGCGTACGCGCTGGCCCTGGCCGCCTGTGTCACGGCCGTGCGCGGCGACCTGCCGGCCCGGCTGCTGGTCGTCGGCGGTGTCGTGGTGCTGGCCGCGGTCGCGGTGGTCGCCTCCTGGACGGTCCCGGGCCGCCGGCTCGTGCCGTACTGGGGCCGGGCCGCCGACCTGCTGCACACCTTCGCCGCCCTGTCCCTGCTGCCGCTCGCGGCGCTGCTCGCCGGAGTCTTCGGCCAGCTCCGCGCGATCCGGGGGTGAGCCGTGCAGTCACGCAAGGACCAGGTACAGGCGCACCTGTTCGTGATGGGCCGGGTCGCCGCCGGCCTGCACCGCACCGATCTCGACTCGCCCGACTCGCCGCCCACCGCCCGCACCCGGCGCGGGGTGGCCTGGGGGGCGCTGGTCACCGCGCTGGCGGGGGCGGTCTGCCTGATCTGGGGACTCATCTCGCCCGGCGGCGCCACCGGGTGGGCGGTGGACGGCACCCTGGTGGTGGTCCGGGACACCGGTGCCCGCTACCTGTATCTGAACGGCACCCTGCACCCGGTGCTCAACCAGACCTCGGCCCGGCTGCTGGCCGGTGACCGGCAGGCGGTGCGGCAGGTGGCGGCCGCCTCCCTGGCCGGCGCACCCCGGGGCGCCACCCTCGGCATCGTCGGCGCCCCGGACGGGCTGCCCACCGAGAATCTCTCCGGTGCCGCGTGGCAGGTGTGCGCGGTGCACGGCACCGCCGGCGGGACCACGCCAGGGACGGCCGCGCTCACCTCGGTGGCCGTCGGCACCGCGGACCCGGGGACGGGCCTGGACTCCGGCCGGGGCGTGCTGGTGACCACCGGGGCCGGGGACGGCGGCGTCCATCTGCTGTGGCGGGGGCGGCGGTACGCGGTGGACACCGCGCACGGCGCCGACTCCGCCCTCGGCTGGGACGGGGTACGGCCGGTCGAGGTCGGTGCCGCGTTCCTCGGGGCGTTCAGCGCCGGCCCGGACATCGCCCCGCCCGATCTCGCCGGGCGCGGCTCGGCCGGCCCCGACCTGGCCGGCGCCGGCAGCCGGGTCGGCCGGCTCTACACCGCGGCGGGCCGCGAGTACGTCCTCACCCGGGAGGGCCTCGCTCCCCTCACCGAGCTGGAGTTCCGCCTGCTCCGCGGTGACCCGCGCACCCAGGAGTCGGCCTACGGCGGCGGCCGGGTGACCGTGCGGGAGGTGGGCGGCGCGGATCTCGCCGCCCACTTGGCCGACGACACCGCCACCCTGCTGCCGGAGGCGCTGCCGGCGACCGCGCCCCGGGCGGTGCCGGTGGCCGCCGGCGGGCAGCGGGTCTGCGCCCGGATCGCGCCGGGTCGTGGTGACCGGCCGGTCACCACGACCGTGGTGGTGGCGGACGCCACCGGGGCCGCCGGTGCGGCGCCGCACGCCGAGCCCGGGGTGACTGCGGCCTGTGTGCCCGCGGACCGGATCTCGGTGCGCGCCGGCGGCGGTGTGCTGGTGCGGGCGCTGTCGTCGGCCGGCACCGGTGGCGCGCTCTTCCTGGTCACGGACACCGGGGTGGCGTATCCGGTGCCCTCCGGCGCCGCGGCGCAACGGCTCGGCTATGACAGCTCCGCCGCGGTCGGTCTGCCCGCGCGGTTGCTCGCGCTGCTGCCCACCGGGCCCTCGCTCGATCCGGCCGCCCTCTCGGCCCGCGGTCTGGTCCCGGCGGCCTCCGCGCCCGGCGGGCCGGGCGGGCGGGCCACGCCCGACTCCGGTTCCGGGACGGGCAGTTCGGGCGCCACAGGGAAGACCGGGGAGAGAGTTCCGGTGAACGCGGGGCACGGCTCCCGCGCCAGGTGTGTGACGTGAGTCACTCGCATCCTCGCTGAGCAGGATCGTTCTTGCACCACAGCGGACGCATAGGGCAATCTTCGGGCGGAGATCTTTCCAACACCCTTGCCGGGACCGGCCGGTGCGGTGCACGGGAGTCCGCGAGACAGGCCGTGACCGGCCGCGGCGCCCGTTCCCTCCCGCACCGCCCGGCGCCGCGCCGCTCCGTCGCCGTCGTCCGCTCCGCGCCCCGGAGCCAGCGAAAGAGGAACACCATGGCCACCCCCACAGGTTCCGTCTACAACCGCGCGCAACAGGACATCGACACCGCGCGCGCCGCCCTGGAGACGCAGATCGCCGAGATGGTGAAGGCGGGCAACACCGTCCAGCAGATCCACGACGACGTCCGCCTGTCCTACGTCGCCGCCTCGTCCTCGATCTTCAGCTCGAAGCTCCAGGAGTGGATGCAGGCCTACACGAACATCAAGCAGGCCGTGGACCACCTGCACCAGGCCCTGACCGACGCCGACCAGATCCAGAACACCGGCGAGATGAGCGCCGCCGAGTACGCCGGCGCCTGGGCCAACACCGGCGACAGCTTCTACCAGGCCCTGACCTGACGGTGCGGCGCCGCGCGCACCGCACCCCTCGCGCGCCCGCCCCGTACCTCCACCTCCACCTCCACCGGACCCTCCACCCACCCGCGCGCCCCGCACCGCCCGGAGCCGCGTCGCCGTCACCCAGGAGCAGCAGATGTCGGACGTCACGCTCGTCATCAACCAGGCCAACCAGGCCATCGAGGACATGGTCCAGGCCAACACCGTCATGGTGAACGCGCTGGAGAACATGCTGACCGGCATCACCCCCGCGGCCCGGTCCTTCGAGGGTGCCACCGCCGAGGCGTGGAAGGACTTCCAGTCCCGCGCCCAGACCGCCATCCAGCAGATGAACAACGCCTTCGGGCAGGGCGCGGCGAGCCTGGAGCAGATGGTCGACCAGCAGATCCGCGCCGACCACACCGGCGCGAACGCCTTCTGAGGACGGCGGCCATGGCATCCGAGGACGGCGGCACCGGCACCATCAAGGTGACCGAGGGCTGGCTGAGCGGCCCCGCGCACACCTACGTCACCGACATCTCCAGGACGCTGCGCAACGGCGACCCGCAGACCACGCTGTCCGTCATGTCGGAGGACGCGGGCACCTATCCGGGGCTGTGCGCGGCCAGTGACAAGGGGCGCATCGACAACGCAGACGAGCTGCACGCCCGGTTCAAGTCGTTCTCCGCGTCGCTCATCGGCCAACTGAACGCCCTGAGCACGGGCCTCGACACCCTGGGGGTGACCCTGCTGGAGGTCGACCAGATCCTCCGCAAGGGCGAGGAGGACGCGGAGCTGACGGCGGGCGAGATGGCCGCGGTCCTCTCCGACGGGCTCGGCGGACTCGGTTACAGGAGCACGACGACCACCTGACCGCGCCGGGGCGCGGTGGCCGGGGGACGGTCCCGGCGGGGCACGAGAGAGGCGGCGAAACGGTATGGGTGCCGGCAGGTGGGAGGAGGCCCTGGAGGGCTTCACGGCCGACAAGGTCGTCACCCGCGAGGACGTCACCGGCATGACCTGGCTGGGGGCACCGCGCGTCATCCTGCGCAGCAACCGCCAGCTCGTCCAGGGCAAGGACTACGACCTCACCGCCAACTACCAGATGCCCGACGGCACGCTGATCAGCGTGGGCGTCAACCTGGCGCACGAGATGTGGGCGGAGGAGTCTCCGCTGGGCGCCTTCTGGCGGCAGACCTGGAACATCCTCGGCCCGGTGGCATCCACGCCGACCGGCAACACAGCGGTGAAGTACGGAAGTTTCGACACCGCCGCCGACTCCCTCGAGCGGGTGCTGGCCCTGCTCACGGCCCAGCACGACCGCCTCATCACCTGGGGCAACCAGATCGACGAGGACGACTCGCCCGCCCAGGGCAGCGCCGCCGGCGCTTTCAAGGCCGCCCTCACCGCCATCGCCGGCCAGCTGGAGAACCTGCGCCACCAAGTGCTCGCCCAGGGCGACCCCGTCGCCCTGATCCGCGCCGCCGGCGCCGCGGCCCGGCTGCGCTCCTGGGACCTCGCCTCCGCGTACGAGGCGTGGCGCCCCAAGCCCGTGGCGGTGCCGTACAACGTCCTGAACGAGGTCTGGCAGGAGGTGACCACCAACTACTCGCTGGGGTACGGCTCCAACGCCGATGTCACCAGCCTGACCTTCAAGGGCTACGGCAACGCGGCGGACGAGGCGACCATGAAGCAGGTGGAGGCCCTCGCCAAGACCCGTTGGACGCAGGGCCTGACGGAGCTGGACACCGCCGCGGTCACCCACGTCCGCAGCCTGGGCGCCAGCTACCAGCAGGCCGTGCAGGCCATCCCGGCCTCGCTCATCGCCCCCCGGTACCGGACGCCGTACCAGGAGCCGTCCGCCAACGATCCGGGGTCCGACGACACCACCTCCGACGACACCGTCACCGACGACATCACCACCGACGATCCGCCGTCGACCACTCCGGAGACGGGGTCCGGGGACTCCGCGCCCGACGTCGGCACGCTGGGCGCCTACGAGGGGACGGGCGCGGGCACCGGGGACGGCACCTCCTCGCCGCCGGGCACCGGCTCCACCGACCTGGGCAACGGCGTCAAGCTTCCCGCCGACGGCACCCAGGAGATCGTCGCCCCGGGGGGCGGGACCCTCACCGACTCCGAGGGCAACCCGGTCACCGTGCCTGCCGGTTCGGTCATCAACCCCGGCGGCACCGTCACCAAGCCCGGCGGGGGCCTGCTCACCGACGGCAAGGGCAACGTCGTACGGCTGCCGTCCGGGTCCTCCCTCGGCTCCGCCCTCGTCCCCGGGGTCAGGCGGAACTCCGCCACCGCCGCGCTCGCCGCCCAGGAAGCGGCCCAGGAGGCCGCCTACCAACGGGCCCTGAAGAACGCCCGCGCCTCGTCCGGGGCGCTCGGGGAGGCGCTCGCCCCGGCCGCCGCGAAGGGGGCTGGTATCACCGGTGCCACCCGCCTGCCCGGCGCCACGGCCGCCCAGCTCAAGGCTGCCACCACCTCCACCGAGGGGCTCACCGCGATCCCGGGGACCGCGCCGAAGGAGACGCCCGTCACCGGCCGCACCGCCACCACCAGTACCAACGGCCCTACCGCCATGCCGCCGGGCACCGGCATGGGCGCGGGCGGAGCGCCCGGTGGCCGGGACCGCGACCGCCGCACCTGGCTGGACGAGGACGAGGAGACCTGGGGCACCACCCAGGTCAAGGGAACAGGAGTGATCGGCTGATGGAACCCACCCCCGACCACTCCCTCCAGCAGCAACTGGAGGCCGCCATGGGCCGGCTCGCCGACTACCGGGACCGGCTGGCCGCGGCCCAGCGGGAGGCGGCGGCCACCACCGTCTCCGTACGGTCCAAGGACCGGATGCTCACGGTCGTCGCCGGCGCCGGCGGGATCGTCAAGGAGGTCCGCTTCCACACCGAGGCGTACCGCGAGATGGCCCCCGCCGAGCTGGGCCGGGCCCTGGTCGAGACCCTCACCAAGGCGCTGGAGGAGGCCGGGGAGAAGTCCCGTGCCGTCTTCGCGCCGCTGCGGGAGACCGGCACCGGGCTGCGCCGGTCGATGACCGGCGGTTCCGACGTCGAGGAGATGCTGCGGCCGCTGCGGGACCTGTGGCCCCCCGCCGACGCGGCCGGCCAGGACCGGGAGCACGACCGCCGTGGCTGAGGAACTCGTCACCACCGACCGCCTCCGGGCGCTGTTCCAGACGTACGGGCTGAACAGCGACCTGATCGACCGGGCCAACGACCTCGTGACGAAGATCAACCGGACCAACGCGGAGGCCGGCGGGCGCGGGAAGGACGAGGTGGGCAAGCAGTACTTCGCCGTGATCGACCCCGGCATGAAGGAACTCACCCAGTTGCTCACCCTCCTCGCCGACCTGGTGCAGCGCACCGGCACCGCGGGCGGGGACGTGACCGCGCTGCTCACCCGGGCCGAGGAAGAGGCGATGGAGCTGGCCGACTCGTGGAAGAGCGGCGGCGAGTGACCGTCACCGCACTCCGGGTGACGCGGGGACGCCCGTGCTGACCCCGTCTCCCGCCGCCCAGGGTCTGATGGAGGCCCTCAGCGGCATGAAGTGGCCGTCCATCGACGAGGACCGGCTCCGCGCGGTCGCCGACGACTACGACGGTCTGGCCGCGGTGTTCGGCGAGATCGACAAGGCGCTGGTGGAGGTCGGGCGGGCGGTGGCCGGCTCGTTCGCCGGGGAGTCCGCCGAGGCGTTCGTCGCCCTGGCCGACGTACTGGCCGGCGGTGACGACTCCTTCCTCGGTGCCGCCGCCAAGCAGGCGCAGCACATGGCGGACATCGCCCGCAGCTCCGCCAACCAGGCCGAGTACTACAAGTGGATGATCCTGGCCCAGGTCATCGAGCTGCTCGCGGAGATGATGTTCGAGGCGGCCGTCTGGTGGGTGCCCGGCCTGGGGCAGGCCGTCGCGGCCGAGGTCGCCTTCCGCACCGCGCTGCTGCGGACCCTGCTCCCGCTGCTGATGAAGCGGCTGCTCCTCGCCATCGCCCAGCACGTGGCGATCTCCACGAGCCTCGCCTTCGCGATGGACCGGATCATCCAGCTCGTCCAGAAGAACCAGGGCCACCGCGACAAGTTCGACGACAAACTGCTGCTCGACTCGCTGAAGTTCGCCGCGATCCAGGGCGTGATCACGGGCCCGGTGAGCCTGCTCGGCGCGGGGCTCGGCACGTTCCTCGGCAACCGGTTCGGCACCGGGTTCGACCGGATGCTCCGCGACGACCTGGGCACCCTCTTCAAGCAGTTCGGCCGGGCCGGCGGCGACGAGGCCGGCGGCAACCGTCTCGGCCGCGCCTTCGCCGACCTGCTGTCCTCCGCCGACAACCAGCTCCAGAAGGGGTTCGGCAAGGAGTTCAAGGATTTCGAGAAGCGCTTCATCGCCAAGGGCGGCGACCTCTTCGAGCGGCACGGGTTCGACGGCCTGACCGGACCGGCCGCCCGGGAGATCGGCGAGAAGGTCACCCGGACGGTGGTCGAGCACTGGGGCGGCGCCGCCGGGTCCGGTTCGGTCCGGCACCTCACCGACCGGCTCCGGACCGTACTGGGCGGCACCGTCTCCAAGGAGACGGCCGAGACGCTCTCCCGCGACCTGCCCGCCGCCCTGGCGAAGGCCGGGCACACCGGCAACCTCCGTTTCAAACTGACCATGTACGGCACCGACATGGTGATGCAGGGCGTCGGCCAGAACCTGGCCGAGGGCGTCTACAACCAGATGCACGGCTACGGCTTCACCTCGACCTGGGAGACGTTCCTCTCCGGGTTCCTCACGACCGGGCTCAGTCACGGGGCACGTGAGATGGTCGTGCACCCGCTGGCCGCGGCGGTCGGGCCGCACGTCGACACCGAGCCGCTGAAGGCTCTCGTCTCCAAGCTGACTTCCGGTGGCGTGTCCCGGTACACCGGTCCCAACACCGGTGACGCCGGTCTGCTGGACGGTGCGTCGGGTGACCGGGACGGGGCCGCACCACCCTCCGAGACGCCCCGGTCGGTGCCCACGGAGTCGACGGACGGCCGGGACGGGGAGGGCTCCGCCGGGGACGAGCAGGTGACGGAAGATCACCGGAGCGCGGCGGGCGACCCGGACGGCACGGGCGCGGACGCCGACACGAACACGGACACCGGCACCGGCACCGGCACCGGCACCGGCACCGACACCGACACCGACACCGACACCGACACCGACACCGACACCGACACCGACAGTGTGCTCGACATGCTGGACGTGGACGAGAGTGACGACGGCATCGGGCCGCCCCTGCCCGCGCCCCCGGTGGTCACCGCGTCGACCGTCCCGCCGGCACCCTCCCCCACCGCCGCACCCGCTCCGGCCACCACCCCGCGCTTCGCCAACACCGCCGGGCAGTCCGGGGACGCCCCGCCGCGACCGGTCCCCCGCACCGGTCAGGACGACACCCCGGGCGCCCTGCCACGCGGCTCCGGTGCGGCCCCGTACCGGACCACCTCGGCGAACCCGTTCCCCACCGCGACGACCCCCGAGGGCACGCCCTCGACGGAGAGCCACGAACTGGCCCCGCTCCACAGCACCGGACCGGAGAACGGCCCGGCCACCGATCCCCCGGCCACCGAGCACCCTGCCGCCGGGCTCACGCCCACCGAGCAGCCCACCACCGGCCTCACGCCCGCCGAGCCCCCGCCCACCGCCGGCCCGACGCCCTCCGCCGACCCGCCGGCGGCTCCGGCCCCCGAGACCGCCTTCATCCTCGACGAGAGCGACGGCGAACTGCTGGCGGCACTCTTCGGCCCCGGTGAGATGCGGCTGACCCCGGAGGAGGTGGACCGGATCGCCGCCGGGCTGGTGGAACGCCAGAACGCCCTCTACCGGAGCCCGGACCCGGCCGGTGCGCACGTGCCGAAGGGCCTGCTGGGCAAGCTGGTGGCTCCCCTGGCCACCACCCCGCAGATCGTGGACGTACCCGGTCTGCGGCAGGTGCTGTCCACCGCCCCCCACTCCCTGCTGGGTGAGGGACGGACCTTCGAGGCGCGCCTGCGGGCGGCGAACCCGCTGCTCCGGCTGATCCGGCGGACCGAGTCCCGTCCGGTCGTGGTCAAGGCCGACGTACTCGGCAAGGCAGACGGTCCCGGTGGTGCCGAGGCCTCGTTCAGGACGCAGGTCAACCACCGGTCCGCCCAGCACTTCGGGCAGAGCCACGCCTCCGCCGTCGCCACGGCCCTGGCCGTCAGCGGCACCGCCGCCGTGCCGCCGGTCCTCGTCACGGCCACGGTCTCCGGGCAGCGCGGCGAGAGCCACGCGGCCGACCTGCGCGGCACCCACACCCCCAGCAGCGAGTCACGCGCGGTGAGCGGCACCGACCGCGAGGTGCGGCACATCCGCTTCGAGATCTCCGACCACGCGCCCGGCTGGAAGGACTCCGTCTGGGACAGACCCCGGGGGACGGACCCCGTCCGGGCCGTCACCCCCAACGCCCTCCACAGCGCCGAGATCACCCTCCCCAAGGGGCTGACCGCACCCCGCCCCGGCGACCGGGTGCCCACCCTGGGACCGGGCCAGTTCGCCGGACCGGTCGGCCGGCCCAGCGTGCTCGGATTCGGGCCGACCGAGCACATCCGCCGGTGGGCCGTGGACCACCTGCCCAGCTCGCCCGACCCCGCACGGGCCCGCGCGGTCGACCGGCTCCTCTCCCGCGAGCGGCTCACCGCGCACGGTCCGGACCTGCTGGCGGGCGGGGTCGGCGCCGAGTCCGCCCTCGCTCACGCCTCCGCCGCCGGGATCAGTCTCGGCCGGGCCAAGCCGGTCGGCCTGCGCGTCAAGGCGCTCTGGTCGCAGACCGAGATCCGCACGGCGGACCAGTACACCGCGCGCGACGAGACGGTCAGCGCCACCACCGCCGCGGGCAGCGGCAGTGTCCAGGCGGGTTTCCGCGGCCCCGTGGGCGACACCACCGTCACGGTGGGCGGTGTCCTGGGCGTCACCGGATCACACGGCCACCAGGTGCTGGGCGGGGGCGCCGGACAGCAGACGACGGGTGCCAAGTACCGGGACGTGCCGACCGCGCTCGCGGTGCTGGACATCGAACTGCCGGTCCGGCTGGCCGGCGGTCAGGAACGGGTCTTCACCACCTCCATGGTGATCCAGAGCCCGCTGCACGACCTGTGGGCGATGGCAGGCTGGGACGACCGTCTCGGGCTGCGGCAGGGCGACGCGGAACCACCCGTCCCGCCCTTCCTGCAGGGCCCGGGTGAGCGGAAGCGTCTCTACCTCACCTCGGTCCGCTCGCTGCGGGTGGGCGAGGACGTCACCCGGCCGGTCACCTCCGGCGAGGGCGGTGCGGGCGGCGACGCGCGGGCCGAGGCCGCGGCGGACGCGGCGTACGCCTCCGCCACCGAGACCCTCGTCACCGACACCCTGGCGTGGATCGCCGAGCAGCACCCGACGCTGGTGGTGCCCCAGCGGGAGGCCGAGCGGTGGAAGGGCGGCATCTGGCGGTCCCTGCTCCAGCCGCAGTACGCCCGCGCGGTGCACAACACCCTCCAGGTGGTCGCCGCGTTCCAGGGCGACCGGGCCCGCGCCGCACTGCACCAGTTCCAGCCGGAGGGCGTGCCGATCCTGCTGCTGGGCACCGGTGCCTTCAGCCGGGACTCGGTGATGGTGACCGTACGGCCCCGGTTCGACGACCCCGTCTCGTACGTCGGTACCGACCACGGTCTGCAGCAGCGGTTCACCGTCGGCGGCAGCGCGCGCGGCGGGTCGGCGCAGACCACCGGATTCCGGGCCGCGCTGGGGGTCACCGCGCGCGGCACCCGCACGGCCGGCGGCCACACCCTCGGCGCCGACGTGGGCCTGACCGCCTCCTACGACACCACCCGGCGGGATCAGGCGCTCTACACCGCGACCAGTGACGCGCTGACCCAGCTCAAGCCGGCCGGTTCCCATCTGTACCGGCTGACCGGCGAGTTCACGGTGTCGATGGAGCGCAGCCGCCACCCGGGCTACCTGGTGGAGTGGCTACCGGGTCTGGGCGACCGGCACCGCGCACGGGCTGCCACGGGCGCCGACGACGCCCGGCGCATCCCCTTCGAGATCGACGTCGCGGTACCGGACCGGGACTTCACCCCGCCCGAGGGGGCGCCACCGGCGACGCCCCGGCCCGCCGGCGGGGACCCGTTGCGCGGGGTGCGGTCGGTGCCCCTCCAGGTGTCCTCGCACCCGGAGCTGATCCGGACGGCCCTGGATGCGGCCGCCTCGTCCTCGCACCGGGACTGGCGCTTCGCGGTGCCCGCGACCCCGCACTCCTTCCGGATCGAGCGGGCGTTGCGGTCACCGGCGCTGACCGGACGGCACACCGACCTGTTCGGCGCGACGGGCCTGTCACTGCCCGCCTTCCACGCGCCCGGCGCCTTCCGGGGCTGGCTGGGCGGGCTGCGGGTGTCGGGCGTACGGCAGAACCTGCGGGCCCTGTCGGGGCCGTTCTCCGTCGATCCCGAGGTCACGGTCTCGCTGGGGGTCGGGCTGGAGTCCACGACCGCGTCGGCCCACGGCGTCACCGGTGGTCTCTCCTTCCTGGACCAGTCCAGGTGGGGCGGCGCCACTGGACTGGTCACGGCCGGCCCGTGGTCGCTCGGCCACAGCGGCGGCTTCGCCGAGGGCGCCTCGACCACCACCGTCCGGGACGTCAACAACGTGTACGACTCCGAGCACTGGGTGCTGGTGGCCGCGGACGTCGACTACCGGGTCGAGGCCGCCGGCACCGACCTGGGACTGGGCTCACTCCTCGGCCGCCCCGGAGGTACCGCCGACCGGACGTTCACCGTGCCGGACGGCTACGTCGGCCTGGTGCCCGAGCAGGTCGCCAGGGACCTGGGGCTGCTGGACGCCGGCGCGCCCTCCAGGCCCGCGGTGCCACGGCCCGTCCTGGACGCCCTCACCGTGCCCCGGTCGTACCTGACCGACCCGGTCGGGCTGCTGCCCGCGGCGGGCGTCCGCCCCTCCGACGCCGACCTGGCTTCCCTGGGGCGGCAGTTGAAGAAGCTGTCGGCCCCCGAATCGCTCAAGGAGACGGTGTTCAGGGCGCTCTCCGAGTCGGTCGGCAGGGCCCATATGCAGGCGGGTGTCCCGGTCGTCACCCAGGGCCGGCGCCCCGCCGTGTCGTTCGGACAGCGCCTCGCCCTCTGGAACACGTACGCCGAACTCCGCGTCGACTACGTACCGCGTGACGCGCGGTTGCTGGACATCGCCACGTTCGGCGAGAGCCGCGTCGGCCACCTGGTGACGTCCGCGACGACCGGCTCGGCCGCGCGCGGCGCGGAACAGAGGCTGGCCTCGACGGCGGCCGAACGCGCCGGCGGCACCCCCAGCGGCATGAGCGAGTCCGTCAACGACACCCACGGCCGGTCGCGTGCCACCGGCACGTCGGACGTTTCGGTCGTCTCCCAGGTCACCGCGGTGGCCACTCCGTTCGCCGAGGTGGAGGCAGGCTGGGACGTCGTGGTGAGCCTGCGGGACAGCGCCGGCCGGCACCTGCTGACGGGCGCCGACGGCAAGCCGGGCGCCGTCGTGCTGGACGGCGGTACGCACCCCGCCGAGGTCCCGCTCGGCTTCCTCGACTCCGTCCCCGGCGGCCCGGGACTGCCCGTGGTCGACACCCGGGTACGGGACCACGCCCCGGGCCCGGACGCCGGGTCGCCGCTGGCGACGCTCCGGCGCGAGAACGCCCCCCGTTGGGAGGAGCTGCGCGACCGCTTCCGGGCCGGCCACGAACTGCACGTGGAGCGGGTCCACGACGCGGAACGGGTGCAGGACCTGCTGCGCACGCTGATCGACCGGGCCGTCGGCGGAGAGGCCGGGCCGACCGGCACGCCCGGCGTGAGCCCGCTGACCCGGCCGGGCCGACAGGCGGATTTGATGATCCGCAACGGGGCCAACGCGGTGTCCCTGCAAGGGGCCCTCGCCGGCGGCACCCTGCTCGGCGACGCGGGCCACCGGATCATCGGCGTCCGGGAGAACGCCGCCTTCGCCCCGCTGGCGGGCGACGTCGTCCTGCACGCCGTGCCCCGGCTCTCGGACGCGAAGATCCTCCGGGTGTCCGGACAGGTCACGCTGGAGAACGTCGCCGGCTCCGGCACGACGGTGTCCGAGTCCTCCGGCAGCTCCGCGGGCACCGGCGGGGCGGCACAGGTCACGGGCGGGGTACCGGAGGGTTTCGCGGGAGTACAGGGCAGCCGGTCCGGTGCCGTGGGCACCACCACGGTCACCGCGGAGACGAACGAGAGGCGGGCCAACCGCTTCCTGCCGGCGGGCCGCGCCTACCTGGTCGCCGTGCCCACCACGTTCCTGGCCACCGTCGGCACCGGCCACCCGGTCGGCGGGCGGGTGTTCGGCGCCTCCGGCAGGCAGGCGGCGTCGACCGAGACGGTGGTGCAGCTCTGGGTGCGGGAGGAACTGGCGCGCGAGGCCGGGCTGCTCGACGAGACCAGGCTGCCGGAGGCGACCCGTACCCGGTGGGAGGAGGCCGACCGGGCGCTGGACGCGCTGCGGGACAACCACCGCGCCTGGCGGGAAGTCCGCCGGCGCCTCGACCCGCCCGCGGCCGGGCGGCGCCTCGACGAGGCCCGTACCGCGCTGGACCGGGTGCTCGACGGGACGGACGGCCTGGCGCCCGAGGTGCGCGCCGCCACCGCCGACCTCGATCTGAGGCGCGCCGAGCGCGACGCGGCGGACACCGCGCTGGCGCGGGCCGACGCGGACCTGGACCTGTTCCAGCGCCTGCTCTCCTGGTCCGACACCCATCAGCGGTTGCGGGAGCGACGGTTCGCGGACCTCGCCGGCACCGCGGGGAGCGCACCGGAGCGGGCCCACTGGGACAGGGTCGCCGCAGCCTTGGACGAGGAGGTGGAGCGGGTACGGCAGCGCGCCCACGCCCATGCCCACGACACCCTGCGGACCCGGTCCGACCAGACGCGGCGGCGCTACGAGGAGACCTTGGCCGACTGGCGCGCGCGGGCGGAGGCGTTCCTGGCGTCACGGCCCCGTGACGACGCGGCGCGGACGGCGGTGCGCGGGTACGAGCGTGCCCTGGACGCCTGGCTCACCGGGCGGCGCGACGAGGGGGAACTGATCCGGCTGAACGGCAAGTTCGGCGAGGCGGCCGTCGAGTACGCCCGGCTCGGCGAGCTGGCCCGGACGCCGTCGGCGGACCGGGTGACCGCCGACCCCTTCGCCCCGGAGGTACGGCACGACCACGGTGCCGCGCCGGTCACGGCACCGGACACCGGCCCCGTCTACGAGGTGGTCCCCGGCCGGGACGGCGCACCGGACACCGTCCGGCTGGACGGCGTCACCGGGCCGCTGCCGCTCACCCCGCCCGCCGCCGACCGGGACGGCTTCCTCAAGGCGGTCGCCGACGCCCTGCCGCCCGGGGCGGGACACACCGCCGACTCGCTGCACCGCGACCTCAGCCGCGTCTACGGCGACGAGGACGTCCTCGGTCTCCTGGACCAGTACGGCCCGGACGCGCTGGCGGAACTGGGCGACGCGCTGGCGGCCGACGCCCCGGACTTCGACGCGCGGGCCGGCGCCCTCGCGCGGGACGCCGGGTCACGGCCGGTCGAGCGGCTCACCGGCGTGGGGCGGGACGGTACCGGCCGGGAGCGGGCCAGGTGGCTCGCCCGGCTCCGCGAGGCCCGCGTCGTCGCCCTGGCCCATCCCGACGACGGCACCACCGCCACCGAGACCTTCACCGACACCTTCCGCCCGGACGAGATGGCCGGCACCCGGGTGGCGGCCCTGCTCCAGGCACCCGCGCGGGTGCGGCGCGAGTGGGAGGCCCGCGGGGTGGTCCCCCCGTCGGCCGGCGTGCGCACCGCCGAACACCCGGCCGTGCTGCCGGCCCGCGCCCGCGCGGAGCTGGCCGCCGTCCAGCTCGCCCGGCGCGGCACCGACGGCGACCGGGACCTGCCGAGTGTCCTGGACACCTACCCGGCGCTGCTGGCGGTGCTCCTCGCCCGCCCCGTGACCGTCCTCGCCCACGGCCGCGCTCACACCTTCCGGCCCGACGGTGCGGCGGGCGAGTACCGGCCGGACGACGGCGGAGTGCTGCTCCTGCTCGACGAGAACCGCAAGTACCGGGCGGTCCCCCACGGCTCGGCCCCCTCCGGCACGGACCCGGCCCGCGCCCTCGCACCGGTCCCGCCCGTCCCCGTCGTGTCGACGGCGCCGCCGCAGCTCTCGTACACGTCGCCCGTACCGGACCCGGCCCCCCCGCCGACCCCGCCGGCCCCGCCCGCCCCGCCCGCGCTCCCCGCCCGCCTCGGCCCGGACGGCCTGGAGCACGTGGCCGGCCTGCTCGGACTCAGCGGCGGGGACGTCCCGCCGGCCACGCTGCTGGGCCCGTACGCGCACTACCTGGACCATGTCCTCGGGACCGCGTCCGCGGTGCCGTACACGCTGCGCGTCGAGGAGTCGGCGCCGCCGCGCGTCACCCGGCGTCCGAAGACCCGCGAGGAGTTGCTGGCCGAGGTGGCCGACCGGGTGCGCCTGGACCTGGCGGGCGAGGGACTGCGCCCCGCCGACCTGGCGCGGGCCCGGTTCGACCACGACGCCGCGGACGCCCCGCCGATGGGTGTCTGGGAACTGGGCCGCTTCGCCGCCCACCTCAGGAACCGGCCGGACGGCATCGCCGGCTGGCGGCACCGGCCGGCGGACGAGGCCGCGCGGGAGGCGCGGGAGTGGCGGGACAACGACCCTGGCGAGCGTGTCCTGGAGGAGTACCCGGTCGAGGCGCCCTCCACGGCCACCCAGGCGGTGGCCGGGCACGCGGGCCCCATCGACCAGCGCCGCTACCACGTGCGCCGGCTGGCCCACCCGGACGGCTCCACCACCACGGAGCTGACCGTGCGGATCTTCCTCTCCCCCGAGGCCGGGGCCCAGCACCTGTCCGACGAGGCGAAGGAGAAGGCGCACGAGGGCGTCACGCGCTACCTCTCCGGCGCCGGGTACCGGCTGCCCGACGGGGCCCGGCTCGCCGTACGGGTGGAGTTCACCGACTCGGCCGAGGACGCGCACCACACGGTGGGCCTCACCGCGAACGCCCAGCGGGCGCACTCCAGGCTCTGGAGCCTGACCGACGACCGGGACAGCGACCTGCAGACGCTGGCCCACGAGATCGGCCACCTGCTGGGCTTCGAGGACCAGTACCGCGAACTGAACGTAGGCAAGCGGCCCTTCTACCGTGACGTGGGCCTGATGACGGGGACGGTCCGTACCGGCGCCGACGGCCTCCCCACGTCCATGGACTTCCACTCGGCGGACGTACGCCTGGCGCGCGACGCCCGTCTGATGCCGCGCGACCTGCTCCTGCTCGGCTCGGACGGTCACCGGCACCCCACCAGGCCGACCGACGACATCGTCTCGCTGGAGGTCCGCCGCAGACTGCGAGACCTGTGGGCGAGTGCCGTTCCCGTGCCGGACGCCCCGGCCCACCCCAACGGCACCTACCGGGCCCGCGTCGAACTCGGGAACCGGAACATCACGATGTTTCCTGGGCACTGGACCTTCGAGGAGCAGTGGTACGCCGCCCAGCAGGTGTACCTGGAGGAGCGCCGACTCGGACGGATCGGCGCCGGGGGCCGGTTCGAGGGGGTGTACCAGGGCGTCCGCGTGCACGGGCACGCCACCGTGGACGGCCGCGTCACCGATTTCGCCGCGTCCGACCGCCAGGCCGACCTGCTGCCGTCCACCCTGCTGGACCCGGCGCTGGTGCGCCGGCCGGCCGAGCCGGGCCCCCGGCTGATGCCGGTGGCGCAGGACTTCCTGCTGCACGGTGACCACGCCGCCCGGGTCGGCGGGCACATACGCAACCACTACAGCTTCAACCAAGGCCGCGACAACGACGAGAACGCCGCCCACCACACCGCGTACGCGGACGCGGGGCCCTTCCGGTCGGCCTTCCTGGACGTCTACCGGCCCGAGGCGCACCCCCTGGACTTCGCGGAGGTCTCCTACCACGTCTCCCGGCGCGAACCGGCCGACGGCCTGGACCGGACCCGGGTGGACCGGCTGTCCCCCGCCGACACGGTGGTGCTGCTGGCGCCCGACGGCGACGCGCTCACGTCGCCGCACGCGCTCTTCCCCGACCTCATGTTCCGGTCCCTGCGCGGCGCGGTCGGCTCGGCGCACCGGGACGCCCTGCTGACCGGTGCCGTGCTGCCGCTGGAGGCCCCGGGCAGCTACCTGTGGAGCGGGAGCGCCATGGGAGTGCGGATGCACGGTCTCGTCGCCGGCGGGGACCACCGCTGGGTCCGGCCGTCCTGGCAGCAGGACGCCAACGCGCTGACCACCGAACTCGCCACCGCCTCCGCCCCCCGGGAGCCGTTCACGGTGAGCCGGAACGTCTCCGCGACCGGGGAGCACGTCACCGTCACCCGGGTCGTGGACGTCCCGTCCACCCTGAACGGGTCCGACCGGACCCCGGTGGCAGCGGGGGACCTGGAGGCGTGGCTCAACTCCCGGCTGGAGC
Source organism: Streptomyces griseoviridis (assembly GCA_014649155.1). Classification (GTDB taxonomy): domain Bacteria; phylum Actinomycetota; class Actinomycetes; order Streptomycetales; family Streptomycetaceae; genus Streptomyces; species Streptomyces griseoviridis. Next base: position 113,447 of record BMSM01000008.1, on the reverse strand, counting down.
AGCAGCCGCCCCCGGAACGGATACGGACCGCGGGTGACGCCACCGTGCACTACCGCGTCGCGCTCCGCCCCAGCCGGAACACCGATTCCGATCCGGCCTGGCTCGCACAGCTCGCCGACTCCTACCTGATGGACGACGCCGGCTGGCCGACCGAGGAGCTGACGCCCCGGCTCGCCTCCGCCGGCGAGCTGAGCCGCGTGCTGGACCGGTTCAGGTCACTGTCCGCCGGCGACGAGGCACCGTGGCGGCCGGGGGTGCTCACCGAAGGGGTGCAGGACCTCCTCGACGAACCCGGTCTGGCCCGGCTGCTCGACGGCCACGGGCTGCCGGGGGCGGCCCGGCCCGACGGCTGGGACGACCGGCTGATCCGCCGGGTGCACGAGGCGGGGGTGCACCCGGTCCGGTTCGCCGGGCTGGCGGACCACCTCGGGCTGCCGCCGGAGGCCGCGACGAGTGTCCTGGCCGCACCGGCCGGAGCGAAGCCCCTGCTCCACGCCGTGGCGGAGCTGGACACGCTGGCCGAGCGGCTCGGTGTCCCGGGCCGTACGGCGGACCTGGTCCGGCGCACCACCGAACTCGACGTCCCGGTCCAGCACTGGTGGAGCCTCGCCGGCCACCTGTGGTCCCGTGGCCAGGACATGGCCGCCCTGCTCGACAGCGACGCGCCCGGTGCGGCCGCCCTGCCGGCCGACTGGTCGCGGGGGCCGGCCGACTCCTCCGACCTGCCGGAGGGGCTGCGGGACATCGCCCGCGCCCTCCACGTCCACCCGCGCTTCCTCGACCGGGTCCACACCCTCCTCGGCGGCGGCGAGGACCTCGGCCCGCTGCACACGCTCGCCTCGATGACCGGGGCCATGGAGGAGTGGCGCACGGCCGGGCCCGACGCCGTGGCCGACGTGCTGGGCCCCTCCTACGGTGCCGCCCTGCTGCACTCCCTCGGCCACCATCCCCAGGCCACCGCGCACTTCCTGAGCTGGCTGGAGCACCGACGCGTCCAGGCCCACGGACAGGGCGAAGTCCTCGGTGCGGTACCGGACCTGCTGTTCGAGTGGCGGCTGGAAGGGACGGGAAGCGGGACGTCCCCAGAGGCACTGCGCGCACTGCTCGCCGGGTTCCAGGTGCCGGCCGACCGGTACCTGACGGTCCTGTTCGGCATCACCCAGTGGCACCGCCCCGGGTCCGACCTGATCCTCACGCTGGAGGAGCGCTTCCTCGACCCGCCGCAGCTGGTCCGATCACTCACCGGCGGCTCCTGGAACCCGCGGGACACCCTCCGGGCCTGGGCCCTGCTCGACCGGCTCGGACTCCACCCGGACCGCACCCGCACCATGCTCGAATACACCCTGCCGCCCGGCCCGAGGGACGCCCTCGCCGACGCGGTGGAGTTCGTCCAGGGGCTGCAGTACCTGGGGCTGGAACTGGCCGACCTCGGGCGGCTGGACGCCGACGCGACCCAGGCGGACGTCGCCCGGCTCGCCGCCGACGCCGCCTTCGCGCACGGCGGCGGGACCCCGGACCTGTCCACGGCCGAGGCACTGGACCTCGCGAGCGTCGACGCGCACGAGATGGGCGTCCCGGACCGCCCGCTCGGACTGCTGCGGCGCATGCGCGACCTGGACCTGCCCAAGAGCGAGTGGTGGAGCGTCGTGCACCATCTCGACGGGCAGGGCCGGACCGTGTCCGATCTGATCGACGCCGGGGACGGCACGGCGAAGGACATGATGCGGGGCCGGCTGACCGCGGACGCCCTGCCCGGGGCGCAGCGCGCCCTCGCCGGGAGGCTGGGCACCGACCCGTTCTTCCTCGACCTGGTCCGCGCGCGGCTCGGTGCCGACGACGTCGCACAGCTCGCGGGCTTCGCCGAGCTTGACACCTCCCCGTGGCGCAGCGGCCTGTCCCCGGAGCGGGTCGCCGACAGGCTGAGCACCACCTTCCACGCGGTGGACGTGCTGCACTCCCTCGGTGCGCGCCCCGGCGAGACGCGGGACTTCGTCCAGTGGCTCGACCCGTCCCTGCCGCCGTTCGCCTCCCGGGAGGAGGCCGTCATCCAGGTCCGCCGATGGCGCCTGGAGCGCTCCGGCGGGCTCGGACGGGAGGGGGACGTCCTCCGCACGGCCCGGGAAGACGGGCCGTCCGACGAGGGCCCGGCGCAGGTCCCGACGGGTCTCGGCGTCCCCGAGGCACCGCTGCCCGACCCGGTGCTCCCCCATGCCCCCGAGGCCGTCGAGCGCCTGGCCGGCCTCGGGTACCTGCCCGAGGACCTGCGCTGGTTCGGCACCGCGGCCACCTGGCAGGACCTGGCCGGCTTCGCGCAGTACGCGGCGACCACCCTCGTGCCGGGAGCCCGCTCCGCGGCGGAGGCGCTGGCGGCGTTGCGCGGGTCCCCCCTGGACGACAACAGGACCCGCGTCGCGCGGTGGCGGCGGTTCGCGGAACCGGCGCCCGCGTCCCCCGCCGGCGGTCCGACGACCGCCGACGCCTTCTACGAGCAGTTGTCGGGACACACCACACCCTGACCCAACGGCCCCTGCCCCACCGACCCTTGAGAACGGAAGAACGGAAGAGAGATGGCGATCCAGGACCCACACGGCGCCACGGGAGCCGACCCGGCGGCCCGCCGCCGCGCCACGCCGGACCCGACCCCGGACGGCGCCGGCGCCACCGGAGGTCCGGGCGCCGTGCCCGAACCGGAGCCGAACAGACCGGCCGGCGGTCTGATCGGCGCGGGTGACGTCACCGGTGCCGCCCGGCCGTCCTCGCCCCGCCCCGACCTCACCTCGGGCGATGGCCGCTTCTCCTCCCGTCCGGCCATCGGCGGCGACCCGGGCGGCGGGGCCCCCGCGAGCGCCACCGGCACGGAAGCGCGAGGCACCGGCGAGCAGGGTGCGGCCGTGGCCGTGGACCACGACACGGACACCGGGACGGCCGCCGCGACGAAGGCCGCGACCACGGCCGTTGCGGCCGCCCCCGCGCCCCTGTCTCGCCCCGTCACCGAACCCGTGACGGCTCCCGTGGGCCCCGCGACCGCGTCCACCGGGCACGGCACCTCCCGCGAGGGCGCCGCGGCGACCACGGCCACGGCGTCCGGCGAGCCCGGCACCGCGCACGCGCCCCGGTCCCGGGGGCTGCGCGGTCTGCTCTTCGCCGGGCCGGCCGCCGGGACCGGGGCCACCGCGCGAGGAGCGCGGACCGCCACCGCGGCCGGCGACACCCCGGGCGGTCCCGGCGGCACCGGTGAGGACGACGACTCCGCCGGACCGGCCCGGGTGTCCCGGCCGATGGCCGCCGCCGCGCTGATGGCCGGGGCTCTGCTGATCGGCACGCCCTTCGTCATCGCCTCGCTGCTGCCCGGCGACGACTCCCCCGAGCGCAGGCCCGGAGCCGCCGGGTACGCGGACCGGGCGGCCGGGGCCGGCGGTTACGTACCGAGCGCGGCGGCGGAGACACCCGGAGCTTCCCATCGCCCCGCCGCCCGGAACGGCGAGGACGCCACCGGGCGCGGCGAGGACGGCACCGGGCCCGGCGACCCGGACGGCGGAACCGGTCCGAAGGGCGCCGAGGGCGCCGCCGTGACCGACGGCGAGGAAGCGACCGACGACACCGCCGGGTCCGGTCCGACGGCCGGGACGGACCGGGGCGCCACCTCCGGCCCGACCGGTGACGGCGGCGCCAGGACCTCCTCCGGCCGCGGGTCCGGCACTCCCGCCACGGCCACCGCGCGGGCCACGCAGAAGGCCGCCGGACCCGCCACCTACTCCGCGGTCGGCGGCCCGCACTGCTCGGGCGACGTCACCTACCGGGAGTCCGGCTCGTCGTCGGAGGGCGACGACGGCTGGACCACCCACCCCGGCGGCTACAGCGACGGCTGCACCGGCGTGTTCCGCTCCCTGCCGATCTCGGGCAGCAGTTCCGACGCGGGCAACAGCGCCTACTGGATCTTCCGCACCGGGGACGTCGTCCGGGGCACCTGCAAGGTCAGCGTGCACATCCCGAACGACAGCAAGCGGACCCACGTCGGCGGCACGCCCGCGTACTACACCCTGCACAACGCCACGAACGGGGCCACCAACCTGCTCGCCAACTTCACCATCGACCAGCCCTCCCACCAGGGCATGTGGGTGGCCGCGCCGAGCGTGCGCGTCACCGAGGGCATCCTGACGCTCAAGCTGCACGACCGGGGCAAGGAGGCGACCAGCGGCGCCCGCATGGCGGCCGACGCGGCGAGGATCAACTGCACCGCGAGCTGATCCCACGGTGTGATCGTCCTCGTCCGGCCAGGGATGCGCCGGCGGCAGAACGCGGCGAATCCCCGGCTCGGGCCGCCGTGCGCCGCGCGTCGTGACCAAGCACCTTGTGACAGAGCGGAGTTGACCGACTGAAGCGGACCGGGCGGTCCGCTCCTGGGCCGGTGGCCCGACCACCGCCCGCACCGGGGGCCGGGGCGGCCATGGCGACGGGACGCTCGTGCCGCATACGCATGGTCCGGACAAGGACAACGACCGGCGGGCGCCGCGCGGAAGGCGCCCGCCCTCACGAGGGCGGGCGGCGTTCTCGGCTTGCAGTGCGCCGTCGGCAATGGCGGGGTCGTCCGGGCACTCCGGCCGGCGGGCCGTGCAGCGCGTGGACGACCCCGACAAGGAGCACCAGGCGAGCCGCCGCCGCACGCAGGCCCGGCGTACCGGTTCCCTCGGCGCGGCTCAGCTCGCCTCGCCGTGCGCGTGCGCCGGGCGGAGCAGTACCGGACGGAGCCTGCTGTACCCGCGTACCGACACCGGGCGCAGCGGCTTGAGGTCGTAGGCCGTCCGGTCGGCCAGTTCGCCGGCGAACGCCGTGTCGGTGAGCACGGTGCCGGGGCGGGCGACCGCGGTGAGGCGGGCGGCGATGTTCACCGCCGCCCCGTAGACGTCGCCGAGACGGCCGAGGACCGGGCCGTACGCCAGTCCGGTCCGCACCTGGGGCAGTTCGGTGTCCGCCACGGCTCGGGAGGTGAGTTCCAGGGCGATGCCGGCGGCCGCGGCGGCGGACTCGCAGACGTAGAGCACCTCGTCGCCGATGGTCTTGACGACCCGTCCGCCGCCGTCGGCGATCACGTCGCCGGTCAGGCTCTCGAACCGGTCCAGCACGCGGGCGAGTCGGGTGCTGTCCAGTCCCCGGGTCAGCCGGGTGTAACCGACCATGTCGGTGAAGCCCACCGCGCGTTCGCGGACGTCGGCGCCCTCGCCGGGCCGTACCGGCTGGTCGCGGCCGGCCGGGGCGCCCTGTGCCGCCTCGGTGAGCACGCGCCCGGCGCAGGCCGCGAGGTGCCTGCGCCACACGTGCCGCTGGAGCAGTTCCATCTCCGGCAGCAGCGCGGCGGCGTGCTGCGCCAGGTCCTTCTCGCTCAGCGGGAGGTCCAGGTCGCGCAGGAGCCAGGACCAGAGGGTGTGCACCTGCCACTCGGCGAGCCGGGACAGGTGGTGGCCGAGGGCGCGGGCCATCATCGTCTCGCTCTCCTCGGTGATGAGCCCGGCGGCGATGAGCCGCTCCCCGGCGCGCAGCGCGTCGACGTCGGCGTCGGTGAAGACCCGCGCGTCGTCGTCGGCCACCGGGAAGCCGAGGGCACGCCAGATCTCGGTGGCGCGTTCGGGGCCGACGCCGGACCGTTCGGCGGTCTCCTGCCTGGTCCATCTCCCGGGGCCCTGGAGCAGGACCTCCTCGACGGCCCGGCGCAGGTCGCCGTCCGGCGTGCTCATGTGGTGTGCACGATCAGCACGTCGATCTCCGCCTTCCTGGCCATGTCCGCGGGTACCGAGCCGAGGATGCGTCCGGCGAGCGAGCGCAGACCCCGGTTGCCGACCACCAGGAGATCGGCCCCGCACTCGCGGGCGGCCCGCAGCAGGCCGGGGACCGGCTCGTCCTGCACCGCGACCGTCCGCACGTCCGCCGCTCCCTGCGCGCGGGCCCGATCACCGGCGGTGCGCAGGGTGTCCTCGGCCGGTGCCGAGCCCACCACCTGGTAGGCCTCGGGCCCCAGCTGGTCCTGGGCGACGGCGAGTTCGCGCCCGCGCATCGGCAGGTACGCGCAGACGATCACGAGTCCGGCTCCGCAGGCGGCGGCGAGCCGGGCCGCTGATTCGACCGCCGCGAGTGATGACGTCGAGCCGTCCGTGCCGGCCATGACGGTGTGGTAGGCGACCACAGCTACCTCTCTGCTCCAGAACGGGCTTACTGACAGGGGACGGGCGTGGCGGTGGGTGTGGGGCCGGGGTCCGGGGAGGACGTGGCCGGGTCCGAGGGGCACTCCGGGGAGGGTGCCGGGTCGGTGGCCGGCGGGGGTGTGTCGGTGGGGGTCGGTGTGGGTGAGGGGCCGGGGGTCGCGGAGCCGGTCGGGGAGGGGTCCGGTGTCGTCGTCGGGGAGGGCTGCGTCGCGGACGGCTCCGGGGAGGGCGAGGGCGACTTCGTCGGGGTGGGTGAGCCGGAGGGGGCCGGGGCGGAGGTCCCGGGGTCGGGGCCGACGATGACGCCGTCCGTGCCGCCGCCGGTGCCGCCCCGGCCGCCCTTCCCGTCGTCGTCACCGCCGCCGACCGGCTCGGTCGCCGGCGTGTCGGCGCCGGCGCCCGGACTGACGGGGACGACGCCCTTCCCGTCGGGCACGGTGTGCACGCCCCGGCGGTAGAAGTCCAGCCAGTGCCGGACGAGGGCGAGGTAGGCGCGCGAGTTGTTGTAGCTGAGGACGGCCCGGTCGAGGTCGGCCGCGACGCTCAGGTTCCGGTCGCCGGCGCACAGGTAGTGCCCGGCCGCCAGGGCGGCGTCGAAGATGTTGTCGGGGTCCTCCCGGCCGTCGCCGTTGCCGTCCGCGCCCCAGCGGGCCCACGTCGACGGCAGGAACTGCATCGGGCCCACCGCCCGGTCGTAGACCGGGTCCCCGTCGTGGACGCCGTCGTCGCTGTCCAGGATCAGGGCGAAGCCACGGCCGTCGAGCGCCGGACCCGTGATGCGGCCCAGCGTGGTGCCGTGCCGGTCGACCGCGCCGCCGCGGGCCTGTCCGGACTCCACCTTGCCGATCGCGGCGAGCAGATGCCAGGGCAGCCGGCAGCCCGGGTCGGTCCGGGCGACGGACCGTTCCGCGGCGCGGTAGGCGCGCAGCACGGTCGCCGGGATGCCGGACTCGGCGCGGACCCGCGCGGCCGGCGCGACGCGGGGTGCGGCGCCCGGGGTGACCAGGGGCGGGAGTTCGGTGTGGTACGAGTCGTCGTCGGGCGGGGCGAGTTCGGCGTAGGGGAGGTCGGCGGCCGGGGCGGGGCGGTCGTCGGCGGCCGGGCTGCCGTTCTCCTTCGGCGCCGCGGGGCCAGGGGCCTGGGAGGCGGTGAGCGCCGCGACCGCGGTGACGGCGATGGCGGTGGCCCGCAGCCCCTGCCGGGTCCGGGCGGGCAGACGTCGGGCGCGGCGTCGGGGCATGGTCTGTCACTCCCTGCTCTCGGTTCGTGGGTCGCGGGGCACGGGTCGGTGGGGGGTGCGTCGGTGGTCAGCGGCCGAAGGTGTCGATGCCCGAGACCAGCCAGCGGCCGTCGCGTCGCTGGAGGTCCACGGCGAGCATCGCGCCCGCGTAGGTGCCGTCGTCGTCGGCCTTCTTGTCACCGGCGGTGCTGACGCTGCTCTGGTCGGCGTAGACCAGGACGCGGGCCCGGTCGCCGTCGACGCGTTCCACGGCGCTGTCGGTGACGGTGGTGGTGATCACGGCCTTCTGCCGGTCGGCCTGGGTGCGGACGGTGCCGAACAGGTCGCGGTGCTGGGCGACGGCGCGTCCGGTCAGCCACTCCTTCGCGGCCTTGTCGAAGGCGGCGGGGTCGGCGTGGTCGTACGAGAAGAGCGCGGCGACGGCCTTGGTCGTGGCGCCCTTGATCTCGCTGGTGCGGGCGGTGTCGGAGAGGGCGGTGTTGCGTGCGGCGGGGGTGTCGCGGAGGCTCTCGGCGCGGGCGTGCGCCCAGCCGGCGAAGCCGCCGAGGAGGAGGGTGAGGAGGCAGAGGGCGGCGAGGGGGCGGTGGCTTTTCCGGGGGTGGGACGCCGGTTCGGTGGAGGTGGTGGGGCGGGTGGGGGTGGTCGGTCGGGGGCCGGTGGCCGGTCGGGGGCCGGTGGCCGGTCGGGGGCGGGTGGGGGGTGGCTGGTCGCGCGGTTCCCCGCGCTCCTCGGGGGCGTCCGCGGGGGCCGGTGCCACGGCGTCGGTACGGAGGGCCTCTCGGGCCTGGCGGCGGCGGAGGGTGTTGAGGGTGTGGCGGGTCGTCGGCATGGTGTGTCGTCCTCTCCTGCGGCCGGGTCAGCCGGCCGACGTGCCGCCGACCGGGGCCTGCCCCAGGGCGCTGAGCTTCCAGTGGCCGCCGGTGCGGGTCAGTTCGCCGAGCATGCGGCTGTCCTTGTCGGTGCTCTGGTCACCGGGTGCCTTCACCGTCACCCGCAGGGCGACCAGCACCCGGGCGCGGCCGGCCCGGTCGTCGAGTTCGGTGAGGGCGCCGGAGAGCACCTTGGCCGTGGTGACCGTCTTGGCGGTCTTCACCTGGCCGGCGAACTCCTCCCGCCCGGCGACCAGTTGGTCGTGCAGGTCGCCGGTGGTCGAGGACTCCCAGAGGTCGAGGCCGCGGTCGAGGCTGCGGTGGTCCAGGGTGTTGAGGTTCTGGACGGCCTGTTCGCCGGCGGCGAGGGCGTCGTCGCGCTGCTCGGCGTAGGCGACGGTGTCGTCGTGGGCCGCGTCGTACCAGTCCCAGCCCGCCCACCCGGCGAAGCCGCCCGCGATCAGGGCGAGGGCGAGCGCGAGGGCGGTGACCGGCAGTGTCCGGAGCCCGGCCGCCGCCGTTCTGGTCCCGCGTTCCATGGATGTTCCCCTCTTCCGCACCCGCTGCTCAGCGGGTCCTGATGTCGACGATCCGCCACTGGTCCCGCTCCCACCGCGCGGTGACCGTGAGCTGGGCCGCCGCGGCGGTGGAGCCGCCCCCGTCCCGGTCGGACATCTGGTCCAGGAAGACCAGCAACCGGGCGCTGTCGCCGTCGAGTTCGATCACTCCGGTGCGTACCGCCTGGGTGCTCAGGGTGACGCGCTGCTTCTTGAGGTCCGCGCGGACCCGGTCCATCAGCTCCGCGTACTGGCGGGCCGCGCGGCCGGCGAGGACGGAGCGCGCGGACCGCTCGCCGGCCGCCAGGCCGTCCGGCGTGTACGAGAAGACGCGGGCGAGGGCGTTGCCGACGTCACCGGCGACGCGGCTGGTCGCCTCGGCGTCGGTCAGCGCGTGGTTCTCGGCGGACGGGGTGGACCTCAGCTGGTGGGCGCCGTAGAAGAAGCCGCAGCCGGCGAGGACGAGGACGGCGGCGGTCAGGGCGGGGAGCAGGCGCCGCCACAGCGGGCCGGCCGGCCGTACGGCGGTGTCCGGCTCGGCCTCCGCGTCCACGACGGGGGCGGCCTCCGTCTCGCGTCCGGGGCGGGTGTCCGTCTCCGCGGCGGTGTCCGCAGCGTGCGCGGGGGCCGTGTCCGGGGCGGGGGCCGCAGCGGACGCAGGAGCCGTACCCGCAGCGGGCGCGGGAGCCGTGTCCGGGGCGGGCGCGGGAGCCGTGTCCGGGGTGGGCCGGGTGGCCGGGTCGGCGTCCGCGGGCGTGGAGGCGGCGGAGCCGGCGGCGGCGGGGGCGGCGGGGGCGGCGGAGGCGGCCCGGCGCAGGGGCAGCAGGCGGGTCATCGGGTTCCGTCCTCCTCCGCCGCCGTCCGCGCGAGCGGCACCGCGTTCAGGGCCTTGACCTTCCACTCGCCCTCGTCCGTGCGGGTCAGGACGGCCTCCAGGCGCTTGCGGTCCGTGGTCGCCGTCTTCGCGCCGGCGGGCGTGACCTCGACGCGTACCGCCGCGACGAGCTTCGCGGTGCCCGCGCGGGTGTCCAGGGCGGTGAGCGCCGCCTCCGTGACCGTGCCCCGCGCGGACGCGCCTTTCGCGGGGCGGGTGGCGCCCAGTTCCGTCCGGAGCGGGCCGGTCGAGGCGTCCCGCCAGTCCTGGATGCCGGCCCGCGCCCGTTCCAGGGACGAGGCGTCGAGGGTGGTGAGGACGGCGAGCCGGTCGCGGCCGTCGGCCAGCGCCGCGTCGCGTGCGCGGCCGTACGCCAGCGAGCCGTCGCCGCGTGCCTGCGCGTACGTCCACGCGCCGGTGCCGCAGAACGCCAGCGCCAGCGCCAGTCCCGCCCCGGCGAGTACGCGTCCCCTCCTCATCGGCCGGCCTCCCCGCCCGCGCCGAGCAGGTCCGCCATGCCCTCGGGGCCGGTGCCGCCCGTGCCGGGCAGGGCCAGCGCGCCCGGCAGGGCCGGCTCGGCGGAGCGCCCCTCGGCCGCCGGGACTCGGGTGCTGCCCGAGGGCAGGGAGCCGGGCTTGGCCGGAGCGGGGACCGCGCCGCCCCGGGGGGCGTTGGCCGAGCCGCGTACGTTGACGCCGCTGGAGGCCGGAGCCGTGCAGGCGGCGTCGGTGTTGAGGGCGGGCGCGGTGCCGAGGTCCAGGCCGGTGCGGTAGCGCGTGCCGCCGTACCCGGCGGTGCAGGGCAGCGGCTTGAAGAAGGTGACGGCCAGGCCGAGGTTCATCGTTCCTCCGTCGACGGCGGTGGCGCCGGCGGAGACGGCCGCCGGGTACTTCACGAGGAGTTCCTCGATGCCGCGCTGCCGGGTGAGGGCCACCTCGGAGGTGGTGAGCAGGTTGGCGAGGACCACGCCCAGGCTGGGATCGAGGTCCCGCAGCAGCCCGCTGACCTGGTTCGCGGCGTCCGGTGTCACGGTGAGCAGGCGGCGCAGGTCGGCGTCGGAGCCCTTGAGGGCGGCGGCGAGTTCCGTGGCGCCGTCGGCGAAACCCCGGATGGCCTCGGCCTCCTCCGCCTGGGTGCGCAGCACCGTCTCGCCGTCGGTGAGCAGGCGGGTGGTGGCCGGCAGGTTGCGGTCGGCGGCCTCGATGAAGGCGCTGCCGTTGTCCAGCAGGGCCTGGAGGTCGTCGCCGTGTCCCTCGAAGGTCTTGCCGAACTCGTCGACGACCGTGCGCAGCTCCTCCAGCGGCACGGACCGGGTGAGGTCGTTCACACTGGTGAGGACGTCGGTGACGGGCGCGGGCACCTCGGTGTCGCGCAGTTCGATCCGGGCGCCGTCCGCCAGATAGGGGCCCGTGTCGCTCTGCGGCCGCAGGTCGATGTACTGCTCGCCGACCGCGGAGAGCCCGGCGACCACGGCCCGGGTGTCGGCGGGGATGTCCGGCGCGGACTTCTTGATGCGCAGGTGGGCGACCACCCCGTCGGCGGTGAGGTCGATATCGCCGACCCGGCCCACCGACACGCCGCGGTAGGTGACGTCGGAGTGGGTGAACAGCCCGCCGGTGCGCGGCAGTTCGACGTCGACGGTGTAGTGGTCGGCAATGCCGGCATAGCGGCCGAGGTCGGCGTAGCGGATGCCGAGGAAGCCGAGGACGAGGACGGCGATGAGGAGGAAGGCGAGGTTCTTCAGACGTATCGCGAGCGTGATCATTCCCGGTCCCCTCCGTCCCCGGCGTCCCCGGCGTTCCCGGTCGGGGTCCGTACGGAGGGCAGCGGCAGCGGCGACGACTGCTTCGGCGCGGCGTCCCGGCCGCGCTGCGGCGTGGCGGTCGGGGTGGGCGAGGGGGACGCGGTGCCGCCCGGCACCAGCGGCGGGATCACCTGCGTCCCGGGCTCGGCGGTCATGCTCAGGTACACGTTGAGGTAGTCGCCCTTGACCCCCTTGAGGACCTCGTCCGTGAACGGGTAGGTGAGCAGCACCTGGAGCGAGTCGGGCAGGTCGGTGCCCGCGTCGGCGAGGGCCTTCAGGGTGGGCGCGAGGGCCTTGAGGTCGGCGACCATGTCGTCCTTGCTCGCTTCGATGGTGGAGACGGCGACCCCGGACAGCGTGTCCAGGGAGCGCAGCATGGTCAGCAGGGAGCCGCGCTGTTCGTGGAGGGTCTTCAGGCCGGGCGACAGGCCGGTGAGGACGGTGCGGATGTCGTCGTCGCGGCCGGCGAGGGTCGCGGCGAGCCGGTTGACGCCGTCCAGGGCGTCGGTGATGTCACCGCGGTGGGCGTCGAGGTTCGCCACGAGTTCCTCGACCCGGCGGAGCATGGAGCGGACCTCGGGCTCGCGTCCGCCGAGGGCCTTGTTCAGTTCCTGGGTGATGGTCCTGAGCTGGGCGACGCCGCCGCCGTTGAGCAGCAGGGAGAGGGCGCCGAACACCTCCTCGACCTCGGTGTTGCGGCCGGTGCGGGCGACCGGGATGACATCGCCGTCGCCGAGCCGGGCGGCGCCGTCCGGTTCGGCGGGCGCGACGAGCTGCACGTACTTCTCGCCGAGCAGGCTGGACTGTTCGAGGCGGGCGCCGGCGTCGGCGGGCAGGTCGACGTCGCCGTTGATCTCCATGGTGACGCGGGCCGTCCAGTCGTCGCCGTCCAGCCGGATGCGGGTGACGCGGCCGACGGCGACGTCGTTGACCTTGACCGCGGCCTGCGGCACCAGGCTGAGCACGTCGTCCAGTTCGGCGGTGACGGTGTACGGGTGGGAGCCGAGGTCGGCGCCGCCGGGCAGCGGCAGGTCCTCGATGCCGTCGAAGCGCGGGGCGGTCGCGGAGAACGCGCCGAGGGCGAGGGCGAAGCCCAGGCCGAGGGCGAGGAGGCCGCCGATCCCGGCGCCGGCGGCGGCCCCGGTGGTCAGCACTCCGCGCCGTACCGTGGTGTGGCGGCGCTTCACCGCTCCCCCTCCCCTGTCTCCCCGGACGTGGCGGCGCCCCCGGTGGCCGGCAGGGGCAGCAGCGGGCCGCCCATGCTGATCTCGTTGAGGTTGGCGCGGCCGTCGAGCCGGCCGGTGTCGGTGTCGTAGGCGCCGACGAGGTTGTCCGCCGCCAGCGGGGCGACGTCCAGGGCCTCCGCGAGGGAGGCGCGCTGGTCGACCAGGGTGCGGGTGAGCGGCACCAGCTTGTCGACGTTCTCCTTCAGCTCGCCCCGGTTGTCCTCGATGAACGTCTTCACCTGGGCGAGGGCGGTGCCCAGTTCGTCCAGGGCGCCCGCGAGGTCGTCCCTGTTGTCGGCGAAGTAGCCGACGACCGTGTCCAGGCGTTCCTGCGCGGTGCGTACGTCGGTGTCCTTCTCCTTCAGCATGGTGGTGAAGGACTGGAGGCGGCTGAGGGTGGCGAACAGGTCGTCGCTCGAGCCGTCGAGGGTCTTGGCGGCCTTGCCGAACTCCTCGATGCTCCCGCCGATGGCCTCACCGTTGCCGTCGAGGTTGGCGGCGCCGGTCTCCAGCAGCTTCGACAGGGCGCCGGCGGAGTTGGCGCCGTCGGGGCCCAGGGCCTCGCTGAGGTCGGTGAGCGAGGCGTAGAGCTGGTCGATCTCGACCGGGGTGCGGTTGCGGGAGGCGGGCAGGACGGCGCCGTCGGCGAGGGCCGGTCCGGAGCGGTAGGCCGGGGTGAGCTGGACGTAGCGGTCGGCGACGACGCTGGGCGCGACGACCAGGGCGCGCGCCGACTCCGGGACGCGGACGCCCTCGTCGAGCGCCAGCTCGACCCGCACCCGGGTGCCCTGCGGGCGCACCGACTCCACCTCGCCGACCCGGACGCCGAGGATGCGCAGGTCGGAGCCGGCGTAGACGCCGACGGCGCGGTCGAAGTAGGCGGTCAGGCGGGTCCCGGAGGAGTCCAGGGCACGTGCGGTGGCCAGGCCGGCGGCGACCACGGCCAGCGCGACCGCCACGGCGAGGAGTTTCCGGCGTCCGGTCATCACTCACCACTCCCCTGGGCCGTTCTCGACTGCTTGGGCGGCATGCAGGACTTCTCGGGCCGGGACGTGGGGGGCAGGTAGTCGCGGGGCACGACGCCGCACAGGTAGCTGTCGAACCAGCGGCCGTTGCCCACGGTGTTGCCGAGGAGGCGGTAGTACGGGCCGACCAGGGCGAGGGTCCGCTCCAGCTGGGCGCTGTTCTCCGTCAGGACGGTGGTGACGCGGCCGAGCGCCTCCAGGGTCGGGCCGAGCTGCCGCTCGTTGTCCTCGACCAGGCCGGTGAGCTGGGTGCCGAGGGCGCGGCTGCCCTTCAGCAGCGCGGTGACGGCGTCACGCCGGTCCTGGAGTTCGCCGAGCAGCGGCCCGGCGTCCTCGATGAGGGTCTCGAAACTGGACTGCTTGTCCTTCAGCGTCTGTGTCAGCCGGGCGCTGCCGTCGAGGAGTTCGGCCAGCTCGCGGTCGCGCTTGGAGACGGACCGGGACAGGTCGGAGAGTCCGGTGGCGGCCTTGCGGACGTGCGGCGGCGAGTTCTCGAAGGTCTCGGAGATCGTCTCGAAGCTCTCGGCGAGTTTCCGGGTGTCGATGGCGTCGACGGTGGAGCTGAGGTCCTGGAACGCCTGGGTGACGTCGTACGGGGAGGTGGTGCGGGTCCGCGGGATGCGGTCGCCGGGGTCCTGCTCCGCGGTGCCGAGCGGGTCGAGGGCGAGGTACTTGTCGCCGAGCAGGGTCTTGATGGCGATGGCCGCGGTGGTGCGGTCGCCGATCCAGGCGTCCTCGACCTCGAAGCTGACCTTGACGCGGTCGCCGTCGAGGGCGACGCCGGTGACCTCGCCGACCTTGACGCCGGCCACGCGCACCTCGTCGCCCTCGTCGAGCCCCGCGGACTCGGTGAAGTCGGCGCTGTAGGTGGTGCCGCCGGCCAGGGAGAACCGGTCGGCGTTGTACGCGAGGACGGTGAGCAGGGCGAGCAGGGCCAGGCCGACGAGGGCCACGGTGACCGGGTTGCGCTCCTTGACCGGCTTCAGGCGCGGCCGGCGGGAGCGGGGCGGGACGGGGACCGGGGCGTCGTGCCGGTCGGGCCGCAGCAGCAGGGTCATGCGCCGCACCTCGCTTCGGTGACCGCGATGCCGGTGGGCGGCTCGGCCCCGGTGGAGGTGGTGACGCCGTCCACGCGGGCCTCGCAGAGGTAGAGGTTGAACCAGGAGCCGTAGGAGGAGAGCCGGCCGAGGGCGGTCAGCTTGGCGGGGGTCCGGTCGAGGAAGTCCTCGATCCGGCCGGTGGCGTCGCCGAGGTTGCCGGAGAGCCGGCCGAGTTCGTGGATGTCCTGCTTCAGCGGTGCCCGCCCGTCCTGGAGGAGGCCGGCGGTCGCGGTGGTGAGGTCGCCCATGGCGGCGACGGCCCTGCCCAGCGGCTCGCGGTCGTCGTTGAAGCCGCTGACCAGTCGCTGGAGGGTGTCGACGAGGGTGTCGAAGTCGGCCTCGCGGTCGTTGAGGGTGGTCAGGACCGTGGTGAGGTTCTTCACCACCTCCCCGATCACCCGGTCCTTGGCGGCCACGGTGGAGCTGAGGGAGCCGATGTGCGTGAGGAGGCTGTCGACGGTGCCGCCCTCGCCCTGGAGGACCTGCACGATGGAGCCGGCGAGTTCGTTGACGTCCTTCGGGGACAGTCCCTCGAACAGCGGCTTGAAGCCGTTGAAGAGGAGGGTCAGGTCGAGGGCGGGGGCGGTGCGGTCGAGCGGGATGGTGTCCCCGCTGTCCAGGGAACCGGTGAGGTCGCCGCTGCCCCGGTCCAGGGCGATGTAGCGCTGGCCGACCATGTTGAGGTACTTCACGGCGGCGGTGGTCGAGCGGGGCAGGGAGCGGTCGTCGCGGACGGTGAAGGTGACCTGGGCGGTGCGCCGGCCGACGACGCGGACGTCGGTGACCTCGCCGACCTCGACGCCGGAGACGCGCACGCTGTCGCCGTCGGTGAGTCCGGTGACGTCGCTGAAGAGCGCCTTGTACGAGACGCGGTGGTCGTCGCCGACGCCGGTGCCCGCGACGCTCACCCCGAGGACCGTGGTGGCCACGGCGGTCACCAGCAGGAAGGCGAGGGACTTCAGCACCGGCCCGGTCAGCGGGCGGCGCCGGGTGGAGGGGGTGGCGTGCCGGGAGCTCATCGCAGGGTCACCTCCGTGCCGCGCAGCGCCGGTCCGACGAGCAGGCTGCTCCACTCCGGCAAATCTGCGGGGTCCTGGCCGGCGGCCGGGGCGAGCAGTTCGTTGACGAGGTCGTTCTCCTGCGGGGAGTTGGCCGGCCCGAGGTCCTGCCCGGCCGTCGCGGGGACCTGTACGGCCGGTTCCGCGGCGACGCCGAGGTACGGCACGGGGTAGCAGCGGGGGCCGCCGCCGGCGTCGTAGGAGGGGGTGTCGGTGCCGGGGCGGTAGGCGCCGCGGGAGGGCACGGTGGTGATGTCGACGCGCAGGCCGGGGCGGTCGGTGCCCTTGCCGAGGGCCTTGTCCATGGCGGGGACGAAGTCGGCGAGGGTGCGCAGGGTGCAGGGGAAGGCCGGGGAGTACTCGGCGAGCAGGTCCAGGGTGGGGCGGGAGGCGGCGGAGAGGCGGATGATGTTGTCCTTGTTCTGCCGCAGGAAGGCGGTCACGTCCTCGGCGGTCCTGGTGGTGGCGCCGAGGGTGCCGGCCAGCTCGCTCTCCTTCTCCGCCAGGGTGGAGCTGGTGGTGGTGAAGTCGGTGAGGGCGGTGAGGATGTCGGGCGCGGCGTCGGCGTAGACCTGGCTGACCTTCACCAGCTCCTTCAGGTCCCGGTTCAGGGTGGGGAGGTGGGGGTTGAACTGCCGCAGGTGGTCGTCGAGGAGGGCGAGGGTGTCGCCGAGCCGGTCGCCGCGGCCCTCCAGGGCCCGGGAGACGGCGGAGAGGGTGGCGGAGAGCTTCTGCGGCTGGACGGCGGTGAGCATCGGCAGCACGTTGTCGAGGACCTGCTGGAGTTCGACGGCGTTGGCGGAGCGGTCCTGTGGGATGACCGCTCCGGCGGCCAGCGGTTCGGCGGCGGGCGAGGCGGGCGGTACGAGCGCCACGAACCGCTCGCCGAACAGGGTGGTCGGCAGCATCTGCGCGGTCACGTCGGCCGGGATGCTCTCGCGGGCGCCGGGCTTCAGGGCGAGGGTGAGCCGGGCGCCGTCGGCGGTGGCGTCGATGGCGCGGACCTCGCCGACGACGACGCCGCGCAGCTTCACCTCGGCGCCGAGGTGCATCTCGTTGCCGACGCTGCCGGTCTCCACGGTCACCGGGTCGGAGTCGGTGAACTGCTTGTCGTAGACGGCGACGGCCAGCCACACCAGCAGGACGGGGACGACCAGGAAGACCACGCCGGCGAACCGGCGGCGCACCGTGGCGCCTCGCGGAGCGCTCATCTCAGCCCGCCACCTTCACGGTCGTGGTGGCGCCCCACAGGGCCAGCGACAGGAAGAAGTCGGTGACGCTGATCAGCACGATGGCGTTGCGCACCGACCGGCCGACGGCGACCCCGACCCCGGCCGGGCCGCCGGAGGCGCGGTAGCCGTAGTAGCAGTGGGCGACGATGACCATCACGCTGAAGATGAGCACCTTCAGGACGGAGAGCAGCACGTCCGTCGGCGACAGGAACAGGTTGAAGTAGTGGTCGTAGGTGCCCCGGGACTGGCCGTTGAACAGGACCGTGACGTAGCGGGAGGCCAGGTAGGAGGAGAGCAGGCCGACCGCGTAGAGGGGGATGATGGCGACGACGCCGGCGATGATGCGGGTGGTGACGAGGTAGGGCAGGGAGCGCACCCCCATGCCTTCGAGGGCGTCGACCTCCTCGTTGATGCGCATCGCGCCGAGCTGGGCGGTGAAGCCGGCGCCGACGGTCGCGGAGAGGGCGAGTCCGGCGACCAGGGGCGCGATCTCCCGGGTGTTGAAGTACGCGGAGACGAACCCGGTGAAGGCGGCGGTGCCGATCTGGTCCAGGGCGGCGTACCCCTGGAGTCCGACGACGGTCCCGGTGAACAGGGTCATCGCGATCATCACGCCGATGGTGCCGCCGATCACCCCCAGGCCGCCGGTGCCGAAGGCGACCTCGGCGAGCAGCCGCTGCACCTCCCTGAGGTAGCGGCGCAGGGTGTGCGGTATCCAGAGCAGCGAGCGCACGTAGAACAGGAGTTGGTCGCCGGAGCGGTCGAGCCAGACGAGCGGGGAGGCCACCGGGGTTCAGCCTCCCTTCGGTGGAACGATCTGGAGGTAGACGCCCGTCATCACCATGTTGACGAAGAAGAGGAGCAGGAAGGTGATGACGACGGACTGGTTGACGGCGTCGCCGACGCCCTTGGGGCCGCCGCGCGGGTTGAGGCCGCGGTAGGCGGCGACGATGCCCGCGATGAACCCGAAGATCAGCGCCTTGAGTTCGCTGATGTACAGGTCGGGGAGCTGGGCGAGGGCGGAGAAGCTGGAGAGGTAGGCGCCTGGGGTGCCGTCCTGGAGGAAGACGTTGAAGACGTAGCCGCCGAGGATGCCGACGGCGGAGACCAGTCCGTTGAGGAGGACCGCCACACCCATGGTGGCCAGCACCCGGGGGACCACCAGGCGCTGCACGGCCGAGACGCCCATGATCTCCATGGCGTCCAGTTCCTCGCGGATGGTGCGCGAGCCGAGGTCGGCGCAGATCGCGGAGCCGGCCGCGCCGGCGATCAGCAGGGCGACGATCAGCGGGCTGGCCTGCTGGACGACGGCGAGCACACTGGCGCCGCCGGTGAAGGACTGGGCGCCGAGCTGCTGGGTGAGCGAGCCGACCTGGAGGGCGATCACCGCGCCGAACGGGATGGAGACCAGGGCGGCGGGCAGGATCGTGACACTCGCGATGAACCAGAACTGCTCGATGAACTCACGGAACTGGAAGGGCCGTCGGAAGATCGCGCGGGCCACCTCGGCGGCGAGCGCGAAGAGCTGTCCGGTCTGCCGCAGGGCGCCGGTGATCATGTGCCGCTCCCGGTGGCCGGCAGCGGGAGGGTCGCGGCGGCGGTGCCCGCGGTCCCGGGCGCCCCGGGTACGCCCGGGGTGCCGCCGGTGGCGTAGGTGCGCTGGATGGCGGTGCGGGCGGCGGGCGGCAGCCGGTCGAGCATGCCCAGGACGCGTTCGCGGCGGCGGGCGACGGCGCGGCGCGGCGGCAGCCCGGGGGACGGTTCCAGTTGCGGGACGATCGCGCGGGGGCCGTCCGCCTGCGGGCGCGGGGCGGCGGCCTCGGCGGCCAGGGTCGCGGCGTCCTTCTCCTCGGACATGCCGATGGGGCCCTCGCGGCGCCCGGCCAGGAACTGCGCCACGACCGGTTCCTCGCTGGTCAGCAGCACCTCGCGGGGTCCGAAGGTGACCAGTTCCCGCCGGTAGAGCATGCCCATGTTGTCGGGCACCGTGGCGGCGATGTCGAGGTTGTGGGTGACGATCAGCATCGTCGCGTCGATCTGCGCGTTCAGGTCGATCAGCAGCTGGGAGAGGAAGGCGGTGCGGACGGGGTCGAGCCCGGAGTCGGGTTCGTCGCAGAGGATGATCTGCGGGTCGAGGACGAGCGCGCGGGCCAGTCCGGCCCGTTTGCGCATGCCGCCGCTGATCTCCCCGGGCAGTTTGCCCTCGGCACCCAGGAGCCCCACGACCTCGATCCGCTCCATGACGATGCGGCGGATCTCGGACTCCTTCTTCCGGGTGTGCTCGCGCAGCGGAAAGGCGATGTTGTCGAAGAGGGACATGGAACCGAAAAGGGCGCCGTCCTGGAACATGAGCCCGAACTTTTTCCGGGTCTCGTAGATATCGCGCTCCGGACTGTTCACCATGTCCACTCCGTCGACGAGGACACGGCCGCGCTCGGGTTTGAGAAGCCCGATCAGCGACTTCAGAAATACGGTCTTTCCGGTGCCGGACGGACCGAGCATGACGCTGACTTCTCCGGCCGGCAGGGTGAGGCTCACGTCCCGCCAGATCCGCTGCTTCCCGAAGGACTTGGTGAGACCCTCGACCACCACTTCGATTCCCATATCACCTCCAAAGAGGGTGAGGCCGGTGTGCGCCGCGGAGCGCACGTTAAGCCGGTGCACGGTTCACTGACAACAGGTGGGACGCCGGCTTCGGTCGGCCTCCTCCTTCTTTGTCACCGCGCAGACAAACCCGTTCGCGGACTTTGTCTGCGGGGTGCGGGGCAGGGTCGCGCGGCGGCCGGGGGGACGGCTCCGCGCGGCCCTGCCGACGGATGTCCGCCCCTGAAGGAGGGCAAGGCCGGAAGTCATCCATCGCGACTCCCCGGTCGGGGGTACCCACCAGGAGATCAGCGCCGTATCCGGCACGCTACGGCCGAGTAACCTGAGCGAGCAAGAGTCGGTTCCGACTTTTCCGTAGGTTTCGGTTCGGCCATCGGCTCTTTGTCAGCGGGGCGACAAATTCCGGGCCCCTCCTTGTCATCAGGTGAGTGATGAGGGCCGCTGGGGGACGGCCCGGCCCGGCATCCGGCAGAATCGGACGGCCCCGGCGCCGGCCCCGGCCAGGGCGCCGTCCTTAGCAAGGGATGACTAAGCCGCCCCGGGGACCGCTCACTTGGGGCACAGATTCTTCGGCTTTCCCAAAGAATCATGGTCGGCTACATTGTTCGGCTAAGTTTCCCGCAAGTAACGTCAAGGG
Organism: Streptomyces griseoviridis; assembly: GCA_014649155.1. Lineage (GTDB taxonomy): Bacteria > Actinomycetota > Actinomycetes > Streptomycetales > Streptomycetaceae > Streptomyces > Streptomyces griseoviridis. The sequence continues at coordinate 93,024 of BMSM01000008.1, read as the reverse complement.
CGCGGTCGAGGATTTCCGAGCCGCGGACCGCCCGTTTCCCCGCTCATCGGAGCGGGCGCGCTCCCCCCTCTGCCGGTCAATCCACAAGGAGAGTCCCGGAGTCATGAAGAAGCCTCTGACAAGAATCGCCGTCGTCGCCGGCGCGGGTGCCGCCGCCTTCGCCATGGCCGTCGCCCCCGCCTCGGCCGTCCCCTCCACCGTCTGGACCGTCACCCCGTCGCCGGCCAGCTTCACGGCCACGAACGTCGGGAACATCGTGCTGACGGCCAACATCCCGCTCACCTGCACCACGTCCTCCGCCTCCGGCACGCTGGCCAGCGCGACCGGCAACCCCGCGACGGTGGCGTCCATCAACGCCATCAACTTCGGTACGAGCGCCTCCCCGTGCACCAGCGTCCTGGGCAACGTCACGACCGTGGCGACCACCCCCTGGACCGTCGTCGCGCAGGACTACACCGCCTCGACCGGCGTCACCAAGGGCTACGTCGGCAACGTCAAGGCGAAGGTGACCGCCGGCGCCTGTGCGTTCACCGTCGAGGGCAAGGCCACCGGCACCTACACCAACTCCACCGGCGTCCTGGCGGTCAACAGCGTCACCGGCGACCTGTCCGTCACCTCGGCCTCCGGCTGCGGCACCGTGGTCACGACCTCCACCAAGCCCACCTTCAAGGGCAACTACGCGGTCAAGGTCGCGGGCACCTCCACCATCCCGACCATCGTCGGCTCCAACCCGTAAGGGGAGAACGGCTCCTGAGCGCCCGGCCGGTCGTTCCGGCCGGGCGCCTTCCGGGCCGCCCCCCGTACGCGACGGCCACCGCCGGCCGTCCCGACCCGACCGACCCGAGCGGAGCGACAGATGACACTCCCCCGTACCGCCCCGCGTCCCGCGCGGCGCGCGGCCGTCGCCGCGTTCGTCGTGCTGGCCGCGACCGTGCCCCTGACGGCCGGCGCGGCCGGCGCGGCCGGTACGCAGGCGGTCGACGCCGCCCTGCCGTACGTGTGCGCGCTGCCGTCCGGGGAGCAGCCGGCCACGGTACGGATCTCCGCGACCCTCCCGGACCGGGCGGTGGCCGGTGAGCCGGTCCGGCCCGCGGACGTCACCACCACCGTCGAACTGCCGGAGCAGGCCGTCACCGACCTCACCGCGCTGGGCGCCGCCGGGGTCCGGGCGGCCACCCGGCTCGCCGTCGGGGTCGCCCAGGGCGAGGCCGCAGCCGAGGCCGTCTGGCGGGGTGACACCGAGCCCGTGCCCCTGCCGCCGTCCGGGCCGCTGACACTGGCCGCGACGGGGGACGTCCCCACGGTGACCGGCCGGGGCACGCACGACCTGACCTTCACCGCCGGGAGCCTCACCGTCGACCTGGCGCCGTCCACCGCGGACGGCGGCGCCACCGATCCCGCCTCGCTGACCGTCCCCTGCCGGCTCGCCGACGAGGCGCCGGACGGCGGCCGGCTGGCGGCCGTACCCCTCGGCACGGACGGGTCCGGCGGTACGGAGTCCCCGAGCGGGTCGCCCTCCGGGGAACCGTCCGCCTCCGGCACACCGGGGCAGCCGGGCGGCGACGACCCGGAGCGGCAGGGCGAGCGCGCCCCGAAGGTGGCCGAGCCCCTGCCGGGCGGCGGCACCGCCGAACGGGCGGCGCCGACCTGCAAGTACGACGCCAAGTACCCGGCCGGACCGATGTCGCTGAACGCCTACATCACCGGCTACGCCAACGTGAACAAGCTCGACGGGGCCGCGCTGATCCCGCCGTTCTGCACCCTCATCACCCAGGGCGAGCCGCAGTTCGAGTTCCTGCCCGACTTCAGCGGCGCCACCATCACCCAGCACTCCACCGCCGACCTCTGGTACCAGCAGCGCAAGCGGACCCCGCCGTTCCAGGCCACCTTCCTGTCCTTCGACTTCACCCCGACGAAGGCCACCATGGTGCTGGAGCAGACCGGTCCGATGACCATCGACTCCAACGGCTTCACCGACTTCGCGTTCACCAGCACCGACACCTACGTCCGGGCCCCGATCACCCTCCGGGTGACGGCCCTGGAGGTCAACGGCACCCCGCTGGACGTGGGCACCGAGTGCCGGACCAGGACCTCCCTGGCCTCACCGGAGCCGGAGCCGGAGAAGTACCCCGGTGACCACCTGATCCTGCACGGCCGGGGCGAACAGAACATCGGCGAGCCCGCCACCGGCTATCTGCTGCTCTCCGGCGGTCCGCTGACCGGCGAGGTCACCATCCCCGCCTTCACGGGCTGCGGCACGGCCGACGGAGAGAACCTCGACCGGCTGCTCACCGCCTCCGTCTCCGGTCCCGGCAACTACGTCAAGCAGGTCCAGGGCCAGGCCTGCTTCGTCTCGGCCGAGGTGCTCAACCCGGACGAGTGCACCGAGGACGCCCAGCCCAAGAAGATCCCCGTAGCCGAACGCTGAAACCCCCCTCTCCCCTCCCTCTCCCGGAAGGCCACATGATGCGGTTCTCCCTCGGCACCAGACTCGCCACCACCGCCACCGCGCTCGGCACCGCGCTCGGCGCCTTCGCCACGATGGGCACCGCGACCGCCGCGGCGGCCGTCCCGAACGGCGAGTGGGCGCCCTTCACCCGCTGTCCCGTGGACGCGCCGGCGATGCTGGCCGCCGACGGCCTGGCCCGGACCCCGCAGTGCGTGGTCTCCAGCTCGGCGAGCGGCTCCATCAAGCTCGGCAACACCACCGTCACCACGGGCCGGACCAACCTCCAGATCGGGGTCGTGCAGAACTCCGACGGGACCAGCACCGTCGTCGCCCCGGCCGGCGGCGCCCTGATCGCCGACTCCGCGACCGTCCCCGGCGGCCTCCTGGGCCTGATGTGCCCGAGCAACGTGCCCGCCGTCACCGCCCTGTGCGAACAGCTCGGCAACAGCACCCTCAACAAGATCACGGCGACGGTGGAGTCCGCCGGCGCGCCCTACGCCTTCAACCAGACCGCGGGCATCGTCACCGGCGAGCCGATCGTCGCCATCCCGGTCCGCATCCACCTGGAGAACCCGCTGCTCGGCAGCAACTGCTACATCGGCACCCAGTCCAAGCCCATCGTGCTGCGGCCGCAGAACCTGACGTTCCCCGAGTTCGGGATGACGTTCTTCGACGGTGACGGCACCCGGGCCGACGACGGCGAGATGAGCCGTATCAACCTCACCGGGTCGACGCAGAACGACAGCACCTTCGCGGTGCCCGGCGCCAGCGGCTGCGGACTGGGGCTGCTGGGCATCATCGACGCGGCGGTCAACCTCAAGACCGGACTGCCCTCCGCCGCCGGGAAGAACAGCCTGACGCTCAACAACACCCAGACCGCCCTCGCCGGTCTGAACGCGCCCGGCACGGTCGCCCCCGACGCGGGCAAGCGCCTCGCGCAGAACTGGCACTCCGCCGTCAATTAATGGCCGCGCAACGGCGATTCTCAGCCGTCCCGGCGCCCCTGTCCCGTCCCGCCGCACCGAAATGTGCACAGACTGTGTACGTCCCACCGAACATGATTTAGCTTCAGCAGCCCAGCACGCAGCACCTCAAGTGGGGCCGTGTGCCTCCCCCGTACCCGCGCGTGGGGCGGCACACGGCCGGCGCACCGTGGGCACCGGAGAGCAAGGGACGGCACTCATGCCTTCAACCGCGCGGCCGCCGGACGTCGGTGAACCGCTCGAACCCCTTCCCAAGGAGTTCGCCGCCTTCATGCGGCCGGAACTGCCCGGTCTCATGAAGGAGATCGGCATCGAGGTCACCCGGGCCTACCCGGTGTACGGCCGCCTGCTCAACGGCCCGAACGCCGACGCCATCCGGCAGGGTGTCGAGCAGGCCCTCTACGCCTTCGTGGACCGGGTCGCCGAACCGGGCAAGAACGCGGCGCTCCGCGACGAACTCCTGCGCAGGTTCGGCCGCGTGGAGGCCTACGAGGGCCGCGACCTGGACACCCTGCAAGGGGCGTACCGGCTCGGCGCGCGGGTCGCGCTGCGCCGCGCCAAGGCCGTGGGCCAGCAGTACCGGCTCTCCCCTTCCCTGATCCTCGCCTTCGCCGACGCCCTCTTCGCCTACGTCGAGGAGCTGGAGCGGATCTCCCGCGAGGGCTATGCCGAGGTGCAGTCACGGGCCTTCTCCGAGGTGCCGGCGCAGCGAAGACGGCTGCTGCACCTCATCCTCGCGGCTCCCCCGCTGCCGCAGGCGCTGACCGGGCTCTGCGAGGCCGCCGCCTGGCCGCTGCCCGCCGAGATCACGATGATCGCCCTGCGTTCACCGGTGCCGGAGCACCTGGAGGCGGGGCTGGCCGACGACGTCCTCGCGGACCTGGACGGCCCGCAGCCGCACCTGCTGGTGCCCGGCGCGCTCACCCCGGAGCGGCGGGCGATGCTCGACGCGGCGCTGACCGGGGCGCGGGCCGTGGTGGGGCTGACCGTGCCGCTCGCCCAGGCGGCGGACTCCGTCCGCTGGGCCAGGCGGGTGGCCCAGCTCATCGACGAGGGAGTCGTGCCCGAGGCGCCGGTGGTCCGGTGCGAGGACCACCTGGTGACCCTGTGGCTCCTGTCGGACCCGGCGCTGGTGTCCCACCTCGCGGCCCGGGAACTGGCCCCCGTCGACCGGCTGCCCGCCAGCCGCCGCGACCGGCTGGTGGAGACCCTGCGGGTGCACGTCTCGACCCGGGCGCCCGCCGAGCAGGTCGGTGAGCTGCTGGGGGTGCACGCCCAGACCGTCCGCTACCGGCTGCGCAACCTGGACTCGCTGCTGGGCGACCGCCTCGCCGACCCCGACCGCCGCTTCGCCCTGGAGGCGTCCCTGCGCGCCCTGCACCTGCTGGAGCGGGACGGCGACGGCGCGTGATCCGCGTCCCCCTTCCGCCGGGTCGCGGCGGAAGGGGCGCGCGGCGGCGGTTCAGGCGAGCTTCGCCGACAGCGTGATGGTCGTGCCGGCCAGGGCCTGGCTGACCGGGCAGTTCTTCTTGGCGTCCTCGGCGGCGGCCACGAACGCGTCGTCGTCGAGGCCGTCGACGGTGCCCTCCACGGTGAGGTGGATGCCGGTGATGCCCTCACCCGGCTGGAAGGTGACGTCGGCGGAGGTCACCAGCCTGGTGGGCGGGGTGCCGGCGCCGGTCAGGCCGTTGGACAGCGCCATGGAGAAGCAGGACGAGTGGGCGGCGGCGATCAGCTCCTCGGGGCTGGTCTTCCCGTTCGCCTGCTCGGCGCGGGACGGCCAGGACACCGGCTGCTCGCCGATGCCGGACGAGTCGAAGGTGACGACGCCGTTGCCCTCGAACAGGTTGCCTTCCCAGACGGTGTGTGCGGAGCGCGTGGTGGCCACGTCAAGTCCTTTCGCGGTTCGAATGGTTCCGTCCCTATCCGATCACACTCCGGGCCGCTCCACGGCGAACGGGGGCCCACCGTCCGCCGGACTCCCCGCCGGACTCCGGACACGGCCGCGGCGGCCCGCCAGGACCGCGTACACCAGGACGCCCGCGAACAGGAACAGCACGCCCTGGTAGACCGCCTGGTACCCGGCGCCCGCGACCAGCCACAGGGAGAAGGCCGCGGCCACCGACGCCACCACGGAGTCCCGGGCCAGCCGGGCGCCGTTCACCCGGTCGCGGCGGCCGGAGACCAGGTGGAACAGCTGGGCGGCGGTGGCCAGCAGGTAGGGCACGGTGGCGGTGAAGGTGGTGACGAGGACGAGGACCTCGAAGACCCGGCCGGAACCGGAGGCGTAGTTGTAGACGGTGAGCAGGGAGGCGAGGACCACGGTGACGCCGACGCCGACCGTGGGCACCCCGCGCCGCTTGCGGGCGAAGGCGGCCGGGAAGAGGCCGTCCCGGGCGGCGGCGTACGGGGTCTGCGCGCTGAGCAGCGTCCAGCCGTTGAGGCAGCCGGTCATCGAGACCAGCGCGGCCAGCGCGACCGCCCAGCCGCCCCAGGAACCGCCGAACATGGCGTTCACGGCGTCGGAGAACGGCGCGGTGGAGCCGACGAGCCGGTCGTGGGCGACCGTGCCGAAGACGGACAGGGTGCCCAGCAGGTAGACGAGGGCGGCGCCCGCGGTGCCGATCACGGTGGCCCGGCCCACGGTCCGCCGCGGGTCCCTGACCTCGCCGGCGCTGACCGCGGCGGACTCCACACCCAGGTAGGAGAAGAGCAGCAGGGCGGCGGAGGCGGAGACCGCGCCGATCGCGCCGCCGCCGCTCGCGTCGAACGGGCCGAGGTTGTCCGCGTCGAAGAAGAACAGCCCGCCGACCGCGACGAGCAGCAGCGGCGCGAGCTTCAGCACCGTGGAGACGAGCTGGACGGCTCCGACGTACCGGGTGCCGGCGAAGTTGGACAGGGCCGGCAGCCACTGGAGGACGAGCGCGGCCAGGCACGCGGTCCAGCGGTGGCCGTCGACCGGGATCAGGACGTCGAGGTAGCCGACGGCGGCGACGGCGAGGGCCGCGTTGGAGACCCAGGTGGTGATCCAGTACGCCCAGGCGGCGAGGAACCCGGCGAAGTCACCGAACGCCTCGCGGGCGTAGACGTACGGGCCTCCGGTGCGGGGGTCGCGGGCGGCGAGCCGGCCGAAGACCAGGGCGAGGGCGATCGCGCCGACGGTGAGGACGCCGAAGGCGAGCAGGCTGACCGTGCCGAAGGGGGCGACGGAGGCCGGGAGCAGGAAGATGCCGCCGCCGATGATGTTGCCCATGACCAGGGCGGTGGCGACGGGGAGTCCGAAGCGGCGGGTGTGCCGGTCGGGGGTCCGCTGCGGGGCCGGCGGGGTTACGGTCCCGGTGACGTGCATGGGGTGGTGCGCCTCTCTGGGAAATGCCGCCCGGGATCGCCGGGCCGCCGCCCATGGTCGGACACCCCCGGGCGGCGCTCCAAATCAGGCGCTTTTGTCCTGTACGACCCCGTCCGGCACCGTAAATGATGCGTCCTCGTGAGCCTGCGGCGGTGAATCGTCCAGCGGGATCTGCGGGCCGTCGGACTCGCGCAGCCAGCGGCGCAGCACGCGGTGGACGTGCTCGGCGCCGGCCAGTTCGGCGCCCTCGGCGACCGGCGCGGTCAGCGCGGTCGGGGAGAGCAGGAACGCCGTGGACTGGGCGCCGCCGAGTCCGCCGTGCGAGCCGATCTGCTCCTCGAAGGCGAGCACCTCGCCGTCGGCCGGGTCGAGGGCGGAGTTGACCATGATGTCGGCGGTGTGCGGGAAGGAGTGGGTGCGGCGCACGGCGTCGGCGGCGCCGGGCCCGAAGGCGGCGAGCGGGCCGGGGTCCTCGTCGAGCCGGTCCAGCGGTATCTCCGCGCCGCGCGCGCCGAGCACCACCCCGTCGTGCTCGGCGTCGGCCTGCGCCTCGCTGCGGACCAGCAGGAAGCCGATGCCGGGGTGGTTGGCGAGGGTGGCGAGCAGCGCGGGATGGCGGGCGTCGATCTCTTCCCGGCTCATGCGGTGCCCGACGTCCGGGAAGGAGACCAGACCCAGGTTGCCGGAGGCGAGGACGAGGGGTTCGGAGCGGCGGCGCGAGGGGCGGTGCTGCTCGCCGCCCTCCTCGACCGGGCGGCCCATCGCGGCGCGCACGGTGTTGCGGGCCTCGGCGCCGCTGTGGGTGCGCTGCGCGCGGCGCGGCACGGGCAGTCCGCAGCCGGCCCGGACCAGGTCGGCGAGGGTGAGGCCGTAGCGGGCGTGGAAGGTCTCGCCGGGGCTCTGGCCGTGGTCGGACAGGACGACGATCCGGTACGGGCGGGGCGCGTGCTCGGCCGCCTTCTCGATCAGCGCGAGGGAGCGGTCGAGGCGGGCGAGGACCTTCTCGGCGTCCCGGCTGTGCGGGCCGGAGTGGTGCGCGACCTCGTCGTAGGCGACCAGGTCGGCGTAGACGGCGGTGCGGCCGGCCAGCATGTCGCCGATGACGGCGGCGACCACGACGTCCCGTTCGACGACGGTCGCGAAGGCCCGGACGAAGGGGTACAGGCCGCCGCGCGAGACGCGGGGGCGGACCTTGTGGAGGCGGGCGCGCAGCGACTGGCCGATCTCGCGGGCCACCTCGGCGCCGAACGACAGGGCGGTGCGGACCGCGTTGGCGGGGTCGGAGAAGTAGGCGAAGTACCCGGCCCGGGAGCGGGTCTCCCGGCTGCGGCGGCGCACCGCGATGGAGAGCACGAGGGCCTGTTCGTCGGCGCCGCCGCTGAAGAGGTTGCCGCGGCTGGCGCCGTCCAGGGTGAGCAGGCCGCCGTCGCCGGTGCGCGCGACGGCGCGGCGCTGGAGTTCGGCGGCGCTGGAGGGGCGGTTGCAGACCATGACCTCGCGGGTGTCCTTCTCGTACCAGCGGAAGGCGGGGATGTCGTGGTTGCTGCCGTGCAGGATGCCGAGCTGGCTGGCGCCGGTCTGGCTGGACCAGTCGGTGCGCCAGGGGGTGAGCCGGTGGGTGCCGGGGGCGGTGCCGTCGCCGAGCCAGCGGGCGACGGTGGGCATGGCGCCCTTGCCGGCGGCGGCCCGCAGGACGTCGTGGCCGACGCCGTCGAGCTGGATGAAGACGGTGCCGGGGCCGGCCGGGCAGGGCGGGCCGGTCCGGCTGCGGCGGCGGTCGGCGAGGCGGTAGAGGCGGCGGCGGTAGGCGTCGTCGTCGCGGACGGCGAGCGCGCCGCCGGTGGCGGAGGCGACGGCCGACATCACGGCGGCCACGACGACGGCGGTCTCGGGGGACGCGGCGCCGTGCGCGGAGGGGTTGACGCGGAGCGCGACGAGCAGCAGCGCGCCGTTGAGGAAGAAGACCAGCAGGCCGAGGACGAGGGCCGGCACCAGCAGCAGCAGCCGGACCAGCAGCGGCCACACCAGCGCCGACAGCAGCCCGAAGGCGCCGGCGCCGAACGCGGCGGTCACGGCGATCCGGGTGGCGCTGTCGCCGTCGGCGGACTGGAGCTGGAAGTCCGGCAGCAGGCCGGCGAGGACCAGCATGGTCACCGTGGAGACGGCCCACACCGTCACGCTCCGGCCGATCTGACTGGCGATCCGCCGCCAGCGCCCTCCGTTCACGCGTTCACGCTCCGCACACCTCACGTTCCGGCCCGCCTCGGACACGGACCGCCCCCAGCGTGTCACAACGCCCGCGCAGGGCAGGACCGGGCCGGACGGGGCCGGCTCAGCGGCCGTCGTACCCGGCCGTCGGCATCGACAGCCTGCGGTGCACGCACGCCTTCATCGCCGCGTCGTACGACGGTTCCGCGCGCCCCACGGTCTCCACCCGGACCCCGCGCCGCGCGCACTGGACGGCGAACTCCTCGACCGAGGCGAGCGCGCTCTCCAGCACCCGTCGGCTGGGCGCGACGAACAGGTCGCGGCCGGGCCGGACGCCGTCCCAGAGGACGTCGTGGTCCGGGCGCAGGCGGCTGACGAGCAGTTCCCTGGCGACGACGTACCCGTGCTCGGCGGCCCAGCGGGCGCACATGGCGTGCTGGCTGCGCGAGTCCACCAGGAAGGGGTCGGCGTCCAACTCCTCCAGCGGCGTCAGGCTCGCGATCGCCGTGACTCTCACCGGTCCCATGGCGTCCCCCTCACCTCCGGTTTTCGCCGCCGACCCTACCGCTGCACGTAGGCTGCGGGGAGTCGCGCGAAGGAGGCAAAGAGGTGCCGGTGGAGGTCACCTGGTGGGGTCATGCCACCTGCACGGTCCAGGACTCGGGCATACGTGTGCTCACCGACCCGTTGTTCACGCGCCGGCTCGCGCATCTGCGCAGGCGCCGCGGCGCGCTCCCCCCGCCCGCCGCGTGGCGCGCGGACGTGACGCTCGTCTCCCATCTGCACGCCGATCACCTGCACGTGCCGTCCCTGGCGCGGCTCGCGCCGGGCACGCGCCTGCTCGTGCCCCGGGGCGCGCCGCGGACGGTGCCGGGGCTGCGCCGGCTCTCCCATCTGGCGGTGACCGAGGTGGTGCCCGGTGACGAGGCGGTCGTCGGCGACCTGCGCATCCGGGCGGTGCCGGCCCGGCACGACGGGAGGCGGCTGCCGCTGGGGCCGCACCGCTCCCCCGCCCTCGGTTACGTCATCGAGGGCGCGGCGCGCACGTATTTCGCCGGGGACACCGGGCTCTTCGACGACATGGCGCGGGAGGTCGGGCCGGTCGACACGGCGCTGCTGCCGGTGGGCGGCTGGGGGCCGCACCTGGGCGAGGAGCACCTCGACGCGGACCGGGCGGCCCAGGCACTGGCCCGGCTGGCGCCGCGCAGCGCGGTGCCGGTGCACTACGGAACGTACTGGCCGATCGGGATGGACGCCGTGCGCCCCCATGAGTTCCACGCGCCGGGCGACGAGTTCGTGCGCCGGGCCGCATTGCGCGCGCCGGGCGTGGCGGTGCACCGGCTCACGCACGGTGAGAGCGTGCTTCTGGAGGCCGCCCGGTGACGTGGCTCGGATCGGCCGTGACGGTCGTCCCGACGGAGGCCACCCAGCAGGTGCTCGGCTATCCGTCGTTGTTCCTGCTGGTGCTGATCGGGGCGCTGGTTCCGGTGGTGCCGACGGGGGTGCTGGTCAGTTCGGCGGCGGTGGTGGCCTTCCACCAGGCGACGATCTCGCTGGGGATGGTGTTCCTGACGGCGTCGCTGGCGGCGTTCTGCGGGGATGTGGCGCTGTACTGGCTGGGGCGGCGCGGGATGCGGTCGAAGAACGGGTCGCGCTGGCTGGAGGCGATCCGCTCCCGGGCGCCCGAGGACCGGCTGGCGCAGGCGCAGGAGAAGCTCGCCGAGCACGGGGTCGCGGTGCTGGTGCTGTCCCGGCTGGTCCCGGCGGGCCGGATACCGGTGATGCTGGCGTGCCTGCTGGCCAAGTGGCCGACCCGGCGTTTCGTGCGCGGCAATCTGCCGGCCTGCCTGGCCTGGACGGTGACGTACCAGCTGATCGGCATCCTGGGCGGCTCCCTGTTCAAGGAGCCGTGGGAGGGCGTGGTCGCGGCGGTCGTGCTGACGGTGGTGGTCAGCGCGGCCCCGAGCGTGTGGAAGCGGGTGCGGGGACCGGAGAAGGCGTAGCCGCCGCGCGGCGGGCCGCGCCGGGTGGCGCGGGCCGCGCGGCCGGCCGGGGTCAGGAGGGCACGCGCGGGTGGGGCGCGGACGTCTGACGGAGAGCGGGGAGTCCCGCGCACCGGGGCGCGCGGGCGTACGCCGCGCGCCCCGGTCACCCGCGGCAGGTCACGGGCGTACGGCCGTCATCGAACGGCCACGCGCGGCCGGGGTCACGCGTGGCGGGGCGCGGTCGTGGCGGCCGGGCGGCGGGGCGGTCGCGCGGTCAGGACGCGGGAGGCGCCGACCGGGAGGTCCCAGAGGTCCTCGCGGGGCAGGCCGGCCTTCTCCCAGGCGGCGCGGACCCGGGTGAGGGGTTCCAGGACGGGCTCGGCGGAGAGCACGAACGTGCCCCAGTGCATGGGCGCCATCCGGCGGGCGCCGAGGTCCTGGGCGGCCCGGACGGCCTCCTCCGGGTCGCAGTGGACGTCGCTGAGCCACCAGCGGGGGTCGTAGGCGCCGATCGGCAGCAGGGCGAGGTCGATGCCGGGGTGGCGGCGGCCGATCCGGGTGAACCAGTGGCCGTAGCCGGTGTCGCCGGCGAAGTACACGCGCCGCCCGTCCGGGGCGGTCAGCACCCAGCCGCCCCACAGGCTGCGGCAGGTGTCGGTGAGGGTGCGCTTGGACCAGTGGTGGGCCGGTACGCAGTCGAAGCGGACGCCGTTCAGCTCGGCCGCCTCCCACCAGTCCAGCTCGGTGACGACGGTGAACCTGCGGCGGTGGAACCAGCGGCCGAGCCCGGCCGGCACGAACACCGGGGTGTCCCGGGGCAGCCGGCGCAGCGTCGGCGCGTCCAGGTGGTCGTAGTGGTTGTGACTGATGACGACGGCGTCCACGGGCGGCAGCGCGTCCCAGGGGACGCCGACCGGGGTGATCCGGGCGGGCGTGCCGAGGATGCGGCGGGACCAGACCGGGTCGGTGAGGACGGTGAGCCCGCCGATCCGCACGATCCAGCTGGCGTGCCCGGCCCAGGTGACGGCGATGTCGCCGGCGCCGGCGCGGGGCAGCGGGCCGGGCTCGACCGGCAGCCGGGGGATGTCGGCGAGGCCCTCGCGGCCGGGTCTGACCGCGCCCTCGCGGGCGAACCGGGCGGTGGCCTTCAGGCCGGGCAGCGGTGCGGTCAGCCGGTCGTGGAAGGTACGCGGCCACACCCGGCGCTCGGCCAGCGGCCGGGGGGCGGCGAGCGGCGGGGCGGGCGGCGGGGGCGTGGGGACGCCCGCGGGGCCGGGGGCGGCGGCGGTGCTCGGGGCCGGCTCGGACTGCTGCGTCATCGGGAGGGCTCCCATCGCCGATCGTCGTGGAGTTCGTCGAAGACCGACGTCAGGTCGTCTAGCGCGCGGTGCGGGCCCGGCGGGTCCGGGGTGGCGGGGCACGCGGCGCGCCGCTCGTCCGCGGAGCCCAGCAGGGGCCCGGTGGACAGCCGTACCCGCAGGGCGGCGAGGTCGTCGCCGAAGCGGTGGCCGCCGGGGGCGGGCATGCCGAGCCGGGCGGTGAGGAAGTCCTCCAGTTCCTGGGCGTCGCCGACGCCCCGGGCGGCGAGGGCGACGCGCAGCGGGCCGAGGTCGGCGTAGAGGTGGCGGCCGGCGCGCGGCGGCAGGGAGAGGGCGCCCGCGCCGGTGACGGTGGCGTGCGCGGCGGCGGCCACCCGCGCGTGCAGCCGGACGGCGGCCGTGCGGTGGGCGACGACCGGCTCGGGCTCGGCGAGGGCGTACGCGGCGGCGGTGGTGACCGGGGCGGCGAGGCGGGCGCCGAGCGCGGTGAGCACGTCGAGCACCCGCGCGTGCAGCCGGTGGCCGGCGGTGGTGGCGGGGAAGCGGGCGACGGCGGCGGGCCAGCCGGGCGGGAGCAGCGCGCCGGCCAGGTCGCTGACGACGGTGACGTGCTCGGGGAGCATCTCGGCGGGGCCGATCAGCACGGTGCCGCGCGGGTCGTGCGGGTCGTGCACGGTGTCGCGCCAGGTCTCGTCGGCGACCACGTGCAGTCCCTCGGCGACGGCCGCCTCGACGGCCTCGTGCAGCACCTCGGGCGGGGCGACGGTGCCGGTGGGGTCGTCGGCGACGGACAGGACGAGCAGCCGCGGTTCGCCGCCCTCGGCGCGGACCCGGCGGACGGTCTCCAGCAGGGCGTACGGGTCGGGGACGCCGCCGCACTCGGCGGGAGTGGCGACGTGGAAGACGGGCCTGCCGAGCAGCCGGGCGTACGGCGCCCACCAGGCGGCGCAGGGCCGGGGCACCAGGACGTCGCCGCCGAGCGCGGCGGTCAGCGCCAGCAGCAGGGGCGGGGCGCCGGGGGCGGCGGCGATGTCACCGGGGTCGGTGGGCAGGCCGCGCCGCTCCCAGTAGCCGCGGGCGGCGTCGAGCAGGGCGGGGGCGCCGCCGACCGGGTCCTGGCCGGTGCGGCCCGCGGCGGCGGCGAGGACGGCGGACAGCTCGGCCGGTACGGGCAGGCCGTCGTCGGGCAGCGGCGGCCCGAACCGGACGGGGCCGTGGTCTTCGGGGACCGTCCGCCGCATCGGTACCTCCGCCAGTTCCGTGGTGCCGGCACCCGTCGCCTCGCGGGGCGGGGTGCGCGTCGCCGTGCCGGCCGGCGTCGGTGGTGACACCGGTCGTGCTCTGAGTACCCAGCGCACCGCCCGCCCATGGCCCCGGAGGCGGGTTGCGCGGATCACAGCGGGGCGGTCAGCCTCCCCCGGGGCGCGTCCGCCGGCGGGGGCGCAGCCGGTGGGCGGCGGCGGCGAACGCGCCCGCGACGAGGACGCCGCCGGCCACCAGGGCGGGTACGGAGTCGGTGAAGGCGCCGCCCGTCCCCGCGCGCACCCCGTGCGGGGCCGGGGCGTCTCCGCACGAGCCGCCCTCGGGGACGGGTTCGGGGCACGGCGGCCGGCTCGCGCAGGGCTTGCCGGGGCGGACCGGTTCGGGGCAGGGCGGGGCGGTGGCGCAGTGCTCGCCCGGCCGTACGGGTTCGCGGCAGGGCGCGGCGCCGTCGTGCGCCGTCACGGTGAACGTCGCCTTCCACGGGCGGCCCTTGCCGCCGTGCGGGGCGGGGCAGGTGCCCTCGACGGTCCGGGCGGAGCCGGGCCCGGCCGGGGCCGTGTGCTCGCCGGTGTGGCCGGCGGGAGTGATGCGGGCGGTGCCCCGGTAGGCGGGGTCCGCCCGGTGCCCGGGGACCCTGGCGAGGGCGACGGTCCTCTTCTCGAACGCCGGGGAGGTCGCGTCCAGGGTGGCGGGGGCGGGCCTGCCGGTGGCGGGGCAGGTGACGGAGACGGTGACGTGGGCACCGGGCCGGACGGTGGCGGGGCTGACCTCGGCGGTGGGGGCGGACCCGTGATCGCCGGGGGCGGCGTGGGTCCCGGCCTCCCCTTCGAGGGGCTCGGCTGGTTCCCCTTCGTCGAAGCCGGGTTCGTCCTCGCCGAGAGCCGGTCCGTCCTCGTCCAAGGCGGGGCCGTCCTCGTCCAAGGCGGGTCCGTCCTCCTCGGCGTCGGGGATCTCGGGGACGTCCTCCCCGCCGGGGAGTTCGCCGTCGGGGATCTCGGGGACCTCCGCCGGGCCGGTGTCCCCCTCCTCCGGCAACCCGGGCACGGTTCCCCCGGCGGGGGCGGCCGGGGCCGCGACGCCGGGGGCGGTGGCGGGGCCCAGGGCGGCGACGGCCAGGGCGGCGGTCATCAGGGCGCGGGCGGCGCGGCGGCGGGCGGCGCGGCCCTCGGTGCGGCCGGTGGGCATGGGGCGGGCTCCTTCGAGCGACGGCTGCGGGGGCACGGCACTCGCGCCCGCGGGTCCTGTCGCCCGGCCCGGAGGCCGACGACAGGGCCTGGGCCGTGGCGCGCGGTCCCGTTCACGGGCCGCCCTCCGGGGGGCGGGCGGAAGGACCTCGCGACCCGGCCCCCACCATCACAGCCCGCCCGGCCCCGGCCCGCGCGCGGCCCTGCTCCGTTCGCGGGACCGGGGCGCCCGGGCGGGTGACGGACCGGGTTCCGCCGCGCCCGCGCGCGGCCCGCGCGGGTCCGCGTCAGTCGGACGGTTCCCGCAGCACCTGTTCACGCACCCGGTGGCAGCAGCGGCTGATCAGCCGGGAGACGTGCATCTGGGAGATGCCGAGCCGTTCGGCGATGCCGCTCTGTGTCATGTCGTCGAAGAACCGCATGTAGAGGATGGCCCGTTCGCGTTCGGGCAGGGCGGCGAGACTGCCCCTGACGGCCTCGCGGTCGACGACGGTGTCCAGCGCGGGGTCGGGGCCACCGAGGGCGTCGCCGAGCGAGTAGTCGTCGCCGCCGCCCTGCAGTTCGGCGTCCAGGGAGAGCGCGGAGAAGCTCTCCAGGGCCGCCTGGCCCTCACGGACGTCCTCCTCGCCGAGGCCGGTGCGGGCGGCGATCTCGGCGACGCCGGGGGCGCGGCCGGGGAGGGTCTGGGACAGCTCCTGGCCGGCCTGGCGGACGCGGTTGCGCAGGTCCTGGACGCGGCGGGGCACGTGCAGGGTCCACAGGTGGTCGCGGAAGTGCCGTTTGATCTCGCCGGTGACGGTCGGCACGGCGTAGCTCTCGAAGGCGTGGCCGCGCCCCGGGTCGTACCGGTCGACGGCCTTGACCAGGCCGAGGGCCGCCACCTGGCGCAGGTCCTCGTAGCTCTCACCGCGGCTGCGGAAGCGGCCGGCGAGCCGTTCGGCCATCGGCAGCCATGCCTCCACGATCCGGTCGCGGAGGGCGTCGCGCCGCGGGCCGGCGGGGAGCGCGGCGAGTTCGCGGAAGGCCGCCGCGGTGTCGGGAGCGTCGTCGTGCGGGTGGTGCCTGGTGCTGACTGGGGTCGGCATGGGGCGTCGCTGCTCCCTTGGGGGGGCGGGACCGGACCGGCACGCCGGCGGCGGCTCGCCCGGCGGGGGCCGGGGGGACGTGAGGGGACGCCGGGGTGACGCTCGGTCCTGGGGGTCGGGCGGTCACCGCGGGAGCGCGTCCGGGGTCCGGACGGGCCGCCGGGGGCGGCGTCGCGCCGCTCCCACGGGCGTGCCTCCTGTCCGAAGCACCAGGGGTGCGCCTGCCCCGGAAGGGACGCGGCAAACACCACAGGTTTCCGGCCGCCCGGCGGGGTGACCCGTAGGGCCGCTACCGGCACCGCCCCCGATTCGTCCTGGAGGTCCGTTTCCATGGGTTCCACCGTCTCCGACCATGTGCTCCAGCGGCTGCGCGAGTGGGGTGTCGAGCAGGTCTTCGGCTATCCCGGCGACGGCATCAACGGGCTGCTCGCCGCCTGGGGCCGGGCGGACGACCGGCCGCGGTTCGTGCAGTCCCGGCACGAGGAGATGTCGGCGTTCCAGGCGGTCGGCTACGCCAAGTTCAGCGGCCGGCTCGGGGTGTGCGCGGCGACCTCGGGGCCGGGCGCGATCCATCTGCTGAACGGCCTGTACGACGCCAAGCTGGACCATGTCCCGGTGCTGGCGATCGTCGGGCAGACGCACCGCACGGCGATGGGCGGCTCGTACCAGCAGGAGGTGGACCTGCACACGCTGTTCCAGGACGTCGCCTCGGAGTTCGTGGAGACGGTGACCGTTCCCGAGCAGTTGCCGAACGTGCTGGACCGGGCGATCCGCACGGCGTACGCGCGGCGCTGCCCCACGGCCGTCATCATCCCCGGCGACGTCCAGGAGCTGGACTACTCGCCGCCCACGCACGCCTTCAAGATGGTGCCGTCCAGTCTGGACCGCGGCGCGTGGACGGCCGTTCCGTCCGAGGAGTCGGTGCGGCGGGCGGCGGAGGTCCTCAACTCCGGTGACAAGGTGGCGATCCTGGTCGGGCAGGGCGCGGCCGGGGCCCGGCACCAGGTGGAGACGCTGGCGGAACTGCTCGGCGCGGGCGTCGCCAAGGCGCTGCTCGGCAAGGACGTCCTCAGCGACGAACTGCCGTACGTCACCGGCTCGATCGGCCTGCTGGGGACGCGTCCCTCGTACGAGCTGATGCGGGACTGCGACACCCTGCTGACCATCGGTTCCTCGTTCCCGTACTCCCAGTTCCTGCCGGAGTTCGGCGCGGCGCGCGGCGTGCAGATCGACATCGACCCGCACATGATCGGGATGCGGTACCCGTACGAGGTGAACCTGGTCGGGGACGCGCGGGCCACGCTGGAGCGGCTGATCCCGCTGATCGAGGGCGGGCGCGGCCGGGAGTGGTACGACACGGTGTGCGCCAATGTCGCGCGCTGGAAGGAGACGATGGGGCGGCGGGCCGCCCTGGAGGCCGATCCGATCAACCCGGAGTACGTGGCCGCCGCCCTGGACCCGCTGCTGCCGGCGGACGCGATCGTCACCTCGGACTCCGGTTCCACCGCGAACTGGTACGCGCGGCACCTGACCCTGCGCGAGGGCATGCGCGGTTCGCTCTCCGGCACGCTGGCGACGATGGGCTGCGCGGTGCCGTACGCGATCGGCGCGAAGTTCGCCCACCCGGACCGGCCCGTCGTCGCGCTGGCCGGGGACGGGGCGATGCAGATGAACGGGCTGGCCGAGCTGATCACCGCCGCGAAGTACCGGGACCGGTGGGAGGACCCGCGGCTGGTGGTGGGCGTCTGGAACAACCGGGACCTGAACCAGGTCACCTGGGAGATGCGGGCCATGGAGGGCGCCCCGTCCTTCCTGCCCTCGCAGGAGCTCCCGGACGTGCGCTACGCCGACTTCGCCCGTTCGCTGGGGCTGACCGGCATCCGGGTGGAGCGGCCCGAGGACGTCGAGGGCGCCTGGCGGGCCGCGCTGGCGGCGGACGGTCCGGCGGTGGTGGAGTTCCTCACCGACCCGGCGGTTCCCCCGGTCCCGCCGCACGCCAGCTGGGAGCAGATCGAGGCCACCGCCACCGCGATCCTCAAGGGCGACGCGGACCGGGGGGCGATGGTCCGGCAGGGCTTCAAGGCGAAGGTGCAGGAGTTCCTGCCGGGCCGGGAGAGGCAGTAGGGGCCGCCGGCAGCGCGGGTCAGGGCACGATGACCCGGCGCCCCCGGGCGTGCCCGGCCCGGCTGTCGATGTGGGCCGCGGCCGCCCCGGTGAGCGGATAGGTGCGCTCTACGGGAATGCGCAGTTTCCCGCGTGCGACGAGGGCGGCGGCCTCGGCCAGCGCGTCCGGCACGCTGCCGGCCGTGCCGGAGAAGCGGACCCCCAGTCCAGGCGCCCCGAGGTCCGCGATGGAGACCACCTTCCGCGGGTCGCCGGTCAGCTCGACGAGGTCGCGGATCACGCCGGAACCGGCCAGGTCGAGCGCGGCGTCGACGCGGCCGAGGCGGCGCACCCGCTCGGTCCAGCCCTCGCCGTAGGTGGTGGCGAGGGCGCCGAGGCCGCGCAGGTAGTCCTGGTTGGCCGGGCCGGCCGTGCCGATCACCGTGACGCCGCGGTCGCGGGCTATCTGGAGCACCGCCGACCCCACTCCCCCGGACGCGCCGCTCACCAGCAGGGTCTGCCCCGGCCGCACCTCGCACTCGCGCAGGACGCGCAGCGCGGTCTCGGTGACGGAGGGGTAGCCGGCTGCCTCCTCGAAGGTGAGTCCCTCGGGCATCGGCGCCCAGGCCGTCAGCAC
Source organism: Streptomyces griseoviridis (assembly GCA_014649155.1). Classification (GTDB taxonomy): domain Bacteria; phylum Actinomycetota; class Actinomycetes; order Streptomycetales; family Streptomycetaceae; genus Streptomyces; species Streptomyces griseoviridis. The sequence continues at coordinate 74,459 of BMSM01000008.1, read as the reverse complement.
GGCGTACTCGGCGTAGGTGTCGATGCCCTTGCCGAAGACGTGGTCGCCGACCGCGACCCCTTCGACGCCCTCCCCGATCTCGTCCACGACGCCGGCGGCGTCAAGCCCCACGCCCGAGGGCAGCTCGACCGGACGGGCCGAGAGCTTCTGGCCCTCGCGGATCCGCCAGTCGACGGGGTTCACGCCCGCCGCCCGCACGGCGACGCGGATGCGGCCCGGGCCCGGGCGGGGTTCCTCGGCCTCGATGACGCGCAGCACGTCCGGACCGCCGAACTCGGCGAAGCTCACTTTTCTCATGCCGGAGAACGTAACACTAACCGTTAGCTTTTCATACCGGTTCCTGTTTCGTCATTGATAGCATCGCGGCATGACCGTGCCCACCGGACGCCGCGAGCGCAAGAAGGCCGCGACCCGCCAGAAGATCGCCGACACCGCCCTGCGGCTCTTCCTGGAGCAGGGGTACGACGCGGTCGGCATCCGTGAGGTGGCCGCGGCGGCGGACGTGGCGGTCACCACGCTCTTCTCCCACTTCGCCTCGAAGGAGGCCCTGGTCTTCGAGCGGGACGCGGACTTCGAGCACCGCCTCGCGGGGGCGGTCGCCGGCCGGGCACCGGCCGAGCCGTTCCTGCCCGATCTGCGCCGGGAGGTCCACGCCCTGGTCCAGCACTGCGCGACCCCCGGCGCCGCCCCGGTGTGGCGCATGATCGACGCGTCGCCCGCACTGCGGAGCTATGAGGAGTCGATGCGGCTGCGGCACTCGGAGGCGCTGGCGGCGGCCCTCGCGGCCGGTCCCGGCCGGGGGCGGTCCGCGACGGCCTGCCGGGCGATCGCGCGGTCCGTGGTCGAGGCGCACGCGCTGGCCCGGCAGGCGGCCGATCCCGATGCCGCGGTGAACGAGCTGTTCCGGATGATCGAGGCGGCCTGGGCGGTCACGGCCCCGGCGTAGGCCGGGTCAGCACCAGTCGGAGTTGTCGCGGTCCGCGACGAGTTCGACCCACAGGGTGCCGTCGTCCGGGCCTTCCAGGGTCAGGTACGCGGTCGTGCCGCCGACCCGCTTGGTGAGGCAGGTCCCCGCGCCGTCGCGCCAGCCCTGGGCCGCGGCGTCCGCGCGGAGGTGGGCCAGGGCGGTGCCCCGGGTGCCGTCGTAGGCGTAGGACGTCCCGGCGACCACGAAGAGGTCGTCGTCGTCGCAGCTCCGGTACGACTCCTTGACACGGGCACCGTCGGGAGCGGTGGCCAGCACGGACTCCCCCGCCAGGGCGTCGCCGAGCCGGTCCTCCGCGTCGCCGCAGCCATATGCGAGAAGGGATACCGGCGGCGTCCCGGCGGCCTGCCAGGCGGCGGCCGACAGCAGTGCCCCGAGCGCGAGTCCGCCCAGGACCGTCCCCGTCTTGCGTATGCGCATGGCCGGGACGGTAGCGCATCCCCGCCTCCCCCGCGCCGAGGGCCGGTCGGCCCCTGGGGCAGGGCCGTGCGGCCCGTCCCCGGCGACGTCCCTCGGTTCCAGACTGGGCGGCAGCGGCCCCCGTCGCGGACGCCGCAGCGGAACGGAAGGAACCGAGAGATGGCCTCCCCCACCACCCTGGCCTCCGCACTCCCGGCCGAGCACCGCGAACGGCTGATGCGGCTCGGCCGCACGGTGTCCGTCGAGGCGGGCACGCGCCTGTTCGAGGAAGGCGGGCCCGCCGACCGGTTCTGGATCGTGCGGACCGGGACGGTGACGCTGGACCTGCGCGTCCCCGGCCGCCGGGCCGCCGTCATCGAGTCGCTCGGCCACGGCGAACTCGTCGGCTGGTCCTGGCAGTTCGCGCCGTACCGGTGGCAGCTGGGCGCCGAGGCGATGAGCCCGGTGCGGGCGTGGCGGTTCGACGCGGACGCGGTACGGGCGCTGTGCGCCGAGGACCCCGCGTTCGGCCGGGCGGTGGCCCTCTGGGCCGGCCGGGTGGTCGCCCACCGGCTGCACACCGCCCGGGTCCGCCTCCTCGACCTGTACGCCCCCTACGGCAGTGGGGACCCGCTGCGCTAACGGGGGGCCCGCCGCGGTCGCGGCGCGGCGTCAGTCGTGGGCGACCACCGCGACCGGCACCGTCGCGTGGTGCAGCACCGCGTGGGTGACGGACCCGATGTGCGCGCCGACCGGGCGGTGCCGGACCCGGCGGCCGACGACCAGCAGGGAGGCGTCCCGGGCGGCGTCCAGCAGGCGGTCCGCGGGGCTGCCGGTGCGGGACGTCTCGACGACCTCCACCCCGGGGTACCGCTCCCGCCAGGGCCGCAGCACCTCGCCGAGGCGGGCGGCCCGCCGCCGGGCGAGGTCGTCGGCGGGGCGGGCCCCGGCGTCCAGTCCGTACCCGTGGTACGGCGCGAGGTCGCCACCGTGGACCACGTGCAGGGCGGCGTCCCGGCGCCGGGCCTCCTCGAAGGCGAAGGCGAGCGGCGTGCCGCCGGGCCGGCCGGTGTCCAGGCCCAGCACGACCGGCCGGAACGCGGTGGCCGCGGACGGCGTGCCCGCCGGGTCCGGGAGGTGCTCGTCGGCGGCCCGCTCCCCGGCGCGCACCACGACCACGGGCGCCGTGGTGCGGGCGATGACGGCCTGGCCGACCGAGCCGACCAGGAAGCCCCGCAGCCCGCTCAGGGCGCGGTAGCCGAGGACGAGCAGGTCGGCGTCGCGGGCGGCGCCGACGAGTTCCGCCACGGCCGTGCCGGCGCGCTGCTCGGCGGTGACCGGTACGCCGGGGTGGGCGAGGCGCAGCCTCTCGGCGGCCTCCCGTACGAGGTCCTCCCGGCTGCCGGCCGGGGGCGCCGCCATCGGCTCGGGCACCGGTTCCCAGACGTGCACCAGACGGACCGGCAGCTCGCGCAGGGCCGCCTCGCGGGCCGCCCAGTCCGCGGCGGCCCGGCTCTCCGCCGAACCGTCCAGACCGACGGTGATGGTGCGGGACATGGCGCCCACCTCCTGTGTCGTCTCGCGGAGGGCCCCGCGCGCCCGCGTCACGCCGCCGTGGGAAGTTCCTCACCGGGCACGGGGACGGGGACGAGGTCGGGCGCGACGGGGGCGACGGGGGCGTCGGGTGCCGGTTCGGCGGCCGGCAGCAGGAGTTCCTCGTACCGCCCGAGCGCCAGGACCACGCCGAGCATGAGGACCGGGATGAGCACAGCGAGCAGCACCGCCATGGTCCTGCCGTCCTTCCGGAGGAGGGTGGGCGCGGGGGGCAAGGAGCCGGGTTCCCGCTGCCCGGGGAGCAAACCGGCGGCACGCGGCCGGAGCGGAGCGGCCCGGGACGAAACGGGCCGGAACCGGCGGGCGTAATCCGTGTCGCCCCGCGCTGGCCGGGTACGCGGTGGCCACCCTGAAGGATCTGGAGGGAGACATGCAGCGAGGCAGCGACCGGCTGAGCGCCCACCGCGACGACGAGATGAAGCACGAACTGCAGGGCCTGCTGCGGTCCGGACACCCCACCCGCACCGAGGAGTGGCACGACCCCGAGCCGATCGCCGAGGACGACCCGGAGGTGGCGTACGGCCCGGTGACGCCGAGCCGCGCGCCGTCCTCGCTGGAGTCGCTCCGGCTGGAGCTGGCCCGGAACCTGACCCGCGGGGCCTTCCCCGCCGGTCCCCGGGAACTGGCCCGGGGGCTGCGGCGCGGCCACGCGCCCGACGCCCTGGTCGAGCGCGTCGAGGGACTGCCGCACGAGGCGCACTACACCACCGTCCAGGAGCTGGCCGAGGCCCTCACCGGGCCGCCCGGCTCCGCCGGGGCGTGACCGCCGCGCCATGACCGGGCGGACGGGCACGTACGTGAAGGACGTGATGACCCCGGGCGTGGTTGCCGTACGGCCGGACGCCTCGCTGGTCGAGGCGGCGCGGCTGATGCGGGACCAGGGCATCGGCGATGTCGTGGTGGCCGACGGGCAGCGCGTGGTCGGGGTGCTCACCGACCGGGACATCACGGTGCGGGCGGTGGCCGAGGGCGTCGACCCGCTCACGGTGGGCGCCGGCGCCGTGTGCTCCCGCGACCCGCTGGTGGTCGCCCCGGACCTGCCGGCCGCGGACGCGCTCTCGCTGATGCGGGAGCGGGCGGTGGGCCGGCTGCCGGTCGTGGAGCAGGGCCTGCCGGTCGGCCTGGTGAGCCTCGGCGACCTGATGCGGGCCGGGGCCGGAGAGTGACACAGAACAGAACGAAAGGACGAGGAACCCGCATGCGTATCGCGTTTCTGACCGCGCCCGAGGGCGTGGAGCAGGTCGAGCTGACCGAGCCGTGGCAGGCGGCGAAGGACGCCGGGCACGAGCCGGTGCTGGTGTCGACGCAGTCCGGCGAGATTCAGGCCTTCAACCACCTGGACAAGGCGGACACCTTCCCCGTGGACGAGGTGACCGGCGAGACCTCCGCCGACTCCTTCGGCGGTCTGGTGCTGCCCGGCGGCGTGGCCAACCCGGACTTCCTGCGCATGGACGAGCGGGCGGTCGCCTTCGTGAAGGACTTCTTCACCCAGGGGCGACCGGTCGCGGCGATCTGCCACGCCCCGTGGACGCTGGTCGAGGCGGACGTCCTGCGCGGCCGGACGCTGACCTCCTGGCCGAGCCTGCGTACGGACATCCGCAACGCGGGCGGCACCTGGGTGGACGAGCAGGTCAAGGTCTGCGACGGCGGGCCCAGCACGCTGGTCACCAGCCGCAAGCCGGACGACCTGAAGGCGTTCTGCGAGACCTTCCTGGCGGAGTTCGCCAAGGCCGGCGGCTGAGCCAGGACCGGCCGGAACCGGGAGGGGCGGTGCGCGGACCGCGTGGTCCGGGCACCGCCCCTCCCGTCACGTGGCGGGTGTTCCGGGCGTGGCCGCCTCCCCGCCCACCCGCTCCCGGGCGCCCTCGCGGGTGCGGCCCGCGGCGACCGGGCGGCGCGGGTTGCGGCGCAGCCATTCGCCCTCCAGCTGCGCCATCCGCTCGTTGTGGGCCCGCAGCGCGTCGTCCGAGCCGTGGAGCAGGGTGTCGTGGCGCGTGCGGTGGATGGTCTCCAGCTCCTTCATGAGCTGCTGGTCGTCCAGGCGACCCGGGTCCACTCCGGTCATGGCGCCGTCCCGCGTGTCGTGTTCGTTCATGCGGTCCGGGTACCCGCCCCGTGAACCACCACCCCCGAGCGGTATCCGGGAGGTACTCATGGATCTCGCCTTTCTGCACCCCCTCTACGAACGCCAGGGCCCCTGGGCCTCCGTGTACGTCGATCTGTCCCGGCACGCCGAGGACACCGCGCACGCCCGTGGGCTGACGGCCGCCGAGGTCGACCGGGAACTGGAGCGGCAGGGCGCCGACGAGGCGACCCGCCGGGCCGTGCGGGAGGGCATGGAGAGCCTGCGGCACGCCACCGACCCGCACGGACGGGCGCTGTTCGCGCACGGCGGCCAGGTCGTCCTGGACACCCCGCTGGCCCGCCCCCCGCGGGCCGGCACCACCGCGCACTGGGCGCCGCTGCCGCGGGTGTCGCCGCTGCTGGAACTGGCCGGCGAGGACGCGGTGTGCGTGGTGGCGTACATCGACCGCAAGGGCGCCGACTTCGAGCTGCGCTCCGCGCTGGGCGAGGCGGACGCGGGCGGGGTGACCGGCCGGCAGTGGCCGGTGCACCGCACCAGCTCCGCCGACTGGTCCGAGCGGCACTTCCAGCTCCGGGTGGAGAACACCTGGGAGCACAACGCCGCGGAGATCGCCGACGCGCTCGCCGTGTGCCAGGAGGAGACCGGCGCCGACCTGCTGATCCTGGTCGGGGACGGCCGCGAGTGCCGCGCCGTGCACGAGCGGATGCCGGCCCGGCTGAAGGACCGGGTCGTGCAGGCCGCGCACGGCACCGGCAGCCGGCTCCTCGACGAGGAGGTGCGGCGGCTGCGCGAGGAGCACGTCACGGCGCGCGCCCAGCGGGACCTGGACCGGTTCCTGTCCGCCCGCGCCCCGGACGGCGAGGGCCGGGCCGCCGCGGCGGAGGGCGTGCCGGCGCTGGTGGAGGCCGCGCGGGAGCACCGTATCGACGAACTGCTGGTCATCCCGGACGGGCCGGACACCCACCGCGAGGTGTGGATCGGTGAGGACGCCGACCAGCTCGCGGTGCGGCGCACCGAGCTGAAGACGCTCGGCGAGCAGAACTCCTGGGCCGCCCGCGCCGACGACGCGCTGCTGCGCTCGGCCGTGATGACCGGCGCCCCGGCGATCTCGGTGCTGCCGGCGCTGCCGGACACGGAGGACCGCCAGGACACGCCGGTCGGCGGCCTCGGCGCGCTGCTGCGCTGGAGGTGAGTCAGCGCGCCCGCTCGACGCGGCGCTCGTCCCAGACCGGCTCCGGTGTCTCCCGGACCCGGCCGTCGCTGCCGAAGACCAGGTAGCGGTCGAAGGAGCGGGCGAACCAGCGGTCGTGGGTGACCGCGAGGACCGTGCCGTCGAAGGATTCCAGGCCCTCCTGGAGCGCCTCGGCGGACTCCAGGTCGAGGTTGTCGGTGGGCTCGTCCAGGAGCAGGGCGGTGACGCCCCGCACCTCCAGCAGGAGGATCTGGAACCGGGCCTGCTGGCCGCCGGAGAGCCGGTCGAAGGTCTGCTCGGCCTGGCCGGTCAGCTCGTAGCGGCGCAGCCGGGACATGGCGGCGCCCCGGTCCTGGGCGTGCTCCTCCCAGAGGATGTCCAGGAGGGTCCGGCCGAGCAGTTCGGGGTGGGCGTGGGTCTGCGCGAAGTGCCCGGCGACGACCCGCGCCCCGAGCTTGACGTGCCCGGTGTGCGACACGTCCTCGCCGGCCAGCAGGCGCAGGAAGTGGGACTTGCCGGAGCCGTTGGAGCCGAGGACGGCGACCCGTTCGCCGTAGAAGACCTCCAGGTCGAAGGGTTTCATCAGGCCGGTCAGTTCCAGCTTTTCGCAGGTGACGGCGCGTACGCCGGTACGGCCGCCCTTGAGGCGCATCGTGATGTCCTGCTCACGCGGCGGCTCGGGCGGCGGTCCGGCCTCCTCGAACTTGCGCAGCCGGGTCTGCGCGGCGTGGTAGCGGGAGGCCATCTCGTGGCTGACCGAGGCGGCCTGCCGCAGGTTGACGACCAGCCTCTTCAGCTGGGCGTGCTTCTCGTCCCAGCGGCGGCGCAGTTCCTCGAAGCGGGCGAAGCGCTCGCGGCGGGCGTCGTGGTACGTGGCGAAGGAGCCGCCGTGCACCCAGGCGTCGGCGCCGGCCGGGCCCGGCTCCAGGGAGACGATCCGCTCGGCGGCGCGGGCCAGCAGCTCCCGGTCGTGGGAGACGAACAGGACGGTCTTGCGGGTCTCCGCGAGCCGCTGCTCCAGCCAGCGCTTGCCGGGGACGTCGAGGTAGTTGTCCGGCTCGTCCAGCAAGAGCACCTGGTCGGTGCCACGCAGCAGCGCCTCCAGGACGAGGCGTTTCTGCTCGCCGCCGGAGAGGGTGCTCGCCCGCCGCCACTGCGCCTTCTCGTACGGCACGCCCAGCGCGGCGGTGGTGCACATGTCCCACAGCGTCTCCGCCTCGTAGCCGCGCGCCTCCGCCCAGTCGGAGAGGGCCTGCGCGTACCGCATCTGCGCGGCCTCGTCGTCGACGGTCATGACGGCGTGCTCGGCGGCGTCGACCGCGCGGGCGGCGTCCCGGATGCGCGGCGGGGCGACGGAGACGAGCAGGTCGCGGACGGTCGTGTCGTCCCGTACGGAGCCGACGAACTGGCGCATCACGCCGAGTCCGCCGCTGACGGTGACGGTGCCCTCGTGCGGCTTCAGCTCGCCGGAGAGCAGCCGCAGCAGAGTGGTCTTGCCCGCGCCGTTGGGGCCGACGAGGGCGACGACGGCGCCCTCCCCCACCCGGAAGGAGACGTCGCCGAGGAGCGTCCTCCCGTCGGGCAGGTGGTACTCCAGGTGCGCTGCTTCGAGGTGGCCCATGGGGGTGATTGTCCCTGGTGCGGCCCCCGGTCGGGCAACCGCATTTCCGGGGCGGCAGGAAAGGCCGCCCGAAGGGTAGGCGGGAGGCATGAGCCCCGACGTAGACCTCACCGTCCCGCTGCCCGGACCGCATCCGCTGCGCAAGGGTTTCCTGGATCTCGACCACCGGCTGTTCGCGGCGGTCGCCGCCCGGCACTGGCCCGGCGGCGACCGGGTGCTGCCCCGGCTCAGCCGCAGCGCCAACCACGGGGCGCTCTGGTTCGCCGCCGCCGCGGCGGTGGCCGCGTCCCGCACGCCCCGGGCCCGGCGGGCCGCCGTCCGCGGCATCGCCTCGCTGGGCGTGGCCTCGCTCACCATCAACACCGTCGGCAAGCGCTCGGTGCGCCGCGCCCGGCCGGTCCTGGACCCGGTACCGCTGGTGCGGCAGCTGAAACGGCAGCCGATCACGACCTCGTTCCCGTCCGGGCACGCCGCCTCGGCCGCCGCCTTCGCCACCGGCGTGGCGCTGGAGTCCCCCGCGTGGGGCGCGGCCGTGGCGCCGGTGGCCGCGGCGGTCGCCCTCTCCCGGGTCTACACCGGCGTCCACTTCCCGAGCGACGTGCTGGCCGGGGCGGCACTCGGCGCGGGGGCGGCGTTCGCGGTCAGAGGTCTGGTGCCCACCCGGGCCCAGCTCACACCGCCGGCCCGGCCGGTAGCCCAGGTGCCCGCGCTGTCCGGCGGCGAGGGCCTGGTGATGGTCGCCAACCTGGGCTCGGGCACCTCGGAGCGGGTGCGGGCGCTGTGCGACGCGCTGCCGCTGGCCGAGGTGATCGAGGCGGAGCCGGCCGAGGTCCCCGCCGAGCTGGAGAAGGCCGCCGGCCGCGCCCGGGTGCTCGGCGTGTGCGGCGGCGACGGCACGGTGAACGCGGCGGCCGGGGTCGCCCTGCGGCACGGGCTGCCGCTGGCGGTGCTGCCCGGCGGCACCCTCAACCACTTCGCCTACGACCTGGGTGTCGAGGACGTCCGGGCGCTGTCCCGGGCGCTGGAGCAGGGCGAGGGCGTGCGGGTGGACGTGGGCCGGTTCACCTCGGGCGGGCTGAGCGGCATCTTCCTCAACACCTTCAGCCTGGGGGTGTACCCGGAGCTGGTGCGGGAGCGGGAGCGCTGGTCGCACCGGATCGGCGGCTGGCCGGCCGGGCTGCTGGCGGCGGTGCGGGTGCTGCGCGCCGACCGGCATCCGCTCCGCGCCGAGGTGGGGGGCCGTACCCGGCCGCTGTGGATGCTGTTCGCGGGCAACGGCACCTACCACCGCATGGGGCTGGCGCCGGGCCGGCGGCTCGACCTGGCGGACGGGCGGCTCGACGTCCGGGTGGTGCACGGCGGCAGCCGGCCCGCGCTGCGGCTGCTGTCGGCGGCCTTCGCCGGACCGCTGACCCGCTCCCCCGCGCACGCGGCGGTGCAGGTGCCGAGGCTGCGGCTGAAGGGCGTCGCGCCGGGCACGCTGCTCGCCTACGACGGCGAGGTCACCGAGACCGAGGGTGATGTGACGGTGGAGAAGCTCCCCGAGGCGCTGACGGTGTACCGCCCGCTGCCTGGTGACTGATGGCCCGTCATACCACATAGAGAGACTCATGTCTCATGATGCGGGCGACGGGCGTACGGTGAGCCGGTCGGACGCCGTCGGGCGTCGCAGAGGGGATCGATGATGCCGAGGCCGCAGGAGACCGCCGTCTATCCGCACGGACACCACGAGTCCGTGCTCCGCTCGCACACCTGGCGGACCGCCGCCAACTCCGCCGGGTACCTGCTCGGTTCGCTGAAGCCGCACATGCGCGTCCTCGACGTCGGCTGCGGTCCGGGCACCATCACCGCCGACCTCGCGGCCCTGGTCCCGGACGGCCGTGTCACCGGGGTCGACCGCGCCCCGGAGATCCTGGACACCGCGCGCGCGACGGCCGCCGGGCGGGGTCTGGCCAACGTCGACTTCGCGGTGGCGGACGTGCACGCCCTGGACTTCCCCGACGACACCTTCTGCGTGGTCCACGCCCACCAGGTGCTCCAGCACGTCGGCGACCCGGTGGCGGCGCTGCGCGAAATGAAGCGGGTCACCAGGCCCGCCGGGTTCGTCGCGGTGCGGGACGCCGACTACGGCGCCATGACCTGGTACCCGGCGTCGGCCGGCCTGGACGCCTGGCTGGAGCTGTACCGGCGGGTGGCGCGGGCGAGCGGCGGTGAGCCGGACGCGGGGCGCCGGCTGAAGGCGTGGGCGCTGGCGGCGGGCTTCACCGACATCAGCGCCACCTCCAGCACCTGGACGTTCACCACCGCCGAGGAGCGGGCCTGGTGGAGCGGTCTGTGGGCGGACCGCACGGTGGCGTCCTCCTACGCGGAGCTGGCCACCGGCGGCGGCCACGCGAGCGAGGACGAGCTGGCGGCCGCGGCGACGGCCTGGCGGGACTGGGGGAAGCGGCCCGAGGGGTGGTTCGGTGTACTGCACGGAGAAATTCTGTGCAGAAAGGAAGCCTGATCCGATAAATCCGGGACACCAGTACGTCAGGAGGTAACGACATCATGGTTCCGCTTCTGCTCGTACTGCTTCTCGCGCTTATCCTTTTCGGCGCCGGATTCGCCTTGAAGGTGCTCTGGTGGGTCGCCCTGGTCGTGCTGGTCCTGTGGCTGCTGGGATTCCTGGTCCGCGGGACGACGGCCGGAGGCGGCAGGGGTCGCTGGTACCGGTGGTGACCGGCGGCCACAGAAGAAGATGAAGGGCTGCTGCCCCGGGAGGCTCACTCCCGGGGCAGCAGCGGTCCCAGCGGCCCGAGGTCCAGATTGAGGTCCTCGGGCCGCAGTCCGTACCGCTCCCGCAGCTCGGTCATGCGGTCGTCGAGCAGCATCAGGGTGAGCCCGATGCGCTCCTCCTGGTCCTCGGAGAGGTCGCCCTGGTCGAAGCGGCGCAGCGCCTGGCGCTCCATGAGCTGGCGCAACAGCTCGACCACGGTCAGCACCAGCTTGACCAGGTCGCGCTCGACGGTGTCCGGCTCGAACTCGATCCGGCCGTGCCGCTCGCTCACGTCAGTCCTCCCAGGGCGACGGAACATCGGCGTTGACCGAGCTGATCAACGCGTTCAGGTCGATGCGGACCAGGTCCACGTCGGCGATGCGCAGGGTGATGTCGCCGGTGAGGACGACCCCGCCGGCCAGCAGCCGGTCGAGCAGGTCGACCAGGGCGATCTCCCGGCGTTCCACGACGGTCATGCGGCACCCTCCTCGGGATTTTCCCCGGCGAAGGAATAGGCGGCCCATGGCCCGGTGAGTTCGACGCGAATTCCCGGGACGTCGTCCTTGGTGCGGTCGACGAGTTCCACGAATTCCTCGGAAAGGTCCCGCCGCACCAGATAGGCGGCGTTGAGCACATTGCGTCCGGTGGCGCCGGAGAGGGCGGGATTCTGCGGGGCGTGCAGCCGGGCGTCGTCGGCGCGGTCGGCCAGCGTCCCGTGGAGCCGGCCGGCGAACTCCTCGGCCCGCTGCCACAGTTCCTCGCCCGCGCGGGTCCGCGCGCGCCGCCGCAGCAGGTACTCACGGCCCGAGGCGGGCTTCCCGGCCGGCTCCCGCCCGCCCCGCCCGTCCTGCCCCGCGGACTCCTCCACGTACACCTTGACGCCCCACTCCACCCGGCCGTCCAGCCGGTCGAGGGTGCGCAGGAAGTCTCCCTCGCGTTCCTCCATCATCACGCGGACGCCGCTGTCGTCCCGGAAGACCGTGGCCATCCGGAGCGGCAGCGGCGTGGTGACGGCGGTGAGCGCGTCGATCACCTGCTGGTGGGCGCGGGCGGTCGCCGCCAGCCAGTCCAGGTCCTCCAGGCGTTCCTTGAGCGACTCCTCGGTGAAGTCGGCCTCGGGGACATGGCTGACGACGGCGACCAGCCCGCGGTGGCGCAGTGTTCGCGGCGGATCGCCCGCCACCCCGGTGAGCTGCGACTGCAGGGCCGCGCCGAAGGGACGGCAGACGGCGTAGACGTACCGCAGTCCGGTCATGGCGACTCGTCCTCCCCCCGGGCGCGGCCCGCACCCCGCTCCAGCGGGGTGCGGGCCGATTCCAGCTCTGCCAGCCGCTCGCGCAGCTCCCGGTTCTCCCGGGCGAGTTCCTTGTGCTTGGCGTTCGAGGAGAGCGCGGGGTCGCTCTCCCACCAGTCGATGCCCATTTCCTTCGCCTTGTCGACGGAGGCGACGATGAGCCGCAGCTTGATGGTGAGCAGCTCGATGTCGAGCAGGTTGATGCGGATGTCGCCGGCGATGACGACACCCTTGTCCAGCACCCGCTCCAGGATGTCGGCGAGGTTGGCGCCCTGCCCCTGGCCGAAGGGTTCGGGCATACGGCTGGCAGTCGTCATCGACGGCCCCCGTGCTCGGCGTACTCGTCGTCCTCCGCACGGTACGCGTCGTCCCCGTCGCCCTTGTCCTCGGCCACCTCGTCCTCGTCCTCGGCCTCGGTGTCGTACTCGTCCTCGGGCACGTCCTCTTCGTACGCGTCCTCGGGCTCGTCCTCGGGCTCGTCCTCGGGCTCGTCCTCGGGCTCCTCCTCCGCCTCGGCCCCGGTCTCCTCGTCGTACTCCTCCCGGGGCTCCTCCTCGTAGCCGTCCTCCTCCGCTTCCTCCTCGTCGTAGACCTCCGCGTCGGCGTCCTCGGTCCCGTCGTCCTCCTGCCGGTCGTCCTCCTGCTCCCGGCCGTCCGGCTCGGCGTCCGTGTCCGTCTCCGACTCCGCGGCCTCTTCCTCCGCGACCGCGTCCTCGTGGCTGCGGACGACCTCACCGTCGCGGATCTCCCCGCGCCAGCCGTCGTCCGCCTCGCCCTTGAGGGTGATGAAACGGACGTAGTTCTTGAGGTCGAGCCGCAGCCGGCGGCCCTGGGCGCGCCAGATGTTGCCGGTCTTCTCGAACAGGCCCTTGGGGTAGTACTCGACGACCACGATGACCCGGGTCAGGCTCGGCGCCAGCTCGTGGAAGGAGACGACGCCCTTGGTGGTGCCCTTGGCGCCCTCCGAGGTCCAGGAGATCCGGTCGTCCGGCACCTGTTCGGTGGTCTTCGCCTTCCAGCTGCGGTTGGACCAGAAGACCTTCAGCTGCCAGTCGGAGCTGGTGTCGTCGGCGCGGTTCGCGCTCTTGACGCCCTTGGCGAAGGTGCTGAAGTCCTGGTACTGCGTCCACTGGTCGTAGGCGGTGCGCAAGGGCACGCCGACGTCGGCGTACTCGATGATGACGGTCGGCTTCTGGCCCGAGCCGCCCTTGCGCCGCCCCTTGCCGCCACCGAGGTTCTTGAAGGCGCCGACCACGTTGTCCTTCAGCCGGCCGGCGCCCAGTTCCACCGCGGTGCGCATCGGGCCCTTGCCCTCGGCGATCTTGCGGCCGCCCTCCAGGGCGAGCTTGGCGAAGCCGGGGCTGTTGCCGTCGGCGATGTCGTTCAGCTTGACCGTGGTCTCGCCGAGCTTGCGGCCGACGCCGACCAGCATGCGCTGGGCCTGGGCGGCGAGGTACTGCTGCACCTCTTCCTTGAGCCGGTCGGCGGCCTCGCTGCGGGCCACGTCGGCGAGCGGGTTGTGCTTGGCCGCGCCACCCGCCTTGGAGGCCGCCGAACCCAGGGTGTCGCTCATCGCTCACCGCCTCCCTTCGGCGATCCGCCGCGGGCCGTCCGCCGGGCCGCCTGCGTCGTCTTCTCCGCCGTCTTGCGGGCGGGCGCCGCCTTCTTGCCGGCGGTCTTCTTCGCGGCGGTCTTCCTGGCGGCCGTCTTCCCTGCCGCGCCCCCGCCGGCCGGCGCCTTCTTCGCCGGCGCCTTCTTCGCCGTACGGGCGCGGCGCGGGGCGGCGTCCCGCTCGGGCTCGTCCCGGTCGTCCCGGTCGTCGTCCGCGTCGTCGGACGCGTCCTCGTCGTACCCGTCACGGTCGTCCCGGTCGTCCCGGTCGTCCCGGTCGTCCTCGCCGGTGCCCGGCACCCGGGAGGCGGCCCCCGAGAGCTGGTCGCGGACCTGGGAGGTCCGGTCCTGCAGCCGGCTGGCGAGACCGTCGAGCTGCCGCTCGACCATGGCTCCCGTGGCCGCCTTGCCCACTCCGCGCAGGTCCTGCCGGAGCTGGTCGCCTATCTCCTTGAACTGCGGGTTGTTCTGCAGCTGGGTGGAGACCAGGTCGGCGATGCCGCGCGGGGTGAGGTTCATCCGCTTGCCGGCCACCGCCGTCCCCACGGCGATCGCCAGTTTCAGTTTCTTGGTGCGGCCCAGGAAATAGCCGGCCCCTACCGCTAGGCCGAGTCCCACTCGATTCATGGTGTCGTCCCGTTGCCCGTTCCCGCGCTGTGGCGCGAAGCTTCCTCAAGCCGGTCCAGGAGGGCGTCCTCCTGGACGTCGAACTCCTCCTCCGTGATCTCGCCGGCCTCCAACCGCTCCTCCAGCCGGGACAGTTCGGCCCGTACGGTGGCCGGGTCGTAGTAGATCCGCTCGGCCTCCTGGAGTACCTGTCTGACGGCCCAGGCGCTGCCGCGCACCGGGGCGAACGGCAGCAGCAGCACCTCTGAGATCAGGCCCATTTCCCTCACTCCGCTCCGGTGTCGGCCCCGCCGCCCGCCGCGGTGCCCGCGGGCTCGGCGGGGCCGGGCTCCACGAAGCTGTACGGCGGCAGCGGGCCGTTGATCCGCACCTCCAGGTGCGGCAGGTCCCGGCGGGCGCGTTCCACGGCCGCCAGGAAGGTCTCGGCCTGTTCCCGGTCGACCAGGAACGACACGTTGGCCAGCCAGCCGGTGGACTCGGGGCCGACGCTGACCGCGTCCGCCTCCGGTTCCAGGAGCCGCTGGAGGGCCGCGGCGTCCTCGGCCTCCCGGGCCTGGACGGCCGCGGCGACCATCTCGCCGAGCTGGATCTTGCTCTCGTAGCTTCCGCCGCCCTGCTGCCGGTTGGACTCGGCCAGCGCGCGGATCTCCGCGTTCTCGGCCATCACGTGGTGGAGGACGGCCTCCTCCACGTGGTTGGCCTTGATGTTGTACTCGACCCGGTTGTCCAGGGCGCGCAGCCGCTCCTTGTAGTGGTCGGCGCGCTCGGCGAGGACGCCGGTGACCGCCTTGTCGTCGGGGGCGACGCTGCCGAACCGCATGGGCAGCACGCAGCCGGCCGTGCCCGCCTCGGCGAGGACGTTCTGGTGGGCGAGCAGGTCCTTGCGCTTGGGGCGCAGGTTCTCCGGGGCGTCGCTGACGACGACCGCGAGGTCGCCCTCGGTCAGCACCCGCACCGGCAGCTCGCCGACGCCGGTGAGGCCGTCCGGGAGCGCGGCGGGCGCGCTCGCGGTGATGCCGTAGACGTACGTGCTCACTCCTGCTCCTCCTTACGGCGCGAGGACGTCGACCTGCGGGCGCGCGGCCGGGACTCCGGCTCGCCCTCGCGGGCCTGCTTGAAGGCGTCGGAGATGGTCTCGGCGGCGCCGGACAGCGCGCCCTTGGACTTGCCGCGGGCGCCGGACTCGGTCATCGTGCCGACCAGGTCGGGCAGGCCCGGGTCCTTGCGCGGCCCCGACTCCAGGTCGAGGCGGTTGCACGCCTCGGCGAAGCGCAGGTAGGTGTCGACGCTGGCGACGACCACGCGCACGTCGATCTTGAGGATCTCGATGCCGACCAGCGACACGCGAACGAACGCGTCGATGACGAGACCCCTGTCAAGGACAAGCTCAAGCACGTCGTAGAGGCCGCTGCTGCCGCCTCCGCCGCCGGTCTGCTGTGCCGGTACGACACTCATGCCGGGTGATCCCTCCTTGTGTCTGCGGGTGTGTGGATAGGGGTCCGGGCGGGCCGCTCAGCGGCCCCCGGACCGGCGTCCGTCGGAGCGTCCGCGCTCGTAGCGGCGGACTCGGCGGTAGCCGGTGAGCATTCCCTCGGAGTCCAGCTCCACCTGGTAGCTCGCCATCAGGCTCATGGTGTCCGGCACCCGTTCCAGTTCGAGCACCTCGACCTCCAGGGCCCAGCCGTCCTCCGTCTGCTCGAAGGACGAGACGGACTCGGCGGTCATGCCGGTCAGCTCCGCGAGCTGGGCGCGCGCTTCGCGCAGCACCTCCATCGGGCGGGGCCGGCGTGACTCCTGGGAAGAATGCGACTCCTGGGACTTCTGGGTTTTCTGTGAACTCTGTGAACTTTCTTGCTCGGGTTGCGAATCGGACGTGTTCTTCGTGTTCGACATGGCCACCTCCCCCTCCGTGTGGCCGCAAGCGTGTTCGCCAAACCTCCACGAGCACATCCGTCTGTTTCCCGCAACCCGGAGCAGGTCAGACGGGCCGCCCGGAGAGCGCCGCCAGCCGGCGCCGGGCCGGACCCAGGGCCCGGGGGCGGCTCAGGAGGCCCTCCCACGGATCGGTGCGGGCCTGCTCGACGGCGTCCGCGACGGTCCAGCGGCGGGCGTGCAGGGCGGGGTCGTCGAGCTGTTCCCAGGCGAACGGGGCGGCGACGGGGGCGCCGGGCGCGGCGCGCACGGTCCAGGGCGCGACGGCGGTCTGCGCGTAGCCGTTGCGCTGCACGTCGAGGTAGAGCCGGTCCCCCCGGTCCTTCTTGCGGGCGGCGGTGGTGAACCGGCCGGGGTGGGCGGCGGCGAGGGTCCCGGCGACGTGGTGGGCGAAGTCCCGCACCTCGTCGAAGTCCGGCCCCCGGCGCAGCGGCACGACGACGTGCAGGCCCCGGGAGCCGGTGGTCATCGGCGCCGACGGCAGCCGCAGGGAGTCCAGCAGCTCGCCCAGGAGCCGGGCGGCCTCGCGGACGGTCTCGAAGTCGTCGGTGCCCGGGTCGAGGTCGAAGACCATCCGGTCGGGCCGGTCCGGCCGGTCGGCGCGGGAGAGCCAGCGGTGCAGGGTGAGCGCGGCCTGGTCGACGAGGTACAGCAGGGTGGCGGTGTCGTCGCAGACCGTGTGGCGGACCGTGCCGCCCTCCTTGGGCAGCTCGACGCGGCGCACCCAGTCCGGGTAGTGGTCCGGCGTGTTCTTCTGCATGAACGCCCCGGAGCCGTCGATGCCGTCCGGCCGGCGTTCCAGCATCAGCGGGCGGCCCCGCAGCTGCGGCAGCAGGTGCGGGGCGACGGACCGGTAGTAGTCGACCAGGTCGCCCTTGGTGAGCCGGGGCTGCCCCTCCCGCGCCGGGAAGAGGACCTTGTCCGGCCGGTGCACCTCGACGGTGCGCCGGCCGGCCCGCACGGTGCGTGCGGCGCCCGGGCTCACGGCACCATCGCCTGCTCCACCAGCAGCCGGCCGGTGGCCGCGATCGCCTCGGCGTCGATGCCGGCCGCGTGCAGTTGCTCGTCCGGGGCGGCCGAGCCCGGCATGGTGCGCACCGCGAGCCGGACCAGCCGGGGCACGGGCGAGCCGTCGGCGAAGGCTTCCGCGACGGCGTCGCCGAGGCCGCCCTCGGGGTGGTGGTCCTCGACGGTGACCAGGCAGCCGGTCTCCTCGGCGGCGCGGCGCAGGGTGTCCCGGTCGACGGGCTTGACCGAGTACAGGTCGATCACCCGGACCGCGATGCCCTCCGCGGCCAGGGCGTCGGCGGCGGCCAGCGCCTCCGGCACGGTGACACCCGCCGCGACGAGGGTGAGCCGGTCGTCGGCGCCGGCGGTGCGCAGCACCTTGCTGCCTCCGACCGGGAACTCCTCGTCGGGGCCGTAGATCACCTCGCTGCCGCCGCGGGAGGTGCGCAGATAGCGGATGCCCTCCAGGCCGGCCGCCCCGGCGACCAGGCGCGCGGTCTGGTTCGCGTCGCACGGGTAGAGGACGGTCGAGCCGTGCACGGCCCGCATCATCGCGAGGTCCTCCAGGCCCATCTGGCTGGGTCCGTCCTGACCGATGGCGCTGCCCGCGTGGGAGCCGTTGAGGACGATCCCGGAGCCGCTGACGGCGGCCATCCGGATGAAGTCGTGGGCGCGGGTGAGGAACGCGGCGAAGGTGGAGGCGTACGGCAGCCGGCCGCGCGCCGCCATGCCGACGGCGGTGGCGACGAGCTGCTGCTCGGCGATGTAGCACTCGAAGTACCGGTCGGGATGCTCCTCGGCGAAGAGTCCCGCGCGGGTGGAGTCGCCCACCTCGCCGTCGAGGACGACGACGTCCTCGCGGGCGGTGCCGAGCGCGGTCAGCGCCTGTCCGAAGGCGTCGCGGGTGGCCGCCTTCTCGCCCTTCTCCCAGCGCGGCAGCTCCAGCGGCCGGCCGCCGTCCGCGGGCGGTGCCTGCGCGGACCGCGTGACCGGTTCCTGCACGTGGACGGTGAGGCGGCGCGGCCCGCCCAGTTCGGCGACGGCCTCGTCGGCGTCCTTGACCGGCTTGCCGTGCAGCCCTTCCAGGTCCTCGGTGGCGGTGACGCCCTTGCCCTTGAGCGTGCGGGCGATGATCGCGGTGGGCTGGCCCCGGGTGGAGAGCGCCTCGCCGTAGGCGCGGTCGACGGCGTCCACGTCGTGGCCGTCGATCTCGATGGTGTGCCAGTCGAAGGCCCGGAAGCGGCGCGCGTAGGCGTCGAGGTCGTGCCCGTGCCGGGTGGGGCCGCGCTGGCCGAGCCGGTTGACGTCGACGACGACGGTCAGGTTGTCGAGCCGCTCGTACCCGGCGTGCTCGGCCGCCTCCCAGACCGACCCCTCGGCCAGCTCGCTGTCCCCGCACATCACCCACACGCGGTAGCCGGTGCGGTCCAGGCGGGCGCCGGCCAGGGCGATGCCGACGCCGACGGGCAGTCCCTGGCCGAGCGAGCCGGTGGCGGTCTCCACCCAGGGCAGCCGCCGCGGCGTGGGGTGGCCCTCCAGGCGGCTGCCCAGCTTGCGGAAGGTGCGCAGCTCCTCGTCGTCGAGGACGCCGGCCGCCTTGTAGGCCGCGTAGAGGAGGGGGGAGGCGTGTCCCTTGGAGAGGACGAAGCGGTCGTTGCCGGGGTGGGCGGGGCGCTCGAAGTCGTAGCGGAGGTGGTGGGCCAGGAGGACGGCCATCAGGTCGGCTGCGGACATCGAGGACGTGGGGTGTCCCGACCCGGCCGCGTCGGCGGCCCGGATGCTGTCGACACGCAACTGCTGTCCCAGTTCGACGAGTTCCTCGGTGTTCATGTGTCTCCTTCCGCGGGGTCGTCGGGATGGTCGGGGCCGTCGGTACGCCGGACGGGGCCGGGAGCGACGCCGGGACCGGAGGCGACGCCAGGGCCGGGCGGGGGCCGGCCCGGCGGGGGCTCGACGGCACGGCCGGACCGCGCGCCGCCGGGCCGCGCCTCGCCGGAGCGGCGTACGGCTGCTCCTTCGCCCTGCTTCCGCGCGCGCTCCCCGGCATGACTCTTCGGGGGCTCCCCGCCGAGGTTCTCCGCGGGCTCCCCACCGGGGTGGCTCTTCGCCGGCTCCCCGCCCGGCCGGACCCGCGCGGGCTCCGTGCCCGGCCGGGCCCTGGCGGGCTCGTCCGCCGGCCCGCCCGTCTCCTCCGTTCCGGTCACCGCGTGCCCCTCACTGGTCGGCCCCTTCGCGGCGCCCGGCCCCCGCTCCCCGTGGTCCGCCCCGGGCCGTCGTCTGCGCATGGCGCCTTTCGCGTCCCCCTGACCAGGGCACCCAAACGTGTCCGCACCAGGCTCGGCGCCGGTTTCCGGCCCCGCGGGCGGGTACCCGGCGCCGGATCGGACACCCCGCCCCCGAAAGGCCCGCCCATGCCCGAGTACGGCTACTTCCTCTCCTGCGAGCAGTACGGTCCGGCCGAGCTGATCGAACAGGCCCGGATGGCCGAGCAGGCCGGTTTCCGGGCGCTGTGGATCTCCGACCACTACCACCCCTGGAACGACGCCCAGGGCCAGAGCCCGTTCGTGTGGTCGGTGATCGGCGCCCTGTCCGAGGCGGTGTCGCTGCCGATCGAGACGGCGGTGACCTGCCCGACCGTGCGGATGCACCCGGCGGTGGTGGCGCAGGCCGCGGCGACCAGCGCGGTGCTGACCGGGGGCCGGTTCCGGCTCGGGGTGGGCACCGGCGAGGCGCTCAACGAGCACATCGTCGGAGGTCCCTGGCCGCCCGCGCACATCCGGCTGGAGATGCTGGAGGAGGCGGTCCAGGTGATGCGCCGGCTGTTCTCGGGCGAGGAGGTCAACCACCACGGCACGCACTACACGGTCGAGAACGCCCGCCTGTACACGGTGCCGGACGAGCCGGTCCCGATCGACGTCTCCGGTTTCGGCCCCGCGGCCACCCGGCTCGCCTCCCGCGTCGGCGACGGCTACATCACGATGATGCCGGACGCGTCCATGGTGGAGCGGTACCGCGAGGGCGGCGGTGCCGGGAAGCCGGTCAGCGGCGGTACGAAGGTCTGCTACGACACCGACGCGGACGCGGCGGTCAGGACGGCGCACCGGCTGTGGGCCAATGAGCTGCTCCCCGGCGAACTGGGCCAGGTGCTGCCCTCGCCCAAGCACTTCGAGCAGGCGCAGACGCTGGTCACCGAGGACATGGTCCGCGCGAACCGGGTGTGCGGCGCCGACGCGGACGCGCACGTCGCCGAGCTGGCGAAGTTCGCGGACGCCGGGTTCGACCGGGTCTACGTCAACCAGATCGGCCCCGACGTCCGCGGTTTCTTCGACTTCTACCGCACCGAGGTGCTGCCGCGGTTGTGAGCGCGGCCCGCCGTCACCGGTCCCGCGTCATGCCGGGACCGGTGCCGGTGTCGTCGCGGCGCGTCCCGGGCGCGGTGCGCGGCATCGGCGGGACCCGCGTGCCGAGCCCGGCGGGGCCCGTACCGTCCTGCGGGCGCGCCTCGCCGCCGGCCGCGCGCACCGGGGCGGCCCCGGGCCCGGACGGCTTCGCCGCGCGGCGCAGCGCGAACGCGGTGACGGCGAGCAGCACGGCCGTGATCAGCGCCGCCGCCCAGCCGGGCAGCCCGACGGCCAGCGCCAGCCCCACGGCGAGCGCCACGGCCGCGCCCGCGTAGAGCGCGGCTGCGCCGGACGCCGCGTACAGCGCGGCCCTGCGGCGCTGCTTGCGGGTCTGTTCGCGCAGTTCCTCACGGATGGTCTCGCGGGCCACCTGGGCCAGTTCGTCGACCAGGTGCTTGTCCAGATGCTCCAGATGCTCCAAGCGGTCCATGCCGTCCGGGTACCCCCGGCCGGGCGGTCCATGGGCGGACCACCGTCCGCGCCAACTAGGCTTTTCCGCATGGAGATTCTCGGCGCCACGCTGCGCATCTACGTCGACGACCTGGACAAGGCGATCCCCTTCTACGAGGGACTGGCCGGCGGGCGGGCCCTGCGGTTCGAACGCGGCGGCGTCCAGGTGGCGGCGGTCGGCTGCTTCCTGCTGATGAGCGGGCCGGAGGCGCAGCTGGAGGTGTTGCGCAAGGTGGTCGCCACGATCGCCGTGACGGACGTGGAGGAGACGGCTCGGGTCGTCCGCGAGCTGGGCGGCGAGGTCATCGCCGGTCCCGTCCCGACGCCCGCGGGCCGCAATCTGATCGCCCGTCACCCGGACGGCGCGGTGTACGAGTACGCCGACCGCCGGGCCTGAGCACCGGCCGGCGTCACCCGGAGGTCACCGTCTCCGCGGTGATCGCCCACCGCTCGTGGTCCCGCCAGTCCCCGTCGACGTAGAGCATCTTCGGGGAGAAGCCCTCCAGCCGGAAGCCGCAGGCGCGGGCCAGGGCGATCGAGGCGGCGTTGCCCGGCTGGACGTTGATCTCCAGCCGGTGCAGCCGCAGCGGTCCGAAGGCGTACCGCACGACGAGGCCGAGGCCCTCGCGCATCAGCCCCCGGCCCGCCGCGTGCGCGAAGGCGCCGTAGCCGAGGGCGCCGCTGAGGAAGCCGCCCTCGACGATGTTGTTGATGTTGATGAACCCGGCGAGGGCCCCGGCCGCGGGGCCGTCCTTCTCGCACACCAGGAACCCGGCCTTGGTGGGGTCCTCGATCAGCCGGCCCACGTACCGGGCGTACGCCGGGGCGCTGTCCGGCGGGAAGAGCCACGGATGGTGCAGGTCCTTGCTCTCCCGGGCCCGGGCGGTGAACTCCGGCCCGTCCTCCGGGGTGAAGTGCCGGATGCCCACGCGGGGGCCCTCGGCGAGGTAGCGGGGTGCGGGGTGCGGCATGCGGTCACCTTACGCCGCGGCCGGCGCGGCGCCTCCCGTGGCGGTCAGCGCAGCGCCGGTTCGTCCAGGGTCAGCGTCCCGGCGTCCGCGTCGAGTTCGGCGCTCACGCCGAAGGGGACGGTCAGGGCGCCCGCGCAGTGCCCGAAGCCGAACTCCTCGGCGACGGGCACGCCGAGGCCGCCGAGCCGGTCGGCGAGGAGCGCGCGGACCCGGTCCGGGGTCCCGCAGTCCTCCCAGGAGCCGAGCAGCACGCCGCGCACGCCGTCCAGCCAGCCGGCCCGCAGGAGCTGGGTGAGGCAGCGGTCCAGGCGGTACGTCTCCTCCCCCACGTCCTCCAGGCACAGCAGCCCGCCGCGCGCGCCGGGCCGGGCGTGCGGGGTGCCCAGGTCGGCGGCGAGCAGGGAGAGGCAGCCGCCGAGGGTGACGCCCCGGGCCCGGCCCGGGACCAGCGCCGCGCCGCCGGAGGTGAGCGTGCGGACCGTCTCCGGCGCGAACAGGGTGGCCTTCAGATGCTCCTGGGCGCGGGCGTTCTTCAGGAAGTCGACGCCGGCCGCCATCGGCCCGTGCAGGGTGACCAGGCCGAGCCGGACGGCGAACGCCTCGTGCAGCGCGGTGATGTCGCTGAAGCCGACGAGGACCTTGGGGCCGGCGGCGCGCAGCGCGTCCCAGTCGAGCAGGTCCACCACGCGCTGGGCGCCGTAGCCGCCGCGGGCGCACAGGACCGCGTCGACGGCCGGGTCGCACCAGGCCGCCTGGAGGTCGGCGGCCCGGTCGGCGTCGGTGCCGGCGAGGTAGCCGAAGGTGCCGTGCCGGTCCAGGGCGTGCGCCGCGACCACCGGGTCGAGGTCCCAGCCGCGCAGCACGTCGAGGCCCGCCTGCAACCGCTCCTCGGGGACGGGGCCGCTGGGCGCGACGACGGCCACCCGGGCGCCGGGGGCGAGGCGTCGGGGCCGGGTCAGGTCGTTCACTCGGTCAGCTCCAGGGTGGGGACGCCGGGCGTGTCGAGTCCGAACACCTGGGCGTACAGGGAGAGTTCGGCCTCCAGGGCGCGCACCATGGTCTCCGCCCGGCGGAAGCCGTGCCCCTCGCCCTCGAAGGCCAGGTAGGCGTGCGGGACCCGGCGGCCCGCCATCCGGGCGAGGAACCGTTCGCACTGCGCGGGCGGGCAGATCACGTCGTCCAGGCCCTGGAGCAGCAGGAACGGCGCGGTGATCCGGTCGGCGTGCTCGGCGGGCGAGCGTTCCGCGTACCGGGCGGGGACCTCGTCGTAGGGGCCGATCAGGGAGTCCAGGTACCGGGACTCGAAGTCGTGGGTCTCCCCGGCGCCCCAGCCGGTGAGGTCGAGGACGGGGTAGAGGACCGTGCCGCAGGCGTACACGTCGGTGCCGGCGAGGGAGGCGGCGGCGGTCCAGCCGCCCGCGCTGCCGCCGCGCACCGCGAGCCGGGCGCGGTCGGCGGTGCCCTCGTCGGCGAGGGCGAGGGCGACGGCCGCGCAGTCCTCGACGTCGACCACGCCCCACTGCCCGCGCAGCCGCTCGCGGTAGGCGCGGCCGTGGCCGGTGGAGCCGCCGTAGTCGACCTCGGCGACGCCGATGCCCCGGGAGGTGAAGTAGGCGATCTCCAGGTCGAGGACGAGCGGGGACCGGCTGGTGGGTCCGCCGTGCGCCCGGATGACGTACGGGGGCAGTTCGCCGGCGGGGGCGGCGCAGTCCGGGTGGTGCGGCGGGTAGACGTGCGCGTGGATGTCCCGTCCGTCCGGTCCGGTGAAGGTGCGGATCTGCGGCTCGGGGTAGTAGGCGGGGTCGACGGCGTCGTCGTGGGCGGCGCCGATCACCCGGGCCCGGCCGGTGCGGGTGTCCAGCTCGACCACCTCGTGGGCGCTGCGCGGGCTGGCGCCGACGGCGGCGATCCGCTCCCCGTAGGCGGCGATCCCGGCGGCGAACTCGGTCCACGGGCCGGCCGCGTCGACGACCTCGCCGGTCTCGGGGTCGAGGACGCCGAGAGCGCCGGCGCCGCGGCCGTGCACGACGGCGACCAGGCCGTTGTCCAGCGGGGCGAACCAGCGCAGGCCCAGCTTCCACAGCGGCCCGCCGAACTCCTCCTCGCGGGGGCAGAGCGGCCGGCCGTCCCGGTACAGGTTCCACCAGCCGGTGCGGTCGGAGACGTGCAGCAGCCGGCCGTCGCGGTCCCAGTCGGCCTGCGCGATCGACTCCTCGGGGCCGCCCGCGACCGTGCGGGGCGGTCCGAACACGCCGTCGTCGCCGACTTCGGCGACCAGCAGCTCGGTGCCGTCCCAGGGCATCCGCGGGTGGTCCCAGGCCAGCCAGGCCGCGCGCCGGCCGTCCGGGGCGAGCCGGGGACCCGTGACGAACCGGTGCCGCTCGCCGGTGAGTTCGCGCACCGCGCCCCGGTCCCCGGCCGCCGAGCCGTCCAGCGGTACGGCCGCCAGGACCCGGCGTACGTCGGTGGGTCCCCCGCCGGTGAACTCCTCCAGGACGCACCAGACCTCGCCGCGCGCGGGCAGCGGCTGCGGCTCGGCCCAGCGCAGGCCGCCGCCGACCGCCGAGACCGGCGTGAGCGGGACGGGTTCGCCGCCCGGCCGCCAGCGGTACAGCCGCTGGTCGGCGAAGTGCACGAACACCACCAGCGGCCCGTCCCCGTCGACGGTCGCCGCCCAGGGCCGGCCGCCGTACTCGATGACCCGGCTGCGCACGTTCCACGGCGCGGGCAGCAGGGCCTCCTCACCGCCGTCCGCGCGCCGCCGCACCAGGGTGCGCCGGCCGCCCTCGGCGGGCCGGGGCGCGGTCCACCACACCTCGTCACCGACGAAGGCCACGTCGTCGGGCCGCCCGTCGTGCGCGGCGGCGAGCGCCGCGTCGATCGGCGAGGGCCACGCTCCGTACGCCAGGGTCCGCACTGTCTCCCCCATCCGCCGTCAGGCCGTCCGCAGGAACCGGTCGAGCACCCGCACCCCGAAGTGCAGGGCGTCCACGGGGACCCGTTCGTCCACCCCGTGGAAGAGGGCCTGGTAGTCGTAGCCCTCGGGCAGCCGCAGCGGGGTGAAGCCGTAGCCGGTGATCCCCAGCCGCGAGAACTGCTTGGCGTCCGTGCCGCCCGACATGCAGTACGGCACCACGTGGCCCTCCGGCGCGAACGCCTCGACGGCGGCCCGCATCCGCGCGTACGTCGGCGAGTCGAGGGGTGCCTGGAGCGCGACCTCGCGGTGGTCGAACTCCCAGTCGACGTCCGGGCCGGTGAGCCGGTCCAGGGTGGTCCGGAATTCCTCCTCACCGCCCGGCAGAAAGCGTCCGTCGATGTACGCGGTCGCCTCGCCGGGGATGACGTTGAGCTTGTATCCGGCGTCCAGCATGGTCGGATTGGCGCTGTTGCGGACGGTCGCCTCCACCAGCCTGGCGGCGGGTCCGAGTTTCTCCAGGAGGGCGTCGACGTCGTCGAGGTCGGGGTCGATGCCGTAGAGCGCGGCGAGTGCGGTGAGGGCGGCGCGGACGGTGGGGGTCGGGCGCGGCGGCCAGGTGTGTTCCCCGATGCGGGTGACGGCGGCGGCGAGCCGGGTGACCGCGTTCTCCCGGTTGACCTTGGAGCCGTGGCCCGCCCGGCCGCGCGCGGTGAGCTTCAGCCAGCCGGTGCCCCGCTCGCCCGCCGCGATCGGGTAGAGCTGCCGGCCGGTGCCGTCGTGGAAGGTGAACGCCCCGGACTCGCTGATCCCCTCGGTGCAGCCCTCGAACAGCCCGGGGTGCCGGTCGGCGAGGAACCCGGAGCCGTCCTCGGCGCTGGCCTCCTCGTCGGCGGTGAAGGCGATCACCACGTCCCGCCGGGGCCGGACGCCCTGGCGGGCCCAGCCGCGGACGACGGCGAGGATCATCGCGTCCATGTTCTTCATGTCGACCGCGCCGCGCCCCCAGACGACACCGTCGCGGACCTCCCCGGAGAAGGGGTGCACGCTCCAGTCGGCGGCCTCGGCGGGGACGACGTCGAGGTGACCGTGGAGCAGCAGGGCGTCCGCCGACGGGTCGGTGCCCGGCACCCGTGCCACCACGTTGGTGCGGCCCTCGGTGCGCTCCAGCAGGACCGGTTCGAGACCGGCCTCGGCGAGGCGGGCGGCGGCGTACTCGGCGGCGGGGCGCTCCCGGCAGTCGCCGCCGCCCCGGTTGGTGGTGTCGATGCGGATCAGCTCGGAGGTGAAGCGGACGACCTCGTCGAGTGCCTGTCCGTCAGCCATAGGTCTCCTCCACGGCGGCCGAGGCGATCGTGGTGACCGCCTTGAAGGTCCTGATGCCCTCGTACATGGTGCCGGAGGTGTACGCCACCTTCCGCTCCCCGGTGCGCTCGACGCCGGGCACCACGGTCGAGGCCGCCGCCAGGTGCTCGGCGTCGAACTCGACGGCGACGGTGAACGGACCGCCGGGCACCGGTTCGTACCGCACCGCCAGCGCCGCCGCCTCCTTGGCCGCGGCCCGGATCCCGGCGGCGGTCCGGGCGGGCGTGCGGCACACGGCCGCGTACCGCGAGACGTGGTCCTTGACGGCGACCTTCAGCGCCTCGGGCGCGTAGCCGAGGGCGTCCTCGCAGGCCACGTCGTCACCGGTGACCAGCACCACGGGGACGCCGTACTCGGCGACGACGTGGGCGTTGAGCAGGCCCTCGCTGGCCCGTACGCCGTTCAGCCAGACGCCGGTGATCTGGTTGGCGAGGTAGGTGTGGGCGAGGACGCCCTCCGTGCCGGCGCCCGCGTGGTAGCCGACGAAGGCGACGCCGTCCACGTCGCCGTACTGGACGCCCTCCACCATGGAGAGGGCCTTGTGCCGTCCGGTGAGCATCTGGGCGCGCTCGTCCAGGTCTTCGAGGAGCAGGTTGCGCATGGTCCAGTGCGCCTCGTTGACCAGGACCTCGTCGGCGCCGCCGTCGTAGAAGCCCCGTACGGCGGCGTCGACGTCCGAGGTGAACATCGACCGGCACCGCTCCCACTGCGGCGTCCCCGGCAGCACGTCGGCCGGCCAGGTCACGCCGGTGGCGCCCTCCATGTCGGCGCTGATCAGGATCTTCATGGTCCGTCACGTTACGCGCCGCGGGAGGAACCGACCAGCGAGCGCGGACACCCGCCTGGACCCCGCGCGGGCGTTCGGGGGCCGGTGGCGCTCGGGCGCGGTGGACGCGGTCCACCAGGAGGCCGACGACCAGCGGGGTGCGCGGGCCGGAGCCGAGGAGGACCCCGTCCTCCAGGGCGACGACGCGGCGGTCGGCGCCGGCCGCACCCGCTCCGGCGACCGCACCCGGGGCGTGAGGGTCCCGGTGAGCGTCACCGGCCAGGGCCCGGTGGACACCGGCCCCGCCCCGGCCCGAGCGCCACCACCACCCCCGGCAGCGGCGGCACGGCACCCCCGGCCGGCGGCAGCCTCGCGTCCACCGGCGTCACCGTGCCGGGGACCGCCGCGCTCGCGGTCGCCGGCCGGGTCCTGTACCGCCGCGCCCGCCCCGCGGCGGCTGCCCCCCGGTCCGGTCCGCCGCCGGGAGCGCGGCCGGCGGACCGGCCGTACGTCAGCCCGCCGGCCCGACGACCAGCCAGATCGACGGCAGCTCGATCCGGGTGCCGTCGGGCCGGTACTCCGTGGTGACGAGCGGCAGTTCCCCCTGCCGGAGCACCTCCAGACCGGCCGCCCGCACATGGTCCGGCACCGCGTCGTCCACGAGGGTGCCGGGCGCCATGCCGTGCCGCAGGACCGGCTCCAGCTTCGGCGGCGGCCCCCCGGGGTCCTCGGCGAGACCGGCCAGGACCGGCACCGCCGCCTCGGCCGGCTCGACCAGGAAGGCCCGGCCCCGCCTGCCGAGCAGCGCGGCGAGCGCGTCGGCCACCTGCTGCCGGTCGTCGGGCGCCGTCTGGTGCAGGACGCCCCGCAGGTAGACGTTGGCGTCCCCGAGTTCGGCGTGCAGGCTCTGCACCTCGCCCTTGTCGGTGATGTCCAGTTGCCGGTAGGCGGCCCGCCCGGCGGGGTCGGCGCGGCGGGCCCGGTCGAGCGCGGCGGCGGACAGGTCGGCGCCGACGACCCGGGCGAACCGGTAGGCGAGGTAGCGGGTCTGGGTGCCGTTGCCGCAGCCGAGGTCCACCATCGGCAGGCCGGGGTCGGTCAGGTGCGGTTCGAAGAGGGCCAGATGACGGCCGGCGGTCAGCGCCGGTTCCGCGTCCCAGAACACCGCGTGCGGCGCTTCGGGGGCCTCCCGCCAGAACCCCTCCCAGGCGTCCCGGTACTGTCTCGTCACGCTCATGCCCGACCCCCCAGGGTGCGACGGTCCGGCCCGTCGCGAGTGACGGGCCAGTACGGTCTACCGCGCGCCGGCCCGCCCCACAAGCGGCCCACCGGTACCTTCACGCCCCCTCCGAGGGCCTTCACCGCCGGGCGGGACGGGCGGGGCCAGTTCGGCCCGGACGGTCTTGCCGGTCGCCGTGCGGCTGGTGCCCCACTCGCGGGCGAGGGTGCCCACCACCAGCAGTCCGCGCCCGGACGCGGCTTCGGGCCCGGCGTCCGGCAGGGTGGGCGGTCCGTGGTCGTCGTCCGCCTCGCACAGCAGGGTGTCACCGCGCACCAGCCGCGGCACGACGGGGCGGCGGGCATGCCGTACGGCGGTGGTGACCAGCTCGCTGACCAGCAGCTCCGCCGGGTCCACGAGCCGGCCCGGGTCCCAGGCGCGGAGCCGTTCGCGGACCACGGCGCGGGCCCGGCGGACCCGGGCCGGTCCGCCGCCGAGCCGCCACTCGGCGGCGGCGTCGGGACCCAGCCCTTCGCGCCGGGCCATCAGCAGCGCCGCGTCGTCCTCGCGCCCGCCGCGCGTGGCGAGCGTACGGGCGATGGTGTCGCAGGCGTCGTCCGTGGAGGCCGCCGGGTGCGCGGCGGACGCGCGGCGCGTGGCCAGTCCGACGCCGATGTCCTCGGCGCGCACCCGCACCGGTCCGTCGGTGCACATCACCAGCCGGTCACCGGCGGACGCCGGCACCCGCACCGCCTCGAACGCCACCCCGCCGACACCGATCGGTGCACCGGTGGGCAGGTCCATCAGCTCGCCGCGCCCGTCCGCGGCGCGGCCCAGGACGGGTGGACGTGCCCGGCGCCGGCGAGGCGCAGCTCACCGGCGACCGGGGCGTAGACGGCGTACAGGCAGGTGGCGAGGTAGGTGTCGCCGAGCCGCTGGGCGAGGTCGTCGAGGCCCCTCAGCAGGTGCGCGGGCGGCAGGTCGAGAGCGGCCATGGTCTGGACGGCGGTGCGCAGCCGGCCCGTCGTCGCCGCCGAGTTCAGGCGGTGGCCCACGACGTCGCCGACGACGAACGCGGTGCGGGCCCCGGGCAGTCTCACCGCGTCGAACCGGTCGCCGCCGACCCGGCCGGGCAGCGTGCCGCGGAGGCAGCGGGTGGCGATGCCGCAGCCCGTCAGCCGGGCCGATATGTGCGCCAGCATGCTGTCCTGGAGCGTCTCGGCGGCGTCTCCCGACGGGTGTGCCTGCGCGCGTTGTCGAGGACGAGCCCGGCGCGGGCGGCCAGTTCGGCGCCGGTGGCCCGGTCCATGTCGTCGAAGACGGCCCGTTCCGGACGGCGCAGCAGGATCATGAAGCCGAGCACGGCCCGGCGGGCCTTGAGCGGCACCACCAGCATGGACCGGCCGGTGATCAGCGGCCGGATGTCCCGCTTCTCGCACTGCGCGGCGACGGCGTGCCCCGCCTCCTCGGTGATCCGGGGCACCAGGACGGGTTCGCCGGTGGTCATGCACTGGAAGAAGGGGGTGTGCGCCGGGAAGGGCATGGCCTCGCCTACGGGTACGACGTCGTCCCAGCGGCCGGGTTCGCCGGTGTGCTCCAGGGCCACCCGGTGCCACAGCGTGGTGGTGTCGGGCACGCCGTCCGGGAACCCCTCCCCGGCCACCACCTGTTCCCGCAGGTAGGTGCCGGCGACGTCGGTGAAGCGGGGGACGAGGGCCCGGCCGACCTCGGCGACGGTCTCCGTCAGGTCGAGGGAGGTGCCGGTCCGGTCGCTGACCTCGTTGAGGAACTCCAGCCGCTCCCGGACGGCGGCGTACTCCAGGTCCGGCGCCTCGTCGGGCGGTGGTCCGTCGCGGCGCGGCCCGCCCGGGGGCGGCTCCCCGTGTGCCGCGCGCCGCCGCACGGCCCGCCGGCACACCCCCCGGTCGGGGAAGACCGGCACCCGGTGGTCCTGGCTGAACTCCAGCACGGGACAGCCCAGTTCGAGGATCCGGGCGACCATGCGGGCGCTCTCGCCGACGCTCATGCCGGGCAGGATCTCGGGGAGCCGCCGGGCCAGCTCCTCGGCGCCGGGGAAGTCGGCGCGCAGCGCGAATCCGGGGGCGATCCGCTCCGGTACGGCCGCCTTGCCGGGGTCCGCCGGGCGGAGCGCGCCCGCGTCGGCCGCCAGCACCAGCAGCCGTTCCCTGCCGGGCCCCAACAGGGGGTACGCCCACCACAGGACGTCCACGCGGTCACCGCCGGTGACGGTGAGCCGGGCGCGGCCGGAGGCCGGGCGGGAGAGCCGCCCGCCGGGGGAGGATTCCAGGTCCGGGCCGAGACCGTCATGGGCGGCGTACGGGCCGGACGGGGAGAGGTCGTCCGCGTCGGGCAGGGCGCCGGAGACGGGCAGCAGGTCGAGGGCGGGGCGGCCGAGGGCCTCCTCCTCGGGGAGGGCGAACAGGCGGCGCGCGCCCCGGCTCCAGTGGGAGACCAGCCCGTCGCGGTCCACCACGGCCACGGCCAGCGGGATGCGGCCGGGCGCGGGCTGCTCGGTGCCACGGTCCATGGCGTCAGGCCCTCTCTCCCCCGCGGCTCGGCAAGATCTGTGCCGCCCTCACCACCGTAGGGGCGAAGCCGGACGGGATGTGCGGGGAACGGGAAATCGGCGGCATTCGAACACCACCGGCGCACGCCGCGCGCGCCGGTGGTACGTCCCCGTCGGTCAGTCCTCGTGACCGAGCTGGAGGTCGCGTTCGGTCCGGCCGCCGCCGGCCACCTGGAGCACGGTGGCGACCGGCGGGTAGCCGGCGGCGATGACGGTGTACTCGCCGGAGGAGAGGTCGACGAAGCGGAAGGTGCCGTCGGCTCCGGTGGTGAGCGTGTCGACGACGTTCCCGGCGGCGTCCAGCAGGGTGACCCGGGCGTCCTCCACGGGCCGTCCGCCGCCGGCCCGGACGGTGCCCTTGAGCACGGCGCCACCCGCGAGTTCGATGTCCTGCCGGGTCTCGCGGGACGCCTGGACGGTGACGGGGAGGGCGGCCGGACGGAACGCGGGGGCGCTGCCGGCCAGGGTGTACTCGCCGGCGACGAGTTCGGTGATGACGTAGCCGCCCTCGCGTCCGCTGCGGGTGCTGGCGACGACCTCGCCGTGGACGTTGGTGAGGGTCACGGTGGCGTCCCGGACGGGGGTGCCGTCGGCGGTGGTGACCAGGCCGGCGAGGCGTCCGGCGCCGCCGAGCACGACGTCGAGCTCGACGGGGCGCTCGCCGACGGTGACGGAGACGGCCTGCGGCTGGTGGCCGCCGGCGGCGGCGATCAGGACGTAGGCGCCGGTCCCGGGGGTGGCCAGGGCGTACCGTCCGTCGCCGCCGCTGGCGCCGCGTCCGATCTGCTGTCCGCCGGCGTCGATGAGGGTGAGCGCCGCGCGGGGCACGACGGTGCCGTCGGGGTGCTGCACCGTGCCGCAGACCGGGACGCCGCCGGGGTACGGCGTGCGGGCGGGCGGGACGGGGGCCGGGGCCCGGCCGGTCTCCGTCTCGGTCACGGGCGCGTTGTGGGACACGAGGGGTTTCTCCTTGAGCAAGAAGGCGAGCAACAGGCCGAGCACGAGCACCGGCACGAGATACAGGAAGATGCGCGGCATGGCGTCGGCGTACGCCTGGATGTAGGCGTCGCGCAGCGCGGGCGGCAGGGAGTGGACGAGCTGCGGGGTGATGGCGTCGGCCGGGGGCAGTCCGGAGCCGGCGGAGGCGGGCAGCCGCTCGGCGAGGGCGTCGGTGAGCCGGTCCGCGAAGAGGGTGCCGAAGACCGCCGCGCCGACGCTCCCGCCGATCTGCCGGAAGTAGTTGTTGGCGCTGGTGGCGGTGCCCAGGTCGGCGGGTCGCACCGAGTTCTGCACGGCGAGGACCAGGACGGGCATCACCATCCCGATGCCGGCGCCGAGGACGAACATCCAGACGCTGTACTGCGCGCGGGGCGTGTCCGCGTCGAGGCGGGAGAGCAGCCACATGCCGACGACGGACAGGGCGCCGCCGAGGATCGGGTGGATCCTGTAGTGGCCGGTGCGGGTGATGAGCTGTCCGGAGACCACCGAGGCTCCGACGATGCCGCCCATCATGGGCAGCATCAGCAGTCCGGACTCGGTGGCGGAGGCGCCGTCGACCATCTGGAGGAAGGTCGGCAGGTAGCTGGCGGCGCCGAACAGGGCGACGCCGACGACGAGTCCGACCAGGCCGGTGACGTTGAAGACGGAGTCGCGGAACAGACGCAGCGGGATGAGGGGTTCGGCGGCGAAGCGCTCGGCGACGAGGAAGAGCAGGGCGGCCGCGACCGCGCCGGCGCCGAGCCCGAGGATGGTCTTCGAGCCCCAGTCGTACTCGACGCCGCCCCAGGTGGTCAGCAGCACCGCGCAGGTGGAGGCGGCGGCGAGCAGCAACGCGCCGAGGATGTCGAGGCGGGCCCGGACGCGCGGCTTGGGCAGTTTCAGGACGAGGGCGACGACGGCCATGGTGACCAGGCCGAAGGGGACGTTGATGTAGAAGCACCAGCGCCAGGAGAGGTGGTCGGTGAAGTAGCCGCCGAGCAGCGGTCCGGCGACGGAGGCGAGGCCGAAGGCGGCGCCGATCAGGCCCATGAACCGGCCGCGTTCGCGGGGCGGCACGATGTCCGCGATGATCGCCTGCACGCCGATCATCAGACCGCCCGCGCCGACGCCCTGGACCGCGCGGTAGGCGATGAGCTGGTCCATGGTCCCGGCCCGGCCGGCCAGCGCGGAGCCGACGACGAAGACCAGGATGGCGAACTGGAAGACGCCCTTGCGGCCGAAGAGGTCGCCGAGCTTGCCGTAGATCGGCAGGCCGACGGTGGAGGTGAGCAGGTAGGCGGTGATCGCCCAGGACATCTTGTCCAGGCCGTGCAGCTCACCGACGATCTTCGGGAGCGCGGTGGCGACGATCATCTGCTCCAGCGCGGCGAGCAGCAGCGCGAGCATCAGCCCGATGAAGACCAGCCGGACCCGGCGCGGGCTCAGCGCGGGGGCCGGCTCGGGGTCGGTCGCCGGCGGTTCCGGCGGCGCGACGACGGCCGGCTCGTCCTGCACCAGAGTGATCCCACCCACGTACCGTTCCCCTTTGCCACAGTTTGTCGCCTGAGCACACCATCTCGCTCAGGCGACAACTGCGAAGTACCGCACGGGGTTACGGCGTCCGGCCAGGACGAGCGCGGTTCACTCGAACCGGTGAGGCGGTCCGCCAACGGCCGCCTCGCTCAAGGCCCTTGACTACTTCTCGACCTCGGCGGCGAGCCTGGCCAGCTCGGCGTCGTAGATCCGGGCGAGGCCCTTGGGGGCGAAGGTCTTCTCGAAGAAGCCGCCGATGCCCCCGGCGCCGTTCCACACCGTGGTGACCACGACGCGCGCCTTGCCGTCCCCGGCCGGGGTGACCCGCCAGGTGGTGACCATGGAGGAGTTGCGGTCCTTCTCGACCAGCTCGCCGTCGGAGGGTTCGGTCACCTCCAGCAGGCAGTCGCGGACGCGCTTGCTGGTGGCCTGGAGCTTCCAGTGGACGAGGGTGCCCTCGCCGTCACCGCCCTCCCGGACCTCGTACTCGCTGAACTGCTCGGGGAGCAGCTTCGCGCGGGTGCCGCTGTAGTCGGCGAGCGCGTCGAACACCGTCTCCGCGTCGGCGGCGACGATCCGCTCCGTCGTGGCCTCGACCTGCGCCATCGGATACCTCCAGGGCCTGGATCTACGGGGTCGGGGCAAGCCAACCACCCCGCCGCCCGGCCACCAAATCCGGGGGCGCCGGGCGGCCCGGCGGGGCGGCCGGCGGGCAGGCCCGCACGATCAAGGGAACGTATGTTCTATTCTGTGGCGCAGTACTACCGAGGAGGCGCCATGCGCTGGGAGAACCTCTCCGAGCCCGGTCACACACGGGCGTCCGACGCCGCGCTGTTCGACGCGGACGCGGTCACCGTCCGCACCTTCGACACGCCGGAGTTCGCCGGGATCACCTTCCACGAGGTGCGGGCCCGCTCGATCGTGAACCGGGTGCCGGGCGCCTCGCGGATGCCGTTCGAATGGACGGTGAACCCCTACCGGGGCTGCACCCACGCGTGCGTCTACTGTTTCGCGCGCAAGACGCACAGCTATCTGGACCTGGACACGGGCCTCGGCTTCGACAGCCAGATCGTGGTGAAGGTCAACGCGCCCGAGCTGCTGCGCCGCAGGCTGTCCTCGCCCGGCTGGCACGGCGAGCACATCGCGATGGGCACCAACGTCGACTGCTACCAGCGGGCGGAGGGCCGCTACCGGCTGATGCCGGGCATCATCGACGCCCTCACCGAGCACGCGAACCCCTTCTCGATCCTGACCAAGGGCACGCTGATCCTGCGCGACCTGGACGCGCTGGCCCGGGCGGCCCGGGTGACGGACGTCGGCATCTCGGTCTCGGTGGGCTTCACCGACCCCGCGCTGTGGCGCACCGTGGAGCCGGGCACGCCCGCGCCGGAGCGGCGGCTCGACGTCGTCCGGGCGCTCGGCGAGCGCGGCATCGGCTGCGGGGTGCTGATGGCACCGGTGATCCCCTTCCTCGGCGACGACCCGGCCCAGCTGCGGGCGACGGTGCGCGCGATCGCCGCCGCCGGGGCCACCTCCGTCACGCCGCTGGTGCTGCACCTGCGGCCCGGCGCGCGGGAGTGGTTCATGTCCTGGCTGGCCGCGCACCACCCGCACCTGGTGCGCCGGTACGAGCGGCTGTACGCCGAGGGGGCCTACGCCCCGAAGTGGTACCAGCGCCGGATCACCCGCCAGGTCCACGATCTGGCGCGGGAGTACGGCATCGGCCCGGCCCGCGCGGGCGCCTCCCGGCGGACACCAGAACCGGCTCCCGCGGTGGAACCCGGGCCGACCCAGCTCACGCTGCTGTAAGAGCGCCACCGGGATCGTTCGAGGGCAAGAAGCGGCCCAATCGGGTCACGTACCGACCGGGTACGTTCGTTCGGGAGTGCCGGCCGGGACGATGCGGCGTGGGCCGCGGTCTGCGCGGCCCCCCGCCCCTCGCCCCTGGGAGGACTCCATGAGTCATCGCGCAGCCGTGCTGTGCGCCACCGCCGCGCTCCTGGCCGGGTCCCTCACCGCAGCTCCCGCCGCGACGGCCGGGGACGCCGCTCCCGCCGCGCCGCCCGTCTGGAAGAAGTGCGGCACGAGCGACCACCCGACGCTCCAGTGCGCGTCGGTCTCCGTGCCGCTGGACCACGGCCGCCCGGCGGGCGGGACGATCACGCTGGCGCTCTCCCGCGTGCCGCACACCGCCCGTTCGTACCAGGGTCCGCTGCTGGTCAACCCGGGCGGGCCGGGGGGCAGCGGCCGGACGCTGGCCGGTTTCGTGGCGTCCTCGCTGCCGAAGGAGGTGGCCGCGCGGTACGACGTCATCGGCTTCGACCCGCGCGGGGTGGGCGCGAGCGAGCCCGCCCTGGACTGCCGGCCCGGCCACTTCGCCCCGGTGCGGCCCGACTCCCTGCCGGACACACCGGCGGCGGAGAAGGCGAACCTGGCGCGCGCGAGGTCCTTCGCCGACGCCTGCGGCGGGAAGTACGCGCGCGTGCTGCCGTATCTGGACACGGTCAGCGCCGCGCGGGACCTGGACGTGATCCGCGCGGCCCTGGGTGCCGAGCGGATCAGCTACTTCGGCTACTCCTACGGCACGTACCTCGGCGCGGTCTACGCCCGGCTCCACCCGGAACGGGTGCGGCGCCTGGTGCTGGACTCCGTGGTCGACCCCGACGAGGTCTGGTACGAGGCCAACCTCCGCCAGGACCTGGCCTTCGACGACCGCCACCGCGCGTTCCTCGCCTGGGTCGCCGCGCACGACACCGCCTACCACCTGGGGACCGACCCGGGGCGGGTCGAGGAGCGCTGGTACGCGATGCGCACGGCGCTGGCGAGGGAGCCGGCGGGCGGCACGGTGGGCGCCGCCGAACTGGAGGACACCTTTCTGCCGGGCGCCTACTACAACGGCTACTGGCCCTATCTGGCGGAGGCGTTCGCGGCGTACGCCGAGGACGGCGAGAGCGGCCCGCTGGTGGAGGCCTACGAGGACTTCGGCGCCGTGGACGCCGAGGGCGACAACGGGTACAGCGTCTACACCTCGGTGCAGTGCCGCGACGCGGGCTGGCCCCGGGACTGGGAGAGGTGGCGGAAGGACAACTGGGCGGTGTACGCGAAGGCGCCCTTCATGACCTGGAACAACGCCTGGTACAACGCGCCCTGCGCGTTCTGGCCGACCGGTTCCCGGCGCCCGGTGGACGTGGCCAACGCCGGGCTGCCGCCGGCCCTGCTGTTCCAGGCCACCGGGGACGCCGCCACCCCGTACGAGGGTGCCGTCACCACGCGCCGCCTCCTGCGCGGCGCCCGCCTGGTCGTCGAGGAGGGCGGCGGCAACCACGGCGTCACGCTGAGCGGCAACGCCTGCCTCGACGCCCATCTCGCGGCGTACCTGACCGACGGCACGGTGCCCCGCGGCGACGGCGGCGGGGCCGACGCGGTCTGCCCGGCCCTCCCCGATCCCGAACCGCTGACCTCGAAGGCGGCGTCCTCGTCCGCCCGCGGCTCGGCCCTGCACGGCCTGCTCGGCTTCCGCCGCTGAGCCCGCGGGGGCGGGCCGCCGACGTGCTGGAACCGACGTACTCCGTCACGGACACGGCCCCCGTGCCGGCACTTGGCGCGTCCCGTGCCGCCCACCTGCCCGACGACCGTCGTCCCGCCTCCTCCGCGGTCCAGGTCGCCGCCCTGGCGCGTCCGGAGTTCCTGACGGAGGTCGGGGCTCCGGCGGTCGTGGCCGGCCGACCGCTCACCCCCGCGCGGGCAGGCGTCTCAGGGCGCGGGCCGCCGCCTCGGCCAGCGCCGGGTGGGCGAGGGCGTCGGTGAGGACGTCCCTCGCGCGGGGGTCGGCCAGGGTGCCGAGGCCCTCGACGCAGGCGAGTGCCACGCGGCGGTAGGGGTCGTGCGGGCGCAGGCGCCGCCGGAGGGTGGTGACGAGCGCGGGGACCGACTCCGGGGCGCGCAGCGCGGTGAGCAGCCGGACCGGGTGCAGGGCGTAGGCGACGCGCAGTTCGTTGGTGGCGAGGGCGGCGGCGGCGCGGGCGGTGCGGGGGTCGCCGAGCCGGGCGAGGGCGTACGCGGCGGTGGCGCAGCGCGGCGGGTCACGGTGGTTGAGCAGCAGTACCAGGGTCTCGAAGGCCCGCCGGTCCCCCGCGAGTCCCAGCCGGAACGCGGCCAGTTCGCGGGCCCACAGCGGCTGTCCGGGCCGGGTGAGCACCTCGGCCAGCTCGTCGTGGTCCTCGGCCGCCACGAGACGGCGGAACGCCGGCGAGTCCCCCGCCTCCGCCCGTGAACGCTCCGTGAGGGCGCGCAACTCTTCGTCCATGCACCCGAGGTTAGGACCGTGCCCGGCGCGGTGGGACGTACATCACCAACACGGGGGGCTGGCGCGCTCGTTACCCGCCGGTTAAGCTCATTCGAGCGAGTGACCCACTCGTGTTCCTCTCGCGGCGGTCTGGTGACGCGGCCGGCGCGGGAGCCGTGCGACCCGGCCCCGGGGACAGGGCCGGTCGGTTCCACCGGGCGTGTGCGCCAGTGAGCCCGGCACCCCCCGCGCTTCGCACCGTGCGCGTCCGGGCTCCGGCCCGCGCGCGTCCCGCACCTCACCTTCCGCGCGCGCCCGTGCGCCGCCGCCGGCGGCCGGGCGCGTTCTCCGCCGTCACCCTCCTGGAGTCCCGCGATGGCCGCTCCCCGCTCCGCCTCTTCCCTGTCCCCGCTCCGGACCGTCGCCGTGGTCGGCCTCGGCACCATGGGCACCGGCATCACCGACGTGCTGGCCCGGGCCGGCCGCACGGTCGTCGGCATCGACATCAGCCAGGCGCAGGCCGCCCGTGCCCTCGCCGCGCTGGAGACCTCCACCGCCCGGGCCGTCGCCCGCGGCCGGCTGACCGAGGCCGAGCGTGCCGACGTGCTCGCCCGGGTCCGGGTCTCCACCGACCTCGGCGACGCGGCCGGCGCCGACCTGGTGATCGAGGTGACACCGGAGTCGTACGAGGTCAAGCAGCGGGTCTTCCGTGAGCTGGACGGCGTCGTGCGGCCGGACACGATCCTGGCGACCGGCACCAACGCGCTCTCCGTGACCCGGCTGGCCGCCGACTCCGCCCGTCCCGAGCGGGTGCTGGGCCTGCACTTCTTCAACCCGGCCCCGGCGATGAAGCTGGTCGAGGTCGTCTCCTCGGTGCTGACCGCGCCGGCCGCCGTCGCGGCGGTCACCGATCTCGCCCTGGACCTCGGCAAGGAGCCCGTCGCGGTCGGCGACCGGCCCGGTTTCGTCGCCGACGGGCTGCTGTTCGGCTACCTCAACCAGGCGGCGGCGATGTACGAGGCGCGCTACGCCTCCCGCGAGGACATCGACGCCGCGATGCGGCTGGGCTGCGGCCTGCCCATGGGCCCGCTCGCCCTGCTCGACCTGATCGGCATCGACACCGCGCGCACCGTCCTGGAGGCCATGTACGCCGCCTCCCACGACCGGCTGCACGCCCCCGCGCCGGTCCTGCGGCAGCTCAGCGAGGCGGGCCTGACCGGCCGCAAGGCCGGCCGCGGCTTCTACACCTACGACGGTCCGGGCGGCGCGACCGTCGTCCCGGACCCGCTCACCCCGCGGGAGGACACCACCGCCGTCCCCGGCCGTCCCGTCCGCGCGGTCGGCGTCGCCGGGTCCGGCACCATGGCCTCCGGCATCGCGGAGGTCTTCGCCAAGGCCGGGTACGAGGTCGTGCTCGCCGCCCGCAGCACGGCGAAGGCCGAGGCCGCGAAGGCCCGGATCGCCAAGTCCCTGGCCCGTTCCGTCGACAAGGGCCGGCTGACCGCCGAGGCCGCCGCCCGCACCCTGGACCTGGTCACCCCGACCGGCGCCTACGACGACTTCGCCGACGTCGACCTGGCGGTGGAGGCGGTCGCGGAGGACCTGGAGGTCAAGCGGCAGCTGTTCGCCGCCCTGGACAAGGTCTGCAAGCCCGGCGCGGTCCTCGCCACCACCACCTCCTCCCTGCCCGTCGTCGCCTGCGCCCGTGCCACCTCGCGCCCCCAGGACGTGATCGGCATGCACTTCTTCAATCCGGCGCCCGCGATGAAGCTGGTCGAGGTGGTGCGGACGGTGCTGACCGCGGACGACGTGCACGCCACCGTCCGGGAGGTGTGCGGGAAGATCCGCAAGCACGCCGTGGACTGCGGCGACCGGGCCGGGTTCATCGTGAACGCGCTGCTGTTCCCGTACCTCAACAACGCGGTGAAGATGGTGCAGGAGCACTACGCGACCCTGGACGACATCGACGCCGCGATGAAGCTGGGCGGCGGCTACCCGATGGGCCCCTTCGAGCTGCTCGACGTGGTCGGGCTGGATGTGTCGCTGGCCATCGAGAGGGTGCTGCACCAGGAGTTCCGCGACCCGGGGCTGGCCCCCGCGCCCCTGCTGGAGCACCTGGTGGCCGCGGGCTGCCTCGGCCGCAAGTCGGGCCGCGGCTTCCGCGAACATGCCCGGCGCTGAGCCCCGCCCCGACGGCTGGTTCCCGCCCCGCGAGGACTGGGGCGGGCTGCTGGACCCGGCGGACGCTCCCCCGCCCCGCGGGGCGGGGGACGCCCCGGTCCCGCGCACCGAGCTGGGCACATGCAGTACGTTCATGTTCATGTCCCAGCCCGCCAAGTCCACACGTACCCCAGCCGCGTCCGACGCGCCGGAGAGCGCCGCCGGTGGCCGAGCCGCCGCCCAGCGGCTGAAAATGCGCCGGGAACTGGCGGCCGCCGCGATGGAACTCTTCGCGACGAAGGGCTACGAGGCCACCACCGTCGATGAGATCGCGGCGGCGGCCGGGGTCGCCCGCCGCACCTTCTTCCGCCACTTCCGCTCCAAGGAAGAGGCGATCTTCCCCGACCACGACGACACCCTGGTCCGCGCGGAGGCGGTGCTCAACGCGGCCCCCGCGCACGAGCACCCGCTGGACACGGTGTGCCGGGGCATCAAGGAGGTCATGAAGATGTACGCGGCCCACCCGGACATCTCGGTGGCCCGCTACAAGCTCACCCGCGAGGTGCCCACCCTGCGCGAGGCGGAGATCGCGTCGGTGGCCCGCTACGAGCGCCTGTTCACCCGCTATCTCCTGGGCCACTTCGACGAGCACGTCCACGCCGACGACGCCAACGACGACCCGCTGCTGGCGGAGGTCGCCGCCTCCGCCGTGGTCACCGCCCACAACCACGTGCTGCGGCGCTGGCTGCGGGCGGCCGGGCAGGGCGACCTGGAGGCCCAGCTCGACCACGCCTTCGCCATCGTCCGCAAGACCTTCGGCACGGGCATCGGCGCCGGCCGCACCGCTCCGCCCGCGGCCACGGCCTCCGCCGAGGGCGAGGTGCTGGTGACGGTCGCCCGCACCGACGCCCCGCTGGACGAGGTCATGCGCGCCATCGAGCAGGCGCTCAAGGAACGCTGACGCCGCCTCCCCCTCTCCTCTGTGACAACGGCCACCTCCGGGTGGCCGTTTTTTCCGTATCCGCCCCCGGAACGATCGATCATCGCTCATCTGATACGGAAACTTTTCATCTGAGATCAATTTCTGGCACCCAGTGCCTTGCGGGGTGACACGCCGTGCCATACGTTGAAGTGGTCCGGGCAGTCCCCGCAGGGCGTCGCCCCGCGCCCCGGACGCCTGCGTCACAGGCACACTTCCGCGCCACAAGCGCTGCCACGCCCCTCCCCCCGACCCTCAGCAGCAGCACCGCACCGCCGGAGGCAACACCGTGACCGTGAAGGACATCCTGGACGCGATCCAGTCGCCCGAGACGACCCCGGCCGACTTCGCCGCCCTCCCGCTCCCCGAGTCGTACCGCGCGATCACCGTGCACAAGGACGAGACGGAGATGTTCGCGGGCCTCGACACCCGCGACAAGGACCCCCGCAAGTCGATCCACCTGGACGAGGTGCCGGTGCCCGAGCTGGGCCCCGGTGAGGCCCTGGTCGCCGTGATGGCCTCCTCGGTCAACTACAACTCGGTGTGGACCTCGATCTTCGAGCCGCTCTCCACCTTCGGGTTCCTGGAGCGCTACGGCCGCACCAACGACCTGGCCAAGCGCCACGACCTGCCGTACCACATCATCGGCTCCGACCTCGCCGGCGTCGTCCTGCGCACCGGACCGGGCGTCAACTCCTGGAAGCCGGGCGACGAGGTGGTCGCCCACTGCCTGTCCGTCGAGCTGGAGTCGTCCGACGGGCACAACGACACGATGCTCGACCCGGAGCAGCGCATCTGGGGGTTCG
This sequence comes from Streptomyces griseoviridis, assembly GCA_014649155.1. Lineage (GTDB taxonomy): Bacteria > Actinomycetota > Actinomycetes > Streptomycetales > Streptomycetaceae > Streptomyces > Streptomyces griseoviridis. Next base: position 32,918 of record BMSM01000008.1, on the reverse strand, counting down.
AGACCAACTTCGGCGGTCTCGCCGAGATAGCCCTGGTGAAGTCCAACCAGCTGATGCCCAAGCCGGACCACCTCAGCTGGGAGGAGGCCGCCGCGCCGGGCCTGGTCAACTCCACGGCGTACCGCCAGCTGGTCTCCCGCAACGGCGCCCAGATGAAGCAGGGCGACAACGTGCTGATCTGGGGCGCGAGCGGCGGACTCGGCTCGTACGCCACCCAGTTCGCGCTGGCCGGCGGGGCCACCCCGATCTGCGTCGTCTCCAGCGAGAAGAAGGCCGAGATCTGCCGCCGGATGGGCGCCGAGCTGATCATCGACCGCTCGGCCGAGGACTACCGCTTCTGGCGGGACGAGCACGCCCAGGACCCGCGCGAGTGGAAGCGGTTCGGCAAGCGCATCCGCGAGCTGACCGGCGGCGAGGACGTCGACATCGTCTTCGAGCACCCCGGCCGCGAGACCTTCGGCGCCTCCGTCTACGTCACCCGCAAGGGCGGCACGATCGTCACCTGCGCCTCCACCTCCGGCTACGAGCACACCTACGACAACCGCTACCTGTGGATGTCCCTGAAGCGCATCATCGGCTCCCACTTCGCCAACTACCGCGAGGCGTGGGAGGCCAACCGCCTCATCGCCAAGGGCAAGATCCACCCCACCCTCTCCAAGGTGTACGCCCTCCAGGACACCGGCCAGGCGGCGTACGACGTCCACCGCAACCTGCACCAGGGCAAGGTCGGTGTGCTGTGCCTGGCCCCCGAGGAGGGCCTCGGCGTGCGCGACCCCGAGACACGCGACCGGCACATCGACGCCATCAACCGCTTCCGGAACGTCTGAGGGTTCGCAGATGACAGAGCGTCAGACCGCGCCGTCGGCGCGGAAGGAAAGGGACCGGCCGTGGCTCATGCGGACCTACGCCGGCCACTCCACCGCCGAGGCGTCCAACGAGCTGTACCGGCGCAACCTCGCCAAGGGGCAGACGGGTCTGTCGGTGGCGTTCGACCTGCCGACGCAGACCGGCTACGACCCGGACCACGTCCTCGCCCGCGGCGAGGTCGGCCGGGTCGGGGTGCCGGTCGCCCACCTCGGTGACATGCGCCGGCTGCTCCAGGACATCCCGCTGGAGCAGATGAACACCTCCATGACCATCAACGCCACCGCCATGTGGCTGCTGGCGCTCTACCAGGTCGTCGCCGAGGAGCAGGGCGCGGACCTCACCCGGCTCCAGGGCACGACGCAGAACGACATCGTCAAGGAGTACCTGTCCCGGGGGACGCACGTCTTCCCCCCGGGCCCCTCCCTGCGCCTGACCACGGACCTGATCGCGTACACGGTCACCCACCTGCCCAAGTGGAACCCGATCAACATCTGCAGCTACCACCTCCAGGAGGCCGGCGCCACGCCGGTGCAGGAGATCGCCTACGCGATGTCCACCGCGATCGCCGTCCTGGACGCCGTCCGCGACAGCGGCCAGGTGCCGCAGGAGCGGATGGGCGACGTGGTCGGCCGGATCTCCTTCTTCGTCAACGCGGGCGTCCGCTTCGTCGAGGAGATGTGCAAGATGCGCGCCTTCGGCCGCATCTGGGACCGGGTCACCCGCGAGCGGTACGGCATCGAGAACCCCAAGCACCGCCGTTTCCGCTACGGCGTCCAGGTCAACTCGCTCGGCCTGACCGAGGCCCAGCCGGAGAACAACGTCCAGCGGATCGTGCTGGAGATGCTGGCCGTCACCCTCTCCAAGGACGCCCGCGCGCGGGCCGTGCAGCTGCCCGCCTGGAACGAGGCGCTGGGGCTCCCCCGCCCCTGGGACCAGCAGTGGTCGCTGCGCATCCAGCAGGTGCTGGCCTACGAGAGCGATCTGCTGGAGTACGGCGACCTGTTCGAGGGGTCGACGGTGGTCGAGGCGAAGGTGGCCGAGCTGGTCGAGCGGGCCGGCGCCGAGATGGACCGCATCGAGGAGATGGGCGGCGCCATGGCCGCCGTGGAGTCCGGCTACCTGAAGTCCCAGCTCGTCGCCTCGCACGCCGCCCGCCGGGCCCGTATCGAGTCCGGCGAGGAGAAGATCATCGGCGTCAACGCCTTCGAGTCCACCGAGCCCAGCCCGCTCACCGCCGACCTGGACACCGCCATCCAGACGGTCGACCCGGAGGTGGAGGAGCGGGTCGTCGCCGCGGTCCGGGAGTGGCGGGAGACCCGCTGGCAGCCGCCGTTCAACCACCCGCGGTGCAGCTCGGCGCTGGACCGGCTGAAGGAGGCGGCGCGCGGCACCGGCAACCTCATGGAGGCCACCCTGGAGTGCGCCCGCTGCGGGGTCACCACCGGCGAGTGGGCCGGGGCGCTGCGCGAGGTGTTCGGCGAGTTCCGGGCACCCACCGGGGTGTCCTCCGCGCCGGTGGCGGTCCCCGCCGAGGAGGGCTCCGCGCTCGCGGACGTCCGCCGCCGGGTCGAGGTGACCGCCCGTGACCTGGGCGTCGGCAAGCTGCGGTTCCTGGTCGGCAAGCCGGGCCTGGACGGTCACTCCAACGGCGCCGAGCAGATCGCCGTACGGGCGCGGGACGCCGGCTTCGAGGTGGTGTACCAGGGCATCAGGCTGACCCCGGAGCAGATCGTGGACGCGGCGCTGGCCGAGGACGTGCACGCGGTCGGGCTGTCCATCCTCTCCGGGTCGCACGCGCGGCTCGTCCCCGACGTGCTGGACCGGCTGCGTGTGGCCGGTGCCACAGAGGTGCCGGTGATCGCCGGTGGCATCATCCCCAGCAGTGACGCCGCGGCGCTGCGCGCAGCCGGAGTGGCCGCGGTCTTCACCCCGAAGGACTTCGACATCACCGGCATCATCGGCCGGATCGTGGACGAGATCCGGCTCGCGAACAAGCTCGACCCCCTGGAGGTCCCCGCATGACAACCGTCGACCGTCTCCGTCCCCGGCGCTCGTGCCTCGCGGTCCCCGGCTCCAACCCGCGCTTCCTGGAGAAGGCCCAGGGCCTCCCGGCGGACCAGGTCTTCCTCGACCTGGAGGACGCCTGCGCGCCGCTGGCCAAGCCCGAGGCCCGGCACACCATCGTCAAGTTCCTCAACGAGGGCGACTGGACCGGCAAGACCCGCGTCGTGCGCGTCAACGACTGGACGACCGAGTGGACGTACCGGGACGTCGTCACGGTGGTCGAGGGCGCGGGCCCGAACCTGGACTGCATCATGCTGCCGAAGGTGCAGGACGCCCGGCAGGTCGTCGCCCTGGACCTGCTGCTGACGCAGATCGAGAAGACGATGGGCTTCGAGGTCGGCAGGATCGGCATCGAGGCGCAGATCGAGAACGCCCGCGGGCTGAACAACGTCAACGAGATCGCCGAGGCCAGCCCCCGGATCGAGACCATCATCTTCGGCCCGGCCGACTTCATGGCGTCCATCAACATGAAGTCACTGGTCGTCGGCGAGCAGCCGCCCGGCTACGGCGCGGACGCCTACCACTACATCCTGATGAAGATCCTGATGGCCGCCCGCGCCAACGACCTCCAGGCGATCGACGGCCCCTACCTCCAGATCAGGAACGTGGACGGCTTCCGCGAGGTCGCCGGCCGCGCCGCCGCCCTCGGCTTCGACGGCAAGTGGGTGCTCCACCCGGGCCAGGTGGAGGCGGCCAACGAGGTGTTCTCCCCCTCCCAGGAGGACTACGACCACGCCGAGCTGATCCTGGACGCGTACGCCTACTACACGTCCGAGGCGGGCGGCAGGAAGGGCTCGGCGATGCTCGGCGACGAGATGATCGACGAGGCCAGCCGCAAGATGGCGCTGGTCATCTCGGGCAAGGGCCGCGCCGCCGGCATGAAGCGCACCTCGGCGTTCGAGATCCCGGAGGGCTGAGGGCCATGCAGTTCGGACGCACCTACGAGGAGTTCGAGGTCGGCGCGGTCTACAAGCACTGGCCCGGCAAGACGGTCACCGAGTACGACGACCATCTCTTCTGCCTCCTCACCATGAACCACCACCCGCTCCACCTGGACGCCAACTACGCCGGGAGCACGACCGACTTCGGCAAGAACGTGGTGGTGGGCAACTACATCTACTCCCTGCTGCTGGGCATGTCGGTGCCGGACGTCTCGGGGAAGGCCATCGCCAACCTGGAGATCGAGTCGCTCAGGCACGTGGCGCCGACCTTCCACGGCGACACGGTCTACGGCCAGACCACCGTGCTGGACAAGTGGCCCTCGAAGTCCAAGGACGACCGCGGGATCGTGTACGTGGAGACCAAGGGCTACAAGCAGGACGGCACGCTGGTGTGCGTCTTCCGCCGCAAGGTGATGGTGCCCACCGAGACCTACATCACGGCGCGCGGCGGCGAGCAGCCGGGCCGCCCCGAGCTTCAGGAGGGCTGACCCGATGGCACGCCTCGCCCAGACCCACGGCCTCACCGACGTCCAGAAGGAGATCCTCGCCACCGTCCGGGACTTCGTGGACAAGGAGATCATCCCGGTCGCCACCGAGCTGGAGCACCGCGACGAGTACCCGCAGGCCATCGTCGACGGCCTGCGGGAGCTGGGCCTGTTCGGGCTGATGATCCCCGAGGAGTACGGCGGCCTGGGCGAGTCGCTGCTGACGTACGCGCTGTGCGTGGAGGAGATCGCCCGCGGCTGGATGTCCGTCTCCGGCATCATCAACACGCACTTCATCGTGGCGTACATGCTCAAGCAGCACGGCACCCAGGAGCAGAAGGACCACTTCCTGCCCCGGATGGCCGCCGGTGACGTCCGCGGCGCCTTCTCGATGTCGGAGCCGGCGCTCGGCTCGGACGTGTCGGCGATCACCTCCAAGGCGGTCCGGGACGGTGACGAGTACGTCCTGACCGGCCAGAAGATGTGGCTGACCAACGGCGGCACCTCCTCCCTGGTGGCCGTGCTCGTCCGGAGTGACGAGGGTCACCCGGAGGGCACCGCCCCGCACAGGTCGATGACGACCTTCCTGGTGGAGAAGGAACCCGGATTCGGTGAGGTCCGGCCCGGTCTGACCATCCCCGGGAAGATCGACAAGATGGGCTACAAGGGCGTCGACACCACCGAGCTGATCATGGACGGAGTGCGCATTCCGGCCGATCGGATGCTCGGCGGCACCACCGGCCGGGGTTTTTACCAAATGATGGACGGCGTCGAGGTGGGCCGGGTGAACGTCGCGGCCCGGGGCTGTGGCGTCGCCCAGCGCGCCTTCGAGCTGGGGGTCCGGTACGCCCAGCAGCGGCACACCTTCGGCAAGCCGATCGCCCAGCATCAGGCCATTCAGTTCAAGCTGGCCGAGATGGCTACCAAGGTGGAGGCCGCGCATGCGATGATGGTGAACGCTGCACGCAAAAAGGACTCAGGCGAACGAAACGACCTTGAGGCGGGGATGGCCAAGTACCTCGCGTCGGAGTACTGCAAAGAGGTCGTGGAGGACGCCTTCCGGATCCACGGCGGGTACGGCTTCTCCAAGGAGTACGAGATCGAGCGCCTCTACCGGGAGGCGCCGATGCTGCTGATCGGTGAAGGCACCGCCGAGATCCAGAAAATGATCATCGGCCGCAGACTGCTCGAGGACTATCGATTCCAGGGCTAGATGTCCGGATACGGGGTGTTTTCTTGGAGAAGAAGATCACACCCCGTAGGCGTGTCCCGGCCTCCGACTCGGCTTCCTGGCTTACCCAGTTGTCGGTGAGAGCCGCTACGATCGCGAGAAAGCCGCCGTCCCCCGTTTCCGAAGCGCGGCATCATCCGCTACGAAGGTCATCCATGCCCCACAGCCAAACCTCTGCACCTCGCGACAGCCTCGCCGGCGTACGCCTCGCGCGCGGAGCATCGCCGTGGCTCCTGCCCACTGTCGCGACCGCGGCCGTCAGCCTGGTCCGCGCCCGCCGCTCGGGCGTCGCCAAGGCCGTCGCCGTCCCCGCCACCGCGCTCGCGGCGGGGATGCTGTGGTTCTTCCGCGACCCCGAGCGTGAGATCACCCGGGCCCGGGTCGTCTCGCCCGCCGACGGCGTGGTGCAGAGCATCATGCCGTGGAAGGACGGCCGCACCCGCGTCGCCATCTTCATGAGCCCGCTCAACGTGCACGTCAACCGCGCCCCGCTGGCCGGTGCCGTGACCTCCGTCGAGCACGTGCCCGGTGGCTTCGTTCCCGCCTTCAACAAGGAGAGCGAGAACAACGAGCGCGTCGTCTGGCACTTCGACACCGAGCTCGGCGACATCGAGATGATCCAGATCGCCGGCGCGGTCGCCCGCCGCATCGTCCCCTATGTGCCACAGGGCACCAAGGTCGAGCAGGGTGAGCGGATCGGTCTGATCCGGTTCGGCTCGCGCGTCGACCTCTATCTGCCGGAGGGTGTGGAGGTGGCGGTCGAGGTCGGTCAGAAGACCGTGGCTGGGGTGACTCGCATTGACCGTGATTGATCCGGATACCAAGGCCGGCTGGGTGCCGGAGGCCGCCGACGAGGTCGACGAGGTGTTCGAAGAGGAGGAGATGCCGCTCTCGCTGCGCCTGTCGATAGCGGACACCCTCACCCTCGGCAACGCCACGTGCGGGTTCATGGCGGTGTACTTCACCACCACCGGCATCCTCATCCCGCACCTCCAGGGCAGCCAGGAGACCGGCATGGCGCGGCACAGCGCCGCGACCGCCGTGATCCTGATGCTGTGCGCGGCGGTCTTCGACCTGTTCGACGGCCTGGTCGCGCGCAAGCTGCGGTCCTCGCCGATGGGCGCGGAGCTGGACAACCTCTCCGACCTGATCAGCTTCGGCCTGGCACCGGCGTACTTCGTCCTCGTCTACGGCATGGTCGCGGACGACGCGCACCAGCGGCTGGCGGCGGTCGGGGCGATCGTGGTGCTGCTGGCGGTGGTGCTGCGGCTGGCGAGATTCTCGTGCGTGACGGTGAAGGACGGCACCTTCCAGGGCATGCCGTCGCCGTTCGGGGCACTGACGGTCGTGTCGATCGTGCTGCTGGAGCTGCCGTTCGTGGCGACGGTGCTTGCGATCGTCGGGACGGCCTGGCTGATGGTGAGCCGGGTGGAGTACCCGAAGCCGCGGGGGCGTCTCGCGGTGGCGATGCTGTCGTGGATCGTGCTGTCGATGGGTCTGCTGGCCGGCTGGGCGTTCGACGCGCCGAGCGGACAGCTGCTGCTCCAGACGGGCTGCGCGTTGCAGCTGGTCATGGGCGCGGTGATTCCGCTGTTCGCGACGGCTCGGCGGGTGAACAACTTCCGGGACAATCGGCGGGAGGCGCGGGCAGCGCAATTGCCGTAGCGGCGCGGAGGTTTTTTGGGGGCCTTGGACCGGGGGTCGGTTCGAGGCCCCTTTTCCGTTGCCCGGCGCCACTGCCGAGTCCGCGTTTCCCGCCCACCCGCCTGTGACGGTCGGCTGGAAGCGTGCCGTCACAGGCGGGTGGGTGGGTGGGCGGAGGGCCGGGGGTCAGCTCAGGAAGTCGCGGGCTATGCGCTCCGCGACCCTCTCCAGGATCGGCCCGGCATCCGCGATGCACGTCGCCACGTCCGGCTCGACGTCCGTCAGGGGGTACGCCCGCCGGATGCCCGCCCGTCCCAGCGCCTCGGGCGCCAGCGCCAGCCGGCCGCACACCGCGACGACCTCGCGCCCCGCGGCCCGGGCCGCCGCCGCGACCCCCGCCGGTGCCTTCCCGTGCAGCGTCTGCGCGTCCAGCGAGCCCTCGCCGGTGATCACCAGGTCCGCCCGCTCCAGCGCCGGCGCGAAGCCCAGCACGTCCAGCATGACCTCGATGCCGGGCCGGAACCCGGCCCCCAGCAGCAGCGCCCCGAATCCGATGCCGCCCGCAGCGCCCGCCCCCGGCGCCCCCGCGTACTCGGCGGCCCGCGGGCCCACGGCCTCCTCCAGGACCTTCGCGAAGTGCGCGAGGCCCGCGTCCAGCGTCGCCACGTCGTCCGGCGAGGCACCCTTCTGCGGCCCGTAGACCGCGGCGGCGCCCTTCGGGCCGGTCAGCGGATTGTCGACGTCACTGGCGAGGACCAGCTCCACTGAGGCGAGCCGGGGGTCCAGGCCGGACAGGTCGGCGGAGGCCAGCTCGCCGAGCCCGCCGCCGCCCGGCGTCACCGGCTCCCCGCCCGCGTCCAGGAACCGCGCGCCCAGCGCCGACAGCATGCCCGCGCCGCCGTCCGTGGTGGCACTGCCGCCGACCCCGAACACGAGGGTGCGGGCCCCCGCGTCCAGCGCGGCCCGCAGCAGTTCCCCGGAGCCGTACGTGGACGCCGTCAGCGGGGCGAAGACACCGGCCGGCAGCCGCTGCAACCCGCTGGCCTCGGCCATCTCCACGACCGCGGTGCCGTCGCGCAGCGCGAACGCCGCCGTCACCTCCGCGCCCAGCGGCCCGGCGACCCGTACCTCCCGGCGTTCGAACCCGGCCGCGACCGCCGCGGCGACCGTGCCGTCCCCGCCGTCGGCCACCGGCAGCGCCTCGACCCGCACGCCGGGGACGACGCGGCGCAGCCCCGCCGTCACCCGCTCGGCGACCTCGACGGCCGTCAGCGACCCCTTGAACTTGTCCGCGGCGACGAGGACCCGCCGGTTCCCGTCCACAGCAGCGTCAGCCACCCTGCACTCCCCTTGCTCTCGGGCCTTGCGCACGTCAGCGCACGTCAAGGCAGTCGCGCCGCAGTGACCTTAACCGGCCCGTGCCCTCCCCGTCATGCCCCCGGCCGCTACCCTGCGGGGGATGACCACCATGGATTACGCCACGTACATCGCCGGTCTCCCCCGCGTCCTGGCCGGTGCCGCCGCCCTGTTCCGGGACGCCGGGGGACGGGTCCTGCTCGTCGAGCCCAACTACCGCGAGGGCTGGGCGCTGCCCGGCGGGACCGTCGAGTCCGACGAGGGGGAGACGCCCCGGGAGGGCGCGCGCCGGGAGACGGCCGAGGAGATCGGCCTCGACGTCACCCTGGGCCGGCTGCTCGCGGTGGACTGGGTGCACGGGACGGACCGGCCGCCGATCGTGGCGTACCTGTACGACGGCGGGGTCCTCACCGAGGACGACCTCAAGGCGATCCGGCTCCAGGAGGAGGAGCTGCTGTCCTGGCGGCTGGTGCCCCGGGAGGAGCTGTCCGCGCATCTGCTCGGCGCCACGCTCGGCCGGGTGCTGGCGGCGCTGGACGTCCTCGCGGACGGCTCGGGCACGGCGGAGCTGGAGAACGGCCGCCGGGTCGACCGCTGACGGGCCGGGCGGCGGGGCCGCCGTAAACCCGGTGCGGGAGGCCGCCGGGTGGCCCACAATCCTCGGCATGACCTCAGCGATACGCCACACGACCATCGACAGTACCGACGCCTACCGTCTCGGCCTCTTCTGGTCCGAGGTGCTCGGGCAGCCCTTGCAGCCGGAGGATCTCCCAGGTGATCCGGAGGTCCTGATCGCGGGTGCCGGGCTGCTGTTCGTGACGGTGCCCGAGCCCAAGACGGCCAAGAACCGCGTGCACCTCGACCTCCAGCCCCAGGACCGCACCCGGGACGAGGAGGTCGAGCGGCTGCTCGCCCTGGGCGCCCGGCTGGTCGACGACCGCCGCAACCCCGACGGGACCGGCTGGGCCGTGCTCGCCGACCCCGAGGGCAACGAGTTCTGCGTGGAGCGCAGCGCGGCGGAGCGCGCCGCCACGTCCTAGAAGAGGGCCGCCGGTTCCGGTTCGCCCCGTTCGAAGTCGAGGAGGCGGCGCTTGCGGTCGAGGCCGCCGCCGTAGCCGGTGAGGCCGCCGCTGGCGCCGATGACCCGGTGGCAGGGGACGATGACGCCGACCGGGTTGCGGCCGTTGGCGAGGCCGACGGCCCGGGAGGCGGCGGGGTTGCCGAGGGCGGCGGCCAGTTCGCCGTAGGTGCGGGTCTCGCCGTAGGGGATGGTCCGCAGGTGGTCCCAGACGGTGCGCTGGAAGGGTGTGCCGTGCAGGCGCAGGGGCACGGTGAACTCCTTCAGGGTCCCCGCGAAGTAGGACTCCAGCTGGTCGAGGACGGCGCCGAACGGGGTGGCGTCGCGGACGCCGAAGGTCTCCTCGGGCGGGCGGTGGCGCTGGCCGGTCATGTAGAGGCCGCACAGGACGCCGTCGTCGGCGACCAGGGTGAGGGGGCCGTAGGGGCTGTCGGTGACGGTGTGCTGTTTCATGCCGGCTCCTCAGACGGGCAGGACGTTGATGGGGTGGTCGTCGGTCGCCCACAGGTACTGGACGGCGTACGCCCGCCAGGGCCGCCAGCGGTCCGCGCGGGCGGTGAGCGCGGCGGGGGTCGAGGGCAGGCCGAGGGCCTGGGCGGCGCGGCGGACGCCGAGGTCGGTGGGGAGGAAGGCGTCGGGGTCGCCGAGGGCGCGCAGGGCGATGACGTCGGCGGTCCAGGGGCCGAAGCCGGGCAGGGCGAGGAGCCGTGCCCGGGTGGCCGGCCAGTCGCTGTCGACGCCGAGGGTGAGGGTGCCGCCGGCGAGGTGGCGGACGAGGGTGGTGAGGGTCGCGCGTCGGGTGCGGGGCATGGCGAGGGTGGCGGGGTCGACGTCCGCGAGCGCCTCCGGGACGGGGAAGAGGTGGGTCAGGCCCCCCTCGGGGTCGTCGACCGGGTCGCCGTGGGCGGTGACCAGGCGGGCGGCGTGGGTGCGGGCGGCGGCCGTGGAGACCTGCTGGCCGAGGACGGCGCGGACGGCGAACTCGGCCTCGTCGACGGTGCGCGGCACGCGGCGGCCGGGTGCCTTGTCGACCAGGGGGGCGAGGACCGGGTCGGTGCGCAGCTGGCCGTCGACGGCGGCCGGGTCGGCGTCCAGGTCGAGCAGCCGGCGGCAGCGGCTGATGGCGACGGGCAGGTCGCGCAGGTCGGTGAGGGTGAGGCGGCAGGCGATGTGGCCGGGGGCGGGGGTCAGCGCGGCGATGCCGTGGCCGTGCGGGAGGCGGAGGGTGCGGCGGTAGGCACCGTCCCGCCATTCCTCGACGCCGGGGACGGCGGTCGCGGCGAGATGACCGAAGACGTTGTCCGGGGTGAACGGGGTGCGGAACGGCAGGCGCAGGGTGAGGGCGCCGCCCGCGCCCCGGCCGGTGCCGGGCCCGGGGGCGCGGGCGCGCAGTTCGCCGGGGGTGAGGGCGTAGACCTCGCGGACGGTGTCGTTGAAGGTGCGGATCGAGGCGAACCCGGCGGCGAAGGCGATCTCGGCCATCGGCAGTGCCGTCGTCTCGATCAGCAGGCGGGCGGTCTGGGCGCGCTGGGCGCGGGCCAGGGCGAGGGGGCCCGCGCCCAGCTCGGCGAGGAGTTCGCGTTCGATCTGCCGGGTGCTGTAGCCGAGCCGGGCGGCGAGGCCGGGCACGCCCTCGCGGTCGACCACCCCGTCCGCGATCAGCCGCATGGCGCGGGCGGTGAGGTCGGCGCGCCGGTTCCACTCCGGTGAGCCGGGGGCGGCGTCGGGGCGGCAGCGTTTGCAGGCCCGGAAGCCGGCCTGCTGGCAGGCGGCCGCGCTCGGCAGGAAGGTCATGTTCTCCGGCTTCGGCGGCACCACCGGGCAGCTCGGTCGGCAGTAGATGCCGGTCGTCAGGACGGCCGTGTAGAACCAGCCGTCGAACCGCGCGTCCTTGGACCGCACGGCGCGGACACAGCGCTCGGTGTCGGTGTGCATTCCCCTTCGCATGGGTCCAGCATCACGCACCGCGCCCGGCCGTTCTGGCGGGAATCCGACATCGCGCTCACGCTTCCTGCGGTGTTCCGGATCGCCAGGCGGACTCGCGCAGCAGGCGCAGCCCGTTCAGGCCGACCAGGACGGTCGATCCCTCGTGTCCCGCGACGCCGAGCGGCAGCGGCAGGTGGCCGATGAGGTCCCACAGCACCAGGACGGTGATGCAGGTGCCCGCGATGACCAGGTTCTGCCGGACGAGCCGGCGGGCGGTGCGGGAGAGCCGGACGACGGCCGGTACGGCGGTCAGCTCGTCGCGGACGACGACCGCGTCCGCCGTCTCCAGCGCGAGGTCCGAGCCCGCGCGGCCCATGGCGACGCCGGCGTGGGCGGCGGCCAGGGCGGGCGCGTCGTTGACGCCGTCCCCGACGAACAGCACCTTGCGGCCGGCCTCCTGGAGGCCGCGTACGGCGGTGACCTTGTCCTCGGGGAAGAGGTCGGCGCGGACCTCGGTGAGGCCGGTGGCCTCGGCGACGCGGGCGGCGGCGCGGGCGTTGTCGCCGGTCAGGAGGGTCGGGGCGGTGCCGGTGAGGGCGGTGAGCGCGGCGGTGGCCCCGGCGGCGTCGGGGCGCAGCCGGTCGGTGAGGACGAGGGTGCCGACGGGGACGCCGTCGCGGGTGACCGTCACGGTGGTGGCGTCGTCGGCGGCGGTTCGAGCCCGGCCCACGTCCACCGTGCGGCCGGCGACGGTGGCCGTCACACCGCGGCCGGGGGTGGCGGTGAAGTCCCCGGCGGGAGCCAGGGTGAGGCCGCGGGCGCGGGCTGCGGTGACGACGGCGCGGCCCAGCGGGTGCTCGCTGGGCACCTCGGCGGCGGCGGCGAGCGCGAGCAGGGCGTCCTCGTCGAGGCCGGCGGCGGGCAGCGGGCGTACGGCGGTGACCTCGGGGGTGCCCTCGGTGAGGGTGCCGGTCTTGTCCAGAGCGGTGGCGTCGATCTCGCCGAGCCGTTCCATGGCGACCGCCGACTTCACCAGGACGCCGTGCCGGCCGGCGTTGGCGATGGCGGACAGCAGCGGCGGCATGGTGGCGAGGACGACCGCGCAGGGCGAGGCGACGATCATGAAGGTCATGGCGCGCAGCAGGGCGTCGGCGAGGGAGGCGCCGAAGGCGAGCGGGACGCCGAAGACGGCGAGGGTGGCGAGGACCACGCCGACCGCGTAGCGCTGCTCGATCCTCTCGATGAACAGCTGGGTCGGCGCCTTGGTGCGGGACGCCTCCTCGACCAGGGCGACGATCCGGGCGATGACCGAGTCGGCCGGGTCGCGGCCGACGCGGACGCGCAGGGCGCCGGTGCCGTTGAGGGTGCCGGCGAAGACGTCGTCGCCGGGGGTCTTCAGGACGGGCAGGGACTCGCCGGTGATGGTGGCCTGGTCGACCTCGCCGGTGCCGTCGAGGACCGTGCCGTCGGCGCCGATCCGCTCGCCGGGGCGGACCAGGAGCAGGTCGCCGACGGCGAGGCCGGAGGTCGGGACGGTCTCCTCGGTGCCGTCCTCGCGGACCCGGGTGGCGGTGGCGGGCGCGAGGTCGAGCAGGCCGCGGACGGAGTCGGCGGTGCGGGCGGTGGCCAGGGCCTCCAGGGCGCCGGAGGTGGCGAAGATGACGATCAGCAGGGCGCCGTCGAGGACCTGTCCGATGGCCGCCGCGCCCAGCGCCGCGACGATCATCAGCAGATCGACGTCCAGGGTCTTCTCGCGCAGTGCCCGCAGGCCCTCCAGGGCGGGTTCCCAGCCGCCGGCGGCGTAGGCGAGGGCGTAGAGCGGGCCGTAGGCCCAGGCCGGGGTGCCGGTCAGGTCGAGGGTGAGGGCGGCCAGGAACGCGAGCAGGGAGACGAGCGCCCAGCGGGCCTCGGGCAGGGCGAGCACGCGGGTACGGCGGCCGGGCGCCGGGCGGCGGGGCGTCGTCGCGGGCGCGGTGGGGGCAAGGGTGGTGGACACGCCGCACACCATACAGGAACACATGAAGACTCATTCATTCGTTCATTCGTTCATGCGTTCCCGGCCGGGCCGGACGTGGTGCGTAGGATGGCCGCATGGGTCACGGAGCCGCCATCACCGCGCAGGACGCCGCCCGCGTGCGTCTGGACGCGGACAACGTCGCCAAGGTCGCCACCACGCTCCAGGCCCTGTCCACCCCGTCCCGGCTGCTGATCCTGGCCCGGCTGCGCGAAGGGCCGCTGCCCGCGACCGAGTTGGCGGCGGAGGTCGGCATGGAGCAGTCGGCGTGCTCGCACCAGCTGCGGCTGCTGCGCAACCTCGGCCTGGTGGTGGGCGAGCGGCGCGGCCGGTCCGTCGTCTACGCGCTGCACGACGACCACGTGGCCGAACTCCTCGACCAGGCCGTCTACCACGTGGAGCACCTGCGGCTGGGGATCAGCGACTCGGAACCGGCTCGCTGAGCAGGTCGCGCATGGTCTCGGCGGCGCGCACGGCCGCGTCCGCGCAGCAGTTGTTGAACAGCACGTGCAGTTCGTCGGCCTGCCCGGCCGCGCGCCGCAGCCGGGGCACCCACGCGGCGAGTTCGCTCACGTCGTAGGCGTACCGGAAGCGGTCCTCCTTGCTGCCCCTCCCCCACTGCGGGCTGCGGCCGTGGAACCGGACGACGGCCAGGGAGCGGGCGGTGACCGGCAGGACGGGCGGCAGCGAGCCGGGCAGGTCCTGCGCCATATCGACGCCGACCGCGCTCGCGCCGAGGCGGGTGAGCAGCGCGGCGGTGGCGTCCGCCCGGTCCGCCGCCCACCATCCCGGGTGCCGGAACTCCACGGCGAGCGGCCACCCGGCCGTGCGCCCGGCGCACTCCGCGAGGGTCTCCTCGGCGCCGGCGCCGGGCGCGAACCAGGGCGGGAACTGGAACAGCACGGCACCGAGCCGCCCGGCCGCGCGCAGCGGCTCGACGGCGTACGCGAACCGCTTCCACACCTCGTCGAGGAGGGCCGGGCCCCGCTCGGCGTCCCGCAGGTCGGCGGGGAGCGCCTCGGGCCGGGTGGGGTGCCCGGTCAGCAGCGAGAACGCCTTCACGTCGAAGCGGAAGCCGTCCGGGGTGCGCTCCACCCACAGCTCGCTGTTGCGGCGGCTGGGCAACGCGTAGTACCCGGAGTCCACTTCGACGACGGGCAGCCGGGAGGCGTAGTGCCGCAGCCGCCCCTCGGCGTCCCGTCGCCCGCGTGGATACCAGCCGCTCGTGACGAGCTGCCGGTCCGTCCAGGAACACGCTCCCACCCGTACGTCACCCATGGGAGCCCGGCTGCCCGGACTCCCCGCTCCTCATGCGGCTATGAGGTGGCCGTGGGCCGGCGGGCGGCCGTCATCGCCTCCCGTACGTCGGTGATCGGACGCAGCCGGTAGGCGTAGGCGTAGTCCCGGTCGGCGAAGAGTTTGAACTCGTCGTGGGTGTGGGCGCCCCAGCTGTTGTCGCCGCCGACGCCCATCTGGCGGTGGTTCAGGCGCAGGACGACCGCGTCCCTCGGGGTGAGCTGGTAGTCGTGCCGCACCCCGGCCGAGAGGTCCTCGGGCGTGAAGTGGGAGGCGTTGACCTCCAGCAGGGGTTCGCCGGTGGCGAGCAGTCCGGCACCGGAGCGGTCGGTGAGCGCCACCCAGCGGACGTCGGTCTTGTTGCCGTTCTCCTGCGGGCGGATGTACCCGGACCACTGCCCGGCGACGGTTCCGGAGTACCGGCCCACGTCGGTCCCGGTGTTGCGGTCCCAGTGGTTCTCCTCGGGGCCGCGCCCGTACCAGTGGAGCCGGTCCAGGCGGCGCGGCAGGAACAGCAGGCTGCCGACCTCCGGGATGTACGGCAGGTTCGCGGCGCCCGGGCGCAGGGTGTGGCCGACCTTGATCTCGCCGTTGCCGAAGACCGTGTAGGTGGTGGTGTACGCGGACTCCGTCGTGGTCGGCAGGGTGCCGGTGACCTCGATCTCGACGGCCCGGTCGCCGGTCGTCCGGACCCGGACGCCGGTGACCTCGCGCCGGGCGCCCGCGTCGCGCCAGGTCCGGTTGCGGGTGTGCTGCCCGTTGCCGTGGTCGTTGTCGGTGGGCGCCCGCCAGTAGTTGGGCACGGGGCCGGAGGTGAGCAGCCGCATGCCGCGCGCCCGGTAGGCGGTGATGAGGCCGCTGCGCCGGTCGACGGTGACGGTGAAGTCCTCGCCGTCGACGGTGATCTCGTCGTCGTCCTCGTCGAGGTCGAGGGCCGGCACCCGGTCCAGGGGTACGGGGGTGACGGCGGGGACGGCCGCGTCGACGGGGAGCTGGACGCGGGCCACCTCGAAGCCTGCCTTCGCCCAGGGGAGGTCCTCCCTGGTGGTGAAGGAGAGCTGGAGGAAGTACTCGGTGCCGGGCGCCGGGCCGTCCGGCAGCCGGACCGGGAGGGTGATGTCCTTTCCGCTCAGGGGCGCGACGGCGAGCTGGTCGCGGGTCAGCCGGCCGTGCCGGACGACCTCGCCGTCGGCGACCAGTTCCCAGCGGGCGCCGAACTCGCGCAGATCGGTGAAGAGGTACTCGTTGACCAGGGTCACCGCGCCGGGGCCGCCGGACCGCCGCCGTACGTCGATCGCCTGGTAGACGCGTTTGACCTCGGCGGCCTTGCCGGTGTGGCGGCGGTCGGCGGTGATCAGGCCGTCCGCGACGAAGGCGCCGTCGTTGGGGTTGTCGCCCCAGTCGCCGCCGTACGCGAGGAAGGTCTTCCCCTCGGGCCGTTCCCGGTCGGCGCCGGCGGTGGCGGCGTCGAACCAGAAGCGCACGCCGTCGTCGCCGGGTGAGCGGTCGTCGGCGGCGAGTTCGGCGGCGGTCAGGGCACGGGCGTAGACCCGGGCGCGGCGGATCGTGCCGCTGAACTCGCGGGTCGGGTTGTCGGCGTCGGTGGCGAGCCCGAGCGGCGCGGTGTTCACCTCGGGCCGCCGGGTGGTGGCGCGGGTGGCGCGGACCGTGCCGTCGACGTACAGGGCGAGGGTGCCCGCGCCGGCGTCGAAGACCCCGGCGACATGGTGCTCGCGGCCGGTCCAGTCGTCCGGCAGCGCCCAGGTGGCGGTGATCCACTGCCCGCCGGAGTAGAGGAAGAACTCCAGCGTCCCGCCGTTCTGCTTCAGGGCGTACTGGGTGTCGCCCTTGGCCACGATCGGCTGGTGGTAGCCGAGGAAGCGCGGGGTGATCCACGCCTCCAGGGTGAGGGAGCCGGTGAGGTCCAGGCCCGGATCACGGGCGAAGAGGGTGCCGCCGGACAGGCCGGCGCCGGGGTCGAAGGTGCCGCTGGGGTTGACGACCTCGCCGCGCAGCCGGCCGGGGCCGGTCTCCCGCAGCAGGATGCGGTCGGGGACCGGCCAGGTCAGCGACTGGTCGACGAAGTCCCAGATCCAGCCGCCCTGGAGGACGTCGTGGGCGCGGACGACGTCCCAGTACTTCTTGAAGTTGCCGGTCGAGTTCCCCATCGAGTGGGCGTACTCGATCATCACGTACGGCCGGGTGTCGGAGGTGTCCTTCGCCCGCTGCTCGACCCGTTGCGGGGTGTCGTACATCTCGGAGCGGATGTCGCTGATGCCGGGGCGGTCGTCGCCCTCGTACTGGATGACGCGGGTGGGGTCGTAGGAGCGGATCCAGTCGTGCATGGCGGTGAAGGCGGAGCCGGTGCCGGCCTCGTTGCCGAGCGACCAGATGACCACCGAGGGGTGGTTCTTGTCGCGGTGCACCATGTTCTGGGCGCGGGCCACGCACGCGGCGGTCCACTCGGGGTGGGAGCCGGGGTACTCCTCGCGGATGCCGTGGGTCTCCAGGTTGGTCTCGTCGACGAGGTAGAGGCCGTACTCGTCGGCGAGTTCGTACCACAGGGGGTTGTTCGGGTAGTGCGAGGTGCGGACGCTGTTGATGTTCATCCGCTTGATGAGGGTGATGTCCCGCACCAGGTCCTCGCGGGTGAGGGCGGTGCCGCGGTCGGGGTGCATCTCGTGGCGGTTGGTGCCGCGCAGGGAGACCGGCTTGCCGTTGATCCGCATCAGGCCGTCCCGCAGGGCGAACTCGCGGAAGCCGACCCGGTGGGAGAGGGTCTCGGTCACCTTCCCCGAGGGATCGCGCAGCCGCAGCACGGCCGTGTAGAGGTACGGGTGCTCGGCCGACCAGAGTCTCGGCGCCGGGACGGCCTTGGCCGAGCGGACGGTGACGTCCTGGCCGGCGGCGGCCGTGGCGAGGTCGGCGGTGGCCGTCAGCGGCCGGGACCAGACGGCGTGGCCGCGGGTGTCGTAGAGCTGGGTCTCCACGGTGTACCGGCCCGCGTCGGCGCCGCCGTACGCCCGGACGTGCGCGGTGACGGCGAGTTCGGCGTCGTCGTAGGTGTCGTTCAGCGGGGTGTCCAGCCGGAAGTCGCGCAGGTGCACGGCGGGGGTGGAGTAGAGGTGGACCGAGCGGAAGATGCCGCTCAGCCGGATCATGTCCTGGTCCTCCAGCCAGTCGCCGTCGGCGTAGCGGTACACCTCGACGGCGATCTGGTTGGTGCCGGGCTTCAGGTGGTCGGTGATGTCGTACTCGGAGGGCGTGTAGGAGTCCTCGTCGTACCCGGCGAGTTCGCCGTTGATCCACACGTAGTGCGCGGACTTGACGCCCTCGAAGTGGAGGAAGGTGCGGCGGCCGGACCAGTCGCGGGGGACGGTGAAGGTACGGCGGTACTGGCCGACGGGGTTGTGCCGGGTGGGCGCGGCCGGGGGGCGGGGCTCCTCGCCCCGGCCGTTGGGGCCCCAGTAGGGGTAGGTGATGTTCAGGTAGATCGGGCGGTCGTGGCCGTGCAGCTGCCAGACCGAGGGGACCGGGATGGTGCCCCAGTCGCCGTCGTCGAGGTCGGTGCGGTGGAAGTCCGCGTCCCGGTCCTCGGGGCGGTCGGCGTAGGCGAACTTCCAGGTGCCGTCGAGGGAGAGGCGGTACGGGGAGTCGGTGCGGTCGGCCGCGAGGGCCTGCCGGACGTCCCGGTACGGCATGAGGGTGGTGTGCGGCGGCTCGGTGCCGACCCGGAAGACACCGAAGTCGTTCCACTCCGGGGCGGCGTCGGGGCCGGCCGCGCGGGGGGCGGCGGCGCGGGCGGCCGGTGACGACAGGGCGAGCGCGCCGAGGACGGCGGCGCCGCCCTCCAGCAGCCGGCGGCGGCTGACGACCGGCGGCGCGGCGGGGGAAACAGGCGGGTGCGGCATGACCGTGGCCTTCCGTTGATTCGGGGGGCGGCTCAACGCACGGTGCGCGAACGGCAGTTGCGGTGGTGGGGCATGGCGACTGCCGGTGAGGGAGCGGTTACTGAAACACGGTCACCCTAGGACCCGGACACAACCGAATCAATCACCCTGTCGGAATGTGTGGGGTCTTGAGGAGACTGGTTCCGCGTCCCGTCGGCCGCCCCGGCGGCCGTCCAGCCGGGCGCCCAGTCGACCGTGCGGTCGCACCAGCGCTCCAGCAGCACCCGGTCGTGGCCCACCGCCAGCAGGCCCGCGCCGGTGGCGGCGCGGTACTCCTCGACCACGGCGACCAGCGCGGCGGTGGTGGAGGCGTCGAGCATCGCGGTCATCTCGTCGCACACCAGCCAGCGCGGGCGCAGCACCAGGGCGCGGGCCAGGCAGGCGCGCTGGAGCTGGCCGTCGCTGACCTCGTGCGGGCGGCGGGCCGGCAGATCGCCGGTGAGGCCGACCGCGGCGGCCAGTTCGGGGACCCGCCGCGCCACCTCGGCGCGGCGGCCGGTGGCCCGCAGCGGCTCCGCGATCAGGTCGGCCAGCCGGAGCCGGGGGTCGGCGGCCTGCCGGGCCTGCTGGAAGACGACGCCGAAGGCGGTGCGCAGGTCGCGCGGCGCGCGGTGCCGCCAGCGGCGTACCGGCTCGCCGTCCACGGTGACGGTGCCCGCGTCCGGCCGGTGCAGCAGGGCGGCGACCCGGGCGAGGGTGGACTTGCCGCAGCCGCTGGGGCCGAGCAGGCCGACCGCCTCACCGGGCGCGACGGTCAGGGAGACGTCCCGCAGGACGGGGGCGCCCCGGGTGTATCCGGCGGTGACCGAGCGCAGGTCAAGCACGGGTGGCCTCCGGGGCGGCGGGGTGCGGGTGGTGGCAGGCGACCGGGTCGGCGGGTCCCGGCGGGGTGGCGCAGCGGTCGGTGGCGCGGGCGCAGCGGGCGGCGAAGGCGCAGCCGGCGGGCAGGTCGGTCAGCTCCGGGGGCAGGCCGGGGATGGGGGTGAAGGCGCGGTCGGGCAGGGCCTGGAGCAGGCCCCGGCTGTAGGGGTGGCGGGGGCCGGGAGCGCCGAAAAAGGCGGCGGCGTCGGCGAGTTCGACGACGCGGCCCGCGTACATGACGGCGACGCGGTCGGCGACGCGGGCGGCGGCGGCCAGGTCGTGGGTGATCATCAGCAGGGCCCGGCCGGTGCCGTCCGGACCGGCGTCGACGTGGCGGCGCAGGGCGTCGACGGTGTGGTCCACCAGGTCGCGGTCGAGGCCGGTGGTCGGCTCGTCCGCGAGCAGCAGGGGCGCGTCGCCGACCAGGGCGAGGGCGGTGGCGGCGCGCTGGGCGAGGCCGCCGGACAGTTCGTGCGGGTGGCGGTCGAGGTGCCCTGCGGGGAACGCGGCACGGGCGGCGGCGGCCTCGGCGGCGGCGCGGCGGGCGGTACGGCCCCGGACGCCGGTCAGGGCCGCGACGGTCTCCGACAGGTGGGAGCGGACGGTGCGGACGGGGGTGAGGTGGGCGGCCGGGCTCTGCGGGACCAGGCCGATCCGGCGGCCCCGTACGGTGCGGGCGAGGGTGCGCTCGTCGGCGGTGAGCAGGTCCAGGTCGCCGAGGAGGGCGGAGCCGGTGGTGCGGGCGTTGCCGGGGAGCAGGCCGAGGAGGGCGGAGGTCAGCACGGACTTGCCGCAGCCGCTCTCGCCGATCAGGGCGAGGCACTCGCCGGGCCGCACGTCGAAGCGGACGTCGGTGACGGCGGCGACGCGCCGTCCGCCGGGCATCAGGAACCGCACGGTGAGGCCGCGGACGGAGAGGACGGGGGCGGTCGGCGCGTCCGGCGCGTCCGGCGCGTCCGGCGCGTCCGGCACGGGTGAGGGGGACGGCTGGGGTGGCTGGGGCGGCGTCACAGCATCAGCTCCGATCGGCGGCGGGGGTTGATCCGCTCCCGCCACGCCCCGGCGAGGCCCGCGACGGCGAGGGTGGGGACGATGAGGAACAGGCCCGGGAAGAGGGTCGGCCACCACTGCCCGGTGAGCAGGGAGCCGCGGGCGTCCTGGATGAGGTTGCCGAGGCTCGCCAGGTGGGTGGGCAGGCCGAGCCCGAGGAAGGAGAGCGCCGACTCGTGCCACATGGCGTGCGGCACCATCAGTACGGCGGCCAGCGCGGCCTGCGGCAGCACCCCGGGCAGCAGGTGCCGTACCGTCACCCGCCACCGGGACGCGCCCCCGGAGACGGCGGCGTCGATATAGGGCCGGGAGCGCAGGGAGAGCACCTCGGCGCGGACGATACGGGCGGTGGACAGCCAGTGGGTGAGCGCCACCGAGACGACCACCGGCCCCACCCCGGGGCGGAACAGCGCCACGATGAACACCCCGAGCAGCAGGTGCGGTACGGCGGAGAAGGCGTCGACCAGCCGCATGACGCACCGGTCGAACCAGCCGCCCAGCGCCCCGGCGGCGGCGCCCACCGCGGTGCCGACGACGGTCGCCGTGAGTGCCGCCGCGACCCCGACCAGCAGGGAGACGCGCAGCCCGTACACGCAGCGCAGCAGCAGGTCGCGGCCGACGTCGTCGGTGCCGAAGGGGTGGGCGGCGCTCGGCGGCAGCAGCTCGGCCGCGAGGTCGACCGCCTGCTGGTCGAGCCGGACGAACGGCGGGACGAGCAGCACGGCCAGCACGGCCGCGGCGAGCAGCGTGGCGGAGACGCGCAGGCGCAGGGTGCGGCGGCGGGCACCACCGCGGGCCGCCGCCGTGAGGGCGCCGGCGGCAGCCGCGGTCACCTTGGTCACCTTGGTCGCCTTGGTCGTGGTGGTCGTGGTGGTGGTCTCGGTCGTGGTGGTCGTCCTGGTCGTCGGGGTCTCAGAGGTCACTGAGCCTCACCCTCGGGTCGAAGAGTCCGTAGAGCAGGTCCGCGAGGAGGTTTCCGGCGAGGACGGCGGCGGTGGCGAGGGTGGTCAGCGCGGCGAGCAGCGGGAAGTCGACGGCGGTGGCGGCCTCGACGGTGGCCGAGGCGATGCCGGGCCAGCTGAAGACGGTCTCCACCAGCAGGGCGCCGGTGATGAGTTCGGGCACGCGGGAGCCGATGAGGGTGAGCACCGGCAGCAGTCCCGAGCGCAGGGCGTGGCCGAGCAGCACGGTGGCTTCACCGAGGCCGCGGGCGCGGGCGCCGCGCACCGGGTCCTCCGCGAGGGCGTCGCCGACGCCCTGGCGGACGTACAGGGTGAACCAGGGCAGCTGGGAGACGGCGAGGACGCTCGCGGGGAGGACGAGGTGGCTCGCGACCTGGGCGGGGGTGACGTGTCCGGCGGCCGTGTCGGTGAGGCCGCCGGCCGGCAGGAGGGGCCACTCGAGGGCGAACAGCCAGACGGCGAGCAGCCCGGTCCAGAAGACCGGGGCCGCCTCCAGGACGTAGGCGAGGGAGGTCACCGCCCGGTCCAGGAGCGAGCCGGGGCGCCGGGCGGCCAGCACGCCGAGCACGGTGCCGGTGAGCACGGCGGCGGTGAAGGCGGTTGCGCACAGCAGCGCGGACCAGCCGAGGCGTTCGGTGATGACCTGGGCGACCGGCTGCCGCAGCACGCCGGAGTGGCCGAGGTCGCCGCCGAGCGCGGCGGTCAGCCACTCCCACCAGCGGGTGACGAAGGGCTCGTCGGCGCCGAGGTTGGCGCGGAGCCGGTCCAGGGTCTCCTGGTCGGCGCCGAGCGCGGCGGTGCCGGCGTACGCCTTGACGGGATCGAACGGGGAGGCGGCGGCGAGGGCGAAGACGCCGAAGGTGACTCCGGCCAGGACGGGGGCGGCGGACAGCGCCCGCCGCCCCGTCAGCCGGGCCATCGCTCCCCAGGGGAGCGCGCTCATGCCCGGGGCCGCCACTCCTCGACGTTCCACCAGGGACCGCTGGCGAAGCCGTGCTCGTGCGGTTCGAGCTGGGTGCTGGGGCCGTCCCAGCGGTCGGCGAGGACGTAGAGGTGGTCGATGTGGGTGAGGAAGGTGTAGCCGGGGTCGTCGACGAGGGCCCGCTGGACCGTGTCGTAGGCGGTGCGGCGGGTGCCGGGGTCCTGGCCGCGGCGGCCGGCGTCGAGGGCCTTGTCGACGGCCGGGACGTCATAGCGGGCCATGTTGTTGAAGCCGTCGCCGGCGAGGGAGGAGTGCAGCAGGGTGTAGAGGCCGAAGTCGGGGTCGCCGACGCTGCCGAAGCCGGCCAGGACGGCGTCCCGGCCCATCCGGGGTTCGATGACCTCCCAGGTGGCGCCCTCCGCCTTCACCTCGATGCCGGCCTTCCTGGCGTCGGAGGCGTAGGCGAGGGCGTGGTCCTGGCGGACCTTGTCGCCGGAGGGGTAGTAGAGGGTGAACGCGGCCCGCCGTCCGTACTTGGCGCGGACGCCGTCGCCGCCCTCCTTCCAGCCCGCCCGGTCCAGGAGGCGGCGGGCCGCGCCGAGGTCCTGGTCGCGTTCGATGTCCTCGGTGTACCAGGGGTCGTCGGCGGGCAGCGGCCCGTACGCCGGGAGGCCGGCGCCGTCGAGGATGCGGTCGACCATGGCCCGGCGGTCCACGGCGGCGTCCAGCGCCCGGCGGATCGCCCGGTCCCCGGTGACCGGGCCGGCGGTGGGGAGGGTGACGGCCCGGAAGTCGTAGGTCTTCGCCTCGTACGTGCGTCTGCCGCGGTCGTCGGCGAAGGTCGCGGCGAGGTCGGGCGGCAGGACCGCGCCGTCCAGGTCGCCGGAGCGCAGGCGGGTCGCGCGGACGTTGTCGTCGGCGACGATCGCCATGGTGAGGGACTTCACGGCCGGTGCGCCGCCCCAGTAGTGCGGGTTGGCCGCGAAGGTGAGCTTCTCGCCCTTGCGCCAGTCGACGAGCGTGTACGGGCCGGTGCCGACCGGCTTCGTGTTGAAGGAGCCGGTGTTGGGGTCCTGCCGGCCCGCCACGTGCTCGGGCACCACGGGCAGCACGGTGCGCGCGGCGAACGGCGCGTAGGGGTACTTCAGCCTGAACACCACCGTGTGGTCGCCGTCCGCCCGGACGCTCTCGACGGCGTCCAGCTCGCTGCGCGCGGTGGTGTTGGTGGCCGGGTCGAGGATCGTCTCGTACGTGTAGACCACGTCGTCGGCGGTGAGCGGTTCGCCGTCGCTGAACTCCACGCCCTCGCGCAGGCGGTAGGTGTACGTCCGCCCGCCGTCGCCGATCTCCGGGAGGGCCTTCGCCAGCGCGGGCTTGAGCCGCAGGTCGGTGTCGCGGGCGAGCAGCCCGTCGAAGATCTTGGAGTTGCCGTCCTTGCCGTAGCCGAGCAGCGGGCTGAGCGTGTCCGGTTCGGAGGCCACCCCGATCACGACGGACCCGCCCGCCTTCCCGTCCGCGCCGGCGCCGTCGGTGCCTCCCGGCGCGGAGCAGGCGCCGGCGCCCACGGCCAGCGCGGCCACGACGGCGGCGCCTCGTATCCGACGGGTCCTCATGTGTCCCCCACCCTTGTCGACATGGCGATCCAAGCATCTGTTGAGATGGCTGCGCTGTTGCGCATCAGTCGCAATTAAAGCGTGAGGTGGGGGCGGAGCGCACCTGCGGGCGGGAGGAGCCGGTGAGAGGGCGTGCGCGAGGGGCGCGGTCGGCCGGTCAGTCCAGCTGTGCGGCGAACGCCGCGTGGGCCCGGTCGTCGAAGAGGACGAACC
The DNA here is from genome assembly GCA_014649155.1 of Streptomyces griseoviridis. Lineage (GTDB taxonomy): Bacteria > Actinomycetota > Actinomycetes > Streptomycetales > Streptomycetaceae > Streptomyces > Streptomyces griseoviridis. The sequence continues at coordinate 8,445 of BMSM01000008.1, read as the reverse complement.
TGACCTCTTCGACCCGGGTGGGGGTGGCCCGGACGGTCGCCACGGCGATGCGCGCGGCCTCGTCCAGCGGCCAGCCGTAGGCGCCGGTGGAGATGGCGGGGAAGGCCACCGTCCGGGCGCCGAGCTCGTCGGCGACCCGCAGGGACTCGCGGTAGCAGGACGCGAGCAGGGACGGATCGGCACCGGGAGCGCCGTACACCGGGCCGACGGTGTGGATGACCCACCGCGCGTCCAGGTCGCCGGCGGTGGTGGCGACCGCCTGTCCGGTGGGCAGGCCCCTGCCGTACCGGGAGGCGCGCAGGTCGCGGCAGGCGGCGAGGACGGCCGGGCCGCCGCGCCGGTGGATGGCCCCGTCGACGCCGCCTCCGCCGAGCAGGGAGGAGTTGGCCGCGTTGACGAGCGCGTCGGCGTGCTCGCGGGTGATGTCGCCCTGGGCCAGCGTGAGCGCGGGCGCGGGTCCGGTCGGGTCCGTCATGTCTGCCTCAGCCTTCGCCAGACGGCTTTCGCCGCGTTGTGTCCCGACATGCCGTGTACCCCGGGGCCGGGGGGCGTCGCGGAGGAGCAGAGGAAGACCGCCGGGTGCGGGGTGGCGTAGGGGAAGAGGGTGGGCCGGGGGCGCAGCAGGGCCTGGAGGCCGGAGACCGCGCCGGAGGCGATGTCTCCGCCGACGTAGTTGGCGTTGCGGGCGGCCAGTTGGGGCGGGCCGGCGGTGGCGCGGGCGAGGACCCGGTCGCGGAAGCCGGGGGCGAACCGCTCCAGCTGGCGTTCGACGGCTTCGGTGAGGTCGCCGGTCCAGCCGTTCGGGACGTGGCCGTACACCCAGAAGACGTGCCGGCCGGCCGGGGCGCGGGTGGGGTCCACGACGCTGGGCTGCACCGTGATCAGGAAGGGCTTCTCGGGCGCGCGGCCCGCGCGGGAGGCGTCGTGCAGGGCGGTGCCGATCTCCGCGCTGTCGGCGCCGACCTGCACGGTGCCGGCGGCGCGGGCCTCGGGCGCGGTCCACGGGACGGGGCCGTCCAGCGCGTAGTCGATCTTGAAGACGCCGGGGCCGTACCGGTAGCCGTCGTAGGCCCGGCCGAAGCCGGCGATGCGGGCGAGCGCGGTGGGCGAGGTGTCGAAGACGTAGGCGCGGGCGGGCGGCAGGTCGTCCAGCCGCTTGACCTCGTAGTCGGTGTGCACGGCGCCGCCGAGGTCGGTGAGGTACGCGGTGAGCGCGTCGGAGATCGCCTGGGAGCCGCCGCGCGCCACCGGCCAGCCCCGGGCGTGCGCGGCGAGGAGGAAGACCAGGCCGATGGCGGAGGTGGCGAAGCCACCGAGCGGGGCCATGACGTGCGCGACGAGTCCGGCCAGCAGGGTCCGGGCCTTCTCGTCGCGGAAGCGGCGCATCAGCCAGGTCGACGGGGGGAGTCCGGCGAGGCCGAAGCGGGCCAGGGTGACCGGGTCGCGGGGCAGCGCGGTCAGCGGCAGGGACATGAAGTCCCGGACCAGCGTGTCCCAGCGGGGCAGGAACGGCGCGACCAGGCGGCGGTAGGTGCCCGCGTCACGCGGGCCGAGGGAGGCGGCGGTCGCGCCCACCGACCGGGCCAGCACGGCGGCCGAACCGTCGAGGAAGGGGTGGGCCATGGGCAGCTCGGCGTGCAGCCACCGCAGGCCGTAGCGGTCCAGGGGGAGGGCGCGGAAGGCCGGTGAGCTGACGGCGAGGGGGTGGGCCGCGGCGCAGGGGTCGTGCCGGAAGCCGGGCAGGGTCAGTTCCTCGGTGCGGGCGCCGCCGCCGACCGTGGAACGGGCCTCGAAGACGGCGACGGAGAGGCCGCGCCGGGCCAGTTCCACGGCAGCGGTCAGTCCGTTCGGTCCCGCACCCACCACGACCGCATCGAGCATCGACGGCACCTTCGGACTCCTTCGTCAGCCGATGGCCAGGGGGACCAGGATAGGGCCCGCGTTTCGGCGGGGGCCGGGCGTGGGCGGGGGCCGGTGGCCTTCGGGCGTGGGCGGGGGGTCTGCGGCCTCCGAGGGTGGGTACGGGTCCGGCGGCCCCGGGCACGCGTGGAGGCCCGGCGCACACCGGACGAGAGCGGGGGACTGCGACCCCCGAAGGTAGGTGCGGGCCCGACGACCCCGGGCACGCGTGGAGGCCCGGCGCACACCGGACGAGAGCAGGGGACTGCGACCCCCGAAGGTAGGTGCGGGCCCGGCGGCCCCGGGCACGCGTGGAGGCCCGGCGCACACCGGACGTGAGCAGGAGACTGCGACCCCCGAGGGTGGGTACGGGTCCGGCGGCCGTCGGACGCGGGTGCAGGACCGGTGACCACTGGACATGGACGCGGCCCGGCCGACCACCGGGCGTGGGTGCGGGTCCGGCGGCCGTCGGACGCGGGTGCAGGACCGGTGATCACCGCACGCGGGTGCGGGACCGGCAGCCACCGCACGCGGGGCAAGACCGGTGACCACCGGGCATGCGCGCGGGCCGGCCGGCCACCGGACGCAGGTCGAAACCCGGCGGCCTCCGGGTGTGGGCCCAAGCCCAGCAGCCGCCGGCGTGGCACAGGCCCCGTGGCCGGTGGGCGTGGGCACAGCCCGGCAACCCCCGGCGGACCGGTGTCAGGCGGCCGTGCCCGACAGGAGCGCGACGATCCGGCGGGCGGTGGCCGCGTCGCGGGCCGCGGTGAACGGCAGGGCGTTGCCCCCGGCTGTGCGGAACGGCTCGCCGGTGACGGTGAGCTGGGTGCCGCCGGCCTCCTCGACGAGGAGCAGTCCGGCGGCGTGGTCCCAGGCGGCCTCCCAGCCGAACACCGTGCCGTCCAGCTCGCCGCGGGCGACGGCGAGGTATTCCAGGCCGGCCGAGCCGCAGGGGCGGGGTGCGACACCGGGGACGTCGAGGGCCCGCAGGACGCGCTTCTCCTCGTCCGTGGTGAAGTCCGGGTGGGACGTGGCGACGCGCAGGTCGCGGCCGGGCTCGGGCACCCCGGCGAACAGCCGCTCGCCGTCCAGGAAGGCGCCCCGGCCGCGGACCGCCGTGGCGCACTGGTCGCGGGCGGGGGCGTAGGTCCAGGACGCGAGCAGGACGCCGCGGTGGGCGAGCGCGACCAGCGTGCAGAAACCGGTGTCGCCGTGGACGAACTGCCGGGTCCCGTCGACGGGGTCGACGATCCACACCGGCGCGTCACCGCGCACCGCGTCGTAGGTGGCCGGGTCGGCGTGCACCGCCTCCTCGCCGACCACCACCGAGCCGGGGAGCAGGGCGCCCAGCGCCTCGGTGAGATACCGCTCGGCCTCCCGGTCGGCGTCGGTCACCAGGTCGTGCGGGCCGGTCTTCTGGTCGATCTCGTGGGCCGCGAGCCGGCGCCAGCGCGGCATGATCTCCTGGGCGGCCGCCTTGCGGACGGCCTCTTCCACCTCGTCGGCGTGGCGGCTGAGAAACTCGTCGATGGTTCCGTCGTGCTCGATCATGCCTCCATGAGAGCACGCGCCACTGACAGCGCCCGCCGGGCGGGTGCACGCCGGGTGGCAGCGGGACGAACACGAGGTGCGTCCGCCCGCCCGCCGTCCCTCATGGGGTGCCGGGTCCTGCGCGGACCGCCGTACGGTATGCCCGGGCCGGCACCTCGCCGCTTCCCGGGGATTCCCCCGGCCTTCATGATCAGGTCGCCTTCCGCTGGCCGGGCGCGCCTAGCCTCCGCTGCCATGACGTCTTCCACCATGGAAACCCCGGCCGGCTCACCGTCCGGCAGACCCCGTTCCGCGCGCGGCCGTCTCGCCACGGCGCTCGCCGCCGCCGGTTCCCTCGCCCTGCTGTCCCTGGCCCCCGCCGCGGCACACGCCGAGGACGCCGCGCCGCGCCCCGGTGACGTGGTCGTCTCCGAGGACTTCGACTCCGGTGGCATACCCGCGAACTGGCGTGCCGTGGACGGTGACTGGCAGGTGAGGGACGGCCGGCTGGTCGGCAGGGCCGCCTCCGGCACGAAGAAGCTGACGTTCGGTCCGCATCTGGCGGACTACCGCTTCGAGGCGACCGCCCGCTTCGAGTCCGTCGCCGAGGCCACCCGCTGGTTCGCCCTCGGCCTGGACGTGCCCGCCTCCGGCGCGACCCCCTGGTGGATCGCCACCCTGCGCAGCGGCAGCACCGCCGCCAACGGCGTGGAGTTCGCCCAGCTCACCCCGGCCGGCGCCTGGAACGTCACCGACACCGCCGCCGCCCCGCGCGCCGCCGCCACCGGCCGGGACGTCAAGGTCCGCGTGGAGGTGCACGGCCACCGGGCCGCCTGGTTCCTGGACGGGCGGCAGCTCATGCGGACCAACCGGCTCCAGCGCTCCGCCGACGGCGGTCTCGCCCTGGTCGTCAACGGCGCCGAGGTCTCCTTCGACGACGTGAAGGTCACCGCGCTCGCCCCCAACGGCTACCTCCGCCCCGAGGGCGCCCCGCTCACCGTCGTCGCCCACCGGGGCGCCTCCTCGGCGGCCCCCGAGAACACGATGGACGCCCAGGAGGTCGCCCGGCGCGGCGGCGCGGACCTCATCGAGAACGACGTCCAGCTCAGCGCGGACGGCGTCCCGTACCTGATGCACGACAACACCGTCGACCGCACCACCGACGGCAGCGGTGACATCACCACCCTGACCTCGGCGCAGATCGACCGGCTGGACGCCGGTTCCTGGTTCGCCCCGGCCTTCGCCGGCGCGCACGTCCCGACGCTGCGGGAGCAGCTCGCCGACCTGCGGACCCGGGGCGGCGACCTGCTGCTGGAGGTGAAGCGGGCGGACAGCAAAGCGCAGGTCGCGGCCATGCTCGACGTCGTACGGGCCGAGAGGATGACCGGCCGGGTCTTCGTGCAGAGCTTCAGCCGGGTCCACCTGAGGTGGGTGCGCGAGCTGGCGCCGGAGCTGCCGCTCGGCCTGCTGGTCGGCACCCTCGACGCGGACCCCGTCGCCGTGGCGAAGGAGCTGGGCCTGACCTCGTACAACCCGAGCGGCGCGGCCCTGGAGACCCGCCCCGAGGTGGTGGACGCGCTGCACGCGGCCGGCGTGGCCACCATGGTGTGGACGGTGGACTCGGCGGACCGGTGGAAGACCTACGACGGCTACGGCGTCGACGCGGTCATCACCAACCGTCCGGCCGAGCTGTCCGGCTGGAACCAGGCGCAGGGCCGGCAGGTCCCCGTGCCCGCGCCGGCCGCGACGGTCGCCTCCCCGGCCGACGGTGCCGTCCTTGACCGCGCCCAGCGGCCGGTCCTCGCCGTCGGCACCGAGCACGCGGACGCGTCGAGGACCGAGATCACCGTGGACGGAGTGCGCCGCGCGGCCGGCGACACCCTGGACGCGGCGAAGCTGACGGCCGGGCGGCACACCGTGCGCGTCGCGGTCTTCGGCGCGGGCGGTACGGCGACCACCACGAGCACGTTCACGGTGCGGGCGGACCCGGCCGGGCTCGGCCACCTCGTCCTGGCCTCCGGCGGGCAGCCGAAGACCGTCGCCGGTCTCCTTGACCGCCTCGCGCGCGGCGCGTACGGCAAGCTGGCGGCGGAGGCCGAGAAGGCGGCCCGGCGCGGTGACCTGCCCGCCGGCGCGGCCCGGCTGGTCGCCGCCGACGCCCGGTGGCTCCAGGCGGCGGCCGGCCACCGCTGACCGGCCGTTCCCGGCCCGGCGCAGCACCGTCGCGCGGGGCCGGGAACACCCGGGTCGTGCCCGGCGTTCCCGCTTCGTATCAGGAATCTGCGGAGAAATACGCCTGTACGGGAACACGGAGGCGGATCGGTGCACGGTGAGTACAAGGTCCCCGGCGGCAAGCTGGTCGTCGTGGACGTGGAGGTCGAGGACGGCGTGCTGCGCCGGCCGCGCGTGGCGGGCGACTTCTTCCTCGAACCGGACGAGGCGCTGGACGCGCTGAACCGCGCGCTGGAAGGCGCCCCGGCCGACACCGACGCGGCCGGACTCGCCGCCCGGATCGACGCGGCGCTCCCGCCGGGCACCGTGATGTACGGGCTGACCGCGGAAGGCGTCGCCGTCGCCGTGCGCCGGGCGCTCGCGCACGCCACTGACTGGACCGACTACGACTGGCAGCTCATCCACGAGGCGCCCCAGTCCCCCGCCCTGCACATGGCCCTCGACGAGGTCCTCACCGCTGAGGTCGCCGCCGGCCGGCGTCCGCCGACGCTGCGCGTGTGGGAGTGGGCCTCCCCCTCGGTGATCATCGGCAGCTTCCAGTCGCTGCGCAACGAGGTGGACCCCGAGGGCGCCGCCCGGCACGGTGTGGAGGTCGTACGGCGGATCTCAGGCGGCGGTGCGATGTTCGTGGAGCCGGGCAACACCATCACGTACTCGCTCTCGGTGCCCGAGGCACTCGTGCAGGGCCTGTCCTTCCAGGACAGCTACGCCTACCTCGACGACTGGGTGCTGGGCGCCCTCGGCGACATGGGCATCAAGGCGTGGTACCAGCCACTGAACGACATCGCCACCGAGGCCGGCAAGATCGGCGGCGCCGCCCAGAAGCGCGTGGTCGGCACCGGCGGCGGCCCCGGCGCGGTCCTGCACCACGTCACCATGAGCTACGACATCGACGCCGACAAGATGTTGGAGGTGCTCCGCATCGGCAAGGAGAAGATGTCGGACAAGGGCACCAGGAGCGCGAAGAAGCGCGTCGACCCGCTCCGCCGCCAGACGGGCCTGCCCCGTGAGGTTGTCATCGAGCGGATGCTCGCCTCCTTCCGCGGCCGCTACGGGCTGGCCGAGGGCCGCGTCACCGACGAGGAGATGGCCCGCGCGAAGGAACTCGCCGACAGCAAGTTCAGCGACCCGGAGTGGACCGCCCGCGTGCCCTGATGGCGGCTAGCTCTTTCGCGCGGCCCGTCCGAACGCGGGCGTCGGGTCGAGGTAGAGCCGTTTGACCGCGGGGAGCAGTGTTCTCAGTCGTCCTTCGGCTTCTTCACAGGACCGTTCGATGTCCGCCGCTGTCGCCGATCCATGGAAATCGACTTTGGCCGCGACCAGCGCCTCCTGGGGCCCCTGCACGAGCGTGGTCAGTTCCAGGACGCTCTCGATGTGTTCGACTCGCAGCAGCTCGGCGCGTATCCGCTGCCTGACGTCGGCGGGAAGCGCGCGCCCGATCAGGAATTCGACGTTGGACCGGCCCAGCACGCAGGCCACGTACAGCAGAAGCGCCCCGATGCACAGGGAGGCCAGACCGTCCCAGGCGGCCTGGCCGGTGAGCTGTCCCCCGAGCAGACCGGCGGCCGCGAGCAGCAGGCCGATCAGGGCCGTGGAGTCCTCCAGCACCACGGCCTTGACGGCGGTGTCGGGAGTGCGGCGCAGGAAGCGTCCGACGGGCACCTCGAACCGGGCCGCCTCCCCGCGTGCCTGCCTCAGACCCGTCCGCAGCGAGTAACCCTCCAGCAGGAAGGCGACGGCGAGGACGATGTACGACACCAGTGGGTCACCGAGATCCTCGCCCGCGATCAGGGTGTGGGCGCCGTCGTAGAGGGAGAAGACGGCACCGCCGACGAAGGTGGCGACGGCGGCGAGCAGGGCCCAGACCCAGCGTTCCGGGCCGTGGCCGAGAGGGTGCTCCTCGTCGGCGGGGCGCTCGCTGCGTCTGAGGGACGTGAGCAGCAGCACCTCCGTGACCGTGTCGGCGACCGAGTGCGCGGCTTCCGACACCATCGCGCTGGAACCGCTGATCAGGCCGGCGACCGCTTTGGCCAGGGCGATGCCCAGGTTGGCGAGGGCGGCGATGATCACGGTGGAGAGACTCTCGCCGTTTCCCGCCGCGGGGTGTACTGGTTCGGGCATGGCCTCGGATTCCTGTGGACTGCGCGCGGGAAGATGCCAGGGCCGGGCCAGGGTGCCTCGACCGGCATGCCGGGAATCGCCGCTGAGCGCACGGCGGTTGCGCCGACAGCGCACGACGGCGGCGGGTGCGCCGCCCGGTCGGCGCGGGACTGCCTCGTAAGACACCGCACGGGCCTTCGCCGCCCGTCCGGCTGTGCGCTGTGTGGTCAGAGCGAGTGCGCACGCACGCAAACACGTGCTGTTCCCGCGTCCTAACGTGGCCGCCGTCCAGCGGGTTTCGCACCTTCGGACAGTCACGCCGGACCGACCGGCACACCCACGAGGTATCAGGAGTTCGCAATGTCCTACGTGTACGAGCCGGTGCAGCCGGTGCTGGAACCCGCCGCTGCCGCGTTCGCCGAGGCGACCAACACGCCCCCGTACCTGGCCGACCTGGGTCCGGTCGAGGGCCGCAAGACGGTGGACGAGGTCCAGTCCGGTGACATCGCCAAGCCGGCGGTGGACGAGGAGTGGATCACCGTCGAGGGCGGCCCGACCGGCTCCGTCCGCGCCCGGATCGTCAGGCCCGCCGGGGCCGAGGGCACCCTGCCCGTCGTCCTCTACATCCACGGCGCCGGCTGGGTCTTCGGCAACGCCCACACCCACGACCGCCTGGTCCGCGAA